>CAVXXA010000017.1:0-138509 GCA_963765605.1 Candidatus Bathyarchaeota archaeon | reverse complement strand
CCGTGTGCCCAAAGTGGCTGTCCAAAATTGGTAAAAAAATTGCAGAAGACACCACATGCAACGCACCGTTCATAGTCAAGAATAGTGCTCCAAATGCTTTGTACTTTAGGAGTAAGTGTTCCAATGATGAATGTCTGCTTTAACCGTTAAGCATTCTTTTATGAACTCAAGGCTTGGCAACGCATCATCGTCACCTTGGAGTAACAAGTAGTTTGGTCCCAGCTTATTTTCTTCAACCAGATTTTGTCTTAGCCTGCGAGCGTATTCTAATGCACGACTTTTGTACAAGTCTTCACATACAAAATCTTTAGGAACAACAACAATCCTATCGCATACATATTCAGTCTTATGTGAATCCCACTCTTCAATAATTATCCATGTCTCCAAGGGCACAGCCAAAGCATAGTTTTTTACTGCTTCAAATATCCTATTTACTGATTTAACATTACCAATCGTAGGTATTTGAAATATGATTTTTTCAACTTTTTTGTCAACCTATCCTTTCTGCTTCAAGAGAGCGGATTTTCTTGTCCTGTTAAGAATTTTTCCTATTCCTAAGACAAAAATATACAGAAAAGGTGAAAACCATATTATAGAAATTAAGTAATCGAGTAATATCATATTTTTCTCTTGACCATTAAACTATATGTTTTAGCAGCGTCAAATAAGAATAAGTTTAAACGTTGACTCGGAAAGCCAGGAATCAATGCGCCTAAAATTCCATGTCCAACAACGTTTAATGTCACCACGTAGAGCCCATCCTTTTTCCCTGTTAGCGTTCCCTTTCTCCACAAATTTAAAAGCTTTGCTCCAAATTGCCGCACAATTTACAATTTTATATACTGTCTATTCTCAAAAAGAAAATAAAAGGCGCCGAGGATGGGATTCGAACCCATGCGGACCAGAAGGTCCACGGGCTCTCAAGGCCCGCGCGTTAACCACTCTGCCACCTCGGCTCTTTTTACTGTAATGAGTCTGGTTGTTTATTTCTGTTTATTGCTTGATGTTAACTCAGTAAAGGTAATAAAGCTGTAAGCGTATGGGCGTTTCATGGCAAAAACTTCAGCTGTGTCCTATGAGCCAGAATTATTAGATGCGATTTTTGACAGCGCAAAGCATCTTTATCCAAGGGAGACGCTTTTGATGCTTAGAGGCAAAAAAGTTAAAGACACTATTCGAATAGTTGATCTTGTAATTCCGCCTTTGGCAACTTATGGGCAGGGGTTTGCTAATTATCAGCTTCATTTGCTGCCGATGGATTTCTCCATGGTGGGAACAGTTCATTCGCATCCGTCAGGTAACAAATCCCCTTCGGATGTGGATATTAACCATTTCTTCGGACGGATCCTCATGATTGTGGGTTACCCCTACGCCGGTGTGCAGGATCCTGCTGTGTATAATTCTCTGGGGGAAAAATTGCAGTTAGAGGTAACTAAGGAGTAGCATGCTGCCCCGTCCGATATTTTTTGAAGAATGTTGGTAAGACGCTAGCATTTGAAATGTTTAAATGGCAGTTAATAATGAGTTAACAAAGGTTTATTACTTGAAAGTACTCACATGCAATTTGGTGATATAATGGTAAATATTCCTAAAGAAGTTGTTGAGGTTCTAAATGCTCCTGATTCAGTTAAAATATTGGCTACAGCAGACGAAAAAGGAATGCCTAATGCAGTGCCAGTTTATAGTATCGTGCCTATCAGCGATGACACAATAGCTTTTGCGGAGATTTTCATCATACATACAAAACAAAATCTTGAGAAGAACAAGAATGTTGACGTAACCGTTTTTAAAGCGCCCGCTACCGCCTATCAATTGAAAGGCACGTTTGACGGCTTCCAAACTTCAGGTCCAGCTATTTGATAACTTCGCGAAGAAGATGGCTGAACATAAAATGCCAATGAAAAGTGTGGGCTTGATAAAAATTAATGAAGTTTTCGCAGCGAGCCCAGGGCAAGGCAGCAAAAAATTAGCATAACGCTAAGCGCGCTCTCTCTATCGCTCCAGTTTAAATAATTTTTTAATTAAAGTTGTTTCGCTTGTTTGCTTAAACCTAAGGACAACTTAAGTAGTCCAGGTCTAGTAAACCACAACCCCTAATGTAGTGTTTATTACTCTGACGTCTTGATGTTTCATAGTTAGTTTAGTCAAAGTTTGGTAGTATTTGCTCATTTTACTGATTGCCAAGTGGAACACTGGATTAGGCAAAACGCATGCTTCGTAACCTTTTTTGGCGGCAGCTAATGAATAGTCAACTCCGTACAAGTGCCAATTGTCACAGACTTTTTCATCGAATCTTATTTGCTCAAAAACCTTGGCTGGAATTATCAGAAGTAGAGGTAGCTAAGGAGTAGCTGCTCCCCTGAGTGCGTAGGCGTTGTAGGCTTGAATGAATTCTATGGCAAATTTGTCAGCGTTTTTCTCTGTGCCCCTGTGGATTTTATCCACCGCTTTGCTGCGCAGGTGATGATAAAACTCGTGAATTATGACAAAGGGGTTCATCAGCACATCGCTGTTTAGAACGGAAATGGTTTGGTTTTTAGAGGTGTAGCAGCCGAAGGCTGTGATTTTGTGTCCTTTCGGTAAACCGACTTTTAGTTTCGGAACATTCACTTTGTAGTTTTTTGCAAGCAGAGTGAGTGCTTCTTCTGTTTTTCCGTTAAGAATAAGCCAGACTACAATGGGTTTGAAAGTGTCCTGCTCCATTTGCCGTCAGCAATACAAGGCTACGCTGCTTAATTAATAAGCTCAAAAACATATGTTAAACAAAAAATGATGATGTATGGAATTATTCGCCGTAGGTGCCTCTTCTGATCTTCTCAGCCAGCAAATGGATGAACTCAATCGGCCAGACGTCGTCGCATACGTCGTCAGTCAATATTTTCCGTTGATGATACATAGAAATTAAATCGTTTTTCAGCAAAAGAATCAACAGGAACTGGTGACCATAGGTTCTCTTGAATAACGCGTATTTTTGGGCTTGCTTTTTGGTCATTTCAAAGTGGGGTTCAAGAACTATTTTTCTTCCCTGAACCTTCTTTTCCAGAATAAAGTCAGGAGTATAAACCTCGTTATTCGGCAAAGGAAAGCTAATTGTTTCGTAGCCATAGGGGATGTGCATTTTCAAAAGAGTAAGAGCAGTTTTCTTCTCCCATCCGCTTTTGTAGCGGCTCATTTTCTGGTAGTAAGCTTGGGATTGCCCAGTTATTTTTTGCATGCGGTCAAGAAAATCAAGCGCGGTTTTCAATGTGTACCGATTTAGCGTTTTTTGCCTTAGCCACCTGCCTAAAAGGAAAAATGGGTAATCGACCTTCGCAGGATCTTTAGGAAAAAGCTGTTTGGCAAATTCAGTTATTTTTTGCCTTGCTATCGCAGCCGTTTGTTCGTCTCTCCAGAGTGATGGCGAAGCTGAGTCTATTACACCTAAGCTGGCAGCTACGTTGGCATTTTCTTTGGTTAATGGAACATAGAGGTCTTCAGGCAAAAAATGGTCGTAAATTTGCAGGTCAGGATGAGGACGCACCATCCACCGCATGTAAATCCACGCTTTATCAACGTGTGGTCCGCTGAATGCTTTGATGTTTTTTGAGATGTCCTCGACGAAATCTTTAGGCTTGCTGAATTTTTGAGCGTATTTTAACAGGTTTTTTTCCGCTTGCATTTTAACGAATGTGTTGACGGATGCCATGATTTCTGACGCCGCTTTTTTGTTCGGTCCTAAGTCATAGTAAAAATCAGATTTCACGATTTCTTCTTCAAAAATATGTGCTTTTTTAATATCTAAAAAACTGATGCCGAAAGCTTCATGGAGGTACCCGAGCAGCATTCTGCCGTTTTCAGGGTAACCTACCACGGTATCGTCAAGTAAGGAGGCTGCGAGCAGAAAGTAGTGAGCTATGATTTTTCGCTCTTCAAAATTCTCAGAGTATGGATTAAAGAATAACCGTGGACTCATGCGTCGGTCCCATTGAACGTCGCCAACGTTAGAGTTATTATTGATGAAATCAACAAGTAAGGTTATCACTTCATCGGTTGCCATAGCCCTTTTCGCCTTTTAGTTCATATATGCATCATGTAGCTTAAAACTTACTATTTAAGTAACTGTGTTTGCAGTATCCATTTTCGCCAAACGTAATTAAGAAATAGATTAATAGAAGCGAGAATTTTGAATATGCAACACAAAAGAAAAGACGAAGCGCCTATATAGACAAACACCATAAAAACATAACCACCCGTGGGCCGGTCGTCTAGCCTGGTTAGGACATCTGCTTGACGTGCAGAAGGTCGCCGGTCCGAATCCGGTCCGGCCCACCAAACCAACTTTTCCTCGTCACTTTGCTGGGTTGACAAACTTTATTCCGTATTCTTTGAGTTTTGTGAAGTGTTCTTCATCCATTGTGTAAATCAGTTCTGCGTGTTGTGTTGCGGAGGATGCTATCAGGGCATCGTTTACAGGTATGTTTTTTTCTTTTGCCCACTGAATTGATAATTGGCAAGCTTCCTTTGAAATAGTGAGAAAGGCGAGCCGTCTTAAACGTAGAAGTGAACCCACTCTTGACTCTGCCTCGTCACAAGTCAACATTTTTCTAACTACCGAAAAAACTTCAGCTACTATTATTGGATTTAGCGCTAGTACGTAGTTTAATTCGCCTTTGAGCCCTTTTTCTAGTAGTGCGACACACTTTTCATGCAGTTGCACTGTTGGATAATTTGTAACTAGCGCATAGACCAAGACGTTTGAATCGATTAATGCAAGCGGTTTTGATTCAGCCTGTTTCATTCCCGCGAAGATTCCTCCATTATCTCCTCAAGCTTCTCTGGAGGAATAAACTTCTTGATTTTGGCTGGCTTGCGAATTGCTTGCCAGGCTGGGTCATCCTCAAGCTTACCAGAAAAATCCACTACTACATTTACCTTAAAACTATGATTGTCAATCGGCTCAATGATTACGATATCCCCTGCTTTGATGTGAGTAAATGCCCGAGTTTGCTTGTCTATAACGATTCTGTGTTTTTGGTCAACCTTTGACGTGGACGTTGTTCATCATCCCACGTTAATATCCCACGGATAACGTAATAAAACTTTTGCATTTGCCCTTGGACATCTGCTTGACGTGCAGAAGGTCGCCGGTCCGAATCCGGTCAGGCCCATTCAATCCCACTCCAGATAGAATTGAATTCTGTCTAACTCTTTCTCAACGTGTTTTTCTGGTAAATTGGTGTTAGTTAACGTGAACGTTCATAGAAGCGGCATGAAAAACCTTTTTGCTATTAGCCATCTGGACCACTAACGACGTACCCAGCTCGTCTCAAGATTTCAGCCATCTCCTCCAAAGGAACATGCCCACAATAAACAGACTTCGAGCATCTCTTGTTGAAGGGAAGCTAAAAAATGATATTCTGCAGTGCCCGTGGCATGGCTCCCGTTTCAATATTACAAATGGTTTAGTGATTAGAGGACCAGCTGGAAAACAGTTACGTACGTATAATTGCAGAACAGAAGAAGACCAGCTGCTAGTCGAACTATAGTCGTTTGAATCCATTTTCAAATCTTGCTTAGTAGAATAGAGAATAATTAAATAGAATGATCGCTGAAACTTGAAGAACGTTTAAAGGAAAGTTTCGGCATGCTGGAAATGTCAGATGAAAATGAAAATTCGCCTTTCTTGGAAGCCAATCAACATACTTTCACCATTTCGGATTCTGTTTCTCTCAAAGTTTATTCTAATACTAATCCACAAAACATGAAAATAGCCGGCTTGCAAAAGGGCTTGATTCTTCTATGTAATGGAACTGACGTTATCGGGGAAGGAACAGGGTTTGGGGTCCCGATTGCTAAATACTCTGATGAAACAGTCTTTTCAGGCTCATCCTCCCTTTATGTTCGTAGGCGGGGAAACATTGTCGAAATTCGAAAAGAGTTTCTTATGGATTTGGTTGCCAGAGATAGATTCCGAAATTTCAAACTTAAAATTCCCGGAATTCGAACGTTATCTGACTTTTTTTGCTCGCAGTATCAGAGGCATAAGCGTCTTGTTCGACCAGTTCTAATTGTGAGAGGCTTATTTTTTAAGTTTGGAATAAAGTCAAGCTTTATGAAAAGCCCATACAAGGGCACTAGTCATTGTCACTTATATTATGGACCGAAACCGAATTCAGGTGAAACTGAACTTTAGTCAACTTGAGCAAGCCAATCTTGCTAAAGTTTTTATTCTGAACGAACAAGGAGCGCATTTCTTCAGGACTTACTCTGATTCGGAAGGCTTGAGGCTGGTTGATGAGGAAATCGGCGCTTGGGACAATGTGACTGCCCAATCGGCGAAAATAGCAAATGAACAAAACAAAATTGGGTTCAGTCTGAAGAGCATAGAAGGAAGCATGTTAAGGCGAGGAAGAGAAATGATGGAAGGTTCTTTAAACTGGATCGGTCTAGATTACGAACTTGACTCTAAATATTGTCATTTTGAGTATGAAATTGAACTTTTTGGTTGAAAATTCAAATAACCGTTGTTACCTTAGTTTACTCGTACTTCCATTCTCATTCTGACTCATCGATCTTCAGGTTTCCCCCGTTAGGATTATGGTACAGGGAAGCTTACCTGAAACAAAATGGATACCCGTTTGAAGGGGTAAGTCCAGTCCGACCCTCCGCAACCCAAAATGTGGTAAAGAAAGGTTTGAAGAAGCAGGAAGACCCCAGAAAGTATAGTGAACAGTGGAATTGCAGATTTTATTGAGACCCAAATGAGACAACTATCCAATCCTTAAAGTCCCGCAGAGTTTTAGCATCAAAGTTTGTATCTTTCTAAATTAGTTTGAGAACCACATTCTGGAGTAACAAAATAAAAGATTTCTCCACATTGACTACAACGATATTCTTGATTTTTGTTTTTTTCGACCGCTGATGAACCACATTTTGGGCAGCATATTTTAATGTTGGACAGTTTTCCTTCCTTCTTTGACTTAGCCTAAACTGTTTAGGTATTAAAGATTAATGTGGAAAATATCAGAATTTCCAGAACCTTGTGGCTACAATAAAGCTTTCAGGGCTCCATGCACGAATGTCGCTTTAACTGTTATCTTTGTGCCACTTGGATTGTTCTTTTGCGCGTTTCTCCGGTTTTATTTGTTATTTCTTCGAATAAGTCATAGTTTTCTTCCATAAGTTCTGAAAGGAAGTGCGCTGTGGAGTAGTGGTTTCCGGCGGAGATTACTAATTTGTTTTTTTCTAGAATTGTAAGGTGATGTCTAATTGTTTTGTAGTTTACTTTAAGGATGTGGCTAGTTGGTTTGAGTTTTGTGGGTTTGTTTTTAGTGCTTTGATTATTCGGGCTCGGGTTTTGCCGCCTTTTGTTCCTATGATTAGCCATGTTAAGTAATTGTCTTATTGGTCGATTGTTGTTTATCATGTTGTTGCCTCGCGAGTTTTTCTTGTGTATCTATTGCAACTGCTACTATTTAAGGTAGTAGCTCCTACTAGAGAATAGAAATCCACTCAGCTCCAAACTTCATTTGTATCAGGCACGCTTGTTCTTAAAGAAGAAAAATTGGGTACGAATTGGAATAATAGTTTATATGGCAAAGCTACTACCAAAGATAGTAGCACAAGAACTTACAAGGAGACAAAACCAACGGAAACCCCACCCAAAAAACCAAAAAACATAAACTTGCCATTTTCATAGTCACAATACTCATCATAGCCATGCTTAACAGCCGGAATAGCTGGATACTACATTGAGCACCCAATCAGCCTCCAACAGTAACAGCCAACAAAACCAAACCCCAAGCACCTCAAACCAGCAAACCAATCAAGCACAAGCTCAACTCCCTCAACCACCTCAAACCGACGCTAACCTCAGCCAACAACACTCTCACTTTCACAGATATATCAGCAGGCGGAACCTTCAGTCGTAGTCATCCAAGACTTCCAAACTGCAGTATAACATATTCAACCAACCATACTATTCACAAGTTCAAGGCTCAGGATTTATCTATGACCTAAACGGCCAAGACATCATAATCACAAATTACCATGTAGTCGACGGCGGCGTAAACATTACAGTTACCTTCCAAGATGGAAACACCTACACCGCCAAAGTGCTAGGCTCAGACGCATACTCAGACCTAGCTGTACTTTCAACTAGCGCGCCACAAACTGAATTAGTCCCATTAACAATTACCAACTCATCAAGCCTACAAGTCGGAGATCAAGTCATAGCAATCGGCAGCCCCTACGGATTAACAGGCTCAATGACTACAGGAATAATCAGCGCCTTAGGAAGAACAATCACCGAAGACACCACAAACGGATACGCCATAGCTGACATCATCCAAACAAGCACCGCCATCAACCCAGGCAACTCAGGCGGACCCCTACTCAACTATGAAGGTCAAGTAATCGGCATAACAACAGCAATAGTCAGTAACTCGCAAGGCTTGGGCTTTGCCATACCCTCAGACACTATTTTGCGAGAAGTCAAAGACTTAGCAGATAACGGCGCATACAGCCAACATCCATACTTGGGCATAACTGGCGCAGACATGACTTATGACATCGCGACCCAAGCAGGAATAAAGGTCACATACGGCGTTCTAATCCAGCAAGTAACAAGCGGCGGACCCGCAGACAAAGCAGGCATCAAAGCAGGCACAACACAAACCTCAATAGACGGAAACACCGTCACCACAGGCGGCGACGTCATAATTGCTATTAACGGCTCAAGAATCAGAAACTCGGACGACCTATCAACATACCTTGAAGAATACACCTTGCCCGGACAAACTGTTAACATTACAGTTGTACGAAACAACCAAAACACTGACATATCAGTAGTCTTAGGCGCTCGCCCTGCACCCACCAGCACCGGAACATCTTCGTAGAATTGGCAAGTTTTCCTTTTTCTTTTTTTGTAATTGGACAAAGTTGAAAAACAAGTGAACTTTTTTTCGAAAGCTTAAAGAGCTACTACAGGTGATAGTAATGCGGTTGCAAACTATGACTGACGAGAAAAAACCAGGATTCTCACAATACAACATAGAAGGCAAAGCATTAGAAGCCTTTCTCGGTCCACTGGAATCTAACATCATGGAGGCAATATGGGGTTCTAAAAAAACACCCATAACTGTCAGAGAAATCCATGTAGCACTAAATAAAACCAAGAAAATAGCTTACACAACCGTCATGTCTACCATGGACAGGCTCTTCGAGAAAGACTTACTAGACAGGAAAATAGAAAAAGGCAGAGGCGGACTCTACTATGTCTACTGGCCTAAACTTGAAAAACAAAACTTCCAAAAATCAGCAGTCCGTGAGGTCCTCGCGAGTTTGATTGGAAATTTCGGAGAAGCCGTAACCAGTTGCTTAATTGAAGAGACAGACATGAGAGAAGAAGAACAAAATGCACTTCGAGAGCAACTTACCAAAATAAAAAGGAACCAAAAATAATAAGGCAACATAGAAGAGGCTACTGAAGTGAACTTTGAAAACGTTCTCATTCAGGTTTTTCAACCCTACTTCTACTATTCAATAATAGCTTTGGCTATATCATTTGTTTGTATAAAAATAGTCATAAAGTTTTGCCCCTTTATAAGCAGCAGAACCAAAAGTCTAATTTACTTAATCCCAATTGTTGCTCCACTCGCCGTCATGCTTTCATTTCCCGCCTAAAACTGCGATGCAAGTGGTCTCTTACCATTTAATTGGAACCTTCAGCGTTCCTGTCCCTCAAGCACCCATGCTTTTCAGCCCCTTCCAGCTAATACAGCCGCCTTCGCTGCAAACAGTGACGCTGGTGGCGTATTCAACAAACCAGATTCTTTCCATAACGGGAATTATCTGCGTAACTGGCTTAGCATTAGGAGCAATTTACGCTGTTACCACGATTGCGATGGGCGACTGGATAGCTTCTAAGCTGCTCCACATAATCAACCTTGAATCAAACGAATATGACTGGCTGCAAACAGAAATAGCTAAAATCTCAAAGAAACTAGCCATTTCAACTCCTCAATTGGCGCTCGTAGAAGACCTGCGCCCCAATGCGTTTACCATGGGGAATGGCCGCAGAACAAAACTTGTCTTCACCATAGGTCTCCTAAACGTTCTAGATAAAGAGGAAATTTTGGCGGTGGCGTCACATGAACTTGCCCACGTCAAAAATCACGATTACTTCTTTAAGATTATATCCAACTCTCTAACAGCAGTGTCCTTCTTCAACCCCTTGGCATACTTCGCGTTTTTTAACAGCCAGAGAGAAAGAGAAATGCTGGCTGACGAAAACGGAGCAAAACTCCTGCAAAAACCCGACAGCTTAGCAAACGCATTGAAAAAAATAACCACAGCTCTACAAAATCTACCCAGCGAAGGCAGATTCATGCGCTTAACCTCAAACCTTCTAGTTACATCACCAATCATTCATCGACCACAGATATTGTCTGGTCATCCAAAAATAGACCTTAGGCTGAGAAACATTAATCAGCTATCGAGCCCAAAGCCAAAAGGACTTAAACCAAGCAAGGTTGCTGTTGCAATTTTGCTTACAAGTTTAATAATTATAGCTGGCGTAGCCGCCACTTATGCCTTAGTCAACCTGCAATCTGGATACGTAACTCCTAAAATAGTCCTAACTGGCTCAGCTTACGTTAAAACCACCAGCGCCGATTCAATGAGCCCCCAAATAATGATGATTAGCTCTAATCCAGTGTTTAACCAAATAAGTGGTCACGCATCCATTTGGCAAAACCCAAACCAGCAAATTATTTCACCATCCAATCCAGCACAAATAAACGAACCATCAAACTTTAACCAAAACCAACCGCAATACTTCCATCCTGGAACTAATTCGCCCAGCCAAATAACCATCGTCTATGCATTAACGAACAAAAACGGCACAACTCTAATCATAAAATACTAGAAGCCTTCAATTATCCAGCGTTTACCTGCCGAAAGGAAGACAAAAGTTTGTTGAATTTTGTCAGAATGCTGCTGGACACCATTTTCACCATCGCCTGTTAAGCGGTGATTTCGCGGATGACAACCACGATGAATTGTCCATGCGATGTTTTTATCAAGCTGCAGTTGATTTTTACAGGCATTAGGGATTTGTCCTTTCTTACGTGAACCATTTCAGGAGCAATCTGTGCTTTTTGATGAGTGTCTCTTAGAAACGATTCGATTAAGGGCACATCTTGAGGCTGCAGTAGTGAACGAATAGTTCATGTTGAGGAATTCGTCAAGGCTATAGCCATATGCTTTTGAGGCTGCCTCGTTTGCATATGCAAAGTCGCCTTTATTGTTTACTAGAAATATGGCTTCGCTGCACGTTGTCCAGAATCATTGCTCTCAGTTTAAGCCCTTCCTCCACTCTTTTGATGTTCTTGAATTTCCCGAGTTAGCTCTTCATTTGCCTTTGCACATTCAGCAGTGCGCTGCGCCACTACCTGCTCAAGTCTGTATCGATATTTGTTTAGTTCCGCCTCTATCTCCTTGTTTTTGGTGATGTCCATGGATAAAATCAAGATTCCCTCCGGCACTGGTTCCATGTGAAGCTCAAACCAGCCTTTGGATCCGTCTGGAAAAGTGAATTCGTTATCCATTTGGTGTGGAACACGATTTGTCATGCAGTTTCTAAGGTGACTGAACATTTCTGTTCTGTCAATGCCTGGATAAACCTGCATCATTGTGTAGCCTAACAGTTCTTCTTTGGTTCTTGCGCCCCTGTTTAGCTGCGGCTTCATTCACGTATACATAGCGCCAGTCATAATCGATAATTTGGCAACCCTCAATCATGTAATCCAGTGAAATTTGAAGTCGATTCTCAATTTCTTTTGACACTTTTTCTTTTCGTTTCCGTTCTGTAACGTCTTCCCCTGAGCTAAGTATTCCAATTGTGTTGCCTTTTTCGTCGCTGACGAGTATGTTATGAAAGTTAAATATTCGCTCTTCTCCTTGTTTGGTTATAACTGGATGCTCAGAATGCACATGGCGAAGATTTCCAGTTAGCATGTCGTGGAAAAGACGTCTTGCCTCTTCCCTTTTTGCTTTTGGAAGAAAGTTGTCAAACCAGTTTTTGCCCTTAATTTCGTCTCTTGAATAACCGAGAATTTCACATGCTTTTTTGTTTATGTCGGTGACGACTTCGTCGCTGCCAATTGCAATCATGAAGGCATCTGCATGGTCAAAATATAATTGCGCTAAATTATTTTGTTTCTCCAACTTTTTTTCCCTCAACTGATTGTTTTTTGATTCTTGCTGTCCAGCGGCAGGCAAATACATTTTCTTGAGTGTACTCTTTCATCATTCGGCAAGCGTTGAAAGCAGGGGTGATTGTTTTTATTGCTTCTTTAACCATTTTTATCCATCGTGCGGTACGCCCTTGCGGTCTCGGTCATAGTAAAGCGGCACGATTTCGTTTTCAAGCAGGTTATAGAGTGATTCGGCGTCTTTTTTGTCTTCTTCCTCAGGGCTGCCTCCCTGAAAATCGTCGATTGCCCACCCATTTTTGCCGTTGTATGCTTCGTCCCACCATCCGTCGCGAACGCTAAAGTTGATTACGCCGTTCATTGAAGCTTTCATTCCGCTGGTTCCGCATGCTTCCTGCAGTCGTCTGGGCGTGTTGAGCCAAACATCGACGCCTCGGACAAGTTCTCGTGCAACATTTAGGTCATAGTCTTCAACGAAGGCAATTCGTCCTTGAAATCCTCTGTCCAAAGCTGCCTGATATACCTGTTTGAGAAGTTGTTTTGATTGGTAATCAGCTGGATGAGATTTGCCTGCAAAAATTATCTGCACTGGTCTCTCTGGATTTGTTATTATTCGTTTTAGCCGTTCAATGTCGGATAGAATCAAGTAGGGTCGTTTGTACTCGGTGAATCGGCGGGCGAAAGCAATAGTTAAAGCGTATGGGTCAAGCAGTGAACCCATCGCAATCACTTGTTGAGTTGTCACTGAGTCTTGCGTCCAGCGTTGCTGAGCTCTGTCTTGAATGGTATTTATCAATCGTGTCTTTAATGTTTGACGCACCTGCCATAACTCTTCGTCAGGTATATCTTCAATGCATTTCCAAGTATCTTCTCGTCATCTTGTTTTTGCAGCCATTCTGAACCAATGTACTTTTCGCAGAGCTCTCTGATTTCTGGTGCTTGCCAACTGGGCAGGTGAACACCGTTGGTTATGGATATAATTGGCACTTGTTCTTCTGTCTTGTCTGGCCAAAGAACTGCCACATTTTGTCTGGTTATCTTGCCATGCAGTTTAGATACGGCGTTAGATTGACCAGATAGACGAAATGCGAAAGCGGTAAGGTTGAATTTTTCAGGCTCCAAGCCTTGGTACTGTCCCAGCTTTAGGAAAGTTTCTCTGTCGATTCCAAGAGGTTCCCAAAGGTTTCGGGAGTAGCGGTCCATTAATTGAAAGCTGAAAACATGATGACCTGCTGAAACTGGAGTGTGAGTGGTGAAAACTGTGCTTCTGCGTACGTTTTCGATAGCTGCATCTAAAGAGGCGCCGTTTGCTCGCTCTATTCGGAGACGTTCAAGCATCATGAAAGCTGTGTGGTCTTCGTTTGCATGCCATACAACTGGTTCAATGTGAAGCTCTCGCAGTGCGCGGACTCCGCCTACGCCCAGAACGATTAGTTGACGTAGTCGTTCTTCTTGGTCGGCTGTGTACAGGCGCGCTGACAGCATTCTGTCTTCAGGACTGTTTTCTTCAACGTTGGTATCCATCAGGTACAGGTTAACGCGGCCAACATGAACCTGCCACACTTTAACGTAAATTTGGCGGTCGGCAAGTTGAATTGGAATAAGCGGCCACATCCGTATGGCCAAGCGCAAGGCGAAATAGGCGCATCATCAAAGTTTAGTTGCATGTAATCTTCCTGTTGGTCGCCTTCGGGAGAGATGCGCTGGCGAAAGTAGCCTTGAGGATACATGAATCCGACTGCGACCAATGGCAATCCGCGGTCTGAGGATTCTTTACAGATGTCTCCTGCTAATACGCCTAAGCCGCCTGCGTATATGGGCAGGGAATTGTGGATGGCGTATTCAGCTGAGAAATAAGCTATTTGCCCATTTGGTTTGCCGAGGTTTGTTTGGCCGCACCAGTCGTGGCCCTTAACATTTCTTCGTCAAACTTTGACATTACCGTGTCGTAGAGTTCCAAAAAAACAGGGTCTCTTGCTGCTGCCTCCAGCTTTTCTGGGCTGATGCTGCGCAGTTGCTTAACTGGGTTATGCCCGCTGGTTCGCCAAAGCGCATAATCTAAAGAGCGGAAAACTTGTCGTCCTTCTTCATGCCAGCTCCACCATAAGTTGTTGGCAAGCTCGAATAATCTGCCGATTCTTGATGGAAGCTTTGGGCGTTCTTCTTCAGGGTAATTTATGGTCATGGAGTTAGATATCCTCTGTTTCTGCAAGTACTTTTTAGCTTACATAATTGATAAAGGTTTTAAGGTGTATGAATTCTAACTCTAATATTTTGATCGGCCAACTTATATACATACTGCGAAACAGTCTTGGCAAGCTTTTCAGAACTGTGCCCAAACTTGCTTCGAGAAAAGACTTTTCGACATTACAAAAAGGTAAAGAAAAATTTATGGTCAAAATGCCGTTAGATTGGTGCCTGCATTAGGAGTGTGTAGTTGGCGTCGGCTGTTTGCAGTTTAGCGCCGATTTTGAAAGCAACTCTGCCTGCGAGCCAAGAGTAGGAGTATTGTCCTGCAAGTTTAAGTGTTACTGGTTGCCCGTTCGGGTCTGTGCCCTGCGCCTGCAGCAAAACGTCATGTCTGCCCGTTAATACTCCGCCGTTTCCGCTTGTGAATGTGTATGAGACGCCGTTTGCCTACCAATGTTCCGCCTGTAACATCAAATATCTTAACTGTTGCCGCTGGTTGATGTTGGCTGAAGCGTCAAGGTCAAGTTTGCTGGATAATACTTTATTGTGTTGCTGTCGATTGTTTGGTAGATGTTGCCTTGGGCATTGAGTGTTTTTATGTTTGAAACAGCGTTGTTTGCATTGTTTGAGCGCTTACGTAAGGTACGGTTATCATCAATACGATTGCTATGGCAATTATTGCGGCGATTGCGATTTTGTTTTTTCTGCTTAAGGTGACCATTTCTTTTTTCACCTCCAACTTGCTTCCATGATTAGCTTCTTTGTTTTTGTCTTTAAAAAGGAAGCCGCACTTTTGATGTGCACCAAAAATGTACATTAAGCCTTGGTTTCTTCTAGTTTTTCCGACATCATTTGCTCTTCCATATGCAGAAGCAAGCCGATTCGGCGTTCCCACCTGTTGAAGAAACGATACTGCGAGTACATTGCGTAAATGCTGTAGCCTAAGAAGACGCCTGCAATGATTAAAAGCACAAAATCGACGAATCCAAGCCCGAAATGCCTGATTCTTAACAGTAAGCCAAACGACAACTATGAATAGGATTCCTGAAGAAGCAAGCCCGATTAGGGTGCCGTTTCGAAATTTTGTCCATTCCTTATCTAACTCGAATAGAAAGTCATGTAGAGACTTGACTGGGTACTGTTTGTCCTCATTGGTTTCTTTAGGCATTTTTGTTTCCTTCCTTATTATACGGTTTTTTTGTTTTTATACCTGATGCACCACAGATGAATCTTTCAGCTTACAGTATTGATGGAAGCGACTTGCGCAGTTCAATGTACATTTTTCTTCCCTCTTCCGTTAAATTAGCAGTAACCTTCCGCTGTTTCTTTCATCAGTTTCTTCTCTTCAAGAAAAGACTAAATGCTTTAGAAAATCGTCGTAGGAAAGGTTTGTTGATTTTCGCCAGATTACAGTTCTCAGCTGAGGTTTCGAATTGAAGAACAGGTACTCTAAGATTTCAAATCGAATCTGAACTGCGCTTTTTCGGATCCTTGCCATTCTTGGATGCACCAGTAGATAGAGCTAATTATTCAGTGAAGTATAATATAATAATGGCACTTGTTGCGACCGTTGTTCTCTAACGATAAGCACTAAGTTTTGGGGTCTGTCAACTTTAATTCTTCATCTTTCCCGATCAGACTGGGACGGCGACATCATCCCCCGCAGATACAGCCGTCCCGTGTAGATATGGTTATCCTCTTCTAGTAGAACAATGCTCAAATAATTCAGAAAGACATTTTAGTAAGTAGCAAACAAAAGCGATAAGGACGCCAATTGATTTTAACAGATGGTTGAGCAGTTTAAAGTTAATGGACATAGGGAAACCAGAACAATATTCTGCCCTTACTGTCAAAGGGAAATTAAGCGAACAATAGTCCCTCACATGAAAAGATATCACGAAGAGGTCGCTCTCAACGGAGCCTTGATTTTGTAAGATTATTTAACGATGGTTACTCACTTAAGCGTATAATGAAACAATATGGCACACTTTTCTCTTGGACAGTAATCGCGCGCAAGAAATCTTACGAACGGCTGAAGAATACAAGATTGGGCTTACTCCTTCGCACCTGGAGATGTTAACCAACGACCTTCAAAAGGAAACCACAACTTTGTGGCAATTTCCTAAGAGGGGCGATTGGTTCGTACATAGCGGGGTATATAGAGGGAATTGGGCACCACAAGTCCCTAGCGACACCATCATGCAATATTCCTCTAGGGATGACTATGTTCTAGATTGTTCTCCCTCAGGTAACCACTTTAGTGGAAAGTTTACTACTTCAGAGGAAAGGCATTGGGTGATAAAGTCCTCATGCAATTAGCATGAGTAAAGGAATAGCTAAGCAGATTAAGAATGAAGCAAGTAAAAACGAAAAGGAATTTACAGAATACTTACCGTGGATTATCTGGGGAGACGCTAGAAAACTTCCATTTATGGACTACTTTATCGACTTGGTTTGTTGCCAACCACCTTATGCCGACGCTATTAATTACACGTGGAATGTTAACGGAGATTTGTCTAAAATTCATGATGTAACTGAGTTTCTACAATATTGGAGAAGCTGCGAAAGAGCTATATCGTGTTTTGAAAAATGGAAAAAGGTGTGCAGTTATGATCGGAGACATTAGAAGAACAAAATGATCATTCCTCTTGGATTCAAAGTGTTGGATTCTTTTTTGAAAGCGAATTTTGAAGCCGAGGAAGTGATAATAAAGAAGCAATTTCAGGATAGTTCAACGCCATTCTACAAATCAGGAAAAGAGAAGGAATGACAATGGCTGTTCTGCCTTACAGAATTCGAGCATGAGTATGATTTGTTCTCCAAAAAACAATCAGGAACGATAAGATGGCAGACACAATCGCAGAGGTTAAATTTGATATACCCACTACTTCGATTGAAAATAATGAGGACAACCCACGATTAATCTTTTCGGAAGTAGGTATGTCGCGACTTACTCAATCTTATAAAAGAAGTGGGAATACCTGTACCCCTAACCGTTTATAGAAGAGGATCAAAATACATTATCCTATGGGGAAAGAAGATGGAGAGCAGCTAAAAGCATAAACCTACAAAGGGTTCCATGTTATATCCTTCCTGAACCCCAAGATTGCGTTGAGTACATTTTAAACATGTTCAAGATACATAACGTGAGAGAGGGAATGGAGCCTTCTCCCGACCGCTCAAAAACTTGCCCAAGTTATTGAAGAAATAGAGAAGAAAACTAAAGAAAAGATACCTAACAAGAAGCTTGCAACACTCACAGGTTTACCAGTGACAACGGTTATTAGATGTTTAAAACTTCTTTGAATTCCTTAAAAATATCTTGAAGGTTATTTGAGGAAGAGAAGTTATCTGAAATAGGTGTCAAGCCTACCCAGACGACATTGACTGAAGATTTTTTCTTGGAAATGCTTGGAACAATCTCTTCACTAAAAAGCGATGATGTCGGTGAAAAGATATACAAAAAATACGGAGAAGAAAAGATTTACTATATTCTGATACAAAAGCTCAAGGATGGAAATATCCCCGATATTACAGATTTTCGATATCTAACAAAAATAATCAAGCAGCACAGGATACCTTCTGATAAAAGAGAAAGAGTAATAATGAAAGTTCTTAGTGTGAATCCGATTACAGAATAGATGAAGCATATGATCTTCATGCACGTGCTTCTTGGATGAATCAGGCTAAGTTCGGGAAAAACAGTTGATCGAATGGAAGTCATCATAGACGAAATTGAAATTGAGTCCTTGGATTGCGCTTATGGCATAGTCTTCCTAAAGAGTCTTCAAAATTTCAAAAAAATTCTAGAACAAAAAATTGCAGCGTTAGAAGTAAAACTCGGAAAGGTTACTAATCACGAGCCTAGGGATAGAATATGCTCGCAAGATTAGAACAAAGCCAAATTCAGCAATGCAAAATCGCATGCAAGTTCTAGTTCCCAACAAAGACATTTAGTCGTAACTTCTGATCAGCCAATTGCAGCAAATGTTGAATGGACACCGATGGTTTACGCGAGAAACGGCGAGCAATACGGTGTACATATAAAAACGCGACCCTCCATCGAACCCTTCTGGTTAGAAACTTTTCGAAGTCAACGTCATACCTAATCAACCCAACTTGAAAATATGTTTGGCTTTTCCGTTCGAAGTAGCGCTCCGCTTGAATTACGAAACGTTAACAAATCTGTTAAGGGAAAACCTTTCAATTATCGTCGTGTATGACGACGGAACAATGAACCTTTTCGATAGCGCCCAAAGCCAAGTTCCTGCTCGAACTGCAAACACAATAATACAACAGCTAAGAAACAGAAAAGCTGAAATGCTAACAACGCAGGTGGTTAATTGCCAACGTGGCAGAACCCATTTCTCAAAATACGAAAATTTATGCTTGGATATTTTCAAGACGATTTTCGTGCCACCGCGACAAAATGCCTTCTCTCTCAATTCATGACTCTTTCAACATTAAGGCGTAGAGATCATGTTTTTCCTAACTATACAAGGCAAGGATTCTGGTTTGACGTTATTAGGCAAACGTACAGAGGTAACTACATAATCGTTGAATGCAAGAATCTAACTACTCGGGTCACACAAGAAGAGATCTCAGATGCTGCAAAATATCTTTGCAAAGAATAGTACAGGATTATTCGCTCTCCTATTCTTTGGTTAGCAATATTTAATTGGATGCTAAAAGGAAACAGGTTGAGGAATGGGGTGAAAACCAAAAAATGATTATCACTTTAAATGACAATGATCTGCTCTCATTGATCGATTGTATTATAATGCAAGATGATCCAACACTAATAATTCAGAGAGAAAAGTAGACGATTTCATAATAACTATCATAGGTTAACTTTTCAATGGACGCAAAAGCGCAAAAGCTAGAAATGTAACTAACAAAAGGACAGCAATCGGTTTAATGAAAGAGCTAACAGAAGAGCAAATTCCTTCCCTAACTTCAGAACCTCACAATCCTCAGGGTTCTTACAAACAACTGACATCTCGCTTAGCGGATACCCCTCCTTGAAAGGCAACCTCCCTACAAGTAAGGGCTCTGTTTTTGCACTGCTTACAGCATATAAAGGAGATTGAATTCTTCAATAGAATTGGTGACAATATGAAGTTAGGTATAGTTTTAAGCACAAACGACCCTGAAGAAGTATGGAATGCCTTTAGGTTTGCAAATGTAGGACAAGTGCAAAAACCATGATGTTAGAGTCTTCTTGGTGAATAAAGGCGTCGAAGCTGAAGACATAAAGAGTGAGTGTTTTATAATAAAGAACCAATCACAACAATTCATCAATATTAGGTGCTCTAAGCATGCGGAACTTGCATGAAAAACAGACAAAAACAAGAAAGAACTTCTGCCCTATTGCAACAATGAATGACTTATTAGAAATCGTTGAGTGGGCAGAAAAAGCGAGTGACCTTTGGCTAGGCTTCCTTAATAATATCGCATAGTGGTAAGGCTTTAAATCCAATTGCTTCTCAAAGATAAAGCCTACTGATTTGACCCATATCGTCTAATCTGTTCGGGTTTTGGTCTTATGTTCATCGGTGGTCCTTCTTTTTCAGTCTTCGGGTCATAGTTCCAATGAATAATGCCTACGTTTCCAATTGGCTTTAATACTGATAGGCTTCCTTTAGCAGAATGGTTGGTTTTTCCAAATGCAGAATATTGAAAAGCATCACGAAATCAACGCTCGAAGCACTAAGACCAGAGCCTTTAGAGATAAAATCGCGCAAAATCAGAACCACATTGTTAAGGCTGCGTTCCTTTGCTTTCTTCTCTACAATTCTAATCATTGATGGCGCGATATCTAAGGCGTAAATTTTCCCGCTAATCAATTTTTTAACTGCTATAGTGAATGTCCCATAACCTGAACCAAAATCTGCCACGCTTTTAGTTAATTGGCTTATACCAAGTTGCTTAAGGATAACTTTTGGCTCAAAAAAACTATCCCATTGCTCCTCAGTAAGGTATATCATTCTCCCGTATCTTCAATCCAGCCACAATCCTTAGCCATCTATCATTTAAACAATCTATCTTAAAGCTTAGAACCAGCAGCAACAATAAGAGAAGTAGGGATTAAACTAATAATTCCCAACATAAAAAATTACTTTGCCCTAAGGCTGGAACGGCGACATCATCACCCACTCTTAATCTTAAATTAAAAGTTTGCCGCCTTTTAGTTTTGTTTTTGATAGCACTCCGTATGCGTAATCATGTATTTTTTTTACATAGAAATGTCCGCAGCCCTTTTAAAGAGACACATGACACATGAATCAAAAGCGGCGTTTTAATTGTCGAATTATGAAAAAGAAAGGCAAACACACAAAAGAATGACAAAGCAACTGGCGATAAAGGAAGAAACGCTTGGGATCAAAACTATTCCGCCAGAGAAAATAAATCAAATCGTAGCTTCCGCAGGAACAAAATCATTCACCGCACAAGACATACTCAATGAAATAAAAAACGACACTGAATATGGCAAGCAACTTGTCGGAATGATTAGTAATCTACGCATGGAAGTAGCAAAGAAGACGGAGGGAACCTAATTTGCCAAACCTTACCCCCCAAACCACCGTGATGACAACCGCTTTGCTCCCCCAAAATCTGATAAATCAAATGAATAATATCATTAGGCCATGGTGGACCACAAAAAATCTTCTGATAATCAGATCAGAATTGCCAAACGACGGCTTCACAGGGTACTCATTTGTGGCGGCTGAAACAGTTAAGAGCGCAGCCATCGCTGCAGGATGGACTGTTACGGACCTGCAGAAAAACGATACCAACAGGACTAACGTTAATAATACAATCAACAACGGCGCATTCGACTTAATTCTCTGCACTATGATCATGGCAGCGACTACGCTATGTACGGACAAGACAACAATCAGATTGAGGCTATAATCGACAACAACGACGTTAGTTTGCTCAACGGCAAAGCCGCAAGCACTGTTTCATGCGATACTGCCGTCGGGTTAGGACCACTCGCCATTATGACAGGTGCCAGAGCCTACCTAGGTTATAGCGATCTCAACTGGGTTCACGATGCATGGACAAGCCAGTTTGCCGCCGCAGCAAACGCTGCCAATCTTGCACTTTTGCAAGGTCAAACATTCCAACAAGCATACAACGCGGCCTTACCAGTCTTCAACCAAAACTATCAGTATATTCTTGCCCAGGGCGATACCGTGGCAGCAGCAGTCTCTGCTTCACAACCGAAATTGCTTTACCCTGCTTGGTGACCGAAACGCAGTGGCATATGGAAAACACTGGATTTTCTGAAAATCCCAATATAAAATCCCTAATCCCTTTTCTTTTTTCTTTTTAAATATAATGCAGTAACTACAAACGACACCGCAAAAATAAAGACTATGGCCATGAACAAAATTAGATAGCCAAAGAAATTGGTTGTTTGAGCGGTTGGTTTTGGCGTCACCGTTGGCGTTATTGAAGCGGTTGGTTTAGGCGTTACCAATGGCGTTACTGCCGGTTTTTGACCAAGAATAGGTATCGAGAAATTTGAGGGCTTCGGAATAGGCGTTGGAATACCATAGGGGTACGCATTTAAGAAAATACCTGATTCACCAGATGTGCGAACCGTGAAATTAACGCTGGCTGACAGCTCATCGCCGTTTACATCGCGCGAATAAGCTCGTACTGTATGGCTGCCATCAGTTAAGTTTTCTAAGTTTGTATCTCTATTATAGTAGATGTCAGCATTATACGGTGACCCAGAAGGCTGATAAGTTGTATATTCAACCTTAGGAAGGGTAATGTTGGCACCTCCATCAACGTTGTAGCTAATCGAGACAATCCTAGGAGCACCTGTGGAAAGACCCGCTTCAATCCAAAGCGGGATAGAGTGACTGTCGTTGCCAGAATATATCATGCTACCAGGACATTGAATATATAAACCTGGAGTTGGAATAAAATTCGCGCTCACCACATTCACGACAGGCAGTAATATTGCCGTTGAAATGATTAACGGAAAAATAGTAATTATAACAAGGATTGAACGCTTCATTCAATATCAATATCCGATTTAATTGTTGGTCTTTAAGAAGCTTTTTCGTCAAGAGTTCTTGACAAAAAAAAATTGCTAAAACAAACACAATAAGCTTGTAACTAGATATTAAGAATAAGGACACAGGGATTAAAATGAGTAAACTAACCAGCAATAAAAAATTACTAAGCCCTAAGGCTGGGATTGGCAGCAACATTATTGCCAGATCTGTATTTGTGATGTACAGTTGTACGTTTGAGCTAATCTTTAGTAAGTTTTATTACGTTTATTGCACACGCTTTTTAAAGGGAATAACTATGAGTGAAAAAATACAAGAGGCTAAAAAATATCTCTATGGTTGCCTCGCTCTCGAAAAAGAAGTAAACATTCTTTATGCTACTGCAACAAAAAAACTACCTTGCCCACAGCTGAGCACTATAACCACTGTACTTGCATTTGACAATCAAAAACATGCAGCTGTGATAAAAGAACTCTTCAAACCCCTGTTATATGTATACTTCAGCCCAGACGAGTTACCGAAAGAATTCAAGAAAAGTGTCGGCGAAATAAATAAACTGCTCAACGACCTCGCAATACGTGACAGTATTGAAAATGATGAGATTAGCGAAGTCCTGAAAGCTTTTACCAAAATAGAGGATGTTCTGCATGACTTTTACGCCTATTTTATTGAATCCGAATTGATAGAAGACTATTACAGCGCCCTCTCGGAAGTATCAGGTCTAACTAGCGAAAATCTAAAGTACATATTACAAGCCTTAAAGCAAGACAACTCAAGGCATAGAGACATGTTAATAGAAAGCCTCTACTTCTATCATAAAAGCGAGCAAAAAGACAAAGTTACGGCGCCAATGGTTAGATACCAAAATCCGGATGCTTGGGTGCTGGTATAGTTTGCTCGACTAATTTTCATGCCGATCTTTCTGGAGCACCTCTCGAAAGTGCACTGGCCTCAAACTTAAGGACGTTGTTTTCGCGCAAGCAAACAGGAAATGATTAAAGTGGCGATATAAAGTGGAGCGCAAATAGGTGTCCTTGGTAGGCTACTGGCACCATTATAACTGAGGCATCAAAGGCGTCGCCATTCTTCCTCTTTAGTTTAACATTAATCTTAGACGCGATTAGTTTCTCCATAGCGTTTTTGTAGGCAGAAACAACAGCATCTTGACTGGATTTCGCAACACCTACTTCAAGGGGATTATCCACTTTCGCCCACTCCTCAGGCGAACTAAAACCCTGCATTTGAGCAAACTTTTTGTTGCATACTTTATGATTATCATCCAGATAAAGGTAAATTGCTTGTTCGGAGGAATCGAAAATTTCTTTTAACTGATTGTAAAATCCACTAACAAGTTCTTCATGATGTTTCTGTTCAGAAGTCATTATTTCACCTAAAAATACAAACACAGAGTCCTTAATAAAAGTTAAAAAAACTGATGTTGAAGCTCCGTCTCACGCCTTAGGATTCTGTTTTTGCATAACAAGCCATAACTATAAGGGAAAATTTATAAGAAAAGGCAATTTGACGAGAAGACGAGTCTTGAAGCTGCTCGTCGAGCATTTCTTAAAGAAGAAATAAAAAAAAGGAGATTGTTGGCTTTTAGACGGGCGTTGGCGTTGACGACAGAGGTGCCATTGTTGATGCAGACTGTTCTGGCTGCGGTTTTATCTGGAAGAAGGCAATTGCCATCAATAGCACAGCGACCCAGATTAAAATTGCACCTATGAAAATTATTGTTAGAAATGCACCTATGATCAGCAGCAGAGATGCGGTTGAGAATAAGCCTACACTTGCTTTTGATGAAAGAGTCTTCAGAGAGCGTCTGGCAAAGAAAGCTGCAACTATAGCGAAAACCCATAGAACCACTATGATTAAAAATATTGCCCTAATGTGATAACATCGCCCATTGGTATATTCGAAGTGATGGAGTCATCCTGTAATGATGAAATTGTTGACCAGCTGCCATTCCATGATGGATAAATATCTTGAATCATTTTGTAACTAGGTTGTGTAAAAATTATGATAGAGAGACCGTCGAAACTGCCACTACACGCCCACTATGCCTGCAATAAGACTGTAAATTGAGTTGGTGAATATGCTCTTTCATGATAGTAATTTCGCTAAACCGTTCAGTGCAACAAAAACGAGTATTACGCCAATTAGGTCAAGAATGCCAAAAGTATAGCTGGAACCTCAATACTGGCAGCGTGCCCATGAGTATTAGTATTGCGCCTATGCCGCCCAAGTTTTTGCTTGATTCTATATTCATAGTTTTTCCTCTGATTTTTGTCATATTTTTTAGAATAAAAGCTTTTTCATGCCTATTCACCAGCTATGCTAATAGGCATGTTAGATTATGGTCTAAAAAACAAATTTTTTCAATAAACAGAATTTGCTTAATGTTTTTTATTTTTCACTCCAAGTTGGTCTTGGAGTATGCTGTAGTAGGTTTGTAGGTAGGCTTTGCCGTTTTCTGTTATTGCGTAGACTTTGCGGGATCGTCCACTTTTTTGCTGTTTTTTGCTTTCAAGAAACCTCTTTTTTCAAGGGCATTTAGTGCGGGGTAGAGTGCGCCGTGTCTTAGTTTTATGTTGAAATCTGCTTCCACCTGTTTTTTGATTTTGTATCCCCATGTTGGTTGGGCTCGTATTATGCGTAATAGTTGGATTTCCAGCAGGTTTCTGATTATGTGTTGTACAATTTCTTTTCGGTATGTTTCAGACCATGTTTCTTTCCTGTTGATGTTATGAACTATTTGATGTTTCGATTTTTTTAGTTTATGTTAATTTTTTTTGTGGTCTATTGTATTTGTTTTTGTATGCTTTGGTTATGTATGAAGCTTTATATTATGGTTTATTAATATAAACTACTCAAGATATGTCCGAAATAGGACATATTGTATATACGTAGAACAGCAAAACTGTTCAACAAAAAAACAGGTGAGAGAAAAAAAATGTTAAGAACGATTAACTCACAAAAAGAAGTTTCAACCAAACTGATGAAAGGCCTACTGGACCTTATAATACTACAATTCGTAAGCACCCAGCCCATGCATGGCTACCAAGTAATAACCAAAATCCGCAAAAACTTCGGCGTCTACTTCGGACCAAGCACCATCTACCCCTTGCTCAACACCCTTGAAAAGAAAGGCTTCGTGAAAAGTGAATGGAACATGAAGTCTGAACGACCAAGAAAAATTTACAGCCTAACAAGCAATGGACAAAACATGTTGCATTTCACTGAAGAATCATTGAACCTGATATGCCGAAAAATATCGTTCCAAACAAACACGGAAATAACCATTGCAACTCCTGCCCAATCACCAGTCTCCTACAGCTAAGGAAAGGTTCAGCACAAACAAACCATTCGGGTTGAAGTCATAGATGATAAACCGCTTTCCGCGAACAGGTACCTTTACCAGTTTTGGTCCTGAGCCAAAAATCAGTTGCCGAACTTGTTAACAAACGTGTTTTAAATATATCAATAGCTAATTCTATATTGGAAGACTCAATTGAAACAAATTAGTAACTTACAAGCGATGAATTGAATAATCAAATTTTTGATTTTTGTAGACATGTCGCTGGCTCCGCAGACATCACCGCCATAGCTCACGTTGACAACTATTCAAACAAAACAATTAACGAGAAAACAATAATTGACGTGATGCTTGTAATCAAGATTTTCAGCCCAGAATAATGAGGTACATAAAAACATTCAATGAACAAACCATTTTTGTTTTTGCCGTTGACCAATGGATTTTTGAACGAGACATCGAAATAGGTCTTCTGGGAGAAGCCATTGCAAGCAAACTTATTTTTCCCATAACGTCCCCTTTACGGCGATGACTATTTACAAAGCAAAGAGGTGGCGTTAAAGAAGCGTTTGATTTTTGAGTTGCTCGAGAATTTGGCTTCAAATTTCCCTGAGCTTACCTCCCGCATTCAAATTAAACCGCAGTATTTCATGTATGAGGTGCTTTTGAATCGAATCAGAGTTTTTCCGCTGCTTGCTTATGACGCCGCAGATTTAATTAATGGTCTTAAGTTAAATGAAGCAGAAAACCTTGACAGCTACAATGAAGCTTTAAGGCAGCTTGAAGCGGAAGAAAAAATTTATTTCTCGATGATTACGTGAAGATTTCAAAGAAGTTTTTAGTTGACTGCCAGGACCCAAGAATCAAATTGCTTAACTTGTCAAAAAATGCTCCACGGACACTCTTCACGTCATTCTTCGGCACTTTTCCTCAACTGATAAACATTGTTTCCCAGAACACTGAGGCTTTTCTGAAGTCTCAAAAGATTAATTGGAGAAAACCGCCTGAGCAGCCCTATCTATTTATCGATCCGCAAAAATACGTTTTCTTTCAAACCTCAACAGGGTTACTTTCGTTGTCTGATAAAATCGACATTAAAGGATTCGCTCAAAAGATGCTTTTGAAAGGTCCAAGCCACAGACATTGAAGTTGAACCCATCGGCGGAATGCTAAACGACGTATACCTGATTAAGGCACATGGAAACGGCGGCGAAACAAAGGTGCTGGCTAAACGCTTTAAGGATTGGTCGGGATTCAAATGGTTCCCGCTGACAGTATGGTCTCTTGGCGCAAGACCTTTCGCTATTACGGCTCAAGCTAGACTTGCGAAGGAATGCGCGATAAACGAGTTTTTGCGTAGCTGAAGGGTTTAATGTCCCGAAGATTTTGCATGTAAGTAATGCTGAACGCTTAGTTTTCATGGAGTACATTGAGGGAGAAAGCCTCAGCCAAGCTATTAAACGCATAGCCACGGCGACAGAGAACAAACCAGTTTGAGGAGGAACTTGCCTAACCTCGGCGAAGCAGGCGAAATAATGGCAAACGTTCATTCGCACGCAATATCTTCTGGGCGATACAAAGCCTGAAAATATGCTGGTTAAACCCGACGGCACAATCTACATGATTGATTTCGAGCAGGCCGCGCAAGGACGGCGATAAAGCTTGGGATGTTGCTGTGTTTCTGTATTATTCAGGGCATTACCTTCAACCGCTTTATGGGAATGGTAAAGCTGAAGCGATTGCTAAAGCGTTCATAAACGGCTACTTGAAAGCAGGCGGAGACGTAGAGGTCATTAAAAAAGCTGGGTTCTCCAAGTACACGCGGGTTTTCAGCATATTCACCATGTGGACCATTATTTCTGTTATTGCAAATGTCTGCAAAAAAACAGAAGCCCCGAAGTGAAATGCATGGTAAAGAATCAGACAACGTTGACTTTTTATGGCGGAGTTAACGAGATTGGCGGAAACAAAATCCTCCTTCAAGACCGAGATACCAGGGTTTTCTTTGATTTTGGCATGTCTTTTACTGCTAAGAAACAGTTTTATTCGCCGCCTTTTCTTTCGCCTAAAAACGAGAAAAGCCTTCAGGAACTTGGAATCCTGCCGCAGATTCAGGGAATATACAGGTTTGACCAAACTCCGCCTGAAGCAAACGCTGTTTTCCTTTCTCATGGGCATTTGGATCATTCGGCTTATTTGTCATTTATTAAACGTGAAATTCCCGTGTACTGCGGCGAAACAACCCAAACTATTCTGCGAACCCTAAGCGACATCAGACGTGCTGATTTGGAATTCAACGTTGCAGACATCAACTTTAACGTTTTCAGAACAGGCAACAAAATCAAAGTAGACAATTTAGTTGTTGAGCCGATCCATGTTGATCATTCAATTCCAGGCGCCTACGGTTTTCTGATTCACACTTCAAACGGCACAATAGTTTATACTGGCGACTTTCGAGACCACGGCGCTAAACCCGAGATGACCTACGAGTTTGTGGAGAAAGCCAAGGAGGCTGAACCTGTAGCAATTGTGACTGAAGCCACCAACATGACTGGGGCAACAGTTTCCAACGAAGTGGAAGTTGAAGCGAAACTGGACAAGATTGCATCACAAGTCGATGGCATTTTGCTTGCGGAGTTTGGTTACTCAGATGTTGACCGCCTCAACACGTTTTATCGAATGGCTAAGAAGAACAATCGGTGCTTGGCTGTTTCACTAAAACAAGCGTATCTGCTGGATGCACTTCGCAACGACGTGCACTTGCAGGTTCCAGCGTTGGATGATGAGGGGTTATTGATTTTTCGAAAGTCGAAGAAGCGCTATGAAAAGTGGGAAAAACAGTTGATTGAACGCTTTGAAGGGAGACGGCAAGATTTTTGATGTGTTCGAGGTTTCGAAGCAGCAGTGCAAGGTTGTTTTAGCGGTTAGCTTTTATGATTTTGAGGAGCTTAATGCTATTCAGCCTGTAGCCGGGAAGCTGCTATGTGCTTTCGGCGTCGGAGCCGTTCAATGAGGAGATGGAGATCGATTATGAACGTCTGGTCAATTGGCTTAGCCATTATGGTTTGCCGCAGTACCATGTGCATGTTTCGGGTCACATGATGCCTTTGCAGTTGAAAGCAGCGCTCAAAAAGATAAATGCTAAACGGATTTTCCCTGTCCACACTGAGAACGCTGAGTTGTTCAAGAGATTTATGGGCGACGCGAAAGGTCAAGTGACGCTTGTGGAAAAATCCCGGGAATACCAGCTTTAGCTTTGTGCGAGCGGTTTATATCCTGTTTTAAACGAATATTAATTGTGGTTGTTATGAGTGAAAAAATTGGTTTTTACAAGGGACTCTACAAGGTCAAAGTCGTGACTGAGAGTGAAGGCTACTGGATTGTTGAGGCGTTGGAGGAATTTGAGGATTGTATCGAAGGCGAAGGAATCACCGTTAAAAAAGGCGAACAACGCATTGTGCCGCCAGACACTTTGTTTAAGCAAAAAACGTTGCCGCCCATGGTTAAGGAGCATGAATATGAACTGAACATGGAGAAGAAGCTTAAACGAATGGTTGCTGAGGATGAAGCTGAAAAGAAAAAAGAATAGAACAATTTTTATTGGTTTTTAAGAAAGAATGCCACCCGTTGTTCTGAATGATTCACGTTGCATCAACGCTCACTTGTTTTGTTCCTTGAAGTGTTTGAGAACTTCATGCGGCACAGGGTTAATGTATTTTAATCCTATTTGATTGCAAAGTTTTTCAAAATCAGTGTCAGTTGTAACAATACCGCTAGCTTTCTCCTGTAATGCAAGCGCAAGGTACATGCAGTCGAAAACATCATGTTTTAAATCTTCAGCCAACCGAAAACCCTTCAGAATCGTTTCCCGGCTTAAGCCTGGTAACGTGGCATATCATAAGTGTTCAGGAAATGCTCAATTGAAGCTCGGCATTCCCTTTCTGGAAGACCCCATCGCTTTGTCATTATCCAATATGCACGCATGGGCAAAAAATCCATTATCAACGGAATATATGCGCCTCTTAAACCATCTTCTACAACTGGCGAAACGCACTCAAAACCAGGGTGCCCCCTGACTAGATAAACGGCTAAAATATTAAGGTCAAAAACCCGTTTCTCTATGAAACTGCCATTACTCGCCAAACGTTGCCTCTCCAGAATCCAAGAACGCTTCTTTGCCCCATTTGCGATGGCTACCGTCAACCCGTAACGGCTCAGGAAGAATGGGTTTCAAAATTAAGGTACCGTCCTTTCGAAGTACATCAAATTCAACTCCAGCTCTTCAAGCCAAGTTTCTCGCGTTCATCTATGGGAATAAGAATCCTGCCCCTTTCATCCATTTTAGCTTTACCCACTAATTTGCACCTACATTTATAGCGTAATTATACCCACATAAATATTGCTATTAAATGGGAATTAATTTAGAGTTAATGCAAAGAAAGATTTAGCTTACGCACTTTTCAACATCTTGTTGAAAACACGCGAATCTGCATATTAATTAGGTTTCGATGCTCATATCAAATTAGAATTTTGTTTATTCAGACAAACGCAAGTAAGTTTAAGCGCTCTTTTTGGTTAAGGCAAACCGCACGGTAAACTTTGTTCCTTTGCCCTCTTGGCTCTCGAAAGTTACTGTGCCGCCTAACGCTTCAGTCATACGCTTAACAACGGCTAAACCGAAACCTTGACCCTTAGATTTTGTGGTAAACATTGGGGTAAATATTTTGCTCTTTGACGCTTTCGGGTATGCCCACGCCTGTGTCCTCAACGGTTAAGATGGCATCATTTGTTTTCTTGTCTCTGTAGGCATGTACTGTTAGTTGTCCGCCTTTTGGCATCGCTTGAACCGCATTAGTAACTAAATTGTACATGATGCGATTTATGAAAGTTGAGTCAGCTACAACTTTGTCTATCCTCAGGTTCTACTTTAACGCTTACTATAACGTTATCTGGCAAAGTATTATTTGATAGCAAATCATCAATGATGCGTTTTATGTCGGCATCTTCTGCATGAGGGTTAAGGGGTCCAGCAAAATCTTGCAGGTCAGCAACAATCTTGTTTATGTAATCAATATTTTTTTCAATCTCTGTCAGGCTTTCTAACGCGTTCTTTTTTTCATCGCTTTCTGGAATCAAAGCCAATTCTGTTTTAGCCAAATACACATCGCCTGTAATAGCCTGCAATGGATTACGAATGTCATGCCCTACCATCCCCGCCGTCGTGCCAATAGCAGCCAACCGCTCAGCATCCTTTAGTTTCTTTGCCGATTCCTGAGCCTGTTCTTCAGCTTTCTTGCGTTCAGTAATATCAATGACAATTCCTCTGGCACCTATAATCTTACCAGCTCTGATAACTGGATTACTAGATAGAGTAACTGGAAAGCGTGTTCCATCTTTTCTAACAAAAGTGTATTCGTTGCCATGACGCATGGCTCCAGCAAACACTTTTTGCATATTGTCCTTTAGGCGTTCAATGTCCTCTGGAGCAACAATACGATTAACATTAAAGCCCTCCTTCAAATCCTCCTGGGAATATGCCGTAAGTTCAAAGGCTTTCTTATTTGCCAAAACTGCGTTGCCTTGGGTGTCGATTTCAAAAACCATCTCCGGTAAAAAATCAACAAGCTCTCTATACTTAACTTCACTTACCACAAGAGCCTGCTCAGTCTTCTTTGCCTCAGTAATATTCTTTGTGTAAATTCGCACCTGATCGGTTTCTGGAACTATATGGAACTGTTGATTGAACCACGCATCACCAATTTCTATGTCTCTGCTAAAAGTCTGCTTCTCCTCATCTTTAAAGGCTCCAAACATTTGCTGCCAGCCAGAAAAGAACGGATGACTCAAACCTGCTTTCTTCAAATCAGGAAAAGCCCTTTCAGCTGCAGAATTAGCGTAACTGATGATCCCCTCTAAATCTACTTCCACAATAGGGTTAGGATCAAGCATGGGAAACGAAGCTAACCAAGCAACTTCCGCTTCAGCTTTTTTGCGTTCGGTGATATCGATAGAGAAGTTGATTGTGCCAATAATGTTGCCATCACTATCTCTGCAGGGCACTTTGTCAGTTGAGAACCATCTGACACCCTGCGCAGACCCGTAGTGATCAAGAATCCCAGTTTTCGGCTGCCCAGTCGTGATTACTTCTTTGTCTTCTTCCCAGCATTTCTGAGCAATGTCAGGAGGGTAAAGGTCACATAACAGCTTACCTTCCAAGTTCTCCTTGGAAACACCCATATATTCGGCAAATGCCTTATTGACCCTAACCAATCGGTTGGTACGGTCCTTGTAAAAGATTTTTGCAGGCATTGAATCTAGAATAACCTGCAACTCTTTTTTTTGATTCCGCAACTCTTCTTGTGTTTTCTTGCGTTCGGTAATATCCTCGAATAAAGCGACAAAATAACCCTTCTCTGGAGAATAAACCGTTACTTTGAACCATTTGCCTAAAGGCTCTACATAGTTCTCAAATTGAATTGGCTCTCCTGTTAAAGCAACGCGACCATAAATAGCAATCCAGTCTGCGGGATCTCTCTCAATAGCCAGAAGAGCCTCTGTTGCTCTCTTGCCTATAATTCGCTCTCGCGCAAGTCCAGCCATTCTTTCAAAGGTACAATTAACCTCAAGAAATACATAATCAACCGGTTTGCCTTCTTTGTCAAAAACAATTTTGTGGTAAGCAAAGCCATCCAGAATATCATCGAGAACCATGTCGAACTGTTTCCTATCAATGTCCATCGTTTTTCCCACCGCGCTAACCAAAACGTCACTAGACAACTTTATCACTTAGTAAGTTAAGCTCTTAAAAATCAATTATTCTATCTTGTAAGTTGTATAAATAAGTTTCAGTACGACGAGCAAACTCTATACCAGCGACGCATGAAAAACCGAAGGTTCAAAGCTTAAATGGTACAACCTGCATTTTCACTTCCAAACGAGGCAAAGCAGTTGGCTAACCAAAAAATATGCGAAGGCGACTACGTGCTAATTTACTTGGATGCACGGAGAACTTACATGATAAAGATGCAGGCGGGACAAACCTTCCACACTCATAAGGGCTACTTGAAGCTTGATGAGTTAATCGGCAAAGAATACGGCGAACCCATCAAAAGCAGCCTCGGCATCTACTTCACTACCCTGAAGCCTGCATTAACAGATTACATCATGAAGTCTTCACGCAACACACAAATCACCTACCCCAAAGACGCAGCGTTAATTGTGATGTTCAGCGGCATCGGACCAGGCAGCCGTGTCGTGGAGTCAGGCACGGGAACCGGCGCATTAACCACAGCCCTCGCACACTACGTTGGACCAACAGGCAAAGTTTACACTTATGAGTTGCGCAGCGAATTCCAGAAAAACGCAGCCAAAAACCTGCAGCGTTCAAAACTTATTGATCAGGTTGAGTTGAAAAGTGGGGATGTCACCTTCGGCATCGAAGAGCGAGATGTGGATGCGGTGATTCTTGATTTGGCAACTCCATGGCTTGTTGTGCCTCATGCTTATGAAGCGTTGAAGCCTTCGGGCATAATTGTTTCGTTTAGCCCAACCATCGATCAGGTCGTGAAAACAACGGAAGCACTCAGAGAAAACGGCTTTGTGTTCATAGAAACCGTTGAGTGCATGATGCGGGCAATGCAGGTTGAACGGGGAAAAACCAGACCCCAAACACTAATGACTGGACACACAGGGTACATCACTCATGCACGAAAAATCCTCAAACTCCCGCAGCAACCAGCGCCTGAACCGGCTGTGGAGCAGCCGCTGGAAATAGAGGAAAAACATGAGGCAACAGATGAGACGGCTGAATCAAATTGATTTTTGCTTAGCTTTAACTGTCGGTGGCTGAGCCATGCTTAGTGTCCAGAACGCCTGCTTTAACTGTTCGCCGCGGGTCCAACCGTAATAGAAACCTGCAATTCTGCCCGCGTAGGGAATAACTATGCGGTCTAACGCTTTGTACATTATGGGGTTGGGGAAACGGTTTTCCAGGAAAGTCGGCTTCCAAATTTTAATGTTGTATTCCCAGCATTTTATGAAGAAGTCCCAGCGTACTTGGGAGAGCGAATCCATTTCGGCGCCTTTCTTATTCATCAGCACACAATTCTCAAGCGGAACAAAGAACAGAGGCACATAGAACGCGTTATAGTCTTTTAATTTGTCCATTAACTCAATCGTTTGCAGCACATCTTCCTCTTTCTCGTCTGGAAGACCAACAATCAACGTTGCCAACGGGTACCATTCGTTGTCGTTAAAGATGCCGAAGGCAGTTTCAACAACTTCCTGCCATTGTTCAGGCTTGAAAGGCAGCATTTTGCCCGACATGTACTTCTTCATCAACCTTGAGCTGCCAGTTTCAATCCCTGTTTCCGCCGTAATTATCGCTTTTTTGTCAAAAGAATACCAGCTTCGGTCAATCAATATCTCTGCAAGTTCCTTAACCATCTGCGGGTTATGAACTGCTGGCGCTAAAGACATGTGGGAAGCTTGAATACTTTTAACGCCTGGGTGCTCGGCAACGCTTTTTACCAGTTTCACGACGGCTTCCTTGTTTGGAACAAAATTTTTCTCTTTCGAACCATACAAGAACAGGTCTTCAGTGACCAGGGTTATATGGTCGCTGCCTTCTGCAGTAGACAAAGCAACTTCCTTCATGATTTTTTCAAGAGGCACATCCACTTTATGCTGCATGGTAGGCGTGCAAAACTGGCAGTTTCGTCCACAGCCCTTTGAAATCTCCACGGCGCCATGTATACCCGCATGCTTAGTTAACGGCATTATGGCGTTGTAATCCCAGTTACTGATTGACTCGTCAGCTTTGACGATGCGTGGGATAGCCTCGCCGTTTACTGCCTTCTTGAAAACTTGAACGATTGGCTCCGGTCTGCCGCCTATGAGGACGCAATCCACTCCGAGGCTGTCGGACACATGTTTGCGTTCAAGCTGCCAAGAGCCAAATCCCCCAACGACTATTTTTGGCTTAAACTTTTGAATGCTTGGGTGAGTGACGAGTTTTTGGAATTCCACGGCGTTCATCGGTTCTCCTCCCCCAATTATTGAAGAGTAAGTTTTGCTTACATAACCCATGCCTGTCGGATCCATTGACGATATTCCCACAACCTTGGTTTCTGACCCTATGAAATCCTCAAGGTCCTCAGGGTGAACCACCGCTACTTCTTTTTCAGTGAAGCCATTTTCCAGCAGCATAGCTTCCACTTTTCTCAGGCCGTAAGGTGCAAATCTTGCTCTTCCTTTGGCATTTCGTTCAACTGGTGGATAAACGGTTTTTCTCATAAAGCTAAGCGGCAGTGGACCCTTGCCGAACCCGGCGAAGAAAGCAATAAAATGGTTGTTGTAAAAATCGCTCATTTCGGTAGCTGAAGCCGTAAGCACTATTTTAACGCCCAATCCTGATTCCAAATATCTCTCTTCTCCGCGAATAGAGTAGAGAATGTTCCATAGCCCTTTTAAGAATTACTATCGGTTGCATGCTATTGCCCACAAGAGAGAGCAAAATCGGCTGCATGTCTGGGTACCGGTGGCTTTTGGATGCTAATTGATAGGCGCTTAATTGATTTGTTGGCACTCTCACTTTGCCTCTGAGATATAACAATTGCGGTTGCTTTGAAAATTAATTTTGAAGGCTTCTGGAGATTTGCCAAAATGGATTTAAGGCTATAACGGTTTATTTCACTTCTCTGAACCGGGAAAGAAGAGCTGCGACTGCTTTGAGCACTGAGAACAAACCTAAAGCTTGGGTAATGAGTTTCTGGGAACACCTTGACGAGCTAGTACGCAGATTTAAAGTGGTGCTTGTCGCCATTATTATAGCAACTATCATCGGATGGTTGCCAACTAGTATAGCTGGATTGACGAACCCGTTTGGCAGTTACCAACCTCTCCTGTCGCTAGTTATGCTTAGGCTAAAGGCTGATTTTCTCCCCAGACAAGCGACGCTTATTGCGGGAGGAATGGCAGACACGGTTTTCGTAATGGCTTACTTATCAATTATTATTGGTTTTCTTTTGGCTTCCCCGGTAATATTCTACGAAGTTATTGCTTTTGTCAAACCCGCGTTATACGATAACGAAAAGAAAGTTATAGGATATTACCTTGGATCATTCATCGGACTTTTAATTTTAGGAGCGGTCATGGCGTATCTTCTAATTATTCCCATTTCGTTTAGAATACTTATTTACTTCACGCTGCAGGGCGGAGCAGCGCCCTTGATATTCATTAAAGATTTTTACAATTGGATTTTTACCCTGTTTGTAATTTGTGGCATTTTCTACACAATTCCCGTCTTCATCGTTATGCTAGTGCACGTTGGAGTTTTCCCTATGAAATATTTAAGGGGAAGAAACAAGATCTTTGCTTACTTAGCAATTCTTATGGTATTTTGGATTTTTGGACCGGACCCCACGCCTATCACAGGCTTAATCATGTTAGCGCCGTTTGTCTTGGTCTTTGAAACAGCAACGTTTTTTGCAGGAAGAATTGACAAAGCCCGCAAAAGAAGAAAAGAATCAGAAACCTACGGATCAAAACCGATAGTGCAGAATTATTTTTCAAAATCGAGATGCAAGTATTGCAACTCGGAAATTCAGGAAAACGCAAATTACTGCCCTAATTGCAAACGGTTTTTAGTTTAATTTTTAAAAAAAATTATTTACAGGCGCAATTTATTTTTTTCAGCTTAATTCAAAATCCTTTGTTATTAGTTAATTTTACTGCACAATAAAATAGACGTTTTAAAGTTCAGAACACTTTGCGGTCATAGATAGCAAGCTTTTTAATCAAACACTCATATAGATTATAAAGAACATATTGGGAGGAGAAAGAATGTTTGAAGGATGGGATTGGATCATTGTCGGTATTGTCGCGATCGTTATCATCATGTGGGGTCCAGCCAAAATTCCCGAATTTGCACGCGCCATAGGTAGAGCGAAGGGAGAGTTCAACAAAGCATCCAAAGAATTTGAAGATGCCGCAACAGTGACAACTGTTAGCGCCCCTGCAGCACCAGCAGCTCAACCAATTAGGCCATTAAAATCAAGAGATGAAATCTTAATTGAAACTGCACGGAACCTGGGAATATCGACGGATGGTCTGACAAGAGAACAAATAGCTCAAGAAATAAGCAACAAAGCAACCGCATTAAGCGGCCAATAAAACCCACTTGGGATTCTTGAGACAAATCAAGTTAAAAAAATGCTTTAATTAACAGCGGTCATTAGATTAAACAACAAAGAAGCGATATCTATCAAGACTCTGAGGAAATAATTTATGAGTAAAGGATCATTTTCAGCTACAGGTCTGTTGATTGGCGGATTCGTTTTTTTCGCCGTTGGGCTTTTATGGATTCTTCAGCAAAATCCAGTCTCCGATTTACTTTCACAGGTTACCCCAAACACTCAAACCATTGTAGTAGCAGGCGTAGTTGTTCAATTTATCGGGCAAGCCCTGGTTGTTTTGGGAGTTATAAAATCAACCTCCCACAAATTAATATCCAGCATGGAAGCTGAAAGACAGATGACGATTTCACATATTACTCAAAACATGCAGCAAATTCACACTGAACAACAAACACTAAAATCAGGATACGCTCAAACAATGGCGAAGCTTGACACATTGATCGCCAAACAAACCGCTTCAACCACAGCGCCAAAACCGTTAATGCCCTCAAACTGCAAGTTCTGCGGGGCACGAATCGAGCAAGGTTACTTTTGTCCTCAATGCGGCAAGGCTAACTAAACTTTTTATCTTATTGAATCAACTTGGCTTCTGAATATTTCCTGTCCATTTTATCCGATTTTGCAGAACCATTTTTTGGATATTCAACCGGGCCCAACCAAGTAATTGAATAAGGTCAGCCAGCTTTGTTATCGTGCACTATTTCCGTGCAAATTTACGGTTGTTTTAAGGTGCCTTCTGGTAACCCTGATATGTCACCTTTTAAAGGGTGAATAATGAACAATTAACAGGGAAATATCAATCACAAACAGCTTTTTCCAGCTCGTTAAGGCCAGCTATTACCTTAGTAAATAGCGTGGGCTTTTTTTTATCGGTGCGCGCTCGCTCAAACGTGAAACAAGATTAATGCGAATTACTAATAATTATTGGAATAACTAGTAAAGAGCACTGCGATGGCTTCACTCCTTTCCTTAATGTTAATTACCGGATAAATTAACATGCTCTATCCATTCAGTTGTCGATCTATTCTCGTCTGGGAAGATGACAATTCCGGCAGTATTTCCTTTTTTTGCATATACACGGAACTGAAACTTTGCTTTTATTCTCGTTCCTTAAGTATTTTCAAACGTCAGAGAGGAAAGGAAATGATAGATCGAAAATTCTCCCAAAATCGCAATAATGCGTTGGCCGAAAAATGCAGAAAAGCACTCGAAAAAGAACAAGGGTTTGAGCTTCCTATCCCTAAATCCGTGATTAAAAAGCAAACCTGCAAGGAAAACAAGATAAACTGAGCTGAAAAAATGTTCAAAGAAAGATTGCTTGACACTTTAAAGCATTCTCAAAAGAAAAAGAAGCTTAATAATAAAACGGTTCAAGCGATGACTAAAATTCAAAACCAAAAAAGACTCTCCAGCAAAGAATTTTTAGAAATCTACGATAGGATCTGGCAGGAAGGACCCAAAACGCAGTACCAAAACCCGGACGCCTGGAGAAGAACTGGAGAAACCCAGTGATGAACCTTTTTTTTGGGTAAGTAAATCCATCAATTAAGTTTAGCTGGTTATCTTGAGTACTGATTTCAACAGTAGCCAGATAGAAAAAGTAAACGTAGATTGTTCTCTTATGTTGGCTGGAAAAAAATTAAGTTATCTTCCAGCCTGTAGCAGGGTTATGCTGCTTCAATTTTTTTGATATATTCATGGTTTTGAAATATCCTTTAAATTTGATTTTAAAGTGTGAGAATTCGAAGCAAGGACATTAATACGAGGTGACAAAACATGGCTGATTATAACTCTGCCAAAACATGGCTCGTAACGATTGGGGCTTACATAGTCTTCGGAGTGCTGCTTTGGTTGTTAATTTAATGAACGGTTTAATTTCTAATAACATTTACACGTGGTATGTTGTGGTGGAAGGTTTCATTGATCTTTAGGTGAAGTGCGGCACAAGGGTTGGATAATTCCTGAAGAAGCAACTGGATTGTCATTTTAATAGGTAAACGTTTTTTGTTTATGGCTTCGGTTTTTGTTTTTAGTCTTTTTTCGCTTCGTTTTTCATTAATGTAAGGAAAACGTTGGTTATCATTGAAAATATGGATTTTTCTCGAGCAATTTTTCATTCTGACCTGTGTGGGCCCAAATTTATCCCTATGTTAGGTCGGCTACTGATGAGGAATAGATAGTTAAGCTGAAAGTTAGGGAATATTATTTCATTGTTTTTCATATTCTTTTAAATATAACCGGTGTTCATATGCTCAGTTCAAGAGTTGTCGCGCATGAGGAGAGGAGAAGGGCGGAGACACTCTTCAACGCAAGTTATCGGAGATGTGTTGTACGAGAGAAATAATATTAGGCTTGCCCAAACGAAGGCATCTTCATATTTTAAAAATCTGTTTGCTTTGATTCAAACCAATTCTACTAGCCGAAAAATCAATGTATTGGAAATACAAAGTGGCCCAAAGAGTTGTTCTTTTGGGGTTGATTTCAAATGGTAGAGAATTGCGAAACTCTTTCACCACTGTCAAATTTGGAAAACCTTCAAGTTTCAAGACTTCCGCCTTTTAGTGTCGGTATCGTTATACCTACTCTTAATGAAGAGAAAAACATCAAAGAGGTTCTCTACAGGTCAAATGATGTTGGCTACAATAATATTTTGGTCATTGATGGTAAGTCAAAAGACAAAACTATTAATGTGGCGACAAAAGGCGGCGCAATTGTTATCTTGCAGAAGAGTTACGGGAAAGGTAATGCCATTCGGCAAGTTCTATGTAACAATTATTTCGATGTTGACGCTATGGTTCTGATGGATGCTGACGGTTCAATGGATCCTGCGGAGATTCCTTTGTTCATTAAAGCTTTGAATTCTGGCGCTGATATAGCTAAGGGCTCCCGCTTCTTAGAGGGCGGTCTTACTTACGACATGGACTCATTAAGACGATGTGGCAATTCGATACTAATGTCAATCGTGAATCTTCTCTGGAAAGCCAAGTACACCGACCTATGCTATGGCTACGCAGTTTTTAATAAACGAGCAGTTGAAAAGCTAGCTCCAGTCTTGGAATCTGAAGGTTTTGAGATTGAAACTGAGATTTTCATTAAGGCTTTAGAGTTAGGGTTGGTGGTAAAAGAAGTTCCAAGTGTAGAATATGCACGGAAAAACGGAAATTCCAACCTCCACGCGTTTAAAGACGGCTGCAAAATACTCGCAATAGTTTTAAAAGAGTTTTTCCGTTCTTAATAAGCAGGTCTATTTTTAGGACGTTTTTGGTTTCTGCTTTAAAAGATTACAATAATTTTTGCGAGCGTGCCATATTGAGAACCTCATATATGAGCACTTGACATTAATTAAAAACAAAAAGTTTGCCCAGTTGCAATCGACAGGCTTAGTGGTCTTAAATAACTAATTGGGTTGGTTAGCCGGCAGAAAAAAGTGGTTTAAGCGGGCGACATCTCCCGCAGGGGCAGTGGTTCAAATCCCCGACTCACTTCTTGAAAGCTCATCAAAAGTAGTATCCTTTCTTTTTACTTGTAAATTAGGGCTAGAATACCCCTCCGCTCGTCACATTTTAGGCGGCCATTTCCTTACTAAAGCCATTTTTTAAGAACAACTTATTCAAATAAAGCAGCAAACACAGCAACGATTCAAGACAAACAACCAAAACATAAACGCCATAAACAATGTTTTGCTCAGTCTGAAATACGATGGTAACCACTACGTTGCCGTCCGTGTAACTCTGATTGCTACAGACATTAACGTCTGAGTAACTGTATTTTAATGTGTGGACTCTGATTGACCCACAAGAGCGAACTCATCTAAAAAAACGCCAAGCAAACTCACAAACACCAAAAACATTCCGAAACAAGCATTTTGCGTTTAAGAGAAACTGGGAATTTAAATCTTTACTATACCTTTTTCTTGGCAGTGCGAAAGACTCTTTTCTTAAAGGCTACCACGACTACGCAAACTGCAACCGCTAAAGAAAAAACAGCGACGGGGGTAATTTCGGGCACTTTCGGCGACGGCGTAGGCTGAACGTAGCCAACAGGTGTGTATCGTTCATTAGAAGCAAACGTTGTGATAATTACGCCTGTTGCAGTATAATTGTCGTATTCTCCGCCTATAACGTACAACTGGTCGTTCACTACAGCAACAGCCGAGTTAGTTCGACTAATCGGGTCAGGTTCGCCGCTGCTCCAGGTTTTATCTGCTGGATTGTAAATTTCATTCAGCTGAGCAACGTAACTTACATTATTCTGGCCAAATATGACGTAAATTCGCTCGGGCGCAAAGGTTCCTGTTGTTGCAACAGCTGAGGCATCTAACGGAAATCCAATTGGAAACGGTGCACCCGAAGTCCACGTATTAGTCGTCACGTCATAGATTTGATTCAAACTAGAGTCGGAAGGCATTGTTGCCGTAACTCCGGCTGTTATGTATATTTTGTTGTCAACGACAGCGGAGGCGTAATCTGAGGCTCCATATGGAATGGGCACTGCTGATTGCCATGTGTCATTTGAGGGAACATAGACTTGGTTGTAATTGGATGGTACAGATCTACCTGCAAATCCGCCGATAAGATATATTTTGTCGTCCACTACATTTGCCCGTAGCCCAACGCTTGGTATAGGCACTGAGGTTTTGTTTGTCCAAGTGTCCGTGACGGCGTCATAGACGTAGGTTGGTAAACCTGGTTCGAATATGTAGATTTTGTTTTGGTAGGCCGCCATGGCAAAGCCGTCGCTGGCAATGGGCATCGGAGCTTTCTCCGCCCAAATGTTAGTTGCGGGGTCGTATTCTTCATTAACGGAGAGGTCAATTGTGGTTCTGTTTGCGTAAGCACGAAAACCTCCAATGGCATATACCTTATCATTCACAACTGCAACCTCGAAATTGGATCTGGGCGTCGGCATAGGAGCTAAGGTCTTCCAAGAATTAGCGACGGAAGCTTTAACTGGCTGAGAGATAAACATGGGTAAGCATAGCAAAATAGCAAAAACCATTGGAATTAGGAGCTTTCTCATACAGTTAAACGCATGTGAATAGGCTCTTATGTTTTTGTGCAAAAATACGAAAAACGATTATGAATAAGAAAAAGCAGCCAATAATTCAAACGCGCATAACCGTTTAATATTATCTGCCCGCTTGAATCAAAATCCTTTGCCGTCTGAGTAACTCTGAACTTTCATCCCGTAAAGTCAAGCTAATGCCTTCTCATCATCCGGCAAGAACAATTTAGTCTTAGCAAGATAAAAGAGTATAGATGTTGATTTAATTTGGGACAGGGAACGCTTTTATTTTTCCGTTTAATCTTATTTCACAGGGAGTTAAAAGCCATGAATTTTATTGGTAGCCAAACAGAAAAAAACGTTTTAGCGGCGTTTGCAGGAGAGTCGCAAGCGCGAACAAGGTACACGTTCTTCGCCAGCGTAGCCAGAAAAGAAGGGTACGAGCAGATAGGCGGCATTTTCGATGAAACGTTAGCAAACGAGAAAGAACACGCGGAACTGTTCTTTAAGCATCTCAAAGGTGGCTTAGTTGAAATCAAAGCCTCTTACCCCGCAGGAGTAATTGCATCAACCGCCGAAAACCTCAAGGCGGCAGCTGAAGGAGAAAAACTCGAGTGGGGCACACTTTACCCAAATTTTGCAGAGGTAGCCCAACAGGAAGGCTTCCCCGATGTTGCCAACACATTCCGAATGATTGCAAAAGTAGAAGCCTACCACGAAAGAAGATACAATAAGCTGCTTGAAAGCGTGCAGCAGGGCAAAGTGTTCAAGAAAGAGCAGCCGATTAAATGGAAATGCAGAAACTGCGGTTACGTCTTCGAAGGAACGCAAGTGCCAGAAAAATGCCCTGTATGTGCTCATCCGAAAGCTTACTTTGAAGTTTGGGTTGAAAACTATTAATTACCCTTTTTTTTAATCAAGCGGCAAGTGTAGAAATCTGATTGGCTTTTAAACAATGTATTTGCCTGTTATTTCGAAATCTTTCACTATTTCCATTACACGTTTTGGCGCGTTGAATGGTCCAAGAGGAATATCTTTCAGCAGAACCCAGGGACTTTTGCATGCAACGATTGTTGCAATGTGGGGTTCTCCAAAGCATTTCTTTGCGACATCAACAACCATGCGTCTTACTTCAACCTCGGAGTATTCGCCTAGTGCATGCAGATACTCATGCAGCAGGAGATTGTAAACTAAAGCGTTAACAGTCGGTTTGGAGCTGACTGACGCTTCAACGATTTCGACCAAAGAGCGGTTTAAGACTATGTTGTTGGTTCCTATCGGGTAATAAGCTCCCAGTTGCAGGGGCAAATCATCCAAAAACAGCATCATGCTGTCTCTTCTTTTGCCTAAAGAAAACTGCACCGTATCTTTAACGATTTGCCAAACTGCAGCATAATTTTTAGCTTTATCTAGTCGTGTACCAAACTGTTCATTTACTTTGGAATCAGCCGTCAAGAAGAGACCGCCTCTAAAATAGAATGATTGAAAACGAGGCTTTAAGTTTTGCACCTTTAGCTTTGGATTAGCCTGAATAAACAAAAAATTGATAAATGGGTGTGCTTTTTTGTTAGACGTTAAGGTGAAATTTGAATGGCAAGCAATGTTCTCGTGAGAGACATAATGTCAAAAGATGTTAAAACTGTGCGCAATGATACTTCGGTGAAAGAAGTTATTGCATTAATGAATAAGTTTGACAAAGATGCAATACTCGTTGAACAAAGTGGAAAACCGACAGGAATCATCACGGTCAAAGACGTTCTGGTGAGAGCAGTTGAACACGGCGTTCCTTTGAATACCATCATAGCAAGAATGGTCTACACAAATCCGCTGGTGACGATTGAGGAAACAGCAACCGTTGAAGAAGCTGCAAATCTGATGAAAGAATGGCGAATCAAGCATTTACCAATCGTTGACAAAAACGGTGCACTCATAGGCATGGTAAACGACAGGGACGTAATCTACGCGGTTCCCTCATTAATGTCGACAATGGAAGAGTTCTGTCGGACAAAATAATTTCCATCGCCGAATAACTTTTTTTTATCCACAACTTTTTGAAACCCAAACAATTCCTGCATAACTTGCAATCACTATGTATCAATTTTCAATCGTTGGACATAGTTCACTTCAGAAGGCTCAGTTAGTGGGCACGGTTTCTTTCTGCAAATTTGCTCTGGGGAATCATTCGTGTTCTACAAATGTCTCTTTTGCAGCTTCCTTTTTCATATATTCCTTGAGTTTTTCTGGAGCTACACAATTCTTGAGGTTAGGACAATATTTGTTTGTGTGAAAAGTCAGGAGCTCGGATAGGGGTTCAAGAATTTCCAAGTTCAAAGAGTAGAGCGTATCTTTTCCTGATCCAGCTGAGGTTAAAAGTGCGCTATGTTCAAGTTTTTTAAGGTTAGAGGAGACTAGGGATTTGTCTTGTTCCAGAGCATCTGAAATTTCCGAAATATTTTTTGGACCTTCTCTTAAAACATCAATTATTGCCAGACGAGTTCTATTTGACAGCGTCAAGAAAAACATGTAATTTGCTTCATTGGAGAAATTTTCCATTTATTGCACCATTGAAACTGTTATTAACGGAATAAGTTTAATTGCCGAAGTACTTTAATTTTGCTTAACCGCTTGGTCAGAACATATTCAGCTGTCTCTGTTGTGTTTGCGCAAAAACAAAAAAGAAAAGGGAGATTGATTTTTTGTTGTTGGTTTTACGGTCGTTTTCTGACAATGAATATTGTTGCGATGGCAATTGCAATGATTATGGCGATTACACCGACGATTACGTAGGACATGAGCGATGATTCAATGGCTGAGGCATTTAATGGCGACGCTGTCGGAGCAGGTGTTGCTGTTGCTGGGCCTACGCCTAGGTAGGTTTCTGCGGATGAGCCGCCGTAGGAGTTGGTTGGCGAGAACGTGGCGATGATCTGGTATGTGCCTGGTACCTGCGGAGTGAACATGGTGCCGTAGGCGCCTGTTAAGTCGGTTGTGGCTGTGCCGATGTTGATGTAGTTGCCGTTCGGATCAATAGCTGCCAAAGACACTTGAACGCCGGTTGCATTCGTCGGAATTGCCTGCTGCTCGTAGAGGTATTCCATCCAGCCTTCCTGACTCGCGTCAGAGACCGCTGGAACCCCATTAACATAGCCCAGTTTTGGACCGTCAGCTAATGCGCCCGGAGACTGATCAGTCACCGAACCCGTAATCATTACACTGGATCCTTGTGATGGAACATTTAGTGGTGCGTTAACTGTGGTTGCGCTTGGTCCCTTGCCGATACAGTATATCAAATTGTCATATTCACTTGCGCTAACAAGGTAGCCGTCTGCGATGCTCAAACCCATGTTGAAGTCTTCTAGTTTCCAAATCAGCGTTCCGTCGGTCATGTTGATGCAGCGGACGTATGATTCGCGCCAGAGAGGATTAGTAGGCGAGTGCTCAGTCGAGTACATGTAGACCATTCCGTCGCAAACAGCGCCAAAGGTTAGGGGCATGTTATTTCCGTATGCACTTTCATAGCTGTAGGGTGCTGCTGTAGAATTGTAGGTCCAGAGTAGTTGTCCAGTCGTTACATTGTAGCCATAGATTTCTCCTGCAAAGCCGAAGGATGATGCGCATTCAAGGAATATACCGTTATACACTCCACCACCACCCTGATCGTAGTAGCCCATGGCTCCTTCTGCTTGAGTTGGTCCCCACAGAAGGGTTCCGGTTGCTAAGCTGTAGCACCATCTCTGCGTTGTTTGTTGACAGACTACGAAGAACACTTGAGCATCATAACTCACGGGACTCAGAAGCCATGTATAGTTCATGCCGGGCAATGGAACTGTTATGGTCTTGTTATAAACCAGCGTAGCTGTGAATCCAAGGTTGTTATTTTGTGTATTGGTTTCATTAGGAAACGGACTATAAGTCGTTGCGTGTTCGTTTATAGTTGCAAGCCATATTGGAATTGTGTCGGTGGTAATTGTTCCGCCTATACTGCCGTAAACGGTTGTTGCAGCTGGAAAACTGATTCCCGAAATTTGTGGAGCAAATATCTCTTTTGGTACATGCTGGTCATTTTCTAAGATAGTCATTCCAGTTGACGACAAACCCGTGGGTAGTGTTACGTTCATTGTGTATCCTGAGCGTGGAAGGATTTCGTTGGCTGTGATGCCTGTTGATATACCAGCGGTTGTCCATGAAGTATCGTTGACTGCGTCAATCACTGCGCCTTCTCGCATTTTCCATTGCTGCTGGTTGGTTCCAACCGGTCCCAAAGGTGGGATAGCTTGGCTTGAGTTCCAGCAGAGAAGGTTACCTGTAGCTGAATTGTAGCTGTAGAGCAGTAAGTCTCCATCTTGGTCTGTTGCTGCTGTACCTGATGGCACATGTATCAATGTCAATATTAGGTTTCCAGTGGCTGGGTCAAGGAAGTACCACGTGGTGCCCTGCACCATTATCAGGTATGAGGCCACTCCGACTCCGTTAACTGAAGCGTAGTGGTATAGTTGTCCTTCGGTGAGCGTTGGATAGCTTTCAGAAAGTGTGTAACCGGTGGCGACTGTGTAGGGGTTGTTGAGGCCGTTGTCGGTGCCGTTCTTGTACCATAACTCTTGTCCAGTGTACAGACTTACTGCGTAGTATCCGTATCTATCGCTCTGGGCGGTTGCGGGTGCATTATAGTAGATTACTCCGTTCATGATAATCGGCGCAGACCATGGAGTTTCGTAGTCGTTAATGTTGTTCGATATGCCAGGCCACCGTCCATCAGCGATGCCTCCAGCATACCCTGGGCTGGAAGGCGAAGATGCAGTTATAGGTTCAGTCCAGAGCACGTGCGCTGTAGTCGGTGCTATGCCCTCATCTTGGTAGCCGTTATTTAGCCATGTGCCTTTCAGCCAGTTGCTTGCAAGGGGCGACCATGTTCTGTCCTGACTATTTATTGGTGTAGTCCAGTAGCTTGTTGGAAGCGGAGGTTCAGGCCAATTGGGTACTGGTGTTTGCGTTACGACGAGAGTCGCTGGTGCGCTTGTGGAGCCCTCCATGTAATCGCCGATGTCGACTGAGGTTGGAACAGCGAGGCTGGGTTGAATTGTTGCTCCAGGCCAGCTGAACACAATCTTGTACGTGCCAGCCTGAGTGGGAACGAATGTCTTAAAGTCACTGGCAACAGCACTTGAACACGTCCACGGCCCAATGATTACGGTGCTTCCGTCTGGCTGCGTGATATTCAGGAGGAAACCTGGTAATAATTGACCGACGTTACCGCCGTTTGTCGGAGAATATCTGTCAAGGAACACGACTATGGTAGTATACTGGCCGACACCAACTATGCCTGGTGCGCAGACAACGTAGGCGTCGGTTGGAACATTTATCGGGGGTGTGTGCGCACTAGCTGATGGCACAAGCATCAAAGAAGCAGTCATACTAAGCATCAGAAATATCGCTATCGCAATAGATGTTATTTTATTTCTTGAAAATTTCGCAGTTTTATTTGTCAAAATTATCATATTTTCTTTTCTCCAATTTTTTTAGAACGGCTCACCATTATGCAACCTCTAACTTAATAAAACTTCGCTAAAGCCGAGGCTCTTCTATAAGCCTTTGCACATCGTTGCAGTTTCAATCTTCGCCGCACGCTACGTAATCTTCTAACGGATCATACCAATTATCTGCGGAAAAAACGCTCTCAGAGTGTCCTCTTTAACCGTTCAAAACAAAAAAAGAAAAGGATTGTTGATTTTTGTTGGTTTATGCGCGTTTTCTGAGAAGCAATATTGTTGCGATGGCGATGGCTATGATTATGGCGATTGCAACAATCACCAGAGGTGTCATCATTGAAGATGCAACTGCTGACGCACTTAGCGGTGTTGCTGTCGGGGCGGGTGTTGCTGCCGCTGGGCCTACGCCTATGTAGGTCTGCGCGGATGAGCTGCCGTATGAGTTGGATCCTGCGAATGTAGCGATGATTTGGTATGTGCCTGGAACTTGCGGAGTAAACATGTAACCGTAGGCGCCGGTTAGGTCACTTGTGGCTGTGCCGATGTTGACGAAGTTGCCGTTTGGATCAAGAGCGGTTAACGTTACTGAAACTCCAGTTATGTTCGTAGGCATCGCCTGCTGCTCGTAGAGGTATTCCATCCATGCTTCCTGATTTGCGTCAGAGACACATGCCACACCGTTCACGTCGCCATATGTCTTAGCATAGGCTAGCGCGCCAGGAGATTGATCAGTGACCGTGCCTGTAATCATTACGCTGGATCCAAGTAATGGAACATTCTGTGGTGCGGAAACTGTTGTAGCGCTTGGTCCCTTGCCGACACAGTATATCATGTTGTCATAAATGTTAAAGCCCACCAGATAGCCGTCTGAGATAGAACCGCCACCCCAGTGGCCCAGTTTCCATATTTCTGTTCCGTCGGTTGCGTTGATGCAACGCCAGTCTGATCCACGCCACAAAGGCTGAGTAGGCGAGTGTTCGTCAGATCTTGTGTAGATCATTCCATCTGCAATGGCAAATATAGACATTGGATAGTGGCCGCCGTAGGGTGACTCAAACCCTATTTGTGGAGCTGTGTAAGTCCATAAGATGTTGCCTGTCGTTACGTTGAAGGCTATTATTTCTCCAGCGTAGGAGGGAGCTGACAAGAGCATGCCATTAAAGATGTTGGCGCTCATTCCATAATAGGCATAAGCGTTCAAGGATTGACTTGTCCACAGTAGCTGCCCTGTTGCGAGGCTGTAGACGTACCATTGCGTAGTTTGTGTGCATGACATGACAAAGACGCCGTCTTCAGGATCCACAAAGTTCATGCTTATGGTTTTGTTGTTCGTCGCTGCTGGAGGGGTGAAGGTTATGTTCCAAAGCAGAGTCCCTTCTGATCCGGGTGCTAAATTTAGAGCCCACAAGTTTCCGGAAACGGCCACGTTGCCATTTCCGTCGTAGCTGCCTGCGGTTCCACCGATCACGTACTTACCCTCACGTACCGTGAGAATACTGCCTTGGATGGTAGGCATCGACGCGTTCAACGAGAAACCATGGCTACCGTCGAAAGTGTAATTGAGCAAAGGCCTCCATCTCCAATAATCATTGCTTCCATATGACAGCTCAGGGTACCAAATTGCATAGGTGTTGTTCCATGTTTGCAAGTAATCCTTAGGCGATGCTGCGGTTCCGAGGTTAACGATGTTGTAATAAAGTATGCTTCCGTCCTGGCCGTATACCTGCGTACCAGTTGCACCGGTCGTCACGGTCCTGCCGTCAGGTGTTTTTAACGTTTGTGTAACGTTGGCTATGCTGCATATGTAGTTCCCCGTATACGCATCGAACATCCACCAAGTGGTAGAAGGAACTGCCGAACCGTTTGCATACGTCGCAGTCGTGGGGATGCCGGTACTCCACAAGTATGGGAAACCACCATGTTGGTTTGGTGACTCATAGTCATATATCTGCCCCATGGACAGTTGCCCCGTCATGAGGCTTCCTGACCAATCGGCTTTACCTGACCCCAAACTACCGCCCGGACCGGGCAGTACAGGTCCGGAAGTGTTCTCGAAGAACTTTTCCTGACCATTGTAGAGATTAAGACAGTACCAGCCTTCTCTTGGGGGTTGCTGAACGTTGTAGTAGACGTTTCCGTCAATTATGATTATCGGGGTTGTGTCGTAGCCTTCGTATGATTCTCCGCTGTAGTAGCCTATGTTTCCAAATCGGCTATCCATGATTCCTCCGGCCCAATATGGGGTTGTCCACATTATGTGGGCACTTTGAGGCGCTTCACCGTACGCAAAACTTGTGGTCGGACCATTAGTTTGTGCTGCACCAGCGAGCCAGTTGCCGACAATTGTATCCCAGTTTCTGTTCATGATGTTGACTGGAGCTTGCCAATACCCGGTCGGAAGAGGCGTCTCTTGCCACCCCGGTATTGGTTGCTGTTGCACTGTAAAGGTGACTGGGGCGCTTGTACCTAGCCAAATAGGTGTCGTTGACAGTGTCTAAAGACTGGCCAGCGCTAGCTGGGGCGATTGGAATGCCATTTATTACGTGCTGAGCCATATGTGCCACGACAGTATAGTTGCCCGTTTGAGTAGGCGCATACGTAGTGTATGAACCGCCCACTGGATCGGACGTAAACGGTCCCAGCGTGTCGTTGGTTCCGTCAGGCTTTGTGACGCCCACTGTAAAGGTCCACCTGTCACCATACTGGCCGCTCGCCGTTGGCGGCAAAGTGTTAACCCAAAAGACAAGCAACTCCCCTTGACCAACCCCTATGACGGGGTTGCCAGCGCTGCAATAGCAATAAGTAGTGACCGTCCACGGAGGTGTATGCGCGTTTGCTGCAGGCATGCTCACCATTAGTGCGGAAACAGTCAATATCAGAATCAAAGCAATTGTAGATAGTGTTTTGTTTCTTGAGAATTTCGCGGTTTTATTTGTCAAAATTATCATATGTTCTTTTCTCCTTATTTTTTTAGAACAGTTCAAAATTATGCTATCTTTAATCTAATAAGACTTCGCTAAATCCGAGGCTCAGCCATATGCCTTTGAACATCGTTGCAGTTTCAATCTTAGGCTTCGCTGCATAATCTTCCCACCCAGCATCCGATTATCTGCGGAAAAATCACTCTCAGAGTGCCCTCTTTAATAACCATTAAAAACAAAAAAAGAAAAGGGTTGTAGATTTTTTGTGGGTTTATGCGCGTTTTCTGAGCATCAATATGGTAGCTATGGCGATGGCTATGATTATGGCGATTGCAACAATCACCAGAGGTGTCATCAGTGATGATGCAACTGCTGATGCACTTAGCGGTGTTGCTGTGGGAGCGGGTGTTACAGGTGCTTGACCTACTGCCATGTAGGTTGAATCGGATGAGGGCCCGTAGGAGTTGGATCCTGCGAATGTAGCGAGAATCTGGTATGTTCCTGGGACCTGCGGAGTGAAATCGAGGCCGTAGTTGCCGTGAATGTCGCTTGTAACGTTGCCGATGTGGATATAGTTGCCGTTTGGATCAATAGCGTCTAGTGACACTGGAACTCCAGTTGCGTTTAGTGGGATTGGTCTTTGCTGGAACATGTACTCCATCCAAGCTTCCATGTCTGCGTCAGATATTGCTGGAGTGCCTTTGAGAGTGAAGTCTATGCTGCCTGCTTCATTGATTCTGCCCGTGGAAGTTTGATCAGTCACTGTGCCTGTGAGCATTACGCTGGATCCTAGTGATGGAACAAGTTGTGGTGCGGCTACTGTTGTGGCGCTCGGCCCTTTGCCTAAGCAGTAGATGTTGTTGTCGTGGTTGTCTAGGTACATGATGCGCCCTTGACTGATTATGACAGATGAAGCCGTCGTAGTTCCTGTACAGGGGTAGGCCTCTAGTCGCCAGACCATCTGGCCTGTAGTGCAGTCTATGCAGAAGAGTGCGCTGTCACGTCTGATTGGAACAGTTTGACCAGCCCATCCAGTAGAACCGTCTACGTAAATAAATGTGTGTCCCGTCACTGGGTCGTCAACGAAGAACTGCAGAGTAAGCGGTGTGTATGTTGTGCCCTGTACTTCAAGGTAGCCGATGTTTGGAGCTGTCCAGTTCCACATGAATTCTCCTGTCGTAGCGTTATACTGTCTTATTACTCCGTCGGTGCCAATTGTGTAGGCAAATCCTTCATGAACAAAAAGCGATGGTGTTAATGTACCGCCGCCGGTTAAACGCCAGTCATAGTAGTACCATGGTTCAGTGAAATCATATGACCATAATTGTTGTCCTGTTGAGATACTGTAGAACCACACTTTTCCAGTTACAGTTTCCATGAACCAGAAGACTCCTGAGTTATAGTCAACACCGCCGAATAGTATCCCGCCTTGATAAGTGTCGTTGGGAAACTGATCTGTTGCTGCTGGCGGATTGAACGTGGTGGTCCATAGCGATTGGCCCCATGTTGGTGCTGCGAGACTGTAAGCCCTTATATAGCCTTGAACGTCTCCTCTCGCGTCATTTTGTCCAGCGCATCCGACGATAGCGAATTGGTCAGGTATAATCTGTAGAATGGCGCCTGTTTGATTTACAACTGAGTTTCGTGGACCGAATATGCTTGCTACTGACATGTTCATTGAATAGCCGTTGTGGCCGTCATGTACTGCGCCGTAGGAGGTGCCAGTTTGGCTTCCGACTAATGCACCTGGTCTCCATAGCCAGTAATCATTGCTTGTGTCAGTTAACGGTACATTGGTGGTACCGTTGTAGAGCGTAGCTGGAGGGGCAATTCCGAAATTGGGTTGCCAAATGATAGCTTGGGTTGTGTTCCAGATTTGCATGTAATAGTTGGGGTTTGTAGCGTTTCCAAGGTTGACAAAGTTGAGGTAGCATATGCTACCGACTGAATCAGTGAATTCTGTCCCAGCAGTAGACACGTTAGCAATCCTGCAGATAGCATTTCCTGTGAATCCGTCAAGCATCTGCCAGACGGTACCGTTGCCTGCTCCAAGGGAAATTCCGGATGTTTGCCATAAGTAGTCAAATCCCCCGCCTTGGTTAGGACTCTCATAGTTTAGGATCTGTCCTATTGCCGGTATAGTGTGTGTTCCATCAGTGTTGTTTTGGAAGTATACAGTTTGGCCGTTGTAGAGATTGATGCAGTACCAACCTTGATCGGGCTGTTCCTGAACCGGATAGTAGGCGAAGCCGTCCAGAACAATCGTTGGACTGCCGAACTGTTCGTAGGCTACACCGTTGTAATATGATGCGTCACCATAGCCTCCCATGATGCCTCCACTCCAAACTGGTCGCGTCCAAAGTATGTGGGGGCTTAGCGGAGCTTGCTGATCTTTGATTCCTGTTACCCTTATTCCTGGTACGACTGCTGGTGCACTGCCATAAAGATCACTGACATACATGGGTCCGCCCAGCCAGCTGCCCATCACGGTGTTGCCCCAGCCTCGGTTAGCGTCGTATATTGGTTGAGTCCAGTAGTTTGTTGGTAGCGGAGTTTCTTGGTAGGAGGGGGTTGGGTTCTGCTGTACTGTGAAGGTTTCTGGGACGCTTACGCTGGCAGCATAAGTATCGTTGACAGCTACGTTTTGTGTTTCACCTGGGATGCCTGTTATTGTTTGTCCGGGGAAGAAAGCCTGTATTGTATAGGTGCCAACTTGCGTGGGTATATACGTGAAGTAGCTGCCTCCCACTGGATCAGACGTTTCTGGACCTAACGTGTCGTTTGTTCCGTCGGGTTTTACAACGTTAACGGTAGCGTGCCACCTGTCTCCAGTGGCTCCTGCAGCTGTCGGGGGTATCGCGTTAAGCCACCAGACAATCAGCATTGCCTGACCTACGCCTGTAATGGGTGGTGTGGGAGCTACGTAGCAGTAAGTATTATAGGCCCATGCCGGAGTGTGCGCATTAGCGGACGGCAAAAACATGATTGAAGCAGTCATAGTAAATATGAGAAACAAAGCAATTGCAATAGATGTTATCTTGTTTCTTGAGAATTTCGCGGTTTTATTTGTCAAATTTATCATTTTTTGTTCTTTTCTCCATTAAATTTTGAAACTGCCCAAATAATCAATCCTTTACTTATATACTTTTCAGACAACCAACCGATGTATTGAAGGAAATAAATTAAATATTTTTTGCAGGGAACTTCACATTTATTGACCATTTGGCAAGGGAGAAGCTACAAAATATCAGTGAAAGTAAATTTGATTCCCTCAAATTCGATTTTGCCGCAGGTTTTCCAGAAAACAGGGAAGGAGTGAGAATGTACATTTAAATTATAGAAAAATCCGAGACTAAAAAAATAAAAGAAAGAGGGAAATTGATTTTTTCCGTGTGTGTTTATGGTCGTTTTCTGAGCATCAATAGCACTACTACAACGAGGACTACTATGATTAAGACGAATAGACCGACGATTGCGGGAACAAAGTATACGTCAGCGACAGATGTCGGAGTAGCTGTAGGTGCGGCAGTAGCTGCAGGTACTGAACCTGCTGTTAAATAGGTTTCTGAGAATGAGCCGCCGTATGAGTTGGATCCTGCGAAGGTCGCGGTGATCTGGTATTGGCCTGGGACTTGCGGAGTAAACTGGCAGCCGTAGGTACCGGCTATGTTGCTTGTGACGTCACCGATGTGGATGTAGTTTCCGTTTGGATCAATAGCGTCTAATGACACTGGAACTCCTGTTGCATTTGATGGCATCGCCTGCTGCATGAACATGTATTCCATCCATGCCGATTGGTCTGCGTCTGATATTGCTGGAGTGCCCTTTAGTGTGAAGTCGAAATCACCATTGGTGTTGCGTCTGCCAGTTGCAGTTTGATCAGTGACCGTACCTGTAATTTCTAGAGGGGATCCCGCTACCGCGCCGGACTGTGGTGCGGAAACTGTGGTGGCGCTTGGTCCCCTGCCGAATGCGTATAGTTCCATGTCGAAGTAGTTGAGGGCTACGACGATGCCGTCTGCCATATCCCCGTTTGGCGATGTGGGAGACATACTGGCTCCCCAAAATAGTATGTCCCATACTAACGATCCGTCTGTTGCGTTGATGCAGCGTAAGTTTGGACCACGCCACAAGGGCTGAGTGGGCGAGTGCTCACTCCCGACCGTGTAGATCAGTCCGTCTCCAGAAATTGCCATAATGCCTATTGGATAATAGCCACCATAAGGAGATTCGAAGCCGACTGATGTGGCGTTGTAGATCCAAGCGTATTTGCCTGTCGTAATGTTATATGCGTATAATTGTCCGCCGTAGCCATAGCTTAGGAGCAGGCCATCGTAGTAATTCGTGGTCATGCCATAGTATTGGAAGTTGTTTTCGGGTGGGCTCTCCCATAGTTGTACCCCTGATGTGAGGTTGTAGCCCCACCGTTCCAATGTAGCTGCGTTGCTGAAGCACATGACGCCATCGTCTGGATAAACACCTGTCAGGCTTATGGTTATGTTGTCTGCTTGTGATCCTAGTGGCGGGGTAAAGGTATTTTTCCACAGCACTGAGCCTACAGATCCTGGTGCTAGACTAAGAGCCTCCATAAAGCCTGGAACAACTCCTCTCTCGTCGTTTTGTCCCGCAGTTCCAATGATTACGTATTGACCCACACGCACTGCTTGAATGGCACCTGTTTGGTTAGTGATTGAATTCAGTGGACCCAGTACGCTTGGTATTGACGCGTTCAAATCGAATGCTGTTGCCCCGTTATACACGTACTGTCCAAGTGGTGGTCCTCCACCGAAGCCGCCTCCCTCAGGTCTCCATTGCCAGTATAAAGTTCCCGTTGGTCCCGCAAGCATGGCTATCATTGCAGATGAGTTCCAGCATAGCAAATGATAGTTGGGTGCTGCAGTGGTTCCATAATTGACAAGGCTGTATCTCAGTAGGCTTCCGTCTGGACCGTAGACAGCTGTACCGCCAGAAGACACGTTAGCTACCACACATACCTCGTTTAGTGTGTATGCGTCAAGCATCTCCCAAGTCGAGAGTCCTGAGGCGGTTGTATAACCGGCTGGCAATTGGACGCCAGTCGTTCGCCACAGGTATGATAAGCCTCCGTGCTGGTTAGGCGACTCGTAGTTGTATATTTGACCGAATGAAGGCATAGCATTGTTACCCGCTGTATTGTTGTTGAAGTATAGCTGGGCGCCTGTATACAGGTCGATCTCTTGCCAGCCCATTGTTGTCGCATGAGTACCTTGGACGGCGCAGATGATTTTTCCTTGGTCGATTATCGGTGCCCCAAAAGTAATACCTTGATAATGGGCAGTTTCATAGCCGTAGTTTCCAAACATTTCGTCCATGAGGCCTCCAATATAATAGGGCGTTGTCCACAGTATGTGAGCGCTTTCTGGTCCTGAACCGGTACTCAAAAGAGTAGTTGTGCCGCCCGCAGCGCCTGGCGGTTGTTGATAGGCGCCACCAAGCCAGTTTCCTTCAATCGGATACCAGTATCTGTTTGCAGTGTTTACTGGACGCGTCCAGTAAGTCGTTGGAAGAGGAGTCTCAGGCCATGACGCTACTGGTGTCTGCTGTACGGTAAATGTTATCGGAGCGCTGACGGCAGCGGAATAGTATGCTTGATTTTGAGGCGTCATACCCGTAGTAGCGTTTTTCCAAATTGCAGGGATGATAGATATGACTGTGTATGTGCCGACTTCTGTGGGTGTGTACGAAAGATAGCCGCCTCCCACTGGATCACTCCTTCCGAGTGGATAGTTTGTAGTGACTCCGGAAGGCGTTGTAACGTTGAATGATTCACTATCCCACCCGTCTCTCAGCAGACCAGGGATTAAGTTTTCTTGTTCACCAATATCTGGCGGAATATTATTAGTCCACAAGACAAGCAACGTCTGTTGATTGACACCTACAACGTTAGGGCTAGCACCAACGTAAATGTATTGATGATAATTGGATACAGTAGCGTTGGCAGGTGGCAAAAACATGAGCGAACCAGCCATGATTAGTATCAGAAATAAAGCAGTCGAAACAGATGTTATTTTGGTTGTTGAGAATTTCGCGGTTTTATTTGTCAAATTAATCATTTGTTTTTTTCTCCATTAAATTTTGAACAATCGATTATTCCTTTCTAAGAGCATATAAAACTTTGCTAACAACACAGCGCTGTATTGAATAACAAAGCAAGTTTTGCATGGAGCACCCCAGTTACTTATTATTTGAGAGAGCAGAAAAGCTGCAACAAAGCGTTAGTGAAAACAAGCATGAATCAGCCAAATCACAATATTGCCGCAGCTATCATGAAGAACCTGCCGTAACAAAAACAAAGAGGCGGTAAAAAAAACGGCTACATAGAATCTCTCATAAACTTTTGGCTGTGAAACACGCATACATTTTGCCGTATCAGTACCTGGAAAGCTTCACGCGCAGGTAAAGCGAGTAAGCACGGAGAGCCCCACTTTAATTTAATTAAAGAATTTGAGACTTAAAATAAAAAGAAAAGAAGGGAAATTTAGTTTTCTCTAGTGTTGGTTTTATGGGTGTTTTCTAAGCATCAATAGAGCCAATACGATAGCTACTACGATGATCAAGACGAATAGACCTGCGATTGCGGGAACAAAGTATACGTCAGCGACAGAAGTTGGAGTTGCTGTTGGCGCGGCAGTAGTTTGCGGCGCTGGACCCGCAGCCATGTAGGTTGAATCGGATGAGGGCCCGTAGGAGTTGGATCCCGCGAACGTTGCGATGATCTGGTATGTGCCTGGTACCTGCGGAGTGAACTCGCAGCCGTAGTTGCCGTGAATGTCGCTTGTGACGTTGCCGATGTGGATGTAGTTGCCGTTTGGATCAATAGCGTCTATCGATACTGGAACTCCAGTTGCATTTGTAGGAATTGCCTGTTGCTCGTAGAGGTATTCCATCCAGGCTTCCTGGCTTGCCTCAGATACTGCCGCAACACCGTTCACGTCGCCATATTTCGTAGCATAGGCTAGCGCGCCCGGAGACTGATCAGTCACCGAGCCTGTAATCATTACGCTGGATCCCAGTGTTGGAACAGTCTGTGGTGCGGAAACTGTGGTGCCGCTTGGTCCCTTGCCGATGCAGTATATCAAATTGTCATATTGGCTATTGGTTACGATGTAGCCGTCTGCGATAGCTTGAACCACACCAGTTGTGTATTGTTCTAGTTTCCAGATCAACGTTCCGTCGGTTAGGTTGACGCAGTAGAGGTATGAATTGCGCCAGAGGGGGTTAGTAGGCGAGTGCTCAGTCGAGTCGAAGAAGACCTTTCCGTCGCAAACAGCGATAAAGTTAAGCGGCATCTTACTTCCATATGCGCTTTCATATGGGTAGTAGGCTGTAGCATTGAAGTTCCACAGTTGGGTCCCTGTCGTTGCGTTGTAGGCGAAGACTTGGCCATTAAAGTTGTGCCCGTTTGCTGCAATGAATACGCCGTTATATACCCCACCCACATTTCCCATTCCACCACCTGAACTGTAGTAGCCCATAGGGGCGGTTGATACAGTTGGTCCCCATAATAGGTTTCCTGTTGTTAAGCTGTAGCACCACTTCTGGCATAGTTGCTGATTACTTAAAATGAATGTTTGAGAGTCATAATCTACCGGACCAATGGACCAAGTATCGTTTAAACCAGGAAGTGGAACTGTAAAGTTCTTGTTATAATTCATCGTAACCGTGAATCCAAGGTTGGTATTTACGATAGCAGACGGTACTGTGGGGAAAGGACTATAAGCCTGTTGCGTGGTCGTTTATAGTTGCAAGCCATATCCCAATGTTGTCATCGATAACGGATCCGCCTATACTACCCGCCGCCCCCATATTGGTTGTAAGTGCTGCGCCAAATATCTCTTTTGGCACACGGTTGTCATCTCTTAATATAGTCATGCTTCCCTGCAGACCCTTAGGTATTGTTACGTTCATTGAATATCCGGAGTGTGGAACTTGTAATGCCGCTAGGATGTCCGGAGCAAGACCCACACCCCAAGTAGTACTGGCATTTTCCCATGCTGTGTCGGCAACGGCGTTAATTACTGCTCCCACTGCAGGATGATAATCCTGCACGGCAGTTCCTGTGGGTCCACCAGGATAAATAGCTTGGGTTGAGTTCCAACAAAGTAGGTTACCTGTGTTCGCGTTGTAACTGTATATTAGTAAGTCTCCGTTTTGGTCCGTTGAGGCTGTACCCGATGGCACGTTTGTCAGCGTCAATATTACGTTTCCAGTGGATGGGTCAATCATGAACCACTCGGTACCAAGGCTTGTTCCACTCGAAAACTGCATCCACAGGCATTCGTCTATTCCATTCCCGTTAGCGGTGTCAGAGTGGTATAGTTGGCCAAGTGTCAGCGACGGGAAATTTTGGGCGTAGGAACCGCCAACTTCGCCGCCAGGTGCACCTAATGTATAGGGGTTGTTGAGTCCGTTGTCGGTGCCGTTCTTGTACCATAGCTGTTGTCCAGTATACAGATCCATTGCGTAATACCCATAGTGATCACTCTGTGCAGTCTGGGGTGAATTGTAGTAGATTACTCCGTCCATGATTATCGGCTGTAGCCATGGAGTTACGTAGTCGTTAATGTTGTTTTGCAAACCCGGCCACTGTGAGTCAGCGATGCCTCCTGGATAGCCTGCGATGTTAGGTGAAGATGCCATCATAGGTGCTGTCCACAGTACGTGGGCGCTGGTTGGTGCTGTGCCCTCTTGCCAGTTGTTTATCAGCCATGTGCCTTTCAGCCAGTTGCTTACAAGGGGTGACCATGATCTGTCTTGGCTATTTATCGGCAGAGTCCAGTAGCCTGTTGGAAGCGGAGCTTCTGGCCAATTAGGGACTGGTGTTTGCTGTACGACAAGGTAGGGCGGTGCACTTGTGGCACCTAAGAAAGTATCGTTGATACCTAAGGTTGCGGTTGCTAGTGTTCTGGCAAGAATTGCTTCGCTGGGAACAACTATTCCTCCAGGCCAACTGAACACAATCTTGTACGTGCCAGCCTGAGTGGGAACGAATGTCTTATAGTCACTGGCAAGAGCACTTGCACACGTCCACGGCCCAATGATTACGGTGCTTCCGTCTGGCTGCGTGATATTTAACTGATAGCCAGTCCAGACTTGACCATTCTCACCGCCCGCTGTCGTTGAATACCTGTCAACCCAAACGACAATGGTAGTATACTGGCCAACACCAACGACGCCTGGTGCACAGGTAACATAGGCGGTTGTTGGAATAGTCCATGGAGGTGTATGCGCGCTGGTAGTTGGTATTAGTGCTATTGAAGCTGTCATTGAAAGCATAAAGAATAAAGCAATCGTAATAGCTGCAATTTTGTTTTTTAGTGTTTTCATTTTATTTTTTCTTTCCTTAAATTTTTGAGCGAAATCGCTCAAGGGTACATTGCTGGAAATGACTTTTAAAATGTCACAGTAAGTCAGCCGACTACCAACTGACCGCATAAACTGAAAAGTCTAAGAAAGGCGAACTGCATCTGCAAATATTTCTTTAACTAATATACGGTGAAATGCACTGACTAGACTAAGTCCTTTTTCCCTAAAGAATGGTTGGTTGTTGGCATTTTACGGTGTTTAGGGTTTGCTGAGTCTTTGAAGCGCTCTTTAGGAGAAAAGAACGCAATTAAAATGCGCTTCTAATTTAAACGAGCCTTCTAAGCGAGCAAGCATCAGACTTGCCCCATTTTACTTTAATTTGAAAGAATTTGAAACTAAAATAAAAAGAAAAGAAGGGAAATTTAGTTTTTTTCTTGTGTTGGTTTTATGGGTGTTTTCTGAGCATTAATAGAGCTAGTACAATGAACCCTATGATGATTACAACGATTATGCTGCTATTGCGGGAACGAAGTATGTGTCGGCGACAGATGTCGGAGTAGCTGTAGGTGCGGCAGTAGCTGCTGGTGCTGAAACTGCGGTTAGATAGGTTTCTGAGAATGAGGGGCCGTAGGAATTGGATCCTGCGAAAGTAGCGGTGATCTGGTACATGCCTGGTACTTGCGGAGTAAACATGCAGCCATAGGTGCCTGCGATGTTGCTTGTGACGTCGCCGATGTGGATGTAGTTGCCATTTGGATCAATAGCGTCTAATGACACTGGAACTCCTGTTGCGTTTGTCGGCATCGCCTGCTGCATGAACATGTATTCCATCCACGCCGATTGGTCTGCATCGGATATTGCTGGAGTGCCCTTGAGTGTAAAGTCGAAATCGCCATTGGTGTTGCGTCTGCCTGTAGCTGTCTGATCAGTGACTGTGCCTGTAACTGTTAGAGGGGATCCCGCTACCGCGCCGATCTGTGGTGCGGAAACTGTGGTTGCACTTGGGCCTTTACCGAATGCGTAGAGTTCATTGTCGAAGTAGTTGAGACCGACGAGGATGCCGTCTGCCATTGCTACGTTGCTAGGGTCAGTAGGTGACATACCGGCTCCCCAGAATAGTATTGACCAAACTTCAGTTCCGTCAGTTGCATTGATGCAGCGTAGGTTATCGCCACGCCACAGTGGTTGAGTGGGCGAGTGCTCAGAGCCTGTTGTGTAGATTAGCCCGTTTGAGTTAGCGATGCACGAAATGCCGATTGGATAGTTGCCGTAGGGTGATTCGAAGCCAATGCCCTGAGCAGTGTAGTTCCACGCTTGTTGTCCTGTCGTTGCATTATAGGCGAGCAATACTCCGCTGTAGCCTTGCTGTATCAACAGACCGTCGTAGGTGTCCCATCGGCCGACGTAGTATTGAAATTGTGGCATGGGGTCAGATTGCCATATCTGTTTTCCAGTTGTCATGTCATAGCCATACCATACGAGAGACTTTGAACCGCCTTGCATGCCGACATTTCCGCAGACGAACACGTCCTGTTCTGGGAGAATGTAAGCTAGGGTATTGGTTGCGTTGGCTGATGTTGGTGCATATGGTTCATCGTAGAGTGTCTTCCACAGCATTGTACCTTGTTGCCCTGGTGCCAGACTAATTGCCATTAGATAGCCCTGAACGTCCCCTATCTCGTTGTTTTGTCCGGCAGTTCCAACGATTACGTATTGACCTTCACGTATGGCTCGGATGGTTCCCGTTTGATTGACGATTGCATTCGCCGGACCCATTATGTTCGGTATTGATACATTCAATGAGAATCCATTGTTCCCGTCCTGAACGTATATTCCGCCAAGATTTTTACCTCCACCGCCTGCGGCTGGTCTCCACTCCCAATAATTAGTTCCCGCTGTCCCCGCAAGCTCGGTTGGTATTGCAGATGAGTTCCATATGGTTAAATGATAGTTGGGGTTTGTGGTGGTTCCGTAGTTGACAACGTTGTAGTATTCTATGCTTCCGTCTAGGCCGTAGACTTGGGTGCCTGATGCAGATACGTTGGCTATCTGGTATACCGTTTGACCCGTCTCTGGGTCCAACGCCGTCCAAACTGTGCCGTTGACGCCGCCAGGATTAGCTATGGTTTGACCAGAGGTTCTCCAGAGGTATGCTTCGCCTCCGTGCTGATTAGGAGATTCATAGTTGTATACTTGACCGAATGCAGGCTTAGTTTGGTTATATTCGTTCAATATTTGACCGGTGTACAAGTCGGCAACGTCGTAGCCCGATGTTCCTTGATTGGTGTTGCGAGTAGAATAGTACATTTTTCCATCCAGAATTATGACGCCAGTCCAACTAAGACCTGTGTAGTGAGCCGTCATGTAGCTTATACTTTCGTAACTGGATTCCATGAGTCCACCCATATAGTACGGTTGTGTCCATAGTATGTGAGCGCTTGTTGGACCATAGCAACTGACCAATTGCTGTGGGACGCCGCCGAAAGTGCCTTGTGGCTGCAGGAAGGGGGATGATATACTTGCACCACCTCCACCGCTAGCACCAGCAAGCCAGTCTCCTGCAAGCGTATACCAGTTTCTGTTTGCACCGTTTATTGGGAGGGTCCAATAACCATTCGGCAGAGGTGTCTCAGGCCAAGATTGTATTGGGTTGCTCTGTACGGTGAAGCTCACTATGCCGCTGACTGCAGCGGAATAGTGTTCATCTTCTAGGTTTGGATAGCCAGCTTCAAATGAATTCGTAGGGTTAGTGCTGTTTTTCCAGGTTGCAGGGAATATATATTGAATGTAGTATGTTCCGACTTGGTCAGGTGTGTATGAAATGTAGTCGGAGCCGACTGGGTCGCTGCGTGGCATGGCAAGAAGTACTGACTGGCCATTTGGCTCCGTTACATTCATTTGCAAACCGTCCCAGCCAGCTATAGTGGTCGGACTGGAAACAAGTTCTGCTGTTTCACCAACATCTGGCACAGTATCTGCTGTCCAACCGACAAGCAACACTGATTGGCCGACACCGACGAGCAGGGGACTTACAGAAGCGTAGGCGTACTCTTGGTAGTAAATAATATTAGTAGTGGCAGCTTTGGCAGTTGGCACAAACATAAGCGAACCAGCCATGATTAGTATCAGAAATAAAGCAGTTGCAATAGCAGATATTTTGGTTGTTGAGATTTTCGCTGTTTTATTTTTTAAATTTATCATTTGTTTTTTTTTCTCCATTCATTGTTTAGAACAGAGTCACCTATTCAATGTCTAAGCTTATAAAACTTTAGAAAATGTTAAGTCAACTTTCTAACGTTACACCTTTTTATCCTTAGTGCAGTCATATTTGGTTGTCTGGTGATGGTGTGAGGCTATCTCCTGACATTAGGGGAGCCTTCAGAAAGCTTACCAAGACAGATTTAACAGTCACCAGCATCGCACAAATGTTCAACACCACCAGGCAAACCGTCTACAGATGGCTAGGAAGAGGCAAGCATCGTGGATCAGAAACCTTCAAAGACAAGCCCAGACAGCCCAAAGAAAGCAAAGTCACAGCTGAAGTTGAACTATCCATTCTCAAGCTGAGAACCACCTTCAAATGGGGAACCGCACGCATACAACAAGGCCTCTACAACCTGCCACACTTCATCCTGGAATCAGTGAATTGCGTTCAAGGAGTAAAGCTTTCAAGAGAAACCATAAACAACGTTCTCGCAAGGAATAACCAAAACGGCTATCAGCGTGAGTTTAAGCGCTGGAAATTCTTTAGGGCACAAGGCGCCTGATGAGCTGTGGCAGATAGACTTCAAGGGTCCATTTACAGTTCAGGGCAAGAAGTACTGGTTTCTGGTCTGCATCGATGATTACAGCAGGTTCATCATTTGCTGCTGAGCAGTTTGATCATGAGTTGACGACGGCTGAAACAGTAGCGGTTTTGGAGCGGCAGAAGAGGTTTCCGAAGGCTATTTTGTCTGATCATGGATCGCAGTTTAAGGAGCAATGGAAAGACTGGTGCAGTCAGCATGGCGTTGAGGCGCATTTTGCTCATCCTTCTTATCCTCAGGATAAGGGCAAGGTTGAACGGTGCATTCAAAACCTCAACCGAGAGTTCATCAATCCACTACGGAAGTTTCCTGAATGGCTCAAAGGCAAAATAGGCGACTACAAAGACTGGTTTAACCATTCACGCTTTCACAGAGGCGTAAAAGCGTTCCCAGCAGACCTCTACGAGTGTAACGTTGGAAAGTTGACATGACAGAAAAGCCGCGGCTGAACTCACACTGACATATAAATTTATTCCCAGATTTATCCGAATTTTGCCCAAGCACGCCGCATTCTACTTTCGACCTCCAAAAAAACCTTTCAAACGACCAACCGTTGCTTTGAGTAACAAGCGAGTTCTGCATAAGCACCCATTTACCGGATATTTGAGAGATTGCAAAGGCTCCAACGAAGCGTTAATAAAGAGTTAACCCGTGAAAAAACGAAAGAAGAAGCAGAAAAACAGCTACACAGAATCATTCATAAAACTTTTGGCTGCACGCTGCATAATTTTGTTGCTTCTGTATTTTGAAGGCTCCACGCGCAGGAGAATTTGGGAGTAAAATAAAAAGAAAAGAAGGGAATTTATTTTTTTTTCTTGTGTTGGTTTTATGGGTGTTTTCTGAGCATCAATATAGCCAATACGATAGCTACTACGATGATTAAGACGAATAGACCTGCGATTGCGGGAACAAAGTATACGTCAGCGACAGATGTTGGAGTTGCTGTTGGCGCGGCAGTAGTTTGCGGTGCTGGACCTGCAGCCATATAGGTTTCTGCGAATGAGCCGCCGTATGCATTAGATCCTGCGAAGGTAGCGATGATGTGGTATGTGCCTGGAACCTGCGGGGTGAACTCGAGACCGTAGGTGCCTGTTATGTCGCTTGTGACGTTGCCTACGTGGATGTAGTTGCCGTTCGGGTCAATAGCGTCTATTGACACTGGAACCCCTGTTGCGTTTGATGGCATTGGTCTTTGCTGGAACATGTATTCCATCCATGCTTCCATGCTTGCGTCAGATATTGCGGGTGTGCCTTTGAGGACGAAGTCTGTGCTGCCTGCAGAGTTGATCCTGCCAGACGGAGTCTGATCAGTGACGGTGCCTGTGATCATTACGCTGGTTCCCTGTGATGAAACTGTCTGTGGTGCAGAAACTGTAGTGGCGCTTGGTCCTTTGCCTAAGCAGTAGATGTTGTTGTCGTGGTTGTCGAGGTATATGATGTGGCCGTCGGAGATTACAACTTTTGAGGCGGCGTTATTAGCGGCACTTGGATAAGCCTCTAGTCGCCAGACCATCTGGCCCGTGCTGCAGTCTATGCAGAACAGTGCGCTGTCACGTCTGATTGGAACAGTTTGACCTGCCCAACCTGTCGATCCGTCTAGGTATAGCATTGTGTGTCCTGTTACCTGGTCGTCGATGAAGAATTGCAGAAGTAGCGGTGTGTATGTTGTGCCCTGAACTTCAAGGTAGCCGATGTTTGGAGCGGTCCAATTCCACATTACTTGTCCTGTCGTAGCGTTATACTGGTTTACTATTCCGGCGGTGTTGATTGTGTAGCCAAATCCATCGTGGAAAGTCATTGATGTGCCCTGATAGTACCATGGATAAGTTAGGTCTGTATGCCATAATTGTTGTCCTGTTGCGATACTGTAAACCCACACGTTTCCTGTTGTGGATTCAGTGAAGCGGAAGACTCCTGAGTTATAGTCCACGCCGCCGAATCCTACTCCGCCGCTATAGGTGTTGTTGGGATACGAGATTGATGCTGCGGGCGGGGTGAAGGTGGTAGTCCATAGTGTTTGGCCCCAAGTTGGTGCTGCAAGACTGTAAGCTCTTAGGAAGCCTGGAACAGTTCCTCTAGCGTCGTTTTGTCCGCCAGCTCCGACAATCACCATTTGGTCGGGTATGATTTCTTGGATGGCACCTGTTTGATTGATAACTGAGTTCAGTGGACCGAGTATGCTTGCCACTGACACGTTCATTGAGTAGCCGTTGTGGCCGTCATATATTGCTCCGTACGTGGTGCCAGACATGCCTGCATTTGGGTTACCAGGTCGCCACATCCAGTAGTCATTGCTTATGTCAGTCAGCGGAACGTTAGTGGTACCATTGTAGAGTGTAGCGGGTGGGGCAATTCCATATGATGCATGCCACCAGATAGCTTGGGTTGTGTTCCAAATCTGCATGTAGTAGTTGGGGTTTGTGGTGTTTCCAAGGTTTACAAAGTTTAGGTAACATATGCTGCCGATATCATCCCTGAATCCTGTGCCTGTGGCAGATACGTTGGCTATTTTGCATATGATAGTGCCTTCTCCAACGTTATTTGCGTTGCCATTGGCGTTGTTTGTAGATGCGTCAGTCATTGCCCAAATGCTGGTGCCTGCAGCGGTTGTGTAACCTGTTGGTAATGTAACTCCAGAGGTTTGCCACAAGTATGAGAAGCCTCCGCCTTGGTTAGGACTCTCGTAGTTAAGAATCTGACCCATGGCTGGTAGAGTATGCGTTCCATCCGTGTTATTTTGGAAGTATTCAGTTTGGCCGTTGTAAAGATTGATGCAGAACCATCCTTGAACTGGTGAGTTATCCACTGCATAGTAGCCCATGCCGTCAAGACAAATCAGTGGACTTGAGAAGCCTTCGTATGCTATGCCGTTGTAAAATGATGCGTCATCATATCCTCCCATGATGCCTCCACTCCAATCTGGGCGCGTCCAAAGTATGTGTGGGCTTAGCGGAGCTTCTTGGTTTTGAACTCCTAGTGTCCTCAGAGTGGTATCCCAAGGTTGGTTTAGCCATTGACCCATGACAGCGTTGCCCCAGCCTCTGTTAGCGTCGTATATTGGGCGAGTCCAGTAACTTGTTGGCAATGGAGTATCTTGGTATGATGGAACGGGGGTTGCCAGTACAGTGAAGGTTTGGGGTAGACTTACGCTGGGACCATAAGTATCGTTGACAGCTGCATTTTGTAGTTGACCAGGAATGCCTGTTATATATTTGTCCGTTAAACCAAGCCTGCACAGTATAAGTGCCCACTTGAGTAGGTGTGTAAAATTGGTAATTGCTTCCCTCTGGGTCAGACTTTTGGGGACCCAAGGTTGTGTTGGTTCCGTCAGGTGCTAGTGATGTTCATGTAACCGAGCCACCTGTCACCGGTAGCGCCCGCCGCATCTGGCGGAAACGCGTTAAGCCACCAGTCAAGCAGTACTGACTGCCCGACGCCTACAACAGCTGGTGAAGGTGCAATGTAGCAGTACGTAATTTCTTGGTATGCCGGATAGTGCGCATTAGCGGATGGCAAAAGCATTAGCGAAGCAGTCATGCTGAAAATCAGAAACAAAGCGATTGCAATAGATGTTATTTTTGTTCTTGAGAATTTCGCGGTTTTATTTGTCAAATTTATCATTTTTGTTCTTTTTCTCCATTTAATTTATGAGACGGCTTTAGGTATGCCATCGTAGACCTAATAAATCTTTTCAAACTATCAATCGTCATATTGCCTAATTCAATCGCTAATCCGCTTGGAACTTAACTTATTGGCTATTTTAGAGATTGGAAAGACAACAATGAAGCGTTAGTGAATAAGGTGTCTTGATTTCGGTGAATCTGAATTTTTGCGAACTGGTCTACCTACTGTGAAATGACTTTACATGAAACGCAGATCCAGTTCTATAAAAAAACAAAACTGAGTCTCAAGTACCGCATGTATGCAAGGTACAAGCGTAAACGCAGAAGTAATGATATAAGCTTTTATACGCATGTTGAGGAGAGACTTAACAGTCAAATGGTTCGAACAGCATGAACAAACTAGGCGGCTTCATCAAATTAATTCGACCAGTCAACTGCATAATGATGGGTTTCGCGGTGCTCGTAGGCGCAGTTCTTGCCACCTCACAATTCGGAGCCCTCAACTGGATCAACATATTGTTCGGTTTTTTGACAGGCTTCACGTTTTGCGCCGCAGCCATGGTAATCAACGACTATTATGACCGCGCCATCGACGCCATCAATGAGCCGTCCCGCCCAATTCCAAGCGGCTTGGTGAAAACTCGTGAAGCTTTGGCTTTTGTTGTGGTGCTTTCGGCTGTGGGTTTCTTTTTTGCTTTTTTGGTAAGCATTCTATGTTTTGCCGTGGCAGCCGCCTCTTTAGCGATAACGGCAACCTACCTTACGGTGGGCAAACGCAGCGGATTGCCTGGGAACTTTCTAGTCAGCGTATGCGTGGCTATTCCCTTTCTTTACGGCAGCATAGTAGCCGTGAGCTATGTTAGCTTGAATGTAGTGTTGTTCGCTTCTATGGCTTTTCTTTCAAACACGGGCAGAGAAATCACCAAAGGAATCGTAGATGTAAAAGGCGACAGCGCAGAAGGAGTGAAAACTTTAGCGGTACGCTATGGTGAAAAGAAAGCGGCCATTTCAGCCACAGTTTTCTACATCACCGCAGTGGCCTTGACGCCTGTTACTTGGCTTTTAGGTTTGGTGTCAATCTGGTTTGTGCCATTTGTCCTGGTAACTGACTGCGGACTCGTAGGTTCCTGTGTGCTCCTGCTCAGGGATTATTCACGCGAGAAGTCCCGGCGAATAAAAAACCTGGTTCTTTTATGGTTCATTTTTGGGTTGTTGGCTTACGTTTTTGGCACTTTCAAGTGAATACCGAGTTTGTGGTGACAATCACCCGCGCATTTCCCCTTTTTCTTTTTTGGAGCCTTCTAATAATCGTTAACGCTGATAGGGTTAAGCGCAAACTGCCAAGTTTGCTTTTAAATGATTGCAGCTTGTTAACGCCGATTGCAACAAGAACAAGAGCTTTCGAGTCAGAGGTTCACTGAAGAGTTAGACCACCATCACCATACTTGGGAACGGAAACCGTAACGGAAGGGTAGAGCGTTTCCTTGACCTGCACTATCTTGAACTTTCCATCCATGTTGATCCTCTGCTGCACCGTTCGTGTTCCTGTCCCCAGCGTCACCTGGAACGGCTTGCCCGTGGGAAACGAGATGATCTTGGGACCAGGATAATTCAGAAGAGTGACAGTGCCATCGAGTGGCGCATGAGCCGTGGCATCCTGAGCAGAGACCGTCAGCGTGACTGGCGTGTTGAGGGGAGCGGGGGAAGGACTGGCCGTGACAATCATCGAAAGTAGTGGAGGTGGAGGCTGGAGACAGGGGTTGAGCGCCAATCCGGTCAACCCGGGACTACTGACAACGCCGATGCCAACGAGTGAGCCAGACGCCGGGGTCGTGGGATCGTGGAACTGATAGTGAGTCCTGAAAAATCCACGAAATGTCCCGTCGGGCCACTGGGATACGGAGATCGGTGTCGTGTGGGCAGGGTTACCGATGTCTAGGGTAATGGTGTTTCCATCTCCAGTATTGTCGGGATCGTAGATGTAGATGGTGAGGTTCGTGCCATCCAAGTCATATCCCCACGCGAGCACCTGATGACAACCACCGAGATCCTGTAGTCCCGTGATGAAACCGACGGTGGGTGGCTCCTGACCATGGACCAGCCCTAAGAAGCGAAACGGAGCCGCCATCGAGATCTGCCTTAATCTTGGGCCACTCTTCAGTTATTTCATGCCACGCAAGACCACGTGCTGTCGTCACATGGCCAAATGGAGTATCGAAACCTGTGTCATGATCCGACATCTGGATCCAGGATAGGTATTGATTTACATCATCCCAGTCGAAGCTGTTCGTCAGGCGTGCGACGATATAGGTGAACAACGGCGTTCCACCTGCTGGCGGAGCGGTGGTGGCCGGAGGGAAATCACCCGCCTGGAATATGTCCGCCACGGCGAAGGCCATGCCACCACAAAGACCATTTGCTGCGCTTCCTATGGTGACGTTCTGCCCCAAGATATTGACTACATAATCAGGGGTTCCCGGCTGCCATCGATTCACAAATTGGAATCCATCAGCCGACGGCTTGAAGCACTTGACACGTACGCTTATTACCATGCGCAATCATTATGAGAAACTCCAATATAATTGTAACGAATTTGGGAAATAGAATTCGGCATGCGTCGGATTACACTTGGGCAAAGAAGGTCTCGTGAACGTATTCCTGAACCCATGCCCCCAGGAGACAGATTTCCTATCTGCGGCAAAAAGGGTCCACCTGCACTGGGCCGAGCCCCAAGCTGGGCTACTCATTTGTTGGCCCGAAGGGAACCGACAAAGAATCATCAGAGGGCCTGGGTTTATGACTGGACCACTCATCAGAGGTCCCAGCAACAGCAATTTGGCGATATGAAACACCCAGAGAGGAAGGCATGCGGAATAACCATAGAAGGGGAAATTTACAACAACGGCAAACGCTATCTTTCCTTTGGTTTAGAGATTCAACGGTTCAAGTGTCGCGAATGCGGTTATCGCTTTAGCGATCCAGCGTCTAAAACCTTAGAAGCTATTCCTAACAATGTCATGGACAGCCAACAAAAGTATCAATTGGAGATATGGCATTGACCAAGAAGAGGATGCTTTAATTTCCGCCGGATTTGAGTATGTGTGCGATTTGTCGATAAAGAGCAAGTGCCAATTTATAGGAAAAGGAAATAAGCCTATGTTGATTTTCCCTACTTTCGTTAAATTTTTGCTATATCCAAGTGAAAATTGCGTTGTTATTTTTTACATATATACCTGCATGTTAAAAACAATTAAAAGCATGTCCCCATGATGTTGCATCTATCATTAATGAGGATGTTAATATGTCTGAGAATTTCGCTAAAAAATGGGAACCTAAAAGAGAAGAAGAATCAATGAGCAGCACAATACGAAACACCATTCAGCCGCCTCCACCGCTGAAGACTGCTTTAGACTTAGCTGTCAGAAAACTTGACTTGCAAATTAGCAAACTTGATCAAGCTAACGACCGCTTCACAGAGAAAGACAAATCATTATTCGCGAAATTAGTTAACGCTTACACCCAGCATGATACGGCACACGCCAACATCTACGCTAATGAACTTGCTGAAATCCGCAAAATGTCAAAACTCATCATGAACGCAAGACTCGCATTAGACCAAGTATCACTCCGCATAAAGACAGTGTCCGAGCTGGGAGACGTCGTCGCAGCACTGGGACCATGCGTCGGAGTACTACGCAGCGTCAGCACTGGATTAGGCGGAGTTTTGCCTGAAGCAGAAAATGAATTGGGCGACATCGGCAACATGCTGAGCGGTTTAATGTTTGAAGCAGGAACAAGCAGCGGAATGTCACTGAACTTCAACACTGTAAACGAGGACGCAGCAAAAATACTTGACGAAGCAGCAATCGTCGCTGAACAAAGAGTCAGCTCAAACTTCCCTGATCTGCCTCCTGGAATGCCAGCCGGCAAAGCAAACAACAAATCAACAACTTAAAGCAGAAAAGGCGCTTCTTCTCTCAACCCTTTCTTTCTTTTTTTGAGTTTAACTTGATTAAACGATAAAGCCTATTCTTGGCAAACACAACCCTATAGTCAATGTAAGCTAACTTGAAAAGTAACCATAAGTGCGCGTAACACGCTCGTGCAAAAAAAAAGAAGGGGAAGATTTGATTTTTTTGTTGGTTTTATGGGCGTTTTCTGAGCAATAGTAAGCCGACTATGGCGATGGCGATGATTATGGCGATTGAGGCGATGACTACGTAGGACATGAGTGATGATTCAAGCGTTGATTCGTTTAACGGTACAGCTGTTGGAGCGGGTGTTGCTGGTGCTGCTGAAACGACCACGTTGGTTTCTGCGGATGATGGCCAGTAAGAGTTAGACCCGGCAAACGTGGTAATGATGGTGTACTTGCCTGGGACGTTTGGAGGCATCCACGCGTAGCTGAAAATGCCTCTTAGGTCGCTTGTGGCGTTGCCGATGTGGATGTAGTTGCCGTTCGGATCAATGGCGTCTAATGATACTGGAACTCCAGTTGCGTTAGTGGGCATTGCCTGTTGCTCGTACACATATTCCATCCACGATTCTACACTCGCATCAGATACTGCTGGAACTCCATTTGGAAAATCTGCTGCCTGTGCCAGTTGTGTCGTGCCAGGTGAGGTATCCATGACGGTGCCCTGGATTATTGCGCTGGATCCCTCTGCGATAGCATTTAGTGGTGCTTCTACTTTGGTGTCGCTTGGTCCCTTGCCCCAGCAGTATATTGAATTGTCATAGTAGTTGAAGCCTACAAGATAGCCGTCTGAGACATAGAGTTGACCCGCGATGCCGCTTGTCCTATCGCAACATAGCATTTGCCACAGTAACACTCCGTTTGAAGCGTTGACGCAGCGTATGAAATCGCGCCATGGAGGATTAGTCCCCCAGAAAGTGGCCCCTAGATAGATTTTTCCGTCAGCAATGCAGGATATGCAGAGCGGGTAATTGCCGTAGGGAGATTCAAAGCCGACTTGTGTAGCTGTGTAGTTCCACATTTGTTGTCCTGTTGTGATGTTATAGGCTATTAAGACTCCACCGAGACCCTCGGTCAGTAACATACCTTCATAGATATTGGTCAGCGTGTAGAAATTTAAGTCGTTATATGCTGGTTCGTTTGCCGTTGGACCCCATAGTGGCTGTCCTGTTGCGAGGCTGTAGCCCCACCGTTGCATTGTCTGCCCACATTGAAAGAGGAAAACGCCGTCTTCTGGATCTACAGTTCCCATGGTTATGGTTTTGTTGCCTGCGGATGATGGCGGTGTGAAGGTGATGTTCCACAGCAGTGTTGGAGTGATTTGCCCGTTAACTTCTTTCAGATTTAAAGCCCATAAGTTGCCCTGAGTGACCCCTTGCTCGTTGTTGCTTCCTGCAGTTCCACCGATTACGTACTGATTCTCCCGCACTGCAAGGATGCTGCCCTGTACAGCCGGTATTGACGCGTTCAATGTGAACCCGTTGTTTCCATCATAAGTTACGTTGCTGCCAGGTCTCCACATCCAATAGCTATTGGCTGCGAAGCCAGACATGTCCCCGGCGAAATACATAGCTTCGGTACCTTTCCACCAGATAGCTTGGGTTGTGTTCCACACTTGCAAATAGTCTTGGGGCGCTGCGGTGGTTCCGAGGTTGACGATGTTGTATCTTAGTATGCTTCCGTCTGCACCGTAAACAGAAGATCCTGTCGCTCCAGTAGTTACAGTCCTTTTATCAGGGGTTGTAACTGTTTGGGTCACGTTAGCTATGCTGCAGATGTAGTTTCCTGTGTAGGCGTCGTACATCATCCATGTGTTAGTCAGGGGCGAAGGCGGAGTGGTGCTCCATAAGTATGGGAAGCCTCCTTTTTGGTTCGGGTTTATGATCTGAAGTATCTGGCCAAATGCCAGTGAACCGCCTGCGATGCTTCCTGAAGAAGATGAGCTAACTCCCGTTACTGGACCAGTGGTGTTTTCGAAATACGCTGTTTTGCCATCATACAGACTAATGCAGTACCAACCTTCATGTGGGTCCGTCTTAACGTTGTAGTAGATATATCCATTGAGAATTATCGGCGGAGTGAAAGTTATACCTTCGTAGTGCGACAGTGTGTAGCTAACATCATTAAACCGGGCGTCCATAATTCCTCCGTTCCATTCCGGAGTCGTCCACATCACGTGAGCGCTTTCTGGTCCTGTACCGTAGCCAAACACAGTTGTTGGGCCAACATTTTGAGCGGCACCAGCCAGCCAGTTTCCTGCCAGCGTATACCAGTTTCTGTTTGCACCGTTTATTGGGACGGTCCAATAGTTTGTTGGAAGAGGAGCCTCAGACCATGGAGCTAGTGGTTGCTGCGTTACGGTGAATGTAAGTGGGGCACTTACGCTGGGTAAATAAGTGTCGTTGACGTTAACGGCGGTTGGTGGCAGCCCGTTTTGAGTAGGAAGACCGGTTAATTTGTCTCCAGGGAAGTAAGCTTGGACAGTATAGTTGCCTACTTCGGTAGGCACGTATGTTGTGTAACAATCGCCCACTGGATCGGACTTGAAGGGTCCTAGCGTGTCGTTGGTTCCGTCAGGCTTCACCACGTTTACCGTGAAAGTCCACCTGTCGCCAAATTCGCCACTTGCTGTCGGCGGATAGTTATTTTGCCAAAAAGTCAACCCCTCTTGCTGACCAACTCCTAAAACGTTGTTTGTAACAGCGATATACATCCAAGTATTATATGTCCATGGTGGAGTATGCGCATTAACGTTTGGCATTAACATCATTGAAGCCGTCATTGAAAATATAAGGATTATAGCGATCGCAATAGCTGAAGTTTTGTTTTTAGCAAATTTCATTTTTATCATTTTCCTTTTTTTATTTTATTTTTTGCCTTTTTTGAGGCTTTTTCTAGTTCGTTCATTGCATATTTAATAGCTTGTAAGTGGAAAACCAACCTCCAACTCAGTATGTTTTGTTTTTTGATTATGATAACTAATTGAACGAAGATATGTTAAAAAAAAAATAATTTGGCTGCGCACAAAAAGGCTCAATGTTGTTGTCGTTATGCTTTCAAATTTCCACGATATTTAGTAATAAAATGCGACTTGGTCTTTCTTAACAAACATTTATAACGATAAAGAGTTAGAGTCACATTACCCGCTAGAATTGCTACAGCAACAGAGACTTAGAACTATATTCGAAGCCTTAAGGTGAATGATGCCAGTGGATATCGCCAATGAAAATGTATCTGATAAAAACATCGCTGTACTGACTGAATTAGGCTTAACCATCCCACAGGCTAGAATCTACCTGACACTTGCGAAATCAAAATGTATGGAGGCACAAGCAATTTCTTCGAATTCAGGAATTGCAAGGTCAGACGTTTATCGCGTGTTATCCCAGCTTGGAAAAAACGGATTCGTTATTACAATAGTAAATGAACCGAAAATGTTCCAAGCGATACCCCTAAGCGAATGTCTTGATAGGCTAATTTTCAAAAGAGAAGAGAAAACGGCTGAACTTAAGAAAGAAACACGAGCTCTAGTCGCGGCTTTCAGGCAAAACGGCGAAGAAGAAAAAACTGATTGCAAAATAGAGTTTATGTTTATCCCAGAAAAAGAAACGGTATTTAGCAGAACAAGAAAAATGATCACTGAAGCCAGGGAGTGCATTTGCCTCTTGGGGAGGCGAAAAATGCTATTCTGGATGATGACAGATTCACAAGCTATCGAAGCAGCGTTAGCCAGAAAAGTTAACTGCAGACTGATCTTAGATGCATCCCGAGAGTTTCCAGAAAACCTGAAGCAATTAAAAGTATTCAGCAAATATCCAACTTTCAGCCTGAAGGAGCTTCGGGAACCGATGAAAGCTAGTTTCGGAATCTACGATAGGAAAGAAATCGTAATCGGTACAACAGAGGAAGACTTACCAAATAAATTCCCCTCCTTGTGGTCTAACAACAAATATTTCGTGGACTTAATCCAAGACTATTTTGAAACTATTTGGAAAAAAGCTCAAAAAATTTCGAGGATAGAAGCCTTGAATATGTGATGCGGATGTTTCTGTTTTTTCGAATAACAGCAGACAAAACAGTCAACAAATCAACAACTTGAAGAAGAAAAAGCGTTTCTTCTCTCAACCCCATTTCCTTTTTGAGTTTAACTTAATTAAACGATAAAGCCTATTCTTGCCAAACCCAGCCCGATGGATTGGAGTTTCTTTCACTCGCTAACTATTTCTTCCATAGATGCAAGGGATTGTTATGGAAAAAGAAAAGAAAGCCAAAAAAACACACCATATCAAAACCGGGCAGAAAAAAACTTTAACAAATAACATACGGTTACAACCAGCCAACTACTTATTAGAACAGAGCGTCTAATAGTTGGACTTATATGTTCCAAGCAAATTGTATGTTCCCTGAGGGCTCAGCCTGTTGAATGAGAGCGACGAAAAAGAGCTTGAGTACGCACTACGGGGTAAAGCTTGGAAAGTCTACTGGTTTCTTCTCAAAAAAGGCGAGCCTGTGGGTGTACGTGAGGTCCAGCGTGCCCTGCATTTCAGCAGTCCAAGCATTGCTTTTCACCATCTTGAGCAGCTGCGCGAGTTGGGTTTGGTGCAGAAGCAGGAAATCGGCGGCCACTATTCGCTGGTTAGTGAAGTAAAGATTGGTGTGCTTCGCCATTATGTGAAGTTGGGGAAACTGCTTTTTCCAAGATACTTCTTCTACGCAGTATTCTCCACGGTGTTCTATGTCGCTTATTTGGCTGTATTGTTTAACGGTTTCTCCCGAGATAACCTATTCATACTCTCATTTGGAGCAATCGTCTGCGCAATATTCTGGTATGAAGCATACCGAATATGGGCAATGAGGCCATTCTAAAAAGTAGAACAGCCTGTTCGCGGGCTTAGCATAAAATAAAAACGTTAACTTAACATCTATCAAGGAGAAAAAAGCCATGGTTCAGAAAGAAATTAAGAAAAAAACAAAAATTTACGGAGCCGTAGCCGTACTCTCAGCCATAATCTTAGTCAGCTTGATTTACGTTTTCGGCGCAGCTCCAACTATATTTCCGCCAAACCAGACGCCTTTTGTGTCGGGTATGAAAACTTTCTCTTCTCTGCAAGAACTCAAAAACTACATAAATAATACTTCTCAAGGAGGCGCCTCTTTTGCTGGGGGACCTTTAGACTCTCAGTTTTTCGGCGAACAAGCCCCAACGCCAACGGCTGTGCCATCTGCGATTTCAGCGGCAACGGGTAATTCACAAAATACGCCTTCTACCGTTTCGACAAGTGAAAGTTTCTCAACCACTAATGTTCAAGTCGCCGGGGTTGATGAGGCAGACACAGTAAAGACCGATGGCCAATACATCTACACCGTATCCACAACCCAGAACCCAGGTTACTACTTTGGTGGCTACGCCCCAGAAACAAGCAATGCTGTTTACATCGTAAATGCTGACCCGCAAAACCCGCAGGTCGTATCAAAGATACTTCTCGGCAACGACACCGAGCCAGCAGGCTTATTCCTAAGCCAGGACGGCAACAAACTCGTAGTTATTGCTAGCAAATACCAATTTTACGCTTACCCCCTTGCCACTGGAGCTGTCTCTACGCCAAATTCAGGAGTTGTTGCAATGCCAATGATACCAGCGTATCAATCAAACGTCTACACCTACATTAACGTCTACGACATAACAGACAAAACTAACCCTGTTCTAACCCGAAACTTTACTGTCACCGGAAGCTACTTTGACTCCAGAATGATTGGCAACTACGTTTACGCCGTCGTCAGCCAACCGGCAATGGACTACAATAACAACGTTACTCTTCCAGCAATTTACAACGGCAACGCCGAAATTGCCGTTGCGCCAACATCTGTTTATTACACTGACATGGTTGTGCCTAGCTACTACACCTTCACCAGCTTCTTCGGCATCGACGTCTCAAACGACACACGTCAGCCCACCAACATGACTGTCATGATGGGGGGAGCCAGCACAATGTACGTTTCCCAAAACAACATGTACGTAACCTATCCGACATGGACCGACGGCGGGCAGTACACTTCGATTTACCGCGTTGGCATTAACGGAACACAATTAACTTTTGAAGCGCAAGGCAGCGTGCCAGGCTACACCATTAACCAGTACTCAATGGACGAGTACAACGGCTACTTCAGGGTAGCGACCAATTGGTACAATACTACACAAGTGAACAACGTTTACGTGTTAAACTCCAACAACTTAACCATTGTCGGCAAACTTGAAGGTTTAGCACAAAACGAAAACCTTTATGCCGTACGTTTTATGGGTGATAGGGGTTACCTTGTAACGTTCCATCAGACTGACCCGTTCTTCGTACTTGACCTAAGCAATCCAGAAGCGCCAAAAGTGGCTGGCGAACTAAATATCCCAGGCTACTCAAGCTTTCTGCAGCCCTACGATGAAAACCACGTTATAGGTTTAGGGGAAGAGACAACTATCAGCTCAGGAATAGAAAGCAACACTCTCAAACTCTCACTCTTCGACGTCACCGACATCAACAACCCGACAGAAATAGCAAACTATGTAGTTGAAGGCAACTATACAAGTTCCTCGGCGCTTAATGACCCGAAAGCTATACTCTTTGACCTGCAAAAGCAGCTGCTAGTTATCCCCGTTTCAATAGACAACTATTACTACAACACCACTGTGGGCGGCAACACGGGCAGTTCCAATGTTGTTCCGCCGTCAGCGCCAGTTCCTCGGCCAGGCGTCATAATCAGCAGCAACACAGAAGAATATTGGCAGGGAGCATACGTCTTCAACCTAAGCGTAAACGGCGGCTTCACGTTGAAGGGCACCATGACGCAGCTGAACTCGACTTTGCTGGACAGCCAAGGATTCATAACTGACAGCTCAGCCTACTACAACAGCCAAAACAACTTTATAACAAGGTCACTGTACATCGGCAATACACTCTACACCGTATCAAACGCGGAAATACAACTAAACAGCCTAACAGACCTGACGCAAATCGCAGAAGTAAACCTGTCCTAAACTTCCCACCCTCTCTTTTCTTTTTTTCGTACCGCCTACCCCCTATAGAGAAGCTACACTGTGACCGTTAAACCTCTAACGAATTAGGGTTTTTACAGTTGAAACCTTTTTGGTTATTTTTTAGGTTTTATTTTAGGGTTTATTTTTTGGTTGATTATTCGTTTTTATTAGGCTTTTTTAAGCAATTATTAAAATTAATTGAAACCGATGTTAAAGCAGTTTTTAACTAATTTTAGAAAGGTTTTGTTTTTTTGACCCTTTTTTTATGTGCCTTGAAATTTAGACCCCCAGAGGAGTTGTTTTAAGCGTTTCTATTTTGTGAGCAAATCTTATAACTTCAAACAACATAAAGCAAAAGATAGAGATTAAGACTCTCAGGAAGTAGTCTATGCCAAGAGATGAGTACGAAATAAAGAAACTGTTAGAGGATGGAATTAGCATAGAAGTATCGGCTAATGATTTTGATGAATATGAGTTGAAACGATTTGTTGAATCGGCTGTTGAGGGAAATACAAAGGTAATAATTACGGATACTGCCAAACTTGATATGTATGACATAAGACGCATTGCAGAAGAAGGAAAACGTAATGTCGTTTTTAGATGAATTGAAAAAGCATAGTCGTTTTTTGATTTTGACCATGAAATTAACATTTTGGTTTAAATATTGACTTGACTTAAAAACAGACGCTTCAAATAATCCAGCATAAACGTGTTTTGTTACATATTTGTTACATTTTTAAGAAAGGAAAATCGCAAATAAACCTAATTACTATAGTAACCTGAAAATAACAAATAGAGCGAGGTGAAAAAAACGCCAATTAAAGCTGAAGATGCAAAGAAGTATAAGGGATACGAAAAAGATGAGGTAAGGATTAGAATGGGAATTATTGAAGAACTGAGAAAAAAGGCAAAATTGAATTTCTGCGATAGATGCTTTCAAGAATATAAGGCACTAATTGAACCAACCATAGAATATTTATTGTCGTTTCCGTTCGCCGATTGGAGACAAGTAGAATCAGAAGTTACTCAGATGGTAATGAAGAAAACAGGCATTTTCAAAGGTAAAAAATTTGTTTACAATCTAACTAAGAACGTTGACGGGAAGTATGTTGATTGCGTTGATGAAGAGGCTTTAAGAGCAAATAAAAAAACGCTAAACAGTTTCTATAACAAAATTGTTTATCTTCGTGATGAGGGAATCCTTAAAGAGTCATCGTTCAAACTTCTGAATGATGCAAGGAAAATTAGGAATAACATGCATAATGTTTCAGGTTTTTCGGAGAAAGACTATGATTTGTTTTATGTGGCACACGCAATTACTAATCAGATATGGTTTGCAATGATGGCTGAACAGAAAGATGACATACCAACTTGCATATCTAAATCTGAGAAAATCGCCGAACAATATTTGAAGTCTAACGAAAAGGCTCAGTAAAATAAGCCCTCTGCTTCACTTTTAGCTTGAATTTCAGTATTACCGTGTTTACCTGTAAAATGTAAAATGGGTTACTGCTTTTTCATAACTGCTTAACCTTCTTTTTTCGAACTCTATTAATTGAACGTAGGTGTTTCACTCACGCATCGGATAAATTGCCATAGTCGGGTCTTATTCGAAAATAATATTAACCCTATGTACTTGACCATCCAAGGCGGTAGGTTATTCAAACTTCAGTTATTGCGGAAATATGGGTCATGGGCTTTGTTATTGGAGCCATTTAGATGTCACTCCTCTATAGGTTTTGGATAAGATAAGCTTCTTATGGAAAACTGTAGAACCGCTACACCCTTCCAAATAGGCACATCTATAAGAGCCAAATAGACTCAAAAAACAGCAATTCACGCCCCAACTATACGTCAAAGTGTCCCGCAAAATTTCGGGAAGTTGCGTCGCTATTCGCTTTTGCCAGATTTAGCGTAAACTTGAACTTCAACCTCAGACGCCGGTTTCCCTAAAAACTCCGTCAGTGTGCCCCTCCATTGGGGGTTGCTGTTGGCGGTGTAACCGACGGTCTGCGCGATGCCTCTCCACAGCAGCGCTTTATCGTAGTCTTTGGCGTCTTGGGGCATGAACTCGAAGATGGCTCGGCTTGCGATGATGACAAGTTTCTTTTTCATTCGGGAGATGGCGACGTTTATGCGGTTTAGGTTTAGCAAAAAGTCGCTTTCGGAGCGAACGTAGTCGGGGTCGCTTACGGTTGAGGATATAACGATGAAGTCGGCTTCTCCGCCTTGATACCGCTCAACCGTGTCAACCCGCACATTTTCGTATCCGTCAAGCAGCAAATTCTTGACAACTCCCCGCTGCGCATTATGTGGCGTGACAATGCCGATTCCTTCGGGCTTTACACTGCGAACTAGTGCATCGACAATTTTTGCTTCAACCAAATTGGACTGAAAACTCTCCATTTCATCATGAACAATTAAGACGAAAATGTTCTCAGGCTCCAAAACCACTTTCAACCCCTCGGTTGAAGGAGCCGCAGAAGATAGAGTTTGAGTTTGATCGGAACGAAATTCAATTCCGTCTTTTTGGTAAACCCAATCTTTTAGAAACTGCGTGACTACTTGGTGGCATCGGTGGGTTTCGCTTAGGCGTTCGGTTGGAATATCGGCTTTCGGAGGGGATTTAATGTGTTCTATGCCCAGGTCTTCTTGGCGCAGTAAACGAAGGAAATCCATAGCTGAGAGGAACGAAGCCATCTCCTCAATAGTTCGCCGATCTTCTTTTTCCCAGTTGTGCGCTTGAATCGGAGGCAGCTGCCTATGGTCGCCTGCCACCAGAATTTGGGCGTTTTTGCTGACAAATGCGCCTGAAAGAATCAACTCGGGAAGCCGCATCATGCTTGCCTCATCAACCACTAGCAAATCAAAGTAGCCTTCGTCCCAAGCGGGCTCTTTACCGCCGATTTTCTTCATGAGACCGTACAAGCCAGGCGGCGTCACACACAGAACCAGCGGAAAAGCGCCGTTTGAATCGGGAACCAGCTTGCCTTGGCATGACAGCGCGTCTTTTAGTTCAGCTACAGCCTCTTCGTCTTCGTTGTAGTTGACGTATATGACGCCTTCAACTGGTTTTGAGACAGCGTTATTTAAAACACGGTAAATTCCGAGGTCATTTAAGTCACTGCCGCCTTCTTTGCGGTAGCGGCGCCAAGACTTAGCTAACTTGTTAACAAATTCGTGAATTGCCTTATGAGTAGGCGCAACCATCAAAACACGACACCTGCCGACTGCTCTATGAGCGGCAACGTGGGCAAGCACCGCTAACTGCAAGGTTTCAGTTTTACCTGTGCCAGGGGGACCTTGAAGCATAACAACCTGCTCCCCTCCAAAAACCCGCTCAATGAAACGGCTCTGTTCCGGTTTAGGCGGAAACTTTGTGTGTTCAACCCAACTTAAGAAAGCCGCAGCATGTTCCTCAGGTAACGCCATGTGCTGAGACGGTTTTGTGCCCGCCAAAAACCCCGCGAGTAAGCAATATAACTCGTTGTTGGCTGCGTAATCTAAGCATTTAGCTGCCCGCTCCGAAATAATGTCGTCGGCTAATTCATCTAGAATGTATTTGCGTCCCACTTCAAACAGCTGCAGATGTTTACTGTTGCCTGCTTTTTCTTTATCTGTAGTTGGGAGGTCATGCCAAGTGCTGTACCGCCTGCTTTTGCCGCTGGGCCAACTCACCACTTTGAGGGTTAGCTCCATTTTTCGTAAATCAACTTTTTCAACGATAACGCGGGCGGATTTTTCCACATGCGAGGGTGACCTTAACTTGGTTTCTTCAAACTGTCCCTGCTCATTTACTCTTATTTCTGTGGCAACCATCCAGTCGCCTGAGCCTGAATCATCCGACCCTTTAACTCTGCATGCGTTAACAAGACACTCTGACTTCGGTAACCCAAGCCCTTCATAAATCAGCTTGCCCGTAACCACAAAATCATGATCAAACTCCTCTGCGCTTAGGCACTCAAAAATCACTGATCTGCCGTTGGCTACGCGCTGACAGGGAAGTAGCGCGTAATGCTGATATAGTTCTTGGCGTTTGGCAAAATACTCCAAGTCCAGAAATTCGCGGCAGCTTCTCTCCAGCGTTGAGCAGCCCAATGTGAACTCTGTTATTTTTGGGATGTTGATTGGTTTTTTGCCTAGCCTGCGATTGCGTATATTAAGCGAGCGTTCGATGTATTCAAGAGCCAAACAAAGGTTTTTGCCAAGCAAAATTAAATCTTCGTCGTTGATTCTGCGAGTTTTTTTGGGGTAATCGCACCATAAACGTTTCTCAACCATTATTTTGTCAAGGTTATTCACTTGGTTGCTGTCGAGTCGACCTTTTGCGCCCCAAATGTACTCGATGGGAATTTGGTTTCCAAAACGGGCTCTTGCTGGATAGTATCCTTCTTTTTGCCTTCTATCGTCAGCGTTAAGTATGAAGGACATTGACCCTGAAGGCGCACGTGTGTATGGCATTTCAAAGTTAAAGAAGCCATCACGAAAAGCCAACCGTAAATCTAAACGTGACCCGTCTTTGCGGTTAACCGTCCACTGGTTAGCATCAAAATAGCAGCATTGCTTAAGAACAGGCAAAAGCCCCGTACTGTGGTACCCGACAGCTTTTCTCAGCATGATTTCGTCTTGAATTATGGAGAACATGGGTTGGTCAATTGCTTGTCTTAGCCCCAAAAGGTCTTGCACCGCGTGAGCGGTCGTCATGTAAAGTGAGTGGCGACGAACTGCTTCCATCAAGTGGTCTCGCTCTTGTCTGGTGTAGAAGTAAAGGTGAATTGGCGCCTCATCTGGGCTTCCAACCTCAACTGCGACGCGATTGATTGCCTTTGTGAGTTCTGTGAAGAATGCTTCCAGCAGGTTTCTTTCTTCTTCTACCGCTTCTTTCTGTTCCTTGGGCAGGGAACTAACAATTTTTGAAATTGTTATCGATTGCCCACGATATCTTGTGCAGCTTACTCTGGCGCTAATCATTGAAATGATGTTTAGCAGGTAATCCCATTGAATATGAAAGTAAACGCGGACCATTCCATCGGGTCTAAAAGAAAGCGCCGTATCCACTCCTTCCTGCGGGCTATCCTCAGGCAAGGTTCCATAGCCAGTGCCTGTTAGCCAAGGCATCCAGCGAACCTTATTTGCAAAAGGACTGTTTGGGCGAATTGTCGAAAGCATGAATTGAGCTCTTTGGATTAATTTGTCAAGTTTGCCACCGATCACAGGGTCGGAAGATAGCAACTGGACTTTTTGCTGGTCTAAAGCTGGGATTTCCCCAAAATTGTAGGGGCGCAGGTCTTCAGGTTTAGGCACGGCCTTTAACCGTGCAAGGTCTTCCAGCCGCAAAATCCCCTGTTGACTCAAAGCCTTTTGCTCGCCCCTTGTCAAATTCAGCAACGCAACACTTTCGCTTTCAACAGAGCAGACAACACAACACTCGTTATAGCCGCAGTTATCACACCGCCAAGAAAGCTGATACTCCACTTTTCTGCAGCGGTTTTTTGTGGATTCGGTAAAGCTCACCGTTTTCGCTCAGAAGCCTTTGAATATCTTGGATTAATGGTTCAAGTCTAAACGAAGGGAGCTCTTGGGGTTCAAGCTTTTCTAAATCTGACTCTTTGTTAATCACGCCGCCTTCAAACTCAATTTTAGACGCAAGTTTTCCCAACGCTTCCGTAAGCAGAAGCACGTAGGTGGCGACTTGTATGCGGTGGGCGGTCTGCTCTCTCCAAGAGGATTTTATTTCAAAAATGCGAACCTTAACTTTGCCGTTTCTGCTTGGCCATACCGCGATTAAGTCAGCTATGCCTTTTATGTCCCATAAACCGATATGCCCCATCATGGGAGCTTGATAAACCAAAACAGGCTTGTACTCTGCCTCTGGTTTGGCGGAAAATGCGTTTTCAACTATTTGCGTTAATGCGTGAAGCGATTTTGGCCAAGCCTCATCCCATTTACCCACCTGCCTTTTAGGGTCAAAACAAGTGAAATCTTGATAATCAGCAGCTTTAGTTTTTAGCTCTTGCACCGTTTTTTCTTCTAACTGTTTGCCTGCAGTAAATAATAAGGGGCTTAGCGGCTTATGGAATGCTTCAGGCCATTTCCTATGTTTCTCTTCAGTATCTTCAAAGCGGAGTTTGAAGTATCGGGGGCAACAATCAAAGCGGATGTACTCTGCTATTCCTGACGCGTCAAGCGAGGGCAAAGATGCAGTTTCATTGCTTGTTTTCTTTTCCGATATGCGAGTTTTCCCTTCTCCAGTGAACATGCAGACGGTTCCTTAAATGCTGTACTTCGTTTAAAGGCTTTACCCAATATCCCGCATTGTTAGTTTAAAGTTACGTTATTGTTTGGTTCCAATAGAAAACTTTGGTGTAATTACTCAGTTTTGACCCGATAATTTGTGGGTCATCGTAAATGATGTTTAAGTTGTTATGGTACTGGGCTATCAGGGTTTGTGTGTCGTTCCATATTTTTGGAGATAGAGAGTCAGCGGGAAAACCCCAAATGCTGTCGTAGGGGTTGCGGAAGCCAAACCCATAGTCTTTAGGCACAACATACGCCACCTCAGCATTGTAAGACGGGAAGCTGCCTGGGTTGCTGTGGATTTTGTTCCAGAGTTTTTCTAAAGCGTCAAAGTGATCCTGGGTTAATGTGCCATAATCGCTGATGTTGATGGTGGGGTAGCTGAAAACTACTGCGTATGTGGCGCCTGCACTATACGCCAGGGAGAGGTCAGAGTATAATTCGGTCCCATTTTCAAGGTATGGGAACTGGTTATATTTCCAGTTAATTATAACGCCCCAATCTTTGTTGAATGACTGCGCCGCGCCTCTATCTAGCGCAATAATCTGTTGTCTGCTTTCGTTTCCAACAAACTCAGCTAAAATATTGGTGTACCCTGCCGCGTAATCGAACCAGTAGAGCCCGTAGTCGGCAGTGAATATTTTGTTCGTGAAGCTAAAGTAGTAACCAACCATTCCTGATAAGTTGCCAACATAGCTCTGGGCTACCTCAGCGTAGCCAGTGGCGTTGTCTGGGTAACTGGCAGTGTCATTTATGATCATTGATTTTCCTCTATCCAGCTGGTTCCCGCCTGGCTCATCGATTTTGTAGATGCCTAAGAACTGACCGCCGTACTTTTGCGTTGCATTGGTCATCCAGTCAAAAATTGAGTAATTGTACGAGGTGAATGACGTGAATAAAACAAGGAAATGCAGTCCTGAGTTAAAGAGGTAATCGCAGGATTCATCCAGGGCTGTTTGGTTAAATGTTAAATCAACTGAGCCTATGACAAAGAGATTAGTGTAATTGCTAACTTTATCCGCTAAAGCCTCTACCTGACTAAATTGATTGCCGTAAGCATATTCAACGCCAAAATAAAAGGGCCTAGCTGAAACTTGCTTGCTGGACAGGTTAACAGTAAAAAAGAGCGATACAGCAATCAACACAATAAGCAACACAGCAGCCAACATAGCGTATTTGCGGTTCAAGTTGCTCAACCAACTGCTACAGTAATCACTTAGCAACTTAACATTTTGGGTACCGTTAAAAAAAGAAAATCGGGAAACTTGAACAATAACAAACTTCAGGCAAAGTTTACCTGCTGTAGAGCCCCATCAACTCGCCCTTAGCTAAGATGCGGCTTTGCATGGCTTTTTCAACGTCTTTCTTTTTTGACCCAACAGGTAAACTAAGCTCCGTATCTAAGGCATAAATCTTAAAGAAGTATCTATGAGTGCCGGAAGGTGGACACGGACCCATATAACCCATCTGTCTAGCGCTGTTCATTCCCTCTGTTCCCGGAACCGAGTTCTCGCCAATCTTTGTTGTTGACGCTGGGATATTCCAGACGACCCAGTGGTCAAACGTGCCGCTTGGCGCGTCAGGGTCATCAATTATTAAAACAAGGGTTTTCGCCTCTTTAGGTACGCCTTCAATGGTTAGGGGAGGATTGATGTCTTGGCCGTTGCAACTGTATTTTTTAGGAATAGGTTTGCCTGACTCAAACGCTGGGCTCTTTACCGATAAATCCTTCATAAAACTCACTGAAAAACAAATGTTGAATCTGTTAGATAAAAGTTGCCGCCGACGAGATTTTAGGGTTTTTGCTCTTTCCACTTTTCCACAATTAACTTGCCGTCGTTGGGGTTGAAACTGACTTTAACGGGCATTGAGCTGTTGCATTTTAACGGGAACATGCTGTCGTCAACGACGCGGACAGGGAGATAAAGCAGGTACCGATTGTCTTTACGTTTAAATATGGTTCCTTTCCCCTCGTTCCCCATAAGCCATCCCAGCGAGTTAACCTTAACTTGCTATTTATGCTTTTAAATCTGACTGATATTAGCCGTGAAATGTTTGGAAATCGGTGGCTTAAGCCGCCTAAATTAAACTTCTGCTTTCCTGAGGAAGTCACGCGCAGCGTTAATGTTGAGTCTGTAGAAGAAGGCGGAAAAGGCAACTGATATTGCAGCGCTTATGGCAACTCCAATTGCCAGAGTCAAATTGCTGATGGAATTGCCAAAAATCGACGAATAACTTTGTGGAAGCAAAGATAAAGCATAGGGCACAAGCACAGGCAAGATTACCACAGCCCCGACGATGCTGCAGATGATGAAACCTATGAATGACCAGTCTTGGCGCACCATTCTTGCCCTTCGAGTCTGCGAAAAGTCAGGCCATTTTAAACCGACTTGGAGCGAAAATGCAGCAATAGGCAGAACCATGAGAAAAGCTTCAATGACAGCTACCAATGTTTTTCGCAAGCTCGGATGGAAAAATACTGTGCCTATTGCCGCAGTCACCGCCAATATAATTATTGAAAATAGGATAATGAAGAAATATTTGCTTTTAACCAGATTCTTGGGTGAAATTGGAGAGGCAAATATTCGCCAGACCACTTGCCCTTCTTCACCTATCATAATCTGCCCTAACCAAATAGCCATAGAACTAGCAGGCACCAAAAACATGTAGGCAACCCAGAAGGGATTAGCTGCAGAAGCGGAGCCGCCGCTGCTTATGCCTAAAGAATTGAAGAGGCCGACTATAATTATGATTATTGGAAAAATGTAGATAGATAGCAGCTCTTGGCGTCTGGTAAACGCTTTTAAATCCTTTCGGATTAATGCTGCCTCAACGCTAGAAAAGCCAAGTCGGCCTAACAGCCCCGTTTTCGCCGAGTAAACGCCGCTTTTCTGTAATGTTATTGCTGGAGGCTCATAGAGACCAAACCGCTTGTTTAATTCGACAGCAAGGTAGTACAAGCCTGCAATGAAAAGGCCCGATAAAACTACGAATACGAGACCTTGTAAAATTAAGTCTTTGGTAATGTACGTAAGTATCAGGGCTGGCCAAAGAAAAGGCACATACCAAGCGGCGGTTTGAGCTGCAGTTAAGGCTGTAATGAAAGCGCCTGTTTGATTGATTACGTAAAAATAGATAAGGTAGAATATTGCGAGGTATACTAGGGTACTGACGAATCTAATCCATATGGCTGCTTTTCCGCTTGATTTGTAGACAGCGCCTGTAAAACGCACTTGCACAACTCTCACGATTTCGGTTAAGGAGCTGCCTAAGAACGCTGCAGCAAACAGAACGAGCATAGTTAATATTGCCTGCAGAATTAACCCATTAAACGCTGAAAAAACAATCAGTCCAGAGCTTAATCCAGCAACAAGTGCCGCGGGCCAACCTAGCAGGTTAGCTAAGATTGAAGCTAAAGTATGCTCCTGCCATGTTATTGGCAGCCAATACATCACTTGACTCGATCTCTTCCCTGCCATCTGGAGTTGCTGGAAAAACGATAATACTATGCTGATGCCTAAAACAAGAGTCGGCAGCACAGAGAAAAAGCCAATTGCTTCGACGTTTAAGGGCTGTAATCCACTTGTCCCCCCTGCTGAATAAACAAGTGACACCACATAGTTCGCGAATAAACCGCCAAGTACTCCGATTATTGCCGCTACCCAGTAAGGCCAATAAGCAAGGAAACTGTTTTCTCGATACCTTGTGGCTTTTATTCCTCTAATTAGCCTGCCAGATTTGCGTTCAACCCGAAGCAGGTACAGGACATTCTTCCAGTTCATTTCATTAGTTCCTCAACGACAGCTCTCAAATCTTCGGTACCAGTTAACTTGAGGAAAACATCTTCTAATCCTGAGCCAGGCATCCTTGCTGTTTTTCTTAAGTCATCCATGTTGCCCAACGCTAAAAGTTGCCCCTGATACATGATGCCAATTCGGTCACATATCGCCTCGGCTATTTCAAGCACGTGGGTTGACATTATGGTGGTGACGCCTTGGTTTTTCAGTTGCTGCAGAAAATCCTTAACTATCCTCGCCGACCTCGGATCTAAAGCGTTAAGCGGCTCATCGAGGATCAAAAGCTTGGGCTTGTGAATGAAGGCTGAGATAAGGCTGATTTTCTTCTTCATCCCGTCCGAGTAACTGTTTATCATGTCGCCTTCCCTGCCTTCAAGCTGCAGTGCTTTAAGGTACTCGGTTATCCGCTGTTTCTTCTCTTCCGTGGGGACACTGTAAATGTCCGCGATGAAATCCAAGTATTCTATGCCTGTTAGGAACTCGTAAACGTTAGCTGACTCGGGAACGTAGCCGACGAGACCTTTAATTTCCACAGGCTGCTTCAGAACATCTAACCCTAAAACGGTAACGCTTCCCTTATCAGGCGTAACCAAACCCATTAGCATTTTGAGGGTGGTTGATTTTCCTGAACCGTTAGGTCCCAGAAGACCGAAGATTTCACCTGTCTCTATGGTTAAACTAAAGTTGTTTACCGCCACTATCTCATTGTAGCGTTTTGTTACGTCTCTAAGCTCAACCGCGTAATGACTGTACCCGCTCAACGATGCCACCGACTGCAAAATAGAAAAGCCTTTGTATTTAAGGCTAATGCGTATTTTCTGCTCAATGCGTAGTGTTCATTACTTAAACAATATTAAAACAAAAAAAAGAAAGATTGGCTTTCGAAAAACTTACTTACTTAAAGTTCAGTTCAAAGCTTATTGGAACAGCTTCGCCCCAAGATTGCCGTATTGGACAAATCTTCTGCGCCATCTCGTAGACAGTGTTTGCTTTTTTGCGTTCTCGTTCGTTGTCGATTTTCAAGCCCACGTTCATGGTGAAGTGCACGTCTGTGAAGATTAATTTCTCCATGCCTTCAATGTTCATTTTTACAACTGCTTTTGTCTCCAAATTTTTGAGGTCTAACTTGCTGTTCTTGGCAATTAACAAAAACAGCGTGTTGATGCATGAGGCTAAGGCTGCAGCGAAAATGTCTTCAGGTACGCAGTAGCCTTCTTTTCCGCCAAACATGGGTGGTGGACTGACCGTAATAAGCTCCTTTCCCTTAATGGAGAGCTGGCATTCGGTTCCGCCTTTCCAAGTGGCGACTCCTTCAAAATTCATTTCTGGCATAAAATCACTATCCAATATCATTGCAGAGTAGAAATTTTAACATTACGGAATATTTCCCGTAGTTTTTCTTTCCTGTAATTTGGATAACAAAAGTGGCGAATAGGAGGCTATTTTTTAGGTTGCTGAAACAGATCTAAAAAGTAGTAGATATAACACTGGCGGTTTTGCCCAAAGAACAGTATCCTTAAGCTTGAGCTAATCATGCATCAAGACGATTTCTCCTGGGGCAAGCCAAATATCCCTATATAACGAGAAGATTCGCCAGCCAAAAAGCCGCCGGAGCTTCAGAAAACTCATTCTTCGAAAACCATTCAGGGTCAATACGCTCAAGGCACCAGTGTTTCGCCTTTGAGTGGAAGCGAAAACTGCTTTTGCACCATCTTGTTTGAGCCGTTGAGTTCCTTCATTCGTAAGTGCGCTTGCAATGCCTTTTCGGCGAAACTGTGGGTGAACCGCAATCCAAAATATGCAGCCGAACTTTGCAGTGCCAACCTGAAAGCTTATCAGTTTAACAAATCCAACTACTGTTCCTTGCGCCTCGCATACAAGCACTTGCCCTTCTTCACCTAAGCTGTGTAATGCAAAAAAACCTAAAAACCTTGAAAAAGACAAATCTATTATTCTCTTAACACTGACTGTGTCACTTGGCATCATTTGCCTTATTGTAAACTCTGAGTTCACAACAGCGACTCCTATCTGATATCAGTTAAAAAGTTATTGATTATAAAACCTCAAGGACTTAAATCTAAATGGGGTTTAGGGGTGGACCGCCAAGTTTTGGCTCCAGCTGTTCCCCGGGCTTTTTGCGGGAAAAAATAATGGTGGTTGACTTTACAATCTGCGGCACACCTGCAAGGTCTTCAAAAATCAGCAAGCCTCTTGCCATGAATGCAAACACTGCTGCCGGAGCAGCGGCAATTCCAAAGAGAAAAGTGAGGATGCCAACTATGCCGAATTCTTGGAAACCTGCACCAGCTGGTGTTATTGGTACAAAAGCTAACGCAGTAACTAATGGGTGAATAAGGAAAAAAGCAAGCCATGCTATGCCAAGGTTACTGTTAAGTGTAATTCCCAATGCTAAACCCAAAAAGTACCATTCGAAACCCTTCAGAATCCAGCACAAAAATGTTAAGATGCCTATTTCTGGAATTGCCTTGTGAGTTTTACGAGAACTATCCTTGTATTCATCAAGTTTCCCCATTAAGCCGCCTGTAAATCTCTTAAGAAATCGGGAATTTGCTATTCGGTCAAATAATGAGATGGCTCTTTGTGACCATGTGAAAGCAGCCAATAGACCTGCCCCCGTAAGCATCAGTGCGATACCTAATCCTGCAACGAGAATTCCCACGTTTATTCCTGCAAAAGTGCCGAAAATGCGCCCATTTCGCTGGGGGCACAACTTTAACTAAGAAAATTACCGCTCCTACTCCACCGATTACTTTAACCAAAAACTCTATTGTTTGTATGCCTAAGACGCTTGAAAGCCCTTTTGATGCTGGAACATTTTGGTCTCTAAGGTATGCGGGAGTTAAAATGTAGCCTGAGCGTCCAGGTGTTACATCGCTGGTTAACATTCCCGCATATTGAGCGAGGAGTGTTTTGCCAAATGATGTTTTGACGCCGTCTTTGCTTAAGACCCGCCTTAGCCGTACAGTAAAGAGGAGATTTATTCCAAAATACATTAGGAAAGCAAGAAGAAGATACTGTATCTTAATGGTGAGCAATGTATTATAGAGGTAATCCACACCGTTCAGAATCGTTGGGACGCCTGGCTTAGCCGGAACAGTTGTGCCAACGTAATAAAGTAAGGCTGCAAAAATAGCAACCATGAACACTACTTCAAGAACAATCCTCAAAATTTGTCTTGAACGCGGAGATTTCGGTTTTTCCGCTCGGGGAGTTTCTGAGGATGTCATAATCCCAAGAACACTGCTTTGACGGTTAAATGCATTACGGAAAACGCGCTTACTTCTATATGGGGCTATCGTTTTTCTGATTGTTGTTTAGTTTAACCCTTTTAATGGCTATGATGCTTGCTTTTCAAAAATTTTTTTCTATTATGACAGGTTCGGAAGAGTCAGCGGAATGTTTGGGTTTTTTTTGCTGTCAGAGGATAATTAAAATTTGATTATCAACCTTAAAGATTGCTAAAGATAATCTGCCAAAAATAATAAAAAAGGGTAAAGGATGAAGATTGTGCTTCAAGCTGTTTTAACTGCTGCCCACGTTAGCCGCCACTGTTGATAGGTCGGCTATATCTATCTTAAAGTGACCGCAAACGTCCAATCTGGGATCATAGTTACCCCATCCTGGCATGGATCCGTAGGATTGCGCTACTGCAGCTACGTCTGCCCTGGTTACGACATTGCTTGTTAAGTCATCAGTCACTTTGAATGGGTTGAATTGAACTTGCCTTGTAAGCGACCGTATGACTGTGCCTGTCAATGGGTCTATTCCAGTTATTGCGAGTGTGAAAGTGCTCCAGTTGTTTGTCACGTTAAGTTCTCCGTATGCCTTTTGGATGGAGGTGTCTAAGCTTCGATGAACGTTTGTTATTTGTCCGTCTGCATTTGTGATTATCGTTACGTTGCTTAATACAGTGAAAACGTTCCATGTGCCGTTAAGGAAATAGTCGGTGGCAGCTGTACTAGCGCTCAGAATTGAAACTGACGCATTAGTTAATCTTGCTTCGTAGAAAGTGTAAGTGAAATTCTCTTTTGACCTGACAGCGGCAATTGGACGGGAAATATTGGTTGTCCATATGGCAGTGGCTGAAGCTAACTGGTTTGTATTCGAGTTTTGAAACAGCGCTGCTCTGGCTTGAGTTTGAAGCACACCTATTGCACTAGCTGTTCCCCATTTAGTTATGGTGCCGTCTATGCGTATGTAACTTCGCGAACTGACTACGTTTGGAGCGGGTGACAATGTAGGACTAAGAACGGTTGAAGATTGGCTGGTAAGAACGGCTGGTTGAGCAGAAGCTCCAATTGCTAGGCTTGAGCTGCAAACTGCAATTAACGCTATGATTGCAAATACTGCTGAAATTTTTTTGTTCATTTTTCATCCACTTTGGGTTATTTCGTTGAAAAACCTTGTTGGTTTAGGAATAAAAGCGTTTCTGGGCTTATTTTTGGAAAATAACGATTGCAAACGTTCATTTTTGTTCATTAAGGTTCATTCAGGTTTAAATTGCCTTTTGTCAACCATAACGGGTTTCTTAAAGTTAAATAGCGGTCTAGCACGCCTGATTACTAAAAGTTGAACCAAAGTTAACGGTTAAGTTAAGAAAAGATGCGGCGGGGTGAATTGAATATAAATACGGCAGATTTATAATTCTTAAATATTACATAGCTTTTCTTTAATGGGAACAAAAATGAAAGTTCACCGCATAGCCGTTTGCTGTGCCATATGCATGCTGTTACTCTTGCTGCCTCCGCTCTACAAAGCAAACTGCCAAAACTACGCGGAATACTCAATTCAGATAAACAGTGACGGCTCCGCACTGTGGAAAATAACCAGTTTCACAGATGTAAATGCCACAGTTGATACTTTTCAAGACTTTTATCAGAGAGCATTCAACATTGTAGATTCGGCGGCAAATGTGACCCATCGAGAAATGAGCCTGGATGAAAACTCGGTGCAAATTAATACAACGATATCTTCCGATTCTAAAATAACCGCGTACTCTTTCACGTGGCTTAACTTCAGCATAATTCAGGGTAATGAAATCATTTTTGGCGATGTCTTTCAGGTCGATAATTTCTTCAGCCAGCTTTATGGCGACGCGGCACTGCAAATTAGTTACCCCGCAACCTTCAGCGTTAAGTCGATTACTCCTGCACCATACGAACGCGATGATTCAGACAAAACGTTGAGCTGGGCTCGAACCCAAGATTTAGTTGAAAGCAAAGTAATCATTGTTTTAACAAGTGCTCCGAATGGGAACAATCAGGGAAGCTGGCAAACGTACACAATCGTCGGGGGCATTTTAGCTGCAGTAGCAACGCTGTCTTCCGTGGGGTTTTACGCGTTCAAACGACAAAGGAAAAATGGAAAATCTCAAACAACCACGATTATTCCAGAAACAACTCAATTTGAAAGCGAAGACGATAAAATCATAAAAGTCCTCAAATCCAGCGGGGGCAGCATGCGTCAATCTGACATTAATGAGAAATGCAGGTTTTCTAAAGCGAAAACAAGCCAGCTTTTAGCGGCTTTGGAGAAAAAAGGAGTTATAACAAGGTATAAGAAGGGGAGAGATAAAATAGTGAACCTTAAAGAAGGTAACAGGTGAACAACTTGAAACACCGGTATACCATGACGCCTAAAAAAATGGCCATCATATTCATTTTTGCTTTGCTTATGTTCTATCTCATCTTTACAGTTTCAGCTCAAAACAGCACGGTTGTAAGAGCTGAGGCATCAGCCAGTCAGCCGCATGTAGGCGACACCTTAACGGTTCAAATTATCATTTCTAACGTGCAGAATCTTTACGGGGTCGACGTGACACTTAACTGGAACCCATCAGTGCTACAACTCGTAAGCAACACATCACAGCTAGGCGTTGAATCCAACCCAAGCGGCGTTCTCCATGCACCCTCAGGCGATCCCATCTATTATGCAGAAGCTGATGCCTCCCAAGCCACGGGAGAATACGATCTTGTAGCTACATCAGTTGCTCCAGCCACTGGTTTTAGCGGAAGCGGAACTATAGCCACCGTTAAATTCACCGTTATAAGCACAGGATCGGCGGGATTGGCACTGCAAACAAGCCTTTCGGACTACAACCCAGCTGGAGCCAGCCTCATTGCTCACACGGACACGGCTGACTCAGTTACCGCAGTTGCAGCGGGGTCTTCAAGCACCCCCTCAAGCACGCCAACACCATCGGCCACGGCGACATCTTCAATCACTCCTGGAACCTCAACCACCCCAACACCCACACCAGAATTCCCAACGGCTACAGCATTAGCCGTCGTTGTGATCCTAGCGTCCGCAGCCATTGTGCTATCCATCAAAAAAATCACAAAACCAACCCCAGCATCAGGAATCAAACCCCAAATATAAAACGGCAACCCCTGCTTGAAAACCCGCAAACACCCAAACAAGCTACCCATACAAAACACAAAACGGAAAAGTAAGCAGTTGAAGTTGATGAGGATTAAGTGAGGTTTAGCTTTGGGTTTCTGCCCAATCTTTGCAGAGCAGTTTAGCTTGGTCCAATACGGTTTGAGTGGCTTTTTCCTGTTTGTCAGGCGGATACTTGTACTTTTTAAGCAGCTTTTTAACCATGACTCGCAGATGTGCCTGGACATTGTCGCGGATGGTCCAGTCTATGGTAACATTGTTTCGTATCATATCGACGAGTTCCCGCGCCATCTGCATTAGGACTTTGTCGCCAAGCAACTGCTTAGCGCTCTCATTGTCCGCCAATGCATCGTAGAAGGCGACTTCTTCCTCTGAGAGCCCAAGCGGGATTCCCCTGCCATTCACCGCTTTCACTGTTTTAGCTAAATCGGCTAGTTGCTGCACAACCTGCGCCGTGTCGATTGAGCGGTTCATGTACGCCCTGATTGACTTGTCCAAGAGCTCCTCAAAGCTGCGTGCCTGCACCAGGTTCTTTTTACGTTGGAAACGTATCTGGTCGCTTAACAGTTTCTTGAGGGTTTCAAACGCCAAGTTCTTCTGGGGCATCGTTCGCAGATTCTCCAGAAACTCGTCTGAGAATAATTCCAAGTTGGGTTTTTTGAAACCTGCCGCTGCAAAAACGTCAATCACGCGGTCCGAAACCAGCGCCTCGGAAAGAATCTGCTTTATTGCGGTATCCATGGTTTCTTCTTGCACGGTTCTTGTGTCGGTGTTCTTTACGATGGCTGCTTTGACTGCTTGGAAGAAGCCTACGTCGTCGCGGATTGCGACTGCTTTTTCATGAGGCATGGCTACGGTGAAGGCGTAGAGTAGGTTGGTTACTTCTTTGAGGTAACGGTTTTTGCCGTCCTGCTGAGCTAGGATGTGCTCCATTGCCTGCATCATGATGCCCATGCGTTGCTGGGGTGTAGCGGTGAAGAATTGGCGGTAGTCGAAGCCATGGAACATGTCGCGGACTGCTTCGTAATGTGCCATCATGCGTTCAACGGCGACTTCTAGCGGGATTTTAGCGAGTTCTCGGTTGCCCTCGGTGTACTCTGCCAACGCCTTCTCCAGTTCAGTTGCTAAACCGATGTAGTCAACAATCAACCCGGATTTCTTGTCCTTGAAAACCCTGTTGACGCGGGCGATTGCCTGCATAAGCGTGTGCCCATTCATCGGTTTATCAATGTACATCGTGTGCAAACTGGGCACATCAACCCCGGTCAACCACATATCCCTAACAATAACCACTTTGAAGGGGTCTGAGGGGTCCTTCATGCGGTCCAGCAGTTCATGGCGGCGCTGCTTATTGCGAATATGCTCCTGCCATTGGGGTCCGTCAGCGGCTGAACCTGTCATGACAACTTTTAAAACGCCTTTCTTGTCGTCGGCGTCATACCATTGCGGGCGCAGCTTGACAATTTCGTTATGTAGTTCCACGCAGATGCGGCGGCTCATGCATACAATCATGGCTTTGCCGTCCAGTACGCTAAGCCGCTTCTCCCAGTGATCCACAATATCCGTCGCTAACCGTTTGATTCGGTCGGGGCTGCCCACTACCTTTTCCAGCCGTGACCATTTGCTTTTGAGGTATTCTTTGCCTTCTACTTCTTCGCCTTCGGTGACTTCTTCAAAGTTTTCGTCGATGTAGGGTCGTGCTTCTGGTTTGAGTTCGATTTTGGCTAGGCGGCTTTCGTAGATGATGCCGACTGTTGAGCCGTCCTCGACGGATTGTTTGATGTCATAGACGTCGATGTAGTCGCCGAACACTTTTCTGGTGTTATGGTCTGCTTTCTCAATCGGCGTTCCCGTGAAGCCGACAAAGGTTGCGTTTGGCAGGGCATCGCGCATGTACTTGGCGTAGCCGTATTTGAGGTCGTCTTTGGCGAGGTTTTTTGGGACCTTCAACCCAAACCCGTACTGGCTTCTGTGGGCTTCATCAGCTATGACGATGATGTTTCTGCGGTCAGATAGCTGGGGGTAATCGTCGCCTTCTGGGTAAAACTTCTGTATGGTGGTGAATATGATGCCGCCTGAAGCCACCTTGAGCAGCCGCTGCAAATCTTGCCTTGTCATCGCCTGCACTGGGTCTTGGCGGAGTAAATCGTGGTTTCGGGCAAACGTGTCAAAAAGCTGGTCGTCTAGGTCGTTGCGGTCTGTTAGCATAATTATTGTGGGGTTTTCCAGCTTTGGCTCAACCGCCATCTTGCCAACGTAGAAAACCATCGTGAGGCTTTTGCCTGAACCCTGAGTATGCCAAACCACTCCGCCGCGCCTATCCTCCCTGCTTGCCGCCACCGTCTTAGCAATCGCTTTTCGCACGGCACGGTACTGCTGGTACTGAGCGATTTTCTTAGAAACCCTGATGCTGCCGTCCTTTTGCTTTTCAGGTTCAAAAGCCACGTAACTGCGCACTAAATCAAGCAGAACGTTGGGCTTGAGCATGCCGTTGATGAGTAGTTCAATCTCGGAAGAGGGAATATTGGGTTTCTTGTTCTCGCTGTCTTTCCACACTGTGAATCGCTCTTGGGGAGAAGTGATGGTTCCTGCTTTGGCGTATGTCCCGTCGCTGGCAACGAGGATTTCGTTGAAGCGGAAAATCGACGGAATCTCTTTCATGTAAGTCTGCAGCTGCTTGTACGCTGAGGAAACGCTTGCGTTCTCGTCTGCAGGATTCTTAAGTTCTATTAGAACAAGCGGTAACCCATTAACGAATAGCACTATGTCTGCTCGACGGTTAACTCTGTCCTCTATAACCGTGAACTGGTTAACAGCCAAAAAATCATTATTCCCAATATTGTCAAAGTCAACAAGCCACAATGAATCGTCTTTGACGCTGCCGTCTGCACGCTTATACTGAACAGGCACACCATTAACCAGCAACTTATGGAACGCCCGATTATTCTGCACTAAATCCTGGCTGTCCGTTCGCACAACACGTTTTATGGCTTCCTCAATAGCCGAGTCAGGAACACCCTTATTGATTCGCCTGAGAGCATCGCGGAGCCTTCCAACAAGTACAACTTCTCTATACCCGCGCTCAACAGCCAAACCCCCCTCAGAAATGTCTGGACCAGAAGCAACTGCATAGTTTAAGTCGCCAAGCAAACAAAGACAAACATACTCAACCTCAGACTCAGTCATCGCTTTAGACATCAAGTAGCCTCCAAGTTCTCTTTGTTAAGGGTAACTCTGATTTTTCCTGACATAAGCTTGGGTAAAAGCAAGTCTCTAATTTGCGCTAGATTCTTTGATTCCAGAGCATTGAGCAATATCTTATTAGTCATGGGCGCTGCAATTTCTTCAAAGGCACAAAGGACATTTTTGCCTGGAAGAAGTATTGGCAGATCACGTACTTCCGTCAAGTTAAGTCCAGGTATTGCAACGCCCGTAGCTCTATTCGCCATTTCTTCCTTTAATCTACCAGTTGATAGCCAATAGTACAAGAAATTTTGGCTACTTAGCTCATTCGCTCTAATACGATAAACGTGCTCGTTAATGCAGGATTCACTAAATGGAAATCTATTCCCTACTAAGGTAATCTTTGGCTTAAACTCACCGGGGCGACCACCGTCTTTGTACATAAGCACATCATAATTTGCCAATCTCCCTCTAGGCATCTTTTGATAAAACTCTTTTGAAACTAGTTTTGTCTTTGAGAAATCGAAAACGCCGATTCTCTCGATACTCTCAGCCCCAATGCTGGGGATACCCTCTTCAATCTCTTGAATCCCTCCCGAGGGCCCTGAATCCAGTCTCTAAAACGTTAAGAACATCAGCCATTTTTCCCAATTCCCAACCTTTCGGAATTTCGCCAAAAGTTGAATCAACCATTTTTCCGCCTGTTGACTTGTAGGGTTTGCCTTCTTGGTTGGGAAACTCAAAATCAACAAACCAACGCTTAAAAACAGCCTCACCAATAGCCTCTAGCGTTTTGTTCAACCGTTCGTTTAAATCAATCTTGGAATCTATAACTGATAGAGTTCTGGCAATGGCTCGCTGTTCCTGAAGAGATGGGACGGGTATTTCCAAATTCATTAAGTCTGTGCCTGTTATGCCAGCGACGGCTACTTGCCGTAAGATGGAACCCAATTGATTCTTGCCGGTATTGGATTGAAAAAAATAGTACAAAAACTCAGAAACGGTTTTTCTTGGGTCGGGTCTTGCTTGAATTATCGAAGACTCAAAGGTTCGCTCAACAGTTCCAACTACAAGTGAGCATTTGCCTGCGCCCTCTGCGACCAATGACCTTCTTGCAAAAACCAAGTCGCCCTCTCTAACAAGAAATCTTTCTTTTTCGGATGCCGTCAGCTCGACCAATTCCATTTCTACATCGGCAATTTTTGGGTAAGCGAACAACTCGCCCATGTTTATCATCTTCGTGCCTCTCCCATGGAATTCTTTTGGCTTGTACAATCCATTGCGCGTTTTATCCATGAGTAATTCTGAAAATTTTTTAACGTCCCACTCTTGAGGGATTAACCCTACCTTTGTCTTCTTGAAACAAGAGTATTTCTTAAAAGACATAGCCAATCTTTCCGAGATTCGTTTTTATTTGCTCGTCTAGTTTGTTTGCTTCCTCGGTTTGTTGTGCAAGAGCTCGTATGAGTTTTTTCATTTTTTCGTCAAACTCCTCATCGACCTCTTCTTCCTCAGCACCAACGTATCTGCCAGGCGTTAATATGTGTCCTTGCTTTCTTATTTCCTCAACTTTTACTACTTTACAGAATCCAGCAATATCTTGATACTCCGTCTTTTGCCCGTTTATGGGTTCGCCTCTCCATGCATGGTAGGTGTCGGCGATTTTCTTGATATCTTCCTCGGTAAGTTGGCGATGTCTGCGGTCTGTCATGGTGCCGAATTTTCGAGCGTCTATAAACAAAACTTCTCCTCTGCGGTCTCTGAATTTGTGGTTTATTTTGTCTCGGGCAATGAACCAAAGGCAAGCTGGAATCATTGTATTGTAGAATAACTGCGAGGGCAAGGCAACCATGCAATCTAAAATATCGGGTTTTGCTTCGATTATGTTTTTGCGTATTTCTCCTTCGTTTGAGGTGTTGCTGCTCATGGAGCCGTTTGCAAGGACAAAGCCTGCGACGCCGTAAGACGCCAAGTGATAGATAAAATGCTGAACCCACGCGAAGTTTGCGTTTCCAACTGGAGGCACCCCGAATTTCCAGCGTTTGTCATCTCGAAGCATGTCACCCTTCCAGTCGCTGTCATTAAACGGCGGGTTGGCAAGGATAAAATCTGCCTTGAGGTCTTTGTGGGCGTCGTTTAGGAAGCTGCCTTCGCTGTTCCATACTACGTTTTGGCTGTCGATGTGACGTATGGCTAGGTTCATTTTGCAGAGGCGCCAGGTGGTTTGGTTGGATTCTTGCCCGTAGATGCTGAGGTCGTCTCTTCTTAGCTGTTCAGACGGTTTTGCGGAAACTGGTAGCAGTGCGGATGAGTTTTCGATGAATTTTTCGCTTTGAATAAACATGCCGCCGCTGCCACAGCATGGGTCAAACACTCTGCCGCGGAATGGCTCAATCATTGCCACCAGCAGCTGGACGATGCTTTGGGGCGTGTAGAATTGGCCGCCTTTTTTGCCCTCTGCATCGGCGAATTGTCCGAGGAAGTATTCGTAGACTCTGCCCAACACGTCTTTGCTTCGGCTTTCACGGTCGCCAAGCGGGATGGAGGCAATTAAGTCGATGAGTTCTCCTAAACGGGCTTTGTCGAGATTTTCGCGGGCATAGTTCTTTGGCAAAACACCTTTCAATGAAGCGTTGTCGCGTTCGACGGCGTACATGGCATCGTCCACGATTTTGCCGATTGTGGGTTGTTTGGCGTTTTTTTGCAGGTAGCTCCAGCGGGCGTCTGGTGGTACCCAGAACGTGTTTTTGGCTTTGTATTCGTCGATGTCTTCTGGGTCGCTGTAGTTTTTCTGGTCAGCTTTCAGTTCTTCGTAGACCTCTTGGAAGCTGTCCGAGATGTACTTGAGAAAAATCAAGCCTAAGACGACGTGTTTGTATTCGGCGGCGTCCATGTTGTTTCTGAGTTTGTCTGCTGCCTGCCAGAGTTTCTGCTCAAAACCCAAATTTGCCCCGTTCGAACCATTGCCGTTTTTACCTGATGATTTTGCCGTAGCTCAACCACTCCGATGAAAGAATAAAACACTATTCCTCAGTGTTGGCTAATAAGCTCTACCTATGGCACGAAGGGAAAGAGAGCCTCTCATCAGGCTGGCTAGTTCCTTATCAGTGTCTGGATTCTACTCCACTCTTCGAATGTAAGGCGGAAGTTTGTTCCCAGCGAGTTTGCTAAAATCTGCATGTTTAAGAGCACGTTATCTTTGTTGCATTCTTCTTTAAGAAGCGGTTTTTCTAAACAGATTTTGAAGTATTCTGCGTAAGCGCTGTATTTTTCTTGAAACTTGCTGATGTCATATTCTTCGAAAAAATACTTCTCTTGGCTGGAGTTAAGAGGGCTCTTTTTCGGGTTAGTCACTAATTTTCCTAAGGCATAAATTCCCGCTTTTTGCCCTGAACTCCAGATTGCAACTAAATCGTCTTTGTGAATCAGTTGAAAATGTTGGCTTATTAGCCATTGTTCAGGCTCCCTTGTATCTTTAAGTCTATCAAACCACTTGTAAACGGAAGGATTAAACTGGAAAAGCCAATGCTTAGGCTGCGGCTTGATGTTAAGTAATGTGCCACAGTCTGGACAAAACGGACTAATTTTACACTGCTCAACGGATACGATTTTTACACATTTTCTGCATTCAAACTCTACTCTTTCCAACGTAGTTGCCCCTTGCTGCCAGAAAGAAGTCAGAGCTTCATCAATTTAACGTTTGAGTATGTTGCAGCTTTGCTTTATCTGTAAATAATATCCAGAAACATTTTATTAATCTCGATTGAAATCAGTAATTGTGGATGAAGGCATCTTAAGTTTGCATGTCCAGCGGGTCACGGGGTCTCCAGAGGAGGCAACGTCCGCGTTTAAAAGGCATGCGGCGCCCGATGTCTTTTGTCTTCGTGTTTTGAGATGGGTGGGAAGGCAAACAAAACATTAAAGTGAATTATTCATAGACGTTTCTTCTTGGGCCTATGGCTATAACATAAACATTTTTGTCTTTTTCAGAGACTTTATAGATTATGCGCAGGTTCTTTCCAACGCGTAAGCTGTTGTTTCCTTTTAAATCTCCATGGAGTCGTTTTCCACTGTAAGCTTGTTCTTCTAAACTGATTAGGCAATCTCGAACTTGACCCTTGACTTTTTCCTCTAACTTTCTATAAAAATGCTCTGCTTGTCTGGACAAAACAACCGTGTACTTGGGTTTCAACAGGCTTCTTCCTTCAGAAGCGTGCGCAACTCTTTTACTCTTCCAGCTTTAATGTCCTCTTGCCCTTCCTGGATAGCCTTCACCATTTCAGGGTCGCTTAAAATCTCGAAGGTTTCCATCAGCTCCCCCATAAGCCTGGTAGCTTCATCAAGCTTTTGCTTGGTTTCAGCGAGAAGTTTGCGGTCTTCCTCATCCAAATGTACTGTCTTAGCCATCAAAGATCACTACTGGATATGAATGCAAGAAGCGTCTTATAAATTTGAAAAAAACTGCTTCTTCTCAAAGAGTGGAATATCGCGGCTTACTTTTATCTGAATGTGGAAGCATAGCGGCTCCTGCTCCTGAAGGGCGTTTGCATGCTGCGGGAAACCGCCAGAGACGGCGCCCAGGTCATGTCGTCGTGGCAGTTCCGGGGGTGGCTGAACATCAGGTGTCCGTTTTTGGCGTAGGCGTATTGTTGCTCTTGAGCTGCTGCATCAAGCCAGCCAAGCAACCGTCTCCAGCAGCCACCCGCAATGAACTCGAACAACTCGCCCATAGCAAAGTCGCAGTCCGCAGGCGCCTTCAAGCCCTAAACCGGAAAAGCAACCTGAAACGCCAAGCGCCCGCGCTGAAAGTCGCAACTTTCGCCAGCCGCCAAGTCGCAACTTAAAAATCCAGCAAAAAAAACCAAGCAAAAAAATTCCTAAGCCACCCAAAAACGCCAACCAAAAAACCGCTTAAGCGAAACACTTAAGTGCTGAGGACTTGTTGTTTTGTCTTAGAACCAAAAACATGGATGTTGAACCAATTGGCTGTTGAAGGTTTTTTCGAAAACAAAAAGCAACCTGTAGAAGCAAAAGTCGGCGACTTAACCCCACAATCAAAAGCGGTTAACGTTACGGCCAAAGTAGTATCCAAAACAGAAATCAGAGAAATCCCAATGGGCAGAGACGGATCCCCACACAAAGTAAGCGACGCACTGGTCGGAGACGAAACAGGCGTAGTATACGTTACACTATGGGACGACAACATAGAAAAAGTCAACGAAGGCGACACAATCCGAGTAGAAAACGGCTACGTAACACTATTCAAAGGCAACATCCGCCTAAACATCGGCAAATACGGCAAACTTGAACCAGCAAAAGAACCCCTAACTGTAGAAGTAAACACAGAAAACAACGTCTCCAGCAAAGCATACGAACAAGAAAGACGACCATACAGAGGAGGAAGAAGCGGCGATAGAGGATACGGAGGCGGCGGATACGGTGGCGGCAGAGACAGACGTGGCGGCGGCGGATACGGTGGCGGCAGAGACAGAGACCGAAGAGGCTCTGGCGGCGGCGGATACAGACCAAGATACTAAGCTTCAAATCTAAAAACAATAACCTAATCCTTTTTGTCTTTTTATAATCTTTGATTCCAAATAATATTTTTTATGTTAAACTGTAAATTCCTTATTGGCTGTTCTTGAGTTGAGTGGATCCTATAACAGTGGAATTTGCTTTTTCTAAATGCTCGACGTCGCTTAAAGGAAGCATAAGCATTGATTTAGGCAAAGTATATAATGGCAAAAGCCTATTTTCCGTTTGCCATGGATGCAAAGAACCAAAATGCAGCCGCCTAAACTGAAATTATCTTTAAAGACATTGCTTTTTCCGCTATTGGGGTTATTGGGATTTTTCTTGTACATATACGTTTTCAAAGTAGACATTTTAGGCATATTTGCCACCGCGAAAAAAGCTAACCCCCTCATTTATTTGATAGCTGTATTGTTCGGTTTATTTGACGTGTTATTTTTCACAGTTTCTTGGCGTGTGTTGACCAATTACCTTTCAATCAAAATGAGTATAGTTCGAGCATACCTCTATGTTTGGTATGGTATATATGTCGACACCATAGTTCCAGCGCAATCCATCAGCGGAGAAGTAACCCGAACATATTTGCTTACAAGAGACAAATGCGGCCCGTTTGGAAAAGTAGTTGCCTCGCTCTATACTCATAGGCTTCTTGGCACTGCAATAAACGCTTTTGCATTGATGGCGGGACTGGTGTTGCTCACCTTTGGAGGAAATGTTAACCCCTTGGTCTTTAACCTGATTATAGTTGTTGCGGTAGGAATAATAGCTATACTTGTTTTGATGTTTGTTTTGTCGTTCAAGCAGCAATGGACCTTAAAGGTAATCAATTGGGTAACGAAGTTTGCGCAAAAAATAAGTTTTGGTAAAATGAAACTAGAAAAATTGAAAGAAGAAGCTGTCGAAATTACTGCGCATTTTCATGATTCAATGAAAACGTTCAGGCATAATCCAAGAACTATATCTTACTCGCTGTTCTATTTGCTTATATCCTGGTTTTTTAGTCTAAGCGTACCATACCTTGTGTTCATGTCGCTCGGACACCCAGTTACATGGAGCATAATAATCGTCACTTCAGCCATATTCTTAGCTGTCAAATCAATTCCTGTAGGCATACCGTTTGAAGTGGGGCTTCCAGAGGCAGTAATGACGACCCTTTACATTTCAATGGGTGTTCCCGGAGCACTAGCAGCTACAGCCACTATACTTACCAGAATCATCACGTTGTGGTTCCGCTTCATTGTAGGCTTTGGAGCACAGCAATGGCTTGAACTGAGACCAGCAATTTCGACGCAAGCAAATACAGAAAAAATTAAAATCAAGCCTCTGAACTAATTAGTTCTAAGGCAAAAAATGGAAATAAAAATTGAAACCGCTTCCATCAGGCTGCTTGATAAGCTCTATGAAATTGAAGAGCAATGCTTTGACCAAGAAGCCTTCTCAAAACGGCAGATTGGCTATTTGCTTTTAGATTACAATGCAATTGCGTTAGTGGCTAAAGTAAACAATGAGGTCACGGGGTTCATAATTGTGCAGGTTGAAATAGAAAACAACACGGTCTTTGGGCATATTATAACATTAAACGTGGCGCCGACTTATCGACGAAAGGGAATTGCAAGCAAAATGCTAAGAGAAATAGAAGAGATTCTTAGGCAAAAAAGTATAAATGAATGCCATCTTGAAGTCCGCGAAGACAACGCAGCGGCGTTAAAACTTTATCAAAATAGTGGGTATCAAAAAATCGGCAGACTAGAAAAATACTACGGCAAAAAGCACGGCTTTTACCTTAAAAAAACGTTGTAAAAGATGTGGCTAAAACTTGACTCTTACGTCAATAGAAGAACAAACGTTTAAAAACAATGATGCAGTTTACTTGGTCGGTGGGGAGATGGGAGATTCGCGTGGAAGAAAATCTAAAGAGCAAACGCTGGTCCGAACCATCGTTGTTTTAATTCGCAACACTACTTGGCGATGCGGGAAACTTGAAAAATCCATTGTTCAGCACCTTTATAAGCGTCATGAAAATTTCGGCAAAGCGGAAATTTCAGTTAAAGACATAATGGTTAACCTGAACATTACCGGCGAGAAAAAAGATGAATGTTTAGATGCGCTGCGAAGGCTTGAAAAAAGAAACATCGTGAAAATTACTCCTCTTTAATTCAAACCATCCTTTTTATTTTTTTGCTTGGTTTTTTTTGCTGGATTTTTAAGTTGCGACTTGGCGGCTGGCGAAAGTTGCGACTTTCAGCGCGGGCGCTTGGCGTTTCAGGTTGCTTTTCCGGTTTAGGGCTTGAAGGCGCCTGCGGACTGCGACTTTGCTATGGGCGAGTTGTTCGAGTTCATTGCGGGTGGACTGCGGGGGGATGTTAGCTTGGTCTGAGTTGATGCACGACGCAAAAGCAGCAGTAAACTTACGCCAAAAACGTGCACCTGCAATTCAGCCGCCCACAGAACAGCCACGACGACATGACCTGGGCGCCGTCTCTGTCAATTTCCCGCAGCATGTAAACGCCCCCTTCAGGAGCAGGAGCCGCTATGCTTCCACATTCAGAAAAGGGAAAGCCTATTCTTCCATTCGTTTTTGACGGTTTTAAGTTTCTTACGGCACGGTGCTGTGCCAGCAGGTTATTTGAGGAGCGTGCTTTCGTCTGGTGGGGGCTTGATTAAGCCGTGTTTCATGAGAAGTTCGGTTGATTGCCTGGCGTTTTGAATTAGGGCTGAAGCCCGCTCGTAGAGCTCTTGTTTGCTTGGTTTTACTCTTGCAACGCCTTGCTCGATTGATTTTAATGCGCATGCAACTGCTTCTCGTGGAAAAACTTCCCACTCATCCATTCGGGGCAATATGTCTTTCTCGTTTATTCCGCGTTCTTCGGCGTATTTTGCCAGCTCCTGCGCCGCTGCAATGCACATGTCGTCTGTAACAGTTTTCGCCTTTACGTCTAAGACGCCTCGGAAAATCCCTGGAAAACCCAAGCTGTTGTTTACTTGGTTGGGAAAGTCGCTTCTCCCCGTCGCTACAATTCGCGCTCCTGCTTCCTCGGCGTCCCAGGGCCAAATTTCAGGTATGGGGTTAGCGCACGCAAAGATTATGGCGTCCTGCGCCATTGTTTTAATCCATTCTTTCTTGATGGTGCCTGGACCCGGTTTTGAAGCAGCAACCACTGCGTCCACGCCTTTGAATGCTTCTGCTACGTCGCCCACTCTGCCTTCAGCGTTTGTTTTCTGTGTGACATCATATTTCCACGGATCATCTGTTTTGGTGATGTCTTTTCTGTTCTTGTGAACGACGCCTTTGCTGTCGGCAAGTATTATGTTGCCTGGTTTAACGCCCCACTGCATAAGCACGTAAGCTGTGCGGATGTTTGCGGCTCCTGAACCAACCAGCGTGATTAGGCTTTCTTGCGGTTTTTTGCCCACGATTTTGAAGGCGTTAATCAGCCCAGCCAAAATCACGGTGGCGGTTCCCTGTTGGTCGTCATGCCAAACCGGAATGTTAAGTTGCTCACGGGCGCTCTCAAGAACGTGGAAGCATTTAGGTTTCTCGATGTCTTCAAGGTTGATGCCGCCGAAAGACGGCTCAAGAGCCCTGCAAATCCTGACGATTTCGTCGGGGTCTTTGGTTCTTAGGCAAATTGGAAACGCGTCAACGCCGCCTAAATACTTGAACAAAAGCGCTTTTCCCTCCATCACAGGCAACGCAGCTTCAGGGCCAATATCGCCTAGTCCTAAAACGCGGGTTCCATCTGAAACCACTGCAACGTAATTCCAGCGATTAGTTAATTCGAAGGATTTGTCGGGGTCGGCTTGAATTTCTCTGCAGGGTGCAGCTACGCCTGGTGTGTACCAGATGGCAAAATCGTCAACGCTTCTGATAGCGCATTTAGGGATAACCTGCATTTTACCCTCATAAAACCTATGCATCGGAGGCGATAACTGCGCTGGCTTCTTAGCTTTTGCTAATAATTCATCTACGGTCGGTTTACCATCAATTTTACTAGCAACCATAAATTATACCTTTGCAAATTTGAAGTCAATTAATGAATTAAAAGTCTTTCCATCAATTAGATTAAGATGCGGGTATAAATCTAACATCTCGCGCCAAAAAATTTCCTGAGATGAATGGTTTCTATATAAAAGTGCATTCTATTTTTTGTTCGCTTGACTTTAAATATGTTCGTTAATAGCGAACAGTTGAGACACTTCGGCAATAGAATCATAGCTAAAACACTCTCTTAAGGCATTTTTTACAAGTAAATTAGTGCTCAAATCCCCCTCTAACTTTAACATGCGAATGAATAGTTTCAGACCATCTTGGAATTGAATCCGAGTCAGTTTGAACTCATCTCGGTTCAAGTCCATAGAAAATAGATTCACTTGAAAACATGATTTGAGAAGTCTTAAATTCGGATTGCACAGTCTAGTGATTCAGGTTAGATGAAGGATTGCCTAAACGTAAACGTACTCCACCTGATGATCTGAGAGGAACACCTGAGTTTAGCGAGTTTTATACACATTTGGACACTGAGAGTGATACATATAAACGGATAAAGGGCTGTTTAGATCTTCTTCGTCAAGATATTTGTGCTGGAGAGCAAGTTCAAAAGGACCGGTTTCCGAAATATTATGTAAAAAAGTATCAAATTACAAACTTGTATAGGAAAGAAATAGGAGATTGCCGATTAACTTACACAGTAATTGCTGAAAATAGTGAAATAATTACTGTTGTCCTTGAATATTTCCCAAGTCATAAAGAATATGATAGAAGATTTGGGTATAGATCTTAGAGCCTTACGCTAGTTTCCAACAATCTTTTCAGTTTTGGATTATCTGGAAATATCCAAACTATTGTTCTGCAATTAAACATTATTTTGTTTGAAGATTCAAGATAGTCGAGTATTTTGTTGAAAGTTTGATATTGAATCTTCTTAGGCAAGGAGAGCCAAAGTTGCTTTCTTGTCTTATACGAACCGCTTTCTTTGATTGCGTTCTCTACCATTAGAATTGTATCAAGACGTGGAGCATGGCTGTTTTGTGTCATTTATTTTACCTTCTTTTTTCCCATTAGGCTAATAGGTTAATAGTTATACAAACTTATATAACTTTCGTGTATACAAACAAAGTTACTAATTGCCTAAAACATCATTTAAGGCAATGAAACACGAAAGCGTTCGGTTGACTGAATTTTTTGGTTAGCGTTGATGTCAATGTTCACCCAAAGAATACCAAACAAACGAGTTTACGTTTAGGGGGCAGGTTCAGTCCGAGCCGTCTTTAAATTTTTTTAATGGTAAAATGGTGCCGGGATCCGAAAAAGTGCGCTCTGAAAAAGATGAAATCAGAATATTTAAGAGCACTTGTGGATACAATTTTTTTCAGATTTGTAAGGTGTTTGTGGATGTTGAGTGTTAAAACTGAAAAAGAAGCGAACAAAATCGATTTAGGGGCCAAGGTTGCGTCGTACCCGATGCCTGTGGTCTTGGTTGGGGCGAACGTTAAGGGAAAAGCGAATTTCTTAGCGGTCGCATGGTTTATGGCGGCAGGAATATCTCCGCCGAAAGTGGCAATTACATTGAGTAAAACCCATTACACCAATCAAGGCATAAAAGACAACAAAACGTTCAGCATCAATATGCCCTCAGAGGATATGATGAGTGCCACTGATTACTGCGGAATAGTTTCAGGATTAAAAACAGACAAATCAGGCGTTTTTGATGTATTCTACGGCAAGTTAAAAACTGCGCCTATGATAACGGAGTGCCCCGTAAATCTTGAATGCAGCCTCGACAAAGTCATCGATAATGGCTCACACGAGATGTTCATCGGCGACATCGTGTCCACTTTCACAGAGGAAAAATACTTGACCGCTGGAGCCGTAGACCCCAAAAAAGTGAAACCACTCATGTTATCACTGAACGACAGGATTTACTACGGATTGGGCGCGCAGAAAGAAAAGGCGTGGGAAGCGGGCAAAGACTACAAGCCGTAAAATACAGGAGTTAGCTCAGGCTAACAAATCTTGCAAAAGAAAAATTGGCATTTGCAGTTACCAATCAGGTTTTTTCTTCCAAATGTTAGATGCACATTGGCCCCAGCAGTAAGAACCAGCCTTGAATTGACAGCCGTTGCATGAAATACCAGTGAACTTAGGCACAGACTCCTGTTTTGAGTGGACACGAACAAAAACCTTTTTCGCCTCAATTTGAATGGACGGCACACCTTCTTTTTGGTACTTCAAACGCAGTGGGCATTTTTTGTAAACTGACGGATCAGAAAAAATAGATTCAGGACAAGTCTGACCGCCACACTCACGAACACTTACTTCAAATTCCCCAAAACCACCCTCGACCTTAGCATATTCACAACAAACCACTTACACGTTCCCCCAGCCACACACTACACAATCAAGTATAAAACCTAATCAAACTTCCCTTTCTTTTTATAGGTACTCAGTAAAAGGCAAAAATGGTAATACTAAAAATAGTTTTAGTTGTTAGGATACTATTAAGTTTGCATACTGCCAGTATTGATACTAATTGAACCATAGAAAAAGAGAACCTTACCACTCTTCTGGGTCTTTTTTAATAGCTATTCCGTATTCAAAGCGTTTCTCTGCAAGTTTAAGAATAAGATACTTCACAACTTCACTATCGTTATGACTCGGCTCTATTCTAAAAATACCATCCTTGTCTAATCCAGTACGAACTTCTATTTCTTCTTTTTTAAGGTCTTTAACAATCTCGTTAATTATCTTATCACTCAGAGCTTTTACAATTGCTTTTTTAACCGTATCCTCTTCTGTCATTTTCTCGCCTTCGTTCTATTCGATGCTATTAAGATTTAAAATTTTAGAAACCATTCAATAGCATCTTAGGAACCTGACTGAATACTACGTAATCATTACGCTCTAACGATAGGTATGTCTTGAAATTTTTTCTTTTGAAGTATTTTCTTTCCGTCCCTAACAATTACAATTGCCTTATCCTTTTCAATTTCTTTTGGTATTCTTACATTTCCCCCGCTCGCATCAACAAATCTTTCGTAATAGGGTTCATCTAACCTGTCCCACCAAGGAAGTTTTACATCATTATAGGAAACCGAGCATTTTCTCATCACTATCTTAGGCTGAAACAGTCTTATATTCCAAATAGACCAAGACTTAGGCTGATTAAATGGATTTAAAATTTCTTGAAATCGTTGAAGCTCAAAAGCTGGTTCTCTCCTTTTCGCTATTAAGCGCGAATAAACAGGGATAAGAGCAGCAATAGCAGTAATTAGAATACCCACTGACACAAGTAAAGACCAGACTTCAAGACTTGGCATATCGTTCCACCTACGCACTCCTTTACGCTATGCAGATTTAAGCTTAGATATTCTAAACGTCAATTTCTTTAGGCTCCAAACTTGTCTTCTTATTCCAAAGGTCTTTTCTCATTGCAAAGGCGGTTTTTGCATAGTTACGATAATCCTCAGGCTTTAGAATAAACTCTTTCAATGACTTGATAACATCATCCGAAGCAAACAATATCGAGTTATACCATTCATCTTCTAATTCGTTTTCGACATCTTTTATAGTTTGCCAATCTGGTCGTTCCGTTCTATAATACTTGAAGTTGTCTGGATTGCGTAATATTCTCATTTGTAATATGATTGCTTTGTAGCGAGTTTCCTTGTATTCTTGCTCTCTTAACTTGATTTGCTTTCTCTTATCAAAATAGTAAGTTAAAGAAGCCCCAATAATACCAGCGCTACCGATAAAAGCAACAATTGAGAGGATTATCTCGTCATAGCCTACCATGATTAAACTATTCTGCGCTATTTAGATTTAAGGTTTATAGCAACTGCAATTAGGTAGTTATTCCAAAGACAAAGTTTCAAGGTTCGCTTTGGTCTTTTTATTCCAAAGGTCTTTTTTCATTGCAACCGCTGTTAACATCAAGTTCTCTTTAGTTGGGTTTTTGAGAAATTCCTTCATATTAAGTAAAATGCAATCGGGGTAAAATAGCAAAGACTCATAGTAGAAAGATACTAACATTTTACGGGCATGTTCTTTAAGCTCTGTTTGACTCATTTTTAGAATATTGGGGTCTATTTTACCAACGTTATAAAATGTGACAGTTTCAGGATTCAATAATATTCTCATCCAAACGATAGTAGATTCATAGGTTTTTCTGTTCTCTGCTTGAATCCGTGAGTCTGTTTCTCCTTTCTGTGTCCATAGGTGTTGCAGATAAATTCCTACAATACCGCTAATACCCAAAGAACTAAGAACAGAAATTAAAATCGTTTCAATGTCCATGTACTTTTCATCACATGTTAGTGTTATGACCGAAATTTAGGTTTATTTTAGGCAGGGTAATCTTCAAACCTTTTTTGTTGGTGAAATCGAATCTTACAGAATTAGCGTAATTGCATAGTTTTTTCTGTTCAATTTGTAAAATATTCTTAGGGTCATTCGCTATTTCTAAAATTGACATGGTTGCTCCGCATATCGTCTCTTTGTCTTTAACGAGCCTCAAGCGTTCTGTTTCTGTTATTTCCATAATAACCATTTCTAGCTATGAAGATTTAAGATTTTTTACTCTTTCTGGGTTTATAGGGCTTAGGTTTTTGAGCCTCTATCTGTTCTTCGGTTAAACCTAAAAGCCCTAAAGCATCGTGGATATAGTGTTTTATGTATCCAATCCATTCCTTTGCTTCTTTAGCTTCGCCTTTCTTAATGTGTTTCCTAACTTTATCTAAGCGATAGTAAGCCAATATCAAAAATTCCTCTGGTTTTTCATAGTGAGGCTGTAATTCCTCCGCTTTTTCTTTTTTAGGCAAAATATTCCTCAGTTCTATTTGTAGCCGTGTAGATTTAAGACTTAGCATTATGAAAACTTCTGATTAGATTCTGTTAACGTCATGGACGAAAACCACAAGGATGATTATTTCAAGATTTTTTCCTTTAAGACCTTCTCTAACTCATCTGACTTATCATAATCTTCTTTTGTAGTTAGAATAGGCGGTCTTATCACTACTACGTCCTTAATCAACGCTATTTCCTCTACCAGTGCATCCTTCTCCTTACGGTAATGAGTATTTTTCTTTCTCAAGTATATTACAAAAACTCTGTAACTTTTTGTTAGTTCTTCTATGGGCTTAAGAATGCAAGCTGAGTTTACTTTTTTCTTTTTCTCCCTACTACCACTAATGGTAAATGGAATAATCAAAAAATAGGACTTACTTGTGGTTTTTCCCTCGCATTCACTTATTCGGTCTTTAATATTTTTTATCACACTGTCAACCTCGCAAAAGGGTGATTGTTCTTGAGGCGAACCAAAAGTAACACCAAAACTAACAGCGCATACTGTTTTGCCATCAAGTTTCCTTTCATTGTACTGAGGGGCATCAGCGGTTTCTGCTATTCCAAAAAAACCTTTTAAAAGTAGTTGATTTCCCGCAACTATTTGCTCCACAAAGAATAACTATATTGTTCATGTAAATCAAAAAAAGATAACATGTTTTTACAATTTAAGCTTTTACACTTTTATTGTATGTTATATACTGATGAGGGCTTTTCTTTCTTAACTTCCGTTAATATGCCATACTTGCTCATTGGGAGAAAAACAGAGAAGGCTATTTCTCTTCTAATCTATCCCCAAAATATAGAAGAAACCATTCTTAATGAAGCCGTCCCACTCTGCTGCAGAAGCATTAGGTTAAGTCAGCATAGAGAGCTTGCTGAGTGGAGAGAGAGAGAGAGACAGTTGATAAAAGAACTACAGTTTTTGAGTTAAAAGTAGGTAAAAACAGTTAGTCCGAACCATCTTTAGTGGGTTTGTGAGGAACTGCTGCGCCACATCTTGGACATTTCAATTAAATTCGCCTAACCACTGTTTTACACTAAGTAGATTTATATAATTTTTACTTAACGCCAACATGAGAAGGCTTTTCAAGATACCACAAAAAACTTAAGTATCCAGCAAAGCTGAATCGTTGGCTAATTCAGTTAAAACCTTTTTTAATCGGTAAACATGAACGTTGCCGATTGGTCAAGCTCTCCCCAAATTTTTTTGCCCTATCGCTTGAATAACAACTTTAATTCGTTAGTAACCTTTTAATCTGCTCGCTACACTAAGCTAAAAAGGTAACCAGAATTGAACGACGAAGTCAAATGTTCAAAACCTGAATGCGACAAGTTCACAGCCATAAACGAGTTAGCACGCCGCAGAGGATTTTTCTGGCCGTCCTTTGAGATTTACGGTGGCAGCGGCGGCTTTGTAACTTATGGTCCCCTTGGCGCACGGTTGAAACAGAATATTGAGGCTAAGCTTAGGGAGCTTTTCGTTAAAAAAATCGGCATTTACGAAATGGAATCATCCGTGATTGCGCCCGCCAAAGTTTTTGAAGCCTCGGGTCACGTGGACCATTTCAAGGAGCCGATGGTTGAGTGCCAAAACTGCCATCTTCGTTTCCGAGCTGACCATTTGCTTGAAGAAAAAGGCATCAGTTCAGCTGAAGCAGAAAAAATGAATTTAACTGAAATTAAAGAAGAAATTGAGCGTCATGAGGTTGTTTGCCCTGACTGCCGCGGCAAATTCGGCGAACCCCAACGTTACTTGACCATGTTTGAAACCACCATTGGCCCCTACTCAGGCGCGGTCGGTTACGGGAGACCTGAAGCGGCGCAGAACATTTTTGTTGAGTTCAACCGACTCTACACTGTTGCGCGGGAGCGGCTTCCTTTTGGATGCATATCAAATTGGTCACGCTTTGCGCAACGAAATTTCGCCGCGGCAAGGCTTGATTCGCCTTAGAGAGTTCACGATTGCTGATTTAGAGTTCTTCTTTGACCCTGAAGAGCCAAACTGCAATTTGCTTGGCGAAGTGGAAAACGAAGTGTTGCCCATTCTGCTGTGCGAAACAAGGCTGAAGGAATGCGAGGACACAACAAACTTCACGGTTAGAGAGGCGCTTGACCGAAAAATAATTCGCTCAGAGTGGCAAGCGTTTTTCATGGCGATGGCGAAGAGGCTTTTAGTGGAGCTTGGTGTTCCAGCGGAGAAACAGCGGTTTATTGAAAAGCTCACTTGGGAAAAAGCGCATTACTCAAGCCAAAGCTTCGACCAAGAAGTCTTGGTTGACCGTTGGGGCTGGGTAGAAGTCTCTGGGCATGCTTACCGGACAGATTACGATTTGACGTGCCACATGAAGGCAAGCGGCGTTGACATGACCGTCTACAAAGAATACGCTAATCCAGTGGAAAAAGAAGAGCTTGTTGTCAAGCCAATTATGGCTAAGCTTGGTCCAGTGTACAAGAAAGAAGCCTCAAAAGTGGCTGCGCTGCTGGCTAAGGTGCCGCCGCAGGAAGTTGCTGACGCCATGCAAAAGCAAGGTTACTTTATGGTTGAAAACTACGAAGTCAAAGCTGACCAAGTAGACATCAGCAGGCAAAAAACGGTTGTCCGCGGCACCCGCTTTATTCCGCATGTGGTTGAACCAAGTTTTGGCGCTGACAGGCTGTTTTACGCTGCTTTAGAGTACGCTTACGGCATCAAGGACGACCGCGTGGTGATGAGTTTTCCAAGAAGCATCGCGCCCATCCAAGTTGGCGTTTACCCTTTAATGAGTAAAGATGGCTTAGACACTAAAGCAGTGCAAGTTCAAAAGATGCTGGCGAATGAGGGTTTCATGGTTGAATTAGACGAAAATGGCTCTATCGGTCGCCGATATGCAAGAGCTGATGAGGCAGGCGTGCAATTGGGGATAACTATAGATTACGATACGTTAAAAGATGACTCGGTAACCATACGGGACCGCGATAGCTGGCGGCAAGTTCGAACCCAAGTCAAAGACTTGCCAGAACTTTTACGCAATTATTTCCAAGGAAAAATAAATTTTGAGCATTTGGGAGCATTAATTGAAACTTAAGTAGCTAACTTTTTTAATGAACGCTTGATAGTAACATGATAAATCAGGGATAGTTATAGGCGGGGGAACAAGTTGGTACTTCCATCAGAAACAGAAGAACGGGTAAAACGGAGAGCTCTAAACGCTTGCCAAGATAACCTACGTAAAGTTGTAGATGTTTCAAGAAAAATTCCTCAACTTGCAGAGTATTTTGCAAGCGGCGACAAGGAAAACGCTAGGAAACTTCTCAGCGACATCAGAACAGGCGAAGAAGAGGTTGTTAAGGCAAGACGCATGGTTTCTCAAGAGTTGGCGGAGATAGGCGCCATTTTGACTGCTCGCGAAGACTTTTTAAGATTTACAAATTTATCAAGCGAAATAGCCGATTTCTCCGAGGGAATCGCGTATTATTTAGTTGAAATAATGGAGCATAACTGGAACATTTCGCCAGACATCAAAAAAGACTTGCTTAAGCTTTCTTTAGCTGTTTTGGACTCGGTGCTTAAGCTCAGGGAAACAATGATGGTTCTAAACTACGGGTCACAAAAAACCCTTGAAAGAGCCAAAGACGTGGAAATCGCTGAACGAATAGTTGACGACCAATACCGCGCGTTAACCATAAAAGTTCTCAACGGCAAACTTGACATGCCAGTGCTTCTGCTTCTGAGAGATGTTCTTCAACTGCTGGAAAACAGCGCTGACAAAGCTGAAGACGCAGCAGACGCCGCACGAATGCTTTCGTTCATCATGTAACAAGAGCGAACACTTCCATGCCGAAAACAAAAGTTGAACTCATCGAAAACTTCTTGGTAGTTTGGAATTCCACTGAAGGATCACAACTGTACAAGGCGGGATATTACGGGAAGCCGCTTGGGATTCCTAAACCAAAAATCCCAGAGTTCGATGCGCCACTAATTTTGGATTTGATGGAAGGCTTATACCTTGTCGAGAGCAAGAAAATAGAAATTTACGAGAATCCAGACGAGAGCAAGGTTAGCCTCAAAAAGCTCAGGCAAAAAGCTAAACAGTTATACGATGAGTTTGAAGAAAAATACGCTGTTTACCATGACCTAAGGGACAGCGGCTTAATTGTTACGCCTGGAATAAAGTTTGGCTGCGACTTCGCCGTTTACAAGTACGGTCCAGGCGTTGAACATGCCCCCTACATGGTTTCGGTTAAGAAGGCGGGCTCAGACATTTCAGCCACAGAAATCGTCAAGGCAGGACGACTAGCCACGACGGTGCGGAAACGGTTCATTATTGCAGTTCCCGATTTGGCAGCGGATAAAGTGAAGTATCTGATTTTCAAATGGTTCAAAGCGTGAATTCGAAGACAGTTACTCCCAAATTCTTTTAACCCATTCTATTCTATCAAAGTCTTTATCGTGTGAGTATATTTCGGTTATGTTTGCTTCTTTCATTACTTGCAAGGTTAGTGAATCGACAAAATCAATTTGTTTTTCATTCATTTCTGGGATTGAAGGAATAAAATTGTCCCATGCCACGCTAATTTTATTCATTGATAAATATGAGTTTACTGCCATTAGGAAGCTGCCAATGTCTTTTCTCCGATTATTGTATTCTAACCAGTCGATTACTTCCTGAATAACAGCTGAGCTTGTTGTGGTTGCTTCGCCATTTTCAATTCTCTGGAGGATTTTTTTTGAAATTTCATAATCATTTTGAGGAGACTGTCTAATCATATAAATGAAAACATTTGCATCAACGAACCTCATCTATTTTGCCCTCGATAACTTCTTTTCTATTCTTGCTGCGGATGCTTTTATTAGCTCTTGTTTTACTGTTCCCTTAATTTTCACGCCTTTAGCTAAACCGTCAAGTAGTTCTGTTGGGTTTGGAACAGTGTTGGGCGGTAAAATAACTACTTTATTATTGATTATTTCAAATGTTACACAGTCGCCTTCGTTTATTCCTAGTTTTTGCCTGATGTTGGCTGGGATTGTGATTTTGCCTTTTTGGAGCACCTTAACTTGTTCACCCATAAATGGTTACCATAAACAATGGTATTCAGATTACCTAATAAGAGTACCTATTATGGGTAAGATAAAACTAAAGGGAAAAAACGATTTTTTTAAATGATGCTTAGTTGGCTATTATTGTTTGGTTTTGGAATTCCCCTCTTATGGTCTGGTGCGGGTAAATCTTTGATGCAGCAAGCGAGCAGCCTTCCTCCAGCTTCACGTCATCGGCGATTACTGAGACGGCGGTTATTTTTGTTGGGCAACGCTGGCTTGAGTTAACAACAACATGCCTGCCGATTATGCTGTCGTACACTTCAGCGTGGTCTCCGATTATCGCCCTGTCCATTATTGCAGAGTTCGCTACTACTGCGTTTTTGCCTATTCTGGTGAAGTTGTCAATGCATGAATCCACGATTCTTGCGCCGTCTTCTATTTGGCAGTGTCTGCCGATTAAAACAGCGCCTTCAATGGTAATTTTCTTTTGCTTAATTTTTTGAATAATTTCTTGGCGACGTTTTTCTGAGTCGCCGCTTTCTCCTTGAACCCAGATTGGGTTTGCCTCGTTTAGTCTTCCGCCGAAATCGTTTAAGGTTGAGAAGCCGCCGTGCAGCAGGTTCTTCATGGCTTCTAAGTAGTTTTTAGGGGTGCCCACGTCAAACCAGCTGCCCTTCAACGTGTAACCGTAAACTGGACGTCCAGTCTGGATCACGTAGGGAATGAAGTCGTAGCCGAAATCTAACCTGTTTCTTTCTTTAATGATTTGTTGAATGCCTTTTTCCTTGAAAATCTTTTTCACTTCAGGCGATAGCACGTATAAGCCTGTGTTGGCAAGGTTGCTGGGTGCGTCTTTAGGCAGCGGCTTTTCGACAAATCGTTTTATGCGACCGTTCTTGTCGATGTCAGCTATGCCTAAGCCTTCAACGTTCTCAACTTCCCGCAGCACTATGGTTAAGGCGGCGCATTTTTCTTTGTGATAATCAATTAAGCTCTTGACTTTTATGTCAAAAATGTTGTCGCCCTGCACTGCAAAAACTGGGTTGTTAAGTTCGTAGTACTCCATGTTTATTCTTGCTGAATCAGCACTGCCTAAATCATCAACGTTAGGCTGATATTTTATGTGGATGCGTGGTTTTATGTTGTAGCGTGCGGAGAATCCGTAGCCTGACTCAAAGTAATCATAGAGGTCTCGGTAGTTGGTGTAGCCTTTAACTCCGAAATATGAAGTTGCGTATGCCCTGGCTTGCCAGTGATAAAAGAGAAAACTCCACAAGCGGCCTGTTCAATAACCGAAGGCAAGCTTTGCTGGTTTCAGCCGTCAACGGCAAGAGGCGGGTTGCTTTTCCGCCAACTGGAATAATTACCCGTATTTTTTCAGGAGCATAGTTGTCGCCTACTAGGGGGGCATAATTGTCGCTCAACAGGCTCACCAACAATTTACAGTTATAAGGATAGGTTGTATGCTAATCCTTTTAATGTTTCTTATAAACCGCAATCATAAAAAGCTTTCAGCCAATTAATTTTATTCAATGCCATAACGAGCTCCAGTTTCGACAACTAAGACGGTTTTCACGTCTGCAACTACCAAAATATTCAGTGCATATTCAAGAAGCGAAGTCGGTGGTAAAAAAGCTGAATGGGTATGCGTTTTAGATAGTAAAATAAGTTTAAAAATGATGACGGCAAAATGGGCAAAAGTGCCTATAGTTTGTTTGACAAAAAATAAGGGTGCCTCTTAGGTCTCAAGCAAGCCTTTGTATGATGCCACGGTCACAAAAAAAACCGTGATTTCTTATGGTTTATGCGGTTTAGCCCACTCTTCCTTTACTAGCTTAGTTATGTTGTCCAAGTTTGGCTGTGCTGTAAGGTCGGCGATAACGTTGTTCAATTCATTCCTAATTAGCAAAGCGACTTCGTTTGGTCTGAGCGGTTCTGGTCTTGTAGCTTGATAAAGTCTCAAAGCGCGTAAACAGAACTTCATCATTAGTTTTTGCTGTTCGTCCTGTAGTTCTGAAAGCTCGTTCTTGCTATTTTTCATTAGCTTGTCAAAACCGTCTGAATCCCATTTTCGTTCTTCAGTCATTTTTAAACAATCCTTACACGTTTCATGTCAATCATGCATTATAGCTTTTTCTACTAACTGCCTCTTTTTTTGGCTGTTTAAGAAATAGCGGCTTTTGGTTTTCCAAGCTTCTTGTTAACGCATGCTTGGATGAACCCGAGGTATTCAGGTGACGGTCTTCCAGGTCGGCTTTTGAATTCTCCGTGGAACTGAGAGGCAAAGAAGAAGTAGTTTTTTGGCAACTCTAAGGTTTCCATTCTTCTGCCGTCGCTGCTTTTGCCAGTGAAGCATAAACCATTGTTCTTTAGGTTTTCCAGGTAATCTAAGTTGACTTCAAATCGATGTCGGTGGCGCTCGTAAATTTCTTCTTGCCCGTACATACTGTAGGCAACTGTGCCTTTTTGCAAAACCACTTTGTGGGCGCCCAAACGCATCGTTGCGCCTTTAATTTCTATGCCGCGTTGTTCAGGCATAAGGTCAATGACTGGGTATGGCGTTTCAGGGTTGATTTCTGTGCTGTTGGCATCCTTTAAGCCGCAAACGTTTCGGGCGAACTCGATGACTGCTAATTGGAATCCATAACAAATCCCTAAGAATGGAATATCATTCTCTCTTGCAAATTGGACAGCTGCAATTTTGCCTTCGGTTCCTCGTGGACCAAATCCGTAAGGTACGAAAATCCCGTCAAAATTGGCAAGGTCTTTTACGCATTGGGGTTCATGTTCCAGTTTTTCAGCTTCTATATAAGAGATGCTGACCTTGGTTTTGCATGCGCCGCCTCCGTGCCGTAGTGCCTCGGTCATGCTTACGTAACTGTCGTTTAACCCAGCATATTTGCCTACTAACGCGATCTTTACTTCGTTTTCTGGATTAATCAGACCGTCAACGAATTGTTGCCAATCGTCGAAATCTTTTGTTTCACATTTGAGTGCTAATCGTTGGCAGATAAAATCGCCCATGCCCTGCTTATCTAAAATAAGCGGCACCTGATAGACGGATTCAGCGTTGTATGAGCAGAAAACGGCGCTTTCTGGGATAGTGCCGAATAAAGCTATTTTTCTAAGGGCTTCAGCATCAATCATTTTGGGGCTTCTAGCCACTATAGTATCAGGTTGAATGCCGATGCCTCTTAACTCATTGACGCTGTGCTGTAAGGGTTTGGTTTTCATTTCGCCAGTAACATCCAAAACTGGCACCAAAGCCAAATGTACATAAAGTGTGTTCTCGTAGCCTTCATCAATACGCATCTGGCGAATAGCTTCCAAAAACGGCAAGCCTTCGATGTCGCCGACTGTTCCGCCGACTTCAGTCAAAACAATATCGGCGCAAGTAGCCTTGCCGACGGTTTTAATGCGATTTTTAATTTCGTTAGTTACATGCGGCACAATCTGCACACAGCGCCCTAAAAAGTCGCCTCGTCGCTCTTTCTCAATAACCGATTTATAGACCATGCCAGTGGTTAAGTTGTTTTCTTGTTTGAGGTTAAATCTAAAAAGCGTTCGTACCAACCTAAATCTAAGTCAGTTTCTCCGCCGTCTTCGGTTACAAAGACTTCCCCATGCATGTAGGGATTCATTGTTCCCGCGTCAACGTTGACGTAGGGATCGATTTTTACGACTGTAGGCTTTAATCCTCGAACCTGAAGCATTTTGCCTATTGAAGAAGTCAATATGCCTTTGCCCACTGAACTTAAGACCCCACCGGTCACGAAAATATACTTAACCATCGTTTTCCCCACAATATCATACACCTTTCAAGCTAACTTAATATAACTCTTTTGTGTGCGGAAATGTAAAAACGTGCAATCAACAATGGCTTACTTTAGACGGGTAAGCAAACTACACAGCGCTGATTGCCATTGTCAACTTGGCGTTCAATGAATTTGCGGTCAAGAAGCTTTTCGTCCATTCACAGAACAAAAATTAAGATCCCACTTAAAGAGGGGCATGCGTGGAGAAAAATTTTGCTTCAGTTCGATAGCGAGCTAACTTGAGTTATGCTTAAGACAAGAGTAACCCTAACAAAACAAAAGAAAGCAAGCGTTATTTAAGCAATTGACCTTAACCATCCTCTTCGTTTGAAAATCAGCGTAAGGGTCAAAGCCACCGTAACCATTACTGCAATCATAATATAGAAGCCATAAGGATTTGCTGTTTCCGGGATTAATCCTTGTTTGAAGTTCGTTCCATAAATTCCAGCAATCAAAGTCAGTGGAAGAAAAATGGCTGAAATTATCGTCAGAACCCTGATAATATTGTTAGTAGTTATGGTTTGAACGTTGACCAAGATGTCTCGGATGTTGCTCATTTCGTCCCTGTGGGCATCGACAACCTCAACCAGCTGGATAGTTCTGTCGTAGAGATCTCCGAAACGGGGAAGGTTCACTCCTTGTACCAGAGCAAATTCGCCCCTTGTTATTCTTCCCATAATCTCACGAAGCGGACTCAAACTCTGTCTAAGAGTCAGCAGCCTCTCTCTTACCTTAACAATTTGTACCCCAAAACTGCTCCCTGACAGCCTTGAACTTTCTCTGAATAACCCCAAGGCTTCTCGACTCAATGTTTCAATCCTTTCGAACACCGAGTCTGAAACTGGGTAATATTCACTCGTTACCAAATCCAAGAAAATATATAAAATAATGTCAGTTGAGGGCACAAGTGAAAGCGAGAAATAGCCATGTGTACCTATTTTTTTGTAAACCTCACAAGTCAGTTCTGAATAGCCTTTATGCAGCGTTATTATCCATCTTGAACAAACAAGCATCGCCAAGCGTTCCATTTTTCCTTCAGAAATAAAACTTTGCTGATTTGGAAAATTAAGAAGGCAGAACACTCGATCTTCATGTTCATCAATTCTTGAACGCGCCCCTTCTTGAGTAAGCTCTTGAAGGTTGTGTTCATCTATGCTAAAATAGTCCTCTATCTCTTTCATTTCGGAATCGGTAGGGTCTTGGGCGTCTACCCACAAAACTTCAGTTTTATTAGTTTCTTCAGGCAGAACCTCTAAATTTTCCGATTGCCATCTGCCTTCTTCATGTTCCTTGAGCAAAGTGATTGTTAGCAGCTGTTGTACACCGTGTAAGCTAATGAGAATTCTCCTTTCTAAACCTAACCATTTTGGCGGAGACAGACAAATGCCTTTCACTGAAATTCAAAAACGATTATAACAACGGCGACGAAAACCACTCTTGTTTGTTCTGGAAATTTTTCGACACAACCGCGGCAATGCGATGAACTGGATAACGGGGGATAGCTTGTGTTAGAAACGAGGGTAATATCATCTCAGTTTCATAGATAGTGGATACATTACTGACGATTTGACGGAGGAAGAGAAGGGAAAGCGCGTAAGCAGCCTTAGACAGTTATGTATTAAAACGTGAGATACTGGAAAGTTTTTTACGCTCTTTATCGCTATATAATTAGAACATTTATAGGAGTTAATAAGATAGCAAAAACTACTGATTTTCCCCAGTCAAAGGCAAAAAATCAAGTTCCTCCACTGATAAGTTCTTCCGACACTTCCCTGCAAAACAGAGGTTCCCATGAAATAAACACTCATCTGCTTGAAGAGCTAGGCGTAAGCGGTCAGCAGTTCAAAATTTTATTTGATCATCTTCCCAATGCTGTTGCTCTGCACAAAATGGTTTATGAAAATGGCAAGCCAGTCGGCTTAATTCTCCTTGAGAGTAACAAAGCCTATAATGGGCTTAAGTGTTTTAAAGAAGAAAGAATTGGTGAGAAAGAAGCGGAGTTTAATCCTAATGCAAAAGAGGCGCGTGAGGATTGGATTGGGATTTACGACAAGTTAGCCACAACAGGTTTGCCTCAGCAACTTGAAATGTATTGTGAATCTACGGGCAAATGGTATCAACTGTACGCTTATAGTCCAAAGAAGACCTATTTTGTTTCTGCGTTTGTTGATATAACTGAACAAAAAAAGGAAAAAGCAAGAGAGCTTGAGAAACTAGAGAGATGGCAGCAGCAACTTGTTATTTCAGAGAAAAGGTACCGCAGGCTTTACGAGACGTCTCAAGACGGGATTATGGCCAGAGATACTGAGGAGCGAATGATTGATTGCAACAAAGCCTACGCAAAAATGCTGGGTTACACAAAAAAAGAACTAAGACACATGGGTCCCCGTGGGTTACTGCCTGAGAAGTGGTATAATCAGAGACAAGAAATCGTTAAACAAGTCTTAGCTACGGGGCGCTCAATTGTTTTCGAAAGGGAATACAGACGTAAAGATGGCTCGGTTTTTCCAGCCTCTGTCAGAACCTGGCGTTTGACTGATGGAAAAGGGAAAGTAATCGGCATATGGTCGATAGTTCGAGATATCACTGAGCAGAAGGAGTTTCTAAAAACTCTGTTAGAACACGCGGGAGTTTTAGAAAAAATAATTGAGGACCGAACAAAGCAACTTAAAGACTCCGAGCGTTTAGCAGCTATTGGTCAAACCGCGGCTATGGTTGGGCATGACCTTCGCAATCCACTGCAATCAATAACAGGCGAATTATACCTAGCCAGATGCGAAGTTGAAACGCTTCCTCAAGGTGAGCTCAAAAGCAATTTGGAGGAAAGCATACAGGTAATAGAGGAGCAGGCAGTTTACATGGATAAGATTGTTTCTGATTTGCAGGCGTTCGTTCGGCCAGTCAAATTAGATAAACAACCAGTCAACTTATCGGAGCTTGTTACTGTGGTCTTGGCTTCCGTTGCCATTCCAAAAAACATAAATTTGAACGTATGCATGAAGACAAGTTTTCCTCAAGTGAAAGCCGACCCGTATCTCCTAAAAAGGGTTCTGATTAACTTAGTAACTAACGCGGTGCAAGCCATGCCGGGTGGCGGAAAATTAACCATAGATGCAGAAGTTAATTATCAGGTTCAAGCAGTTGTAACCGTGAAAGATACAGGCGTAGGCATAGCTGAAAAAATTAGATCCCAAATCTTTACGCCACTATTCACCACTAAACCGAGAGGGCAAGGCTTCGGCTTAGCTGTCTGTAAACGAGTAATAGAAGCGCATGGCGGGACAATAAGTTTTGAAAGCGAAGAGGGCAAAGGAGCTAAATTCACGATTCAGTTTCCAGCTAATTAAGGCTCAACCATTTCCTTTTGTTCTTCGGTTCCGTTTAATTTTTGCCTGAGGCTGTAAATGAATGCGATGAACCAGAACGCAACGGTTGCCCATCCCAACGCGAAACCAACAAGGTTACCCAACAAGTAGTAGGCTATCTCGAAGCCAACGATGGATAAGAACGTTAAGAAGGAGCCAGTAATGCTGTAGCCACGCAACGCCTTTCTGTTCTTAATAACTGCCCTGAGCATCAGAAGTAGGGCTGTGAAATTTATGATGCTGGCGAAATCTAAAGCTAAATTTGCTATGGCAATAGAGTCCATTTCTTCCTTTTTCCTCAAGCCACCACTGTTTTGTACAACTTAAAACTTGCGCCCAGCGAGCTCTAACAGGTTTTTTGCGCTTTTGTGGTGGTTTTTTGGCGCAAATATTAGGGTAGGTCTACAGGTGGTGGCATTTCCAATGGGGCTTGAGGCATTTGTGGTTTGTTTAATAGGCGCTGTAGATTGGTTTTTTCCCTTGGCGATATGCGTGGTTTTTCGTGTTTTCTGCGTGAAAGTTAGGTATAAACGCCTTTATACCTGCCCGTGAACCTTAAGGCTATGCGCACCATCGAAAAATACGCCCTGCCGCCGGAAACAAGGCAGCTCATCGCAGCCCTCGACAACCCAACCCGACAAGCAATCCTCATCCTGCTCAACGAATGCGGCGAGCTGTCCTTCACCGAAATCCAAAAAACCCTCGGCTTAGAAAAACTGACCCTGAATTTCCACCTCAAAAAACTCCTCTCATCCGCCCTCATCGTCCGCCAAATTAAAAACGAACCAGGCAACCAAAAATACTCGTTCTATGCCATAACACAACACGGAACCCAAACCCTCACTAGCCTAAACAACGCACTAACATCGCCCTCACCGACACCAGAATAAAAACACCCCAAAATGCTCACAAAACAGGTCAAACGTGGGAAACAACTGGAAAACGGAATAATGGGTTCTCGGCATTATTCTTAAGTACTACGCTGGTACTACTCCTAATGGCGAGTTTGCTTTGAGCGAAGAGGTAAAAGTCACTCGGAAGTATCAAGTTACGATACCCGAAAGCGTACGATCCAAGCTTGGGGTAAAAATCGGCGATAAACTCATCGTGAAGTCAGAAAACAAACGCATAATAATGGAGTCTTCCAAACGCATATCTTGCCCATCCGATGCGCTCTACAACATTTTCGGCAAACCTCTTGATATTGACGCAACAAAACTCGTGGAGGAATCTTGGGACGAGACGACGCCTCCAGAACCAAAGAAACTGCACCATGCAAAGCAGAAGGCACGCAGGAATTGAGTTACTACATCGACACCAATATTTTTGATTATTCTGCCTTAGCACACCCAATTTACGGCGCTACCTGCAAGCAAATAATCGACGATATCCAAAATGGGAAAATCAAAGCGTACTGCAGTTTTCTTGTCCCCATAGAACTTTTGGGGTCTCTCTCGAAGATAGACGCGGCGAAAGCGGCGATCGCTCTTGAGGCATTCTTTTCGCTGCCGATAAATATGATACCGATTGACGAAGAAACCTTACGCAACGCGGCAAGCATAACGCTTCAATCAGGCGTCAGATACGACTCTATACATGCTGCTTGCATGCGAAAAGAGGGGTTAGACACAATAATAACTGAAGATACCAAAGACTGGAAGAAAATTAAGCACTTAATTATCATAAGACCTCTTGAGTACGGAAAAACAGTTAAAAATCAACGGTAGACTGGACGAGCGCGATTTGAAGCCGTGGGTTTTAGCTTTATCCTATTTTGTTTTTTGGTAGGAAAATTTTTTAAGGTAGGATTTTCTTTTATCATTTGAGTGAAAATTGTGCAAACGTTGGATGTCAGCTTAGTGAAAGTTACGAGAAGGGGACAGACAACGATTCCTTTGAAGATCAGGCAGCAGTGCGGAATCAAAGAGGGCGATAAATTACTAGTAGAAGTTACAGAAAAAGGAATACTGTTCAAGCCTATACCAAAACTCCTGGATATGGCGGGCATAGATGCAGGGTACGGTACGCCTGAAGAACTAAAGAAGGAAATCGATAAGCTGAGAGAAGAGTACTAGCTTGAAAGAGGTCATCGATACTAGATTTTTAGCAGAATATTTTAATACCACTGACCCTGACGTGAAACAGAGAACATTTCGAAGATTAGAAAGCCTCATATCTAAAAATGAGGGAATACTTCCAACGATAGTTATCGCTGAAACGGTTCACATTACTTGCGGAAGAAAAGGAAAGGACATGGCTGAAAGCCGCTACCAAGCTCTGATTCAAGGCGGCTTAGAAATTCAAAGTTTAACTCCTTCGATTGCCAAGCAAGCGGGCTTATTCAAGTGCGTGCACAAGAATTTGCCGATGGGGGATTGCATAATAGCAGCCACGGCGCTATTGAACCATGCAAGAATACTCTCAGATGACCCCCACTTTGACAGCATTGACGAAATCAAACGCGTTTGGATTTAAGCTGCCTTTTGACCGCTGGATGTATTTTCAAGTGCTTACCTGTAACTCAGCGAATAGCCGTGCCGCATTGGTTGCAAAATGATGCTTCCGTTCTGTTCCTTGCTCCGCATGAACTGCAAGTCAACTCTGAAGGCGGTTCAGCCTCCGTGGTTTCTTCCCTGAGCTTTTTGCCGCAGCCTTCGCAGTAAACCGCGTCAGCATCGTTTCTGCAACCGCCCCCCTCACAAAAGGGCTCTTCGCCAACAAGCATGTTCCATTTGGCGGCAATCCAAAACTTATTCCTCAACGCTTCAATCGTCGGCAAAATCTTGATCAACTGCTCAAACTGCTCCCCGTCAGGGGTAAATTTCGATTCGCAGTCCTTGCTCAGAATCACAAGCTTCGGCGTCTTTCCCCAAACCAACTTAACCTCTTCAATCTCCTCGTTAGTGTAGAAACAGCTTTTCTTGCTCAACTTCAAGAGATCATCCAAAGATAGGCCCTTCACTTCTTCATCAATCGACGGCTTGTCCTTTGCTTTTTCCACGTTCGAGTCCATGGGCGGAGGCACCCCGAACGCCGAAGATATCACGGAAATCGGCTCTTGCGTGTCCCACTCGCGGTCCGCACGACCCATACAGATAATTGCAACACGCCTGTCAGTAAAATAAACATCATACCTCGTGAGAGCATCCACTGGCAAAACAACATCCCTAACGATTCCCAACACCCTTTCGGAACCTGACATCCAATTGACTTCTCCATCAGCTGGTTCGTGCATTCGCTAATTCATAAGGTTTCTTATGATTTAGGCTCGCTTCTGGTTGGAGAGGAATCGTGGACGAGCCGGGATTTGAACTTGGGCGCGTCATTGATGCGCTTTTCCTTAATCGTCTCAGAACCAGTCAGTCACTTATTTTGCTTCATAATTCTATGAAAAAATATTAAAATCCAAATGTTTGCTTAAAGAAATAATTTCGCAGCAGGGCATAATGCGTAAATTGTTTTTTGTTCGTGCCATGGACTGCTTGCTTAGGTTGGTAGATTCAGTCAAGTGAAATTTTTATTAAAATAAAATGCGGTATCAAGATGTCTCAGTTTTTCTTTTTTTTAAGGCCAAAACTGATGTTATCACTACTGCCGCCGCAACCACAGTAATCGCTAAAATCAAGTAATTGCTTGCATTATTTGTGGGTTCGCCGTTTGCTTTTTGGTTAGGTGAGGTCGGGTTGGATGAAGCGGATGTTGTGGGTGTTGTTGTTGGTTGTGAAGGTATGTCGGTGGTTTTGGGCGTGGACGTACTGGGAATGGGTGACGCTGGAGTTGGCGAAGCGTCGGTGCTCATCAGAACATTATCGTCTGGATAGTTGGTACTTACTAGAAACGTGAATTGCCCGTCGCTCGTCTGTACAACTGAGCAAACCATTCCATTAACGGTTATGTTCCATTGTAGGTTTCCATTAGAGTCTATCTTGGTTAGGCTTCCTGAAGAGCTGGGATTAGGGAATCCAGTTCCAAAGGCGTATCCCCCATCACTTGTCTGTATAACTGAATAAACCAGGTTCCCGACAGTAGGTTGACTGTACGTTTGGTTCCAAATCACGATACCATTTGTATCGGTCTTAATTACGTTAATGTTAGGGTAGAGGTCTGCCGCTAAAATGTAGCCTCCATCGTTTGTTTGAATAAAGGATTTCGGTTCAAAATAGCCCCGTGGCCAATCGTATGTTTGGTTCCACAACATTGTGCCTAAAGAGTTTGTTTTGATTAGCCAAGCAGTGGATTCTGGACTTGAAGGATTAATCACGCCCAAAATTGCGTATCCGCCATCGCTTGTTTGCACCACTGAAATGCTTTCGCTGGCGTTTGTGTTAGAATAAGTCTGGCTCCATTGCAGCGCAGCATTTGAATTCAGCTTGCCTAGCCAGCAAGCGCTGCCCGTATAACCCAAAATTGCGAAGCCGCCATCGCTCGTCACAATCAAAGCTGTTGCTCCTTTTATGTTGCTGAAAGTCTGGTTCCATTGGATGTTGCCGCTTGAATCGGTTTTAATCAAACAAGCGCCATTGTTAAAGCTGCCAGCAAGCACATATCCCCCGTCTGGGGTCTGCACAAGCGAGTTAACAGTACCCGAAATTAAGCTCGAGAAATTGCCGTCCTCTATTTGGCTGAAGTAGGGTTGACTCCATTGTTGGTTGCCAGCATAATCGACCTTAATCAGCCAAGGACCTATATTGGCAAGAGAAAGAACTGCAGCCCTGCCGGCTAATGCATATCCGCCGTCGCTTGTTTTAATCATAAAATTACCTGCGTATGCGCCGCCAAAATCTCCCATGGTAAATGCTCTTTGCCATGCAATCGGGGGAAGAGCCAAAGAAGCGGACTCGGCACAAACCAAACTTGTCGGATGCAACATAATTAGGGTCGAGGATAGGAATGCCTAGGACAACGACCGCTACTATGCTCTCCTTCTTATGAGATTTGGTTTGCACGTTTACTGTGTAAGCAGCTTGTTGCGATAAAAGAGTTTTTGTAAAAGTTTCTTGACAAAAAGTTTTTTGCAATTCGAAGGTGGACGGACGATGTATGTAGCCCAAAAGCCTTTCTCGTTGACATCGGCATAATGCTTAAATGTTTTCTGTTCGTGCTATGTGTCGCTGAGGGCTGGTAGATCAGTCTGGTATGATCGCCACGTTGGCATCGTGGAGGTCGCGGGTTCAAATCCCGCCCAGTCCATTCGCTTTGAGCTTCTTCAACATCCAAATATCATTAAACCTTATATGTAGTCAGCCATTAATATTGAGTTGCGGGTTGATTGTCTTGGCGATAGATGTTTCAAGAACAAAAAAACCGAAGCTGCCTAAAAAGCGGATACTTAAGAAAACACCGCGAAGATGAACTGGAAATAAACTTCAGCGTAATTTTTTGAGTGTTTAGCTGAGATAATGCATTTTCGCTAACCGCATGCATATGGGTCATTTGAAGGCTGTCAAACGTGAAGGTCACACTTTTTGGCAGCTAAATTACCCAGCTAAAAAGCCTATCCTGTTGCGCACGCGCACAGACCATCCATTAGGCAAATACTTTAAAAAAAGAAGACGCGCGCAAAGATAGATTGTAACTGCCTCACGACCTTTAAGGCAGTGTCAGGAGCGGCTTATTTCGGTGTTGCCAAATATTTAAGGTGCAGCGGCTTGATTACGATTCCAGCTTTCAAGTCAGCATGGAAAGTTTGGCTTTCAACCACCCATTCAGACAGTTCAGAATCATGTGCTCTTATGAACTCAGCGAAGTTCGAAAAGTTTTCATGAAGCGAAATGCAGATAGCGTCCCATCCCATACCTCTGCCTTCCATGACAAGAATAACGTTGGGTTGTTTCATGTACCATTCTCTCATTTTTTGTAAAGCTTGATTTTTTTCTTCGCCAGTTGTAAACTTGAGTTTGCTCTTCAAAAATGTGAAAGCGCCTATTTCAAACCCGATTTGACCGAACTTTGGTATAACAGTGTATCCTTCTATGAAGTTTTCTTCAAGCATGGCTCTTCTTCGGGTTACCGTAGGTTGAGAAACGCCCAGCGATTTTGCTAGTTGCCTATCGCTTCTGTGAGAATCCTTCATTAATTCAAACAGTATTTTGTAATCTATAGGTTTTAGTTCTTTCATTGCAACCAACTTTATCATTCAATAGTTTTTTTAGCATCATATATAAACATCATGTTGAATAAATCAGAAATTGTTCCAGTTTAACAGGGCAACAGTAACATGGCGTATAGATACTCTTAAGAGAAAAAACGCCTTAAACACTACAGGAGCTCCAAAAAAATGCCGCCTCAAATTCTAAAGGATACGGAACAAGAAATTACCAATTTACTCAGCAATTTAATACGCATAAACACAACTAACCCCCCAGGCAACGAAACACAAGCAGCAACATACATAGGACAATACTTAGCAAAGGAAGGCTTCAAAACCGAAATTATTGAGTCAGCTCCTGGAAGAGGCAGCGTCATCACTCGGCTTAAAGGAACAGGTGAAAAACCCAGCTTACTCTTACTGTCGCATCTGGACGTTGTTGCAGCCAACCCCACCGAGTGGAGCGTAGACCCGTTTGCTGGCGTAGTCAAGAACGGCTACGTTTACGGCAGAGGCGCATACGACATGAAATGCATGACAGCCATCGAAATCATGGTTATCAAGCGTTTAAAGAAAAACAATGCCGAACTCAAAGGTGACATTGTTTTGGCAGCCACCGCCGACGAAGAACAAGGAGGCGAAGCAGGGGCAGGCTATCTTCTGAGGAATCACAAAGAAAAAGTTTGGTGTCCCTACGTTATCAATGAAGGCGGCGGCTTAGCTTTCCCATCAAAAAAAAGCTATGTTTTCCCAGTGCAGACGGCTGAAAAAGGGATTTTATGGCTCAAAATAAAAGCAAAAGGAACCCCAGGCCATGGCTCTACACCCAACACGGCTGACAACGCTGTTTTACGCATGAATAGGGTCATTGATAAACTTGCAAACTACAAGCCACCGACCATTTATGTGCCCACGCTTAAACAGTTCCTAGCTGAAATGGCGAAGCAGGACCCGGAGCTTGATGAGACTTTTTCGCTTTTGCTTTCCAATCCAGAGCAAAGCGAAAAAATACTAGATGAGTTAGCGAAGAAAGACAGGGCTTTAGCCGAGGAAATCAGGCCTCGGACCAAAATGACTATCGCTCCAACTATGATTCGCGGCGGGGTTAAAGAGAATATTATTCCTTCGGATTGCGAGGCAGTTTTTGACTGCAGGATTCTTCCTGGGCAAAGCATTGACGAAACGGTTGCTTTAATCAAAGGTTTGCTCGAAGATGTTGGGTTGGATAAGCTGCACTTTGAGTTTATTCAAGCGCATGGCGGTTCCGAATCAAACATGGATACGCAACTATACAGTACCATCACCAGTGTTTTAAGGGAGTTTGAACCTGGCTGCGGAGTCACACCAACATTAACCACTGGCGGCACTGACTCTCGCTTCTTTAGGGAAACTGGGAGTGTATGCTACGGGTTCCAACCTATGATTCCTGATGAGCCAAACGACCAGTTGGAAAAGCGGATGCATGGCATTGATGAACGCATAACAATCAAAAATCTCGTTTACGGAACAAGCGTTCTATATGAAACCGTGAAGAGGTTCATGAGCTAAAACTTTTTGGAGAGCGAGTCGTTTGCTTTGGGAAACTGCTATTTATTAGGATACACTAATGAGCGGAAGATAGATAAAGAAACGTAAAGTAGGTAGGCAGCGCAGGTCATGGCTATTTCTGAGTTTAGTATTAATGGATTTTTTTCAATCCCCATGAAGTCCCCCTGTGAGGATATCGTTGAAAAAACTAAAAACTGGAGAAATACACTCCCGGCCAAAGAGCTGATGCCTAGGCTGTGAAAAGCCAGCCGTAATTCAAAAGCATGTTGGCTGTTTTTGTCTTTGACCATGGTTTAAAAATCTCCTGATTAAACTAAAGAGAGCAACCTAATATTGTAGTGTGAAGCGGTTATCATAAAGGTTTGTTGTAGTCAAACGACACTCACGCATTTGCAGTGAAGCTTCGACGAAAAATGGTCAAGGATGAAAGCTGCTCCATTCGCCTCTGCACTTTTTGAAGCAAAAAGACAGGGGTAAATGTTAAAAAATATTCGATGCGGGATGCTGGGGCACTAAAATGTTTTATACTATCATCAACCAATGTAGCAGCAGAGCGCAAGTTTGGTGTCCACCGCAAAATGACCAGTGAGCAAACAACAATCAGACGCGAATCGGCGAATTTTGAAGCCTCTAAAACCGTAGGGTTAATCGCTGATACGCATGTCCCAAAAAGAGCCATTTGTATTCCCCAAAAAGTTTTCGAAGTTTTAAAGGACGTAGATTTCATTGTACATGCAGGCGACTTAGTGGAGTTATCGGTAATTGACGAGCTGGAGCAGATTGCCCCAGTTTTAGCGGTTCACGGCAACATGGATGGACAAGAAGTCAAAGACGTTTTACCAGAGCTTAATTCACTTAAAATTTTCGAGTGGAAAATAGGCGTAATGCATGATCCAAATGGATTTTTGGGTTCAGGCAAGATGGTGGAAATTGCTAAAGAGAACGGCTTCGACGTTTTTGTCTACGGGCACACGCATAGTGCGAAAATAAATTGGGTGGAAAAAATACTCTTCATTAATCCAGGAAGCCCAACCGACCCAGCATCTTTCATCAATAAACCTTCGGTTGGATTGCTAAAAATAACAAAGCAAACTATAACGCCGCAAATTATTGAACTTTAACTCACAGAACGCCCCAATAAAGAATAACGTACAGGATTATTCCAAAAAACAGCGATACAACCCATAATATTGTTGTCCAAAGCATGCTTCTTTTTTTCTTAAGGCAACCCTTCAAACCATGCAAGCGCCAAGAAGCAACCAGCCAAACTCCAAGCGAAACTGCTACAGCTCCAGTAACTAGCATAATCAAAGTAACAACAGATGTTAATCCGTAAACATTTGGAACGATAAAGCTGGGGACAATCGCAAGAACAAAAGAAGGAATCATAATCGCAAACACCATAGCCAAATGCAAAACAACAGCGGCGAACATGGCGATTCCATGCAGCCGAAACTTCAGCTTCCTCTTCAGCAAGTAACCATATAAAAGCAAAAATAAAACGACGATTTGAATGCTTAAATTCGTTGTGGCAATGAGCGCAACAGTGTTATTTAAAAGAGCCATGAAACTCGCAATTAACCAATTTATGCAATAACAATATAAAGTTTTACTTTAACGTTCTGACTATATGAAAGGCGCCTCTTAAATTACGCGTGCGGCGCGCTAAAATTGATTTGCAGTAGCGCAGTTTTCATGTTTTTTGTGGACTCAATATTTAAAAGATATAATCGCGTTGAACATTGAGTGGTGCTAAGGGGTTGTTAAACAATAGACTTTTACTATTTTAAAGCTGCAAGGGGTAGAAGGAGTTAACGTTTGTGTTTTGGGATTACCTATGGTTAATATGGATTCTGTCTTCTCTCTTGTTCATCAGATTTTACATTTACATTTTGGCTCATCACTCAAAACTGATTGTAAAACCAGTGAAAGAAAAGTTTGGAACACCAGAAATAATCTTTCAAGTAACCACTAAAGGCAATATTGGAATTGTTCAAGATACCGTTGATCAAATAAACGCTGTTTCTAAAGAAATCGGCTACACAAAATACGTTATATGGGTTGTTACTGACGCGCAAGAAAAATTTGAAGGATGCAGAACCATCATCGTTCCCCAAAATTATTCGTGCAACGCTATTTACAAGGGCAGGGCACTGCAGTATGCTGTTGAAATTCGCAGAAAAGAAAAATTAAGCAGCAAGGACCTTTACATTTTTCATCTTGATGATGAAAGTTTAATCACAAAACAAACTTTATGCAGCATTCTTTCATATTTGGAGGAGAACCCTAAACCAATAAGCGAAGGCTTAATAATTTATCCAATACGTGAAAAAGAAGAAATCAAAATTTCAAATCTTATGGATACTCTCCGACCATTCTGCTGCTTTGAATGCCTAAATATGATGGCCAGTGGAAATCCCGCCTACATCCACGGCTCAAACCTTCTGGTGAGAAGCGACATTGAGGAAGAGGTTAGTTGGGAGAATGGAAAAACTTTGGCTGAAGATACACTCTTCGCGATTAAGGCAAGAATCAAATATGGATCGGAAGCTTTTGGTTGGCATGGCGGAGTAGTGGAGGAAAAAAGTCCGTTAACTCTCAAAGATTTATTTAAACAGCGCAGAAGGTGGTTTTATGGTTTAATTCAGAATTTCAAATATTTTTGTTTTAAAGAGCAAATTAGACAAAGCCTGAGAGCTTTAATTTGGGCTTCTGGTTTAATTTCGGGAATAATTGCTATTTCTGCATTTTTTATTCCGCAAGCCATTCCACCTTGGATTCCCATCTTCAACATTCCCCTGCTCAGAATCTTCTTTTCCATAACAAGCCTTATGTGGCTATCTTCTTATCAGATTGGCGCTTTTCTAAACGGCACATATCTTCCTTTGAGAAAGAGAATAAGCTTCCATTTCCTAGCTTTAGTATCTTCAATTGCAATAGGCTTACTAGAATGTACTACGCCGATAATTGCCCTAATTAAAAGACCGAAAACATTTGAGGTAATCAAAAAGCGCCCTAGGCACTATTAAGAAAAGCAAAAAATTAAGAACAAAACGAACACATACATGTAAATTGGAAGAGAAAACGTGTTAAGTCGTTTAAAAACACCCTTCGAACGTCGATATTAAAATTCTGCATTACATAGCAATAGGCTCAATGGTTATTCTATTTGCTTATTCTCTGATAATGTGGCTGTACACTTCAAGTGTATGGGGTTTGGGAGGCATTTTTTGGAGTTCTTGGATGACGTTCGCCTTCGTTTATTTAGGTACCGCTGTTTTTCTTCGAATAAACGGCGTATCTGACGCTGAGAGCTTTATTATTTCCCTGACCAGCGCGGTCTCAATGGCATGGCTCTACGAAATTCTCTATCATTTCTCATTCTGGAATTCCTGGAATTACGGAAACCCCCCATATTTCCTTCTGAAAGGAAACACTATCTTCCTTAATTACGGACTAATAGCGCTAACCGCCCTGTCTGGCCACAGATACATGAAAGCGAGCAGGTGGTTCTGGCTTGCACTAATCGCTATGACGATTTTATGGATTTTCTGGATAACAATCGGGTTTCCTCAATACGAATTTCCACAAACGCTTTACACATTTGCTTGGCCAAGAATAATCATCAGCAACCCATATGCCTTAGCTTTCCCGCTGAACTCATTAACAAAGCTCCTTCTGGGCACAGCATACGTTCTTCTCTATTTGCCAAGTAGGCAAAAGCTCTCAGTGGCAAAAGAAGGTATCAAGCGCTTTCTTATAAAACGGGGAATTCTCGATTACAATGAATAGTCAGGGATGCTAAGATTCGTTGTTTGGCTTTTCTTTCGTTTAAATATTTCAATAACTAAAAACCACAATCTCCCTGTTTTCACCCTGCCAATCCTCACGGCAAAATAAATGTTAAACATTGCAGCCAAAACCGCAAACCAGAAGAAGGAGCCGTCAATAAGATACGGCGGATAAGGCTTCCAACTATACCTTGCAGAATAGAAGCCCTCCAAAACGCCCAACACCGAAACAACGGTAAGAAGAGAATTGAAAGTCAATGAAAAACTGCAAAACTTTTTCACGTAATCAAAAGCAGCAGCCATCAAACATTCACCTCTGCCTGCTCCAGATATCGCATTCAAATAATTAAATCATCTATTTTGCTAAGTTCTCGCGTGTCAGTTTGTTGCTAATTCGATCGATTGCTTTAATTTGCTATCGCGCGCATTGCTCAGCTGAATCATTTGAACGCTAAACTCGAGCAAAAACAAATAGTTTAGCTATGCTAATAATTTATTGTTTGAACTTTTATTTCGTTTAAACATTTCAAACACTAATCTCCAAGCAAAAACCTGGAATATTACTACGGCTATGAACATAGCGATAAGTCTCCAACTCCGAATATACAAATCCGCATGGGCTAAAGATGCTATTATTGATGGAGAAACAAGGAAAAAAAGCTGAAAAAAATTAGTTGAAAAAACCATAAAAATGAGTGGAATTACCCATAGAAAGTGAAAGTTGCGGAAATTCACTTTTGTAAACGGCAACGCTAAAAGAGCTAATACAATTACCACATTAATGTATGGTTCAGCCACCCAAGAAAATGTAAGGAAAAAGATAAGCAATACACCAATTGCTTTCTGGGTTAATTCATTGAATGTTTTAGGCGGATCACGATAAACCAAGTAATAACCAAATAGCACCGCAGGTAACCAAATATAACCTAAAAAACCAAGTCCTGATGGAAGAGTGACTTTATCCTGAAAGAGTTCGACTAAGGTAAATGGTGTCATGCCACCAGCCCTCATAAAATAGACTGCCGCCTGATTACTTGAGAACGGCGCTGTCCCACCGAGCATGTAAAAGGGTAAAATCCACAAAATTATAATTATTACAACTGAAATTACAACGTACTGTAATATTTTAGGCCAATCTTTTTTTGGCGAAAAAAAAAGCGGCAAACCAAGTAGTGGAAAGCAAATAGGTTTTAAAACAACGCTTAAAGAAAGTAGAACTGCGCCTTTTTTAACCATGTTTTTGCTTAAAAAGTAGAGTGATCCTACACATAAGAGTGCTATGAGATTGTCGAATTGGCCCCAGGCAGTAGTTGTTAGTAGTGTGAAGGGGTTGAACAACAGGAAAAGCCATGCGAACTTAATTGTTTTTTCTGATGCGCCTTGCTTCCGCAGTATATTCTTAATGATGCATGCTAAGCCTATGTTTGTGACGATAACTGGAATTTTTATTGCAAAGTTGTACAAAAAAATGTTTGGTGTAATGTTGTAAGATAGCTTGTAAATCACGCCTAAAAGTAGAGGCCACAACGGCGGATCACCTATGCTGGAAAATACTCCGCTTAAGTAAGGACCACTAAAGACACCAGCGATAACATGAGGCAGATAAGGATTTAATCCAGAGCTAACCTCGTATCCCGTGACCATAAACACTCTCTCATCATAATAATGCCCCAGAAAAACAGCCAAAGGAACCTGAAGACCAAGGCTCAACAATACAGTAAGCGCTTCTCGTCGGGATGTTCCTGCAGGCAAACGCATAATTCCGGCCTCTTAACAAAAGCCAGAAGTAAAATAGCTTTATCCTATTGAATAAGGTATTTCTTCAAATTCTCTCCTATAGGTATTCGCGTCTTTTTCTCAAGGCTGCCGTAGCCAACCTTAACTCGACGGGGTGACGAAAATACCTGTGTCTCCACCTGTATTTCGCGATTTTGTTTAACAAGCCGTAGCCAAGTCTGTAGGAAAGTCGGCGCTCACTAACTCGTGTGTGAGGATAAAACGCGTAAATTGAGACGATTGAAACATTCTGAAGCTTATCTACATATCGCTTAGAATGCCATGGCGGCTTGAAATGAAAGACCTCGGCTTTTCCCCACTCGTCAAAAGATTGAGGCGGTTTAAATTCTGGCCCCAATGAATCCAGGAGGGGGCTGGGAAAAGGCGTGTACAAAAAGATCCCGTAGTGTTGGGTCTTCGAGTTAACTTCAGACATCCTGTCCATTAAATCACATGTCTTCATGAGATCATCTTCGGTTTCCGTGGGAAGCCCACTCATCCAAGACACAAACGGTTCAATGGAAGGAGCCCACTTCCTCAGATTCTCAACAGAAACGATCATTTGCTCCGTCGTGACATCTTTATCTATGAGTGAAAGCAGGCGTTCTGATCCAGTTTCGCCTCCAAAATCAACCTCGCTACAGCCTGACTTCGCCAGCAGCTCAATGAAATCCTTGCCGTATTCCGCCATATAATCAAATCGACAGTTCGCACGCCAACTCACTTTGATTTTTCGATTTAATATTTCCTGACAAATGTCCATTACTCTTCTTTGGTCAACAAAGAAGTTATCGTCAATGGGATCAATAATTTTGATGTGCGGAAATTTCCCAAGAACGTATTCTATTTCGTCAACGACTCTGCGGGCACTTTTTCCTCTCCACATCCGCTTATTATAAATGGTATTGTAGCAAAATCCACA
>CAVXXA010000016.1:0-107933 GCA_963765605.1 Candidatus Bathyarchaeota archaeon | reverse complement strand
CAAAAACAACCCAGACGGTAACATAATAGATTTAGATGCTCAACCAATAGCTTTGCCCTATGACTTGCTACAAATGGATAGGTACCCAGCGGTAAAATCAGGTCGTTTTCATATACAAACAAGCCGAGGATGCCCTCACAGATGCGGTTTCTGCTACAACATTTATTTTAACAAGAACAAATGGAGAGCCAAAAGCTCCAAACGAGTAGTTGACGAAATCGAGTATATACTGACAAAGTTTCCGCACGTTAAAATAATAGACCCCGTTGATGATAATTTTTTTGTTGACAAAAAACGTGTTGAAGAAATATGCCGGGGAATTTTAGACCGCAAACTCGGAGTTCAATGGAGAGCTAATTGCCGATTCGATTACCTGTCTACTTATGATAAAGATTTTTTAGAGCTTTTAGAGAAAGCTGGATGTGTTGAGTTGAATTTTGGGGGTGAGTCAGGTTCGGAGCGTCTGCAACAGTTTATCTGCAAAGACGTTACAGCAGATCAAATGTTGCAATCGGTTGCGAATCTCCGTTGCTGGGCACCTTCTATTGAGCCATACGTTACATGGATGATTGGTCTCCCAGGCGAAACTGAAGACGATTTGAATCAAACTTTTGATTTAATGGACAAGATGTGCGAAGTAAATCCTAAAACGCAGCATTTAGAAATATTTGTTTACACACCATTTCCAAGTCCATTCATGAATTTTTTGCCAGCCCAGTATAAACCGCCACAATCGCTTGAAGAGTGGGGCAACGTCAATGTTTTTCATTTCAAGCCGCCATGGCAGAGCAAAAAGCAAGTGGAAAAGCTGCATTCGATTTCAGCTGTTGTACGTTATGGGTTTTATCCTCAATCAAGAATAAGGGAACGGGATGCCACTTACAAAATAGCTTATGGCGTAATGAATCGTATTGCGAAGTACAGGTGGAAACGCAGGTACTTTGACTTTCAATCGAACTAAAAATCGCTGATGCCTTAGCATTGAAATTTAAAGGGTCCCTATAAGCGGCTGCGCTGCAATCTCTTCTTTCAGACAAACAGTGCAAAGCAGAATGATTACGTTATTAGTCCATAGATTGCGTCAGTTGCAGCTTCAATTGGTCCACCGATTAACGCGTAGGCTTTGTCACCTGCATATTTTCGACTGTAAAACTGGATCATACCCTTAATAACTGCAAACTTCAACTTGAACTCACTTACTTGTGAGTCGAAAAGCAGTTTATGCTTTATCATCTGAACATTCTTGGGTTCTTCCCATTCCTCGGACAGCAGTGCGCCGCTTAGTCTTTCAAATAAGGGGGTTCCCGGAATAGGATATGGCAACGTAAAAGAAAGATAATCTAACGGGAGCGAAGACGCGAATTTTACGGTATCTAAGATGGTTTTGTCGTTTTCGCCAGGGTAACCCAGAATAAAGAATGCGCCTGCCTTGATCCCCTTTTTCTTGCATAATTGGGTGGCAAAGTATGCTTGCTTTGTTGTTACCTGCTTATTCATAATCTTAAGGATTGAATCATTTCCAGATTCAATTCCAAAAAACATCCTCACGCATCCAGCTTGTTTCATTTTGTCAGCTATATCCGAATCTAACGTATCGACCCTCGATAGACATTCCCAGCCAATTTTCAATCCGCGTTTGATGATCTCGTCACAAACTTCAATGAGCCGCTTACGATTCAAAGTAAAACAATCATCAGCAAACCATATTCTGTCATAGCCCAAAGAAATTACTTCTTCTATCTCATCAGCTACCTTCGATGCTGATCTAGATCTGAATTTATCGCCAAAGACGGGCCTGCTGCAGAAATCACATGCAAAGGGACAACCTCTAGAAGTCATAATCGCTGAAGTTTTGTAGCCAAACCTTCCGGAGTAATATTTTTTGTAGGAATAATTATCAAACAAATCTCTTGAAGGAGGCGGCAACCTATCTAAGTCGTCTACCAAACCACGCGGCGAGGTCAGCTTAACTTGACCTGTGGCTTTATCTTTATACGCTATTCCTTTTATCTGAGACAAATCGCCACCATTTACGAATTGGTTGATGAGCTCAAGCATTGTTTCTTCGCCTTCTCCGATGACAGCAACATCGAAGTCCCTTAGAAAAACTTCAGGTTGAATCGTAGGAAGGGCTCCTCCCGCAACAAGTAATTCACAATGGTCTCTGAGTAGGTGGGCTAATTCGAGTGATTTGTTCCTCATTGAATACATCGACTGGATTCCAATTATCCGTGGCTTCGACGCGATAATTTTTTCGAGAGCTCTTTTTTGGCTAAGAAAAGTGCAATCTACAATTTCAACGGAAATATCATGTTGTTTTAGATATGCTGCTATATACCCTAATCCCAATGGTGGAAACCTAAAGATTGAAGTGGCAATACGAGGAGAGAAGTACGGATAAATCAGAGTTACAGTTTTCATCTGAGGGTTACCCTCTATAGATTATCCAAGTTCGATGCAAAGAATTTTGGATTAGCACTTTTTCTGAAGGTTTTGCCACAAGGAAACTACCTTTTTATGTTCTTAAAGTTTTAGTGAAAAACCGCTGATGGCTCATCTTCCTTAGTCTGATAGAACAATTTGTAAACGATGAAGACGAAGCTTGCCGACTTGATGAAAAGGGAGCAGAAAAGAATTTAAAACTTTGTGAATATAGAAACCATAGGTTTCTCACATAATTGTCGAAATACCAGGGCAATTTGTCAGTAAGGTGAGCTTAAACGTCGAAACTTCAGACTCCAATTATTGATAAAAAGGTTTCACTATTTCGGAAACAGTCAGTGCCACTTGAAAAGCCCTTCACCTTCAACGCAGACAAAGCCGTGGCATTAAGAGTATACCCAGACAACAGACCGCAGAACTTGGAGATCTCAGCCTTGCAGAAGGGCTTGGTCTTGGTGGTTGATGGCTCAGAGTTAATTGAGGAAGGCGCAGGATTCGGAGTTCCCATCGCAAAATACTCTGACATGACTTTCTTTTCAAGAACCGCAACCGTCTACGTTGAGGAGCAGGATGAAAACTCCGCTGTGATTGTAAAGGTCTTTTTATTAGATTCGGTTTCCAAAAAGCAAGTTCATGGCGCTTTTATAAATGATGGATTTTACTCGTTTTTTCAAAAGACTTTTGAAAAGGAGTACCTCTGCCATGGAAACATGAGATCATTTTTCGATTGGGTAATGAGATTAAGGAAGACGATGGGGATAGAAACATACTTCGCCAGCGTACCGCCAAGGGGCAAAGTCACCGTTAGTTATCATTGCTATCCCGATCACATCAAAGTAAGTGCAGACTTCTCCAAGGTTGATATGACAAGTTGCCAAGAAATCCTCATTTTGAACGAACAAGGCGCAAATTTTTTTAGGAAAAATAGGAACGACAACGCAGTCTCATATGACAAGAAGGTTGGTCCATGGATAAGAGTTGGCGCAGGACAGGCGGAATTCTCCGATCTCGGAGAGCGCATTTCGTTTTCTTTAGAAAAGAAAGATTGCGCCACTCTGTACTGCGGTTGGGAGCAGGTTAAAGATAGGTTCTCGTGGGCTGGAATGACTTATGCTTTAAATCCGAAAACTTTGGTGTTCAACTACACCATCCGACTGCAAGCAAATACTCCCTCAACCGCCATTAAGAGGTAAGCCTTCAACCGTTTTACTTCAATTTTATTCTGAGTTAAAACTTCTTTCCGAGGCGCATTAAGTTTTCACTTTCACTCACCCCTCCCCTGCTTAAAACCGTAGTTTCTGCATCCACCTTAAAAGCGCAAAATGCTAAAGCGGTAATTCAGAGGCAAGATGTATGGAGCATTGTAAAAACCCTTGGAAAGATGACTGTAAAAGCGAAAACATCAAACTCTACATCGAGATAAAAGGCGAAAAATTGCCGATCTGCCAGCAATGCTGGGTCAAAATCGCTGACCAAGAACAAGAATGGTGAAAAGGCGATGGAGAACTTCAGCGTTAACAGCGCCAAATCATATATTGGAAAAAATGTTAACTTGCACTTAAAGGATGGAGCAGTAATAGTAAATGTGCAATTAATCGGGATCCATAAGGGCTCAGGAAAAAACAGCTTAATCGAGTACACCCCCTATAGAAACCGCAGAACCACACGCATACCGCTAAGAAACGTTGCTTGGGCTGAAATGTTAAATCTGAATCTGCTACAAAAGGCTGCCTAAGATTTTACTTAGAAAGGGATAAAAACAAAAATACAAGCCAAACACTTCAAGCTTATGCGTTGCTCAAACTGCGGCGTCTGCTGCACAGAAACTGAAATGCTTCTATCCGAAAAAGACATCACTCGCTTAGTGAAGAAAGGCTTTGGCGAAACCTACTTCGTAAAATACGACAAGCAAGGTTACGCACAGCTCAGGAACCGAAGAGGCTACTGCGTCTTCTACGACACTGAACAAAGACGATGCAACGTTTATATTGATAGACCTTCAGGTTGCCGAGTTTACCCTGTTATATTTGATGAAGAAAAAGGGATAGTTTTAGACGACATCTGCGGTGCACGAAACACCATCACGACAGAAGAAAAAAAATTAAAGGGAAAAAAAGTAATTAAGCTTTTAGAGAGAATCGATAGCGAAGCAGCAAAAAGACGCCCTTAGCGCGTTTTAAAAATTAGAGGTTATCTGTTTTCGTTTTGGGCTTGTCTGCATTGGCAGCAAGTTACTTTTATGTCCTTTTTCGCTTGAGCTTCTTCCCTTGTTATTACACTTGTTCCTATTATTTTGTCACAGTAATCACAGATAAATTGGACTTCAGCAACGCGGTCGTTAGATTGAAGAACCTTAATGGTCAATTATTTTCCTTCTTTTGCAGCTTTGTCCTTAGTTAGCAAGTATTCAACGTATTCTCTCATTGTGCGGTTGGTTTCCTTGGCTCTTTTTCTGATGTCTTCATGGACCTTGTCTGTTACGGTTATGCATTTGTATCCTTTTCGCGGCAAAACGACCAATCTCCCTTCCGTACTTTACGGTACGATTGAATATATAATTAACGGTCTCACCAGTATTGTGAAACCTTATAAACGCATCAACCAAGTCACCGCTAAAACCGATTACGTTATATAAATGTACGTTCGCTAACTATGCAGAAGAGGGGTAACAAAACGCCGAAAAAAGGCTACAAAAGCATCACTGTCAAGGCTGAGGTCTATGATTACTTCTTTAAAGAATGGCTCAAAGTCAAAGAGGAATATGCCATAAAAAAAGGCATTCACAGCTTCTCGGCATATGTAACTTACCAGCTCTCCCAATTGATAAATGAAGACAAAAAACACAATACCAAACATAAAACGCCTTAAAGCCCCTACATCTTTAAATAATTCTTGACGTGACTTCTCAACAGTGAATTACTATGCCTTGCACGATAATTGTCGGTGCATTCTGGGGAGACGAAGGCAAAGGAAAAATAATCTCTTACCTAGCCCTCAAAGACAACATTGATTTCTGCGTCAGAACCGGCTCAGTAAACGCGGCTCATACAGTTTGGTTTGAAGGCAAAAAATACGCTTTGCACATGGTTCCTGCCGCTTTTTTAAACCCTAAAACACGTCTACTTATTGCCGCTGGAGCCAACGTTGATGTTAAAACGTTTTTTGACGAAGTTGAATTAACAAAAGTGCAAGGCAGAATCGGCGTAGACCAGAATGCCTCAATAATTGAAGAAAAACATTGCGCACAGGACAAGGCAAGCGCCATCAATAAAGGAATCGGAACCACAGGTCGAGGAGTCGGGCCTGCCTTAGAAGAACGCGTGAGACGCACTGCGAAACTTGCCAAAGACATCGCCGAGTTGAAACCTTACCTAACTGACCAAGTGCAGGAAGTCAACGACGGCTTGGACGCAGGCAAAAAAGTACTTCTTGAAGGAACACAGGGCTTCATGTTATCGCTGTTTTTGGGCGGTGGTTACCCGTACGTGACTGGACGCGACACGGGAGCATCAGCAATAGCTTCAGAAGCGGGAGTTGGACCGACAAGAGTTGACGATGTTCTGATAGTTTATAAATCATTTATAACAAGGGTTGGCGCGGGACCGTTACCTGGGGAAATAACAAAAGAGGAAGCGCAGAAGAGAGGATGGTTTGAAGTTGCTGCTGGAACAGGCAGAGACCGGCGTTCAGCACCGTTTGATTTCGAGTTAGCGAAGAAAACCGCCAAAATAAACGGTGCCACTCAAGCGGCGATGACAAAACTGGATGCCATTTTCCCAAGCTGCGCGGGCGCCAAAAAGTACAGTGACCTTTCCAAAGAAGCTAAGGATTTCATTAAGGAAGTTGAGGACAAAACAGGGGTGCCTATCGTTTTGATCGGAACTGGACCTGAAGCGATGGAGATAATAGATCGAAGAAAATAGCAAAGTTTTATTTTCTTACGGGTAAACTCTGTTTCGAGGAACAATGATATGTTGGCGTCCAAGGCTTTTACTAAAACGTCAGCTATCCTCCTAGTAATCCTGTTCGTAGTGGGATTATTTGTTGGTGGATTAGCGACTTACTACTTTGCTGACCAGCAAATAAACAGCATAAACAATCAAATTGCGACTTTGCAAAGTCAAGTTTCAGACCTTAAAGGCTTCCAAAACGCTACATACCAAAACATCACCATTCTGCAGAATGGCACGTCGCTAACCGACTTTATATGAAGGTGTACGAGACTCAATTGTTTTAATAGTAGGCGATGTCAGCGGCGGTTTTCAGCAGGGATCAGGCTTCGTTTACTCTTTTTCAGGCAGAACGGTTGTGTTAACTAATTATCATGTTGTGCGAGGCACAACTGGCTTAAGTGTCACATTTTCAGATGGAAACGGCTACTCAGCTAAAGTTCTTGGAACAGACGCGTACTCTGACTTGGCAGTGCTTTCAGTTAATGCGCCCGCATCAGAGTTTAAACCGCTTGATATCGTAAGTTCATCTACGTTAGCTGTGGGTGAATCAGTCATAGCTATCGGCAATCCCTATGGGCTTGTCGGTTCTCTAACAACAGGTGTTGTAAGCGCACAAGGAAGAACAATATCAGAACAAGACATAGCGGGAGAATACGCCATCGCTAACATCATTCAAACAAGCACCCCTATAAACCCTGGAAATTCAGGAGGACCCCTGCTGAACGCAGCTGGAAACGTGGTAGGCATTACAACGGCAATTGTTAGTGACTCACAAGGATTAGGCTTTGCGATTCCCTCAAACACCATTTTAAGAGAAATAAACGATTTGATAACAACCGGCTCCTACACTGGGCACTCTTATTTAGGAGTCGTTGGAGCGGACATGAGTTACAGCTTAGCCCAGCAGACCAATGCCAGCGTTACATACGGCTGGAGAACTTCAATCGGTTTCAAGCGGAGGACCATCTGATGGAAAACTAAAAGTAAACGACATCATAATTGCCCTCAACAACCAAAAAATCACAAACGGCGACGATTTAGCGACCTACTTAGAAGAAAATACTCTCCCAGGCGACCGCTTGGTTTTAGCTGTTATTAGAGGAACCGCACAAATACAGGTAACTGTTGTTCTTGGAGCAAGACCCGCACCAAACACATGACCGATAGCTTTCCCAGTTTATTTAAAGAGAGTTAGATCCAGCTGCCTTTCTTTCCAAGCTTGGGGAGCTAATGTTTTTTATAAGTGAATAGCGATTCTTGTTTAGGCTTCAGCATTGAGTTTCGAAATAAAAGAAAAAGATCTGCTTGGCAGAATCGGCAAACTTAAAACTAAAAGTGGAACAGTGGAAACCCCACTCTTATTCCCAGTGATTAACCCCAGCATTCAGCTTGTTGCGCCTAGAAAGCTTAAGGAAACGTTCGGTTTTGAAGCCGTCATAACTAACGCATACATACTCAAAAAACGCTACGACGACACACCAGTCAACGAAGGCTTACATAAATTTCTAGATTTTGACGGCGCAGTAATGACTGATTCAGGAGCCTACCAAATCCTCGTTTACGGAGAAGTAGACGTTACCCAAAAAGAAATCGTCGCCTACCAAGAAGGCATCGGCAGCGACATCGCCACCATGCTTGACATACCTACAGGCTGGAAAGTAACCAGGGAACAGGCTGAAGGCACCGTGGCTGAAACCTTGCAGAGAGCAAAAGCCTTCTTTAAAACCAAAACACGCGACGACATCTTATGGGTTGGACCAGTCCAAGGCGGAAGGCACCTGGATCTTGTGGCAAGCTCGGCGCGTCAAATGGGAAAACTGCCTTTCCAAATCCACGCGTTGGGAAGCCCAACTGAAGTCATGGAAAGCTACCGCTACGACGTGCTGGCAGACATGATTTTAACCGCGAAAAAAGGCTTGCCAGTTGAACGCCCACTGCACCTGTTTGGCGCTGGGCACCCAGCCATGTTCTCGCTGGCAGTGGCTTTAGGCTGCGACCTTTTTGATTCAGCAGCTTACGCACTTTACGCTAGGGAAAACCGCTACATGACTGAGAACGGCACTTGGCGGCTTGAAGAAATGGATTATTTCCCATGCTGCTGCCCCAAATGCTCCGCGAACACTCCGAGGGGAATGGAGAAATGGTCGAAGAAAGACAGGGAAGTTTTCTTAGCTGAACATAACCTTTACGTTTGCCAGGCAGAGCTTAAACGCATTAAACAGGCAATACGAAACGGCAGGCTTTGGGAACATACAGAAATGCGGGTTCATGGTCACCCAGCGTTGCTTTCAGCATTGAAGCGGCTGCAAGGACAGGGCGACTTTCTGGAAAAGTACAGTCCAACCGTGAAGGGCAACGGATTCTTCTATTTCGATTCAGTGGGGCTTGAGCGCCCAGAAATAACCCATTACCGCAAACGGTTAAACGAGCGATATGACCCGCCCAGTAATGCGAAAGTGCTTTTTCTCGTGCCGCAAACAAGGAATAAACCGTTTCACAAGGCACCCGAGTTTAAAAAAATCAGACAGCTCTTACGCAGCTTAGGCGAAGAACCCGCCTCGAAAATTCACATCTGCGTTTACTCCGCGCCATTTGGAGTTGTTCCGTTGGAGCTCGATGAAGTTTACCCTCTTAGCCAACATGAAACTGCTTTGCCGCTTGACATGGAAACCGTAGATTACGTTGCAAGCCAAACAAAAGAATACATCAAACGCACAGCGTACATGAGTGTTGTTTTGCTAAATGAGGCTAAACTTTGGAAAGACACCGTTAAAAAAGCCTGCAGGTCAGCGTGCAGAACGAAGGGTTTAGCGTTTGATGCTGTTGATGCTGATGCGAAGGCAAGCAAAGAGATTTTGGTTCGTTTAGAGAGCATTTTGCGTAGGCATTTAAACTAATTATCTTGCTGCGAAAATTAATGGTGGTAAAGTAGTACAGTTAACAGTTATAAATACGCCTTCAAACTATAACATAAAGGTGCATGACCATGGGTAAAATAACAATCAGTTTAACCAATAATACCGAAAAAGAACTCCGTTCCTACGTAACATCAAAATATCCTGAGCAACCTCACGGAAAACTCAGCGAAATAGTTGAGATAAGCGTTAAGGAATACCTCGAAAAACAAAAAAACGAACATATCGGTAGCAACCAAACGTTCTATTAGTTAACGACACTAGCAAGCCTTTGAGTATTAAGAGGGATGTAAATATAAAGCCTCTATATGCCGACTTACATATTCACTCGGTTTATTCCAGCGATTCCCTTATTCAGCCAAAAACACTGGTTGACCAGCTAGTAGCGCACAGTTTCATTAAAGTCGCAGCAGTAACCGACCATGACAGCGTAAGAGGCTGCAGGGCGGCGATTGAGTTAGCTTCGCCGTACCCAGACATTTTGATTATTCCAGGCGTCGAAATCAGCACGCTGGAGGGCGACATTTTAGTTTTGGGCACTGAAGAGTTGCCGCCGAAGCCTTGGACACCTGAAGCTGTGGTTGATTACGCGAAACGTATAGGCGGCGTCTCTGTTGCGGCGCATCCTTACCGCGAGTACGGGATGGGTGATTTAGCGCGAAATTACTCTGTTGACGCGATTGAAGTTATGAACGGCAACTCTTCGTCAGCAGCCAACGCTCAAGCTAAAGACCTTGCTAAAAGCATGGGTTTGCCCGGAACAGCGGGCAGCGACGCCCATCAAATGTCAGAGCTGTTTAGCGTCTGCTCGAAGATTGATGCTTCTCTGGATGTTGACTCCATTTTGAGGGCGATTAAGAAAGGTTCAGTATCTGCGCAGTTGACTCGAGGGTCAATACATATTTAAAACAGCGTAGTTCATTTTAATCGTTAATAATTTACAACAAGGATTGGTTTGATTGCAGGTTGGATTTTTGGGCGGCGCCAGAGAAGTTGGCAGAATCGGCATAACTGTTAAGTCACAGAAAAGTATGGTTGTGATGGATTACGGCGTCATGCTTGATCATGAACCTGGCTTTCCAATGCATATTCCGCCGAAAGACGTTGCCGCCGTCATTTTAACTCACAGCCACCTTGACCATTCAGGCGCTATACCGATGTTTTACATAAATGACAAGAAGCCGCTGTACACGAACAAGCTTAATTTGGAGTTAACTCAGGTTCTTATTCAGGATTTTATCCATTTGTCAGGTTACTATTTGCCTTTTGAGTATCTTGAGGTAAACTCGATGATGCATAACAACAGGCATCTGGATTTCGGTGTTGAAGAAACCATCGGCGACATGAAGATCAAACTGTTCAATGCTGGTCACACACCAGGAAGCGCTCAAGTGCTCATCGAAGCAGACGGCAAAAAAATCCTTTTCACCGGCGACTACAACATGGAAAACAGCAGATTGTTAACTGGAGCATCGATGGATTACGGAGACTTAGACGCCATTGTAACTGAAAGCACCTATGCAAGTGAAGACCATACCCCCCGGCCCGAGCTTGAAAAGAACTTTGTTGAGGCAGCGACTGAGGTCGTGGAGCGCGGAGGAACCGTTCTGGTGCCTGCGTTCGGTGTGGGGCGTGCCCAGGAGATTGCTTGTGTCTTGGCAGCGAATCATTTTGAGCACTCTGTGATTTTGGACGGGATGGCAAGGGAAGCTAGCCGAATAATAATGGATCACAAGGAGTTCCTCAGGGATCCAAGGCTCTTCGTCAACGCCATACACTCGCTGGATTGGGTTGATGGCTGGCGTGACCGGCGCAGAGCCGCGAAGGATCCGGGGTTGATTATTTCGCCTGCGGGCATGTTGAAGGGTGGTCCATCCCAGTTTTACCTTTCCAAGATAGCGAAGAAGGCAGGGAATTCCATTTTCCTGGTCAGTTATCAGATTCCTGGAACGCCAGGCAAACAGCTGCTGGATAAGGGTGTCACCACAATTGATGGAAAAGTAAGCAAGGTTAAGGCGCAGTATCGACATTTCGATTTCTCTTCCCACTGCGGAGCAAGCCAGCTTAAAGAGGGGCTGCGGCGGCTTGGTGGTAAACCTAAAGTTTTCTGTGTTCATGGCGCCGAGGGTAACTGTGAGCTTTTGGCGAATTGGGCGAAGACAGAGCTGGGACTTGATGCTGTGGCACCTCGAACTGGAGAAACCTACGAGATATAGGCAGTTTTTATGAGAGTAGGTATTTTAGCTGTTGGCCATGTGGATTCTGACGTGCTGCTTGGGGTTCAGCAGGGTTTAGTTAAGACTTTCCCTGATACCTCTTGCGTGGTTGTTGGGAAGGCTTTGCCCCTTCCTAAGATGGCTTTTGACAAGAAACGCAGCCAGTACAGTTCCAGCGTCATTCTTAATGAAATCAGAGTTTATGCGTCTCAAAACGAAAAGTTTCAACGGGTTTTAGGCGTGGTTGATTTCGACATTTTTGTTCCTGAATTGAACTACGTGTTCGGTGAAGCGTACACGCCTGGAAAGGCTGGTCTGATTTCGCTGTGGAGGCTTAAACCGCAGTTTTACGGTGAAAAAGCCGGCTTGGAAGTTTTTGTTTTGCGGGCGCTTAAGGAAAGTATCCATGAGTTGGGGCACACGTTGGGTTTGAAGCATTGTCCACGGAGTTTTTGTGTTATGCATTTTTTCTAATTCTATTTTTGATACGGATAAAAAGCAAAGCTTATTGTGTGACCAGTGTTATTTGCAAGCGGCGTTAGCGATTAGCAATTTAGGGTAATGCATCGTGACAAAGGAAGAGCAGGATAAGCTGGATAAATTCAAGTTTCAAATTGTTTATTTGGTTCCGATACTGGCAAGCTTGGTTTTCGGTTTAGGCTGCGCTTACTTGCTGAGTCCTTCGCCGCAGTCAACCTCTATTCCCGTTACGCCTATTCCTAACAATACTCCTTCAGCGCCCGTGGACAACGCGCTTTACTTTGTTGTTCTCATCGCAATTAGTGCAACGCTTTTTTATCTTCTGCTGAAGCGCCGCAGCAAAAGACTCATCAAAGGCTTAATCATCGTTGCCATGACAACCGCGGGTATGCTGCTGTCGCTGGTTTACCTGAACGCTATCCTCAATTACGTTCCACTCTTAGATTCCCTAACCGTACTCGTAATCATATCCATCGTCCTCACGGTGCTGTTTGACCTTGCCATCTTCCGCTTCGGCAGCATAGTCCGAAATATAGCGGTAGTCTGCGTCGGCGGGGCACTGGGCATCTTCCTGGGCTTCGCAATTGCACAGTACAGCGGTCTGTGGAGTGCAGTGCTGATTTTGGCGTTTTTAGCAGCGTATGATGTTTTCGCGGTTTATCGAGGACCCATTGGGAAAATCGCTGAGTCCCAGGCGGGAGCGGGAATGGATCAGCTTGAGGGTTTAAGCTTCGCGTTTAAGGATATCCAGATGGGGCTGGGCGACTTAGTGTTCTACTCAATGCTGGTCGGCGCCATGTTCGTCACCTTCCTGCCCAACATCCTGCCCACTATAGCAGCGATAATCGGCATCATGGCAGGCTCCATCATAACGTTCTTCATGCTTGAGAAAAAAGGAATCTTCCCAGGCTTACCCTTCCCCATCATGCTTGGGCTAGCAGGCGGATTAATCACGGGCCTGGTAATTCTGCCTCTCCTTTAGTTCAACCTGCTTTTTGTGGCAAAAAACTGGCACAAAAATGACCTACCCTCTACCCTCCCCCCTTTTTTCAAAATCGTTATTTTGGGTTGATTTTTCGGTTTAGGCTTTGGTTTGGGTTTTGTTTGAGGGCAAAAAAGGTAAAAAAAGTGTAGGCTAACATAGAAATCTCAGATGCCTATATCGTATAGATACGTCGTGAGAGAATTCACTAAGCGGGAAGCGGAAAAATTGATGTTGGCAGTTGAGGAGATAATGAAAAGTGTCGTATGATCTTTTAGTGAAAACTGCGCTGAAAAGACAGGAAGCCTTCACCAATCTGCCAAAGCATTTGGAAACCATCAAAAAACCGTTCAGGGACTTGACCCGAAAGCACAAACCTACCTGTTCGACTCAGCCGCCGAGAAAGAACACAACTACTCAAGCGACATAGACATCCTCATAATCACAAAGCTGCTCCAGCAGAGATAAATTGCGAGCTGTGGAAAACTGGAATAAAAGAACCCTTCGAAATTCATGTACACTCGCCTAAGGAAGCCGATTTTTTCAAAAAAAGAGCAAAACTCGTAAAAATATAGTTTGGCGCAATTAAGATCCATTTATAAATTAAAAACAGATATTTTCCTCAAAACTTGCACCTCTATAACTATTAATTGATTTGAATTTTATAAAACGCACCAGGCAAGTTGAAGTCAAAATATCATGCAAAAAGGCACAAACAAAAAGTAGTGGACATCGCTTATTAGTTTCCGAAGGTTATGGTAATGGCGGCTCGAAAGGAGAGAGCAATGCAAGACTTTTACCGAGAGCAGTTTGGTGAGAAAGGAGTAGCGAGGTTTAGGGAAGTAGCTGAGAAAGTGAAAACTGGCAAGATGATCTTCAGACAGGCAGCCGCAACTTTAGGAATAACCTATTACGAGTTTGTCTCACTTCTCGATGAAGCCGGCGAACTTGATGCCTGATCTTTTCAAGTTTTTTTCCGCGCCGTTATTTTTGACACAAAGAATGCAAAGTAGCATGATATCAGACACAAGAAACTCCAGAAAAAACACAAAAACAATTAGCGCGGAAACAAAAAAACAGCAAAGATGATCTGCTTAGCTATCTGTGCATGTTATGAGGGCTTAAAACCTCAATTTGGTCAATAAAGGGCAGGGTCTGAGCATGGAAACTCAAATAGAAAATGAAGGAAAATCCAAAGAAAACGTCAACATACCAAGCAACCAACAAACCCAAATCAAATACATAAGGTGCCCAGAATGCGGCGAAAAAATCCCCATGGTCCCAACCCTTGGACAAATGATTGAAGCCATCAACATCCACGTAACCACACACAGAAAACACCCACACGCCGACGTAACAGAGCCCCACTTAAAAACGCCAACTATCCGCATAGAACTAACCAAACAAGTCCTAGAACGAGCCTCAGAAATGATAGAAGACCCACAAAACCCACCACTCTGGCTTTAAATTATTTTTGGCAAGATCACCTTTTGCCCAATCTTCCTCTACTATTATTAAGAAAATAACGCGAGAAGTAGTTTTGATACCTTGCACATATTGCAGTGGATTGATACCTCAAACATCTATATTCTGCCCAAACTGCGGAGTAAGAAAAAACCTAGGAATGCAAAAAGTCTCAAATCATATAGCGTAGAAATATCCAAAATAGTTCAATCATTGCACCATTTTTCATTAACTGCAATTTTTGCAGATTCTGTTTTTTCTTATTAATCCAGATGTAACGACGCAATTTGGACATAATTTTCGTTTGCATTTGTCGCATATAACCGAATGGTTTGGGCTATAAGAAGTGTGACAAATTTGACAAGTTTTAACACAGGAATAGCAGATTTGCCCATTGCAAATTGGACATTTAAGATGTTCATGCTCTTTACAGAAACGGTTCTTGCACGCTTCACACTCAAATCCGTCTTCTTCGCAAAGCCATTTATTGCAAATAGCACAACGCTTCACATGATCTTCGCACAAGCTTTCGCCGCATACCTCGCAAACGGCAATTGATGGCTTTTGAGTCAAACTAATTGAGCCAATCCGAAAATGCTTTGGACAGTAAAGCAGTGTATCTTCCAAGACCACCTCAGAACAAGCGAGAACCTCTCTTCGATATGTTCTCTTGAAAGATTCAAACTCGATTGACCAACGGGGAACTATTACTACGTCTTTGCTGAGTATTCTAACGTCGCTTCGCTTGGGAATGAAGGTTATTTTGTGTGATTGAGGTAACCACTCATCTTCTTGGCTTTTTGGTGTGTAAGCAATTTCAGTTGTATTCTTTTGAATAATGAAATCTAAAACCGATTCGGACGCTTGTTTAAGAGAAATAGCTGGTTTCAGCTTGTTTGCTTTGTAGTTTTCTTCGATTTGCACTTCGTAATGTGGCAAAGAACTTTTGCTTTTCAGTTCATTAAGCAGTTTTTGTGTCCTTGCGTTTTCAGCCCTCGCAGACGAAGAAGATATAGCTTTTATTGCCTTGAGAATACCTAAACCTTTTTCTGGCAAGGGATTGAGAACCTTTCCGTCGAGAGCATCAACAAACAGGGTATCGAAATCTTCAAGTTTGTGAAGCTTTTTCGTCGGGTCTTTGAAGTGGGCTTTGAATACGTATTTAGCGAAAAAATATGGGTGAAAAATTAGCTCCGCCGCGCTAACTCTAACTTTTTCTTTATTTAATAGGTTGATTTTTGTCGCTTGGGCAAAGCTAACATTTATCGGTAAAGCATATTCTAAAATTAGTGATTGCCCTCTTACGCTTTCGCCGCGTCCTACCGAGATCGCCCACCATTTTTCCATCAATTCTCCGCTATCCATAGTTTCAATGTGGCGAGATTCGGCGAATTGTTCGGCATCTTGAGTTAAACCATTAAGAGAAATGAAAACGCCTTCGAGGTGTAGATCTCTTAGTTTCTCGCTGAAATCTCTCATCTTATCGATCCCTACGGCGTCATTGTAATTTTTGCACTCTATTGCAATTATTCTATTTCCTCTTTTGGCAATTATGTCAATTTCGCTTTTGGTGCCGCTTTCGCCCTCAATCCTTTGCCTTCTTTGTGTAGCAAAACCTTTTGATTTGTAGATTAGTTCAACAACATCTTCAAGTTTATTCCCCAGATCGTAGACATTTATTTCGGGTATTGATTTTGCCGTTTCTTCATAATTCATATTAATTTTGGAGTTTGGTGAATCAGTTTTTGGGGATTTGTTGCTAACTAAAGGTGTCCCGCATTCTGGACAGAATTTTGCTTGCTGAACTTTGAGTTCGATTCCGCAATTCGGGCAGAATTTCATTGCCCTCACCAGAACTACATCTGCGATGTGCTAATATAACATTTTACTAAAAACTTCTTTTTAATTTGAACCTAAACGGAAATGTGAAAAAATTAAAATTCGGGCAGACACGCCCTTTATTCTATACAATTCTGGAAAGGTTTATTTCATTGCATAGCAGTATCATGTGAAATTGCAGGCGGACAGTCGTGTCCGTTGGGATGTGGTCCCTTAGTGGACTGAACCGTAAGCAAATGAAACATTTAGGAGGAAAAAACAAAAATGGCATACAAATACATCGCGGAAGAGTGGTCTCAGCCGGAAAAATCCTTCGTTGAAGAACTCATGCGTGAAAGATTGGTGCAGTGGCGAAAGCAGCCCTCAACACTTCGCATTGAGCATCCGACAAGGCTTGACCGAGCAAGAAAACTAGGCTACAAAGCCAAACAGGGCTTCGTAGTTGCCCGCACAAAAGTCCGCAGAGGCGGATTAAGGAAAAAGCGTCCAGTCTCAGGCAGACGACCCAAACGCATGGGAGTCGCCAAATTTAAACCAGCAAAAAGCATCAGGCTCATCGCTGAAGAGCGCACAGCAAAGCATTTCCCGAACATGGAAGTTCTGAACAGTTACTGGGTAGGCGAAGACGGAAAACACAAGTGGTTCGAAGTCATACTGCTTGATCCGAAAGCTCCAGGCATAGTAACAGACAAAGACGTAGCTTGGATAGCGGAGAAGCAGCATGCAAACAGAGTCTTCAGAAGCTTAACCAGCGCAGGCAAAAACGTCCGTGGCTTACATCACCGTGGAGCAGGAGCAGAAAAAGTTAGACCAAGCCACCGCAGAGGAGCAAGAAAACGAGCTCAACCCACTGGCAGAAAGCCGAACCCGGGGAGAAATTAAATGCATCACATAAAAGCAGTAATAATTAAGCACAACAAAAAACAAAGCCAAGGCAAAGGCTTCAGCCCAACCGAGCTGAAGAACGCAGGCGTAAACATGCAGCAAGCCAGACAAATCGGGTTACCCGTCGACGTCAAAAGAAAATCAGCCCACGACGAAAACGTCGCAACCATAAAAGCGCACGCAGAAAAAGCCAAAGCAGAAGCAGCCGCAAAACTGAAACCAGCCGAACCCGAGACGCAAGAGAAGCCAAAGAAAAAAGCTAAAAGCTAGCAGACCAAGAACAAATCGGTGTCCAATGTCTTCTAAACCGCCAATAGCGTATATGGATATTCGAGTCTCAGCGCACGCAACCGAAGACCCCCAGAAAGTCCAAGCTGCCGTACGCAATCTGTTGCCAGATGAACTGGCAGAAACCCTTGTTTTTGAAACGACATATTTAACGGGGCACTATGGGAACCCCATCATCCTTTTCACCGCCAAATTAACTGAGAAAAAACTGCTTCCCGCCGCATTGGAAAGGCTGGGCGCAGGGCTGAACTCGCTTGACAAAGAAGAGTTGTGCCGCGACTTTAAACTGCATCTGGAAAAAGGCAACCTGTACCTCAGATTCGACAAGCAATCAGCCTATCTGGGAAACATAAAGTTCACCCAAAATGACCCTGTCCACTTCAAAATACACTTCAAAAACAAATCCGTCGAGGAAATAACGGCTCTATGCAAGAACGCTGGGCTGCTGCCATGACACGAGCCTTCGCAGATTTGCATTTACGCGTTAACCCCAAAGACCAACAGGCAACACAGCGGGTAATCAGCAGGGCTGCACGCTTCGGCTACCGCCAAATATCCTTCCCGTTCACTTCAAAACTAAACGAAGAAGAATTAGCCAAGCTCAAATCGGCATGCAGTATGTTGGGCGTCGATTTTGTTTCCCGCGCAGACTTTTACCCAAGAACAGAAAACGACCTGACCCATTTCCTGCGCAAGTTCCGCCGAAGATTCGAAGTCATATGCATCACCTGCGACAGCAAGGAAGTGGCAAGGCAAGCCGCCAAGGACAGGCGCGTGGACCTGCTGAATTTTCCCAGCCTTGACTATCGTAAACGGTTTTTTGACCGCGCAGAAGCTGAGTTAGCCAGCTGCAGCTTAGCCGCCCTGGAGGTGGATGTTAAGCCGCTTCTGATTCTGGAAGGCCCACCCCGCGTAAGATTGCTGACGAGTTTGCGCCGAGAAGTCGCCATTGCACGCGAGTTCCATGTGCCCGTGATGGTTTCCAGCGGCATCTCCGAGGAGCGGCTTATGCGGCTGCCAAGAGACATGGCAAGTTTAGCTTACCTGTTCGGGCTGGACGAGGCGCAGGCTTTAGACGCGGTTTCAACGTACCCGGCGGCGATAGTTGCGCGTAACCGCGAAAAACTCAGCAGCCGATTTGTGGCGCCCGGCATCAGCGTAGTTAAGGAGGGCAAGCCAGCTTGAAACGCGTTAAACGGCGCTACCTAGCCCTGCAAATTGAAGGCGACGCAGTGCCTGCTGAACGCGAATTTATCGATGCAGTCTGGGCAGCCATCACCAAGCTCTACGGGGAGGTTGGCGCAAGCTTAACTGGCTTAGCTCTGATTGATTTTGATGTGGAACGAAAGGTTGCCGTGCTCAGGGTTTCGCTGGCGGCGCTAAACGTGGTGAAAGCTTCGTTGGCAACAATCACCAACATCGCCGGCAAAGAAGCAGCGGTGCACGTTTTGGCTGTTTCAGGCACGCTCAAGGCGCTGTACGCAAGCGCAAAATAACTTTTGCTGGGTTTATGTGTAAAGTTTTTATTTACTTTTGACAAAGTATTTGATATTTAAGTCTCGTATTTGCTTGGACAGATTTACAAAAGTTACTCAGAAACGTTTATCAATTACATGTAACCGTTAATAAACGTTACAAAAATGCTTGAAGAGAACCAAAAAAGCGACAGAGAGACGTGAAAAATGGATTTACAGGACTTTTATTTCAAACTGCCCCTGAAAACCGAGCCAATCATAGATGACACCACGCTACGTGACGGCATTCAAATGCCCGGCTTAGCCGCCGGACCGAAAGACTCCGCAAAAATCGCCCAGTTCCTAGCAGAAATCGGCGCCGAACGCATCGAACTTTTCCATTACCAGGAGCCCGACAAGAAAGCGGCAAGACTAATCGCGGATTTGAACCTTGACTTACGCGTCGCTGGCTGGTGCCGAGCAGTGAAAGAGGACATTGACAGCGCTGTCGCATGCGGATTCAAGGAAGTCGGCATCTCCCACCCAGTCTCCGACATACATTTCAGAGCCAAGTGGCCTGAGAAAACCCATGAGCAAATCTTAGCCAACGTAGTAAACGTAGTTGAGTACGCAGCTAAGACCTGTGGATTGAGAACTTTCGTTCACGGCGAAGACAGCACGCGGGCAGACTGGAACTTCGAGAAACGCCTAATCAACGCCGTCGCTGGCGCAGGAGCCGAATGCTACCGAATCTGCGACACAGTCGGCATCGGCTTATCTGACCCAGCAGCGCCCCTGCCCATCGGCATACCAGCCAAAGTAGTAGCCATCAAAAAAGAAACAAAAATCGGCGCCATAGAGATTCATGCGCACGACGACTTCGGAAACGCCGTGGAAAACACGATGGCGGCAGTCAAAGCAGCCTCAGGCGTATGGGACAAAGTCTACGCAAGCACCACGTTCCTCGGCATCGGCGAACGCGCAGGCAACGCAGAAACCGAAAAAGTGCTGCTTAACCTGTACCTGCATTATGGCGTCAAAAAGTTTGAAGGCAAAACCCAGAAACTCAAGGCAACCGCCGACTACATCGGCAAAGCAACAGGCTACGTGGTTCCCCCTAACAAGGCAATAGTGGGCGACTATGGATTCGCGCATGAGTCAGGAATCCACACGCACGGCGTCTTAGTTGACCCGTGGACGTATGAGCCTTATCCGCCTGAACTGGTCGGCAACGAGCGACGGTTGACAATTGGGAAGCAGTCGGGAAAGGGCATAATTAAACATAAAATAACTGAGCTTGCAGGAAACACTCCAGACGACCAAACAGTAGCCACAGTCGTTGAACGGGTAAAAGACATCTATGCCAACGGCAGACGCGCCTCGTTGAAAGAGGAAGAATTCAAAAAAATCCTACGCATCCTAAAGATATTGCCTGAAAACGGCAACCACTAAGAAACCGTCTTTTCTAATTTTTGACCATTTTTCAAACTATATTGGTGTGAACGAGGACCAAACGTACCGTAGGTCGACCACAAAAACAAAATTATGCAGTTTGGCACTATGTTTAATAGTTTGGATAAATACTCTGTTTGTGGTGTTAATACATGGAATCTGGAGTTGAGCTAAAGAAAGTGGATGAACAAGGTCGATTCATCCTGCCTTCGGATTGGCGCGAAACTGAGCTCAGCGAGAGCAGAGAACTGTATGTCATCAAGAGAAAAGGGTACTTGAAACTTATTCCCAAGCGAAAGATTGACCTGACCAAGTATTTTGATAAGGCTGATCTAGGCGTTGATGCGATAGGAAACTGGAAACAATTTGAAAAGAAGTTTTATGAGGCATGAAATGAAATTTCTGGATGCCAACGTCTTCATCTACGCATACTATAAGCCCAGAAAACAGCTTAGTCAAAAAGAAATCGATATGAAAGAAGCCGCTCAAAGAATAATCGCAAATATTTACGAAGGAAAAGAAAGAGTCTTGACAACTGTCGTCCACCTATCTGAAGTTGTAAACATCCTGAAACACGGCTTGCCTACCGATCAAGTGTCTGAAATAATGCGTGGAGTGCTCATGCTGGAGAACGTCACCGTAGTTGAAGTTACCCGCGACATCTATTTTGCCGCTAACGAATTAGGCGACAATTTAAGACTTGATGCAAACGACGCTTTGGCTGTTGATATCATGAAGTTGAATGGCCTGAGTGAGATTTACTCATTCGACGAAGACTTTGATAAAGTTGAAGGAATACGAAGAATCTCCTCAAGTTAAGCCCAAAAATAAATTAGGGAAGGTCTTAGGCTGGCTCGCATTTTTGGTTTAGTCGTTGCCAGTCTTTGTCAACCATGGCTTGCATTTCATCAATTATATGTTGGTTTTGCGGGGTAAACAGGTGCCTGAACCTGCCTTGTCCAGCGAGGTAATCTTTAACTGGCTTCTTCTTTTGCGGCGCCAAAGCGATCAGTTTGCTCGGTGTAGATAGCTGCCGTTTTCCGTTTACTGCTTCCCAAATTGGGAAGACGCATGATTCCACTGCCAGTTTTGAGTACTCCATGGTTTTGCCTGGTTCTGTGCGCCAGCCTCTTGGGCAAGGAGCAAATATGTGCAGGAACGCTGGTCCTTCTACTTCTAAGCCTTTGCGGACTTTGGTCAGCATGTCTTTCCAGTAGTAGGGTGTTGCGGTCGCTACGTATGGCATGTCGTGAGCCAGCATGATTTCGGTTATGGGTTTCTTCTTCTCAAGTTTACCTGGGATGACCTTACCTGCAGGTGTTGTTGTTGTCGCTGCGCCAGTCGGTGTTCCACCGCTACGTTGGATGCCAGTGTTCATGTAACCCTCATTGTCATACAGCACAAACAAGAAGTCGTGTCCACGTTCAACAGCGCCGGACAACGCTTGCAAGCCAATGTCGAAGGTTCCGCCGTCGCCAGCTATCGCTATGATATCAATGTGCTCTTGCTTTACTTTGCCCTTCTTGCGCATAGCTTTCAAGGCAGCGTCAATTCCAGAAGCGTTGGCAGCGGCATTCTCAAAAGCCGTGTGCAGCCATGGCAGACCCCAAGATGTGTAAGGGTAAATTGAAGAGACTACTTCCATGCAGCCAGTTGCTTGAGTCACAATTGTTGGTCCACGTGTAGCTTTCATTATCAGACGCAGCACCGAAGCCGGTCCGCAACCTGCACATGCCCGGTGACCTGAAAGGAACAAATCTGGCTTAGACGCAATATCTTTGGCTGTGAATTTCCATTCTTGAGTTGTCAATTTTTTTTCCTCCTAAATCTACTCCCTTAACCCGAAATAATGAACAGGGCTTTCAACATGCCCGGTCTTTGCGATATTCGAAAGCTCTTCGAATATTGTTCGCAGTTCACGTGGACTTGAATCTCTCCCGCCCAAACCATAAATGTAGTTAACTATCAACGGATGCTTCTTATCATCGTATAGCGCATGGCGAACTTCAGTGAAAACTGCGCCGCCGAAACCGCCGAAACTCATGCTTTTATCCATAACTGCAACTGCAGTGATGTTGCTCATTGCTTTTCGAAGCTCTTCGACGGGCAGCGGCCTGAACGTGCGCAGTCGCAGAAGCCCAGCTTTAACGCCTTCTTGCCTTAATTCGTCAACAATTACTTTGAGTGTTCCAGAGGTTGAGCCAACGCATACCACTGCAATTTCAGCGTCTTCAAGCTTGTAAGCATCTATTAGGCCGTTGCCGTAACTTCTGCCGGTAAGCTCAGCATATTCAGTGTTAACCTCTTGTATTCGCTTTAATGCGTTCTTCATGCCTTCTTCCTGCTGGCGTTTAAACTCAAAATAGTAGTTTTGAAAAGCAATGGGTCCCATAGTCATCGGGTTATCTGGGTCAAGCTTGAACGGCACTGTTTTACCTTCATGCGTAAGTACGTTTGGCAGGTGGCGTTCTCCAACAAACTGCCTCACAGCGTCTGCAGACAGTACATCAACGTTCTCCAGTGAGTGGCTTAACGTGAACCCGTCTAAGCCAACGATAATGGGCAAGGACACTGCAGTATCCTCGGCAATTTTGAAGGCTTGAATTATGGAGTCGTATGCTTCCTGCGCGTTTTCAACGTAAATTTGAATCCATCCGCTGTCACGCTCCGCCATGCTGTCTGATTGGTCGCCATGAATGTTAAGCGGCGAAGACAAAGCCCTGTTGGCAACCGCCATTACAACTGGCGCTCGAGAACCAGACGTAACAAAAAGCATCTCATGCATTAATGCTAAGCCTGCAGAAGCGCTGGCGGTGAAGGTTCGTGCACCCGTAGTTGCAGCGGCAAGGCAAGCGGTCATGGCGCTGTGTTCTGATTCGGTGCAGACAAATTCTGTTTTGACTTCTCCGTTAGCGACGTACTCGCTGAATTTTTCAACTATAATTGTTTGAGGCGTAATCGGGTAAGCAGCAACTACGTCAACGTCGCATTGTTTAGCTGCGTAAGCTACTGCTTCATCGCCGTTTAAAGCCATAGTTTCCTGTTTAACCTGTTTTTCCATGTTCTTTTACTCTCCCTCTAACTTCATTGTTATTGCTTTAGTTGGACACTCGTTTGCGCATATTCCGCAGCCTTTACAGAAGCTAAAGTCAAACTCGATGTCGCCTATCTCAGGACGCCACTTTATTGCTCCATCAGGGCAAAACATGACGCATGTCAAGCATCTTGTACATTTCTCTGGGTCTCGTATTGGCATGTAAGTTTTCCAGTCGCCCGTCATGAATCCAATGCTTGATTTTGAGCATACTCCAGCGATGGAGATTTCTTTCCAGCCTTTATCTTTGCTGCTCATTCCGCTTTAGCCTCTTTGTAAGCTTCATTGATTACCGCGAAGTTTTTCTCAGCTAAGTCCGCTCTGAAACGTCCCTGCAACGTTTTCTCTATGCCTTTTAAAGTGACTATTCCGGTTGCCTTAGCGACGCAGCCCAGCATTGCAGTGTTGGTTATCGGTGCACCTAGAATTTTTATGGCAATTTCAGTTGCTGGAACTGTCCACACTTTGCCCTTTGTTACTTTAAGGGTTTCTCTTAGGACAGCAGGTTCTTCGCTGGAATTAATAATTAGCACGTTGTCGTCTCGGTTTAATCCTGCTGTAACTGGAACTGTCTTCAAAAGGGTGTTGTCTAAAACGACGACAACGTCAGGGTCGTAGATTGCGCAGTGAAGCCTTATTGGTTCAGTGCTTATTCTTGTGAAGGCAGTTACAGGCGCGCCCATTCGTTCGGGTCCAAATTCGGGGAACGACTGGATGTATTTGCCCTCGTCAAGGGCTGTTCTTGCCAGCAACTCACTGGCTGTCCATGCTCCTTGACCGCCTCTGCCATGCCATCTAAACTCAATCATGTTTTTCAATAATCATCCTCTTCCCAGTAACCATGTTTCCTCCTTAAATTGACAAATACAGTGATATAGATTTTTCTAGTAAAACGGGTAAAGCATGCGTTTAATGTAAAGCATGAAGTTTTTTTTGTTGACAGAGATTATACTTGTGGATATAATAGGTAATTATTTTTAAGGCTACAAACAGGTGGAGTTGCGCAGAGTATAGTCAGTCCGCTTATCGCTTTGACAAAAAAAGGAAAGGAATGTTGATTTTTTTGTTGGTTTATGGTCGTTTTCTGAGCATCAATATTGTAGCTATGGCGATGGCTATGATTATGGCGATTGCGACGATCAGCAGAGGTATCATCATTGATGAGGCAATTGCTGATGCACTTAACGGTGTTGCTGTAGGAGCAGGCGTTGCTGGGGCCGCTGAAACAACCGCGTAGGTTTCTGCGTAGGAACCAAAGTAGGATTTAGAACCATCGAATGTGGCGATGAGGGTGTATTTGCCTGGGATGTCTGGGGTCGTCCACGAGTAGCCGAAGGTGCCGCTTGTGTCGCTTGTGACGTTGCCGATGTGGATAAAGTTGCCGTTTGGATCAATAGCATCTAAGGACACTGGAACTCCAGTGGCGTTCGTAGGCAGCGACTGCTGCTGGTATACGTATTCCATCCACGCTTCTTGGCTATCATCAGATACCGCTGGAACTCCATTTGGAAAATCTGCCGCCTGTTCTATCTGCTTTGTGCCAGGTGAGCCATCAGTCACTGCACCACGAATTACTGCGCTGGATCCAGCCGTGATTGCAAGCGTTGGTGCATCTACTGTGGTGGCGCTTGGTCCCTTGCCGTAGCAATATATCTGATTGTCATAAGCGTTGAGGGCTAAGAGAAAGCCGTCCGCGATAACAACGTTGCTACCGCCGTTGCCGCCTGCAACCATGTTGACTCCGAAATTATCTATTTTCCATATTTCTGCACCGTTTGACGCGTTGATGCAGCGCAAGTTCGGACCGCGCCACAAGGGCTGAGAGGGCGAGTGCTCGCCGCAACTGATGTAGATTTTTCCATCACAAATGCAGCTGATGGCCTCTGGGTAATTGCCATAGGGAGATTCGAAGCCTACGTTAGAGCACGTGTAATTCCAAAGCAGTTTCCCTGTCTGTGCGTCCCAAGCGCTCAGCACTCCGCCATAGCTGAGTTCTAGGATCTTGCCTTCGTAGATATTGTACATCATGCCATAGAAGTCTAAGTCTGGTGTAGGTGCGGTTGGACCCCAAATTTGCTGCCCTGTTGTAAGGTTAAAGCCCCAAAGTTGCCTCGTTATGCCTTGCGCAAATATGAAAACGCCATCCTCTGGATCCACTGGTATTCCATAAGCGCCACTTCCAATAGCCATTTGCCCTCGCGTATCCGTAATGTTTGCTGAGGTTACAGTTGTCGATGGTGGCGTGAAAGTGTAGTTCCAAAGTAGCGTAGGAGTGATTAGCCCACTACTGTCTGGTTTTAAATTCAAAGCCCATAAATTGCCGAGAACAAGCCCCGATGGATCGTTTTTCCCTGCAGTTCCACCGATTACGAACTGATTCTCACGAACACAGTAGATGCTACCTTGCACCGCTGGAATTGACGCGTTCAATGAGAACCCGTTGTTGCCGTCATAAGTCACGTTTATTCCGGGTCTCCACTCCCAGTACTCGTTCGCTGGCCAGCTAGGTTTCCACCATATAGCTCGGCTTGTATTCCACACCTGCAAATATTCTTGGGGATTTGTTGCATTTCCGAGATTGACTATGTTGTATCTCAGTATGCTTCCGTCTGCACCGTACACGGCCGTACCTGTCGCTCCAGTAGTTACACTACCTCCGGAAGAGGTTCGAGCTGTTTGAGTCACGTTCGCTATGCTACAGATGTAGTTTCCTGTGTCCGCGTCGTACATCATCCATGTGTTAGCGGTAGGGGCACTAGTGCTCCACAAATATGGGAAGCCTCCATGTTGGTTTGGCGACTCATAGGCATATATCTGCCCAAATGCCAATGACTGCTGAGCGATGCTTCCAGTAGAAGAAGCGCTAACTCCAGTTACTGGACCTGTTGTGTTGAAGTAATACTCAGTTTGGCCCGTGTACAGATTAACTGCGTACCAGCCTTCTCTGGGCACCGATTGGACATTATAGTATAGCACTCCGTTGAGGACTATGGGCGGAGTGAAGCCGAGACCTTCATAGTGGTATGTTTCGTAGCCTATATCGCCGAACCGCGCGTCCATGATGCCTCCATCCCACATGGGTCGTGTCCACATTATGTGAGCACTTTCTGGCCCTGTGCCATAGGCAAAAGTTAAAGTTGGACCATTAGTTTGAGCCGCTCCAGCCAGCCAGTTTGCTGCAAGCACATACCAGTTTCTGTTCAGATCGCTTATAGGCCGAGTCCAGAACTGTGTTGGAAGAGGAGTCTCAGCCCATGCCGCTATTGGGTTCTGCTGCACAGTTACGGTAACACTGTCGCTTGTGGCGGCTGGATAAGTATCATTAACGTCTACGGCACCAGTGATGGTGGCTAACGTTTGACCTGGAGGTATAGGAAGACCTGTAACAGTGTGCGCAGCCATAGTTGCCGAGAAAGAATAAGTGCCCACCTGAGTAGGCGTGTAACCAGAGTATGCGCCGCCAATTGGATCAGACAGAATTGGTCCTAGTGTTTCGTTAGTTCCGTCAGGCTTAACCACGTTTACGGTGAAACTAAATCTGTCGCCGAACGCGCCAGATGCTGTTGGAGGATAATTACTGCTCCAAAAGACAATTGTAAATTGCTGACCGACACCTATGATGCTATTTGTAACACTGATATAGCAGTAGTTAGGAATTGCCCATGGTGGCGTGTGCGCATTAGCAGTTGGCAAAAACATTAAAGAGGCAGTCATACTGAATATCAGAAACAAAGCAATCGCGATAGATGTTATTTTAGCTCTTGAAAATTTGGCAGTTTTATTTGTCAAAAGTATCATTTGTTTTTTTCTCCATTAATTTTTTTAGAACAGCTCCAATTATGCAATGTCTATGCTAATTAAACTTTGCAAAAACCTTTGTAAGAAAAATTTTTCTCCTATCAAATTTCATTAAAAATGATTGTTTGATTGCGTTTCAACTGGAAGGAAGCAATATTTTGCGGCAACAACTTAAGTTTAAATAAAATTGAAAACATAAAACAAGTTTAGACAACATAATTCAATAAAATGTAGAACAGAAACTAAAAAAAAAAGAAAAAAGGGATTTCTTGAGGATTTGCCTGTTTTCTCGACCGCTTAAGCTTTGTGTATATTGGAAAGGCCGCTACAAATGCAACTAAGGCGCTGAGTGGTCCGTATGCCGATTCAGGCAACACGACTATTGTTCCTGTGGTATAGAGATTGCAGGTTGCTGTTAAGCCAAGGAGCTGAACCTGCCCTGATCAAGTTTTGTGTCCCAGGTGAAGCGGCAGTGGGATCTAAGTACTCCATTGGCCACACGCTTTTGGTTGAAAGCTGTGACCTTAATCGTTGAGCCATGCGGGACATCTGGTGGCACTGTAACGCTGACTTGAGCTACTCCTTTGCTGTCAGTAAAGCCTGTCATCGGGCTAACATATGCGGAGGCTAACGGTGTAGACTGGGTTGAGCTTGGTACTGTTAGCGTTTCTTGCATCATGAAGTCTTACGCCGTTATGCTTCCCCCCCATCGAGCCTGTTTGCTTCTGCAAACTAGAACGGGAAGAAGCATTCCTCGCCTTGCCTGGAAGACAAAAGATTTTTTACGGCAGGCCGGAAGAAACTTAGAAGGGGGATGGCTGATACTTAGTATAGCGATGTCTAAGCAAGCTATCGATTGTTGTGGATACAAGCAGGCAAGGGTTGAGGGTAGATAAAGTTATATCTGCCACGTGCTTTTTAAGAGTTGAACATCAAAAGGGTTTTAGATGAAGAAGTAGGCGAAGGGGCTATGGCAGAGGTAGTGTTAACTGCTGATAGGACTTTAATGAGCAACTATCACAATAACGAGTTCTTAGGGTTTGGTACCTGTGCCCCTCCAAACTTTATTCCAGAATGGCTTTATAGCTACCTCTTCTTTCCCCAGCTGAAAACAAGCAAGGGACATCCGAAGCAGGCACCTTATGGATTGCGGAAAGCTGAAGCGCAGCTTCTAAAAGAAGGCTTTTGCGTTGAAACTGTAAGTCCAAACCATTTAGGCAGCCACCTTAAGGACGCAAAAGTGCTTGGCGTACACGCGATGGATCCATTCGGGCTAGGTCCAGCTTCCACAACACTTGCTTCACTCTTCAAGAAAGAACCATACCTTGCAAAATACTTTCAAGTTTTGCTGAAAAGCCCAGAAGTTAAAAAAGCAAAACAAAATGGGTTAAAAATTATTGTCGGCGGACCTGGAGCATGGCAGTTTCATTACCGAGAAAAAGCCGTTAAAGACTTAGGTATTGACTGCATTGTTGAGGGCGAAGCGGAAAACGTTATTGGAAAACTTTTCGGAGCAGCAATCGAAGGTCAAGAAATCCCCAGCCATTATGAAGTTGGAATTAGTGAAGCTCCAAGTTTAGAGGAGATTCCCGATATTGTTAATCCTTCAGTTAACGGTTTAGTTGAGCTTGGCAGAGGCTGCTGCAGAGGCTGCCAGTTCTGCAATGTTACGTTGCGACCTCTGCGTTGGTACCCTATTGAAAAGATTGATCGTGAATTAAGCGTTAACATTGATTCAGGCAACACTGGGGTGTGTCTTCACGCCGAAGATGTCATGCTTTACGGCTCAAAAAACACGATACCTAACGAAGAGAAACTTGTGAAGCTGCATGAATTAGTAACAAAAAAGGCTACAGGTGTAAGTTGGAGCCACTGTTCCTTAGCAGCGGTAGCCGCGAACCCTAAGCTTCTTTCTAAGCTGTCGGAGCTTATCCTGCAGAATCAAACGTGGTGGGGAGCAGAAATAGGGATAGAAACCGGGTCGCCAGAAATAGCAAAGAAGATTATGCCAGCGAAAGCTCATCCGTTTAGCGCTGATAACTGGCATGACGTCGTCGTGGAGGGCTTAGGTGTGATGCATGATAACATGCTTGCCCCTGCTTGCACGCTGATTGTCGGGTTGCCTGATGAGCAGGAATCAGACATCCTTAAAACCATGGATTTAATTGATGACCTCAAAGACATGCGGTGCCTCATTGTGCCACTGTTCTTTGTTCCGCTGGGCCACCTGACAAATGAAGACTGGTTCACAAACACCAAACTGAACGAACTGCACAAGAAACTTTTGATTCAATGCGCGGAACGTGACTTTCGCTGGGTAGACAACCTTATAGATTTGTCTTTTGCGGACAAATGGTATCAGCACATAACGAAAGAGTTCTACAAGGGTTTCTCGGCGATTGCAAAGCGCAAAGTGCGGCAGATAGAATAGGGTTGTCTCAGAAGGCGGAATTTAAATAACCGATGCGGCTGACAGGGTTATTTATTTTTGTTTGCGACGGCGAGTTAGAACCAGAACTGCGGCTACAATTATTATCAAAATCACGATGACTGCCGCAATTATGTATGCATAGTTGGTTGTGTTTGATAAGATGGTTGGTGTAGGAGTCGCAGTCGTGCTTGGCGAGGTTGAGGCGCCTATGGCATATATGCTTTTGTCATATGAACCGAAATACACTACTCCGCAGATGGAGGCGGGCGATGAGTAGAGGTTTCCGCCGGTTTGATACGTCCATAGAGGATTGCCTGTGGCAGCATCCAACGCGTATGTTTTGTTGTCGAAGGTTGTGACGATTACGGTGTTATTTGCGATTGCTGGTGAAGAATAAATTGGACTGCCAGTAGTATAATTCCAAAGTTGTTTGCCTGTGGTTGCATCTAGGGCGTAAACGTTAGCGTCGTATGATCCAACGTAAACTTTGCCGTTGGCGACAGCCGGGGAAGACTGGATACAGAGGTCATTGGTTTCTGAGAAGTTCCAAAGTTGCCTGCCTGTTGTTTCCTCTAACGCATACGTATGATTATCGTAAGAGCCAACATAAACTACGCCATTAGCGACGGCTGGCGAAGACTCAACATAGCTGCCCGTAGTATAATTCCAAAGCTGCTTTCCGCTCGCCGCATTTAAAGCGTACACTAAGCGGTCATATGAACCAAAGAACACTACACCGTTGTCAACTGCAGGAGACGAAATAACGGTGCTGCCCGTAGGGTAACTCCAAATAAAACTACCAGTTGTAGCATTTAACGCATAGAGATTATGATCGTTTGAACCCACATAAACTACTCCATTTGCCACTGCCGGGTTGGATTGCACTTCCTTGCCCGTTGTAAAGTTCCAAATGAGGTTGCCCTTGGTAGCATTTAATGCGTAAACCTGATGGTCATTTGAACCAAAATAGATTATGCCATCTGCGACAGCTGGAGAAGTGTAAATCTGGCCGCCAGTGGAGAAATTCCATTCAAGGTTGCCTTTAGTCGCGTCTACCGCATACATGTTTTTGTCGAAAGAGCCTACATAAAGCAAACCATCTGAAACTGCTGGACTTGACCATATTCGACCAGCTGTTTTGTAAATCCACAGGGTCTGATTCGTGGCAGGCCCATTTGCTGGGGACACACCGTCATGTGTCAAGTTGTTGTGAAACATGGGCCACCAGCCTGAGGCAGCCTCCTGAGTGACAGAATCCACGGTTTGACTGTTGATAGGTGCCGCTGAAACAAATATCGAAAGCACCGATATGCAAAAAATTCCGATTAGGAATAATGCAATAAGCTTTTTCATTCAATTTACTCCTAAAATATCTGTCAAAATGAATACCCAGCAGTATATATAGTTTGATTTTCACAGAGCAGCACGGAGCGGTTTCTTCGTTCATACGACTTTAGAACTATCACCGCTTGAGGGTACAAAAAGTTTTGAGTTTCGCGTTTTTGTTTAACATTCTTTTCGGCAGGAACGATTATACTTAAATACTATATTGGAACTGAAAAGGTGCAGTAAGCATTGTGATGTGCCGTCGTGGCTCAGCCCGGTAGAGCGGCTGGCTGTTAACCAGTCGGTCAAAGGTCCGAATCCTTTCGACGGCGCCAACCTATTTCCACTTTTATACTGAAATCAACATACTTCTTTTTTCTTTTTTATAACAAAACTTCAATCCTTCACATTATTTCGTTTTTGATTCTCTTATAGCCATAATTATAGAGCTTTTGTTGGTTCGTCTGAGAAACAATGCCTTCAGAGAAAACCGTGAGACCGTCATAGATAATGAAGATTTAGGGAAGGCGTTAGACGAAGCTAACAAAATCAAAGATGAGTATTTTCGTTTACGTGCTCTCGCCGTTCTTTCCCTGTTAAGGCTATGTGGGAAACGCCGAGGCGAGATTTCTTGGATTCCGTTGGATAACTTCAAAGTAGAAAATGATTTGCTTACCATGGGTTATAGTTTTTTGGGTTTTTGATTTTAGGGATAAAAATTTTATTGTAATATTACGAATAATAGGAAAAATATTAATATTTTAATTCCAATTTATGACAGGAAATAGAATGTTAATAGAGTTTTTCCATGCATATCTAAATAGGCGGTAGCCAGAATAGTAACAAGAGAAAGGAGAAGGGAACAATGAAATTGAAAAAATTTGTGCCAGTATTAGTGATCATGCTTCTAGCTGTTTTTGCCGCAACAACGCTCGTCAGTGCTACGCCGAAGAACTATGCCGTCACCAGCAATTACCATGGTATTGACGTGCCATTAGGTACTAATGTAGTCGTTACGGCAACAACAACCGATAGCACAGTGTACCAAGTTACATTCTTATGGCATGACGCTAATGGAATCGTACAGTTTACCGATGTAGTAGCAGTTAGCGGTGGACAAGCACAATCTACCGAACAACCTAATTCACTTGGTGATTGGGGAGTCCAAGCACTTTTCCAAAGCCCAAGTGGAACAACTAAAGAGGGAGTAAATTATGTTACTGATACAAAGGCAACTTCGTTCTGTGTAAAGGCAACTTCGGTCTTAGTGCTTCCAGAATATCCAGTTATTGGCGCAGCAGGCGCAATGGTCGCAATGGGATTAGCCTTTGCGGTAAAGCTAAAAATTAAAAAGCCATAGCAAACTTTTCTATTTTTTTAGGAAATAGTTAATTAATGACACTTAGCCCTTTTCCGAACGATTACTTTATACTCTAGTGAACACTGCTCGGTAATCTTGATTTATCCGTACTTTGGCTATCAAACTAATTAATGCCAAATATTCGAGTTAGTCAAGAATCATCAATTTATTGAGTAGCCCTTTCTTATGAGCTGAGGGATTCCTTAAAGGGGCTTTCGGGCGTTTTATTTCCTATAATGGGAATTACGGAAATGAAGAAAAAACTTTGATTCAAGGCGCTTTTTCAGTCAGTTAACTAACTATTTATAAAGGTGTACATTGGTCATCTGGGGCTTTAGACGGCTCCAACTTCTTTCTTAATTAGAAAACAGAATGATTGGATTGGGCGTTTTTAGCTTCTTCAATCATCTGAGGTTCCCAGTCTATTTCATGAAAATATTTGAGGACCATAATGCCTCGCTTCGTAATCAAGTAAACCACTTCTCGCTTGCCCAGAATTCGTTCTTCAACTAAGCCATGCGTTTCAAGAAAGCACAAGTGTGCTTTTAGCGCGCTAAAGTTGACGTTAGCCTGATACATGACTTGGATAACTTTCAGTGTATTGCCTTTGGCTAGAACTTTTAGAATGTCAACGTAAATTTCGAGGGCAGATCGACTCATAGTGAATCACTCATCAAAGTAATGAGAATTAAGAGTTAGTCGGCATTAAAGGCTCCGAAAATAAAAGCTATAGAATATATAGAATAATTCTGAAAGAGATAGAGCCTTGCCTTTCGATGAAGCAAAGTCTAAAATCATTGGCCCTTTTTATCGACATGCCCAGTTAATTTTTATTCTGATGGGCTGACTTAAAATTCGACATGATACAGAGGTCAGCGGAAAAAGCGTTAGCCACCTTGAACCCTTTCGCTTCAAATCTGCGTCGTAAATCGGAACCATGCACTTCGACAACGCAAGCTTTTAGCTTGCCGGATTGCTCTAGATAATCCAGCAGAACAGTCTCATGCCCCTCAACGTCTACTTTAATAAAATCGTAGGGCAGAGACAGGTGTTCAATTTTAAACGGTTCAGCTAAAATCTCAATGTTCAATTTGGCGATGTCTTTATTGCGTCTAAGGGCAGCTACCCGCGCAGGATCAGATTCCACACAGATGACTTTGCTTGCGCCTAGCCGCAAAAAATACCATGCTGTCTCGCCGCAGCAGGCGCCGACATCCAAAACAACTTTTCTTTCCAAAGAAAAAGGCGGTTTATAAAATCCTCTCTGCAACTCACCAAGAGAAGAAATAGCTGTTTCGTCAAGTTGTAATCCTGAAGTCTCAATTGCATGGAGATAACTGTACTTCCAAATGGGAAAAGCATAACCGCTCCCCTTCAAAGTCAAAACCGGGACATGCCTCCGCTGAGACAGTTTAAGCTCCATTTTTTAACTTCACCTTTACAACGAGTCCCTATGAACTCTGCAAAGTGATTTTTCACACTATTAAAACCCGTAAAGCAAATTTAGAAATGAATTGGATCGATTTCTGAACTATAGTAGTGCAATTACCGAATAAGAATATGGTACAAAGTCAGCAGTACAACGGTTTAAATAACCAAATCAGCATTGCTCACTTTTGATCCTTTAGGGTTTGCCGAGGCTCTGGAATGTCCTTCGGAGAAAAGAACATAACAATGAATACCTTAGTGAATTGAACCAGAGCCTTTTCAGCCCCCTATTTCTCCCATCAACTCTTGAGAATTTCACGGTTTTACTTGCCAAAATTCTCATTTCCTTCTCTCACTGAAGTCTTTGCTCATGAAGTCTCCTCATTTGTTAATTAAACCCATAAAACAAATTCAAAACAAAACTTTTGCAATCTCTGAAGAATACTGACACAAATATCAAACAAAAATAGTGCAAACCTGTATGATATCAAATTCGTTACTGCACTTACTTACTGCGGCTAAAAAGAAGAAAGAGCGGGAACCCCCTAAGTTCAGTAAGCCTGATAAAAGAAGACACAGAAAACAAATTGTCTGCACAGAGAACGCAGTTCTATTAAAAAAGAAGCAGGAAAGTTCATTTTGCAAAACTGGGAATTGAAAACCTGTTTGAAAGGTGCTACCATTCATCCCGTTTACTGGCTGATTTTTTTCTCATTGTTTCATCAATTTCAAGGTTAAAGTTTTTGTTTGACGCCGAATCTACAGCAAAGTTGACGCTTTCGTTTTTAATTGTGGACCTAGCCTTTATTTCCTTCACGCTGCTCTTTGATTCTTTGAGGTATTCTTTTTTGTAGTTTGGGTGTTTCTCATTCCAAATTTTTCTATACTCCCGTTGTTTCTCTTTGTTTCTACTCAGCCATTCTTTCAGGTAGTCTTTCACGTAGTCTACGTGTTTCTTATTCCAAGTTTTCCTATACTGCCTTTGTTTCTCTTTGTTTTTACTCTTCCAATCTTTCAGGTAGTCTTTCATGTAGTCTGAGTGTTTCTTAGTCCATTCTTCCCTGTAGTTTGGATGTTTCTTATTCCATTCTTTGAGGTAGTTTTTCTTGTAGTTTGGATGTTTCTTCTTCCACTCTTTCAAGTATTCTTTCATGTAGTCTGGGCGTTTCTTTTTCCGTTTATCTATTGTTTTCTTTAAGGCCTCTGGTTGTCTAATTCTCCGCCGTATGTCGGCTTGTTTGACATGTTCCTTTTTCTCATTCTCAATCAGCATAATTCTTCCCAACCTGAGACATTTTTTTCGATCTATTTTTCTGAGGGTATGGAACGCTCCTTTGGAGAAAGGAATGCAAGTGTCTGGATTTGCGAATTTAACCAGACTTCTAAAGGTCTTCTCTTTTCTCCAACTGATTTTGAGACTAAAAAGGGGAAAGTGATGTTCGAATTTGCCTTTTTTATGCGTGTTTTCTGAGTATCAATATTGTTGCTATGGCTACGGCGATGATTATGGCGATCGCCGCGACGATTACGTATGACATGAGTGATGTTTCAATCGCTGATGCGCTTAACGGTACTGCTGTTGGAGCGGGTGTCGCTGATGCTTGGTTCACGCCTAGGTAGGTGTCTGAGGACGAACCACTGTAGGAGTTTGATCCTGCAAAAGTGGCTATGATGTGATATGTGCCTGGAACCTGCGGAGTAAACATGCATCCATAAGCGCCAGTTATATCAGTTGTGTTGACAGTGCCAATGCTGACATAGTTGCCGTTTGGATCAATAGCGGCTAACGATACTTGAACCCCCGTAGTGTCCGTAGGCATTGCCTGTTGCTCGTAGAGGTATTCCATCCATCCTTCCTGGCTTGCATCAGATACTGCAGGAACCCCATTTGTATAGCCGAATTTCGGGTCAACCGCTTTGGCACCAGGAGATTGATCAGTAACAGTGCCTTTGATCATTACGCTGGATCCCAGTGATGTAACGCCGTTGTTTATTTGAACTGTGGTGGCGCTTGGTCCTTTGCCGATACAGTACACGTTATTGTCATATTGGCTTCCTGTCACGATGTAGCCGTCTGCAACACTTAGACCCATGTTGAAATCCAGCAGTTTCCACATCAGCGTACCGTCAGTTAAGTTGACGCAGCGAACGTATGAATCACGCCAGAGAGGCTTGGTGGGCGAATGCTCAGTCGAGTATGTGATGGCAGTTCCGTCGCAAATAGCGGTAAGGCTGAGCGGCATATTATTTCCATATGCGCTTTCATATGGGGAAGTAGCAGTAGCGTTGTAGGTCCACAGTAGGTTTCCGTTTGTAATATTGTAGGCAGCGAGCCATCCTCCGTAAGAGGAGCATTGAATAAGTTTTCCGTAATACACGTTGTCGGTCAATCCGTAGTAGTCCATCTGATTAAATGATGTAGTTGGTCCCCACAAAAGGGCTCCTGTTGTTAAGCTGTAGGTCCAGGCCTGAGATGTTTGGGTACAATATAATTCAAAGGTTTGACTGTCATAGTCTACGGCCTTAATGCTCCAAGTATAGTTGAGGCCTGGCAGTGGAACCGCTATGTTCTTGTTCATAATTAGCGTAGCGCCGAATCCAAGGTTGTTTGCCTGCGTATTAGAATTGGCAGTTGAAGGACTATAACCCGTTACGCCATAGTTTATATCAACAAGCCATGCGGAAAAGGTATCAGCATCAGGGGCAGCGCTATTGATGACGGCCCCAGCTGGGCCTGACCCACCAGTGCTTACAATGAGTGAGCCAAATATCTGTTCTGGCACGCGATCGTCGTTTTGTAAGACAGTAGTAATGCTTCCCGGCAGACCCGCCAAAGAAGCACTTGTTACGTTCATTGTGTATCCTGAGCGCGGAAGAACATCATTTGTAGACCAATAATTTTGATCTGATGGTAAACTTGGGCCATATTGAGTCCATGTGGTATCGTTGACGGCATTAATTATACTTCCCAATGGCGGTTTCCATTGCTGCTGAGCAGTAGTTGATGGGCCCGCTGGACGGATTGATTGGCTTGAGTTCCAGCAGAGAATGTTGCCTGTTGCTGCATTGTAGCTATATCGTAGTAGGTCTCCGTTGTTATCCGTTACGGCTGTACCAGCTGGCACGTTTGTCAGCGTGAACATCCAGTTTCCAGTGGATGCGTCAAGGAAGTACCACGTGGTGCCTGAAACCATTATCAAGTATGAGAGCACTCCCTGCCCGTTAACTGAGTAGTAGTAGTATAGTTGGCCTTGGGTTAGCTTAAGATAGCTTTGAAGATCGGGTGGACCACCAGCGCCGCCGCCACCGGGCGCAATCATCGTGTAGGGGTTGTTGAGGCCGTTGTCGGTGCCGTTCTTGTACCATAGCTGCTGTCCCGTATACAGGCTCATTGCGTAATACCCATATTGATCGCTGTCTGCGACCGATGGTGCATTGTAGTAGATTATTCCGTTCATGATTATCGGCGCTGACCATGGAGATTCGTAGTCGTTAACGTCTGCAGGGATACCTGGCCACTGTGCATCAGCTATGCCTCCGGCTCTACCCGGAGTTATAGGCTGCGACCACAGAACGTGTGCGCTGAGCGGCACTGTGCCTCCATATTGGAAGCTGTTAACCAGCCAGCTGCCTAACAGCCAGTTGCTTGCAAGCGTCGACCAGCCTCTGTTCGCTCCATTTATCGGCAAAGTCCAGTAGTCTGTAGGAAGGGCAGGTTCCTGCCAATTTGGCACTGGTGTTTGTTGTACGGTAAGTGTGCACGGTTTGCTTGTGGCGCCTTCAAAGAAGTCCCCGACCGCTGGAATTCCACTAGCAAGAGGTATTCCAGTGCCGTTGGTAACTGTTTCTCCAGGCCAGCTGAACACAATAGTGTAAGTGCCAACCTCATCGGGAGTGAATGTCTTAAAGTCACTGGCAACATCACTTGCGCATGTCCATGGTCCTATGATTATTATGGATCCGTCTGGCTTCGTGATATTCAGCTTGTAACCATCCCAGAGTTGACCCTGAATACCGCCTACTGTCGGCGAAAACCTGTCAAGCCACACGACAATGGTCGTATATTGGCCAAGACCAATCGTGCCTGGTGCACAAGTAACATAGGCGGATGTTGGATAAGTCCACGGAGGTGAATGCGCATTAGCAGAGGGCAAAAACATAAGCGAAGCAGTCATACTAAAAATCAGAAATATAGCAACAGCGATAGATGTTATTTTGTTTCGTGAGAATTTCGCAGTTTTAATTTTATTTGTCAAAATTGTCATTTTCTTTTTCTCCTTAAAATTTGTGTTAACATGTATCGCGAAGTTTGTTAATTAAACCCGCAAAACAAATTCAAAACAAAAGTAAAGCAACCTTTGAAGAGCATTAAGACAAACTTCAAATGAAAATAGTGCGAAACCTGATAACAACGGTTTTATTCAGGCTCTTCTTCATTTGGCTTACTTTTACCAAAACGATTTTCTAGCCATGTGCCAGCCCATTTATCAACGATTGTATCCAAAAAGCTCGATTGATAGGCAATTAAAACTTTTGCAATTCTATCTTCGTCCTTTAAAGTGTAAATGTTTTCATAACCTATTTTCGTCCGCTCAATAATGTCATTATCTAATAGGTACTTCAGGTAAAAAGAAACCGTTGAAGCGGGCAACTTTAAAGCCTGAACGATGGAGTGGTACTTTGCTTTCTTGTTTACAAGAATCACCATAACGATTTCTCTCAGCCTTTTCTGGCGTAACGCGGATAGCACTTGTTTATCAGCCGCTTCAAGTGGCTTAGTGTAATATCGTGTGTAATGCTCAGATTTTTCTTCCAGAATAACGTGTCTACGCGACATATAATTTAAATGGTATTGAAGGCTCGTTAAAGGAATGTCAATCATTCTTTGAAGTTCCCTTAAATACAAACCTGGATTTTTCTTGATAATCGCGTAAATTTTGCTTCTTCGCTCGTTTTCTAAGATTTCATCCTTAAACATTATTTTTAATCCTGTAAAATTCCTAAAAGTATTAGCAAGAGAGCTGCCGCATCTATCAGAAGATGAATACTGTCGGTAAACTCGAAATTGTAGACACGGCTGAATATCTCAGGAATCGAGATTAAGCCGTGAACAAAGAACAAGCCAAACCCAAGGGTCAACAGCAGAGTCTTTTTGTTTCGCAAACGTGAAAAAGTCAATACAGCAAATCCAAAAACAACTGTAGTTACTACGACAAATATTATGCGCGCTAATATGAATAACAATGTCGCCATTTCTATCATCTCAAATCAAGCAGTCTATTTAATTTGCTAATAAAATTTTGGTATATGTTAAGCTCTAAATGAGGAAAATTGTTGCAATGAGTTTTAATGTCATTTTTTTTCTCTATTTACTTTTTTTCATTAACGTCGCAGAAGCAATCAATTAGGCCTGTTTATGATTAAGAAAATGTTTATTTTTATATGTAAAATTAAAATAAAAGTATAGCTGTTTTGTCAAAGCTAAATGTTTGGCAGCTGAGAAGAATATGAACAGCAAGTTTGATGAAAATGTAAGAATCCCAGCAACGATGTCTACGCAGCACCCTGACAACGCCAGCACCCCTGAGTGGAGCAGCGAGGAAGTAATCAACGGCAACGCAGAGGTGTTCGAAGCCTACTACGTTTACAGTAAGCTGGGCTGCCAAGAAGTGATGTGGGATTCGGAAGGAAAAGATTCAGACACACGAGTCGTTAGAAAACTGCTGCAGAATCACTGGGATTACTTTTCTGCGCACACAATAGGTGAAGACATCTACTTAACCTACAGAATACCTAACCCAAGAATCGAGGGCGCTGAAAAGAAGTTTTTTATGGAAACGCTCCAAAACATCCCTGTAGCCTACGACATTGCATCGTTGGTTTACAAAAGGGAAGTTACACCGATTTTTGAGGTAATTTTGCCTTTCACAACAGATGCCCAGGAACTCATAATGTTGCTTAACTATTACAAGAAAGCTATAATTGCTGATGAGGACCTTACGCTTTATGAGTCTAAAACAACAAAAGATTGGATTGGAACTTTCCATCCTAAAACCATAAAAGTAATACCTTTAGTCGAAGATTTAGACAGCATCTTAAATGTCGATAAGATTATTCGACCTTACCTAGAAGCGGTTAAGCCCCGACACCAAAGAGTGTTCATTGCACGCTCCGACCCCGCATTAAATTATGGGCTTTTATGCGCTGTACTGCTCTCAAAAATGTGCCTCAGCAAACTTAAGAAACTGGAAAAAGAACAAAACACGATGATTCACCCCATACTGGGGGTCGGTTCAAAACCTTTCAGGGGGCACCTGTCACCAGATAACGTTGACAATTTCTTGGAGGAATACAAGGGCTTATCCACCGCCACGGTTCAGTCAGCTTTCAGATATGATTACCCAACCGCGCAGGTAAAAGAGGGCGTTGAAACCCTCAATCAACGGCTGCCAAACGGAGAACCAGAAATAATAGATCAAAATGAAGAAACCGCCATTTTAAGCCTACTTGCTAAGTGCAGACAGCAATATGAGAGCCAAATTGAATCCATGGCACCCTTCATAAACAGCGTTGCAGCCTATGTTCCCCATAGAAGAGCGCGCAAACTCCACATAGGTCTCTTCGGCTACAGCAGATGCGTCGCAGGCGTATGCTTACCTAGGGCAATTGCGTTTGCCGCAGCGTTGTACAGCGTCGGGTTGCCGCCTGAATTTATAGGCCTAAGAGCGCTAAATCAACTAAACGAGAAAGAATGGACGGTTCTCAAAAAATATTACCTGAAAATGGAGCCCGACCTAAAGTTGGTGGGCGAATACGTTTCTTGGGAAAACATAAACATGCTTATAGAAATGAGAAGCCAGCTCGCTAAAAGGGTCAGCATGAACCAAGAATCAATTAGAATTGCTCTGGCAAACGTCCTAGAAGACCTCCAAGCTGTTGAACAAAACCTAAGCATTAAACTTGGCCCGAAAAATGTTTCCCAGCGAAAACACGAAAATTTCACAAACAACTTCCTGTTATCCTACTTGCAAAAAGAAGAAACTGAGGCAAAGCAAGCGCTGCTTGAATCTGCCAAACTTCGACAATGCCTAGGATAACTTATAGATGTTAGCTTAGTATACTTTTTAGAAACTCAGCCAAGTCCATAGCCTCAATTTCAGAGTTACAATGTTCACAAACCTTCAACGAATTCAATGTTGTTTTGTCACTTATCTTGAGTTTTCCACCGCAATGTGGACATCGGAAAACCGCCACAATTCCGCCATCTTTAACCTGTTGCAGTAAAGCATTCAAGTTTATTGAAACATCCGTTTTTTTCACTATTATATGGCGGTCTCTTTCCCTCAGCTCTCTTGCTTTATCATACATTTTTAGTTCCTCAAAGACCTTTGCGGCATCTTGTGTTCTTCCGCATCTTTCAAGATTCTGAGCTAAGGTGGACTTCGCTTTATCATGAAAATTTCTATATGTCCAAAGCGACTTTCCTGTAGAATCCCACCACGGAATAGCAGGGAAGTGTTGTGACTGAATACGAATAGCATAGTTGACCTTCGGGACCAAGTCTCTGGCAACATAGGGATTAGCCTTGGTCGCCGCATTTAAGATCGCTTGGTTCCACAACCAAATTATTCTTCCACCAAATCCCGCAATATCTGTACCGACTTCATCCAAGGGGTATTCTTGAACTGTATTCCAAAATTGATAGAAACAAGCATCTGTGCAGAAACCTTCTGCTTCATAGTTCCCTAGATTAAAACCTTCCTCCATTCTTGTCTTTAATGTAAAATTGCCGTGCCATTGGGGGACACATTTATCGCAAACTATTTTTCCGCACCATACGCACTGTTTAGTATTTACTCTGAAGAAGGAACTTGCACCGCAAGATGGACAGCTGCCCATGATACCCTTTCCTGCCTAACACCTAATTACTACTTAAACAATAAAACACTTTGCGTGTCGAAAGCTTGAACTAAAAAGCGATTATTTTTCCATCTGTTCTAGAGCCCAGCGAGGAGAACGGCAATTATGCCGCTTAAGAATACGCCGTCAAAGGTGCCTGCTCCGCCGATGCTTGCCACTGGAGCGCCGAGCTTGGGAATTTTCCGAAGGTTCAGCAGGTCAGCGCCTATGAGCGTTCCAAGTGTGCCTGCTACATAAGCGATTGTTCGGGGTTGCGCTGGCGCAAGAATGAAGGCGGCCACAGCGGCGGCTATCGGTGGGATAAATGCTGGGGTAGCTATGCCTACGCCTTTGACTGGTCTGGCTACCGCATGGGTTACCAACGCAACGGCTAATACGCCTATGAGGCTGAGGATGATGGTTGAGATTGATGATTTGCTAAGCAGGTAAATGCTAACGCCCGTCGGTATCAAGGCTCCTCCCACGTTGACTGCGACCACGGTTATGGTTTCTCCATATTCAACTTGGGGAATTCTGTAAGTTACGCCGAACCAGCTGACAGCTTCATCTCGGATCATAGGTATGGTTGTTCTCAGTTTAAGCAGTGGAATGTTGATGAAGCTTCCAATCAAGGTTCCGATCAAAATTAGGAAGATGATAAAAGGGGTGAAGCCTATGTTTTCGAAGGCGATGCTTATGGCTCCAAAAAATATTAGGCCAACAACAACAAACAGTAAGGCTAGTAAGACCGCGAAGAACAGAAAACTGTGCTGGAAATAAATTGTTTTCCTGCTCATACGTTTTCAGCTTAAAGGGTATTTTTTGAAGTTAACTCTAAAGAAATGCCTTATTTATTTTAACCTATCCAAGGTTCTGTTAACTCTTCGGCACTTAATGGTTTTTCTGTGAAGTCTGTTAACCAGAGGCGCTTTTTTAAACCGTTTTTTGTAGAATCAATTGTTTGTTTGCTGTAGCAGTAAGAAACGTTTTTTCCTTTTGTTTATGTACCCTCCAAAAATTCCGATTACGAAACTGCTGCTGAAACCGCCATTACAATTATGTGTATCGGTTGTATCGAAGAAGAACCAGTTATAGAGATGCAAAAACCTTAAAACTAAATCGAAACAAATAGACAAGCGGTAAGAAGGCTAAAAAACAACGACACAACCGCAAGCACCCAAAACGGTCAGCAAAGCCATGATTGCAGCAATAATAATTATAGTGATTTTAGTTGTAGCAGTAGGAGTATTGCTCATTAACAGAACAAACCCCCCTAATTCAGTTGTTACCCCTTCGCCAACACCAACAGCAACGCCTAGTCCTCTTAGCAGTTCTACACCTAGCCCAACTGTTGCTCCATATAACTTCAATATTTCTGCCGATTACCCCAGTTTTAACGTAACTCAAGGAGGCAGTTTTGACGTTTTAGTAAGTCTAGATACAATTAGCGGTGACATTCAAACAATAAATCCCTCTAACGTTACTTTTAGTGCTGATAGTGGCTCAAGTGGGATAGAATATAGTTTTGAATCAACTGCAGTTTCATATGGTGGTACTGCCCATTACTCAAATGGTTTATCAATACCTACTGGTTTCGGAAGCTTGTTAACAATAACAATCCCTAATTCAACTCCGACAAATGATTATGCAATAACTGTAACAGCTACAATTGGCTCAATCAGCCATAGCATGTCCTTGTTAGTTGGGGTTGAAAGCTCCACGGTGACCATTTCGGGAACTGTCAATGCTGGTAGCTCAGGCATTACACCGTATCAGATAGAATTTAGGAACTTAGCATCTACGCAACAATTGAATTACTATGCAACACTGACGGGAAACACATATTCAATTTCTCTCCCTAATGACCAACCTTATCAAGTACTCGTTAGTAATGGCGAAGGTACATGGTATAATTGCTATAATGAGTATTGGTTAGAAGTTCCTGCAGGAAGTACCACTATGACTCAAGATTTTACTGTTTTCGGCTCATAGCTTTACGATATACTAAAAGTAATGTCTATACACAGTTCCTATTACACACGTACACTTTTTCTACCTCAGGAGTCATAGTCGATTAATAAGTTTCAACTGAGAAAAATACTTATCCGTAAAAATTTTTTGGAACATGCAATAAAACATGTTTCAGTTAAAATTTGATTATAAACTCCTTGCTTTTGTCGCTTTTTTGATTAGTGATTTCCAACTCTCAGAAGTTGTATAGTCAGTGATTTTTGCTTCCTGTGCGGGAGTTTTTCCGTCGAGTGCCATGTGTGGTCTTAAGAAGTTGTAGTAGATTTGGAGTCCATCCATCATCGTTTGCGCTGTTGCCTCATCGTTTAAACCTCTCATGCTTTTGTTTCTCTGCCTAATTGTACCGTGTAGCCGTTCAACCATGTTGTTGTTTGATTTGTCTCTGATGTTAGGAACTCTGACATGTTCTGTTCTTGGGTTCTTTAGAGTGTAGAACTCTTTTGTTATTGCGCTTTGGTATGCTCTTAATCCATCGGTTACTATGGCGTCTGGTCTAATCTGTGATACTGTTGAGGCTTCGGCTAACACTTGTCTTGCGTCAGCAATTTCTCTTTTCTCAGTGATTTGTGTACTAGCCAGAATCGGCTCTGATTATCTATGATGTTCCATGCCCATCTCTGGTTTTCATGGTTATCTAAGTTTCTTACGTTCAAAACCATTTCATCAGAGTGCCATACCCCACTAACTTTAGGCACTAACTGGTCTGCATAAGTTTTCATCAAGTTGACATATTTGCGAATCCACTTGTAAACTGCAACATGACTAACTTCTACGCTGTAAAACTGTTTAAGGTGGTCAACGATTGCTCTCATACTAATGCCTTTAAAATACAGGTCTAAGGCTACCGTCACAGTTTGAGGAGTAGCCTTCATCTTCTCAAATCCTTCATTAATAATAAAAAAACGTTTGCAGTCTTTGCAGAAAAACCGTTGAACCTTACCTCTCTGTGTACTTCTATAACCTCGTTTAACTACTTTTATAGAACCACAAAACTTACAAGATAAACCCTGTTCTTCTGGCTCACATAGATTTCCAGTTTCTTCTTTAAAAGAGAATGCACTCTGCTCGTTTAACCTGTACTGCTCTACCGCATGAATATGCTTACAGACAACATGGTTAAATATGAAGTCAGGACACTCACATTTCCACTCTAAACCCTCTCTCATAACTATGTAATGTACGCCTTTTTTACTTTGAGACCACACGCGGTAAGCGTAGTCGCTTATCTTGTCAACTTTGCCCTGAGCAAGAAGTGAATATGCTCGTACTTTTCGCATGTTTGAAGTTCTCACATTCTAACTTCCTATTGGTATCTAATGGTATAACAGCAAATCTTAAATATAAAGGTTGCTAATGGTATCTATAGGTAGTGATATTTAATTGCCTATGAAAAAAATAATGGTGTCAATGACACAAGAAATGGTAGACGCATTAGAAAAAGAACGTAAAAAACGGAAACTCTCCTCAATCCCAGAGGTAGTACGGCAGATGCTCGGAGAATGCCTATCTGCCTAACCCGTTTTTTCTGCTTCATCAGGGAAGGCTTAGAGAGAGTTACAAAATAAGTGGAAACTAGCTCTGCAAAACGATAATATAAATAGTAAGAACCAAAAAATTTAACAATTGTTTCTTTCCTAATTACAATGCGCAGAAAAGGGGAGAACGGTGCTAGAAAAATACAACGCACTAATCTATTTAGTTATTTTGCTTTTCTTGATTTCAGGAATTTCTGCTTTATGGGGTGGAGTTATCTTTTTCCAAAAAAATTCAGAAGTAAACATAACATCTTTGAAGTCAATAATTCCGACCACACAATCAGGGTCAACGGAGTTTAATATTCCACTACCAATTTCAGGATTGGAGTTACCAATTACTGTATTATGTACATTAACCAATTTAACAAACTCAGGGATAATTCAAAATACACCTATTGAATTAACCGTAAATTTCACTTTTACAAATAACTCAGCAATTGATGCACTAGCTATAGCTACAGACTATATTTACATAGAGTCTTTTACAGTAAATCCTGTTGATGCAATTCAAGTAAGCTATTTACCTAATTTGAACTCAACCGCATCTTTGATTGGGAGTTATCAACCTAGTAATCCTGCAGAATTTAGCAGTTTTAGTTGTCAGCCTAACATAGAACCAACAACCACAATCAATAACACCATGACTGTTAGTAACACGGCAAATGAGGTTTTTGTGGGTTCAGATAAAGTAGTCTTACAAGATACGGGGTTACTTAATTTGCAAATTGAACCAACCATTTTTGCGATTAATCCCTCTGACCCAATTTGGAAAGAATCGAACTTGAACTATTATATTGGCTATAACCTAACCATACCTATTCCTATATCAATAATATCTACGCTTGACGCTAATCAACAAAACAATGAAATACAACAGCAAAAATTACAAAACCAGCAAACAATAGAACAAAACTCCGAAACAAGACAAGGAAACAGTTTAGCTCTTTGGATTTTAGCATTTGCCTCTCTTGATATTGGAATCGCGCTTTACGACCATAGCGAGAACAAAAATAAAAAGGCAGAAAACGAAACAGGAACAGCCGAAAAAAATCAAGGCAAGATAACCAAGCGCGAAATAGATGTAGTTTAAAACACCATTGCTTCCGAATGTTATGTCTATCATTGTACCTATCACGAAAGTGAATATTGCTAAGAACATTAATCCTGCAGAGAAATAAAATAATATGTCTTGATTATCTTTTCCATAATCCACAATACCTCGAAAAATTACAGACAAATAAGAAAGGAGCTTATGCCTCAAGGACGGCTCCTCCAAAAGCGCCTTTAGTTAACATGGACTTTTTCTGTCCATGTGAGAGCCTAAGAGTTACCAGAATCCTATCCAACAAACTCTTTAAGCCGCTTGACTTTTGTGTTTGCCTTACTTGGATTGCCCACCCCAGGTTGCAGAAGCTTGGTTTTTCTACGCATGGAAGCGACAACAGCGACGACCGCGATAATTATTACCAGAAAAACAGCCGTGAGAATTATGGTTAGATTATCAGCGAAAAAGTTTACAATGGCGTTTGATGAATTAGGCGCTGTCTGCGTCCACCACTGATTTACGGAAGCAGAGTTAAAGGCAGACACATCAGACTGCAGGTCTTGCTCGCTGAACCCGCCCTGACCTGCCGGCGGAAGCGTCAGCATCTGATTTGTGTTTATAGTTATTGTGTTGTTTGTGACTGGATCAATGAAGTAGACTGGGCCATCAATAACCTGAACCGTCGTCGCCTCGTCAGAGACAGCTACTATATACTCGGTGTTTTCGCCTGCGACCACTCCTTGAGGCACTTGAACAAGATGCGATCTGGTTTCGTGGATGTACGCGGTTCCCTGATGTAACACAAATACCCCGCCCTCAACCACTAACGCAACTGCCACAGCAGTTCCAAACGGTTCACTAAAAAACGCCACCCCAATTCCAGCTTCCAACACCATGGATCCTATCGTTTCCAAACCTTCCGTTCCCCAACTGTGGGGCAAAGCGGTATTAAATGGGTACACTGAATAAGTGATTTGGTTATCCGGAGCAGGTTCCGATGTAAGACCGACCCAACCAGCCGCGGAATTTCCGTCCAAGTACACAGTCCCATCCTGCATCGGGTAGGTAAACCCGACGATTGAGTTGTTGCCCGTCAAAACTGTGTCGCCAGACCCCATTTGACCTGAAGAAAGCGGCTCATTCACACCCGTGTTAGTGAACCATGCTGCGCCTTTGATTAATGCAACGCTGCCTAAAAAGCGGCTGAACGTTGGCTGATTTGTCGTTGACGGGGCAGATGTGGGAGCTTGAGTTGGCGCTGATGAAGATGAGCCTGAACTTGTTTGCGTTACGACTATGCCGTTTTGGTCAGTTGTTTCTGCTGTTCCAGTCAAGGTTGCAGTTATTATGTCGGTGGTGAATGTACCCGCCAAGTGTTCCGATGTCAATTGGCTGCCTGTTTCATCAGCCGAGAAGCTTGAGCTTGAAACGGTTCCGGTGAAGTCAATTTCGTCAGCCACTGGAGGGGCACCATCGATTCCGTACTCTTGATAGAACGCAGGGTCCACTACCCAGCTAATCGGGTTCAGATACAAAGCTATGTTTATTTGACTGCCCGCTTGAGTTATATCCATAGCAAATGTTCCAGTTACATCTGCCTGTTTTATGCCAGTGCCGAAGGCATCCATTTCATAATACATCCCAGAAGCTGAGCTTTTCCAAGTTCCCGTTAAATCTCTAGCAGGGCTAACCTGAGCAAACAGCGGCGTAATCTGGGATGCAGCCAATAATAAAACGCAAATAACTACTGCAATTGCTTTATTCCTCTTCATGAACCCGTCAGTAACTTTGCCTTTTTGCATATGTACTCTCACTTTTCAACAAAGGTTAGATGATGTAGAATCATGTTATAGCCATGGACTGAATATAAAATTTTGTCATTAATGATGGGAACAGACACGCAAAGGTTTCATTTGGGAAAATGTGCTTTTTTATCTAAGGTGCCGCGTCTTTTTCTGAACTTCAAAAATGTGGCAGCAACTGTGACAGCAGCTATTATGCTTACTGCAATCGCGTAGAGGTAAACCGTGGTTGCATAAAACGGCAAGGGATTGTCTTGCTGGGGGGGAGGCGACGCCGTAGGTATTAGGTTTGTGTCGTTCCAGTAGACGACGGTGCGGTATCCCATAGATTCAACCGTTTGCGGTCCATCTGGGTAAACTATGTCGAGGTTGTTGCCGTCCATTTGCATTAGTGTGGCAACACTCATGCTTATGTCAACAGTGAGGGAATCTGGTGGCCAAAGTCCCCAGATTTTGTCCTGGGGTCCACGGAAACCATACGCATAATCTTGAGGAAGAACGTATGCGGTTCGGTCGCTTACTGGACTGATGGTTCTCGGGTTGGCTTGAACGTACTGCCAGAACTGCTTCATAGCGTCAAGCTGACTTTGCGTTAGGACGTTTTGAGTGTAGTTTTTGTTAGTGTCAAAAACGATGATGTATTTTGCGCCGTTTTCATATGCCAGAACCATGTCGCTGTAAAGTTGTGCGCCTGACTCCATGTAGGGCGGCTGAGTGTAGGTCCAAGTTATCATGACGCCCCAATCCTTGTTGTGAAGTGTCGCTGCACCCCTATCCAGAGCTATGTTAAATGATCGACTGTAATTCATTCCGAACTCTGCAAAAACTGTGTCATATCCTGCTTCATAATCATACCAGTAAAGCGCGTAGTCTGACGTGAACAATTGAAATTCATTTGGGTAAGCAAAACTACTTGTAATTGCGTAACGCCCGCTAATTAGAAATCGATTCATGTCACTAATGAATTGGTCCGCAGCGTCGCTATAATTTTCTGCCGATGTCACAGCTGGGTAAGACTGGTCAAGCTGTTTTCCGCCTGCTTCATCATAGAAATAAAGTCCCAGGAACTTGTCACCCCAATTGTTCTTTGCGTCTTGAAGCCATTGGCTTGAGGGATATCTGTGATTGTCGCTGTAGACGATGAAGGATAAGCCTTTGTCGTAGGCGTACTGGCTGATGGTGGTGAGGGTTGTTAAATTATAGTTTCCAGTGCATCCAATTATGAAGAGATTAGTGAAGGAGCTTATGTTATCGATTACTTGTTCAGTTTCCGCGATGCTTCCGAAGGCAACATCAACTCCTACATAAGGCACCTGCGTAGCTGTGGCGGCGTCTGCTTTCGCAGTCAAACTGCCGTTTAAGAAAAGGGGTAAAACAAGCAGCAAGATGAGAAGAACCGCGGGTTGCTTGAGCTTCATTTAGTATATATTGGAAATCCGTTAATCTAATAAGAGTTTTCCAACATCAGTACAGAATTGCTGAAAACCAAGTTAGAGCTGAATTCGTTTAGTGCTTTTAGTGACTGCTCTGTCTGGGCATTTGCCTTTTAGTGGGCATTCCAAAATTCGCTGTTTCTTGCAGTACTCAAGATTCAATCGAACAAGCTGAGATTCATAGCGCTCCACCTCAATCGGGTTTAGACCGATCTTCTGCGCCGTTTCAACCGCCATTGAAGAAGGCTTAGGTTTTGCTTTTTCCCAGATTCCGCGCAGTTCCCTCAGGAAAATATTTACGCCCACAGGACCGACCCCTCTGAATTCCTGCAGACGCCTCTCCAAATCCGCGGGACCGCTTGATTCTTTGTGGAGCCGTTCGAGGGTGCCGTATTTTTCTTTAAGCATTTTTGCGATTCCCAGAAGGTTGGTGGCTGTTGAAAAGTCATATCTAGTGTAGCCACTGGAGTCAAGAACTTCCACGAGGCGGTCCCACCCAGCCTCTAATATGGCATCGGGGCTTGTGAATTCCTCTTGTTCAAAATAAAGGTAAGTTTCTTTGGCAGTTTGGGCTGAGATTCTTTTGGCAAAAAGCACCGAAGCTAAGAACCATTTGAACCTATCTTCGGGTTTATATAAGTCGAGGTTAAGTTCACTTGAGTAACTTTGCAGCTTGGATAATGCTTCCTTCACGCTCATGAAGCTTACCAGTTTAACCAATGATTGATGTCGCATAAAGATGTTAATGCTACCAAATTTTTAGGGATTTTCAGCCTTCGTGGCTTGTAGGTAATGTGAGTGACTCCCAGCCGCTAGCGAAAAATGGAATTGATTAGGCAACCTTATATCGTATAATTTGTCTAATACCGACAGAGATGCCAAACCATGGTTTGCTCAATTGACATAAGTGAAAAACCAAAACTGAACGACCCGATCTTAATTGAAGGATTACCCGGCATAGGGTTTGTGGCAAATATTGCAGCGCTGCATTTGATCAGGGAGTTAAAAGCCAAACGGTTTGTCCAGATTTTTTCTTCTTCATTTCAGGATTTTGCGGTCACAACTGAAGATGGCCAAGCGCTTTCTCCTATAAATGAGCTTTACTATGCGAAGCGGGAGGATGGTGGCCGCGACCTGATTATTTGGTATGGAAACACGCAGGCGCTGACAACCGTTGGGCAATACGAGCTAGTGGGCAAAGTGCTTGATGTAGCGCAGGAGTTTGGCTGCCGATTTGTAATATCCATAGGCGGCTTCAAAAAAGACGAGGCGCAGTCTGTACCGGGAATTTACAGTACAGCCACGGATTTGGACACGATGCAGGAGGCTCTTGATTTGGGAACCAAAGTGATGGTTGGGCACGTTTTCGGTATCGCTGGCTTATCTGTGGGTTTAGCGAAGGTAAGGGATTTGAAGGGTTTCTCTTTGCTTGTTGATACGCCTGGAATGGATCCTGACGTGAACGCTGCACGGTACGCGTTAACTACGCTCGGTAAATACTTGAAGCTTAACGTTGACTTGTCAAAGCTTGAAGAAAGCGGCGGCGAAATCAAAAAGGTTTTAGAATCCTTTGGCATTATCAGAACCATAACAGAAGAAAAGAAGAAAGAGGAAGAGCAACTGCGCTGGTTTATTTAGGGTTTAACTTCGCTCATGAATTGTTCGTATACTTTTTGCACTCGGTCGGCGGCCGGACCTGAACCTTCAACAACGCCTTTCTCGGTAAGTTTTACTTTATCCATAACCCAGATGAAACCCTTATCTTCGTATAGTTTAACCATAGTCGGGAAGACTTTTTCAAGCCTGTTCGCCAGGGCTTTGAGGTCGAAGGGTTTTTCTGCGCTTGATATTTGAGCAACCACGTTACCGTTTAAGAAAATTCTATGAAGCAACTTTGCAGATTCATCTTTTGCGTCGGCTAGGCACAGGCTCATGTTGTCCTGGTTGATGCCGACGAGTGTGCCGTTGAATGTTTTTCCAGTAGTTGTCACAACAGATACCGTTTTATCTGCCAACGCCGCGATTTCAGTGAAATACTTTCTTTGCGCTACAGACAAGTTTATTTCTCCTTTAAGCTAACGAGATTGCACTACCACTATTTATCTTTAATAGCCTTCTAGAATGCTCAAGAATCAGTAATTACTCAACTTGGCGAGTAAGCGCTAAAAAAATGTTTGTTTGCTTATAAATCCAACTCTTAGAGGATACTGTTAAGTTATTTGTCATGACAAAAAAGGTTGGTTTTCCGTACCGCTCTTTTTGATATTCACAGTTGAGACAGATTACATTTCCATTTTCCCAAGCTCGTTCTTTCGTGCGCTTTTGCATTTAGGACAAGGCTTCCCAATTCTATCAACAAATATCATGAAGAGGTAATCGGTTGTTTTAACTTAAAAGATTTCTTGCTCTTACTGACCGTTTTGATTGCAAACGCTTAAAACTGTTTTATAGCTAAATAATAACAAGTGATTAAAATGTCACTTGAAGCACAAAGATTAGAGAAAATAAAGAAAATAATTTTAGAACACAAGGGGAAAGCAAATGTGATACCCGCTAGTGTAATCGGCAAAGCACTCGAAATTCCCGAGAATGAGACAGTTTCTCACACAAGAGCACTCATTACAAAGCTTATCCTTGATGAAGGAATGCCTATCGCTGCAACAGGCAAAGGCTATTTCTTCATTGAAAAAGAGTCCGAACTTACAGGATATATGGATTACTTACAACAAAGGATAGACCAAACCACAACTAGAATGAGAACTGTCTTTAGTAATTACGAATTAAAGTACGGACGAACAAAGAGAAAAACACTTGACGAGTTTTGACGGACAAAAAAATCTGTTACCGATGTTCAACGTGTGGTGCTTTCTTGCTCAATAAAGGTAGTTCTGCAAACCCCAAGTTTCTTCTTTTAGAATGCCCCACTTGTGGAACCGCTTTGCTTTATCCTAAGTCAAAGTTGGAAAAATTTTGTTCCTCTTGTCAATCGGAGTGTCGCTAAAATGAACTTTCTCCTTGATAATATCTTTTGAGTACTGAAGATTAGAGCCGAACCCGATTTCGTAGCCTACGCTATTACGCCCAAGTTCCCATGCAACTCGTGTAGTTGTACCACTACCTAGAAATGGGTCAAGAATTGTATCTCCTTCATAAGTAAACATACGCATCAATCTTCTCGGCAGTTCGTCAGGAAAAACGGCAATGTGGTCTACTTGCCTTGCACCTTTGAAACTCCATATTCCATTAAAAAGTTCTCGCCATTCGTATAATTCAATTTGAGATTTCTTCTTGATTTCTGGTGTGGGTTTTGGTGCATTACCTTTTTTCTTAAATATTGCTATGTACTCATAGTTGTAGCTAACATATCCGTTTCTTGGAAAGCCATATGAACCCATTACACTTGCCCCACCGCTTGTTTTGGTTGTGGGTATTTTTTTCCATATGATACTTCCGAGGTAGACAATATCTCCCAAATGTTTGTTCATTATATGATTCACCATGTAGGCATGTAGCGGTATTATTTGATAAGGGGTTTTTCCATCGGCTCTAAGGTACTGGTCGCCTATGTTAATACAAAGTCTACAACCTGACACAAGTGACCTGATACATTCGCTCCATACTTTGTCAAGTTTACGCATGTAAGATGTTAGGCTGTCTCGGTAGCCTATCTGCTTAGGATTTCCATAATCCTTAATGCTCCAATAAGGTGGTGAAGTTACAACTAGGTGAACCGAATTGTCTGCAACTTCTTTGATATTTTGTGAATCTTTGAAATAGATTTTATGAACTGTGTTTAGAAATAACTGTTCAGGTTGTAAAGTTCGACATTCTTCAAGCATAATAAACTATTGATACAAAAGCTAGTTTTAAGCATTGCACATGGTAAAATGTATAATTTTCTAGCAAAAAAAGTTAATTATTGCCTTGATAATGTACAAAAAACTAGCTATTTAATAACATTTAATTACAACATCGTTTTTGATAAGTGTGTTTTCTGTTGTACCAGAACCGCAAAATACATCTAATACCAACTCATTATTTGGTATGGTGCTGGTAGTGGGATTTGAACCCACGTTTATAGCTTGGCAAAAACTATCACACTAACCGAGCTATGTTACGCCAGCTTTTTTCTTATTTTTTACTATGCCTCACTTGATATTTAATGCTTTGTTTGTAGGCACATGTAGCAAACAAGTGGAGTTTGGTATCTTGTGGGTATACCACAAGCTATTTATACTGTAAGGTATCTTATAGTATACCTGTAAGAGTGTGACACGAATGAACTGCAAATATTGCAACAGCGAAAAAGTCGTAAAAAACGGCTCAATCAAAGGAACACAAGTCTACAAGTGCAAAGAATGCGGAAAACGCTTTTTCTCAAACGGTAACTTCTCAAAAATGCGAAACGATAAAAAGATGATTGTTGCAGCCTTAAACTTTTACTATGACGGCTTAAGCCTACGCAAAGCACAAAGCAATCTATGAGCAAATTTTTGGCGAAAAAGTGTCTCAAGTTACAATCCTAAATTGGATAAAGAAATACTCGCTTTTGTAAAAGAATACGTTAAGACTCAAGTTCCACAGCTTTCAGGTTTATGGCATGAAGATGAAACAATGTTAGGTTGTGAAGGGCGAAATATATGGTTCTGGGAAATGATAGACGAAGATACAAGATTTATGGTTGCATCTCACATCTCAAACACAAGAACCTTCGAGGACACAGTAAGCATATTCAAAAAAGGTGTTGAACAAAGCAAGGTTAGACCGAGAGCAGTATTTGTTGATGGTAGCCATGTTTACAAAAGTGCATTCAACAAAGTTTTCTACACTATGCGAAAAGATACAAGAGTTGAATTAGTTCAAAGAGTTGGCATAAGAGCAAGAGAAACAAACAATCTAGTTGAAAGACTACATTGCACTCTAAAAGACAGAACACGATGCATGAGAGGCTTACACAGTTATGAATCAACAAAACTGCTACTTGAAGGCTGGAGCGTTCACTATAACTGTGTTAGACCACACCAAAGTTTAGGTGGAAAAACCCCAGCTCAAGCAGCAAGAATGGAAGTACCTAACAACTGGAAAGGACTAATTGACGAAGCAACAAAACACGAAGCACAAATCTTAGCAAACGCAACCAACACTAACACTCAAACAACCAAACAAGCATTAGAGGTGAAAGTTTAATGAAAAAAGTATTAGTTTCATTACCTGATGGAGTAGTAAACATCTTAGATAAAGAAGTAATCGGTAAAATAGGAGAAGGATACAGCGACACCCTACGTACAATCATCATGAATTGGTTAGGCGAAAAAGGCTATTTAACAAAAAAAGGTGAGGCATGTGAATAAAACAAAGAAAGAACTTGAAGAAGAAGTAGAATTACTAAGCACAATGTTGGAAAGTCTAGTAGAACTATTAGAAAAGAAAGGAATACTCACACAAGCAGAATGGGAAAAACAAATCAAGCAAAAGATAAAGATAAAGATAAGCTAAGTTTCCTTATTGTGAATAAATTAATTTTTTTGTGATTACAATAGTGATACAACAAACCCCTAAATATAAAAAAGTATATTAATTAAATATACAAAAAATAGGGAGGTGGACTAGAAAATGGCTGGACGTGGACGACCAATAAAAAATATGGAAGACAAGAAATTGGAGTCATTAATTATTCGAGTTGAGGAAGATGAAAAACAAACGTTTAGAGATGCCGCTTTAATCTCTGGAGCTCCACTTTCAGTTTGGGTACGTGAAAGATTAAGACTAGCCGCCATAACTGAGTTGGAAGCAGTCGGGCATCCGATAGAAATCTTCAAAAAAATAAAGTGGGAATAATATGCAAACAATTGCAACAAACTCTATTTTTGAGTTTAAAGGAATAGGTACTTTATTAAAATCTGGAAGGCTAAAGATTCCGCCCAATCAAAGAGAGTATTCTTGGGAAGATAAACACATCAGTGATTTATTTCAAGATTTTCAAAATGCCATAAGGAACAAGCAAGGACTTTATTTTCTTGGTACAATTGTAATTTCGAAAGGGTCAAAAAGTGTTCCTGAAGTTGTAGATGGACAACAAAGACTGGCAACTACCACAATATTGTTAGCGGCGATTAGAGATTATTTTTATCTAAACAATCATAAAGAGTTTCAAGATGCGATTGATTCTGAATATCTTTTTAAATTTGACCGAGAACAAGTTGAAATTGTCCCAAAATTGTCACTAAATATTGACGATAACGAATATTTTAAGAATCGGATAATTGCTTTGCCGAAAAGTCAAGAAAGGGCTTTAGCACAAGCTACCAAAGAATCGCACAGAAGAATTGACTTTGCATCAAATAAAGCACATGATTTGATTCAAGATTTGGTTAAAGGTCAAACCGATTTTAGAAATATTAAAGACCTTTTGAATGAATGGATAGATTTTATTGACAGTAAAGCTACAATAATCCAATTAACAGTTCCTGATGAAGTAAATGCTTTTATGATGTTTGAAACTCTCAATGACAGAGGACTTAAAACATCTCAAGCTGATTTAGTTAAAAATTATTTGTTTCATGAAGCAGATGACCGCATTCAAGAAGCACAGCAAAAATGGTCTAAAATGATTGCAATGTTGGACACCTTAGGAATTGAAGATATTGTAATGACTTACTTAAGACATTTAGTCATTACATTGTATGGTCCAACTCGTGAAAAAGAAATATTTGAAAAAATCCAGTCAGAAGTTCATGGAAGAAGTCAATCAATCATATTTTTGGATAAACTTGCTGATTATGCTGACAGTTATGCAGCAATACTAACACCAACTCATGCAAAATGGGGGTTTTATCCAATACAAATGTCTGAAGCAATTATGATACTCAGGGACTTAAAAGTACAACAGATACGCCCACTAATGCTGGCGGTTGCAAAACATTTTGAGCAACCAGAGGTTATTGTTGCTTTTCGTTCGTTTATTAATTGGACTGTTCGATTTTTGATTGCTGGAGGAATGAGAGGCGGACAATTAGAAGATGCTTACGGCGATAAAGCGCATCAAGTTGCTCTAGGCAATATTAAAACCATTAAAGACCTTTTAGTAAGTTTGCAAACGGTCATTCCTTCAGACGGCGAATTTAGAACAGCGTTTGCAAATGCTAGAGTATCTCAGCACAATCTTGCTAGATACTATTTGCGTGCATTAGAAAGGCAATTAACAAAAATCAATCTACCTGAACTAGTTCCATCTCAAGACGTTAGCTTTGTCAATTTAGAACATATATTGCCGCAAGAACCATCTGATAAATGGTTAAACATTGATGCTGAAACTGCCGATGCTTTCACAAAAAGAATAGGAAATCTTACTTTGCTCAGAACAAAAACTAATGCCGATTTCGGGAATGCGGATTTCCAGACCAAGAGACTCGAATTTTCTAAATCACCAATATTAATCACTCAGCGTATTTGTGATTTTGAAAATTGGGGTCCGAACGAAATTATTGAGCGACAGAAAAAACTCGCTGATTTAGCGGTTGAAACTTGGTCTTTAATACCAAAATAAAACTCAAAGAAGTCTTTTTTTTGTCATGACAAATAACTTAACAGTATCCTCTTAGAGTTGTCCCTCTAAATGTTAGAGCTATAACCCACAAGCACACAGTATATCTCAAGAAAAATAGAGAAAAAATGAACGCAAGAAAGGAGGAATTTAATGTCTGACAAAATTAGCGCTGAAACAGGTTCCGATTGGAACAAATTCTTAAGAAAACACCGGAAAATATTTGCCATATTCGCTGTAGCATCCATTTTGGCGATTGCAGGCGCAGTATATGTCTTTGTCTGGTTCGCAGGAAACGCTCAATCAACAAAATTGGCGCCTTCAATTTTAGGTCTATGGACAATGGGAAATTTAGTCGCGTTTATTCTATACGCCATATTTTGGGAGCTACTCTTAATTGGAGTTCCAGCAGCCATAGCTGCAGTGGTTGGTTGGCAATGGTGGAAAAGACTGCCAGTTGAAGAAAAGAGAGAATATAATCTCTTTAGAAGTGGCTCTCGCTCTTCAAGGGCAAGTGGGGTAATATCGCCATTGCTCTTCATTGCGTTCGCCATCAAGGTCTACGTTGACGGAAACTGGAATGCAGCAATCTCAGCCTATACGCTGAACTATGTAGTAGGTTCAATTGTTACAATACTAATCTGGATTGCAGTCATCTTCGGAATCCCAATTGCTATTGGAACCATCTGGTGGATACACCACGTGGTGAAGAAGACACCTTAAAGTACGTCAAGTCAATGACTGGATAGCTTATTGAGGAGACAGGTTAGCAGCAATAGTTGCAGACTATCCTTGCACAAGTTCTTGGAAAACAGGGTCAAACTTTAAATTTACAATACTTGCCAAACAGGTTCTGTTAACTCTTCGGCACTTAATGGTTTTTCTGTGAAGTCTGTTAACCAGAGGCGCTTTTTTAAACCGTTTTTTGTAGAATCAATTGTTTGTTTGCTGTAGCAGTAAGAAACGTTTTTTCCTTTTGTTTATGTACCCTCCAAAAATTCCGATTACGAAACTGCTGCTGAAACCGCCATTACAATTATGTGTATCGGTTGTATCGAAGAAGAACCAGTTATAGAGATGCAAAAACCTTAAAACTAAATCGAAACAAATAGACAAGCGGTAAGAAGGCTAAAAAACAACGACACAACCGCAAGCACCCAAAACGGTCAGCAAAGCCATGATTGCAGCAATAATAATTATAGTGATTTTAGTTGTAGCAGTAGGAGTATTGCTCATTAACAGAACAAACCCCCCTAATTCAGTTGTTACCCCTTCGCCAACACCAACAGCAACGCCTAGTCCTCTTAGCAGTTCTACACCTAGCCCAACTGTTGCTCCATATAACTTCAATATTTCTGCCGATTACCCCAGTTTTAACGTAACTCAAGGAGGCAGTTTTGACGTTTTAGTAAGTCTAGATACAATTAGCGGTGACATTCAAACAATAAATCCCTCTAACGTTACTTTTAGTGCTGATAGTGGCTCAAGTGGGATAGAATATAGTTTTGAATCAACTGCAGTTTCATATGGTGGTACTGCCCATTACTCAAATGGTTTATCAATACCTACTGGTTTCGGAAGCTTGTTAACAATAACAATCCCTAATTCAACTCCGACAAATGATTATGCAATAACTGTAACAGCTACAATTGGCTCAATCAGCCATAGCATGTCCTTGTTAGTTGGGGTTGAAAGCTCCACGGTGACCATTTCGGGAACTGTCAATGCTGGTAGCTCAGGCATTACACCGTATCAGATAGAATTTAGGAACTTAGCATCTACGCAACAATTGAATTACTATGCAACACTGACGGGAAACACATATTCAATTTCTCTCCCTAATGACCAACCTTATCAAGTACTCGTTAGTAATGGCGAAGGTACATGGTATAATTGCTATAATGAGTATTGGTTAGAAGTTCCTGCAGGAAGTACCACTATGACTCAAGATTTTACTGTTTTCGGCTCATAGCTTTACGATATACTAAAAGTAATGTCTATACACAGTTCCTATTACACACGTACACTTTTTCTACCTCAGGAGTCATAGTCGATTAATAAGTTTCAACTGAGAAAAATACTTATCCGTAAAAATTTTTTGGAACATGCAATAAAACATGTTTCAGTTAAAATTTGATTATAAACTCCTTGCTTTTGTCGCTTTTTTGATTAGTGATTTCCAACTCTCAGAAGTTGTATAGTCAGTGATTTTTGCTTCCTGTGCGGGAGTTTTTCCGTCGAGTGCCATGTGTGGTCTTAAGAAGTTGTAGTAGATTTGGAGTCCATCCATCATCGTTTGCGCTGTTGCCTCATCGTTTAAACCTCTCATGCTTTTGTTTCTCTGCCTAATTGTACCGTGTAGCCGTTCAACCATGTTGTTGTTTGATTTGTCTCTGATGTTAGGAACTCTGACATGTTCTGTTCTTGGGTTCTTTAGAGTGTAGAACTCTTTTGTTATTGCGCTTTGGTATGCTCTTAATCCATCGGTTACTATGGCGTCTGGTCTAATCTGTGATACTGTTGAGGCTTCGGCTAACACTTGTCTTGCGTCAGCAATTTCTCTTTTCTCAGTGATTTGTGTAGCTAGCCAGAATCGGCTCTGATTATCTATGATGTTCCATGCCCATCTCTGGTTTTCATGGTTATCTAAGTTTCTTACGTTCAAAACCATTTCATCAGAGTGCCATACCCCACTAACTTTAGGCACTAACTGGTCTGCATAAGTTTTCATCAAGTTGACATATTTGCGAATCCACTTGTAAACTGCAACATGACTAACTTCTACGCTGTAAAACTGTTTAAGGTGGTCAACGATTGCTCTCATACTAATGCCTTTAAAATACAGGTCTAAGGCTACCGTCACAGTTTGAGGAGTAGCCTTCATCTTCTCAAATCCTTCATTAATAATAAAAAAACGTTTGCAGTCTTTGCAGAAAAACCGTTGAACCTTACCTCTCTGTGTACTTCTATAACCTCGTTTAACTACTTTTATAGAACCACAAAACTTACAAGATAAACCCTGTTCTTCTGGCTCACATAGATTTCCAGTTTCTTCTTTAAAAGAGAATGCACTCTGCTCGTTTAACCTGTACTGCTCTACCGCATGAATATGCTTACAGACAACATGGTTAAATATGAAGTCAGGACACTCACATTTCCACTCTAAACCCTCTCTCATAACTATGTAATGTACGCCTTTTTTACTTTGAGACCACACGCGGTAAGCGTAGTCGCTTATCTTGTCAACTTTGCCCTGAGCAAGAAGTGAATATGCTCGTACTTTTCGCATGTTTGAAGTTCTCACATTCTAACTTCCTATTGGTATCTAATGGTATAACAGCAAATCTTAAATATAAAGGTTGCTAATGGTATCTATAGGTAGTGATATTTAATTGCCTATGAAAAAAATAATGGTGTCAATGACACAAGAAATGGTAGACGCATTAGAAAAAGAACGTAAAAAACGGAAACTCTCCTCAATCCCAGAGGTAGTACGGCAGATGCTCGGAGAATGCCTATCTGCCTAACCCGTTTTTTCTGCTTCATCAGGGAAGGCTTAGAGAGAGTTACAAAATAAGTGGAAACTAGCGTCTGCAAAACGATAATATAAATAGTAAGAACCAAAAAATTTAACAATTGTTTCTTTCCTAATTACAATGCGCAGAAAAGGGGAGAACGGTGCTAGAAAAATACAACGCACTAATCTATTTAGTTATTTTGCTTTTCTTGATTTCAGGAATTTCTGCTTTATGGGGTGGAGTTATCTTTTTCCAAAAAAATTCAGAAGTAAACATAACATCTTTGAAGTCAATAATTCCGACCACACAATCAGGGTCAACGGAGTTTAATATTCCACTACCAATTTCAGGATTGGAGTTACCAATTACTGTATTATGTACATTAACCAATTTAACAAACTCAGGGATAATTCAAAATACACCTATTGAATTAACCGTAAATTTCACTTTTACAAATAACTCAGCAATTGATGCACTAGCTATAGCTACAGACTATATTTACATAGAGTCTTTTACAGTAAATCCTGTTGATGCAATTCAAGTAAGCTATTTACCTAATTTGAACTCAACCGCATCTTTGATTGGGAGTTATCAACCTAGTAATCCTGCAGAATTTAGCAGTTTTAGTTGTCAGCCTAACATAGAACCAACAACCACAATCAATAACACCATGACTGTTAGTAACACGGCAAATGAGGTTTTTGTGGGTTCAGATAAAGTAGTCTTACAAGATACGGGGTTACTTAATTTGCAAATTGAACCAACCATTTTTGCGATTAATCCCTCTGACCCAATTTGGAAAGAATCGAACTTGAACTATTATATTGGCTATAACCTAACCATACCTATTCCTATATCAATAATATCTACGCTTGACGCTAATCAACAAAACAATGAAATACAACAGCAAAAATTACAAAACCAGCAAACAATAGAACAAAACTCCGAAACAAGACAAGGAAACAGTTTAGCTCTTTGGATTTTAGCATTTGCCTCTCTTGATATTGGAATCGCGCTTTACGACCATAGCGAGAACAAAAATAAAAAGGCAGAAAACGAAACAGGAACAGCCGAAAAAAATCAAGGCAAGATAACCAAGCGCGAAATAGATGTAGTTTAAAACACCATTGCTTCCGAATGTTATGTCTATCATTGTACCTATCACGAAAGTGAATATTGCTAAGAACATTAATCCTGCAGAGAAATAAAATAATATGTCTTGATTATCTTTTCCATAATCCACAATACCTCGAAAAATTACAGACAAATAAGAAAGGAGCTTATGCCTCAAGGACGGCTCCTCCAAAAGCGCCTTTAGTTAACATGGACTTTTTCTGTCCATGTGAGAGCCTAAGAGTTACCAGAATCGCCAAACAAAAAACATATTAGCTTAACAACATAGGCTTAATTGCTCGTGAAAAGAATGAAAACAATAATTATCCTAGTTTCTTATCATCACAAGAACACCGAGAAAATAGCGTCGGTTCTCGCAAGAACCCTCAACGCGGAAATCAAAACGCCACAAGAAGTTAACCCAACCGACCTTTCCGAGTATGACCTTATCGGCTTCGGATCGGGAATTTACTTTGGAAAGCACCATAAATCTCTCCTTGAACTTGCCGACAAGCTGCCTCAAGCTACCGACAAGAAGGCGTTCATATTCTCCACGAGCGGTCAAACAGGAAACGCCTCTAGATTTCACAAGCAGCTCAGAGAAAAACTCAAATCCAAAGGCTTCAACATCGTCGGGGAGTTCAACTGTGCTGGACTTGACACCTACGGGCTCATGAAAATAACTGGAGGCTTAAATAAGGGACGACCCAACGAAGACGACATTAAGCAAGCCGAAGCCTTCGCAAAAAGCCTAACTCAACCAGCCAATACTTAAAACCTAAAAAATGCGTTCATGCATTTTGGATTGCTTCCAGAATTGTGAGCACCTGCGCGTCTCTTGCTCTTTTCTCAAGGTAAGCCCAATCCAGCTTACCCTCTTGCCGAACCAGCACGCTTTTCACGTCCTGCTCATCTATAACGCCTCGGTCAGCCCTAGCTAATTTAGTTACAATAAAATCTTCTGCTGAAACAACCCAAGCTAAGAAATCTTCACTTAACTTTTCTTTTCTTCGCCGCTGCAGTGTTTGGTCATCAAAAACAATGCCATCTGGTTTAGTCCAGAGCTCGAATTCAATTTGCTCCTTGCGGTCAACCACCACCATTAGAGGGTTGTTTGGTGAGCAGATGGTTGGCTCAAACTTAGCGGCTCTAAGAAGGTTTAACAGAGCATCAAATTTTTCCTGAGTTTTAACTGCGACGGCAAGGTCTATGTCAACTGTTGTTCGGATTCTGCCGTAGAAAGGCAGGGCATAACCGCCTATTACCATGTAATCGATTTTGTTTTTGTCGAAAAGAGTGATTAGTCTATGCAGAGTTCTTAATATTGCTGGCAATGGTGTTTAGCTCCATGAAAACTTGAAATGTTGAATGACCGCTTTTAGCAAGCCGAGAGGCATACATTGCATCTTTTGCCGCATGGTCAAGGTCGGATTTTCTGGAGGCGAGCCGTTTAAGGTTAAGTTTTTTGTAAGAATCAAGAAAGTCATAGCCTAAAGCGCTGGCAGAAACGCATTTTTTGGGTCTGCCCTTCTTGGGACCTTTGGCGAACTGCACTTCAATTAGCTTTTCTTCCTCCATCCGGCGTAAAAGTGAAACGACAGTGGAGCTTTTTATTTTTAACAGTTTAACTATGTCCCTGACTCCGCAGGGTCGTGAATTAACGGCTTCGAGAATTCGGGCTCGCTGTTCAAGAGACATTTTGTTTCCTAAAAGAAAACATAATATACCTCCAAATATATAAATTGCTACCAAGGCAAGCATTCAGCTCTTGTTTTTCCTCTTTCAATATCATACAAGCTACTTTCAATGCTTAAAGCAATCAAAAACAAGTATTCCGCATGCAAAAAGCGCCATTTCACGTTGAAAATGCGGGACGTTGCATGTATGTCGAATCATGTTTGACGTCTATTAGGCTCATCTAGCAAACCTATGGGGTAGACTGTGAGAGAGAAAGTGCTTTATATAGGCTTTTCAGGAACTACACGCGCTTTAAATGCTTGATTTAAGCCCCAAACCAAAAAATAAACTCAAAACAACCTCTGAACCCGAAGCTACCCTACCTACAGAGGGGCCTACTATTTTGCACCAAAATCCAGCCACAAAAAGAGCAAGCAGAGCCATGAGCCCAAAAAAACGGTCAGGCGGCTTCAGGTTTTCTTTTCTTTTATTTCGCAGTTCTGCCTTAGGAAAGCCCTCGAATTAGCGGGCAAGTCACGTTCAACCATAAAGTTTGGTCCTACCCAGCTGTTCACGCCGACCTTTACGCCTGGCATAAACAGCGATTTTATCCCTGTTTTCACGTTGTCGCCGAGAACTGCGCCGAGTTTCCGCCTGCCAGTGTCAACAAGCTGGTCTTTAACCATCATCTTGATTGCGCCGCCGTCTAAACGGTAATTAGCCATTACGGTGCCAGCGCCCAGGTTGCAGTGTTCGCCAAGAATGCTGTCGCCGACGTAAGATAAATGTCCAACATGGGTGTGGTCCATGATGACGCTGTTTTTGATTTCGCATGCGTTGCCTACGCGCACTCTTTTGCCTAAACTTGTGCCAGCTCGAATGTAGCAGTTGGGTCCGACGTCGCATTCTTCGTCTATGAAGGCTGGTCCTTCAATGTAGGCGCCTGAACGAATGCGGGCTGATTTTGCAACAGAAACTGGACCAATGAGGTGGGCTCCCTGCTCTACCGTGCCTAAAACTTGAGGCTCCATGCGTTTCAGAGCCCATTTGTTAGCGTCAAGCAAATCCCAAGGTCTGCCAACGTCAAACCAGTCATCCCTTGAAATTTCCGCAGCCAAAACTGTTTTGCCTCCTTCCGCCAGCAAGGTTACGGCGTCGGTGAGTTCCCATTCGCCGCGGACGGAAGCTTTTGTTTGTTTTATCTTGTCAAAAACTTCCTTGTGAAAAACGTATACACCAGCGTTGGCTAGGTTTGACGGCGCTTTGCCAGCGGCAGGGCTTCTCCACGATGCGTTTAACTCGTTTTTGGTCATCTAACTCGATTATTCCGTAGTTTTCAGGTTTATCAACCTCAACCGCACCCATGACTGCAGCGGTTTTCCCGCGCTTAAACGATTGCAGCACGTTCTTTACGGCAGTCTAAACCGAACAGTAAGTCGCCGTAAACGAGAACAAAATCGTCATCCACATATGGCTCAGCTACGGCAGCGGCGTTTCCTGTGCCAAGCACCTCTTTCTGCTCAACGTAGCTGATGTGTAAACCAAGTTCTTCGCCGTCTCCGAAGTACTGGCGAATCGCGTCGCCCATGTAATGCGTAACAATTATTGCCTCGGATATTCCCGCGTTCTTTACAGATTCCAAGCAGAACTGCAGAATCGGTTTTCCCCCGACTTTAATTAGATGTTTAGGCCGCGTTGCCGTTAGGGGCATAAGCCTGACGCCTTCGCCAGCTGCAAGTAACACTGCTTTCATTTCTTCTCCGCCTCAACTTCTTTCTTTATTAGTGCTGTTGCCGCTTCAGTTATATCATTTGCCACTGCTAAAGAGTCTCCTTCGACGGTTAAGCGGATAAGCGGCTCCGTTCCAGAAGCCCGAATCAGCAGCCAACCATGTTTCAGGGCTAATCGGACGCCGTCAACAGTTGAAAAATCAGTGTAATCGGCAAACTCGGTTTTTAGGGCAGCCTCAAGGTTTGCGACAGCCTTATACTTCTGTTGATTGGTGCAGGCAATGTTTACGCGCCGAGTGATGTATTCTGGAACAGCAGAGATAAACTCGCTTAAACTCGCATTTTCGTCTTCCAAAGCCTTCAACATCAGCGCTGCTGAGAGCGGTCCATCTGGGCAATAATGGCTTTGCGGATGTACCCATGCGCCGCACGGTTCGCCGCCGAAAACTGCACCTGACTGCTTGATGGCTTCTGAAATGTAAATGTCTCCGACTTTGGTGCGGATAACCCTGCCGCCCTGCTTGTGCGCCATAGTTTCAACGCACATGGATGCTTCAACATTTGTTACTACTGTTCCGCCGCCGCTTTGCTTGAGCGCATAGGCAGCGTAAGCGGCGAGTGAACGGTCAAAATTGACGAAAGCGCCCTTTTCATCGACGAAGGCTACTCGGTCCCCGTCACCGTCAAAAGCGATACCTGCGTCAGCTCCAAGCGCTCTGACAGTTTCAGCCATATCTTTGAGGGATTCGGCGGTCGGCTCGGATTTTCGGGCTGGGAAATACCCGTCTGGTTGAGCGTTAAGCGCCGTTACTTTGCAGCCCATGGCCTTTAGCATTAATGGGGCAACGTTGAAGGTGGCGCCGCATCCTGGGTCAACGACCACGCGCCATTTCCTCTTCAGCGCAACTGTCTTCAGCGCCATTTCCATGTAGATTTGGCTAGCATTGACGGGGGTAGTTTTGCCGAGGCTGCGCCAATCTGCCCGTGCAAATGTCGCTGCTGCCACGTTTTTTTCGACCTCGTCTTGGTCGTGGTCTGTGTAGGATAGGCTGTCGCCTTTGAACACCTTTATTCCGTTGTATTGGGGTGGGTTATGCGAGGCGGTAAGCATGAATCCTGCATCTGCCCCCAAAGCCAATGTGGCGTAAGCTAAGGTGGGTGTCGGAACCATGCCCGCCAACAATACTTCGGTGCCGCTTGACAGCAAACCCGAAACTAGGGCGTTCTCAAGCATTTCTCCTGAAACGCGTGTGTCGCGGGCTACAACTGCTTTTTTGGCTTTTGCATACGCAGCCACCGCCAAAGCAACCTTGCATGCGAGCAGGGGCGTTAAATCAGCATTTACTAAGCCTCTGACGCCTGAACTTCCGAAGAGTTTAGCCATCCTTGCTCATCCTGACTTATTTGCTACATGCTAGAGAGTGGCTGCTTAAAAATAATTGTGGGATATAAGAGCTCTTTTGGCTTTTTGGGTGTGCTTTTTGTGGCGGTTTTTTGGCACAAATAGCAGGTAGGTCTATAGATAGGTTGGAGGTTTGGTCAGGGCTTGTTTCTGGTTGCTTTTGCGGTTTAACGTTTGAATCTTTGTTATTTGAGAACCGAAAAAAGATGCAAATCGGTGGAAAAGATAAGCCTATGCGTTAGTTTTCAAAAACAGCTCAAGCTTGCTCCAAGTGGGATGTGTGCCTTCTATGTCTGTGAGGTAGCAGGCGGCAACCGCGTTCGCCAACATTAAGCGGCAAGCGTCTGAAAGCCCGTTTCGGTCGCCAATGATGTTTCCTGCGGTCCAAGCGTCACCTGCGCCCGTTGCCCGCAAAACCTTAACTTTAAACGCTGGAACCACCGTCTCAGCCCCACCCTTCAAAGTGGCGGAGAAAACCGTGGTATGCAAATCAATTCTTGACGCCAAATGCTTCGCCAACACCCGCGCAGCCTCCATCGCCAACTCAGTAAAACCCAAGCTGCCTTTTCTATCTTTCAAGGTTTTGTCCAGCAGTGAGGCGTAGACGATGGCTTCATTCTCGTTTACGCTCAGAATATCCGCTTGATTGGATTTTAGAACCGTTTCCATTAGCTCCGCGACTGCGCTGCTGTTGGGGGTGGGATCTGCTGTGTCATAGTAAGTTTTGCCTCTGCCACTCTTTTTTGTTCTGCCGAAAACTGCTTGAGCAAGCGCCGTGCCGAATTTTCGGGTTCCAGCCCAATTAAACAGGCAAGTGTAATCAACGGCCTCCATCAATGCGTAATCTTTTTCGTTGAGGTCTGCTGGACCAAAATCCTCAAGTGCCCCTAAGTCTCTGAGCATAACGTTTGTTTTCTCGTTTTTGTTTTTGAACTCTAAGGCAGTTGTTATGGAAGCTTTGTCATGGATTTTTACATGGGAAGTATTGACGGCTGTTTCTTTGAAGTAATACTTTATTTGCTGCAAGCCATGTTCGCTTGTGCAAACAATCGGCGTGACCTCGGCGCCCAAGTTGGCCAGGGCTGATGCCACGTTTATGGCGTTTCCGCCGCGCATGTCAGTTTGTGGAACGCCGTCTATGCTGCCGCCTTTGCGCTTAACCACTTCCGAGATTGATGCTGAAAATTCTGGTTGACCCATGTTCAAGTTTATGAGGCGGTCAAGGAAGAAATCGGGTAAAACGGCGACTTTGCATTCCTTCGGCTTTTGCGTCAGAAAGCTCTGCAGTTCTTTTTTGGTCTCTTTGATGGACATCAGGTTGCTCCAGAGAGGCGTATTTCCACAAAGCTAAAATAGCCTTCTGGTTAAAAAGGTAGACTCACGGGGAATCGGGGAAGATAGAGAATGGACATGAAGTTTAAAAAAGAGATTTGCCTATTATCATTGGCGTTAATTTTGTTCGTGGTAAGCGCTTTCTTCTATTCTTACCAAACAGGCGGCTCGAATTTCAATTTAAATTGGGCGTCTTATCCGTACCAAGGCATTGCCGTTGCATTTGTTAGTATTGGCTCAGTTCTTACCTTGACGGCGTCTGTTTCTTATTCAAAACATGGCAAAAACATGCTGAATGAAGATTTTGATTATTCACCCGAGGATTAACCTAACTATTAACCAAACCATATCTCCACAAGATATGGCTACAATTAAACCTAAAGTTATGAAAATCAGCATCGGCAAACCAGGAGTTGCCCACACGTAAGTATCGATTTTTCCCCCTGAACAGCGTTAGATAAGCGTTCAACAATGCCATCCCGTCCCTCTTCATTTGGAATAACAACCAGTTTTCGCTTCAGAGCATTCTCGCTGTCCTCCACGTCTTCCATCGGAAAAACGTGCCATGTCGCCTTTAACTTAGCAACCGTCACTTTGTAACCAGTTATCGAGACAAGCGCTTTTTTCCACAACGATTCATGCGCAAGTGTTCCCATGAACATTTTTTTGCCATTTTTTTTGTGCCAAACCAGATTGCGCAGTATCATGTATATGCCGCTTGCCGCCGCGAACAAGACGGCGTTGCCGAATATTGTTACTGGGAATATGAACTGCGAGATGGGGGACAAGCTTCCGCTTAAAATAGGCGTGAATAAAACTACTGGGGCGAATGGCAAGGCAAAGGCGATGCACATGAGGGCTTTTGAGTCGGCGCCGCCAAATGCGCCTGAATAAAACAGAAGAAACGCTAACCCGACGGTTAAGCCTACGCTGATGCCGAAGAAGGGCAGTTTTGAGGGGTCGTAGAGAAGCAGCTCGGCTAGGGAGAGCGCGATTGCTATGGGGGCGTAGATTGCCCAAACGCGGTTGCTTACTTCGCGGGACTTGTAGTCGCTCCATGAAGCATAAGTGAGCAAGCCTACTGAAACAGCCACCTGCGCCGCGATAAAGATTCCCTGGAAGGTCAATCTGGTCCCTTGCTGCCTATCTTATGATTTCCCCCCAAGCTATTAAAATATGTCATAATTGCACATATAGGATGAAAAGGAGATATGATGCCTGTTGATTGGATGCTGATAGTTTTCACCTTTCGTTTTTAGAATCAGTTAATCCATGTATTTATTGAATATGAATGGCAGATACTTATTGAAAGTAAGCACCGATATTGAGTCTAGTCTCCAACAGTCACAGTTATCGTCGGCGGCAGCTCAGCCAATATCCACATTCCAGGTTGACCGTTTCCGCTGTAAATTGGAGGCGCCGAACCGTCAAAAGTCACTACTGCACCATACCATGCTACATCCAGAGCGTTTTGGAACGAAACAGGATTAAGCGCAACAGGTAGCAGGGAGATTGTTTGAAGCGCTGAGTTTGCACTTAACACGCCCGTTGCATTCGCTGAAGTCATGTTGTCAAATATGTAAAGCATCTGGTTAGCCTGGTCAGTAAACATTATGCCCGCGCCTTTGGTGCCGTCGGTGAATTGGCTCCAGTGATGCACCCAAGTTCCCGTGGAATTGAATGATTGTGTGCCGTTTGCAACAACGGGGTCACCCTGTAATGTTCCGTTTTCAGTCTGTAAGCTACCGACGGTGCAAGATAGCTGGATTGGGGATAAGTCGGTGATGTCGCGGCTCTGCTGCGAATTTATGAACATGAACCCAAGTTGGTATGTGTAGTATGAGGCGTCTGCGGGCAAAGACAGCACGATGTTCGCATAAAAGTTTGGGCAAGTTGGGGGAACTACCGTGCCATTTGGCAAAACATCGGAGCCTGCACCATTCGTCCATTCTGCTTCTTGTTGAATAATGTCTCTAATCGTGCCGTTGACTATTACAAAAGCTGAGCCTGCGCCGTAAGTGCTGGCGTTGGTGTTAACGCGCATGAAGTTTGCTTCGCTTTTGGTGTTTTTTCCCGCCACTGTTGCAGTAACCGTGAAAAGGTTGTCGTTGCTGATGCTAAGGATTAGTTGACCGTTGTTGAGTGCTCCGCTGGTGTCATGGAAATAATTGTTCGTGTAAGCTAACGGGGTTTGTACTGCTTCGTCGCTGCCGTTCCACCACACCGTGAAGTCGGTTACGTGAGTATTCACTAAGAAAACAATCATTTGCCTGTTACCGAAGACCGTGGCGTTATTTGTTAACCCTAAAGGTATAGTGTAGGATGAAGCCCAGTCCTCTACTTGGAAAGGCATTTGTTGGTTGACGCCGTCTATGGTTTCGTTGATGTGAATGGCTTTAACGGAGACAGGCGGGATAGGAACAGCTTGAGACGTGAGTTGCAGGTTTTGACCTAACCATATCATCGTCCCGTTTTGAAGCAGTTCAACGGCAACTGTTGCAGCGGGATTTTGGAGCGACAGAAACAGGTCTTGGTCAGATTCGGGTCTTATCAATGCAGCGTCTATTTGCCAACTGCTTTGGGTAGTTTCTGTTGTGCTTCTTAATCTGATTGTGAAATTTGTTGAGCTAGTGTCGATGTAGGAGTTAATTGAAATGTTGTTCCAGCCATTTACGAGCGCTGTGGAGAGGGGTTGCCATGCGCCAGAATGCCACACGTCAAGCGCTAAATGATTGGCACCCATGGTGCCTGTATCTATGCAGAGCGTTGGATGAAGAAGCGTGGTATAGTTCAGATTTAGCCATTGTTCTTCAACGCAAAGGGCGTAGGTAGAAACATTTGGACTATACTTTATCATGTCCAAGTTCAAGTTAAACGGCGTCACAGTTGATGTGGTAGCGGTTACCATAACTTTCCAGTATCCACTGCTGTTTAGAAAGCTTGTCGGGTTACTTGTTATTGTTTGGGGGATCAATGACTCGCTGGTTCCTATTGTGGCACTCATGAATCCGTCTCCGCTGTTTGCATACTGTCCTGAAACCCAGTTGTAAAGCTGGAAATTCACTGTTAAGCCGCTAATTGAGGCTGAAGTGTCAGTGGTCCAAACTAAGTCGCTTAAAACTGAAGCACTTGACGAACCGGTGAACTGAGCTTGTACAGTGTTTGAGGTTGGAAGATTAATGTTAGTTATGCTCGTTTGAGAGGTTAGACCCAAACTGCTGTTATCAACTTGCAGATACATGTTTGTGTTACTGCTTTTTGTTGTAACTTCCGCATAGAAGTCAATTTCTAGATAATCTGTTTGGCTAATGACTGTGTAAGCCGACGTCGAGTAGGTGCCTGATAGAGTTGACCAAGAAGTGCCAACCGTATTTGAAGCACCTGTAGGAGATGCAAGTGTAGTTCTCAAATTGCCGTTTGACTGCCTGATAACAATGTCTGCGTCAAAATAGCCTGCTGGCCCAGAATCTTTGCTTGCTCTATAATATATTGTTCCTGAACTTGCAGGAATCGATGAAATACCCGTCAAGGGATAATCGAATTGGCCTATTAGAATTCTTCCTGTTTTTTTAGCGCTTGCTGATAGTATGGTTCCGCTTTGATCAGCGCTAACAAGCTTGAGAGAATAGTAACTTGAACCCAAAGGTGACGTTTCTTGGTGAGCATAAAGAGTCTGTCCCGAAGGCGAAGTTCCATAACTTCCCAGTGTCATAAAAACTCCGTCATCAGCCGCGAGTTTTGAGGTATCTCCAGAAACGCAAGATGTCGCGCCCAATGGAGTCCAGTATGTTGGATAGCTGGGTAGAGGAAAGGTTCCATTGGCAGCCTCCCTCAGCGTGTCGTAAATGCCGTCTGGTCCCTGCTGTTGTGCTGTGAAGTTGCTGTGGGAACCCAAGTCTGAAACCGAATCTACGCTTGAATTGTATTGGTTTACATATTCTCCGCCGCTTACTGTAGTGGTGTTAAATGTTAGGCTCCCAGTGTAGTGGCTAAATGAAGATGCTGAAACCATGATCCCTCGTGAGTCTTGCACTTGAATAATGTAGGACTGCGGGTTTATTCCAGATGGGATGTCCACAATGTATGTTCCATTGCTGGCAGAGAGGGGTTCATCAGGCGGATTAATCATCGCCCAAGTCAAGTTTGAATAACGGTAGAGGTAGAATTTGAAATTAGACATGCCCAAACTTACTAAAGGCTGAGCGCCGTCTTGGATAACGGTTATGTAAGCTTGGTTGGTTAAGATTGAAGGGGTTATTTGCACGTCTAATCGGCAGGAAACTGAATAAGTTATGCCTGAAACGCCTAATCCTGTTAGGTCATAGGTGACGTTTAGGTTTCCTTCGCTGTAGCTTGCATTCGTAAACCAGTTAGTGCCCAAAGACAGGGCAGTAGCGCGAAATGATGTACCCCATTGAGGTTGTATGTTAGCTACATTGTTTAAGCCGCTGTCAAGGTAATTCTGCGATTGCGTGTAAGCGTAAGAAGAGTTGCCTGTTACTTGCAGAACGGAGCCGTAGTAGCCAACTGTGAAGCTTAACACTTGTTTTAAAGCTAGGTTAGTTTCATCTACTGCGCTTATGATTTGCGGTTGATCTTGACCAGAACTGTAACGAATGGTGGAGTACGTCATCATAACGCTTGAGATGAGGATAGCAGCAACAAACAAAGCAGCGATAATCGAAAACTGACCTTTACGGTTCATTTTAAAGCTTTTCTGTTCCTTCATGTTTAGGCGCCTCCAACCAGCCCAAGCTGCAAAACAACTAAACGGGAAGTATCATAGCTGTTGTAGTCAGAACTGTAGATTCGGGGTTGATAATCACACAGCAAACCAAGTGCAGCTATTCTGATGTCTGGAGTTCTCGTTAAACCAAGCGCGTAGAATCCGCCTTGAAACTGAACTGTGCTATTCACCGAGACTCTGTGCCTGTAAACTGCACCTGCGTTCCAGCCGTCAGGCGTGGTGTTGAACACGTAGGTTGTAGCGTTCAAATGGTAAGTATTCAAAATCGATGCGGGCAAAGCTCTGGTGGCCGTCTGGTAAACTGAAGGATAGATGCCATAGTAATTGCAGTAATTTATGGCTTCATTTGATAAAAGTACAGGACCAGAATTGGATAAGTCAGCTGTAATCCAGGTTGAATTGTACGAGTAAGTTTGATTATCTAATCCTTGCAGGAATGCGTTCAGTCCCGCTGATCCTACGCATTCCATACCATAGACTCCCCAAGTGTTCTGTGTGCTTGGAAACAAAGCTGTATTTGAAACGTAGTAGAATGGGTACCCGACTATGCTTACCCAAGTCCAGTTGTACTGGAGGACCCTTTGACCTAAAGTGTAAGAATACTGTGCGTAATCGTCGCCAGATCCAGTGTTCGCGTAGTACCCTGAGGGAACGGGCGCTGCCTCCCCACACGTGTTGACGATTACTGCGTTCTTAACTGGCTCACCTTGCAAAGCGGTACCGTTAAGAATCTGGCCAAGCTGCGTTGTATTTTGAACGAGTACGGTTTGGGCAAAATATGGCGAGAGCAATTGATACAAATCTCCTGCCAGGCTTGGAGAAGTGTATCCTGTAATCCACCAGCCGTTCGTGTCGCTACAGTTCAAGATGTATAGGGTTATGCCTCCGCCGCCGTTGGTTTCACCGATTTTTTCCGGGGTAACATCAAAAGTGACGTTGGAAGAAGCAACAAGGTAGGAGGATGCATCTGAAGTGACACCTAAGCTTTGAGCGTTCGATATGGATTCTTGAGGAGAATATAGCGTGGCTCCACCTTGAGCGGTGTTTACGTTGTAAACTGTCAGGTTGTATAGTACGTTTGGCGGCAGGGACGCCGAAAGAGCAACCTGTAACCCATTCAGAAGTGTAGAGTTTTCAGTGTCAAAAGCGGCTTGGCTTAAATCATGATTTGAATCCAACATCTCAAGCGTCGTGAGTGAGAGGCGTCTAAGGTTTATGGGCGAAACTTGACGAGGCCAAGGTAAAACTGCAAAAAATGAGGATGCAATGAAAGCTCCAGTTACGATGATGATTACTATTAGGACTTCAACAGTGCGCATCATTTTAGTTTGCCACCTGAGTTTCTTGATAACTCCACAGCGATAGCTTCGCTTGGTAAGCTACATTGTTAACCATGACTTGCCTTAGGTCAGTTGTGACCCATTCCTGCTGCTGAGGGTTTCCCCCGAAAGTTACTGGATAAGCCAGAGCACTCACGCCCCAAGGCATCATGACTACTCCCCCCTGCGTGGGGCTATCTTGGTAAGTGACTATCAAAATGCCAGTTGTACTTGTGGGCAATGTAACTGAATGCGGTGGGTTGCCAGGACCAGAAATAGTGGTATTCGCCGTGTCACCTCCTAGAAACAACTCGCTGAGAGTATAATCTTCTTTTAAGATAACGAAAGTGGCGTTATACTTCAAAGTACTTCCCTGTTGACCTGAATAGTTTAGGTCATAATTATTCGCTAAAACTACTGTTTGCGAAGCCATGCCCTGTACAATGGGAACCAAATATTGGTCGGTGGATACGACGCGAGTACGATAACCTACTCCCACAATGCCGTCAAGGTGAGCATAGGCAATAAACGCGTAAACTTGGTTCGGGTCTGTTACATCTGGGAATGCTGCGTAAGCCATACCTTGCTGATCTGTGGTAAGGGTACCGTTTTGTATTGTATAAGATGGATATTGAGCATCAGTCTGAGCCAACGTTACCATGATAAGGCAATAGTTAACGGAGGCTTCTGCTAACGGAAAACCTGTTCCTGTTGTGCTTATGGACAGATTCAAGGGGGAGCTGGCTTGAGTTTCCGTCACGGACACAGTGATATCTGGAGTAAGCGTTAGTTGGAAGCCATAGGTACCGTTTATTCCCAGCAGCGCCAACGCGGCAGAATAGTTAAGGGCTTGAGCGTTAGGCGTCACCAAAAAACCTCCTAAACCTGAGGCAACGTTGCTGTAGTATATGTTGGGAGTTTTGTCATATTCAACAAGGTTTCCCGCTACTGAACTTAACCGCATAAGTGAAAAAGCACTTAGCTGGTACTGCGTGAACTCCGGATCCTGCACACCGAAACTTGTCGGTAATGCATCGCCTTTTCCCCAGTTGCTTGGACTGCCAGGATTAAGCAGCAGGTTATCGAGAACGTCGCTGCATTTTGTGGCAAGAGCTTGATGCTCCTGGTATACTAATCCTGTCTGGACGGTTTGGCTAAATAGACCTACAAAGAGCACTATCGCTGCTATGAAAACGATTAACGCAACCATGTGGTCTATAGATGCACTTGCCAAATTTTATTCTCCATTTATGTTCCGAACGAAAGCTGGATAGTTTGATCTGGAAATTTCTGGGCAATTATACTGGCGGTCGGCGAGTTGCTTGCGAAGGTCGAGTTTGCCCATTCGACATTTCCTCCCAGAGTTACCGATTGAGTGGCGGAGATGCCTGCGCCCTCAAGGTTGAGACTTAAAGTTAGAACTTTACTTGAACCCAAATCCGAATCCGAAATGGACTGCAACGTTGCGTTTCCATTGTAAACGTAGCCTTCGATTAAGGGCTGGGAACCAAGTTTACTTGTAAGGGTGCAGCTGAGGATGGTTGTGTGGTTAAGTGAGAGGTAGATTTGCTGAATGCTGCTGCTCAAGTAGCTGGCAGTTTCTTGAAGCGTAAGCGATCTTCGATCATCTACCCAGTGATTCATGGCTACATTGGCAAACATGGGAAACAGGAAAATCTGAAGAATCAAAACCGGAATCAAAATCATGTATTCAATAGTAACTCGCGTTTACATATCCCCCATATTTTAGCCGTATAATCCTATTGAAACTGACACGTCACTCATGTACAACTCTACAGTTGAGTTAGCGGGCAAATTCACTGTTACACTATAATGGTTCTGCTGGAGTGTGTTTTCAAATGGAAAGAACCCTGCATCGAAACCTGCAGAGGCTTTGGGAAAAGTTGCATTGAACCGGACCTGTGTCACGCCGCTTTGTACGCATTGAGCGAAAGATTGGCCGATCAACGTAACAGACTGGGAAAGATTCAGGTTTGTGCCATTTTCGAGCAACGGCAGGTAAAACTCAACGTAGCTCTGGGAGCCTACAACAGTGTTTAGCATTCTGATGGAGGGAACTATGGCTATGCGGATGAAGTTTCCATCGCTCATAGGAATCTTCTCAAGGGCGTAGACATAGCTCACAGGCGCAGAAGGACCTTCCTGCAAAAACGAACCATTCGTTGAGGGAAATATTCGGTCGAGGTAATTGTTGCCCAGCGTATAGGCGGTTGTAGGCATGTTGAACAGAACTATGCCCGTTGCCAAAGTAACGTTAAGAGGTACCCAGACGTTGCTTTCATTGACTTCCATCGAATAATCCAGTGCTTGAGGCTCGTATTCTAAACTCCCATAGGTGCTTGAATAACGGATGGTTTGAGTTCTACCCATCATCCATGCAACATCGTCAATTTGGAGACCCGTCGTCAGCATAAACTGCTTATTGGTACTGAACTCGTTTTGAGCCATACTTGACCCAAGATAAACTTGCGCATATGACATCGCTACCAGAACCATAACGATGATGGCACTTGTCAAAATAACAGTTGAAATGGCTTCGCTAACTGCGCGGTTATCATTTCGCAACTTTCTCTTGTGGTGGCGGCAGAGTGCTCTCGTTTTCTTTCGCTCCTATCAAATTTTAACGAACATAGGTATGAGTTTCGCAGCTAAGCAGGCGATTATAACGAGGATGGCAGCGTGTTTGAACCCGGCAGAAATTGATTCCTCACTTATTTTCCCCGCCACAACTCCAATAATATAACTGTTAAAGATAACGGCAGTCATGAATATCGTTTGCATCATGCCTTTACCCGCAGATGCAGTACTGGAGACGCCTGAGGCTGTAACACCGAAGCCTGTGGTAAAACTCATCATCATGACAGTTGTCGCCACAAGCAAGATTGACGCTAAATAAGGCATCATCACGTAGGGACGAACTGACATTTTCTTTTCTTTCTCCACTTCCGCCGTCAAAGTGTTAAAGCGAGCAAGCGATTCAATCATCGCAATGGTGCCGCCGCCGACATCTATGGTTTCAACTAGAAGAAACATCACTATTTGCACCATCCAACTCCGCGTGCGGTGCAGGAAATCCATCATGACCTTTTTGAGCGGTATGCCCCAGGAAATGTCGGAGCTGATTTTACGCAGTTCTTTGGTGAATGACCCGTAGTCTCGTGTGGATAGGTTTTCGATGCATTTTTCCGGCGATAAACCTGTTTTGCGCACTTCGGTGAGGTCTCGTAGAAAACTTGTGATTCCATCCTCCATGCTGTTTTTGATTTTAGCTAATCTTATGTGCACTATGGCTGCTGGCGCCGCGGTTATAAACAGGGAAACTGAGAGGGCTATGGGCAAGTCAAGTCCCCAAGCTTGCAGGTTGCTGAAAAGAGGAAGATGCATTGCGCCCATGAAGTTTGTAAGCAGCAAAAACACCACTATGCCTACTGCGCTGCAGATTCCGAAGACTTTGTAGGGACGCATCTCGACAACCGGCGTTTTCGGCTGCATGCTGTGAGCTAAATAAATGAAAACGACCGAGAGCAGCGGCGTGAAAAGGTAAGTGTACATCAATATGCCTGAGTACATTGAAAGGTTGTTGCCAGCATTGGTTCCAGTTTGAATTTGCTGCACAGCGAACAGTATGTAAAAACAAAGCGACATCATCACCATCACGATGATAAAAGTCTCAAGTAGCATTCCAAGCCGTTCAGCCGCAGCTTTAACGCGGAGCGCACGCGTCTTGAATATGTCCTCTGCTTTCCGCTCCAGAAAATGCCCGATGTCGCCGCCGATAATAACCGTTGAAGCGTAACCGCTCAGAAAATCCTTGAATATGTCCAGCGGCACCTTTTTCGCAGCTCCTTCAAGAGCCGTCAGGGGATCAACGCCGAAAACTTCAACATCTTTCATCAAATCCCTTGCTTCCTTACGCATCGCAGGCATCAGGTCAACTTCCGACAGACGCTTGAAGCTGGTGTACGGTGCAATTCCGCCAGACGCCATAACGCTGATGTACGCTGCCGCAAAAGGTATTTCACGCTCCAAGTTTGATGATCGGTCGCTGGCGTTAGAGTTAGGCACAGCCAAGAACCCTGCAACCACAAAAAGCGGAACTGGAACCAGGATGAGCAAGGGTAAAAAGTGATATGTCAAAACCAGCACTACACCCAGCACTGACACGGGAAGAGTCAGCAAGGCGGTGAAGAACATTAACGAAAGGTAAGTTTCAGGGTAAATTTTTACGCGTCCCTTCTCCAATGAACTTTTAACTGGGAATACATTTTTCAAAAAATAAGGAGTAATGCGCCCGAATAGGCGGTAGGACAAAGCCTCAAACTTCTCTAGAAGCGGCAACAGTTTTTACCTCCTCGTTTGCTTGGATTTTCTGGTAGAATTCTTTGGGTCTTGCATAGTATTCTGCAATTACCGACGCCACTTCTTTGTAGCTTCTGATTTTTTGTTGCCGCATCCAGTGCAGAACGTAACTGCGTCTTTTCATTTCCTCAAGTAAATCCTGTGTTGTCACCCCCAATCGTTTGGAAACATTTGACAGCAATACGCTGTTTTCAGGAGTTGCTATTTGCGCGTCAGCGTTTGGATCCCATTTGAAGATGCTTTGATAACTTTCGTAGTTTGCAATTTCGCTTGTGGTTAGTATGCGCCTGTAAGCCTTTTTCACCCCGTTTTTGATCAGATGCACTCGCTGAACGGATATGACCATGTTCATCAGCGGAATGTATGCGGGAGAAATTTCCATGGGTTTCTGGGTTAAACGTTTTACTGCTGAATCCAAGTTTTCAGCGTGCATGGTGCACATGCCACCGTGGCCTGTGGCTAAAGCTTGAAAGAGAACGTATGCTTCTTGACCTCTGACTTCGCCTACGATCAACATGTCAGGGCGGTGACGCATTGAAGCTTTTACAAGGTCAAAGAGAGGCACTTCGCCAACATTGCTTCCGCCTAAACCGTAGCTTTGACGTGAAATGAGTGAAACCCAGTTTTCATGAGAAAGATTTAACTCTGCAGTCTCTTCGATGGTGATGATTTTGCTTCCAGGCTTAATTAAGCAAGCCATAGCGTTCAGCGCGGTGGTTTTGCCTGCTGCTGTTCCACCAAGAATCATGATTGAGGCGCGGTTTTCAAGGCAGATCCATAGGTAAGCTGCCAATTCTTCAGTGAATGTGCCGATGTTGATTAAATCAATTATTGAGTAGGGGTCTTCTCGGAACTTTCGGATAGTGAAAGCTGTCCCGAAAGGCGTGATTTCCCGTCTGTAAGCTACGGCTAGTCTGTGTTTTCCTGGAAGTGAAGCGTCAACTATTGGAAAGGCGCTACTGACGTGTTTTCCAGCCATGTGAACAAGTTTAACGACCAGGTTATCGAGATCCTCATCGCTTTCAAATTTAACGTTGGTTTCTATGCTTTCGAAAGTTCGATGCCAAATGTAAACTGGCTTGTTTACTCCATCGCAGGAAATGTCTTCTATGTTTGGGTCACGCATTAACGAATCAATTTTGCCAAAGCCGACGAAGTCACGTTCTGCATGATAGAGGATTTTGTACCATGAAACATCAGGTAACCAGCCGAGGCTAATGCGGTATTTGTCCACTATTTTTTTGGCTTCTTGAGCGAAGAATTTTCTTGGGTCCGCTATTTGCTTCTTTCGGCGACTCGATTTCAGCAAGTAAGTATTTCTAAGATGCGGTTGTATATGCCTCGTTCCATCGGGTCAAGCTGCAGTTCGTCTAGAACATATTTGTATTCGCCTGTTTTTGGGTCTTGAACAATTACAACTTGCGAGAATGGCTCGTAAAATGGGTATTTGTCAACTATTTTGATTCCTTTAGGCAAAGATTTTAGCTACTGAGGGAAGTTCTGGTTCGGGCTGTTTTCTTTTTAAAACTTAAGTTGATTTTTGGAAATTTGAATCTTTTTTTGCTGGCTGTTTTGCTTTCTGTGGATGTTTTGTTTTCTGTGGTTTTTTTGCGGGGTGTTTTGTTTGTATTTTGAGTTGTTTTTGTGGTTGTAGCTTGGCGATGGATTCTTTGAGTTTTTGTTTGAGGCTTTGCTTTGGCATTGTTGGTCGTATTTAGTATTCATGTTCAACACTTATTAAATATTACGTCTCAATACACACTAATGTTGAAGTGTTGAACACAAATACAAATAAACAAACTAGCCAACAAAAACACTAACTAGCAAAACAATTTTAAAGAGCAAAAAGATGACATACACAGCCACATTGATAGGAGGATAATGACTTGAACCAAACCACAAAAATCATCAATGAAGCAAAAAAAGAAGGCAGAAAAGCGCTTCTTGAACCTGAAGCCAAAGCCATCTGCATGGAATACGGCATCCCAGTCACCAAATTCAAAGTTGCGTTAAACGAGAGCGAAGCCGCAAAATACGCTGATGAAATCGGCTACCCCGTTGTGTTAAAGATTGTTTCGCCAGACATCATCCACAAATCCGACGCAGGAGGCGTCATGGTTAACCTGAAAAACCCAGCCGAAGTCGCAGCCGCATACAGAAAAATCCTCGAAAACGTCAGAAAATACAAAGCTGAAGCAAAAATCGTCGGCGTTTTAGTGCAGGAAATGGCGCCGCAGTCAACCGAAGTCATCGTGGGCGCAATCAAAGATCCACAGTTTGGGCAAACCATGATGTTTGGTTTAGGCGGAATTTTTGTTGAAATCCTCAAAGATGTAAGCTTTCAGAATCGCGCCCATATCGGTGGATGATGCGAAAGAAATGATCACTGAACTTAAAGCTTATCCGCTGCTGAAGGGTTACCGAAACACGCCGCCCGCAGACATCGACGCCATAGTGGACATATTCGTGGCCACTTCACGCCTTGTCATGGATCATCCTGAAATCAAAGAGCTGGACCTAAACCCAGTGCTGGCTTACGAGAAAGGCGCAAAAATAGTTGACGCCAGAATAATACTTGAATAGGGTTAACCTATTGTTTAAGCAGTTACTATTATTTCTATTTTTTTTTCTAAAGTCTACAACTGCTAAAAACACGGTTTCAACTAATTAGTTAATTTCTCAGCCAATATCTTAACGCCATTGCTTTTTAAAACTAAAAAAGGGGAAAGTGATATTTGTGTTTGGCGTTTATTTTTATGCGCGTTTTCTGAGCAACAGGATTGTTGCTATGGCAATGGCGATGATTATGGCAACTATTGCAACGATTATGTACGTCATCAGGTCTGCTGTGGTTGCCAGGTTTGTTTGAGGTGTAGCGGTTGGTGCCACTGTTGGCGCAGAGTTGACGGTGAAGGCAGATTCTGAGTACGAGGAACCGTAAGAGTTAGTTCCTGCGAAGGCAGCGATGACTTTGTATGTGCCTGGACCGGCAGAAAGCATGTTTGTATTCACGCCTAAGCTGTAGAAGCCGTTTGTATCGCTTGTTACATCGCCAAGGTTGATGTAGTTGCCGTTAGGATCAATGGCGCTTATTGTCACTGGAACTCCAGTGGCGTTCGTAGGCATCACCTGCTGTTGGTAGAGGTATTCCATCCATGCTTCTTGGGATGCGTCAGATACGCATGCAACGCCATTTGAGCCGTAGCCCATTTTCGTAGAGACCGCTAGCGCGCCAGGAGACTGATCAGTCACCGAACCGGTGATCGTAAAGCTGGATCCCATGTATTATGCCGCTCTGCGGTGCCTGAACTGTTGTGGCGCTTGGTCCCTTGCCTATGCAGTATATCAAATCGTCATATTGACTCTGGCTTACGATGTAGCCGTCTGCGATAGAAATCCCCCCTGTTATTTGTATTGAAGGGTTGTAGCAGTACACATACTGTTCTAGTTTCCAGATCAGCGTTCCGTCGGTCATGTTGATGTCACGTAGGTAAAACTCGCGTTCCTCAGGAGTCTGTGCGTTGTGCTCAGACGAGTACACATAAATCATTCCGTCGCAAACACCGCCAAGCATCAGCGGCGCATTGTCACCATATGGGCTTTCATAATAGTAGGGCGCGTTTGTGGCGTTATAGGTCCAAAGTAGATTTCCGTTCGTTACATTGTAGGCGTAGATTGTTCCCTCATAGTTGCCGCCGTTCATTGCAAGGTATATGCCGTTATACACATTTCCCTGTATTCCACTACCGCCACCGGTGGTGTAGTAGCCCATAGGGCTGAGTTGTACAGTTGGTCCCCACAATAGGGCTCCGGTAGCTAAGCTATAGCACCAAGTCTGTCTTGTTTGCTGGCATTCTAGCATGAACACGCCTGCGACACCGTTCGTGACTGGGATGGCCCAAGTGTAATTATTGCCAGGCAATGGAACTGTAATGTTCTTGTAATAATTCATCGTTACAGTGAATCCAAGGTTGGTATTGAGTGTGGGGGTTAATGTGGGCCAAGGACTATACGGCGCTGCATGTTCGTTTATAGTTGCATCCCAGATACCAATTGTGTCAGAGTCAGCGGCGGTCGTCCCAGTGTAAGTGGCAGTAATTACGTCGCCAAATAATCCTGTTGGCTCATGATTGGCATCGAATAAGATAGCAGCGATTCCCGGCAGACCTGTCGGTATTGTCACATTCATTGTGTATCCGGAGATTCGGAGATGCTAACGCCTGCAGGACAATCGGGTCCAGAGTTGTACCCCAAGTAGTACTGGCATTTTCCCATTCTGTGTTGGCAACTGCGTTAATTACTGCGCCAATTGGAGGTCTCCATTCCTGCTGCCCCGTTGATACTGGTGACCCTGGTAGAATAGATTGGGTTGAGTTCCAACAAAGCAGGTTACCAGTGGCTGCACTGTAAACGTATTCGAGTAAGTCTCCGGCTTGATCCACTGCGGCCCTACCTGATGGCACGTTTGTCAGCGTCAATATTACGTTTCCAGTGCTTGCGTCAAGCATATACCATGTACTGGTGCTAGTGCTTACTAAGCCGCCTCCGAAAGATTGTGATCCCTGCATCCACAGATAAGAGGCTACTCCTTGCCCGTTTATGTTGTAAACGTGTAACATTTGACCAATTGAAAGCACAGGAAAAGCTTCACCATAGGAAGGCCCGTTACCGCCAGGTGTAGGAACTGCAAAGGGGTTGTTGAGGCCGTTGTCGGTGCCGTTCTTGGACCACAGCATTTGCCCAGTGTACAGACTCACAGCGTAATAACCATAGTGATCAGTCTCATCGGACATCGGTGCATTATAGTAGATTACTCCGTTCATGATAACCGGCGCTTGCCATGGATGGTCGTAGTCGTCAATGTTGTTTTGTACACCCGGATACTGTCCGCTGGCAATTCCGCCTGGAAAAGCCGACCCGCTGGAAGGCGAAGTTGCCATGATTGCCTCTGTCCACAATACGTGAGCGGTGGTCGGCGCTGTACCAATATTTTGGAAGCCGCCAACCAACTGATAACCACATAGCCAGTTGCTTGCAAGCGTTGACCATGTTCTGTCTTGGGCATTTATCGGGAGCTCCCAGTAACCCGTTGGAAGCGGAGGTTCCGGCCACGCTGGAGTTGGGGTCTGATTTACGACAAGTGTCGTCGGGGCACTCGTGGCGCCTTCAAAGAAATCGCCGATGTCTGCTGAGGAGTAGATGGCTGGGTTGTTAACAACTGCTTCTCCAGGCCAGCTGAAGACGATTGTGTAATTGCCAACTTCGGTAGGCGTGAACGTCTTGTAGTCGCTGGCAAGGTCGCTTGAGCATGTAAATGGCCCTATTGTTTTGTTGGTTCCGTCTGGCTGCATAATCGTTATCAGCCATCCGTCCCAGCGTTGACCATTTAAGCCGCCGGTTGTCGGCGAATACCTGTCAAGCCACACGACAATGGTAGTAACTTGATTAACACCAACGATGCCCGGTGTGCAAACAACGTAGGCGGTGGTTGGAATATTCTGTGGAGGTGTGTGCGCACTAGCGGATGGCAGAAGCACAAGCGAAGTCGTCATGCTAAGCATCATAAATATTGCAATGGCAATAGATGTTAATTTGTTTCTTGAGAATTTCACGGTTTTAGTTTTATTTGTCAAAATTGTCATTTTTCCTTTTCTCCTAAACTTATCTGCACCCACATAACTTGATGATTATTTAAACTTGTGTGGGTCGTGGGACTTCAGAAAAATTTTTAAGTGATAAATAAAACAGGAACTTAGGGGCTTTGTTATGTATGATGAGAGTGACGTGGCAGCCCTCACCTGCTTGGGACTTACAGAAAGAGAGGCGAAAGTCTATCTTTCTTTGGTTTCATTAGGACCCTCATCGATAAAGTCAATTTCAAAAGCTTCAACCGTTGCTCGACAAGATACCTACAGAGTAATAACTAAATTGCACAGCAAAGGCTTAGTAGAAGAGATAGTTTCTGCACCCTCAACCTTTGAAGCCATTCCACTTCCAAGAGCAGCCGAGATTCTGGTTCAAGCTAAATCAAGCGAAATTGATGCTGCAATCTCCCTAAAGAATGAGTTAATCAAAAAATATGAAAACAAAGAAAAAATCTCGGCTTTCGAGGAACCTGAGTTCATGTTAGTTGCTGGTAAAGGGAATATTATAGCTAATACACGACTGAAGCACGAAATGGCAAAAAGGTCGATAAGTTTTGCAGGACCCTGGGAAGCATTCATAGCCTACTTCTTTTCGGTTGAAGAAAGCATGCAAAAAGCAAAAAGTGGCAACGTGGACATCAAGGTTATTTTGAGCAAACCTGAAAACAACCAAATAAAGGAAAAAATACAGTTATTTCTACTACGGTTCCCGAATATTTCTTTAAAATATTCCACTAAGACGCCGTTCCTTGTTTCGATCCATGATAAAAAAGTTTGCACATATTCTCTTTTCAATAATCCTTTTAATTTGTCAGAGGTTAAGATTTTAAGGTCAACTAATACGTCCTTCATAGAATTAATTCAAAACTATTTTGATAATTTGTGGAGTGAAGTATAGAAAGAAATTCAGATATACCGCGAAACTTTAGATTTAAGTTCTTTCTGCAAAGGTTGTTGCACCCAAAACTGGACCACCGAACATTAAGTCTATCTTTATTTTCTGCACGGTTGCTCCTGCAGTTGATATTTTATCGGTCAAAGCGCCGTTGCCTTCTGTAGCATTCTGGTTTAATGCGCCTTGTGACTCTTGCGGCAAGCGACCTGTAAAGCTTTGACTCCTATGTTTTTGAGAATCCTTTTAAAATATTAAACTCCAATGTATAGGCACATGAGGATAAACTTTAGGAAAGACTTACCCGTTGAGAAGGAAGGCTCTAGCAAGCTTTTGTTGCCAGTTTTGGGGCTTTCAGTGTTCTCCGTTTGGTTGATAACCGTAATGTTTGATTTGCTCCTAATCGATATTGCCAAAACTTTTAACATTAACGTTGGCATCGCAGGCCAGGTTGCTTCAGTTTACGCTTTATCGGGAATTGTAGCAGGATTGCTGATTTCATTTTTAAGCGTCCGCTTTAATCCAAAACTTTTTTTAATCATTGGATTGACATCCATCTGTTTGTCGGCAGTTGGCCTGTTTTTTGCACCAACATTTGATATTGTGTTAATAATAAGCGCTGGCGTTGGAACTGGCATAGCAGTTGTCACCGCCACGGCTTACTCATTTATCGGCGATTTTCTTCCATTGCAAAAAAGAGGCAGGGCAATCGGGTGGCTGGTAGCATGTACAACTTTGGCATACGTGATTGGAGCACCAGTAACTGGGTTAATTGCACATAATGGAAGTTGGCGCTCAGTCACAATTTGGCTAACGTTACCCTTCGCCTTGGTTAGTTTAGTTTTAGTATTTTTTTGCAATCCCAAAAGGGTCAATTAAGCACAGACATTCGATAAGAGAGCCTTTTTCTGCTGGTTATAAGCAATTATTTGGAAACCGATCGGCAATCGCCTGTCTTTTCGCAACTATGTTTGTCATTTCCGAATCTTCAATCGCCTTTTACACAGTTAGCTTCTTTAGATCTCAATTCTCAGTAAGTATAGCAGCAGGATCCATTATAGTTTTAATTAATAATAGTCTGTTCGTCTTAGGATGCATAACGGCTGGCTTGCTTGTGAACCGTATAGGCAGAAAACCCCTCGGGATATTCGCTTGTTCAATAACAGTCATGCTTGCTTTAACGTTTACTTTCATGCCAAACTTTACCTTATCATGGGCAATGAGTAGCATCCGCTTTTGGTTTGTCGGCATGACAATTGCCACACTAAATAGCCTAATTATCGAGCAGACTTCAAAATTCCGTTCAACAATGGTAGCGCTTAATACAACATTCTTCAATATTGGAACGCTATTGGCTTCTATAACAGGAGGTTTAACGTTGAACTTTTATAATTACCAAACAATGGCGTTAGTTTTAGGCGGGTTCACTTCGATTGGATTGTTTATTTGGATCATGTTAATAGATGATCCCACCAAAAGCAGAATTAATTCACAATCGAATTTAGAGGACGTCGGTAAACACTTTTGTGAAGGGCATTTAAGGGTTCAAGAAATATATAGCCTTGTTTTTTTCTAAATAGCTTAAAACACATAAGTATAATAGATTCCTACGCGCTGTCTCGAAATGATTCAAATGAGCAGAACAACGCAAACAGACGCCAATTTAAACCTCAACATCAACAGGATAGTCAATGAGGCGCTGCGAGTTTTCTTTAAAGACGCAGTAAGAATCGCCCTCACCAGCCCATCCCAATCGCTTTTCTTCTTGCGAACGTATCAGGTGGCAAAACAAAGCCGCCAAAACAAGGCAGAAGCTGGAACTCCAAGGACTTCATGTTCCGCCCATTTTAGTCATAAGCGTCACCAGCAAATGCAACCTGCACTGTGAAGGCTGCTACCACCAGGCGTTAAGAGCGAAAACTGATGCTGAAATGAGCGACGAACGCATCGAGCGGCTTGTGGATGAGGCGAAGGAACTTGGCATTTCTTTTATTGTGCTTGCAGGCGGAGAACCCCTTATGCGCCCAAACATCTTGGACATCTCCAAGCAAACTCCCGAGATAATGTTTCTGATGTTCACCAACGGGCTGCTGCTAAATGATCAAGTGCTTGAACGCATAGCCTCAAACAAAAACATCGTTCCCCTCCTAAGCCTTGAAGGCTACCAAATTGACACTGACGGCAGACGCGGCACAGGAGTCTACAATCAACTGCTCAATTCAATAGGCAAACTGAAAAACAAAGGCATCTTCTGGGGCACAAGCTTAACCATGACAAGAACCAACTTTGCGGAAGTAACGGATGAAGCCTTCATCAAGCAGTTGGTCGATTCAGGATGCAAACTCTTCATGATGGTTGAGTACACGCCCGTGATCGCTGGAACCGAAGATTGGGTCCTCTCGGAAGAGCAAAAATCGAAAGTGATTGCAATCCGAAATGGCTTCCGCAAAAAGTATCCCGCAATGTTCATTGCCCTGCCATGGGATGAGGATGAAATCGGCGGGTGCCTCTCGGCTGGACGAGGATTCATACATGTCAGCGCGGAAGGAAACGTTGAACCCTGCCCATTCATCGCTTACTCAGACACCAACTTGAAAAACATGCCGCTGCGGGAAGCCTTGCAGTCAAAAATGCTAAAAACCATAAGGGAAAACCATGCGGAACTCAAAGAAATACAAGGCTGCGCTCTTTGGGAAAAACGCGAATGGGTCGCTTCGCTCGCCACAAACAGACCTGCGTCGCCAGCTGAAAATGAAAAGTAGTCAGTCATTTTTTTCTTCTTTTCTTCAAAACAGTGCTTGCGATTACTCCTGCTATTAGCGTAGCTGCCACTATTGATAGTACGAAAATTACGTCTTGAATTTGTTGTTGTTCAGCGCCATTCAAGTTAACGGCTGAAACGCCAGCACTGTCTGATCCCCACTGATATGTGGGTATGTTAACGTTGGCGATGTCAACTGGCGACATAAGCGGATAATTATCCTGCAGCGTGCCTCCGATGAAGTATGGCGCGTCCCCTATCCCGTCGCCGTTTGCGTCCGTGCCTTTGTAGTCGCTCCAATAGTTGCCTTGTTTGCCGTTGTCAAAGAGTGTTCCGTTAACGTAGATGCCGGTCCAGGTTGCAGTGGGCGTCCATTGATCCATCGAGATTGGCTTGCCGTTATTGACTAGTTGCCACTGTTGGGCGGAGATGCTTTCTGGTTTGTTGTTTATGAAGTTGTTGAGGTAGAAAATGTTGATTCCAGTCGACGGGTACACTGCGAAATAAGTGCAGTTTTGGATGGTGTTCGCGGCTACTGTGTTATAGTTGGCGATGGGACCCCCTGTTAATCTTGAGGGGGATATGTTGATGGCGTAGCTGCCCGTGATGAAGTTTCTTTCCACTTGGTTATAGTTTCCGTTGATGTCGACGCCGCCAAACGTTAAGGTGCTACCAATTAGGTTGTTGTTGTCGCCATTGAGTGCGATGGCGTTTTTTGTTATCTCGCCAGACGGTGAATCTGTCATCGTGCAGTATGTTATTGTGTTATGCTCGCCAGAGACACTTATGCATTGATAGTACCCGGTTATCGAAGTGTTTTTGACGGTTACGTTGTTTGCGTTTATTATTATGGCGGTGCTTGGTAAGTCTACGACGTAGGGTGTTGCGGTGCATTGAACAGTATATCCTGCACCCTCAAAGATGATGTTACTGCATTGTATTATGATTGAGTAGTTGGTTATGTTGCCAGTTAAAGTGTACAGGTTTCCAACGATGCTTATTGGCATGTTGGAGGGAGTGATGTTTCCGTCGCTTCCAATAATAATTGATGGCATAGATGGAAGTGGCCGTGGAGTTGGCATGCCTGGAATCGGATCAGCGGCTACAGCATTCAAAGCCCCGAATAAAGAAACCGTTAACAGGACAAGCATCAAAGATGCCGATGCTGAAGCTTTGCCGTTCATATTCGACAGGCTCTAAATGAACAATTAACTATTCAGGTTTACTATGGTATAAAATTATGCCTAAGCAGCTAAAGTCTGGCTGTTTGGTCCGTTTATGTGTTCTCTCACAACCTACCCCCTCGGTCTGCTAGATGAGCCTAATAGACGCCAAACATGAACCAACATACTTCAATATACACTCGAAGCCCCGCACCTTCAACATGAAATGGTGCTTTTTCATGTACGAGATGCTAATCGCAGCCACAGAGGTTTATAGCTTTTAAAGAAAACTATAAATTTGCTTTAATTAAAAAATACTAGTAAGGAGCGTTGAGCATCTTGGAGAACCTGAAAAAATTCAGCATTGATGAATTGAGAAGTTTTGACGGAAAAGACGGCAAGCCTGCGTATGTTGGCTATAAGGGTAAGGTGTATGATGTGTCTGGTTCAGACATGTGGGCTGGTGGGGATCATATGGGGCATGTTGCTGGCTTGGATTTAACAGAGGATATGGAGATTGCGCCGCATGCTGACGACGTCATGGAGAAGATGAAGGTAGTCGGCGTTTTAGCTGAATCCTAAAGTTGCCTTTTTCGCTGCAATAAATTTGCTGTTCGATGCACTATTGTGGGTGCTGCTCAGTTTTGCCGAACCATTTCTCAAGCCATTCTTCAAACGTTGAAAGGCATTCTCTGCGCCAAGCCGCCTCCGACTCTTCCTTTAAGCAGCTCGCTAGCTCCAAACGCTGAGTAATTTCTGCTTTTGCCTCTTCCAGCAGCGCTTCTAAGTCGTCCAGCATGTCGTTGCCGCCAGCGGAGTAATCTTTCACGGAGGCTTTCAAGAAAGCTCTTTTCTGCTTGATTAACTGGTTAAATTTACCTTCAGCCGCCAAACCTTGCCACCTTATGCAGGTTAATCAGCGGCGGTGCCTAAAAAAGATGGCAGTTTTGCGTAAATGGGAGTTTGGTGCGGTCGCCGAGATTTGAACCCGGGTCGTCAGCGTGGCAGGCTGATGTCCTAGACCAAACTAGACTACGACCGCACATACATGAAATCTTCCGGTCTAGCGACCAATGGCGATAAGTTCATGTTCACGTCTTTATTTAGCTTTTCTGTAATAGCCTACGCCGAGCTGAGCCAATTCATTTTCAAACGTAAACAGCCGGATGCTCGCCTGGCGATAAAACTGCCCATAGCGATTAATAACCCATAACAAAACATCACTGAGCTTAACATCGCTCTGCAGATAGGCTGCCAAGTTGCGCGGGCTTCAAAATCGTTGTAAATAGACGTTTAGTTCATGCGTTTTTCTGGCTTAATTTCTTCACAATCGTCCCCTTAAGAAAAGCCTATCCATCAATGCTATTCTTTGTACTTCTTTACTGTTTATGGCGCTTTGGCTAGTTTTGATTACTCTTTTTAAAGTTGGAGCATTATCTATGGGATTTATGGATAAGCTCAGAAACCATTGTAACTGCTTGTTTTCGGTCAAATTGAGCTTTGACTGCTAAGGACAAATCGCGGTTAATAACCCGTGGGTGAATTTGGACCTGGCGACGGAAACGGGCTATTCTGGTCGAGGTAATCCATGTTGCCGTTAATCGTGTTCACATACGAATCGCTTGTGATATTAGAGTAGCTCCCATCTTGGTCTGCGTCAATGCGTTTGTAAGCCTCGTTCTCACCATGATTGTAGGCGTACATAGTTGCGTCCCATTTCTGTTCTTGAGACATATTATTCCAGTCTTCCGGGTATTTGTTACTAATTTTTGTTGCTTTGTCAAGCATAACGATTACGCCAGCGTTGACATTGTTGATTGGGTTTTTCCAATTGGAGTTGTCTTGATTGTCTTTCACACTTGCATTATTATCCCAACCAAGTTCATTAGCGACAGCCGGATCAAACTTTCCGTTGCTAGGTGTGAGTTGCATTAAGCCCAAGCCTCCGTCGGACGCAATAACAGTCGAAGGACTAGGCGTAGCCCCCCCGGACTCCTGCATTGCCGTTCCCAATATCCTATCTGGAGTTAACGTCATTCCCAGCTTTTGAAACTGTGAGGAGTAATCCGTCGCAGCATTTTGCATCGGGGCGAGATAAGGCTGCAACGTATTCACAACCCACCCGTTATCACGACCAGAAGTCGATTGCGGCATAACACAAACCTACCTAACTATTTTTTATCATCTTCACATATATCTTCTTTTCTGAGGGTGAAATACTCCGATGCCCAAGCTTGAAGAGGCCGGTTTTTATTGGTCCATTCCCACACATTGTTTCTACCGAGCCGAAGGTCTTTGCTTGGATCATAATTTAGCTTCAATAGTTCTCGTGCTCTTTCGGAGTATCGACGATTGACCCATTGACCATGCCACAGATGCAAAATGGTTCCAGGCACACAACCAATATCACTCTCGACAGCGCCGTAAACCCTTTTGGTCCAGCGCGAAAATGAATCGGCATATGGGGTGTTCCGTCCAACCATCCTTTGAACACATGGAGAACTGCGGTCCCCGCAGAAACCATGAGCCATTAAGTGGTCGCCTCCTCCCGAGATCGAGTAATCGTACAGGCTGTACTTCTCCAAAAGTTCCCTACGCGCCGCCCAGGCGAATCCAGTATGACCATGAGCGTCAAAATTCCCTGAAAGGAAAAATCCAGGTCTCAGAGCCAAAACGCTTGCGAAGCTCACATACGCATCTCCCTTCCCAGTGTAGTTCTGCGTACCTCGAAAGAGACGAATGACTTTTTCATATGGCTGCACGACCGGATGCTTATCGAGAAGCCTTGAGGTTTCCTTCACCCAATCGGGGTTTTGAAACAAAATGTCCGCGTCCAGCCAAACGACTTTCGTGCATGACTTCGGTAACCTCGAAATCGCCAAGTTTAGTAATCGTTCCTTCTGCCACATGACCGAGTGGCAGCGTACGTGAATAGTATGCAATGACCGAGGTAGCACGAAGGGCTCAGCTTTGAATGCACACTCAACCAGGAGATAGTTCAGCCCAGATTGATCGAGGCTTTTCAAGAAAACACTGAGGTTTTGCTGCTTCGATTCGTAAGAGTTAAAGTTAAAGTATGAAGCGATTATCCAGACATCGTCAACGTACTTGTATGTGCGAGCTGGTTTGACTTCAATGCTAGATGACATCGAATTTGGTCAACCTCTAGCTATGCAATTAGGCACAATCTTCTTTTAGCCATTTCAATGGTTTTTGAATGTCGGTTCTATATCTTTTTTTCGGTGCTAACTTTTGAGGTCTCCCCGCAAACTGTCGAGTAATAAGACTGCAGCTAAGGCATTACATAACTTGGCTGTTGGTGCAACATCCTACAAAAAAGTATATCTAAAACTTTTAAAAGGCAGTTACTTACTTTTTCCTGTTTTAGTTGGTAAGATTAGTTTTGCCGACAAGTAAATAACTACTCATTTAAAAATGAAAACTCAATCGCCACCTTTTTATGCTTGCAAATGCAAAAATAGATGTGGACAGTTTTATGTCAGACATTATCACGGTTAAGAATCTTGTTGAAGTTTATTCTGACGGCACCAAAGCCGTTGACGACATCTCCTTTAACGTGGCGGAAGGAGAGTTCTTCGGTTTTTTGGGACCCAACGGAGCAGGAAAAAGCACCACCATCAAAATTCTAACGACGCTCCTAAGAAAAACATCGGGCACTGCTACAATCGCCGGATTCGACGTTGAGAAGCAAGCAGCCGCTATCCGAAAAATCATCGGGGTTCAAAGCCAAGAAACAACCGTTGACGGCGACTTAACCGGTAGAGAAAACATCACGCTTCAAGGGCATTTCCACCAGATGAATGGAGATGAAATAAAAAAACGGGTTGACGAACTTCTGGTTCTTGTTGGTCTTGAAGAAGCCGCTGAAAAACGCGCCCGAAACTACTCCGGCGGCATGAAAAAACGCCTCGACCTAGCCACCGCACTTATCCACGAGCCTAAAATCCTATTTTTAGACGAACCAACAACAGGTTTAGACCCTCAATCGCGTTTAGCCATTTGGAGTTATCTGGAAAAACTAAACAAAGAAGAAGGCATAACCATTTTTTTAACAACCCAGTATCTGGAGGAAGCTGACAAGCTGTGCAAAAGGCTTTCAATAATTGACGTTGGAAAAATAGTGGCAAGCGGCTCTCCACTTGAACTGAAACGCGAAATCGGCGCAGACTCTATCCGAATTTCACTTGATAACTGTAAAAAAGATAGCTCTAATGCAAAGGAGCTAATTAAAAGCATGACAGACGTTACAGAAATAATCGATTCTGAAGAATGTCTTACAGTTTACGCTAAGAACGCTGGTCTGCTAATCGCTGACATTGTGCGGGCGTTAGACAGCAGCGACATTCGACTTGCATCAGTGACTTTTTCCTCGCCATCTCTGGATGATGTTTTCATGAAGCACACTGGCAAAAGAATCCGAACCGAAGAACTAGTTAAGGCACCAAGCCCCATGTGGGGCGGCGCAAGGAGATGAAAAAAATGACGCTACTTTCTGATACCCGCTACATATTCATAAGGTACCTCACGAAACTTGTTCGAACCCCCATCCTGCTCTTCTTTTCCCTCTTCCAACCCATTTTATTCCTCGTACTGTTCACACAGTTGCTAGGCAAACTTTCCAATTTTCCAGGAGTATTACCGGCGGGCGTGGCTTATCTTGAGTTTGCGGCTGCTGGAATTGTGATGCAAAACGCTTTTGGAAGCGCATTGCAGTCGGGAAACTCGATAGTGGCTGACATCGACTCGGGGTTTTTGCAGAAAATGCTTGTGACACCCGTGAGTCGCCCAGCGATTCTGCTTGGCAGGTTAAGCAGTGATGCGTTTAGGGTGGTTGTCCAGACAGCTATAATTCTCGGGTTAGGATACGCGTTAGGTGTTGCGGAAAACAAGCCTTTTTACGTCACCACAGGCGTTGTCGGAATTTTGCTCATCTTTTTCACGCTTGCCTTCTTTGGGCTTGCATGGTCAGGGATTTCTTTAGCGTTGGGTATGAAGACGAGGAGTTCTGAGACGGTTTTCGCGATAGGAGGAGTCATCACCTTCCCGCTGCTGTTCCTGAGTCCAGCATTGTTTCCACTTAGTTTCCTGCCTCCATGGGTGCAAACTGTCTCGATGTTTAACCCTGTAAGCTACTGTGTTACCGCTACTAGAGCGCTTATGATTAACGGGTATCAATGGGCCACGATACTTCCAGCGTGGGGAGTAATCGGGTTAGTCGCCCTCATCACCATGAGCGCTACATTGTATCAGTTCAGAAAAGTCGTCAGCTAAAACTTAAAGCCACTTAAGGGGAAACATGCTGCATCCACATCAAAGGGCCTGACTAACCGCTTAATTTTTATTTCAATCAATTCAGGAGCAGCCGAGCCCCTAATGATCAACGGGTTACAACTGGGGCACGGTGCTGCCTGCTTGGGGCGTAATCTGACTATTTGCCTTTGAATTAGGGCTCTTTTGGTTGTGGAACAATCCTCCATTCATTCTTATATAACTCTCGAACTTAACTAGCCTTAACTGGAGAGAAACGTTTTAGCGATTACTCTCCACCAAACAGAAAGGAGATAAAAATTTTTGGCGCGTTGCTTCTTCGAAATCAGGCCGCCGACTCCGCCTCCAAATTCTTTCACACACAGTTGACTGCACAGCAATGATGACTGGAGCCGAGATTGATTATTGGAATGTTAGTTTTTCGGGTAGCTAGCGTGCGCAAAAAATTAAAGAAAAGGAGAAGAGAAAGCAAATTGAATTCTGAAGTTTGTATTATCGGTTTAGGCAACATTGGTTTGGCCGTTGCAAAACACGTCAAAAAATACTACCCCAAAGTGGTCGGGTATGACATAAGCCAGAAAGCAATAGATAGAGCCCAAAATCTTGGAATAACAGCTTTTTCGGATCATCTGCCACTAGCAGACACCTATGTTGTTGCAGTTAACACCTGGTTTAGAAATGGTCAACCAGACATGACTTGTGTCGCAAGTTGCTGTTCAAAAATTGCTTTGGTCAACCCCTGTTCGTTAGTTACAATAGAATCCACACTTTCAGTTGGCACAGCAAGAAAATTTGCTGACCTCTACAATTTGAAGTATGTTGCTGTTTGTCCTCATCGCTGGTGGGAAGAAGATGAAGTCAATCACGGCGTTGCCCAACTCGGAGTAATAGGCGCTTTAAATGAGGGAAGCATGAAGAAAGCATTGGGCTTCTACACTTCAATAAAAGTGCCACTTCACAAGCTATCATCTCTCGAACAAGCTGAAACTGTAAAGATTGTCGAAAACACGGATCGTTATCTCAAAACCGCTTACGCTGAACAATTAAAGCTGATCTGTGACAAAAACGGGTTAAACTTCGCGGAAATCCGTGACGCTGCCAATACTAAATGGAACGTGGAAATTCCCGAGGCAAGAGACGGCATAGGAAAAGAATGCCTGCCTAAAGACATTCAGTACCTCAGTAGCTTAGACCCAGCGAATATTCTGCTTAACGCAGCCATTGAACTTGACGAATACTATCGTCATAACTTGCTGGTTCTTTGTCCTCAAATCAAAGAAATGTGAGGTGTTAATCATTGACGTCGAAGACCACTGAAGAAATTCAGGCGCTTGTAAGTGGTGCCAAACTAAATTTTGCAGTCGTAGAGAACCAAGCATTAAACAACTATCTCCCAAGAATATTCAATATTTGCCCATTTACAGAAGAAGTCTGCACTGGAAAACAATGCATTGAATGTGACGCATATAAAAGCAGAAAGCGCGAAGGAAAGTAAACTTCTGCATTCATAGTCGACACTTCGGAAGGATGAATGGTAACATGAACCGAAAAAATGCTCGCGCGCGCTTAGTAAAGAAGAGGAGAAAGGAGAATGAATAAAGTCGATATAACCATGTTGTTGGGAAATACTCAGTTACTCACTTTAGGGAGTATGGAGTTCAGACTTTTTTCGAAAAGGACTTGTTTTAACATAAACTTAGAGACGCTCAAAAGGCAGCCTCAACTGAAAGGGAAAAGAATCCATCGAGCTATGGCCAAGCCGATGGATGGAGTAGGTGAATGCCAGCCTGAAAACATACAAGTATTAGTTGAATCTTTACGAGCTGCTTTTCGGTTTAAAAGAGTGCTCGCTTCAAAGGTTCCTAAAGACCAGAGTTTAGAAACGTTTTCTCACACTCGATGTAGCTCCGACGGCGAAGATCAATTGGGGACCAGATTATGCTGTCGTTAAACCAGAAATCCAAGGTTCTATTGGCTACCACTGTCACCGTAGCTTCACTAATGGTTCTGTTGTTGCTAAGAGTTGACGGCTTCGCAGCCTCGCTGTTTTGGGTATACAGCATTCTGATGACTTCCTTCTTAATCATCGTAAGCATCCTAACGGTAAGTTACAAGCCCATACCAGACAGGGGTTATAGGCCTGGAGTGTCGGTAATTGTACCGGCGAAGAATGAAGAGAAAGAAATAGCTGAAACGGTAAATGCACTACTTGCAAGTGATTATCCAGAGGATAAACTGGAGATTATTGTAGTCAACGATGGGAGCACAGATAAAACAGCGGATGTTGTAAGGTCACTAAATTCGCCTAGAATTAAACTTTTAGATTTTGAAAAAAACCGTGGAAAACGAGCAGCTTTCGCATCGGGTTTTTATGAATCTAAAAATGAAATAGTTATTTGCGTAGACAGCGACACCTTACTTGATACGCAAGCTATCAAAATTGTTGTTCAACCCTTTGAAGACAAGGAAGTTGTAAGCGTATGCGGACATGGCAAAGCCTTAAACATAAACAAAAACTTACTCACTAAACTGCAGCACTTTTGGTATCAAGACATGTTCAGACTTTTAAAAGGCATGGAATCTCAGCTTGGTGCAGTTTCATGCTGCTCAGGAATTCTGGCAGGCTACCGTCGAGAATCAATCGAGCCCGTGATGAACAGTTGGCTAAACGAAAAATTCCTCGGCAGCCCCATTCACATCGGCGACGACCGACAGCTCACCAACTTGGTTCTATGGAAAGGCCTAGGAGCAGTTAAAGATGCAGCACGCAACGCAAAAGTGGTTTACCAGTCAAACGCGATAGCCTACACTCTTGTACCTGAAACTTACAAGCATTTCTTCAAACAGCAACTGATGTGGAGTCGTTCATGGGTACACGGAACCTTTCTTGGCCAGCCGCTTCATTTGGAGGAAGAAAATGCCGATTCCGCTGTTGTTCTTCATTTACCAATTCTTAACCGTCATCAGCCCATTCGTAATCGTATTTGCTCTTATAATTACGCCTCTAACTGGAAATGTATTGGATGGAGTTTGGTTCTTGCTTGGAACATTATACATCGGTTTCCTTCAAGGCATGAATTTATGGTCTTTCGGATATGATTTCCGGTCTATACTCTATAGAACGTTGTTTGTCTTCGTTTCGTTCTTCATGAGCATTACTGTACTTCTGTATGCCTGGATTACACCTTGGAAGGGCGGATGGGTAACAAGAGGTGACAAGAAAAAATGAATGAAAAGGAACGCAAGTCCAGCAGACTAGTAGTAAGCTACAAAATAGCTGCTTTCGTAATAATCATGCTGTTTTTGCCGATTACTGTAGCTGCCGTTTTACATCAAGCCCCAAATCCTGGGGCTCAAGTGGCTCCTCTTAAAGCTAACTGGCCACAGGGAGCAACAGGAGCAATAGGGGCCGGAGGACCAACAGGAGCTAACGTCAATGCCAACCAACCCGTCGGTTCATATTCATATTTAATCGGGCAATGGAGCAACGGTACCTACTACGCCCAAAATGGAACAACAGGTTTAATCTCGCAGTCTTCGGCAGATTCAACTGTTCTCATAAACTCAATTATTTCTGGTTTGCCATCTAACGGTCAATTAGTCATATCAGGAGGCGACTATGTTTTAGATAACCAAACGTCTATTGTTGATGCCGCCAACCCAAACATAGTCATTCAAGGCGTTAACAATCCTGTATTTACGGTACCTAGGAATTTTAACCTGAGTATTTTTAGTATTTCTGCTCAAAACGTTACTGTCTCAGGACTGACTATCAACGCAGTTGGGCAACAGAGCAATGCGAACAATGGAGCGATCATGCTTGAACCAACAGCAACTGATTGCACGGTCAAAAATAATTACATAAGTGGCGCAACGACTGGTGTACTGATTAGTGATAACGACAGTATTATCTCAAGAAATACCGTGCTCAACTCTATTCACGATGGAATCACAATAGAAGGTGGAACTTTCTCTGACCCTGGTCAAGGAATAGCTGGTGGAGACAAAATAAGCGTACTTGAAAACTTTGTTAAGGGTTCCCAAATTTATAATGGAATATCCTTAGTTGCTGCGACTAATTGCCTAGTTTCTGGAAACAATGTAGTTGATCCGATGGCTAATGGAATTGCACTTGAAAATTTCGGCTATGGAGTGTGTTCGAATGATGTAATTACTAGTAACTCAGTAACTAACGTTCAGGAAGGTAACGGCCTCGATGTTTACATTTCGTACAATAACGTGTCCTATACTGCTCAACAATGCCAATTTGCAGATAACAGCATATCAAATGCAAGTGGCGGAATCTATGTTGGCTATGGACAGAACCTTTTGTATAACAACACACGAATATTAAACGTGCAAAATGGAATTGTTTTTGACCCGGACTTGCCCTCCAGCAACGCCATCCAGTTTAGCGGAATAACAATTAACAAAGCAAGAGATAGCGGAATGAGTTTAGAAAATGCAGCGAACTTGGCATTCAATAATATTGCTTTGAATAATATCGGGTCAAACGGTATAGGCATCGCGAACGTAACCGATGTCACTTTTAGCAATTACGGATTGAATGGAGTTGCAGGAGATGGCATTGTTATAACTAACCTAGGCAGTCTATCACTTTCACAAACGGTGTAATATCCAAATGCGCTGGTTCTCAATCAATTTATGTTTCTGGTGCAAGCGTCTCTGGTATTGATTTTGAGAATACAACAATAGTTAATCCTACAAATACTTGTGTAAGCTTTGCCGGTGGAAATCAACTTTACTTCAGAAACGGGTTTCTAAGGGCTCCAGTTACTCCAGGTGTTATTGATGTAAGAATCTCAGGTGTAACTTCAGATTGGACATTCAGCGGAAACACTGTGACGGGGGCCACCGGCACAGGAATTTATGTTACAACTACAGCTAACGCGGGAAATATCTCAGATAACATTTTTTCTTCAACTACAGGCTATGTCCACGCTGTTTGGTTAGCTGGAAGCGGCGGTGACATAATTATACAAAACAACCGAATCGCGTTCTCAGGCACTTCCTCAGTAGCGATTTACAACCAGGAAACAAACACAGGAACAAACCATGATACCATAGCAAACAATGACCTGCACCTCTCAACAATAAGCATCATTAATCAAAATCCAGATTACACAAAAATACTAAATAACGTTGGATACAATCCTTAAAGACTAATTAGCAACTTGACTTCTGGAAGTAAAGGCTCACACATCGCTGACTCAGGAACCGCGTCAACATAAGGAAGCGGGCATTATCTACATAAACAGTGAATCCCAAAAATATTGTATATTCTTGTCTGATTCACTATTTTTCCTTCAGAATTCACAATAGCCGCATAACTACTGTCCTTATGCATGTCCAACCCCCAAGCTAAGGCGCTCATAAAAAATGGCACGAGTACCCAGCCGCCGTTTCGGTACCATCGCGCTACGAGAGCATGAGTGTGTTCATGTTTCTTTAACTTAGGAGTTCAAAGCTGTGGATATTGTAGCGTAATCCTTAGGAACTGCTGTAGCAGTGTTCCAATAGAACATTCCATAGCCAAGTCCCACAAGATACTGCATGTCTGATAACCATTGAGCTTCTGTTAATCCAGATTCCTCTGGAACAGTGAAACCGTACACCATGTTTTGAGGATGCTTTACTAAAGCTACATCTGAAGAAACTAGCCTTTCAAAAGCGGATAAGGTAGCGTAGTTTGTGCTGCTTGGGTAAAGCATATCCATCAATTTGTTGCATACTGGTTCAAGCAATGTTGGATTTGTTGATGAATCTTGCCATATAGCCCAACAAACATAAACTTGTAATCCTGCAGAATTGGCTTGTGTGGTCAGTTCACTTACAAATTTAGCATAGGCAGCCCCATTGAAATCGCCATTAGTTTGACATTCAAAATCAACAACTATGCCATCATATTTGTATTGGTGCGCAGCTGAAATAGTATTAGTTATTAAAGTTTGCCAAATTGAAGGTTTATTTATGATTGTTGGATATGGATCAGGATTTGACGGTGAACCACCTAAACAAACAAAACACGGATCTCCATGAGCATGAGAAGCTGTTACGATAGCAGCATAATTTATTGCACTACTGCCAACGTCATAATAAATTGCACCATTTGTTTCTGGAATTAAATGAAAAACACATATCCAATTTATTACACTCCAGTCTATTGAACTAAATCCATCATTCGCACCATCCCAAGTTGGAATAAAAATTCCAGAAAACTTGTTTGAACTAATGGGTGTTGGAGTCGGTGTCGGCGTTGGTGTTGCTGTAGGAGTTGGGGTAGACGTTGGGGTTGGTTTTGGATGTTTAGACATCGAATTTGTGTCAGTAGCGGCTTTAACTGTTCCACTATAGAAAACTACAAAAGCTGAACTCAACATTAAGAAAAATGTAAAATAAACTAATATTTCTTTTATACTATGTTTGTTTTTCATTTTTTCAACCTTCCTAAAAATTTTTCTGTGTTCTTTTCTAATTTTTTTCTTTACTTCATCGTAAATTTTGCTTATTGATGAAGTGTTAAAATTTATTAACGCGATCAGAGTCGGTAGCAGTTCTCTCAAAGTGTAATGGCTATAAAGTTTCCTCAGGTTCAGGATATTTTCACATCCTTAATTTTGAGTACGTTACTGCTAGTTAATCGCGTGAACCATTTTATAGCTTTTTTGTCAAGTCAGCTTTCGAACGTTACTCCATCTCTGAAGAAGTTGCATGCTTGTTTGCCGGTGATGGCGTGAGACCATCGCAAGATGAGCAAATAAACACAGAAAAGCGCTAGCAATGCACTGGTGCTCGCCTAAGGGGAAACGTGCATATCCACATCAGCGGGCTTGGCTAACCGCTTAATTTTCACTTCCATCAACTCGGGAGCAGTATCCAAGCCTTTCAGCGATTTCGAAAACCCAGTCATAATGTTTCCGATGGTTTCTTGGACAAAATTATTCAGAGGCAACTTTTTTCCGTCGATATACATTTCTGTTTCAAAGGTTTTTTTCATTATTCTATGTTTCTGTTCCAAAATTCTTCGCCATGTAAAATTTTGTTTCTTTATTGATAAAGATTTTGCTGCTTTTAACCGCTGAAAAGCCCACGCCCTCTATACTTTATTGTTTAAGCGTTGAACTATATATTTTATCAAAAAAATTATGGAGAAAACGTGCATTTTATGTAACAGCTAATATACCTGAACGATTAATTAACTGTCCCTTTAAGCAACACGCACGCTTAATCGGGAGCAGTACTGTGCTTAACAAACTGTGGAACACGCTCAACAGGTTGTCCTCTAAAAAACCCTTAAAGTACTCCCTCTACCTCTCCGCCGTCATCATTTTCTTTGCAATAATTCTTATACCGCCCATCCTCGGCATCCTAATTAAACTCCCAACAATCCAAAACGTCACCAACCAGCCAGCTTTAATGAACACCGCCCTTGGCGCCATCTCAAACTCGTTCAGCATAGGTTTGATTGTTGCCGCTTTAGACCTCCTCGCGGGGGTCCCGTTGGCGTGGCTTATTACCCGTGGAAAATCAAGGTGGCTAAGCGTCCTTGACACTTTAGCTGACCTGCCGTTCGTTGTGCCAACAGCCGCCCTTGGCTATTCACTTTTGTTGTTTTGGAGTTTAGGCGGAGGAATATCTGCGTTTTTCGGCGGACCGCTTATTTCCCCCGGCTGGCTCCTTGTTATGCTTCTGCACTTTACCTTCTCGTTCCCAGTGGTTGTCCGCATCATGGTGGGTGCAATGCTTGATTACAAGATGGAGTATGAACGGGCTTCAAGAACGCTGGGCGCTCCACCCCTAACAGCTTCAAGAACCGTTACTTTCCCCATCATAAAGCCATCGTTGATTGCAGCGTTTTCGCTTGCTTTCGCCAGGTCGCTTTCTGAGACAGGAGCAACATTTATTGTGGCAGGAGCGGTTTTCATGAATGGACCTGTTTTCCTGCAAACCCTAAGCAACGAGTTCAAAAAAGGCACCATCCTCATAGGAACCTACGAGGGCGCAACAGTATTCGCCAGCCTCATCTTAATTGCTGTTTCACTAGCCATTTTCGCTCTGATACGCGTCCTTGGGCAAAGAATAAAGTTGCCTTTCGGTCATGGCTTACCCGTTTTCGAAAAGAAACTCAGCTACAAAAAAGCCGCTTGGTCAAGAAATAGCATAGCACTGTTCGTTTTTATATTCATAGTTTTGGTTCCTTCGCTTTTCGTGGCGCTGCCAGCATTCCAAGCAATCGCCACTGGAACCCCCCTGATTCAGGCTTTCAGCGGTTCAGGCATATGGGGCAGCTTTTGGCAGAGCCTGCTTCTGTCTTATGGTTTAGCAGCTATAGTTACTGTTTTAGGAATTATCCTTGGCATACCTATGGCGATATTGATTGCCCGTAAAACATTCGGCAAATGGCCTTCGGCGGTTCTTGATACACTGATTAATATTCCAATAATAGTGCCGTCCATCGCTTTAGGCGTTTCTTTGAAGTTTTTCTGGCAGGGCATTTCAGGCATGCCTGAATTTCTTTTGCTGGTTTTTGCGCATTTGGCAATTACCTACCCGTACTTCGTCAGGTCAATGTCGGCGGCGATGGAGCGAATAAGCGTTGACATGGAGGAAGCCGCCAAAACCTTAGGCGCCAAACCCTTCACAGTTTTCCGTTCAATTGTGCTGCCGCTTACAAAGTACTCGATTCTTTCGGGCGCAATAATTGTTTTCACGCGGAGCGTCAGCGAAACAGGTGCAACTTTAGCTGTAACCACGCATTTGCAGACGGCGCCTGTGCTGATTGTTAACTGGGTCAACGCGCTTAGAGGCGTCGCAGCGCCAATCCCAGGAGTAACCGCGTTAACAGTTGGTTTAGCATGCGGCTTCTTGATACTGTTCAGCTTCGTAATACTGCTGGTTCTGCGGCTTTTAACTCGAAAAGGAAAGGTTTAGAATGATAACTATAAAAAGCCATAAAACTGTTTCAGAAGGAGAGTTAACTTATGCCTGATGTCCGAATCGTAAACGTAACCAAAAAATACGGAAAAATCACTGCCTTAGACAACGTTAGCTTAACCATACAAGACAAAGAATACTTCTCGCTGCTGGGGCCAAGCGGATGCGGAAAAACCACGCTTCTGCGGCTTATCGCGGGGCTAATTGAGCCTGACAGCGGCGAAATCTACATCGGCGACAAACGCGTTGACAAGGTTCCTCCTGAAGACCGAGACATCGGCTTTGTTTTCCAAACATTCGCGTTGTTTCCACACATGACTGCTTGGGGCAACGTAGTTTACGGTCCAAAAGTCAAAAATTACGATGCTAAACAGGCTGACACGATTGGGCATGAAGTTTTGGAGCTGGTTAAACTTAATGAACGCTTAAACGCTTACCCCAGTGAACTTAGCGGGGGCATGATGCAGAGGATAGCTGTTGCACGCGCGTTGGCTGCAGGCGCCAAAACCCTGCTTTTAGATGAGCCGCTGGGTCAGTTGGATGCTAAAGTTAGAAATGAAATAAGGTATGAGATTAGAAGAATGGCGAAAGACCTTAAACTGACTGCTATTCATGTTACTCATGACCAGGCAGAAGCCATGTCAATTTCGGATAGAATTGCAGTTATGAAGAAGGGGAAAATCGTGCAGATTGGAACGCCTCAGGAACTCTACATGCATCCCGGTAGCTTGTTTGTTGCCCATTTTATCGGGGAATCCAACTTTTTAGAGGGCTACATCACCCAGACCGATGGGTACTCTGAAATTGAGTTGCGTGAGGGATTAAGAATTAAAGCCTTAAACCCAAGCATAAAGCAGGGCGAAAGGATAGTTTTATCTATAAGGCCTGAAGCCTGCGAAATGAAAAAAGGGTACGACACAGCTGAAAACGGGTTGCTTGGAAAAGTTGAGAAAGTTACTTTTGAAGGAACCGTTGTTCGGTACGAAATTCGGCTTGAAAACGGAGACCGCCTGGTGATAAACAGGCCTTCGCTGGCGGAAAAATGGGTTGAAATCGGCGACGAAATAACAATAGCTTATCCTCTTGATAAAGCGCATCTCTTCCCGTATCCTGAAGCAGGCTTAACTGAGGAAATCTCCGTGTAAATTTCGCCGCCGTTTTTCGCTATTCTCATGTATAATCTAAACAAAGCAATTGGCAGAAAGCATTTTTTTGAGTATTCACAGTTACATGTCATTGTTTGATGGCAACCAAAAGGGTTTGCCTGAAAAAAATCCGTCAAGAACTCGGCAAAATCGCCATTTTCAACGTAGACTTCAGTTATTTCGCCGTTGACCAGAATTTTGAGGTTTCTACTGATTGACCGCGCAATCAATTCGGCAACGCCCGCGGTTTTGCCTCCGTCCGCAAGCTTCTCCTTCAAAAGTGCAGCGGCATCAGCTGTTTTGCGCGGAACCATAACTATCCAGCGTCCATCCTCAATGTACGGACCAGAAATAACTCCCTCGTTATCCAGCGTATTTAGCCAAGAAATTTTCGCCTTCCGCTTCCCGTTCAAGCGGCGGTCCTAAGTGTTTTTTGATGTTTGGCAAAACCTGCTGCTGAAGCTCAAAGACGAAGACGCTGAGGTTTTTTTCGTTGCTCCAAACCGCGTCTCTAAGGATTTTGTAATCACTTAGCTCTAACAGCTTATGCAAGGAACGCTTTGTCCTGTAAAGTTGCCCCCACATTACATCTGGAACAGCGCTCACCTGTTCTACTACCAGAAAAACGATGGATGAACCGCGGCTTGCAAGCTGGCTCTTCAGTTTTCGACTGGCAGCGGCTTGGGTTTTAGGCGGATAAAAAAATGCGGCATCAGGCTTTTTCAGGAAGGCTCTGGCTGCGCCGACAAAAACGTAAAGCTTCTCAGGCTGCACGGCTGAAGCAACATTTCTTCCTTTATCCACAGGGTCAATAATCACTAAGGGTTCAGGGAAAAGCAGGCGAAAGCTCGTTTTGTCTGTCGGCATAGTAGTTTTCGATGTCTACTACAACGCGCCGATTGTAATGCGCAAAAGCCTCCACTGTCGAAGCAAAAGAACCATACTTCATTATCAGCAATTCGCAGAGGTAGCCGCTGAATCCCCCAACTTTAATTTCCGCACCGTAAACGCCTATGCCCTGCATGAACCTTTTAAGAAGCCGAACCTCCCCAAGCAAACGCTCGCTTAAGTGTTTTTTGATGTAGTCGGTGTGGTAGGGTGTTCGGTCAGTGGCGCTTTGCCACTCGCCAGGCTTAGCATCGTAGCATGGAACGATGTCAACGCGGTAACCTTCAACGAATACTTGAAGGTATGGGTGCTCGGCGAAACGTTCAATCTGCTCATAGGTGCCAGCTGCTTTTTTAGCAATTTTTAAGCCTATGTCGCCGAGGTTTTTTCGCGGAATCGAGGTTGGCAGGCGCATGAAAATGTCGATGTCTGGGTTTTCGCTAAGCCATGTGTCTTTGGCAACTGAGCCTTCAACACGCACAACCGCTGAGACGCCTTCTTGTTTGCAAGCCAAAGCTACTTTCTGCTCCAGCTCGCGGGTTATGGCTTCAACTTTGCGCGGTCCTCTTTGCTGGGCGTGATTTTCTGGAGAACTTGCTTGGTTACTGCTTCGATTTCCTGCATGGCGGTCATTTTTGCTCCTGTGCTGGGCAGTATTCTCTGAGCGTTGAGTAAGTTGGACCTTTAGGCGAAAGCTGGCTTCTCTTGAGCCGCAGGCAATCAGCTTTGATAGTGCCAAACTCGTAATCCTCTCTTTTGTCACGAACTCCGCCAGGTTCTGCTTGTTTTCGCCTGATCTTACCCGCGCAATAGTTAAATGTGGGCTAAAACCGTAAGCGTCCGCCGCAAACCCCAACGCGCGAATCTGAGGCTCCAGCTGAGTGAAAATGCTTTTGAGCTGCTCTACGCCCTCGGTCATTCCTGCCCAAACAACTCGGGGATAATTGAGGCTGGGAAAAACGCCTAAACCGCAGAGTTGATGGTGAAAGGGGTAAACTTTACGTTTTTCATTGCTTCGTAGACTTTGTCAACCATGGCTGGGCTGATGTCGCCGAGAAAACGGATGGTTACGTGGATGTTTTGCGGCGCTACAGGTCTGAGGTCTGCGCCTGTTTCAACCAGAAGCTTCTGCGCTGCGGAGAGCCTGCTGAGTACCTGCTCGTTTTCCATGTCAAACGCAATGAAGCTTCTTATCTGTTCAGACATCAATTTTCCTTCAACGTATTTTTAACACGTAACTTTCATAAATGCTTTTTAATACAAACGTTTGCTAATATGAACTAAAAAGGGGTATGTTATGAGCGCTGACAAAATAGTTGTGGGTTTAGCTGGGATGCCTGGGTCAGGTAAATCTTTGGTCGTTGAAGCTGCACGCGAATTAGGCTACGCCATAGTGGTTATGGGCGACGTGATTAGAGAGGAAACCAAAAACAGGGCTTGGAGTTAACCCCGCAAAACGTCGGAAAAGTTATGCTTCAACTGCGGGCAGACGGCGGAGTCACAGTGGTTGCACAGAAATGCATTCCGAAAATCGAGGCGCAAGAAAGCAGCAAAGTCCTCATTGACGGACTGCGAAGCCTGCATGAAGTTGACGCTTTCAAAGCTCATTTTGCCAAATTCAGCATCGCCGCTGTGCATGCGTCCCCTGAAACAAGGTTTAACCGCCTTTTTAACCGACGCCGAAGTGACGACTCAAACGGATGGGAAGTTTTCCGTGAACGGGACATGCGGGAGCTCAGCGTTGGCTTGGGAAATGTGATTGCGATGGCTGAGCGGATGATAGTTAACGATAATAGCGTTGAAGAGACTAAAGCTCAAGTTGCGGAGGCTTTGCGGAGGATTGAGGAGAAATGGTTGAAGTAGTTGTTCATGTGGAAGCTGAAATTAACCCGACAGAAAGCGAAGAAAAGGTTAAAGCGGCAGTAAATAACGTTCTAGGCAACGCTTCTATAGCAATTAAGCCTTCCAGCAGAGCAAGCACATTAACGGCGGAAGCCAAAGGGCAAGATTCTCTTGTTAAACTACGCAATATACTGCGCACTGACAGGATTCGTGATGCCGCCAGAAAAGCGCTGTTTCACAGCCTGAGAGGAAACACCATAAGCTTCTGCCTAAACAAGCAGGTAGCGTTTGCGGGGCACGTCTCTTTTTCTGAGGAAACAGCGGAATCACCCTTAGGACCCATAAGAGTAACGGTTGAAACTGATAGTCCACAGCAGCTTATCGAGTGGCTGGCAGAAAAAACCGAGAATAGAAGGCTCAGACTTGTCTGCAAGGGCTCAAGTAACCAAAAACGGCGCAGTTCTGTTGGGCGACAGCGTAGCCTGTGACGCTTTTGACGAGATCGGCCTTTGCGGATTGTAACTCATGCGCACGCAGACCACCTTGGCGGGTTACGCAGGAGCTTGAAGTGCTGTGAGAAGGTTTTGATGACTGATGCCACCAGAGACCTTGCGGAGGCACTCAATGACTCGCTTAAACTGAGAGACGCGCCCAATCGAGACGCTTGAGTACGGCAAAACCATCAGGTACGGCGAAGAGCAGATTACGCTTGTTCAGGGCAGACCACATTTTGGGTGCTGCACAAGTGCTGCTTGAGGATGCGGGCGGAATACGAGTGGCTTACACGGGAGACTTCAGAATCGACGACACCCCCGTAGTCGAATGCGACGTTTTAGTTGTTGAAGCAACTTATGGGAGTCCATCATGCAGGCGCAGTTTTGGCGTGGACATACGTGAACTTTTAATTGCAATGATTGAAAAACGCTTGCGCGGCGGCACCGTCTACGTTTTCGGATATCATGGCAAACTGCAAGAAATCATGCAGTTGCTGAGAAAAAGCGGATGTGTCAGTGCCGTTTGTTATGCCACAGCGCGTTTAT
>CAVXXA010000015.1:0-27598 GCA_963765605.1 Candidatus Bathyarchaeota archaeon | reverse complement strand
AATCTTTAACTGCTGTTATCTTGGCTATGATGTCTCCGCAGCCGCTTATCACAAAACGCCAAGGTGCTTTGGCAATAACTTCTGTGTCAGCTATTATTGCCAGTGGCGCCTGCGCTAGAACTGAGTAGGGTTTGTCTGAGCCTTTAATTGAGGCTAAGGGGCTTGCGATGCCGTCGTGGGAAACGGTTGTGGGCACGCTTATGAAGGGAATATTTAGGCTTCCTGAGCTTACTTTGGCAGAGTCAATTATTGTTCCGCCGCCTACGCCGAAAAGCACTTGCGGCTTTAACTTTTTTATATGGCTTTCAATATCTGCCACGTCTTTTGTAGTCATGGTTTTGACAAGAAGAAAATCAACCGTTAAACCTGATTCTACAAGAAGGTCAGAAACCGCTTTTCCAGCTAGGTCATAACATATTGAATCCGACATTATCAACGCTTTCCCCTTAAGTCCTAGCCGTTTTGCCACTTCAGGAACCCGCTTCAAGGTTCCTTTTCCAACGATGACTTCGCGGGGAAGCTGCATGTAATGGTAACTTAGTGTCAAACTAACCACTGTTAACTTTGCAAACACTAATTTAACTACCAACTCTTTAAAACTTTGGGAAATTGCGCACATTAAAACGCAGTTTGGTCAAGTACAGAATCCCTTTTCAACAAATTTTGACTAAAACTGTCGATGTGCCGAGAAAAACTAACTAATGTTTTCAAAGTAAATTGGCGGCGATTAGAAGTAGGAAACAATAAGAATATGCAAAACAAAATTCTATTCATGGTAAAAGTGAAAGAAAGAATAATTGATATCGATCAAATGCTAAGTCACCTTGAACCTGAACAGAAGGAAACCACACAGAACCTCCGCGCATTAATCAAAAGTGCTGTTCCAGAAGCTGTAGAAGTAATTAGACAGCGAAAAATCGCCTACAAATTAAACAACAAAGACTTTGTTTGGATAACCCATTACCGAGACCACGTGGACTTGGATTTTTTTATGGGCTCAAGCCTTGACTCTGACCTGCTGAAAAGCAGGGGAAACGCGGAAAAATCGGAAAATGTCAGGCACATAACAGTAAGCAACTTTGGCAAGTTAAAGCCAGAAGTAGTGCGGCTTCTGAAAGCAGCAGCGACATTGGGGTGAGTACTGCCCCACCTTCAGCGTAAAGCAGGTCTGCATCAAGCAGGCTTAGGCTTTATCACTATTTTCGTATTAAAACTTACATCAAGTTCTCCGCCCATTTTGCCAACAGAAAAATTAAAGCTGTCTACGCTGACATCCATGGGTTTGCCGGCTATCTCCTTAATATTATTCACTAAATCTCTTACTTTGCTTATTATTTCAGTTACATCAATATTTGCTGTAGACACTTTTTCTGGCGCAGATTGGGGTTTTTGCACTTCGGCCACTTGTTTCACCTCCAAAAACCTGAGTTATCCAAGCGGAACCGTTTTTTTTAAGCATATGTAACTACTCTGCCACATAACAACTTAGCCAAAGAAGTTAGATATATATTGATTGGTTAATTGTAACCTTGAAGTTATGGTGGCATTTTTTACAATCGTAGGTTTCAATGGTAAAGCTATGGTTTGTCAGTACCCTTGAAGGTTTGTCAACTTCTTTGCCGCAACTGGGACAATGAGCCATTGAGTATCACTTTTCTTTTTGGATGCGCTGAGAATATGAATATTATGAACTCAAAATATGTAATAATTCTACTATCTTGCCTCACAGTCCAGCATAAATTAGATGCATTAAACAGAACGGCTAATACTGTGGTGTTTATCTATAGCTTGGTTGCTGTTTTTCTCTCCAAGTGGACGATTGGGTTCTCTATTTTTAGAAGAGTATTTATTTCTAAGTTGTTGTTCTGGTTGGTGTTGTGGGCGAGTAGCTCAGTACGGATACTCAAGCCGATAATTGCCTGACTCTCCTTACAAGTGGGGGGTACTCGGATTTTATGGCTTGGGCTGGATAGAGCACCAGCCTCCTAAGTTGGGGGTCGAGGGTTCAAATCCCTCCCCGCCCGCTTCAATTTTTTCTTCGATGTAGTTTGTCTCTAATCAAGTAAATCAAACCTGCATAAGCCAAAATGCCCAGCACGGGAAATATTACAAGTCCTCCTGCGTTTGAGCCTGAGATTGTCGGGTCATGGTTGATTGCTTCTACGATGGCGCTAGCGTTCACGGCTGTGCCAAGGGTTATGAAAAACCCGAAGAATAGCAGCACAAGCGGGTAAGCTTTCTTTGGTTTAGAAAGCAGTAGCATCAAAGCCAAGAAGCCTGTTGGAATTGTTATGCCTAAGTCGAGGAATCTGGTGACCCACCAAGCATTGGGTGCTGCGAGGTAGTCACCCGTGGAAGTGTTGCCTGTTGAAACTACTTGAGAAATCTGGGATGCCCACATAGCCATGAACACCAAGAGGAATACAGCCATTACTCCAACGTAGATTCTTAGCCACTTTGTTTTAAAAGAAGGAGAGTCTTCAACCGTAAATCTGGAAAGGCTTCCGATAAGCAGGATTAAGCCGCCTACCAATAGAATTAGGAAAAGCCACGCGTAGGCTTCAGAATTGCCAGTGTAAACTGTGCTGCCCCACTCTTGGCCTAAGCCATATTCCAAGCCCGCGTACATCAAAGTTATCGGAGTTAGCACCAGAAAAAACTTCGCGCTGGTTCTTTTCTGTAGCTGGAGCGTTCCGCCGATGAGCAAAAGTGGCGCAAGCACTATTAAGTCTGTAATATCGAACGCTTGTGTTTGCCAAATGCCTGATTGCGAAGTTCTGTATCGTATCACTCCGAGTATTGCTGGACCTAAAACTGCAATCAACATGAGAGCTACCGCACAGATGAAAGCTGTTATGCTTAGGATGTACCACGGAATAAGGAAATCATCTTTCGCTTTGCCTTCGGTGGGCTGCATAGAGGTCGGGTTCAAGTATGCTTAGCGTTAACTTATAAAATATTTGCCTGCAAAAGCTTGAGGTATTCACTGGACAATAATTATTTTCTCAAGGAAATACGTTATTGATAAAAAAAATTGAAAAATAAAAAGAAGCCAAAAGGGGTTAAGAGTTTGGTTTTAATAGAAGCTCTTGATTGGCGAATCGTCGTTCTCAATGGCGGCTGATTTGATTTCTTCGATTTTGGTTTTTGTTAGGGCTTTGATGTTGTTGAAGTCTGACATTTCACCGTAGCTTACCAATGTGATGGCTGTTCCGTCTTCTCCTTTGCGGGCGGTTCTTCCTATGCGGTGGAAATAAATGGGCGCATCCATGGGTACGTCGAAGTTGATTATGTGGGTTATGCCCTCGATGTCTAAGCCTCTTGCCGCAACGTCTGTTGCTATGAGTAGGCTGAGTCTGTCTGAGCGGAAGTCATTGATTGCACGGTCTCTTTGAGCTTGGGTGTAGCCAGCGTGCAGCGCTTGTGCCCGGAACCCTTTCCTGTACAGTTGGTCTGAGAGTCTGCTTGTTTCTCTGCGTGTTCTGCAGAAAACTATAGCTTTGCTGACTCGTTCACTGCGGATTATGTCGCAGAGAGCTTCAAACTTGCCACTCTGGTTGACTATTGTGTAGAACTGTTTCATCTGCGTTAACGCAATTTCGTCTTTGCTGACGAGGATTTTCTGAGGGTTCTTCATGTACTTGTTGCAGACCTTCATCACTGTCTGGTCAATTGTCGCTGAAAAAAGACTTGTTTGCCTGTCACGCGGCGTTTTTGAGAGAATAAATTCGATGTCCTCAATAAAGCCCATGTCTAACATTCTGTCGGCTTCATCAAGAACCACAATTTTGACAGATCCGAGGTTTAGCACTCGCCTTTCCATAAGATCGATCAATCTGCCAGGCGTGCCGACTACAATTTGGATGCCATTTGACAGAGCGTGTACTTGCTTGTTGATTGATTCTCCGCCGTAAACAGCCAAAACCTTGATTCTGGCGTATTTCGCAAAAAGCGCCATTTGTTCAGCTACTTGCACGGCTAACTCGCGGGTTGGAACTAAAATTAAGCCTTGGACTCCGCGGATTTCACGGTTTAACCGTTGAACCATGGGGATGCCGAAAGCTGCTGTTTTGCCTGTTCCAGTTTGTGCTTGCCCGATAACGTCTTTGCCTTCGAGCAAGGGTATTATTGCTTGGGCTTGAATTGGAAAAAGGCTCTCAAACCCGAGTTCTTCTATACTTCTTTGGACTTCACTATTTAATGGTAAGTCCTTAAATGATTGAATTTGCATTTACTGTTTTTTTCTCCTGCCACAGAACTTGTTCATGGTTTCTCTAAAAGCTTCAGGAGCTTTGGGGTGATACATGAGTTAATGTGACAATCTCACAAGGGGGGTTTTGGCGTATAAAAAGCTTTAGCATGATTTCAGTCAATTAGATACGTCTAAAAACGAATTTTTGTAAAAGACAGTACTAAAACGCCTTTTGAAAAGAATTTTAATTGTGGTTGTCAGGGATCAATCACATAATCATAAAAGGAAATGAATTATAATCTGTTTCAACAAAGAAAGTGCTTGAACGTTTAAAATGGAGATTAAAAAAATGAGCAACACAAAAGCAAAGAAAAAACCGCCTCCATACTTCTACGAAGGACCCCCTCTAAGCAAAGAAGAAAAGGAAGAGGAAACAGAAGACGTTTATGACACTGAAGAGAGAGAAACAATGCTGGACGAGGATGATATCACCGCTGCTGAAGAAGGCTTCATGAAGGGAAGGGAACAGGAGCCGCCAAGCAAGAAAGAAACACGGAAAAAAGCCGTCAGCCACGATGACGCGATTTCGGTTGAACTAGCTAAAGAGGACTCAGAAGAAGATTAACCTAAGATAGCCAGTTTTCCTCAGTCTGTTCAGCTTTCAGCACCATTAACCATAATAGGCAGAAAGTAGAATTGTTTGCTTGAGGCTTTAAAAAAACTAATGTCGTTTAGAGATCCAGTTTGCGGTATGGTTCTTAATGAGGATACTGCTAAATTCAAGATCACTTATGAGGGTGAAACCTACCATTTCTGTAGTCTCGCTTGCAAGAAGCGGTTTAAAAGACATGCCACAAAATTTGTTAAATAGATGGCTTTAAACAAAAAAGAAAAGGGATTGATTTTTTAGGTTTACTTGAAGAGTTTCCAGACTACTGCAGCTATGATTCCGCCGATTATCGGAGCGACCCAAAAAACCCAAAGCTGACCCAGTGCTGTACCGCCCACGAATACTGCTGGTCCTAAGCTTCTTGCAGGGTTTACTGAGGTGCCGTCGATAGGTATTGCTACGAGGTGAATCATCACTAAAGTTAAGCCAATAGCTAATCCAGCGAATCCTTTAGGTACCCTTTCATGAGTTGAACCGTGAACAACCAGCACAAACAGGAAGGTCAAAACTACTTCAGCAAGAAACACGGATGCCAATGTATAACCTGCTGGAGACGCACTGCCAAATCCGTTTTGGCCCAAACCGTTTGCCAGCGTGTACACTGGGTATCCTGTTGCTATCGCGTAAAGTAAGCCTGCGCCAATTACTGCGCCGATGCATTGAAAAACAACGTAGAATATGGTGTCTTTTACACTTAGTTTTCCAGCGACCAACATTGAAATAGAAATAGCCGGGTTTATGTGGCAGCCCGAAACGCTGCCTATAGTGTAAATCATAGCTAACACCGCAAGACCGAAGGAAAAAGCTACTCCCACATTTCCAATATAGTAGGATGCAATAACTGAGCTGCCGCAGCCTATCAGCACAAGCACCATGGTTCCAATCAGTTCAGCAACGTATTTCTTCATGGGTGTAATTTGAGGCGTCGCCGGCGGCGGGTTCGGCACTTCTGTCATCCTCTTCTCCATTTCTTCAACCATTTTTTCTTTCCCCATTTTTATTTTGCTTTCTGTTTTCTAAGTTAGCGCTTATAATGGTTTCCATCAAAAAAATAACTAAAGTTTTTCGCTTGCCGAAATATCCATCATCATAAGTCCAGAAACCATCTTGGGGTAAAAATCCGTGCTTTTTTCAGGCAAAAGTTCATGCTGCTGCGCTATCTCAGCAACAGTTTTCGCGCTTACTGGGTTAACTAGAAACGCGATGTTGGCTTCTCCACGGTTAACTTTATCGACCGCCTCTCGCGTCCATCGAACGTAAAGGATGTTTTCATCCATATTTAATTCGCCTGTTTTGAGGATATGCTTGAAAACGATGTCTCGAAGTATAACGACATCGAAAATTTTTGTTTCTTTAGAGACTTTAGCGTTCACAAAATCGTAAACTTCTTTCTCATGTTTCAGCGATAAACCGTAAGCTTTTAAGCCGTCGTAAACGCAGAAAGCATGCTCATTTGCATGGCTTTTCAAAAAATCCTCCAGGTCTTTCACAGTAGGGTCAATTTCTGAAATGTCAAAGAAACGTTTGAAGCCCTGCAAAATCTCATCGGTTAACTTGACATGTTTAAGAAGCCTGTGCGTGGGCAAAACCACCAGTCCTTCCTCTTGAACTGGCACCACGTAGCTCATGTGAAAATTAAACGCTGAATCCGCTGTCCATTTTCCTCTCCTACGCATCTCGTCTCGATACGCGAGTGCGCTCTCGTACCTGTGGTGTCCATCGGTTATCACCATAGTTTTTCCATCGAGGTCCGTTTGTAGCTGCTTTATTTTTTGGGGTTCAGTTACTTTCCAAACTGTGTGCTTAACCTTTAGTGCATCAGTAACTTGGATTATCGGTTTAGTCTTCACCACTTCCAAAAGGAAAGTAATTGTTCTTCGTTCAGGGTCAGAATAAATTAGAAACACTGGTTCAAGGTCTTTTTGGACTGTTCGAAGCATGCTTAATCGATCAGCCTTCGGCGCCTTGTAAGTGCCCTCATGAGGGAACACCATGTTTTCGCTGTACTCATAAAGGCGCAGTGCAGCAATTAATCCTGTACGCTCATATTTTTTGCCCTCTAGAATGAATTCTTGACGCGAAACGAACACTGCAGGTTCATCTTCTTTGGCTAATATGCCTTCTTTTAGCCACTGCTCAATTCTTTGCGGTGCAATTTGGTATTTGTTTTCTTCCATCGGCAGAATCAGTCGGCAATAATTGTACTGTGATTTCCGATAGTATTCTTTTTGCTGTTCGGGATCTATTTTATCGTATGGTTGAGTTATAAGGTTCTCTGAGTTGCCAGCTTTTTGTGTGTATAAAATGGCTTTGAAAGGTCTAATGTCAACCAAACGTTTCAGCTCACGATGTTTTTTCCAGCGCTTCTATAACTGCCTTAGCTATTTGTACACTTGCCTTTAACTGCGCCTCATGCGTCTGGGCACCGATGTGTGGAGTGGCAATGACGTTGTTTAATGTTAATAGTTTGCTGTTTTTTGGCGGTTCTTCCTCAAAAACGTCCACTGCAGCACCCTTAACTTTCCCTGAAACTAATGCCTCGTAGAGGGCTTCTTGATCTACGACTCCGCCGCGGGAACAGTCAATTAGCATCACGCCGTCTTTCATCAGGTTAAACTCTTTTGTGGAAATCATGTGTCTGGTATGCTGCGTTAAGGGTACGTGGATTGTGATAAAGTCTGCTTGCGGCAGCATTTTAGCTAGGGGCATAAAGCGGTCGTAGACGCATTCTTCGACGGGGAGCACTTCCATCCCCAATGACATGGCTAATCGTTCGACCGCTTTTCCAATGTAGCCGCAACCGATTACGCCTAGGGTTTTGCCGTTGACTTCTGTTCCAATTAATTTTTCTTTTTCCCATTTTCCCTCACGCAAACTTATAGTTCCCTGCACGATGCCTCTTGCAAGCGCCAGCAAGTGACCTATTGTTAATTCTGCAACGCTGATGTAAGAAACGTGTGGAGTATTAACCAAAGGTATGCCGAGGCTTTTGGCTTTTTCAAAATCAATGTTATCTAAGCCTTCGCCTGCACGCCCGATTAATTTGAGTTTTTTTGCGTTATCCAATAATTCCCCTCTAACCTTAGTAGCTGACCTAACGATTAAAACGTCATAGTCAGCTATTATTTTGGGCAGGTCAGTTTTCGGAGTGTCCCATGCCCGAGTGACCTGGTATCCTTTTTGTTCAAGAAGTACTATGCCTTCCTCGAATATTTTGTCACTGACTAGGATTTTGACAGTCAATTTAATTCCCAATTTTAAGATTTAACTATGATTTTGGTTTAATTTAAGAATTCCAATAATAAAACCTTTAGCATAGCTAAAACTGCTTGCATTGGTTTGTTTGAGGAAAATTACCGAGCAAAGAGTTAACTGCTGACATCTGCTATCTTCAGGCCCAAAAAAACGTGTTCTTGCTTCAATTTTAGAAGGAAAATTTTAAAAGCTTGCGTAAGTTACTTCGAGTTCTGGGATGGTGGAAATGAAGAGGTTGCTTCTAAGCTTGATTCTTTTAGGGGTTTTGTGTTTATCAATGTTTTCAGCTTTCGCAATAAAAGTGAATGCACAACAAGCAACAGTAGACTGGTGGCCTACATTCCGCCACGACCTCACACATACAGGCTCCTCAACCTCAACGGAGCCACTCACAAACCAGGGTCTGTGGAGTTATCCGACTGGCAAATCGGTGGATTACTCTTCCGCCGCTGTTGTGAACGGCGTGGTTTATGTGGGCTCAGATGACGACAAGGTTTATGCGTTGGATGCCGCCACAGGCGGATACATCTGGAGCTACAAGACTGGAAACTCTATTGATTCTTCTCCAGCCGTCGCTAACGGCATGGTCTACATTGGCTCGGAAGACCACAAAGTTTACGCTTTAAACGCCACGACTGGCGCCAAAATATGGAGTTACGGAACCGGCGATGAGGTTGAGTCTTCTCCAGCAGTTGCCAACGGCGTAGTGTATATCGGTTCAGATGACAACAAGGTCTACGCCCTGAACGCTTACAACGGCGGCAAAATATGGAGCTACGGAACTGGTAACTACGTAGTCTCGTCTCCTGCTGTTGCTAACGGTTTGGTTTACGTCGGCTCCGAAGATGATAATGTTTACGCCTTGAACGCTACAACCGGCGGCAAGGTATGGAGTTTTGGAACGGGAGACCAGGTGGATTCTTCCCCTGCAGTCGTCAACGGCACAGTATTCATAGGTTCAGATGACTACAACGTGTACGCAATAGACGCCGGTTCAGGCAGCAAAATATGGAGTTTCGGCACAGGTTATTACGTGGCTTCCAGCCCCGCGGTTGTTAACGGCGTCGTCTACGTCGGTTCACAAGATAACAGCGTGTATGCGCTGGACGCCGTCTCCGGCAGCAAAATATGGAGCTACCCCACAGGAGACGAAGTGGAGTCTTCTCCCGCAGTCGCCGACGGCGTAGTCTACATCGGCTCAGACGACAACAACATTTACGCTTTAAACGCAACATCAGGCAATACAATATGGACTTCCGGAACAGGTAATCTTGTAGACTCCTCTCCTGCAGTTGCCAACGGGGTCGTATACGTCGGCTCAAACGACAACAGCATATACGCTTTTGGCTCAATCACGGTTCCTCAACCATCCCCGCCACCGGTTCCAGAGTTCCCTTACCAAGAGCTCGCCTTATCGTTAGTTGCTGTTATGGTGTCTGCTTCATTCGCTTTAATCACCGCTAAAAGGAAAAGGATATGGGAAAAATTCTAAACGATCAGATGCATAAGAAAAAACGTCGCAAAATCGCGCTTAGAATTGAACCCGCATCTAAGGAATAAATGTCAGAGAGGAGCAAACTTTTTTTGCTTCCCTGAATTTGCTGGCTTAGCTAAAGAAATTTATGGTGCAAGCAAAAAAGGGTGTTATAATCCCCAAATCGACTCAATTAAACCCGTGACTTCTTTAATTCCCTGCAGATTCCATTCGCCCATGTGGCCAATGCGGAAGGTTTTCTCAGACAATTGGCCATAACCGTTAGATATCATGTAGCCTTTCTCGCCGAGTTTCTGGTTGAGTTCCTTAACGCTTTTGTCCTGAGTGTTTTTTATACAGCTGACAGTTATCGACTGGTAGCCTGGTTCAGAGAACATCTCAAAATGTTTTTTTGCCCAATGCTGCGTGTACTCTGCCATTTCGAGGTGGCGCTGGTAAACTTTATCGTATGTTTCTTCAAGCAGCAGATTCATGCGTTTATTCAAAGCGTAGATTAACGGTATGCATGGGGTGAAGGGGGTCTGGTGCTTTTTCTCAAACTCGAAGATTTCAACCAAATCCGTGTATGTGCCTCTGTTCGGCACTTGCAGGGCTCTTTCGATTGCGCGGTCATTTACTAATGCAACAGTTAATCCTGGGGGCAGCGCGAAGCATTTTTGGGTTGAAGCAAAAATAATGTCGCAGCCGATTTCTTCAGGCAAGGTTTTATCTCCCGCCATAGAGGAAACCGCGTCAATAGCGTAGATTATGTTTGGGTATTTCTTGCGTACAAGTTTGCCTATTTCACTTATCGGGTTTCTCACGCCTGTGGAAGATTCGTTGTGGCAAACCGTTAAAGTATCATATTCGCCGCTCTCTAGTCTTTCAGCTATCATCTCGGGTTTGACGGCTTTGCCCCATTCAACCTCAAGGAAATCAGTGTTTTTGCCGCATGCACGCAGAGTTTGGGCGCATCGCTGCGAAAAAGCGCCGTTTACACATGCCAGCGCTTTCTGTTTAACTATGCTTCTGCCGACTATGTCAAACCAAAGCGTGCCCGATGAAGTTGTAACTGTAGGCTTGACGTCTGCAGGCAACTTGAAGTACCTGCTTAGTTTAGCGGTTACTCCGCTGTACAGATCAGAGAATTCTTTATCTCTATGGCTGATAAGCGGGTGAGTCTGCTCGTTAAGTATTTCTTGGCTGACTTCTGTGGGACCTGGAATCAAGAGTTTCTTGTGCATGCTTAAACCTCTCAGCAAGAAGGTTTAACACTTAAAATATAAGGGTTATGTGCAGTGACCAGCGGCTTTTTGCCTGCAATAACTTCAAATTACAGCATGTCCAACTAGATAATTAGTAATTAGTGCTGCAATCTCGTTTTGCAACTGGAATATATCGAGATTGGCAAGCTGATTCTTAAGTACTAAAAGCAAATTCGTGTTCAGCGGAGAAAGGAGAAGGCGACCTCATGTTAAAGAGAGAGATACTTCCAAGTTTACTTCTTATCGTCATGGGTTCAGTAGACTGCATAACCACCGCCATAGGCGTCATGAACTCGGGAGCTAAGGAGTTAAACCCCTTCATGGCTGGCATAGTTAATACAAACATTGGCGTCTTTTTAGTGGTTAAAATTGCAGCCACATTACTCATAGCCTTCACCTACATTTTAGCAAACAAAACTTTGATAAAAACCCCGAACAAAGGCAGCAAATCCTTCAAATACTCCTACAAGTTGCTAAAAGTCGGCTATGTAGGCATCTTGGCGTTTATGGTTATAGTGGTTGCAAATAACCTGTTAATCCTATTGGCGTAAGCTGAAAGCAGCCAAAAAGTCATTTTTTGCTTCGAAGCAAACAATGTGATTTCCAATACTGATCTTTGTAAATAAACAAAATATTAAAGCATCGTGCCCGTAACACTTGACATAAGAAACGCTTAACTGTTGCCACCCTCAATAATATGAGGTTGAGATAGGAAAATGAAATTTAACCTATTCCGCAGACCTAAACAGCAATCAGAACCCGAAAAACCAGCTGTCCCTCCTCAAGAAAAAGTCAAAGAAGAAACGCCCGCTGTCTCCGAAGAACCGAAACAAGAGGCAACCTCGCTTCAGCCTGAACCAACGCCGAAACCAACATTCCTGCAAGACGTCGCGCCTCCGAAAGAGCAAAAACAAGAAGCCCATGAAACCATAAACAAAACCTACCTCAAAGCCATGCCTCTCAAAGAATTATCAGACATTGAAAACGTAAAAAAAGAAGTCCAAAACGGAAATATCATTATTTTACGTGTTACGCCCCTTGCAAACAAAAGCATCGATGAAGTAAAGACGGCTGTGAACCAACTCTACGAATTCGCCGAATCCATCGGCGGCGACATCGCACGCTTGGGAGAAGAACGCGTGGTTATTTGTCCAAAAAACATCAGGATTTGGCGCGAAAAAACGCCCGCCTCCACCGAGTCAGTTTCCAACGAGGCTTTACCTACAGCAGCCTAAACGTTTCTAATATTGCTGGAACAACAGTGTTTATGCCTGCCTTGTTGTACATAAAGTTAGCGAAGTTCATAGTCTTCTGTTTTTCTCCGTGAACAACAAAGATCCGCTCCGGTTTAGGCGTAAGATGGGTCAAATAATTAACTAGTTGTCGCCTGTCAGAGTGGCCTGAAAATCCTTCAATTGATTCGTTCTGCATTTTAACCTGTATTGCCGCCATTTTGCCCTCGTTGTCCATCATGGTTACTTCGCCTACGCCTTTCTGCACGCGTCTGCCCATGGTTCCTTCAATTTGGTAGCTGACAAAAATTATTGTGTTCCTTTCGTCGTTTGCCCAGTTTTTGAAGTATTCAATTACCGGTCCGCCTTCAAGCATGCCTGAAGTTGCCAGCACAATGCATGGTTCTCCTTCGATGATGCTTTGTCTTACGCTTGGGTGTTCCACGATGGTGAAGTAGTCGCTTTGGAACGGGTTGATTCCTTCGTGCAGGATGCTGTGCCGGACTTCTCTTCCCAAATATTCTGGGTAGGCTGTGTGTATGGCTGTTGCTTCACTGATCATGCCTTCTATGAAGACTGGCGCTTCCTTCATAAGGCCACGTTTCATATAACCGTCGATGATAAGCATGATTTCTTGGGCTCTGCCGACTGCTGGTACTGGAATCAGGACTTTGCCTTTGCGTTCTAAAGTTTGATTTATGACTCGTGCCATTGCTTCTTCAGCTTCAGTCCTAGAAGGCATAACATCATCCGCCCCACCATAAGTGCTCTCAGTAATCACAGTCTCGATGCGCGGAAACTCGGTTGCTGCAGCTTCCAGTAGCATCGTTCGGGCAAACTTGTAGTCGCTTGTATAAACTATGTTATGTAAGCCTTCGCCAATGTGCAAGTGAACCATGGCGCCGCCCAAAATGTGACCAGAATTATGCAGCGTCAAACGGATGTCAGGCGCAATGTCGGTGACAACCCCGTACCTGAGCGGTATTGTATGCAAGACGCATTCGCGAACATCTTTTTGATCATAATGAGGTATGACACCCTGCTTGCCGGCGACATCCAAATAGTCCAACTGCAGCATGGTCATCAAATTTGAGGTAGGTGCAGTACAGTAGATTGGTCCATCATAGCCGTACTTGTATAGGAACGGCGCTAAACCGCAGTGGTCAAGATGGGCGTGGCTAATGACCACGGCATCTAAAGAATCAATCTCGAATTCTGGGCAATCAAACCTTGGAAACGCTTCAAAAGGCCGATTTGAACCAGGATTAATACCGCAGTCTAGCAGTACGCTGCTTTCTCGAGTCTTAATCAGGAAGGCTGAGCGACCAACTTCTTGTGCTCCACCCAGGACAGTCATGCGTAAATCGCCGACTTCATAGGTTTTTGGTCTAAAAATTCTCTCGCCTACAGTGCGAAGGATTCTCTCTCGCTCTTTACTTTCAGAGTGAAGGTAATGGCGCATGTGAGTAACAATCTTAGATTTAATCGGCGGACTACGCAGGACATGCGGGCGCCACTTAGTTTTTTTTATAATCTCCTGCAAAACAGCCCCGTTTCGTCCAATCACCAAGCCAGGCTTTTTTGTTTCAATTATTATTTCTCCAAGGCTTGGGTCAAAGTTTATATCGGTAATTTCTGCTTCGGCAGGTATTAGTTCTCGAGCGATTTTTTCCGCCTCAACTTCAGGTATCCTCACTGACGGGTCGGGGCGTATGACTATTCTTTTGCGAATTACACCGACGATTTCAGCCACTATGCTGCTTTGATCAACCAAAATTTCAGGTTTTTTTGTGTAAACTGCAAGCATTGGACCTTCGTATTCGATTCTGGTTACTTCTGCTTCTCTTGGGACTTTCTCCAAAATGTATTGACTAATCTCTATCTTTTCTCTGTCTTTTTCCTGAGTTCGCGCCACAGATTTTAGCTTCCTGCTTTAAGAAGTACGCTTTTCTCATCTTCTGATAATTCGCGGTAACCATTTTTGTCGATTACAGTGATATTGTAGTTGTTGCCGCTTGCAACATCCCGTTTCATAGCTGCATTAACAGCCTTAACAATTACGGGTAGCAGCTCAGCTATTGTCATGCCTTCATGGTACTTGTCCTCAAGTATGCCGTAAGCGATTGGCGACCCGGAACCTGTTGAAACCGATTTTTCCTCAGTTAAGCTGCCGTACGGATCCAAGTTATAAACGTGTGGTCCAGTGTCATCTACACCGCCGACTAGAACCTGTGTTGCCAATGGTATGTAACGTGCAGAAAACAGCAGGTTAGCCACAAGCCTTGCTGCCGCGCTAACCGGCATCGGCCTGTTCATGTTTATCTTGTATAATTTTGCGTTAGCTGTAAGGATATCCACGACTTTTTGGGCATCAGCCACTGTTCCGGCGATAGTCATGCCTAAATGATCATCGATTTGGTACACTTTTTTCCCGAATTTGTGGGCAACGTAGAAACCCATGGTTACTCTTGTATCTGAAGCTAAAATTACGCCGTCTTTGCAGACGACGCCAATTGTAGTTGTTCCTTTAAGGACTAATTGGCTAGCCGTATTGTTTTGTGACATAGTTTGATGCTCCCCTAAAACCCCATTCCGCGGATTGCAATCCACACTAGGAAGTAGCATCATCTAATCTTTCCGTGGGATTTATTAATATTTCGCCTTGCGAAGCCGTGATGATGTAAGCCGACGGCTTTAAGCCTTAAACTATAAAAAACATCAACCAACGTTGACCCAATATATTTTGCATTTTCTTAGCGCTTAATTTCTATCCTTAAGTTTTCTCTGGTATTTGACTGGGTCACCGAAGTCGCCTTTTCCAAGCTCCTTCATCTTAGCACTGAATTAAAAAATTTTAAAAAAGCAAGCCAGCCTTGTTTCGATAAGCTCTAAACTGGTTCCATTTTCAATGTTGAATTTCCTGTGAAGCTTTTTGGGGATAACTATCTGTCAGCGCATCTCAGCTTTCATTTTTTCAGGCAAATTCATCATCATAAAATAAGTGTTTAACCAGAGAAACAGGTTTGTTCACTTGGGAAACTAACAACCAAAACACATTACCCGATTAGGAAATCCATCCCTCTTCTATAATAATGAAGAAACAGCACATAAACGATGAATAACCTGATGAAACCAGATACAAATGTTTCAATTGATTTAAAACTAATTCAAACTATAGAAAACTTATATATCAGTACAGCCAAATTTTGTGGCTACCGATGAGGGAAAATCATGCCTATTACTAGTGATCAGATGCGAACATACAGCATTAAAGTCAAAGATGAGCAGCTGAAGATTGAAGAGACTTCAATTGCCCCCGAAAAAAATGTAGCAGACGGCATTGTCGTTGGAGACCTTTGGGGTTACATTTCTGATGTTAATGAAGTCATCGTAAAAATGTACGACGCCAAAGATAAGAGCGAGTTTGTGGGTAAGCATGTGTTAGATTTTTTAGTCAAAGGAGAAAAAGACCGAGCCATTGAAAGCTCCTTATATGTAATCGCTGTCGGTCAACCAAAAAAACAGGCATTTCTGGCGCGATTGAAAAATGGTAAAGAGATCATGGTAGAGGTAACTTCAGGTTTGGTCAAAAATAAACAAGGCGAAACTATTGGTTTTATTGATTTTGTCAGTCAAATTGATGGAATGAAATAAAAACTGCTGTCAGTGCTTCGCTATCTGTATCATTATAATTTCTATTTTGTTAATCAAACAATAAGTTACTTGGCACAGAATCGGGTTACAACCAGCACATGGTCTTAAAAGGAATTTTGATCCGTCCACGCCTAATCATGCAGCAAACAACATGGCTTTCTTATAACGTTTTAATTAAGTCATTATTCTTTTTACCGAGCCCTTTCGTGGTTCTAAAACGTAATGTCACGTCAAAACCTTCGTCTTTTGGGCATACTTTACTTTTTCTGCTAAACCTACTGCACGCTTCTTTTTTAGGGATTTTTTCAAAGTTTTTTTTTCTTTGGTTTTGCATGTTGCGCTTGTTTTTTTGCTGTTTTCTTGTTCTCGTTGTAGTTCTTCCAGAATGCTTGTGCACATGCCTAGGCAGTCTTCGCAGAGGCTGAAGCCGTATTTTAGTAGGAACAATTTTTTTATTTGTCTGCAGAGTTGGCATTTGCCCGTTTGTGTTCCGATGAGGTATATGTTTCTGGGGTAGGTGGCTGTGTTCTGTTTTTTCGCGTTTTCCATACGACTCACTTTGGCAGACAAATGGTGACTAATTGTCAGTCTACACTATATATAATTTATCGTTATTCGCAAATAATGAAGGAAATAATGAAGGAGCCTAACGAAAATTCGCAATCTAAAACTAAACAAAAAAATTCAGCGGACTGCAAAAGAGGGAAATTGGACAAAAAAGCTAACTAAAAGTTTACAATAAAGATTTAAATTATCCTTAAGTCAGAGAAAGGTGTCAAGCCAGCTTTAAAGCAGCGTGTTCTGCATTTGTGCCGGGGTCTCCTAGCCAGGCAGGGAGCAAGCCTGGAGATGTTTGCCGCTGGCAAGCACCAAGCAGCTTGTGGCCTCTCGAGGCCGCGGGGGTTCAAATCCCCCTCCCGGCGCCATTTGGACTTAGAAACCGAAGTTTTTCCCTTTCCTTACTTTGAGATCTAATGCCTTTAACTGCTTCTACCTTTTTATTTGAAAGATTAGGTGCGCAATGCGCACTATCAAATCTCTCAGCACAGCCCGAGCCAAGTCAAGGAAAATGCCTATTTTTGGATGATAGAAGACTATTTAAATCGGCACTTGTACTCACAAATAGGAACTTTTGAATCAACATGTGAGAAGCTGAATCTAAATGTCGGTGACTTCTGCTGCAAAAGAAAAATTAGGTCAAGATAAATCAAAGAGGTATGTCCGCCCCATAAAAGAATTGTGGGAAATGTGGAAACCCCGCGTAAAAATGAGAATATACCCTTTTACCTATGCCCGATACGAAGACGTGGAGCGGGTAATGACTACTCTAACTTCCTACGACAGGGACAAGTGGGCATCAGCGTGGAGTTCGGTGGCTAAGCCATACGAAGAAAAAGCCGCCCAAGCAGAAAGAGAAGGGGACACCCAAGGTGCTAAAGAAAACTATCTTCTCGCCTATCAGTACTACAGGCTTGCCCGGTTCCCTACAATTAATTCAGAAGGAAAAAAGCAGGCGTACACAAAATCACAGGAAATGCTCTTGAAAGCTGCCCGATACTTTGACGTCCCAATAGAACGGGTAGAAATTCCCTTCAAACCTCAAGGCGACGAAGGAAACCGAATAATTGCCTACTTGCGTGTGCCCAAAACTGGCACTGCGCCTTTTCCTTTGCTCTTCAGTTGGGGCGGAATTGACGGCTTCAAAGAGGAACAGTCAAATGACGAGGTTTTGGAGCATGGCTTAGCGACGCTGGCAATTGATGGTCCCGGGGTTGGTGATTCGCCCATCAAGGGTTCTGAGAATGCAGAGAGACTGTTTGAGGCAGTGCTCGACTGGATTGGCACACGCCGAGAATTAGATGTGAAGAAAGTGGCGATCTGGGGCTACAGTACAGGTGGCTACTGGGCGGTTAAAGTGGCTCACGTCTACAAGGACAGGATAGCCTGTGCAGTAAGTCAAGGCGGACCCGTCCACTATGCTTTTGAACCTGAATGGATTAGCCAGCAAGAACGGGGGGAGTATGCCTTCGAAGTGTTTGACACTCTTGCTTTCGCGTTTGGCAAGTCAGGCTACGAAGAATGGGTAGAATATGCGCCTAAACTGTCCCTTCTAAAACAGGGAATCTTGGACAAGTCATGCGCACCTCTGCTGCTTATCAACGGAGTGCACGATTCACTTTTTCCCATCAAAGACTATTATTTGTTGTTTGAACATGGCAATCCCAAATGCGCAAGATTCTTCGAGGCTGGACACATGGGGTACACCAGAGATACCAACAAAATAATAACGAATTGGATTTACGAAAAATTGACTTAACGAGACAAGAATTACATCAGGCTGATTCGCCCAAAATTAAACCATCCAGTGGGAAAACGTGCATTAGGAACAAACATGCACAGGCTTGAATCCGTTTGGTTTTGCGTCCCAGCAGATTTGAATCCATATTGTTTGTTGAATAACGAAGATTGCTTCAAAGACGATTTTACTAGTAAATTGGTGCTAGTATCTCCATCACGGCGCCGTCTTGGTTTCGCCGGTAATTTTGACAGCTTGGATAAATGTTTGGTTGCGAGACATCCAAAGTGAATTCTGAACTTAAAAAACATGACAAAAATTTGATATGTTTGATATTAAAAAAAAGAAAGGATATTTGAGTTCGTGACTTTGCTTAAGTCTTAACGGTATCTTTAAGGTTGGTCATTGTATCTGTACGTTATCGATGAAGATTTCTTGTCCATATTGACTGCGCCCTGATAGGTAACCATTGCCTTGGAGTACGATACTTGTGAGGCTGGCGGAAGATGAAAGCCCCGCGTTTGTCCAGTCAGTTCGTAGGTTTCTGCTGAATTGTATCCAGTGCCCGACAGTGAACATGCCCGGTAAAGTTCCCATGTTTATGACCTTTGTGGTGGCGGTTTGAGTTGGTGCGGTGGCTGGGCTGTTTCCCCACCAGTAGATCAGTTGTGTGCCGTCGCTTGCAGTCAGCGTTATCTGGAAGGAGCAGTATCCCGCAATTGAGCTCACTCCGCCGTTTCCGTTGTTGTAAATCCATATTGAAAGTGAGCTGGCAGCGTTAGGAATTGAGCTTAGGGTAATTGCTGGGCTAAAGGTATTTGTCAAAGTTGCGGCAGCAGTCCCGGTGCCTGTTATTGTGGTATCTATTTCTGCATATGCCCCTGAAAGTCCTGGTGCGTTGTCGTTAGTAACGTGGCTTTCTGCGTAACCTGAACCGCTTGATTGCCATGAAGTGCTTTGTTCAAACCCGCCGTTGGGCACTAGGTTTGGAGTGATGGTGAATGTTGTTGTTGCTGAAGTAAGACCTGTGGATGAGGCTGTAATGGTTGGGAGGCCGGCTGAGTCTTTGTAGTAGAAGTTGACTGAGCTGGAGCCACTTGTAATTGTAATTGAGGTTATTGCGGTTCCTGTTCCAGCGGCGTTGTTATAGAATGTGCCCGTAGCGGATGTTGTGGTTAAGTTGACAGTGAGCGCGTTGACTGCGTTGACTGCGAGACCACTTGAATCTTCTTGCGTTACTGTAATTATGGAAGAAACTTGGTTAACGAAGAGGGATTGGCTTGTTCCTGCCGTGAATTTGAGTTGAGTTACAGATCCTGTGATGGTTAATGTTGTGGTGGCTGGTGTGTATCCTGTGGCAGATGCTGTGATTTTTGGTGTTCCTTGAGCTGTGTCTTTGTAGTAGAAAGTGGCGGTGTATGGTGACGTGGTGGTAATGGTAACCGTGGTTATTGCATGTGTTCCAGCGGAATCAGAGTAGAACGTTCCAGTTGTAGAGCTTGAAGTTAATGTGACTGTAAGGGGACTGCCCGGATTATGTGAAGTACCATATGTATTCTGACTTTGAACCGTTATCGCTGCAGATACTTTATTTGCAGGCAAGTTCTGAGTAGCGCCTGCAGTGTAGGCGAGTTGGTTAGTGTTGATGGTGAATTGAGTTGTTGCCGAAGTTAATCCTGAGGAAGAAGCGGTGAGAGTCGGGGTGCCACTGCTGCTGTCACTATAGTAGAAGTTTGCTAAGACTAGAACCATCTGGGATGGAAATAGAAGTTATTCTGTTTGAACCGCCAGAATCGGAGTAGAACCGTCCATTGCTAGACGTTGAAGCCAGCGTGACTGTGATGCTTCCAGCGGTTGCAGGATTACCATACTGATCCTGCCTTTGCACCGTAATCACCGATGAAACATCACTAATGGTTATCGACTGGCTAGTGCCTGTTGTGTAGATCAGTTTGGAAGCTGCTGCGGCGTTTACTGTTATCAGAGTGCTGACGCTAGTTACTGTGCCGTCTGTCGCAGTAATCGTTTCAGAGCCTATAGTCTTCAATGTGACAGTGAAAATTCCTGTGCCAGAGGTAAGAGTAGAATCACTAGGTAGAACTGCCTGGCCATCTGATGATGTGAAGTGAACTGTACCAGCATAGCCTGTAACAGTGTTTCCTAATTCATCTTCGGCTGTTACGTTTATCCTGAAAGCTGAGCCGGCGGTCGCTGTAGATGGGACAGTGATGCTTAATTGAACTTGGCCAGATGTTGTAACAGAATTTACTGTTATTGTCTGTGTTGTGACGCTTGTTTTGCCGTTTGTGTCGGTTACAGTTAAAGTGACTGTTTGTTGCCCTGATGTTGAGTATGAGTGGGTTGGGTTTTGGACTGTGCTTGTTCCGCCGTCGCCAAAGTTCCATGACCATTTATTGATTGTGCCGCTGCCGGGTGTTGATGTGTCCGTGAACGTGACGGTGACGCCTACGTTTGGTGCTGTTGGAGTGAAGGTGAAACTTGCAGTAGGCGATGCATAATTGCTTACTGTTAAGGTGTGTGTTGTGGTGCTGGTTTTGCCGTTAGAGTCTGTAACGGTCAAAGAAATGGTTTCTTGCCCTGGTGTTGAATATGAGTAAGTAGGGTTTTGGACTGTGCTTGTTCCGCCGTCGCCAAAGGTCCACGACCACTTAGTAATCGTGCCTGTTGATCCCGGAACAGAAGTATCAGTGAAACTGACTGTTTGGCCTACGTTCGGATTAGAATTCGAAATTGTGAAGCCAGCGGTTGGTGCAGTGTATGCTACGTTTACAGTTAGTGTTGCGGTGCTTGTTTTGCCGTTTGTGTCGGTTACAGTTAAAGTGACTGTTTGTTGCCCTGATGTTGAGTATGAGTGGGTTGGGTTTTGGACTGTGCTTGTTCCGCCGTCGCCAAAGTTCCATGACCATTTATTGATTGTGCCGCTGCCGGGTGTTGATGTGTCCGTGAACGTGACGGTGACGCCTACGTTTGGTGCTGTTGGAGTGAAGGTGAAACTTGCAGTAGGCGATGCATAATTGCTTACTGTTAAGGTGTGTGTTGTGGTGCTGGTTTTGCCGTTAGAGTCTGTAACGGTCAAAGAAATGCTTACCGCCTCAGGCGTTGAGTATGAGTGGGTTGGGTTTTGGACTGTGCTTGTTCCGCCGTCGCCAAAGTTCCATGACCATTTATTGATTGTGCCGCTACCGTCAGTTGATGTATCCGTAAATGTGACGTTATCACCTACATTCGGTGCTGCAGGGTTTAAAGTGAAACTTGCAACAGGTAGATTAGATGAACCGCTTGGGGCGTTACCTGAGCCGTTTGTTCCTGTGGTTTGCATGAATGTTCCTTCAACGGTAACTACCTTGATTCTGTCACCGGCATGATAAGGGTAATTTACTTCAATTTTTACCGTTTGACCGACACTTATTGGTATAAGTGCGCCGCTCGCAACAGATTTGTCGTCAGCATTAAGAATGGTTTGCAAGACATCGTTCACGTATACGCTGCTGTCTTGCTTCAGATGCACTGTACCTTGGCCCGTATTTTGTACGTAAATGATCAAGTTACCCGCTTGGGTGAAGCTTTCGTTTTGTATTTGTATTGCATTGCCTGTTTTTGTGGTAGTGCCCCCTATGTAGCCCATGATCCATGCGTAAGCTACTAACGAAGCCACTACAGCTATTGCAATCATTAATAATACTGATATTACTGGCGAGATTGCTTTGATAGAGCGTTTAATCTTTGTTATTTTTCGCAAAATTTATTTCTCCAAAAATTTATTTTAGCTATTTAAAAAAGTTAGCGCTTATCTACTTTCTTTAAGCAAAACTCTGAAGCAACCGCTATTTAAATAAGTATAGAACAAAATTCCACAAAAAACAGAATTTTTGACAGAGAACAGGCGATATCCATTGCTTTCAAGCCTGCCAAAAAACAAAAAACCCAAGAATCACCCTTAATGCATGAATTCGAAAAGAGATTTATCTTGAAAAATTTTCAAACTTTAAAAGAAAAAAGAGGATTATGGGATTGAATAGGTGCAGTAGATACTGTAGTCATAGCTGCCCACTATAAGGTTGGAAAATGAAGGCGATGTTGGCCAATTAGTTGCATATGTCGTTTGATAATAACGACTTGATCCACCGCTAGAAGTGTAATATAGGTTGGCACTGCCAGAAGCACTGTTAGCCCAAACTACCAGCAGATAACTAGTATTTGCAGTTAGAGTAGGTTGACTGCCCGCTGCGAAAGTAAAGGTTACCCAGCCATCATTTGATGTAGTAACTGATACCACTTGAGTGCCTGCGACGAATACCCCAGCTGACGTGTAGATTGCAGCTTTGATTGTATGTGTGCCCGTTACCTGTATGTATGCAGTTATGCTCTGGGCTGTTACACTGTATCCAGGGCTCGTGAAAGTCGAACCTAATATGTAGTCTTCAATATTACCACTGGTGCTAGATGAGCCTTGCGTTTGGTAACCAAATTTTCCAGTGCCTGCGTTTACAGTTATGGCGCCGCTTGTTCCAGTTTTTGAGTTGCCTGTTGTGCCGATTGTAATTCCTGACCCTGAAGTGTATAGTGTCACTGAGCCTGTCCAGACGCCTGCGTTGAATGCGGTTGTGGTTGCCAGGCTAATGGTTCCTGAAGATACAGTCAAAGCGTTGGTTCCAGTATAGCTTGTAAAGGTGTTGCCGCTCGCGTCTACAGCTGTTATTGTTATGCTGAAAGCTGTGCCTCCAGTTTGTGGGCTGCTTATGGTGTTAAAGACAAAGTGATCCAGAGTTTGTGCAGGGCTGTTAACGGTGAATTGGTTGCTTGAGCCTGTTTTTCCGTTACCGCTTGTTGAAATAGCTATGTTTGCTCCTGCCTGTGAAAGAGTCACTGAACCTGTCCAGATACCAGCGGCGAACGTCGTTGTAGTTGTCGGGCTAATAGTCCCTGAAGACACAGTTAAGCTGTTTGTTCCAGTATAGCTTGCAAATACGTTGCCATCAGAACCTACAGCAGTAATAGTTATACTGAAAGCTGTGCCTGCAGTTTGAGTCCCTATGTTTCCCCCGCCCGTAGCAGTAACATTGAAGTGATCCAGAGTTGGAGCAGCGTTACCTACGGTCAAAGTTTGTGCAGAACTGCTAGACAGCGCGTATGTGGAGTCTCCAGCATAACTTGCCGTGACACTCCAGCTGCCACCAGCGTTAGGCGTGTACGAATCAGTGTAAGCGCCACCTGTACCGGTCGTCGCCGTATCAGTTTGAACGGTTGCCCCATTCAAGACGTAAGTGACGGTGACTATTGCTCCTGAGACGCCTGTTGTTCCAGCCATTAGAGTGCCCGACGTGGTGACAGGTTGGCCAAGAGTAAGTGTGGTTGGGTTGAGCGATGCGGTTAATGTTGTTGTAGTTAAAGTTCCGCCACCGCTGCCGCCGCCTGAACCATTTGAACTGCCAATGCCTGTGATCTGCATGAATGCTCCGCTGGTTGTTACCACTTTGATGGCAACTTCGCCGCCGCTGTATGGGCTGTTAACGAGGAGGGCTACGGTTTGTCCTTGGGCTATTGATATGAGTCCTGTTGCAGCGTTTCCATTTACTTTGGTGATTGTTGCTAAAGTATTATTTATGTAGATGGCGCCGGCGGGATCAAGTTGGACAACGCCTTGGCCAACGTTTTGTACGTAAACTATCAGGTTGCCTGAAGCTTGGTCTGTCGCGTAGCTTGGAATGTCTACTGCCATTCCTGTTTTGTTGGTGGAGCCGCCTATGTACCCCATCACCCAGGCATAGACGACAAGCGAAGCCACTACGGCTATTGCTATCATTAGTAAAACTGAAATTATTGGCGATATAGCCTTAATAGAACGTCTAAGTTTAGTTATTTTTCGCAAAAAATTTTTCTCCTTTTCCTATTTTGGAGAGAGAGTAATCGCTAAAATGCTTCTCTCCAGTTGGAGCTAGGTAACTTCGAGCGGTATATAAGAATGAGTGGATGATTGTTCCACAACCAAATGAGCGCCAATTTATATATTTAAAATGCAGAAAAATCCTTTGCCTCTTGTATCAATTGCGTTGGGAGGATTTTTTGTTTTCCGATAGGTTAAAATTCAGCGCTAAGTTAACTAGATATGATTAATTTTAAGGAGTTTACCGCTAATGGATCTAGCGGATATACGCATAAAAGAACATTTTGGATTAGTAACCAACGACACAAGCACCACTCAACTTAGCTTCTTAGTTAGCCCCCCGAAAAACCGTGAAAGCATCGAAAAACAAAACATAATCTGCTTTAACCACCCAAATACGGCGATGCATGCCAAGTGCTGGCTGAAGTTAAAGAAATAACCAGTTACGAAGAAGTTGCAGGCTCAACCATCGGCGACCGCATAGGCAAAATGTTAGCCACAGCAAAAATAATCGGTTACATCGACCTGAGAAACGAAGCTCACCCACTGCGCAAATTACTTGTACCGCCAAATCCCGGCAGCCGCGTTTACATGCCCTACGCCTCGTTCTTGGAAGATGCGTTCAACCGAGGAACAGATGGAAAAGCCTATGACGCAGCCACTTTATTTGGGGAAAGGAGAAATCGTAGCTGCCTCTGGGGAGATCTAATGACGAACAAATAAAATGTTACCTAGACGCCGCTGACCTAACAAGCAAGCACACGCTTATCTGCGCAGTAGACGGAGCAGGAAAAACTCATACCGCCACCGTTATCATTGAAGAACTTGCCAACAAAACGAGTTATCCAATAGTGGTATTGGATCCAAACAACGAATACTCGACCATAACGTACAGATTCAAGCTTAGGCAAAAACTATCCATTCAACTTTCACACTGAAATAATCAACGCCGATGCAAAGATTAGTCATAGATTCAATAACTAAAAAAATTAAACAAGGCCAAGTCACAATAATAACTGCTCGAAAACTCGACGCTGACGGAAAAAAGCACTTATTTCTCAAACATTTTAAAGTGTTGGCTCAAAGCAGGCGAGAAAAGATTATCCCAGCCATTTCTTTTAGTGGTTGAGGATGCTGAAAATCTTCCGCTTCAAGCAATCCTGGAAGTACTAAGTTCAAATGGCATAGCAACCGTTCTCGTCACAGCCCATCCAGACTCACTAGGCGGGAGAATTCTATCGAAAATTGGAACGCAAATTGCTGGGAGAACAATCGACCCTCAGGATTTGGCTTTTCTCAAAAATGTGATTGACGGCAGCGACGAGCAGCTATCCAATTTAGGCGTCGGCGAATGGGTAATCAACGGCTTAAACGTTAGTGCGCCCAACAAAAATTCGCGTTAGACCAGTCTTGAGCCAAAATAAAGAGTTAAACGAGGTGAAATTGATGAGTGAAAAGAAAATAGGTTCCCGAAACGAAGTTGTCATAGCCCTTACCGCTTTGTGCATTATATCATTAGTGGGATTTAGCGCTTCAGTAATCGTTTACACGCAACAAAACAGCAGTTTACAAGCCAAAGATAGCCAAATAATCAGCCTCCAGACAAAGTTAGACACGCCAAAACTCGTAAGCGTCGGACTTGCAGTACACAGACAACAGGTCTAACACAAACGCGCCGTTCCTGCATATTACAGGTTACGTTGTTAACGTTGGAAACGCTAAAGCAAACAACTGCACAGTCAACGTTAACGGTGTGCAGGATGGAAATACGACTGCTTTGGACACTTCAGCAACCATTACTTCTCTTGATGCAGGAGCATACGAGACTATAGACCTACAGTTCCCATATACAGGACAACCGTTAGTAGCGTACACTAGTTGCCTAGCATGGACAAACTAGGCAGCTGTCCTCTATCAGGGTCAACTATGCGCAGGGCATCATGAACAAAATATTGAAACACAGAAGATCAGATATTCCTTTAACTATTTTGAAAACGCGTGCGCGGTGCCTTATGAGTGAGCGGTTAAGGGGTATCGGCTCATGGCGTCAAGTATTTCTTCGCTGAGGGTTTTTTTGCTTAAGTGCCTTGCAAAATCGGAAGTGGCTATTATGCCTACCAACACGTCTTTCTTGGTAACTGGAAGCCGCCTTATTCTGTATTTGACCATTTTCCGAGCCGCATCCCTGATTGAGGCATCCTCCTCAATAGTTATTAGCGGATTTGACATGACCTCAGAGACTTTCGTTTCGAACGGTTTTTTCTGCGCCATTACCCTTCTGACTAAGTCTCTTTCAGTAATTATGCCCTTAGCTACAACACCCTCCATAACTACAAGATCACCTACATCTTGCTGGTGCATAAGTTTCGCAGCCTCAAGCACGGTTCCCTGAACATCAATTGTGATGACGTTCGTTGACATAAAATCTTTAACAGCTGGCATAATTTTACCAGTCAATGAACTGGTGTATAAAGTTTTGTGCCGCAGCAATTCCCGATTGGAATCCAATACTTTGACGTCTAACGCCAAGATGTTAATTTCTTTTTTTTTATTTTAAGAAGCATCCATGCTACTGGGGCATAAGCGATAGCAAGCAGCGCTAAGATAAATAATAATTGAAATTTGTTCGCCCCGTTTAACAGCCCTTGGACTGCAAAGCCTGCGATTAAGCCGAAGCTGGTGACGCTGTGTGCTTTTATCATGGCAAGCTTTGCTGGAGCCATCAGTTTCGGGTCATCATAATTTTCCGAAATAGTCATCAGTCAATGTTCAACCCAATGTGGTTGATTATAATGGCTACGAGCACAAGCAGAAAGTACAGCGCAGTGAATCCAGCATTGGTTGCCCAGCTGACTAAGCCGCCTAAGACAGCAGGAAAAATGCTGGGGGTACAAAGTGGTAGCGAAAGGCTAGCCACCACACTTTCGCCTTAGCCATTTGTCCTGTGTTCGCCATAAATGTTCAGCTCAGCGTGACATTTTTAAGTTTTTTAAGTGAAAATGGGTTTCATTGCTGAATTCTTGACTTCCAGCCTTATTCAATTGGTTCTACTGCTTTGCGTTTCCTGAAAAGAATAAATACGTGACCCCTGACTTCAACCAATGCAGCGGCGGTTTGTTCAGCAGCCTTAGCCGCTATCGACTGAGCCGTATTGTCTCCCTGCAAAGCTGCAGGCAGAATTCTAACCTTCACCATCTTGTTCTGCTGCAACTGCTTCTCAATTTCGCTTATCAACGGAGGAGTCAAGCCGTCTTTGCCAACCCAAATGGTTGGATTCTCATCTTTCAATACGTGCCTAACGTGCCGCTTCATTCGGGTAGTTATTTTGCTCAAGTTCCTTCTGCTCCTTTTTCTTCCTTAACATTATACGGGTTTGGTTGCCGCAGTTTAAACATGTTATAACGACGTGTGGCTCCCTTTTCTGCTTTACCCTAACTCGGCAATTAACATCATGCACAAACAAAGCGTTGCACTCTTTACAGGTTTGCCGCCTGAAATCAACGGGCAAACGAATTCTCGCAGCCATAGCAATTTTCCGCGCCGACTTTACGTACTGTATAGCTAACTGAGGATTAGTCTTGGAAACGGTTTTTGCTTGTTCAAAAAGTATTTGAATTCGCTGCCTTGCTATCTGCTTAATGCTGGTCTGTTTCAT
>CAVXXA010000014.1:0-178306 GCA_963765605.1 Candidatus Bathyarchaeota archaeon | reverse complement strand
TAAGGTGAAATTAACGGCAATATATAAAATAAGGCTGATTCAAATGTACGGTCCGCATTATTCAGACAAACCACGAAAAGCAAGTGGTGATGAGTGGGAAGAAGAAACCTTAGGTATTCTAAAAAAGATTTTTCCTAATTGTGAAATACAAAAGCAAGTAAGATTTCCCTTTCTTCCACATGCAATAATTGATTTCTATGTACCGAATGCCAAAATCGCAATTGAGTGTAAGGCTTGTGGATTAACGCCTGTACCTAGAAAATGTGATGATAACTGTTCAAAATGCGAAGTTTCTATCAAGTGTGCGCTACTGAAAAACAAAACTAGACAAGATATTTTAAAGGCAAACGGAATAGAATATGTTTGGTGGGCTAATAGAGAAAGAGTACCACTAGTCCCTCGAACAAGAAAATATCTTAGATCATGCTTTCTATAATTGCATAGGTGAGCAAGAAAAATTTGAAGATTTCCTAAAAAATAAAAGCGTCGAATAGATTAAGGATAAAAGGAGGGGGGGTTAAATTATTTTGCGAACAGAAGAAGAGCCTAATGACCCTTTTGACGATGACGATAGCGAAGAAGACAATCCTGAAAATGAACCATGAGCTTTAAATTATGATTTTAGCGGGTCTTCTTCTTGAGTCAGATAGCCGAATGCCTTATCAACGGCGCTGGGTTCAAAAACAACAATACAAGAGGGCAGAGTTATGCGTCAGGTTGACATGGTTAGGCTTGACTTATCAACGGGGAAGGCAGAGAAAACAAAGGACTGTGTTGCCGAAGAGGTTCCGCTGCAAATCTCGCTTAATGATGTTTACACGTTTGTTATTTGGTGTTCTCCTTCGCAGTTCAAGGAGCTGGCGGTCGGCTATTTGCTTGCCGAGGACATTTTGAGGGGGGTTGACGAAATCGAATCGTTAAGCTCAGATGAGCAAAAGAACAGTTGCCACGTTAAGCTGAAGGCAGGCGTGGATTTGGATGAGCGCATGAAAAACTCGCGCCGCAGCACCCGCATCATCCCCCTCATCAAAGCCAGCACCTCGCCGTACCAACATGACGAAAAAATACCCGTCGTGAAGTCGCCGCTCAAAGTGAAAGCGCAGGTTATTCTTGACTGCATAAACCAGATGAACAGCCGCGCTAAAGGCTTCAAAGAAACTGGGGGGCTGCATGACTCTGGCATTTTCAAGGCAGATGGGACAATGGTGGCTTTCTCCGAGGATGTTGGGCGGCATAACACTGTGGACAAAGTTATCGGAGAGGCGTCGCTGAACAGGGAAGATTTCAGCGAGTGCTTCATGATTATAACTGGGCGCGTGCCAGGCGACATGATTTACAAGGCGGCGAAAGTCGGCTTGCCCATCGTTGCGTCGGTGGCGGCGGTTTTGAATTCAGGCATTTCGTCGGCGGAAAAAGCCAACATCGCACTGGTGGGGTTTGTGCGTGGCAAACGCATGAATATTTACACTGGGCTTGAACGAATAATCCTGTAGGCGTTTGTGATGAATCGACCTGATATTAGGCGGCTGCCAAAACGTGCTGATCCGCAAGAAGCACAAGCCAAGTTGCTCGCTGCAGTAGGGTCAAAGCCGCTATCGACCGAAAAAATCGGGTTAGCTGAAGCCTTAGGCCGAGTCCTAGCCAAAGATGCCTACTCAACAATTAACATCCCAGCTTACGATAAAATCTTCATTGATGGCTACGCAATCAACCCAAAAACCACCGCGGGCGCCTCAACCGCTAAGCCCGCCGTCTTCAAAGTTGTGGGCAAACTGTTTCCAGCCGACTACCCAACCAGTGCAGAGGTGGCAAGCGGCGAAGCAATCTACGTTGCCTGCGGAGCACCAATACCCAAAGGTGCCTCCTCAACCGTTAAAGTGGAGGAAACCCGCCTAAGCGGCGACAAAATTGAAGTTGTCCGCGAAATCAAATCGGGCGAGGGCATCATACCGCTCGGAGACGATGTAAAACAAGGCGACTTTCTTCTCAAGCGTGGGCAGGTTCTGCGGCCACAAGACAGCGGATTGCTCGCATCAATCGGGCTCTCAGAAGTGGAAGTTTTCAAAAAGCCCACCATCGCCATCTTATCGGGAGGAGACGAGCTGATCAAACAATGCAGAAAAGACCCATCGAAAATCGCAAACAACTACGCCTTAGTCGTTGCTGCTTTAGCTTCCGAATTAGGCGCCGCCGCCGAGCTTAAGGGGATAATGCCTGACGCACTAGACCAGGTGCAGGCGAAAATCGGTGAAGCCCTCGCAGACGCGGATATCGTTGTTACCATCGGCGGCACCTCGGTGGGGATGAAAGATTTTGTTCCCGACGCTGTAAACTCGCTGGGCAAACCGGGCGTAGTTGTGCAAGGCGTATCGTTGCGACCTGGCGCCGTTTCAGGCTTCGGCATGGTCAAAGGCAAGCCCGTTGTGATGCTGCCTGGTCACATCGGCTCCTGCATCGCTGGGTTTTACCTTTTTGCCGCTCCCTTAATCCGCCTCTACTGCGGTCACCAAGGAGACGGCTTGCTTCCCAGTTTAATGGCTGAGCTTTCAGAAGCGGTTGATTCGGGTCCGCAATTCCGGTTTCTGCTTCTTCACTTAAAACGAGGTGATGGCAAGCTTTTAGCTGAGCAGGTCGAGGGCGGCTCAAGCGCCTTAACAACCATTGTAAAATCAAACGGGTACTCGATAATTCCGCCGCACACAAATTTTGCAAAAGGCACCAAAATTGAAGTCCGCTTGTTCGGAAAACTGGAACTATCGCAAATCACGTAGGCGCACCGCCGTACTTTGGCGGGTACCTGCGGACGTGGCTTTGTTTCCCCATAGCCCAAGATTCGCACCATGCTTTATCAGCCCGCGCCCTTTCAGCCAGCAGCCAGCAGCGGTTTTCCTCGTAGACTTCAGATTCGCATCGATAGCTGTTTGCAGCCCTAAGGAACGCTTCTTTCCCTTCAAAATCCCGTTCAGCCGCTGCGTCGGAGGCAAGTTGGCGCTGCGCCAGCTTCAGTAGCGCTTCACCCTGATTTTCTCGGCTTACCCCTGCCCAAAAAAACGAGCCTGCAACCTCAAAATTAGCTGCGCATGAAGAAAACGTGTTCTGTGCCTCTGAAAATTTGCCTTCTTGAAGCATTTTGGCGCCTTCCCTTAGAAGCTGCAAATCGGAAACTGGGAAAGCACCCAGATTTAACTTCATGTTTTCTGTGACCGAACTGTGCGGGTGGCGGGTTTGCGGCTTGCCGAGGTCTTCTTTGGAGTTTATGTTGATGAAGCTTTTGAATTCGGGGTCAAGCTTCTTAATATGCTTCATTGGCGAAGGAAACAGTACTTTGGAGGCTCCTCGTGGTATGTCGTCTGAGCGCGGGCGATTCAGCTTGCACAGCGTCTCGGTGATTTCTAAACCACTGCGCCGTTCAAGCACCATCAGGAGGGTTTCAAGCCTGCCGTTGGACCACATTGGGACCGTCACCTCAAAACCTTCCGCCTGCGTAAACAGGTAATCGGCAACGGAGGGTTTCAGATATGGCATGTCACAGGGCAAAGTCAGGCAAAAATCCGATTGGACAGATTTTAAGGCCGACATGATTGCCACAACGGGACCGCTGATAAGATTTTTTTCGTCAACCACAATTTCAATGTCAATTAATCCGTTGTTTTTTAGGATTTGAGCGTACCGTTCCTTCCGCTCCTCGTCGCTAACCGACACCACAATTTCATCAACAACGCCCCCAACGTTTTCTATGGCACGAATCAGTAAGGGTTTTCCCGAAAGCTCTGCGAGGGCCTTGTCTTCCCATTTTGCCCTTCTTGACTGGAACCTGCGGGCTTTTCCTCCTGCCAATATGAGTGCCGCCCGTTTAGTCATCGCAGTTTCCTCAGTTAACCGCTTTCTTGGCTGGTTTGCTTTGTTCTAAACACTGTTTGATCAATGCAACAAGTTTCTGTCCCTCTTCAGGAACCTTAATGAACGGTATGTCAGAGTAGGCGGAGCTGCTGGAGTTTTTAGCCACTATTCCAGCAACCGCTAGGATCGGCGGAACTGTGCCCTCCAAGGTCTGCTCAAGCCCCTTTTGGTCTTTTGCAGTGATAATCTTGGGAACGTCTTGCCTTTTAGCGATTAAACTGTGGAAGCCTTCGATGAAAACAATGTCTAGTTTTTCCTGTTCAAGCAGAGCGATTATTTTGTCTAAATCGTTGAGCGCCATCTGGGTTTTCTTGATGATGTCTATTTCTTCAGGCGAGATGGCTACGATTACTTTGGAGCCCGCTTTGGCATAGCGCCATGTGTTCGTGCCCTCTTTATCCATGGTGAAGCCCTTGTGGTGGACATGTTTTATTGAGCCGACGCTGTAGCCTTCCTCTGAAAGGCGAGAAATTAAGTATTCTAAGGTTACTGTTTTTCCTGAACCGCTCACGCCGACCGCAGCGACAACTAAAACCGTACGGGTTCACGCTCCACTTTAAAAATCAATTTGGCTGGCTTTATTAAATTATGCCTAAATTTTTGTTTTCTGCATCAAACAATATATGCCTCAATTTGCTGTAAAAGGCTGGAGAGGTGCGCGCTTTGCCAAAACTGGTTGCAGTTGTCGGGGGAAAGCATTCGGGAAAAACAACGGTGATTGAGCATTTAATCGGTGAACTGAAACGCCGCGGACACCGTGTCGGCGCCGTAAAGGAGATGGTGAGGATTCCAACTTTAGATGTACCCGCCACCGAAACCGACAGATACAGAAGTGCTGGGGCAGAAGTCATAGTGGCAGTTCCACGAGACGAAACCGTGGTGTTCATCAAAAAACGCCTCAGCGTAAAGGAGATTTTGCCCCACCTCAACGAGCTGGATTATGTCATTTTGGAAGGCTTTGAATCAGAGAAAACCATGCCGAAAATTATCGCGGCAAAAACCGCTGACGAAGCCAAAAGCTACCTGGATGGCTCAGCAATTGCTATTTCAGGTTTAATTCTGGGGTCACAGCCCGAAACCAAAAAAGCCGAAGTGTTCGGATTTCCAGTCCTTGAGAGTTTAACGCGAACCAAAGAGCTTGCTGATTTAGTTGAGCAGAAAGCGATGGTGCTTAGCTGACTTGAATTGAAACTACGCCGCTTACCCATCTTTGCGCGTACTGGTCAGTGCCTATAATCAGCCGCAGCGGTCCTTCTCCGCCGTTTTTAAGTGCGGCCAAGGATGCGTCGTCTTTCTCGTACGCTATGATGGTTTTCCGGTTCATGGCATCCTGCATTGAAAGGGTTGTCCCGTAGCCATCTGAAGCTTGAACGTAAACTGAAGTGGCGTTTGCTGACACCCCAGCCTTTTGCAGCAGCGTGCTTACTGGGACGCCTGTGTAGTTGAAGACGCCGTTCCCTGAAGGCTGACTGCTTGAAGTCAAAGTAACCTGCAACGTCACTGGAGTGTACGTTTGAAGTTGGCTCAAAGTGATATTCATGGGGTTGCTTACTTGACCCGTGATTTGAAGAGTTCCCTGGGGCACAGAGGCTGGGCGACTGAGGAAATAAAGGGGAACCGCTGCCGCAACCAAAACAATAAGGATTGCTAGGGCGATTTTTGTGCTTTTCTTCATGTTTACGCTTCCTTTCACGATACGGTTATTTGGGCGATCCAGCCGACCCAGTATCTTCCCCATTTGTAGTCTTGCGATGGCAGAATAAGGCGGTATGGTTGACCCATGTTTGGCGTTAAGTATTGCCCATTTTCTTGGTATCCTATCAGCATGCCTATGCTCTGCACCTGCGAAAGCGTGAATTGCTGACTGTACCCGTCGATGCCTGTTACGGTAACGCTGCTTGCCCCAGCAGGTACACCGCCTGCCTGAAGAATATTCCATAAGACTGCGCCTGTCCAGTTGGCCGTTATTTGCGGTTGGCTGCCTGGGGCAAAGGCTGCTTGCACGGTTTGTGTTTCATACTCTGTTATGTTGCTGCCAATCAGCGTCATCGGATTAGTTGTTCCACTAATGCTGATGGTCCATGGTTGCAGGTTGATCTCCGTGACGCTGTACACGTCGTATGCAGACGCGAGGCTAGGCGCGATTAGTTTAAAGGGTCCGTCTGAAGTGCCAGGTATCCATTTGCCGTTTTCCGCAAGAGCGAAGATTATTTCTTTGCCTGGGTATTGGGTGCTGTTGTAGGCTTGGTAGAAGTTTATGGTTTTATTGTAGCCGTCTGAGCCCACTGCGGTGATGAAGCCTGTGTCCCATGATGCGCCTGTCTTGTTTAGAAGTTCAAGAAGGGTTACACCCACGTATGTTGCAGTTTCTCCTTTAATTGTAGCTGTCACGTTTGTTAGCGGCATCGCTGACAACTCTTGGACTGTTAATGTCGTAGGAGTTGAGATGTCGCCTGTTACCGTGATTTTTGCTTGAGGTGGCTGTGCCGATGGCAGAAGGTTCGATTGTGCTGCAGGTGAACTGATTAAGAAATAGGCTGATGACCCAGCAATGACAATTACGGCTATGACCGCGATTGAAAGGACGATTTTTTTATTTTTGTCCAATGTTTATTTTTCCTCCAAAACCGATTTTTCCGATTCTGACTAGGAGCATATTTGCGATGAATCCGCCTATGCAACCGCTTATTGCCGCAACGACAGCAAGAAAGGATAGCACAACCCATGGCAGAATAAGAACTAATGCGCCTACCAAAATGGTTCCAACAACGTTAGCGACAGCTGTGGCGCCGATACAGCATGCCGCACAGCAGGCTTTGTGTCTTGAAAGCAGGAAGAAGCCGTCTATTGCCAAGCCTGGCGCCAGATAGATTACAAATGATAGAAGCCCAAAATTTCCGAAGGGCATTAGCAGGCTGATGAAGGCCTGTGTGAGCGACGTCATAGAGGCAGCGCCGACTTTGCGGACAAAGCCGAATGCTAATACTGGCCACATCATGTAGACTCCGCCTGCGACGGCGCCCGTTGGGATGTAGAGTGGGCCCGTTATGGTGGCGACTAAGGGGTGGACTAGGTTTTTTGTCGCTAAGCCTAAGCTGGCGAAGAGCGCCATTAGGACTAGGTCTGCGGTGGCGATTTTTAGGGTACCTTTGTGCATGGTTGGTGTGTTTGGATTCATGCTTTACTCCGATGTTATCACCCTGTAACATCGATAAAATAAACCTTGTCATCCACCAAACAAATAACAACCAAAAAAGAGCAGCTCTTACTACGGAAGCTCTTTCAAAACACCATCAAGCTTCTCCCGAGCCTTCCTATACCGCACAACTAGCTCTTTGCCGAAATCTGTAATCTCAGAAGACCCACCGCCCTTCGCACCACCCCGAACCCGAATAACCAGCAATTGCCCAAGCCGACCCTCAGCCAAAGTGATTCTGTGCAACGCATAACGATAAGACATACCCAAATCTTCCGCAGCCCTTATCATCGAATGGTGCTTATCGATTGCCTCAAGCAAATCGGCTAAGCCGTCGCCGAAAACTGCTTCGCCCTTCTCGTTAATCATCCAAAGTTTAACTGCATAACCTAAAGCACACATGATCAGTCACCGCTTCTTACTTAGGGGCTTGAGAGGAATTAAGTTTAGCGATTTCACTGAAGCCCAGACAAACATTATACTTCTATGACTTTCGCTTTTTTGAGAACATTAACGTTCCCACAGCCTTCAGTAACGCAGCCAACTTCAAAATGCCTAACATTGCGCTTATCCAACTCATCCAACAAATCATCAGCGCCTAGCTTAGCTACAGCGATCAGCATTCCACCTGCCGTTTCTTTTGCTTCACCAGTCAACAATGGGTAACCAAAAATGTCAGCCAAAACCGGCGAACCACGAATCACCGCCAACTGGTCAATCACAATATCAACCCTGCCAAGCACCGCCATGTTTTCAGCGTGACCCTTAAGCCCGAAACCCAGTCACGTCTGTCGCGGCGTGAACTGGAGCCCTCTGCATGGCTTCAGCAACAGGCTTATTCGACATGGTCATTCCCTCGATGGCTTCTTTAATTGCAGTTTCAACCAGTTCCTTTGGCACGTCTTTGAGCAGTTCTCGTCCTTCCACTTCTTTTCTAAGACGGTACGCAGCCATCGCAGGCGCAATCCCAAGCGGCTTAGTCAAAAACAAGCGGTCACCAACCTTTGCTCCACGAGTATAAACGATCTTTTCTGGGTCAGCAACGCCTGTCGCGGCGCCGCCGATAATTGGCCAAGGGTTCCGAATTGTGTGGCCGCCGACGACTGGTGCTCCCATTTCGCGGCAAAAATCGCCAAATCCCTTCAGCATGCCTACAGCTAATTCGTCTGGCATGTTCTCGGGGTACGCCATAATCGATAGAACACTGACAATCTTGGTGACTGCCAAAGCGTAGATGTCGCTGGTCACGTTGCTTCCGGCAATTCTGCCTTGAATTTCAGGTTCATCAACCATAGGCGTGAAAAAATCAAGTGTGTTCAAAACTGCAATTCCATCGGCGATTTTTACGACGCTGGAGTTCTCCCATGGACCAGCCAGCACATCTCGCCGAAACCATCAGTTAAACCTGCCTTATCAAGCAAAGCACCTAGCTGGTACTGCGGAAGCTTGCAGCTGCATCCGTGGACTGGAACAGCTTTAGTTAACCTATAATCCCAAACTTCTCATTTCTCCTTAATTGCAGGTCTCAGGTTTTCATTCGGCTTAGTGTTTTTTAATTATTATCCTAAACTCATTGCTCTGACTTTGACGGTTTCAACAACTTCATGCCCGTTGTTTTTCACCCAACGCTGAATGTTATCAAACTCCAATTCGCCTTCGCCAACAACCTCTAGCAGCTGCCCAGAAGCCATGGCTTCAAGCTTGCGCTTCGTAAATGCCACTGGCATGGGACACATTTTTCCCTTAACATCTAACTTTTCAGTTTCCAAAATATTCGCCTAAAACGCTATTACTTTGTCACTGTTAACTGTCCACTCGACAAGTTCATGAACTGTCGCGATTTTCACGCCGTCAAGCAAGTCAGCTTGGGTTAAGCCGCGGGCTTCGCAGCAGACAACGCAGGCTTTCACTTCGATGCCGCCCTTGATTAGGTCTTCCAGCATTTGGCCGTAATTGGTTAAGCCTTGAGCGGGTTTTTGTCCTTTTTTGGCGAGGTAGACGCCGTTTTCAAACAGCCAGATTTTTACTTTGTGTCCTTCTACGTCGCAGGTCCATGCGAATCGCAGTGCTGAGAGGGCGCGTTCTTTTGCGTATGGGTGCTTCGTTTATTATTAATGTGAATGTTACCAAAGCATTCAGCCTCAATTTACTGAATAATATTTATTAAAAAAACTAATATAAGCGTTTTTCTCCCAAAAACAAATAACATATAAGCATTCCAAGAAGCATACAACTCAAGCAGGGTACGCAAAACACATGGAAACCATAAGATTCGACTACCTCAAAACATTCCTCACAGTAGCAAGAACACGCAGCTTCTCCGTGGCAGCTAAAGAACTCAAAACAAGCCAAGGCACAGTCAGCCACCACATAGCAGCATTAGAAACATATTTTGACGCTGAATTATTCAAGCGCACAGCCAACGGCGTAGAGGTCACCGAAGCAGGAGCCACCCTCAAAGAAACCGCAGAAAAAATCCTCCAACAAGCCCAAGATGCAAAAGCCAAAATCTCCACCGCCAAACAAAGCCTCAGCGGAACAATAAGCATTGCAGCAAGCACCATCCCTGAAGAACACATAATTCCCAGCTTAATCGCTGAGTTCCAAAAACGCTATCCAGCCGTAAAATTCAAAATAAAAACCGAAGACAGCATTAATAGCCTAAACAGCCTGCAAACCGGCAACGTGGATTTTGCCGCGGTAGGCACTATTCGGGGGTTTGAGGAAAAATTTGATTTCCTCCAAGTAGGACAAGAAGAACTCGTACTTATCGTGCCCTGCAATCACCAATTAGCTAAAAAGAATCCGTTAAGCTAGCGAAATCGCCAAATATCCCTTCGTCAGCCGAGAAGAAACCTCTGGAACAAGAAAAGAAATCGAGCGCCTGCTTGAAAGCAACAAGTTTCCCTCGGACCAACTGAAGGTGGCGTTGGAGCTTGGAAGCACCGAATCCGTGATAACCGCTGTCTCGGAAGGCAGAGGCATAAGCATTATCTCCTCAATCGCCGCCAAAAAAGCGCAAGCCGCTGGCTTTGTAAAAATCGTCAAAATCAATGAAGCGGCGAAAAACCCAAGAAAACTCTACATTGTAAGACCAAAAAGACCCCTTCTGAAGATTTCAGAGGCTTTCTGGGAGTTCTGCAAAGAATACAAATTCAAAAACCAAGCAATATCTTGCGCAGCTTAGCTTAACAGCAAAAGTTGTAGTTTAAGTTGGTATTCAACTAAGTTCTTAGGCGGTATTCTTTCCACTTTTACAATTGCTTTGTTGACGCCGGCAAGAGGCGGCAGCAGGTGTGACAGTGTTTGTTCGGCTGTGCATCGTCTAACTATTCCCTTAGAACTAGTTTCAAACCAGCCATCTTTGTCTCTTTGAAAAGACTGCAGCACTCTTCCATCTTTATTAAGAAATTTTATTATACATTCATCGTTTCTCATGAAGGCACCATCTTAACTCTAATTCTTTTAGCTCGCATGCATTTGTGTGTGTCTCCCGCCCTTCTTTCCCTTTTTCTTTTGTTATGTTAATTAGGCGTTCCTTGCCTGAGGGCTTGTCTCCACTTAAATGGGCTCTGCATGCAGACACAGAGGCAAGGCTCAGCTTTCTGCAGCCATGAGAATTTGTTATTTAATTTTTGGTTTTTCGATGCCTTAGTACCGCCGCTGTAAAAAATACTGAAAGAAGCAAAGGCAGAATTGCTAAACATGAAAACTCAGGCACAGTTGGGCTTGGCGACGCAGACATAGTTGGGCTGGCCGACGGAGGGATACTGAATGTATCTGAGAGGACTGAAATGGTTTCTGGGAGCGCAATGTTATTTATGAACAATTCACTTTTTCCTGAATCATAAACGATGTAGTCTGGCGCTCCACCGACTGGAATGGTTGCCACCACGGAGTTTGTGGTGTCCGATATAACCGAGGTTGTGTTATCCAATATGTTGGTAACAAATATTTCGTTTCTGCCGGAGTCATAAGCTAGGTATGCAGGATTGTTTCCAACTGTGATGTTTTTAATCACCTCATTTGTGCTGTCAGAAATAATTGATACCAGGTTTTTGAAAGCTAAAGCAACGAAGACTTCGCCTTTTCCTGAGTCATATTCCAATGTCCAAGGTCCGAAGTCGAAGCCGCCAGGGGCATAGGCTTGCTTGCTCATGTCCACGGTTGCAACAACTTGATTGGTTGCATCAGAGATGACATAAATAGTCTTCGTAACTAGATTGCTTGCGAAAATTTCTCCTTTAGACGAATCATAGGCTAAACCCCAAGGATCCACTGTTATGTTTGCAACAACAACGTTAGTAGTGTCTGATATAACAAAAAGGATTGATTCATTAAAAAGCGTGCCACCTCCTTCTACGAAGATTTCGCCCATACCAGAATCATAAACTAGGTCTCCAAGCCCCCCAACAGAGGGAACGATGATTGTTGCAACCACAGAGTTGTTGCTGTCGGATATAACTGCGACGTTTTTTGCTGTAGTCACAAATACTTCGCCCCGGTCAGAATCATAAGCTGCATTTATGGCATAGGCGCCTACATCCACATTGGCAACCACCGTATTAGTGACGTCTGAAATGACGGAAACGAAGTCCGAAACAGTGCCGTTAGGATTAGTTGTGGGCACGAATATTTCGTTCATACCCGAGTCATAAGCCATCGAGCCTTCGGAACCAACAGGTATGGTGGCGATTACTTCAACAGCATGAACGGTGCTGGCTGCGGATAAGAGAAGCGTTGAGAGAAGAAACGAAATAAGCAAAGTTTTTTTCGGATTCTTCATAAAAAAAGCCTACGTGTTTTTGGTCATTTTCTGCCTTCTATAAAGTATTAGACCTGCAATCAAGACTACTATAGCAACTGGAACAGCAACAACCGCAACTGTTAGAGCACTCCCAAACATTTGGGGTTTTTCAACCGTGAAATTGACTGTTTGACTTCCTATGTTACCAAGCACGTCTGCGGCATAAACAGTCACGCTATGGCGCCCATATGACAAATCAGTCAGAACTGATGTGTAGAGTGAGGCGTTGTATCCCTCATCGGATAGATAATTTAAAGTTGCATTACTTGGGGCAGTCCTGTTTGTTTGCCCATCAAGGCTAAAACTTAGCCGAGAAGTTGCCTCATTGACTGAATACACCAATGAAACTGAAGAATCATTGTATGTTGCTGTGGTTTGAGGAGAGAGAATTAGGACTTTTGGCGGCGTCACAGTGACGTAAAATGTATCGGAGACAACAATTGGATACTTGTAGAGACCTTCGCCTCCAACGTTAATAGGAATGTTTTGGCTGCCTGAAACTGGTTTTGTATAGATACTGTAACTGTTTACTGTGATGTTTACTTGATGCGTTCCTAGAGGCAAATGGTTTAGCATTAATGAGTAATTGGTGTTGTAGGGGTAGCTGCTAGCATTTCCATCCACAGATACTTCTACGTTGGTTACGTAGCCGAGATAAAAAAAGAAATCGAAGGGTACGCCCCATGAATCCGGCTGGACAACTGAGAAATCAACAGGTACACCGTCTACACCATATGTTGAATAGTTCTGTGGATTTTTTACGGTCAAAATGGGCTTTTCTGGGCTAGGTGAGGCTGGATACAGAAACGGATTAGCCTCAACGACTTCACTAACTTGTAATATGGCAAGTAGCAGAATTAAGGGAATTACGGTGGAACCTACAGCTTTCTTTGCCATATAGCATTGATTGGCTATAGTTGTTGTTCTCTTATGTGTTTTAAGTTTAAGTCTTTGACTGAGCAATTTTTCGATGCCTCCTATAAAGTAATAGACCTAAAATCACGCATAACGCAGCAACTGGAATAGCGGCAATCGCAACATTTGGCTCAAACGAACTTGTGTTAGGATTCTCAACATGTGGTTTTTTAACTGTGAAACTAGCCGTTTGACTTCCTACATTGCCAAGCCTGTCTGCTGCATAAACAGTTACACAATGGCTTCCATTTGATAAGTTATTTAGAATTGTTGTGTAAAGTGAGGCATTGTATGCTTGTTTTGATAGGTAATTTAGGGTTGGATTAGCTGGACCCGTTGTGTTGGTCTGTCCATCGAGGCTAAAATATATCAGGGAAGTTGTCTCATTGACTGAATACGCTAATGAAACGGAAGACTCATTGTAGATTGTGGCTTGAGGAGAGAGAATTAGAATTTTCGGCGGAACAACGGTGAAATGAACTGCGTCCGAGACAACTATTTGAGATTCATAAATTGTTTCATTCCCGATATCTACAGCAACGTTTTGGTAGCCAGAAGCTGGTGTCGTATAGTAAATGTAAGAAAACACTTCGATGTTTATTTGATGTGTTCCTAAGGCTGTTTCGTTTAGCTGAATAGAGTAATCGGTAGAATTAGGCAGGAAGGTACCGCAAATTTTCCCATCTAAAGACGCAGTTATGTTGGCTACCCTTCCAAGATGCCACAAGGGATCATAGGATATGCTCCATGAAACTGGCGGGGTAACAGCGAACTCAAGAGTTACGCCGTCTACACCGTATGATGCATAGTTTTGGGGGTTTTTTATTGTTAAAGTGGGTTTTTCTTGGTTCGGATTGACTGCAGGTGGATTGGGGTACGCCTCAGCAACCAGAGCGACTTGCATGCTGGCAATTAATGCTATGATGGTTATTATTGCCAAGAGTCTCTTAGGCATACAGCTACCCACTATCTTTAATGCAAATGAGGCTGCTTAATTGTTTTTTGTCAAACTTTCTTGACTAAGGTCAGTCAAGGTTTCTTGACAAAAAATATTCTGCTAGCCAGTTAAGTTTAAGGTCTGGTGCCAAGGGCAGGGTTTGAACCTGCGACGACTCGATTTCGATTCAAACGCTTAATTGAAGAAAGCTTATTTATCTTTGAACTCAATCTACAGTAATTACTAATGTGTTGGAACTTTGATTCGACTGGGCTGATGCTAATTGAGTGAAAGAATTGTTGTGAATCCAAAAATCTTGGGCGGAAAACCTGTGATCAAAGGCACAAGAATCCCTGTTTACTTGATACTCGAACTGCTGTCCGCTGGCTATGACTTTAAACGCATCATTAAAGCCTACCCAAGCCTAACGGAAGAAGACATCAAAGCGGCAGTCGATTACGCCGTTCAAATCATGAAGAACGAAGAGGCATTCGAGTACGCGGTGTCTTAAATCCCCAAATTCTTAGCAGATGAAAATATTTCACCAGAAACAATAAGCTTGCTTCGAGACTTAGGCTATGACGTGAAAGCTGTGGCGGAAACTATCTTGAAGAATCATGAAGACGATGAAATTGTGTCTTTAGCCCAGAAAGAGAACCGAGTGATAATAACCTATGACGTAGGTTTTGGCTCAATCTACTACTTCTCCAAGCGAGAGCAAGTCGGCATGATTATCCTCAGAGTGCACCCATCTACTATTGAAGAAGTAAACCCAATTCTCGTGAATTTTCTGGCTAGAACTGATTTGGACAAGAAAAATCTGACTAAGAAGCTGATAGTGCTCAACAGGAAAAAGTACCGTGTCTTGAAATAATGACCCTAAATGCATCTTTTATGCTGATGAAAAATAATGTGTGGTGCCGAGGGCAGGGTTTGGCCTAAAGACGCTTGGAGATAGCTTAAAATTTAACTCTTGGGTTTTGGCATTAGTTTGACTTCGGGTTCATTTCGGCGACGGGTTTTTTGGCATATTAGCCGTCTATTAGGAGCCTATTAGATGCATCTATTAGACCGGGGAGGAGGCGTGTGAGAGAGACAGAAGACGAAGAAGGAGCGAAAGACAGAGGATGGATGGCTCTATAGAAATCACCGCTATTGCGAGGCATATCCCATTTGAAAGGAAGTCAATCAACAAAAGCACACGATTTTTGGGCTATTCGTCCAGTTTAACCCAGATTTTGCCCGACTCAATTTTCCATTCATAAAATGTCAATTTCATCGACGGCTCATCCTCATATTCGCCAGTTTTCAGGTTAAAGCGCCAATCATGGCAAGGACAAATTATTACGTTGTCATCGAGAGTTCCGCCTGAAAGGGCACAGCCCATGTGTGGACAGCGGTCGTCGATGGCGAAAATTTGTCCAGACTGCTTAATCAGTAAAATAGGTAAGCCTTCAACCCTTATGAGTTTCATTGTGCCCTCTTGCAGCTCTTTTTCCTCTAAAAGCGGTACAAAATCATCCATGTTCCCAGCTTCCTTCTCTGCTATTAACTCGTTAATTAAAATAAGTTTTGCGGCTTCTACAAATTAACAGCATACTTGCTTCGACAGCCTCAGTTTTTCTAAAATTATTTGCTTCTGAACTTCAAAAAGTAAACTATGCCACCCGCTGCCATCGCGCCAACAAATCCTCCAACAATATAGAGGGAGTATTTTACGTAGAAGGGCGGTCGAGCTACAGTTATCATTAACTGCTGGCTGTCTGCTCTGTAAGATGTTTGCGTTTCAAGGCAGGTTGCAGTGACAGCCCAAAGCCCCGTAGAATTAGGTTTGAAAGTCGCCGCAAAAGTATCCTTACCAGCCACAGTGCAATTTATCATTTGGGTGGAGTTGACGCTGCTGAACTGCACCGATACTGTGGAATTATTGTCGTTTGGAGTTAGAACCCCATTAACTGTGATGTTTTCGCCAAGACGTATTTTATCTTCAGTTGCATTAATAGTAAGAGTTAACGGCTCCTTTACCATGTAGCTGCCTGATACTTCCAAGTTATTCTCAAGAACGTCAATTGCTCGAATTTGGTATTGGACCACTGACCCTGCCTCTTGCCCTGGAATCGTAGTGTTGCATGTTTGGTTGCTCACATCCATACCTATTGCAGATGCGCTGGCCCAATTATCGGTGGTGTAAGAAAGTTGAGCTGTATTTAAATCGGCATTGCTTGAGGTGTAAGTTATTTGAGTTAGGTTGCCTGGATAAACTCTACTTGGAACAGTTATAGGCGTCAAAGTTTCTTTTGCAAAATCAGTTTTTAACATCAACTGTACCGTGCCTGAGCCGTATTCGCCGATGAGCACTAAATGATAGAGATTTTCGCCGTTATTAGTTGAGGTGTAATTCAGAAACATGGGTTGACCAATGCATTCTTCGCTTGCGTAAGCGACGCCTCTATAGCCGAGAGGTTCAAAGTTGTAGCCGCCAACTGAACCGCTCAGGTTTCCATATAATCCTGGCTCCCAAGCTAATGGGAAACCATCTAAGCTTGAAGAATTATCGTTATTCATTAAGTAAAGCCTAGCTTGGTATACATCCAGTGTATTTGGAACTTTTACGTATAATTCAACATATGACGCGTTGGTTTCGAACTCATAAGCCCAATTTGTATAGAAACTTGGGTTGCTGTTATTTGCGCCTTCCACGTAACTGGTATACCATTTGTCGCATTGGAGATTTTCTATTATCATGAAAGTAGCTTGCTGAGCGGCTTCACTTCCAAACGGGTCGTTGATTATAACAAACGAGTAATTGCCTGATTGAGTTGGCGTAAAAAGCGGGTCATCGGTGGTTGTGCCTAAATGCGGTGAAAGGCCTGCTGATTCAAAATGGGAGCTTTCCAAGTTTCCCTGCGGATCATACACATTGATGTCATAGTCTGTTTCTGCTGAGGATGAAGCGTTTACATAGGCTCCGTAAAAGTAAATATGGTAGTTATGTCCAGCTTGCAAAGGGCAGATGATGGTCCAGTTTCTTCCCACTGGTATTTGGGACTGATTAATTAGCACCGGAAACATTGGTTTTGCAACATAAGTTACCCTTCCTTGAGGTTGTACATTTTTTGTATATTCTGACGTGGCGGTTAATTGTAGGCTGGAAGCTGTAGCAACGAATAGGGGACTGACAACTAAAACTACAATTATGACCAAAGGTAAGATTTTTGTTTGGGGGTTCTTTGGGGGGTTCATTGCTAACAGCTTTCAAAGCCTATGACTCTACGTGTGCATGTTCTGGACAATATTGCTTATGAAGGGAGAATCAATATTGTAGAGCTACAATTGTTGAGATGGGTCTTTTTGGCCCGTCGTTGTTTATGGCTTGGAAAATTTTTGCTTTAGCATTTTTGCCGATAGAATGCCCGTGCCTTTGGTTTGGGCTGTTGGGGAAATTGTGTGTAATTTTTTTTACTTACTGCTAATCAATCTTTGGTTTTCTTATTTGTAACCAGTATATTGTATATTAAATCTCGCTACAGAAGACATTTATAAGAAAAACAATTACTGATGTTCCAACGAGTGAGTTCAATGTTCAACACACAAACAACCCTAAACTCAAGCATACTCACCAATTTATCGATAAAAGAGGGAGGTGAAACAACATAATGAATTACACTTCTTTCCATAAACTGCTAAAGAACAAATATGCTCTTAGCACCGTCGTAACAACTCTAATTATCCTAGTCATCTCGGTGCTATTGGCGAGTGTTGTCACCTACTTCGCAATTAACGTCGTCAGCACCAGAGTGCAGGAAGAAAGCCTTTCCTTGACTAACAGTCATATATGGCTCAATCCCAAAGCCTCCCCTGGAGACCCAACTTACTCCCAAGCCTCAGTCATGGTCATTAACACTGGCGGTCGTGACGTAGTCATCAATAAAATAGCTGTCAGAGGTCAAGACTGCGCATGGGCAAGCGCACAGCAATTCATAATCTATTCAATAACAGACAAGCCAGTATCCTCAGACATGTACTTCCAAAATGGCATGACAGCTAACCCCAACGATGGCTCAGCACAAAGCCTGCAACTTAATCCTGACGATTCTTCTTCTGGAACATATGAATTCCAATACGCCTCGACTGATCTAGTGTTAAGATCTGGCTACACAATGCTAATTTACATCGTCAACCCTGACAGCATTACCATCAACGACATCGGCTTAACCGTCAGCGTAACGCTCTACACAGCCCAAGCAATGTACTACCGAGAATCTAACGTGCAAGCATATGCGCCAGTCACTTCGGGATCTACCTAAACTTGAACGTGAGCAATCCCGCTAATTTTTTTTAATTTATTTTTGTTTCAAGAACAGACAATTTTTAATTTAAGATTTTTGTAGTTCGTGTTTTTCGCAAAGTTAGCCCATTTTTGGATTGTGATCTGGTTCATTGGAATTTTTGAATCCAAAACTTACCTGCAGACTGCCCATTCAGGCATCTTATTGCTAAAAACCTGTGAGATTGTCGCCTGCATAAGAATAGTGGCTTGCAGTTAAAATATTAATCACTATCTTAGCTTGAAATCTTTTCTAAGTAAGTTTACGGCTCTTTCAGAATTATTTGTAGGAGCTAAGAATAGGGATGTTTGTTGGGGGTAAGTTGAAGGGTTGGTCTCTTATGTTAGCTTGAACCTGGCACGTATGCTTGAACGTTGGCTTCTTGGTAGTACACTGCTTGCGATGTGAACACTGTTATTCCAACGGTGAGGCCTATGTCGTTTATGGTGATGCTGTCTGGACTTGCAACGTAAACAACCATGCTGTCGCCTGAATTCAAGGTTACGGCACTTGTAGCTTGAGTTAGCCTAAGGTCATCGGCGCTTGATGAGTCTATCGGCACCAGATCACCGCCAGTACACACAGCTAATCTATAATCGAAATCTTCAGTGACGGATTTGGTAGTCGTCGCGTAAACTACGTCTCTGGTGCCATCATTAGAGGGAGGAATGCATGCTGACTGTCCTCGCACTGTTATTTTGTCGATAACTACGTCTCTTCCGCCGGTATTAATTATTAAAAATGCCGCTTCAGTATCGCTCGGCGAGTCCTGAGGAACCCATACGTGTAGCTTAGTGAGGGTTAAGCTTTCTTCTTGCACGCGGGTGCTGGTGACGTTGATTGCGAAGTATGTGACGACGCCTGCGAGAAGCACTGAAACAACAAGAATAATCAGCGTAGTAACAACGGTGCTAAGAGCCCAACGATTCTTCAGTATGTTTCTCATTTTTTTATTCTCTGAAAAAGGTAATGTTGGTTTTTGGTTAAGAGAATTTGTGCGTAATTTTCGGCGCAGTCATGTTGTCGAAACAGAATTAGCAGATTTTTTCTTGGGTTTAGTGTTAAATGCTAAACGTGGAGCGCCCAGGTATGCGATGGCTAGGCCGAATATTGAGAAGAATAGGCTGTCGGAGGTGAATAGTTGCATTGCAACGAATCTTGCGAAGGTATATTCGTGCCATTTGTACAGTGGAATCATGATTGCAGTATTTGTTAATTGCATGTAGCCGCTTAAGATTGGAGTGGTGTAGGTCATTATTAAGCCAAATACTATTGCAGTTACTCCGAAGAAGCAACCGATTATGCCGCGCAGTTTGTTGCTGCCGCTGGTTAAAGCTACGAAGCCTAATCCACCTAGCGCTGTGCAGAGAAATAGACCTAAACTAACATAGTCTTGGACACATGACGTAAGCGCTCTCATCAGCAAGCCACCGACGCAGACTCCCATTAGCCCGCCAAATATGCCTAAATGCAAATGCTGGATACCGTCATTTTGTTTGGGATCCTTAGAGCTTGGAGGCTCGGCAGTCACTGCAATGATAGCCTGCGCAGGTTTTTTGTTTGTTAGCGAAATTTTCATGAAGTATAACAGTACTATCAGTGAGAGTATACCGCCGGCAAAGGCAGGCTCAGCCCAATTGACGGTGTACGATTGAGGTAAGGGCAAATTGATTATACCAATGTAAATCAGTAGTGAGGCTATTAGGAACTTTATGAATTTGTTAATTTCATCAGAAGAGTTCACCCGGCTCTTCAGTGGTGCCTTTATGTTGCGAACGAGTAATTTTGGGTTATTTATGGGGAAACCGCCGGCAAACTCAAGCGCCCTATCTTTCCAAAAACCGAAAACCCCGAAAATGGCGACTAAAACGCCAAATTCAATAACTAATTTGCTAAAAGGTCCAAAGTCAGTCCAATTCAATGATGGCGCGGAGCTAGTTTGTAGTACCGCCAAAGACGCCAGCACTATACCTGAGACTATCAGCAGGCTTGAGGCTGACTTGAACAAGCCTTTTTTAGCTTTCCAATCTGCATAGAAAAGCAGACAAACCAAGAGCAGCGGAATATAGAATGCAATGTACAGGTTCTGGGTTTGATCTCCAACAGAGAAAGTGGCAGTTGCATTAAATGTTCCCTTGCCTATCTCTAAAGCCGTAACATTCAGGAAGTTTGTGAATGTAGTTGGGTCACCGTTGTTAACAGCCCAATATGGATAGTAAGACTGGCTGATTACCACGTAAGCAGGTTCAGGCAAGTTCCCCGAGAGGTGGATTTTGTTGAAGCTTTGAGTACAACTTATTTGTGCATCAGGAAGAATAGCGTTTGAGAGGTTTTCAGCTGTAATATTTTGCAGAAGAGCGGCGAGACTAAAAGTCGCAAGGTCATCAATGGTGAAGTTTGCCAGAACGGGTAACTGCCCGTTATCCTTCACTGCGAAAACCATGCCCTCAAAGTTCAAGTTTTCATAAACTGACGATTCATTGCTGTTAAATGCTAAACGGAAATATCTTGTTTGATTGTCAAAGAAATTAATGTAATTTGAAGCCTGCGTCTGATTCTTTTCAATCAAAACGTATTTGGCGCCGCATAATGTTGCGAGCAAAGTCAATTCAGTCGCGTTGGTATTCCAATCTTCACGGGTCTTATTGAAGCTGTCCGAAGAAATTGCGGAAAAGCAGTTGTTTAACTGAGTAAACAAGGCGCTGTTTTGGGGATAAGACCTCAGAGACATAATGGATTCACCTATTATTTCATGGCCAATGAGGGAAGACTCGTAATTTGTGGATGCCCATGTTGTCGGGTACGCTAAGAGACGGAAATCTCCTTGTTGGTTTTGAATGAAATGATCACCATCTGTCAACGCTATGACTGGAGAAGTTACGGGAGTCAGTCCAATGGTAAGGTCGGCAAATACAATCGTGGCTAGGCAAACAATCAGTAACAGCTTAAACGACTTACTTTTCATCCAATGGAACTTAACTGACCTTTGATTATAGAAGTCGCTCAGGCATAGCAATCCATATCCAGCAAGCATACAGAGCGATAAACCAACTAGTGACATGGCCCTATCAGGTACCCTTACCAAAAAAGTTGTTACTAAATTTGTCAAAGGCGTCCCGATAGCTATTAACGCGAAAAATGCAAATGCTACCCAGCAAAAAAGATAGTTTCTGCGGTCAAATTTTGATTTTGCTCGTGAGATAAATATAGGCACAAGTGAAATCGCTAAGAGACTGATTCCTAAGTAAAATTTCAAAATCATTGGATTTGCAAAATTAGCTTGTCTCAAAAAAAATAGGGACGGGGCGGCAATCCAGTAAGAAAGAATCACACTTGGAGTTACAGAAAGCGCCTGAAGGTTCTGAAGAGTTGAGAAACTAAACAGAAAAGGCGCTGCAAAAAGTCCAACTAATGCAATAAGCTCAAAAACCCTCTTCAAAATAGTCATGTTTATATTTTTTCCATAGTTAATGACAAAATAGTAGCCTATTCTCAAGAGAAGGAAAAACATCATAAAAATCATGGTTTGAATGTCGGTTAAAAACAGGACAATGGCTCCTATGCTCGCGAAAATCATGTTCTTCCTATTTGGAGAGGTAAGCATTTTCTCAAATAAGAGAAGAACTGCAGGTAACAAGGCAACTGCCATAACAAAATTGTAGTGTCCATCATTTACTTCATTGAAATAGTAAGAAGAGAAAGTGTACGCTAACGAGAAAATCCAAGCAACCCATGTTTTCTTAAAATAATACTTGGCAAGTTTGTATGAACAGAACTGAGCGATAAAAAGCGTGAGGAACTCCACGATTTTAAGCGCTAGAATCATGTTATTGGTAACTGCGCTAATATAAGTGAAAAGACTGAGTGTTATATCTGGGAAATCACTAACATAAAACCATGTTGCTATCGAACCGCCATAAAAGTTGGGCAACCAGTAAACCCCAGTGGGCAAATGCCCGGAATGTGCGATTGTTAGGTCTTGGGCGACCCCCTCAAAAGTTTGATAAGCATCATTAATGGGGCTGTTGCCCATCATTATATTGTTTGAAGTGAAAATGAAGCTTCCATACAATAAAGTAAAGATAATAGATATGGCTGCAAAAAGCAGAATCTCTTTATTCTTCAAGATGAACCCTCAAAAGTAGCGTTCCACGAATACTTGAATTCTTTATGCTCCGCCATCCTTTCATTGCAGTGCCTCGTAACATTTTTTCTGCTTGGAATGTATTACTTAATTTGTGTGAAATGGTTATGACACACTAAAAATTAAGAACTGAAATTCGTCATATTGCTTGCCAAGTGAGAAGGCTGTTGAAAGAATCATGATTAAGACTGAAACTCCCGTCTCCGATCAAATGTGCCGAGCAGTAAATACAGCTAAAGACGTAAGCATTGGCAACACCGAAGCTACGATAGCAAACTTGGAATTAGGATTTGGCACAAACTACGAAAAAGGAATTTTTACAGAAATCATATGCGACATGGCGGCAAAATATGGAATACAGTCTTCTTTGAATTTTCCGAAAAACAGTTTGCTGGGAAACAGCAAAGATGTAACAAAAAGTTTAGCTGAGAAAAATGCTTATCCCGATTTACTTTGGAACTTCTGCGAATTCGAGAATGAAAAAGATGTCCAAACGTTCTTTAAATCACTTGAGGATTTTAAGCCAAAGTACATTTTGATTGTTACACAGAATTGGCGAAATCCCGGCGTATTTCTTCATTTTTTATATCATAAAATCTTCGGAAAAAAATGGGATCACGGAACGCTCAAAAGCATGACTATTAAACCAATTGAAGAATATTCTGAAGCGAGCAAAAAGTACCAGGTTCTAGAGAAAGGACTTTTTGATGCACCTTGGTTCGTCTTAGACGTTTACGAAGTCGGAAAATTTCTCAAGGCACTCGTTCCAAAATCAAAACAATCTAATGAACGGACCCAAAAAAGTCTGTTTGAAGGTTCTCCAGAATTCATTAAACGATGGGTGAGTCATCATAATTACGTTTTACTAAAAACATTGCATTGAAGAGATAGGTTCTTGTAATGTTTTATTTTAAAATTATCGAGCTGCCGCCGCTTCTTTGTACCAAGTGATGTATTTTTTGTGTAAGACTTGAATGGTGTCTGCTGGTTCAAGATTAAATGCCTTATACAGTTTGTCTACATTGTAATACCAATTTTGGCTTATCAGTTTGAGCGATACAGAGTACTGGCTATTAATTGAAAGCACTTTCCTTAAAATAAAAAATATCCAAGAAGGAATTGACAGGTACCCAGCATCGATGAAGGTACTGATGTTTTCGGCTAAGTCTCTAATTTTAACTGGTTTCTGGTCTCCCACGTTGAAAATGTAGTCATTTACTTTCATACTTGATTTTGCCAATTGAGAATATGTTTCCGCCAAAAGCTCTACATCTAACAAATGAATGGATGGGTTCTTTTTTGATAAAGGAAAAATTTTCTTTGACATTAACCTGAGGATCTTAAGTAGAAACCCGGTGTCTTCATTTCCATACATTATGGTTGGTCTAAGTATTATTAAAGGCAAATCAGAACTTGTTTTTAGCTCAAGCAATTCTTTTTCTGCAAGTACCTTAGATTTATGGTATTTTCCATCGGGACTGTAAGGTGTTTGTTCATCAGCTGGAACCTTTTTTGGTATTGTTCCGTAAACACCCACCGAGCTTGTGAATATGAATTTGTTACGGGAAACTTTGGCGTTAAGAAAGGCTAATGCCAAATTCTTGGACCATAATACGTTGCTTTCATAATATTTATTCCAAGCTATGTTATGTTCACCGACGATGCCTGCAATATGCACTATCGTTGTAATATTATTCTCTTCAATGAGGCGGGTCAAATCAGGAACCGTTGCTTTCTCTGGGTTTGGCATCTCGATAACTTTTAGGCTATGGCGCTCAAAAACATCTTTCCCCAAGATACCATATAGCTTTTCTTTATTTCGCACCAAAGCACAAACGTACTGGCCGTCTTCAACCAACCGTTTAATTGCATATCTTCCAGCAAAACCTGTTCCTCCTGTTACCAGTATCTTCTCAATAGTTAACGCAGGCATTTTCAACCAGCTTTTGTTGGGGTTCTAAAATTTTGCATGTTAATATATTATTCTGTTCGAGAACCATGCTAAATTTGCATCACAATTCATTGCGTTTCGAAAAGTAAGGGTTATAAATTAACAAATAAGCGTTGACGCCAAAACCACAAATGTAACTTGTTAAGATGGCTTTAGGGGCAATGTGTTGCTTGTGTGTCGCAAACGATAACACACAAGTTTAGTAATACGATTTTGAGGCACAGAAACCTTCAACGAGAAGGTCTGCAAATGGAAACAATTCCGGTCTCCGAATTAGCCAAATTGAAAATTCATTTTGGGGATTCATCGATGAAAGTCGGAGTTGCAATCCCCACTTTTAATGAAAAAGCCAATCTTCAAGTTCTCATTGATCGTTTGCTTAAGGTTTTCGAAAACAACAACATTCGCAGTCGCATAGTGATAGTTGATGACAACAGCACCGACGGAACAAGCCAGCTTGCCGACCATCTTGGGCAAAAGCACGAAAATATTTCAGTAATTCATAGACCAGGAAAGCTTGGCTTAGGAAGCGCATACAAAGAAGCCTTCCAGTTATTGCTTAAAGACCCTGAAGTTGCAGCCGTGATGGAGATGGATGCAGATCTCTCTCATGAACCTGAATACGTCCCACGCCTTCTTAGCAGGATTGAAGAAGGATTCGACGTTGTTGTAGGCTCTCGGTATGTGGCTGAAGGCGGAATTGACGAAGAATGGGCACCGATGAGACGGCTTATAAGCAAATCGGCAAATTTCATAACAAAACTCGTTGTCGGCTTAAACGTAAAAGATGCCACAAGTGGATTTCGTGCTTACGATTCCTTGGCTCTGAAATCGATTGATCTGTCAAAAGTCCGAACAAACGGGTATGCCTTCCAGATAGATATGTTGTTTCACTGCTCAAATGTGGGTTGCGAGATAGCTGAAGTCCCTATAATTTTCAAAGAAAGAAAAAACGGGGCATCAAAATTAGGGTCTCGCGCAATTTTGGAATTCATAAAGATGTTGGAGAACTCATTTGCAGGAAGACTCGGTTCGACATTTTTCAGCATTGTGCAGTCTACATCGGTTTGGATTGGAAATTCCTTGTGGATTGGCATAAAACCACTTCGCGCGGCAATAAGGGAAGCAAATTCGCTTTCATCGAGCAAAGGTGAGCAACATCTTGTTTTTGCAAAAAATGACCGGGTTCTTCAAAGGTGAATTCGGTGACGACGATTCACGTATTTCCAGATTCTGAAGAAGAAATACCTTACCTTAAGGTAAAGGCTCCAACGCGCACTTTCCCTACCATGAGTATAATGATTGGGATAACCGTTTCTAATGAGGAACAGAACATAGGCAATCTGCTTGAAAACTTGATTAACTATGCCCCACCAGAAATTGAAACAATATGCGTAGTTTCTTCGGGATCGACAGATAAAACTAACGAAATAGTCCAATCCTACTGCCAGAAAGATCAAAGAGTTCAATTAATTACCGAAACTGAGAGGAATGGAAAATCTTCTGCTTTGAACATACTTCTTGCAGAGTCAGAGAACTACGACTACATGCTATACACCGGAGGCGACAATATTCCTTGCCGCGAGGCAATAGTTCGTCTACTAAATATTCTAAAAAACGAAGATGCGGACATAGTTGGGGCAAGACCTATTCCAGTTAATGATCCGAACACTTTCATGGGTTTCTGTTGTCATCTGCTTTGGAATCTTCATCATGAAAGCTCTCTTGAAGTGCCAAAAATAACCGGAGAATTAATGGCTTTTAGAACTAGAAATTGTCCGGGAACTGCCACCTGCCATTATAAATGATGATGCTTACGTTCAGGTTCTAGGCGAGATGAAAAAATGCAAAATAATGTATTGCCCCGAAGCGGAAGTACTTCTGAAGGGACCAGCATCTGTACAAGACTTTGTTACACAGCGAAGAAGAGTGTTTGTTGGGCATAAACAGCTTGAGTTTTTGATTGGCAGAAAAATTTCAACAATGAAGGTGCCTAAATGGAAAAATATCCTAAAAGCATGCCCCTATAGAGGTCTAAAAGGGCGAACTTACGCAATCGGTTTTATCTTACTGCAGGGAATAGCGTTTCTGTTTGCTCAATGGGATTTCGCCCGACACAAGTTGCCCATTAAATGGAAGATGGCTAAGTCGACGAAGAATCTTCAAAATGTATCCGAAGCCATGTTGCTTTCCAAAGTCGAGCCACTTGGAATAGTGCAGACAGTGGAAACGTAAAGTTAGCTTTTATGAAGGGATAACTATGATTGAAAGTGCTCTTAAGCTCGCGCCAAGGATTGTAAACTATAAGTCATCTCGAGTTCTCAGCACGCAACCGTCGCTGCCAATTAGTCTAACAATTAGCGTCACAAATCAATGCAATTCCAAATGTAAAACTTGCTCAATCTGGAAACGCTACAGCGACCATCAAGCCTTAAAGGCGCAAGAGTTTACGACATCTGAATTCGAAAATACTTTTAGGAATTTCGGAGGAAAAATCTTTTGGGCTACTCTTAGCGGCGGCGAACCCTTCTTAAGGCGCGACTTACCAGAAATTTTCCAAGCTCTGTGCGAGCATTGCCATCCAGCCGTCGTAAATATCCCATCAAACGGTTTGCTTTCAACAGCGATCGAAAGTCAAGTTAGAAAGATGCTTGAAAAAAATTTTGACACGAACCTCACCTTGAATCTCTCTCTTGACGGGATAGGGGAGAAACATGAGGAAATACGGGGTATTCCTGGAAACTTTGACAAAGTTTTAGATACTTATGAGCGAGTTAGAAAGCTAAAAGAGGAGTTTTCACGTTTTCAGGTTGGAATACACACGGTTATTTCAAAACATAACATAGCTGATGCGGTCGGCATCTATGAGTTTGCGAAAACGCTTGCTCCTGACTCGTACATCACTGAAGTTGCTGAACACCGAACTGAACTCTTCAACGTAGACGACGACATAACCCCCGATGCAGATGAATACGCGAAGTTTGCTGACGAATTGTCCAAGCACATCCGAACTGACTATCTGAATTCTAAAAAAAACATTTCAAGAGTAACCCAAGGATTCCGCCTTGAATATTACCGGCTGGCGGCTCAAGTGCTTAAGGAAAAAAGGCAAGTTATCCCCTGTTATGCAGCCTACGCCTCATGCCAGATCACCCCGTTTGGAGACGTTTGGCCATGCTGTATTCTTGGTTATGACCGGCCAATGGGAAACCTCCGTGAAGCCGACTACCAATTCAAGAAAATATGGCGTTCAAAAAAAGCAAACGAAATAAGAAAATACATTACGGGCAAAAACTGTGCATGCCCACTTGCAAATGCTCACTACACAAACATTTTATGTAATTTTACAAGCCTCATTAAAGTTTCTAAAAACCTCATTCCGATTTAGCTCCATAAGTTTCCTGGTTTTTCTCTTGATTTTTTCCCTGTTGGCTTCATTTATATCTTCCGTGTGAAAGCAAGGCGCGAGCTGTGCAATTTTGCTTCGCCTCGGGCGCTTTCCAAAATGGCAGAGTTTCTTTTAAGCCAGAGGTTGCTTGCGATTGTTTGCGCTATCTATGGTTTGCTGCATGTTTGTGCGCTGTCACATTTTTTTGTACACACAAATTTTCATATCGAAAAAATTCGCCACTGTTCTTTCAGTGAATTAAAAATGAAGAACATACTGAAGAATCGTTGGGCTCTTAGTACAGTTGTTACAACGCTGATTATTCTTGTTGTTTCAGTGCTTCTCGCAGGCGTCGTCACATACTTCGCAATCAACGTCACCAGCACCCGCGTGCAAGAAGAAAGCTTAGCACTCACAAAACTCCATGTCTGGTGCCCACAAGACTCAAGCAGCAACCCTCAAGCAGCATTCTTGATAATTAACACTGGCGGACGCGACGTAGTCATAAGCAAAATCACTATCAGAGGACAAGCAGCAGACTGGAGTAATGTCTATTATGGAACAACCTCCAGCACAATCACCGATGACTTTCACTTACACAGATCTAACCAGTACGTCAACAGTCAGCGGAGTCACCTTAGCATGCAGGCTACAGGCGATATAACGTTGAATTCGGGCAAAAGCATGGTTGTCTACATTGAAACTCCAGACAGCATCACCATCAACGACATCGGCCTCACCGTTGGAATAACAGTCTTCACATCACAAGCAATGTACTACCAAGAAGCCAACGTCCAAGCATACGTAGCGGGTTCAAGTTAAACATCTAACAAGTTTCAGCCCCCCACCACCTTTTTCTTTTTTTTAAACATTTTTAAAGTCAGAAAATCCGGGAATTAAAACGTGTCAAATTGCGGTGGGATTTGCCGGCTAATATGTAAGTTGTTTATACACACAAATTGCTTAATCCATTATTCCCTCTTTTCTTAGGTAAACGCACATGTGTACGAGAGGATTTAATTGGTGGCAGCTTTGCATAATCGACTCTTCAAAAGCTTTGTTCATTCTAAGATCTGCGTTAGCTTTGCCAGTTACCTTTCTGATTCTTTTAGTGTCAACGCTTGGCATCATTTCAGTTACGTATTACTTTTCGATTGAAAGAATCAACTCGCAAAGCCAATCTCTCCAGATTTCCGCGGCTAAAGAGAACTTCCTATCCTTGAATAACGTTATTCTATCCACTTTAGGGCAGCCTGGCTCCAGCGGCACGTTTGATTTGAGTGATTCAGGCGGGTTAACAAACATTCAACCAGCCAACAACACTTTGACCCTGAGTGTCAACGACAATTCTGACATCGACGCAACTATCTTTAACGCGTCAGTAGGCCAAATCACCTATGAACTACCATATTCAGCCTCAATCGAAACAGAACTTTACCTGGAAGGCGACAGCCAAACAATAACCAACAAAAGCGGCTCGTCACCAAGTCAGCTTTACATAACAAGCGGCGAGCAAGGCCCTGAACTCCAGTTGCAGTACCGACCAGCCGTCACATATGCGTCTGCAGGTGAAGAAAATGGCCAAGCAGTCACCGACATTCGTATCTACATAGTAAACTTGAACTCCTCTGACCCGATTGCACTGCAGGGCGAGCTTCCCCTACAAATCTCCTGTACAAGCATGCAATTAACAACCGAAACTTTCCAAGCTCCTGCTCAACCTGAAAGCTTTGTGATAACTTCACAATTAAACGGCGCCAACGGAAGCGTTTCCATCCCGATTTCCAGCGCACCTTTAGGCTCAATAATCAACTTGGAAATCGTCATTTCTAACGTATCAATCGAGAGGTGGATCAGATAGATGGTGTCGATAATTCCAAGCTACGTATACTCGCTGTTTGCAGCCCTCATCGTTGGCACAATCATAGTTTCCACATGCAGCCTCTCAATGGTAAACATAAAAAACGAAGCGCAAAACCAGCAGTTGGCAAATATTGATGAGTATGTCGCTGCACAAAGCCTCGCTCTTCTTACACGCACAACTCAAAACAACCAAAATACCACGCAGTTTCTTGACCTTCCTTCACAAATCGGAAACCAAGAATACTGGATATGGATAACAAACGACTCGTCCACTGCATGGGTTGAATCTGGCTTCGGAACAACAGCCACTCAAAGTCAACCGCAAATATACATCCCTGCTGAGGTTGCCGCGTCAGGAATTTTTGCGAGCGGCTGGGGCAGGGCTTTTCTGCAATGCAGTTGCCAAAACCAAACTGTTACTTTAACATTAACTAGTGAGTGATTAAATTGAAATTAGGTAAAAAGCAACAAGAAATTCAGGAAAAAGAAAAAACCTCAGACGAGGAAATGATCGCTTACTTAGGCATTCAGGGCTACCATGTGCCTGAAGGTTACACGCAAGTTGAAAGTTACCCGCTTAATCCGCCTTTTTCTTATGCCTGGGTGTTCCAAGATGACTCTGAAGGCAGCTTCTTCTACGTTGTTGATGAACTTCCAATGTCAAGAGATGAAAGAGAATCCTACAAGCGCCTAAAAAGCATCCTTGAGTATGAACTTAAAGCTCCAAGGATAGATGAAACACTTGTTGCCTCATTCCGCAGACAGCTTCCAATCATCCTGGAAGAGCACCAAAAAGCTCTTGAAGGAACCACCCAGGTGGGTCTGAGAAAAATCACTTATTACCTTGAAAAAGACTTGATCGGCTACGGAAAAATTGAGGGGCTCATAAACGACCCGTTAATAGAGGATATAAGCTGTTTAGGAATAGGCAAGCCAGTTTACATTTACCATCGAAAATACGCCAACGCAAGGACCAACGTTATTTTTACTGAAGAGGAAGAATTAGATGATTTTATAACAAGAATAGTGCACAGGCAAGGCAAACACGTAAGCATTGCGCATCCGATAGTGGACTTAACGCTTCCGGGCAAGCACAGGCTTGCAGTCTCATTTGGCAAAGAAACAACCCCCGCAGGCACAAGCTTTACCATAAGAAAATTCAAAGAAGACCCCTTAACCATCGTGGACTTAATACTTAACGAAACAATTGACGAGTCAATCGCCGCGTATCTCTGGATGCTAATGGAGAACAAAATGTCCGTCATGATTGTGGGTCCAACAGGCGCAGGAAAAACCACTGCATTAAACGCCATTGCATGTCTGGTGCGGCCCGAACTCAAGATGATTTCAGTTGAAGAAGTTCAAGAAATCAATTTGCCTCAGGAAAACTGGGTTTCAACCATTGCGCGAACAGGGTTCGGCGGAGACAGCGAAGGCGAAGTCACACTCTACGACTTGATAAAGTCAGCTGTTAGGCATAGACCAGCGTTGATTATTGTAGGAGAAATCAGAGGTGAAGAAGCCTACGTTCTCTTCCAGGCTTTAGCAACAGGGCACGGTGGATTATGCACAATGCACGCGGACGACGTAGAAACAGTTATTAAACGATTAACACAGCCGCCTATGAACATTCCGCAAAACATTTTGTCGCTGATGAACTGCGTGATTGTTGTTAAGCAAGTTAAAAACTCCAATATTAACCTGCACGAACGAAAGTTTTCCTCCAGAAAATTTGTTAAAGTCGCCGAAATCGACGGCAGTGGTGTCCCCCATGAAGTGTTCAATTGGAATATGCATTCAGATTCTTTCCAGCAAAACCTAAGCCAGAGCTACTTACTGAACAAAATAGCTCAAAACCTTGATGCTCCCTTCAGCGTTGTACTAAAGGAGTTTGAACGAAGAAAACAAATTCTGCTAAATATGGCTAACAAGAACCTTCGCGACTTCAGAAGCGTCCACAGAGCATTAAACAGTTCACTTAACCTTTTGGATTTAGCCGCCAAAGAACCGTCAAAGGTGCAGTAACAATGGCTGCTGGCGGTTTTGTAGGCAAAATCTTCCGTTTACTATCTAAGGCTGGCAGCGAAGAAAAAGAGAAAACCGAGCGGGAACTGCCGTTCGCCGTAATGATTTTCACTCTTCTCGCTGCAAGTGGAATATCCCCCTACGACAGCTGGAAAAAAATGCGAAAGCTATCTTTCCTTCCCACATTCAAAAAAGAAGCAGATGAAGTAGTGCGGCAAGTTGAAGTTCTAGGCAAAGACCCTTTAACCGTCATGCAGCTGCGCGCAGGCGCCACAGCGTCTAAGCTGTACAGAAATTTTCTGGGCGGCTACGTTTCCTCAATTAGAAGCGGCGGAAAAATAGTTGATTTCATGAAAAGCCAGTTGAAAGCAATCTTTGAACTGCGATACATTAATCTTAACCGATCAATTGAGCGAATCGCCACTTTGGTTGAAGCCTACTCAGTCATGCTAATTGTTGTGTTATGCACCTACATTCTTTTTATTGTCTTAGCCTCAACAAACGTTGTTTCGCTGCTGGCAAGCAATTCAGCTTCCAATTCGCCCACGTTATCTTACCTAATAGCATTTGTCATCATGCCTGTGATGTCGGGCATCTTTATTTTAATGGCGCATAACCTGCAAGGAAGCGCTTTTCCAGACCTGAAAGACCTCTACAAAAAAGCCTTAATCTTCATCCCACCAGTATTCGTAGTAATAGCTCTCTTCGCCATGGTTCCTTCGCTGTCACAAGCAATAAGCCCCATTGGGTTATCTGCAGTAACCACTATATGTTTAGTGGCGGCTTCATTGCCGATTGCTCTGCAATACTGGCGCATTGCAAAACTCAACTACAACGCGGAAGACTCACTTCCCAGCTTCATAAGAGAAGTCACAGAATCACAAAAAACTGGGCTTTCACCAGAAAAAAGCATCGTACAGGCAACAAAACGCAAAGATTACGGACCCTTCTCCAAATTTCTAGATTTAATGCGCAGCCAAATTGAATGGGGCATACCTCTAAGAAAAACCTTCGATAACATTCATAAGCAAATCCGAAGCTGGTTTGTCACAATTAACTTTTCCATGATGGTGGAAACCATTGAAATCGGCGGCAACTCAGTTCAGTCACTAGAGATCCTTTCAGAGTACAGCGAAAAAGAACACGAATTGCAAATCAACCGACGTGAACTTTTGAAACCGTACATACTTCTCGCTTTCATGTGGAGCGCATTAATCGCCGTCACAACCACCATAGTGGCATTAACCACTAACTTGACCACCAGCATGATGACAACCATCGACAGCACAGACCTCGGCTCCGTTGCTTCAATAGCCATGGCAGGCCAGATGAACATGTTCTCCGTGGGCATAATCATTCAATGCTGGATCTCAGGGTTCTTCATCGGAAAAATCAGCGAAGGAAACTTTGGAGCTGGATTTAAGCACGCCGCACTCCTCGCAGCAACCGCATACATATCTCTGGTTCTATCTCAAGTTTTTCTCGCAGGCGTTTTTGGAGGACTAACCCCTCATTAAAGGAGAAACAATGCACATTGCCATCAACTTCTATTGACACTTTCTTCGCATGCACAATCATTGTTGCTGTAGCTTTGATATCGACAGCTTATCTAACATCAACAATGCAAACCACCATAAACAACACAAAAGACATCAACAAAAACAGTTACCTGCAAGCCATAGCCGACCACATCATAACAAACCCTGGCGCACCAGCCAACTGGGGAGCCACCAGCGGTATTCCCTCCGACTTTGGGTTAGCGGCAGCCTCCTCTGCATCTCCCTATGAACTGGATATAGACAAAATCAGCAGGTTAAACAGTTTAAACAACTATTCGCTGTCTTACTTTAACATGGCAAACGCTGCCAAGCTAAACGCTATTGCATTAGGCATAAAAGTTTCTCAAGTTATGTCCATCAACATTGAACAATCAAGCTACAGCGCCATGGGCATCGATGAGTCTTTTACCTTCGCGATTTTAACAAGCATCGATTCCGAACCCACAAGCGCAAGCTTAAGCTGCTATGTTGTAGCAAACAACTATCTAATCAACGTAACCAATGCCACTTCAAACGTCGGAGTCGGCTATGTTACCGTTCAAATCCCTAGCACGGATGGTAGCAACGCCATTTTAATTGTATTCGCAAGGGCATCTTTTGACAACAGAATAACATCATACGCACTATACAACTTTCAGAATTCAACACTGGAATCAGCCCCGAGCAACGACATTTTAACTTTAACTCCCCTTAATTACACGTTAAGCTTAACCACAAATTCAAGTGACTTAACAATCCAAAACAGCTACATTTTCTCTTACGCTTATCAGCAAAATCTCGCTTCCCTGCAAGGCACAACTCAATACGCAATTCCAAAGATAATTGACAAAAGCCCCTACGTCATAGTTCTCTGCGGATTCAACAACGGAGTTTATTTTCAAGAATGGACCTCTTACCCCCAGGTTCCATTGGCAGCAGGTTCAACCTTTGAAGGTTCTGAACAAAACGTCTTCAGCTACACAGTTACCATAAACAATGCGCTCTATAAGGTTGATCTAAGTTTTGGAGATGTGACTTCCTGAAGCTGCTGAAAAATAAGAAGGGGCAAGTGCGCGTGATAGAGGCTTTCTTAGCCTCGGTCTTGCTGATGACCTGCTTGGCTCTTATTCCTGCCTCATCTCTAAGTACGATGGATTCAACTGGAAATCTTGCTTCAAAGGCTCAAAACGTCCTGTTAAGCTTAGACAGCAACGGCCACTTAACTGCACTAATTGAAAGCCAAAATTGGCCAGCGCTTAAAGAAAGCGTGGAATCAGTTCTGCCCCTTACAACATGGTTTAACTTAACAGTTTTCGACCAGAACATGAGCATCATAAATCCTTATCCAATCTGTAATGCAGGTTCCATAAGTGACAAAATCGTTTCAATAGATTATGTTTGCGCAAGCCAAAACAGCACATATGGAATTTACGTTCTGAGGCTGCAGTTGTCAGAGGTAGGATTAACATGAAAAAACGCAATCTGAAACACAACAGCTCAGGCCAAGTGCTTATAATAACGTCTTTACTGGTCGCGCTACTTTTATTATCCACCGCCGTCTACGTTATTGAAACCGAAAGAGAGGTGCCGACCGTTGCCCCCAGTGACGGCAATGTTTTTCCCGCATACGAACAAAGCATGCGAAACACTCTGATTAGTGCATTGGCTAACGTAACCGGCGGCGGCGACACTGGCGTATTAACTGCCGACTTAAATGCATTGAATGAGGCAATCACTTCCCACGCCTACATGTCCATACTTGACATAAACTATACTCTACTAAACGTGTTGCCCTACCAAAACGGTTTCTGGGTCTCTTGGGGCGCAGATGGTTATGGCATCTCAAGCGCTTGTGCCAATTTCGTTCTATACTCTTCGGGAACTTCAGCAACCTCAAATATGGAATACGCCGTAAATGTTACTTCAGAGACCAAATTGAACGGAAACTATCAGCAACTTGACGACACCTCAACGCAGGTAAACTTAACAGTAAATCTGCTTAACGAGGGAAAACCTGCCCTGGCGCAAAACTTCACTTTTTACTATGAGAATGACACTGAAGGATGGGTTAAAGCGGATTCTCCCACCATTAACGATTTTGGCAATGGAACATACACAGCGGCTCTTATTGCTGAAACAAATCCTTCAAGCAACCCTCTTCCCGTCTCAATGCTTTGCCAAGATCAACGCGGAATAGTTGTTGGAGCAAACGTTACATGTGCCGACATCGGGTGAATGAAAAATGTTAAATCTGAAAAACATAAAAGAACTTGTTTATTGCTTAACAAAAGGAGCGGCATCAACAAATGAATCGAGGTAGAGCATTTAAGATTTTGGCTCTACTACTAGCGGTTTCAGTTATATTGGCTGCCAGCATAATCGTTGTTGAGAATTCTTCTACTTCGAAGCTTACTGGCACATCAGTCAGCGTTTTGCCCGCCAAACTGATTTGGGAAAAAACTTATGGCTCCTTGGGAGATGACGACCGGGCGTATTCCGCTCTGCAAGTTGGCGACGGATTTTTGGTTGTTGGTTCATCTGAATCCAACGAGACAGGCGTGACTGTTGGTTGGGCTTTAAGGATTGACCAGGATGGGAACGTTATCTGGAACCAAACGTTCCTTGAAGGGTCAGGCACTGAACTTAGAGTTGCTCTTAATTTGACTGATGGATTCTTGCTGGTAGGCAATGAATTCCTGCCTTCAGGAGACGAAAACGGCTATGTTGCAAAAATAAATAGTCAGGGAGCACTAATGTGGCAGACCCCCATTATAGGCGGGGAAGACGTCAACAAGGTCTTTTCAGCAATTGCGACTCCAGACGGTTTTGCGCTTTTCGGGTTAACCTTCTCTAATAGCAATGGCGACTCGGCTGCTTGGGTAGTCAAACTTGATGCAAACGGCAATGTTGTCTGGAACAAAACCTATGGAAACGCAACAGACACTGCCGCAACAACCGGCGCCTTAGCCCCTGATGGAAATTACATGGTGGCAGGCTACACGAACTCCCGCGGAGGCAACAATTACGATTTTCTGCTCATGCAAATTGATTCAAGTGGGAACATGATTTGGAATAAAACCTATGGCGGAGCAGGAAGCCAAGAAGCCTCGGCTATGACGAAAGCGCCTGACGGCTACGTAATAGTCGGAGACACTCAATCCCCAGGTGGCGCCATGCACGCGTGGGTGATAAAGGTTGATTGGAACGGTACAATGCTTTGGGGTCAAACAGTAGGCGGCAAAAACGCTGATTCTCCATATTTCATCGCTCCCTCCCAGACTGGCGGTTACTTAGTCGGCGGCTTTACTTTCTCTTTCGGCGCTGGAAACCGGGATTTTTGGCTTTTCAAAATCAACGATTCAGGACAAGTTTTATGGAGCTGCACGCAAGGTGACGCAGGTTACCAAGAAGCATACATTGTGCTTGAAGTCGGAAAAAACCAGTACGTAATGGTCGGTTGGACTGACCCGCCTGGGCACCCTTCATTGATTGGCAAGGCTCGGTACGAATTCTACATTGTTAAACTCAGTGCCCCATAAGACACCAATAGGCTTTCAGTTTACTGTTTATCGCCTCTGCAGTTACAGTGCTCGCGGTCTTTGCTGCTAATAGGAAAATAAAGTGAAAGGCCTAAAAAAAGCCGATTTGCCTAAGCCGTTTTTTGTTCAAGTCAGTTTAGTAAATAGCAGTTGAAGAACCTTGATGAATGAACTGTAGTTTGTCCATATGGCTGCTGTTTTAAACTTTTTCTTGGCATCCCCTTCATTTGGCGCGTCGTTCTCGTGAAACGCAATCAATACTTCTTTGCTGTCAGAAATCATAAAACACGGCAGGTTTTCTTCATCAACAATTCGACGCGGTCCACTCAACCACTGAAGCTGCCCCATGAAATAAGCGCTTTTTAATGAGTTGTCGGTAACTAAGCTGACATTCACTTTGTTAGCTTGCGTTTTTAGTTTGTCAGAGAAATCGCTGTAGTACAGTTGCGCGAGGTAGTCGGCTGAAGCAAACACTTGAAACTCTCTTTCGGTTCTTTCAAGCAATTCATTAGCTTTCATAAGAACTTGCTGTTCACCCTCAAGCATTTGGAAAAGCTCTTTCTTTGCATTTGCAACTTTAGGCTGAGGCATGGATTGCCAAAGCTCCACCAAGCTTGCTTTCTCCTGCTCTAAAAGCTTGATTTTTATTTTTTGAGCATCCACAAGCAAATCAATAGCCTTATCCAAGGGAACAGCGGTGAATTTTAGAGGTTTCTCAAAAATAGAAAAAACTACGCCTCTCTTCTCCAAATCCCGCAAGATTCGGTAAGTTTCAGTCCTGTGAAGCGAAATTGCCTCCGCTAATTCTCCAGCCTTCATCTCGCCTGACCTTGCAAGATGCAAGTAAACTTTAATCTCGTTTTTCAGCAGTCCAAACCGTGAAAGTGTCTCTTCGATGGTTAATAGCTGCTCACTGTAGGTATGGTCTTTCTTTACTAATCTCCACGATTCATTTTGCTTATCATACACTTTCGTTAATTCTTGTTTCTCCATTTCAAGTGTCACTGTGGGGGTTCACCTTGTTTCTCAATATTTGGGGAACTGCTACCCAATTCTAACCATTTATATATAATATGATTACGACTTCAAAATCTGAATCCAAAATACACATTCCAAAAAGCAACCCAACAGCACATGCTAACCGGGCAGCCGCCTAGCTCAGCATCTGTTAACCAGTCGATCAAATGTCCAATCCTTTCGGCGAGCCCTTCCATGGTTCTATTTGCTATTACATCCCTAAGTTCTGGTTGACAGATAGAGGTGCCAGATTAAGCATTAATGCATCGCCAAGACCATTAAGTAGCGTATGTTCCTTCTCTTTTTCCGCAGTCTGTGGCGTTTAATTCTATGATAGCGATATAACACCTGAAACTATGTTAAAATGCTCCGTTCTGCATGCAAAAGTGCGCGCCTTTTTTCTATGTTGAAGTATGTTGAATCATCTAGCAGACCGGAGAGGTAGACTGTGCACGCACATTGAGCGCTCAGGCAAGCTAAGGGGTGGCGGAAAACACTTTTTTCATATTTTCTATTTTTTTTGCTTATTTTTGTTCACGCTAAAACTTAAATCAAACCCTAAACCAAAAAATCAACCTAAAACAAGCCCTGAACCTAAACCGCCCCCTACCTATAGACCCCCCTACTATTTGTAACAAAAAACCGCCACAAAAAGTGCTCAACGATAAAAATGCTGAGAAGATTAAAACAAAGGGGTGTTAGTTTTAGGATTTTCGAGCCCCTTAAATATCAAGGGATTTATTGTCTAATCTACTGGGGTAACTGGCATTGACTGAAAAACGGGATTGGCAGCACCTATACATGCTCCTCAAGCTTGCGGAGATGGGCGCTTACCGTCGAACCGCCAAAATCTCAACGGAGTTTTTAGCGGGAAAACTTGGGATTTCCCAGCAGACAGCTTCACGGTACCTTATCGAGCTGGAACGCAAAGGGTGGATACAGAGGAACATCACTCCAGAAGGCAGCTTAATCAAAATTGAAGAAGCTGGGACTAAAGAGCTGCAGAAGATCTATTCTGACTTGAAGTTTCTGGTGGAGAAATCGTATCCTCCTTCGGTGACTTTGGAGGGAACCGTTTTCACGGGTTTAGGCGAAGGCGCCTACTACATTGCAAAGGAGGCTTATCGGAGGCAGTTTACTGAGAGGCTTGGGTTTGAACCTTACCCTGGCACGCTTAACTTGAAAATAACAAGTGACTACGACATTAAAACGCGAAGAGAAATCGAAGCGTACCCCGCCATCGAGATCCCAGGGTTCAAGAGTGAAGACCGAACCTTCGGCTTAGTGAAATGTTACCCAGCAGTCATCGACAACAAAGTCAAAGGCGCCCTAATAACAGCGTTACGCAGCCACTACGACATTTCAGTACTGGAGATAATTGCGCCGGTGTGCCTGCGGAAACAGCTAGACCTCAAAGACGGCGTGAAAGTGAAAGTGGAAGTTTTCATTACGCCTTAACCTAAAACGGCATAGTGGTCGAATGCGTGTACTTAACTGAGTACTGCTCATGCGGCTTACGCCTTGTAGCAAGCAAATAACCGACAAGCAAACCAAAACCTAAACCGCCGACATGCGCTAAAATATTCACGCCTGGCCCCAACCCGGCGATAAAGAACAGGAAAAACGCGTAAACCAAAGCTCCCAAAATAGATTGACGAACAGAACGCCGCGCGAAAATCACAATAGCACCGAACAGAGCAAAGATTGCGCCTGAAGCCCCAACTGAAAGCAAGTTAGGCCCCAAAACTAAAGAAAGCAAGTTGCCAGCTAATCCTCCGCCCAAGTAGATTCCAAGGTATTCGGGCAGCGAAAACATTTCTTCGCCTCTTAAACCGAAAATAAACAGGAACAGCATGTTGCCGCCTATGTGCGCAATCGATGCGTGGACAAACATGGATGTGAAAAGCTGGTAGTACCAGCCGTGGAATACCGCGTAGTTCCATTGGCCCCACTGCGCCATGACGTAGTTGTTGGTGTTGAGCCAGCTTCCGCCAATTATTGAAGTGTAAATGTAAACGGCGATGTTTATGGCGATCAGAATGTAGGTGGGCTTATACTTCACTGAATTCATAATTTACAACCGATTAATTCACGAGTGTATCGATTATTCTCTGTTTAATCTTTGACGAACTATCTAAAGCATTCTTCCCAAACCTGCCGATTCTAACAACCATAACGTTCACCTGTTCTTGTGGCCGCAATTTCGCATTTCTCAATAGTAGACATGGTCGTCTCTTCGTTTCCGCCAGGTTTCAACAACTTTCTCTCTGATTTTCGACGAAGAGTTAAGTTCATCTGCGTCGAATTTGCCTATCCTAACAATTTTCACGTCCAAGTTATGTTCGTTCACGTATTGAGACACTATTTTCTCCATTTTATCTTGGTCGTATCCTAAAGCAATTATATCAGGCTTAACTTTCTCGATAAATTCACCAATTTCAAGGTTCTCGTATCCAAGCACTGCTTCATCAACAACTTTCAACGATTCAACCAATGTGCGGCGTTGATCCTCAGAAATTATGGGTTTTCTTCCCTTGGTTTTCTCTACAGTGCTGTCTCTTGCAACGATAACTACTAGTTATCGTTTTCTCCGCCTGCTTTTTTGGCATCTTCCAAAAATTTAACGTGCCCTAAATGAAGCAGGTCGAAAATACCTGATGCTAAGACAACTTTCCTTTTTTCTGGTTTGTTGGCCATTCGAATTTCACAGCGCCTAATAGTCTTAAACCGTCAAGGAGCCCTTCACAGTAGGCTACCGAAGTTAAGCTGGTTTCAAACTTGCCTTGAGCCTTATAATACTTTGCGTCAGCTAAGTAATCGGAAGCCCAACGCAAAATATTACCCACAGCATCCTCTGTCACGCTAATAGGCAATTTTGCGCGTTGCAGCTCGTTGAGGACTTTTTCAGCCGAAGAAATATACTTCGAGGTGAGCGCTTCTAGGCTCATTTAGTAAGCCTCCTAAACTCTTGGGGCGCTCCAGCAAAAGCGATTAAGGATTCAGTTTCCATAAAATGCAAATCCCCTGGAAAAATCAGGCTGTAAGGCGGCTTCCCGAAATCATAATTCGCCAAACCTTTGACGAAATCAGCCTTCAAGCCTGGGTTGTCGCTTCCTGCCCTTGCGACGCCGACCGCAACCGTGTTCGGGGTGACGGCGCCCTTTTTGTTTTTTTGCTCAACCTCTAGCAGCATCGTGATAGCTTGCTTGATGCTTAAAAACTGTTTTTCAATTGCTTTCAAATCTAAAAGGCAAAGGGTGTGCAAGCCAAGCGTTTTGTTTTGAGCTATCACGTTGTATGGAGTTTCAGAAAAATTTTCTGCGAAAGGAACAGTAACTGTTTTCCCAAACTTGTAATTATGCAATCCTGATAAACTTACAATCGCTGAGATTATGGATGCTCCATGGACAATTCGGGTTTTTATTCCCTGCTTTTCCGCATCAACTCTCAAAGTGACATGAGTTGTCGCGATGAATGGGTCGCCTGGAACAAGAAAGACAGCGGTTCCTTTTTTGGCGGCGTCAAGAATGATGGCTCCGTTTTCTTCTTCAAGTTCACGCCTTGAAACCTCGTGGACTTTTTTGCCGCATAAAATTTCAAAGCGTTTGAGGTCAAATTCGGGCATGAGGCTAGTGTAGAGTTCCAGGAAAACGTAATCTGCCGTTTTGGCTTCTTCTAAGCCTTTGATAGTTATGCCTTTTTCATCGTTTAATCCTAAGCCCACGAAGACAAGTTCATTCAATTCTGAAGCCCTTGTAAGTAAGTGGGGGGTTAAAACTTAAACATTATTTTTCTTTGATTTCGCCTTTTTTAACCAGTTGCTCATAGTAAATGCGGCGCACATCCATGGATACGCCAGTTCGTTCGCAGAATACTGTAAGAATTTTTTCAACAGGTTCATCAGGTTTTTTTGTTTTGATTTTTTCCTTTAGCTCTTGAATCAAATGTTTATCGGTTTTACCGCTCATCCGCATCCTCCTTTGCCTACCACATATTATTTATGTTCCTTCTCAAAATCCTTTCTTGTTTTTTGGTTGGAACATCCAACCAAACATTTATATCATTTACGTCCAAGAGAAAACTACGCATTTCAGCCTCGTAGATTAAGGATTGAAAATTCAATGAAGCATGTTGATAATCTAGTTGCAGACAGCATAAAGAATCTTAAGCCATGCGTTCACGGCGGAGAGATTTTGGATGCAGCAGAAAAGACCGGGTTCAAACGAGGTGAAATTTTGGATTTCAGTTCAAGCGTGAATCCTCTGGGTCCATCAAAGAAGGCGCTTGAAGCTGCGAAAAACAGCTTTAAAGAAATCCCAGCGTACCCAGACTCGAATTCTAACGAATTACGGCAAGCTATTGCCAATCACTTCAACGGATTAAGCAAAAACAACGTCGTCGTCGGGAATGGTTCCACGGAACTCATGTATTTGTTTGCTGAGGTTTTCATGCAAAAAGGCGACACAGCCCTTATTCCAGCGCCCACGTTTGGGGAATACGAGAGTGCAGTTAGAAAGACGGGTGAAACACCAAAATTCGTAAAGCTAGACGGGAACTTTAACGTTGACGCAACCGCTTTTATGCTTGAAATGGCAGGCGCCAAGATTGTTTTCTTATGCAACCCCAATAACCCCACCAGCCTTCTTATTTCAAACGAGACTTTAACGGGAATAATTGAGCGGGCGTTGAAGCAGGATACACTTGTGTTTCTTGATGAAGACTTTTTGGAGTTTGTGGAAAACGAAAAAGCCCACTCAATGATCAAAAAAATAAAAAGTTACCCTAACCTGTTTATCTTAAGGTCTTTCACGAAAATTTTTGGTTTAACAGGTCTGCGCGTTGGCTACGGCATCGGCTCTGAAGAAATTATCAATGTGCTTTTGTGCGCGAAGATTCCATGGAACGTTAATTGTATAGCGCAGGCTGCCGCAGTTGCCGCATTGAAAGACGAGGAACATCTTAGGGTGACACGTGAGCTCATCAAAAAAGAGAAAACACATCTCTTAGGCGAATTAGAGAAGTTCAAATCATTTAAGATTTACCCGCCCGACGCTAACTTTTTCTTTATTGACATTCGCAAATCGGGCTTAACAGCCACTGAACTAAAGAATAAACTGCTACAGCAGGGCATTTTGATTCGGGACTGCACTTCATTCAGAGGGCTTGATGCATACTTTGTTCGTATAGCCGTTAAAACTCATGCGGAGAATGAGCGGTTGATTGAAGCTTTAAAGCGGATAGTGAAGGATTAACAATGGCAAGGTTTGATTAAGAAACTATGCTTTCTTTTGATTTCTCCCTGTTTGCCGATTCCGCCTTGATTTTTTTGCTCGCTTTCTTGATTGACGTGACCATAGGTGAATATCCTGACAGGATTCACCCAACCATTGGCATCGGCAAAATAATTTCTTACCTCAAACCAAAACTGAAAAACCTAAACCCCAAAACCGAGAAGGCAAACGGCGTCATATTAGCCGTAGCCGTTATGCTAATTGCGGCGGTTCCAGTGTTTTTGCTGCTTTTTTGGATTAGGCAATCCTTCGGTTTCTTGGGTCAAATAGCATACATTATTGTGGGCGCTATCCTGTTTAAGGCTACTTTCGCAGTGAAAGGAATGGGTCAATACACCAAGCCTATCGCAACGGCACTAAAAAAGAAAGATTTGGCTGAAGCGCGGAAATGGTTGCCCTACATTGTCAGGCGAGACCCAAACACTCTAAATGAGAAGCAGATTACTTCTGCTGCTGTGGAATCCATTGCAGAAAGCACCACCGACGGCATAACTGCGCCATTCTTCTTTTTCGCATTATTTGGCGTAGCAGGCGCATTTGCGTACCGCGTCGTTAACACGTTGGACTCTATGGTTGGCTACAAGAACGAGGAAAACAGGAACATCGGCTGGTTCAGCGCAAAGCTTGACACGATAACCAACTATATCCCAGCCAGATTAACCGCTTACCTCATGGTTGCAGCCTCGTACCTGCTGAAAGAAAACTGGCGTGAATCATGGCGCATCCTGCAGAGAGACAAGGGTAAAACCGCGAGCGTTAATGCAGGCTGGACAATATCAGCGATGGCTGGCTCATTGGATACGCAGCTGGAGAAGCAGGGACATTACACGCTTGGCGACGATCACGGCTTCACGCCTGAGCACATCAACAGGGCATTGCGCGTAATGATATTGACCGCTGTCCTGTTCGGTATAGTTGTAGTCGTGCCAGTTTTAGCGCTCAGAATTTACGTTGCAGGGCTCTAAGGTCATAGCGCTTCGCTGCTTTCCTTCTGGATTTTTCCTGCTTTTACAAGAGCTTGGTTACTGTATTTTGCAGAAAGAGGCATGATAAGATTTTGATAAAATATTTAGTCAAATACCTTAAAACATTGCCGGTGAATATTCTTATCATCATTCAATGGAGCTACCTTGCAATGAAACTATTAAGCGCATGTTTAGTTGCTGTCCTGATTAGCGTCATTGCGTTTGTGGGTGCTTTGCAATTTGGTACAGCTCAAAGCGGCACAAACGTCAATGGCATAATAAACTCAGACATTACCTGGACACAAGCCAATAGCCCATACACCCTTACAGGACCTGCAGCTATAGCCAACGGAGTAACCTTGACAATTGACCCAGGGGTAACAATAAACCTTGGCAGCTACTACATAATTGTAAACGGCACATTACAAGCAAAAGGCACCAATACTAACCAAATTCACTTCATCGGTGGCCAAATTGCAACATTGAATATGCTCCCAGTATATCCAATCACCTTTGAAACATATAGTAGTGGTTGGAATGAACAGACGGGCTTAGGTTGCATTATTGAGAACGCAATCGTTAACGGAACAACGATACTGATAGATAATGCTTCACCTAAAATCAACAACAATAGCATTACTGGCGGCATAATAATCCAAGAATATTCAACTGGAAGCCCAATAATTTCCAACAACATTATCCATGGCGCGATTGAGGCTGGATCAGAAAGCCCAATAATTTTTAATAATATTATTAATAACCCGCCTTCTTCAGGATTACCGACCACTGGAATAGAAATAGGTCTCGGCGATTCTAACGCAATAGTTTTTAACAATACAATTTCAGATTGTTATACTGGAATATCAGAATCAGGCGAGAATTCGATTATATCAAATAATATCGTTTCAACCTGCCAGATCGGGATAGATGTCGACCTACATAATGGTGGTTCTTTAACGGTTGAGAATAATTTGATTAGTGACAACAGCATGGCGGGCATTCAAATTTTAGGTGGTTCGCCGCTAATTAAAGACAACACTATCACTGATAGTTCAGTTGGGATTATCGTCAATTATGAAGATGGGGTTTACGTTTCAGGATTTACTCCAATACCTACCCCAAGCATTCTAAGTAATAATATCTACGCAAACAGTATCTATAACTTCAAATCAGGCATTTCAAATAATATTGATGTTGCTTCGAATTGGTGGGGAACAATTGACCCCCAAGCAATAAACCAAACAATCTATGACTCAAAGAATGACTTCAATATAGGCACAGTCAACTTTATAACCTTCTTAACCGCATCGAATCCTCAAGCGATGCCCGATCCAAATGCGCCAATACCAACGCCAGTTCCAACCTCAACGCCAAACCAAACATCTTCGTCAACTCCAACACCCACCTCTGTCTCATCTCAGAACCCAATTTCAATCTACGAAATACTAATTGCTATCCTTGTTGTACTTATTGTTGCATTTGTGGCTGTTATGGCTGTGCTCGTACGTGGGAAAAGGCGATGAACAAATAAATGAAAATGGAGCTCTCGGGGCTTCATAAAATCCTAAAGGATCCTACAAGGAGAGAGATTCTAAAGCTCCTTAACGATAAAGAACCTTTGCCCTACGTCGAACTTATGTGTCTTGCAAAAATTACTAACACGGGGAGGTTCAATTACCACCTAAAAGTGCTGGGCGATCTTATAGAAAAACTGAGCGATGGAAGATACAGTTTAACGGACAGAGGCCGCTTGGCGGTTCAGATGCTTGACGAGTTTCCAGAGAGGACAGTTCAAATACACGACCCAGAAGACAACAGCAAAAAATTGCTTATAGCAGCCGTAATACTTCTTGCTGGCATTATTGTTATTTCCATACTATTGATTTTGATGGCAACTAACTCTATCAAGCTTTAACGTGACATACTGAAAACAACAGCCAAACCAGCCATCAAAATCTTTTAACCCTCAGCTCCGTGTACAAGAAAATTTTTAGCCGCTCAGCACAACCGCAAAACTTTAAAGAAATTCGCTTAACTTAGGAGTATGCTTCGCGAAGATTGCCTTGTCCCAAGAAGAAATGCGTAAGGCATGGCAAATGCGACGAATGTACCCAACATCATGCTGCTAAAGGTAAGCTGCCATATTGCAAAAGACCTAAACATTCGTCGTTTAGTTTTTTGAAGAAAAAATAATCTGAAAGCATTGGTTTAACCTCTTTTCGTGGGTTGAAAGAGCCACTGGATTGTATAGTTTTTAAACATGTTTAGCTACATCTTATAGGCATCTAAGAGGGATCTTCGAGTTTGAATGGAAAACCGCTCGTCAGCATAGTCAGCGTTGGCATGTCCAAATTCGGCAAACATGATGGTTTACTTGCAAGAGAAATCTTCTCCGAAGCAGCAAAAGAAGCGTTCAACCGCTGCCCTAAACTTGACCCGAAAAACGACATTAAAGCCATGTTCATTGGGCACATGGGTGAAGCCTACGAGCATCAAGGTCACATGGGAGCAACTGCTGCAGATTGGGCAGGATTAACAGGCATTCCAGCGACGCGGACTGAGGCGGCGTGTGCTTCTTCTGGAGCTGCATTGCGAGCAGGAATTTACGCGACGATGTCGGGTCTTGCCGACGTGGTTTTAGTTGGCGGCGTTGAAAAAATGACGCATCGAACAACCGTTGAAGTTACTGAATACTTGGCTATGGCTTCGGATTACCCATTTGAGCAGTGGCATGGCATAACTTTTCCAGGGTTGTTCGCTATGATGGCGACGGCTCACATGCATGCTTATGGAACAACGGAGGAGCAGATGGCTTTGGTAGCAGTCAAAAATCATTATCATGGAAGCCTCAACCCGAAAGCTCACATGCAAAAAGAAATAAGCCTCGAAACCGTCATGGCATCGCGTCCAGTGGCTTGGCCGCTAAAACTCTACGATTGCTCGCTGATAACTGACGGCGCAAGCTGCATAATCCTAACCAAACCCGAATTCGCAAGCAAATATACAGATTTGCCCATACAAATAATCGGCAGCGGGCAAGCAAGCGATACCATCGGCTTATATGAACGCAGAAGCCTCACATCGCTAAACGCCACTCGATTAGCAGCGAAAACGGCTTATGAAATGGCAAACGTCAAACCGCAAGACATTGATTTAGCTGAAGTTCATGATTGCTTCACATTCGCTGAGCTTATGGCTTACGAGGACTTAGACTTCTGCCCCGTAGGTGAAGGCGGCAAACTGGTCGAAAGCGGGGAAACCCGCCTGGGCGGACGCATTCCAGTTAACACAAGCGGCGGCTTAAAAGCCAAAGGTCACCCCGTCGGCGCTACAGGCACAGCACAAGCCTACGAAATATACCTACAACTCACTGGGCAAGCTGGGAAGAGGCAGGTAAAAGACGCAAAAGTAGGTTTAACGCATAACGTTGGCGGGTCTGGCGCTACAGCGGCGGTTCACATTTACAGGAGAGAGGCGTGATGAGCCAGCAAGAACCATTCACAATCGAGCAGTTCTACAAATTCCTGAAACAGAGCAAACTTATGGCTGGAAAATGCCTCAAATGCGGAAAAATCCATTTGCCCCCAAGACCCTTATGCGATAACTGTTTCTCGCAGGAGTTCCAGTGGGTCAGCGTTTCTGGAACGGGCAAACTGCTCACTTACACAATCATCCATGTAGCGCCACAACAATTCCAAGCCCTAGCGCCCTACGCCGTCGGCATTGTACAGCTGGAGAACGGCTTGAAAATTCCCGGCATGATTTCGGGCTTAACGCAAGAGCAACTAAAGATAGGAATGGAGTTAACATTAGACTTCGGTTCATGCAGTACGACGCAGCAGTGGCCGCAGTGGATAAGATACTGCTTCAAACTCTGATTCTTCTCTTTCCAATTTTACCTTTTGGCATTGCGCCTCCGGGTCTTTTTGGGTTTGGAAGACAGCTGATTTTGTTAAGCTCAGGTTGCCGCCGCCTATTAGAAAAGCGGTTAGAAAGTCCCGTTTGATTAGCCCTGTTAGGGAAAAATGAAAAGGTTAGGTCACCATTTTGATTTTTCCTTTTAGTTTTGCGGAAAACATATCAAGCTGTTGCAATCATCATGCAAGTGTAACATGACTATCACTCCCTCAGCGCAAAGCATTCATGCTTCAGATAACTGGCTAAAAGACATTCTGAAAAACAGTAACTTAACGGATAATAATCAAATAGTGACCCGAGCCAGACAGGACAGCCTGTGCGTCCTGTGCAAGGGCGCCAGATTTCTCTGCGGCAAAACTCGTTGCCCCATAATGGTGAAAGTTAACTATTTCCTGAAAAGCGTACCGCTGATGGCAAGCGAAGACATTAATGGCATGTCGCCGCCAAGCGTTTTCATCGGAAGAATTGGCTATCCCAACGTTTACGTTGGTCCACTTGTGCCGCCAATACATGAGGATACGAGCATCTATGATTTGCCTGAACGTTGGTTTGGGAAATCTATGGATGAAATTGTCGGTTTCCGAAGCATGCTTATTCGAGGTAAACACCGAGTTAACGTGCAAAAATTCATGGATGCAGGAAAAATTCTGGATCAAACACGCGAGTTGGCCCTTGCAGACAGCTGTGTAGACATCGAATTGAACCTTACAAAAAAGCCTCGGGGCTCAATATTTCTTGATGATGATATTCAACCCTTTGGCCCTTCAGCGCCCATTCGAGACCTGCATGTTGGCAACGCACGGTACGACGACAAGATTGAGAAGGCCTATTATGACACGGATTTGCGGGCTAAGGATGCGGTGTTGGAACTCTACAATCGAGGGGTCTTGGTGACAAAGATTCAGAAAGCTTTCAGCGTAGGCGCCTTTGGAATTGAGAAAAACAGGCGTCTTGTTCCTACGCGCTGGAGCATAACAGCCGTCGACGACACTATCTTAAAAATCCTCAGGGAAAAAGTGAAGACTTTTCCTGAAATCAATGAATACAGGGTTTACGAGTCAATCTACATGGATAATGTTTTTGAGATTTTAATGATTCCACAGCAGTGGACCTACGAGTCCATGGAAGCTTGGTATCCAGGCACCGTTTGGAACCCTAACGGAACAAGCATCGCAATTTTTTCTGATTGGGAAGGCTACGATGGCAGAACAACGTACGCGCAGATAGGCGGCTGTTATTACTCAGCTCGGCTTGCAGTTTGCGAGCAGTTAGTCAAGGAAAGATGCCAAGCCACCGTTATCGTTCTTCGAGAAGCAAGGCCAGGATACATCATGCCCATCGGAGTCTGGCAAGTCCGTGAAAATGTTAGAAACGCGATGCGTCAAAAACCGTTTCTTTTCAGAAGCCTCGCTGAGTCTTTGCAGTTTATCGGTGGCCGATTTGAAATTCCAATGCAACGATGGATAATGCAAAGCGAATTATTAAAACGGGCGCTTTTCCAAAAGAAGATAACTGATTTTTTCAAGTCTTAACTTGAACTAAAAGTTTAAGAAACCAAAGGATATTCGACATTCCCGACACTGCCTCAGAACTCTGCAGATAATTCGCCAAAAGAAAGATCGCTTCTGAGTTGATTAACAACAAATTTTAAAAAAGCAACCTCGCATATTCTGACTGGACACCCAATGTTAAACTCCCCTGTTAAACGGTTCATTTTACCCTTCTCGCCACAGAAAAGTAGAGAACCGTTCAGCTTTGAAGTGGAATCAGCCGCCGTCTACGCTTTAGCGGAGCTTGAAAGAGCCAAAGGAGGCGGCTTAATCGTAAAGCAACCTGAGGAGAAACTTTTGTTCATAACAAAAATGGGTTATCCACTGTGGCTGTTCCCCATCAATGAAACCGGATTTATCTTCGATGGGCTAAACGATTCCAAGTTTAGCGTTCGTTACTTTGAAGGGCCAGCGGCTAAACTTTTCATAGAAAGTTTCGAGAAAAACTCGAAAACGCATGAAGACTACATGGCTTTTCTTTCTGACCACGACAATTACTTCCAGCAGCCAAAGAAAGAGAGAGAATTCTTACTAAGGGGCTTAATTGCTGGCTTGGATTTTAAAAGAGAATTCGCTGTTTACCGCAAAGAAGCCACAGAAGTTGGGGGTCAACCTCCAAAGTTAGCGCCGCTTTCTCCAATCATAGACGAGGCGACGATTTCCTCTATTTTGACTGAAATGAATAAGTTGCAATTATTCCTAAAGGAAGATGCCCAGAAGCTTTCAGAAAGTCTAAGACTCATAAACAAGACAACCAGCCAGTACATAACGGAGCTGGATTACGCCGCAGAAGCTGTAAAAGACGAGGCGAACGCTAAAATCAGGGCTCAAGAAGAATTTGTGAACCCCCAAATCGCGAAGCTTACCAGCGAATATAAACGGCAAATAACTGATTTAACCAAGAGCTTTGATGAAGAACTTGACAGCCTCGAGAAATTGAAATTAAAGACTGAAAAATCCATAGAAAATAATGAAGAAAAAATCAAGCTTTACGACCGTGAAGCGAAAACTCGGGGAGAAAAGAAACATTTAATTTATGAAAAATCGTGGAAAGAGAAAAGCCGCCAAACAAAAAAAGAAATCGATGGGCTGAAAAAGGAACTGAAACGTACAGAAAAAAACATTAAAAATCTAAGCAGACAGAAAAACGGGGAAACAGCCAAGTTATACTCCGAGCTTGAAGCCAAAATCAAGTTAGCTCGCCAGCCTCTGCTTGAACTTGAAGCTGCCCGTGACGCTAAAGTGCTTGTCTTCAGGCAGGAAACTGAGAAGTTGCTTAAACAGGAGAAACCTGTAGTCGAGGGACTTAGCGGCGCCATTAAACTGGCAGAAACCGTTAACGGCAGATTTGAGGTGCTTGGCATAAGAGACGAGCAGTTAAAAGGCACAGCTTTGTTTTACGTGCCCTTCTACGTTGCCTGCTACCAATCGGGAACGACTAAACGCTACATTTTTCTGCCGCCCTCAATGCGAAGCGAGATTGGTTTCGCTGTCAAACTTAAAGGCGCATTAGGCAGGTCAAAAATTAAAGAGCGGTTTACTCCGCGGTTTAAAGAAATAACAGAGTTAATTGGCAAAGTCCAAGCACTTGCTAAACAGGACAGCTGGTTAGATGACGAAATTCGGGACTTAGGCGAAAAAAGCAATCTTCTGAACACAAATGAGGTCCGTGACAGGATTGCTAAAGGCTTGGTTTACCTGAAACATGAAGGTTGGCTTTCAGAGCGCGAAAGCCAAGTTTTAATCGTTAGCTTGGCTAATGCATAGTCAACTTGGACTGTTAACTTTGAAAAAATTTATTGCGTTCCTCACGTTGTTAATGCTGGCAATGCAGTTGGCGTTAAAACATGAAGAAGTATAGTGGCAAAACCTCAACCGCGGTAATACCGTTTCCTGATGACGCAATTTTGCTTGTTAAAAGGGGTACGGTGCCCTTCAAAGGTTACTGGGCGCTGCCTGGCGGCAGAGTGGACCCAGGCGAAACCGTCGAGCAAACTATTGTCCGCGAGGTTAAAGAGGAAACAGGTCTTGACGTATCCATTGTTCTCGTAATAGGCGAGTACGTTGAGGAAGGCGTGAAGGACAATGTGGATTACGAGTATTACCCCACATGTTTTCTCGTGAAAGTGATCGGCGGAGAAATCAGGAGGCAGGAGAACGAAATCCAGGAAATCCAGCTTTTCAGCTTAAAAGCGCTGCCTGAGCCGCTGGCTTTTGAACATGACAAAATGATACGAGACTATTTAGCAAACAGAGGATAGCTGGAAACTTGGTTGCTTGAGCTAACTTGTTTATTGTGGCTGCTGCTTTTCCAGTGTCTTCTTTACTTCATTAAGGATGTCTGTGAAGTCTGCTTCCTTGTCCGGTTTCATGCCTTTTTTTGAAACCTGAAGCAGAGTCTCGTAGCCTTTGCAATCCAGCATTTTCTCCATGATTTTCATTGTTCTGCCGGCTCCGAAGATGCGGTTAGTGCAGAACAGGACTGCTTTTTTGCCCTCCGCTTTAGGCATGCTCTCTATGAAAGCCACGGTTTCCTTTGCGGGGCTGGAGCCCTCAACTGGGGTGCCGAGGATTAGGAGGTCAAAGTTTTCGATGGCTGAAGGCTGGGTTGATCCTATTTCAAAGATGGGCGCCTTTGCATTTTCAGCTATTGCTTGGGCGAGTCGTCTGGTGTTTCCTGTTCTTGAAAAGTAAACTACGCATGCTTTCATAATTTTAGAATGCGATTGCTCGGCTAATATAACCTTCTATATAGGTGGGTATGCATGTATCGGGGATCTTGTGGTTTGCACCCATTTTTGTGGCGGTTTTTTGTTGTAAATATTAGGGTAGGTCTATAGGTAGGCGGGCTTTGCGTCAGGGCTTGTTTCAGGTTGATTTTGCGGTTTAGGGCTTGATTTGAGCTTTAGCGTGAGAATATCTTTCAAAAAGATAAGAAAGTGCAAATGGGCTCTGGAAAACTTGTATCTCAGATTGATGATGTATTCAGATTGTGATTTGTCTGCTTTATCGGGGTTTGTGGTTCGACTGACCCAAATAGCAAACCTAATCAATATAGCATCCCAAAACCCAAACTTGTTTTCGCCGTCTCCTTTAATCATTGTAAATATGTATTTGATAGATGCATATTGAATCATAGCTGTGTATGAAATCTTCTTCTCACTATCATCCTTGTTTGTTACCTTTCGTTTACTCCAATCGTGATAAAAGTCTGTTAATGAACCACTTAGGGCAACATCAGCATACTTTGTCCAGTAAGCCATCCTAGAACCTATGTAAAGGAAACCAAAACCTACTGAGGATAGCAATCCTGCAAAAATAGAAATACTGTAGTCATTAATCGTGAAGTTTCTCCATTCAGCGCTAAGAGCAAGTCCACCTATTATAATAGCAATTAAAAGACCTGCATGATTTTGAATGTACGAATCATAGGAATTGATTAGACATCTTCTGGCTTCTTCAAATTCATGGTTATCTATTTCATCAGTGATAGTCATATCTAAGCCATTTCTTCGCTATGGAGATTTAAGACTTTTCAACAAACATTTTTTCAATCTTTTACTTTCACTTAAGTCTCTACTGCACCAAGATATAGTTAGTGTACTTGTTTTATATGGACACAATACGCTAACGTTTTAAGCCCTATGAACAACATTGATTTAACGCGGCCTTGTGATGGTTGCGGAAAATTCATTGGTGGCAGTTTCAAGTATTGCCCTAAATGCCAAATTTACCTCTGCAACATCTGCTGGTTCGAGCTAATGTATATTCAAAAGAAATCGCCGATTGAATGCCCCATGTGCGGCGGCAAACTGCTAATTCCCTGAGCGATTGCGCTTTTCCTTTTCTCTAATGGAAGAATTTCAAAGATGGCACTAAAGCAACAGCACTCATATAGAGACATAAACAAGGAGGGTGATGTTTCGGCAGGTTTCTTGACTGGTTTTAGTCAAGATTTCTTAACTAACCATCTTTTAAGGGAGGAAAAATAAAGGTAATAATGCTAGCGTAGGTGTTAACTATGAAAAGCCGCAAGTTATTTCTGCCTATATTCTTAGCTGTCACAATCCTTTTTGGATTAGCCGTCGTTCCGTTGCCTTTTGGATTAGCCCAAAGCGGCACAAACATAAGTGGCATAATAAGCCAAGACACAACCTGGACACAAGTAGGAAGCCCCTATATCCTTACAAACAAGGCGCTTGTGCCTCAAGACGTAACATTAACCATCCAGCCAGGCGTCACGGTTAATCTCGGCGGCTACCCTATTGAAGTGAACGGTACTCTTTCCGCTAGAGGCGCAAGCGATAACCCGATAAACTTTAACTCTGGAACTCTTGAATTTACATTCTATTGCGTAAGCTGGAATGAGCAAACAGGGTCAGGCTGCATCCTAGACAACACAGTTCTAAACGGAACAACACTGTCCAGCGGCAACACGATTAAGGTAAATCAATGTACAATTTATGGCGCAGTTAACGTACAGTCCTCAAGCATAGTTGAAAACAGTTACATCAACGGCAATGTCAATGTTTATGGAACTGTAGGCAACCCGAAAATTTTAGGATGCACCATAATTGGCTATGTGAACGCCGACTCGATTCTTAACAATAAAATCACAGGGCAAGTTAACGCCTTCACCGCCGCACAAAACAATGCCATAACAGGAAACGTAAACATAAACAGTAACTGCACTGTTTCAAACAACTTCATTGAGGGGGACATATCTGTTGTGGGCGGCACATCGACTGTTTCAAGTAACACGATTACAAGCACAGACACGGCAATCAATATAACCCCCGCAGACCCAATCGGCTTTGTTCAAACAACCATAGAAAACAATAGAATCACCGCAGAACAGTTTGGCATCACTATGGTCGCAAGCTCCGCACACACATTTATCGGGTGGGCTTCAAGAGCTGCAATTACTGACAACATTATCTCAGGTTGTGCCAATGCTAGTATCCAACTCAACGATGGCTCTGGCGAATATTCTGGAGGTAACATGGCAACAATCCAAGGAAACCTCATCTCTAACAATTACTATGGTATTCAGACATTTGCCACTGCTACAGTTCAAGGAAACCTGATAGTGAAAAACCATTATGGCATCCTTGGCGGAAACATAACTAATAATACAATCTCAAATAATGCCTACGGCGTACTAGGAACATCGTGCAGCTACAACAACATTTTGAACAATAACCAGTACAATTTCGCCTTAGGTTCATTCGGCAGCATTACAATTAATCAAAACGAAAATGCCACTTACAACTGGTGGGGAACAAATGACACCCAAGCCATAGGTCAGACAATATACGACAACAAAAACGATTTTGACCTGAACACCGTTACCTACGTTCCCTTCCTTACGGCACCAAACTCAGCCGCGCCCTCACTGGATTACACTCCAACGGCAGGCTCCACCATTTCTACATCACCAACGCCTTCTCCATCCGCTTCTCCATCATCAAGTTCAACGCCTTCAACACCAGAATACCCATCCCTAACTATCCTTTTAATCGTAATTTTTGCAGTATCAATACTTATTCTATTTTTTGTGAAAAAGCGGGCTGCCTGATGGCATGAGCGTTTTTGATGAAATGGGCGTTTACTGGGCAGAGATATCCGACCAAAACCAGACTGAGCGGCAAATGCAACTCATTAAAAACACTCTGAACCCCGAAGGGTTGGTTTTGGACCTTGCATGCGGAACTGGAAGGCACCTGATTCCCCTCAGCAAGGAAGGCTACAGCATGGTTGGCTTGGATATCTCGACGAAGCTGCTTAGGATTGCCAAGAACCGTTGGAGCCACGCGGAAGTAGTGCAGGCTGATATGCGGTTTTTGCCCTTTAAGCCTCATGTGTTTTCTGCTGTTGTAAGCATGGATACAAGCTTCGGCTATCTGCCCTCTGCGGAAGATGACCTGCAAAGTCTCAATCAGGTGCAGGAAGTACTTGGCAAGAATAGGGTTTTGGTTGTTGATGTGTTTAACCGTGAACACGTAATCAACCGAGGCAGAGTTAGCCGCCAACCCGAATGGAGGGAGTACCCGAGCTTTTTCCTGCTGCAAAAACGCACGGTAACGGCGGACGGTGGCTTTCTCTGTGACTTGTGGACTGTACGGGATAAGGTGGATGGGCAGGTTAGGGTTTTTGAGCATGTTGCCCGCCTCTATGCGCTCAGCCAACTTCAAGGTTTATTGGAGAAGGCTGGTTTCAAAATTAAGGCAGTTTACGGCGATTATGATGGGCAAAGTTTTAGCCCTAATTCAAGCAGGCTTATCTTAGTTGCCACTGCAAAATGAGTAATATTCAAGGATTTGTTCTCTCAATTTTGTGTTATTGGAGCTTTTCCTTAAAAAAAATAACCGATTCATGATTTATTTAAAAATATTCGATTAAATGATGAATTTCAAGTAGATTCATTGTATGTAGCACCCTAAAGCTAACACACTGAATACTTTGCTGCTCTTTTTTCAAGCTCCAAACTTTGATAAGGCTTAACAGTTTCTTACGTTGTGTAGATTCAATTATACGTGACTTAGCATGGTTGATGTTTGGCTTCCCTACAGAAAAACCGACGTATGCATCAGAGTTCCAGCCCGAAACCTCCTCGGCACAATTGAGGAGTTAGAAAAAAGTTTGTCAAGAAATATTGACTAAAAATTTGCGTTTAATCAATAAACCTATACAAAAAAAATTATATGCAACTTAGTCTTAGGCAATCTTAGATGAAAAGGAATGAGTAAAAAAATCGTGTTGTTCCTCCTCATCCTGATTCTTTGCACTTCAAGTTTAACATTAATTAAACCCGTTTCATCCTCAGAAGATATCGCTAAAAATACGTCTGAAAACACTTGGGCAGAAAAAAGCGTCGATGGAGCAGGCAAGATCTGATGTGGGTGTTGCAGTGGTGGATGGCAAAATCTACGCCATAGGCGGATTAGTACTCAAATACCAAGATAAAACAACCATTCAGAGTGTAGACGTAGCAGCGAACGAGGAATACGACCCAGCCACGAACACATGGACTTACAAAAATCCAATGCCTACTCCGCGGGATAGCTTTGCAATTGCAGTTTACCAAAACGAGATATACTGTATAGGCGGAAGCACAGGCATTTCAAGGACTCAGGGACAAGTACTTACCGCTTCAACTGAAGTATATGATCCAGCTAATGATACATGGGAAAACAGGACAGCGATGCCGATGGCAAAGATGTGGGCTATCGCTAGTGTCGTGAATGGCAAAATTTATGTAATCGGTGGGCTGCCAAACGATACACTTACTGAAATTTATGATCCAGCGGCGGATAACTGGACTGTGGGATCTTCTGCGCCTGTTGAGCCTTTTGGTCCTTCGGCAGTGTACAACGGCAAAATATATGTGCTCTGGGGGAAAACTGAAATTTTTGATCCCGCCACGAACACTTGGAGCTATGGTGCTCCGTCGCCAATAACTTACACTATTGATTCGGTGGATAATACGATTGGTGCTACGACTGGCTTTATGGCGCCGAAGCGGATGTATGTCTTTTCTATTGGCTCTAATCAGGTTTATGACCCTGCGACTGACAGCTGGACGTCAGGCGCTAGTATCCCTGTATCTCGAGGAGACTTTTCCGTTGCAGTCGTGAACGACCTGATATACGTTATCGGCGGCGTCACCGTTACCTTCCCCCAAACTATTCCTACAGACGCATCTTTCGGCTCTTACGGCGTCGCCACCTACTATTCCACGGTTGAGCAGTACACGCCTTTTGGCTACGGCACAGTTCCTCCAGTTATTGCTATTGCTTCTCCAGAAAACGGGAGCCTTACGCCAACTAAGATTTCGTTGAACGTCACAGTTAACAGAGCGTTTGAATGGATGGGTTACAGTCTTGACGGAAGAGCAAACGTGACAGTGACAGGCAACACCACGTTAACTGGGCTATCTAATGGTTTGCATAACCTAACAGTCTACGCTAAAGACGAGTTCGGAAACGTTGGTGCTTCAGAAACAATCACTTTCACCGTCCCAAGTTCCTTCTCAAACGCCCTTATCGCCACTGTTTCCACGGCAACCATAGCTGTTGCTTGCGCCTGCATAATTTTGTACTTCAGAAAAAAGAAACATTAAAACGGCATTTGCGCATAAAAGTTATAAGTGTCCATAGAAACAACTGTGGGTTATTGAAAGTGACCGATGCATGAATGCTTGGAAACTTAGGCTTTCTATGGTGGCAACCTTAGCCATAATCTTTGGTTTAACCACACTCGTATTCACAGTCGTCTTAACCTACTTAGGAATAGGCTTAGACCTAGTAACCATAGGGATACTCGTCGTGGTCATGAACGTAGGACAGTGGCTGCTTGCTCCATACCTAATAGGCGCAATATACAAAGTTAGAGAACTCAAACAAGCCGAAAACCCCCAGCTATACCAGACAGTGCAAGACCTGAGCAGAAAAAGCGGAATATCCACACCGAAACTTATGTTGGCGCAGATTCCGCTTCCAAACGCTTTCGCTTATGGCTCGCCTCTATCGGGCAGCCGCGTCGCCGTTACTTCTGGTCTTTTGAAGTCTCTTGATGAAGGTGAAGTTGAAGCAGTCATCGGACATGAACTTGGCCACATAAAGCACCACGATGTGCAGGCTATGATGGTGGTTTCTTTCTTTCCGTCGTTGTTCTATTTCATTGGTTACTCCTTTATGCTTTCAGGCGTTTTCGGAGGCGGCCAAAAGAAAAGCGGAGGCAACAACGCATTGGTAGGCATAGCCTTCATGGCTTTCTCGTATGTACTAACACTGTTCACGCTTTACCTTAGCAGAATACGAGAGTATTATGCGGACAGACACAGCGTTTCAGTGGTTGAAAACGGCGCAGAAAAACTCTCAACAGGTCTCGTAACAATTGTTGAAGAAAGCCGAAACGCTGGAAAAAGAAACAAACAGCAACAAAAAAACAACACTGCCTTCAAAGCACTATTCATCGCTGACCCTGACCGAGCAAACGCTGACTCAGCTGAGCTGCACGCGGCAAATGTTACAAGCAAACAGGATTTACTTAGAGAAACACTCTCAAAACAGCCTACAAGCGCCGATAAATTCCTTGAAATCTTCTCAACTCACCCCAACATCATTAAGCGATTGCGTGCACTGCAAGAAGTAAGCTAAAATAGCAAGGCAAAAATCAAAAACCATATTTCTTGTTTAAAAACGGGTTAACTCTTTTTTCTTTTCCCATTGTAGACCAGTCTCCATGCCCAGGATAAATCGTAAAGTCGTCTGGCAACATCACCAGCTTCTCCAAAGAAGCCCTTATGTCGCCGAGTGAGCTTTCGGGAAAGTCCGTTCGGCCGATTCCCATAGCAAATAATGTGTCGCCAGTGAAAACCAGTTCCTTTCCGATAAGGCAGATGCTTCCAGGGGTGTGTCCTGGCGTGTGTAGAACTTTGAGTGATTCATCGCCGAACTTGATTACGCTGCCGCCCTTTAACATTACCTTTGGTTTAATTTTTTTCTCAAGCCCTTCCAGGGATGGAGCGTCATAGCTGTGAATGTAAATTGGCACTTTGTATTTTTCCTGTAAAAAAACGTCGCCGTTTATGTGGTCCATGTGTCCGTGTGTGTTTACGATTAACTTAATTTTTAATGCTTCCTGAGTTACGTAATCCAGAAGTTTCTTTGCCTCAGAAGGAAAATCCATTCCGGGGTCAATTATAATTGCGTCTTTTGTCTGCTGCGAGGTAACGACATAGCAGTTTGTTAAATACATGCCAACCGTAAAGGTCTTAATGATCATGTTAATCCCTCAATTCATTGAGGGGAAAGAGAAGATAAACTATTTGCCAAAAAAAATCAACTCGCTGATGGCAAAACAACTCGCCTTGCAAACCTTATAATAAAAACTTAAGACGCTTACCCTTTACGTCTGAGCTTCTTCTGGGCGGTAATGAAAAATAGTTAATTTTCTGATAAGCTAAGGGTTAACACCCTTGAAAGCCTGTGAGTTTTATTGTGCTTTTGCATTTGCCGCAGGCGATGACTAATTCAGCAAGTTCTTCGTTGATAACTTTGGTCTCTAAGATTTTGTAGTTTTCCTCTGTCTCGTCTTCTGGTGAAATTAGCATTCCGCATTTGGGGCAGGGAAAAGAGCCGTCGCCGTCTATAGTGACTAAATTTATTTCGTATTCTAAACAGCTGTTCTTTTGTTGCTTTTTCATCATCATTTCCTCTTCACCATGTTTTCTTTTAATTTTCAATGAATGCTTTAATTAATTAACGGTTATGAATTACTATTCAGTAAGGTGGATTCATTTAAAAATTTGACTCAAAGAAAGGAAAGAAATGCTGACTCAGCTTTCACTGTGGCTTCCTCAGTCTGCGTTTTCTTTTTCGAAGTTTTCGGGTGAACAGTAGTCGCCGTATTTTTCTTTAGCTTCAAGTAAGCGTTCACGTTGCAAGTACAGCACGCCGAATAATTCTAGCGGTGTGTCAGTGACGTTTTCCTGGTAGAATCGTTGCACCCGTTCAATCTTTGCCAAGTTTTCAGGAACGCGAATTGTGAATTGTTTAATGTAGTCGTCTTTGGCGTAGTTTTTGCCTAATACTTGTTTGAATAGCTTATGCAGGTCCTCGTATTTAGGAATGTACCCCGTTGGCGATTTCAATGCGTCAACTTCATGATGCACTCGCAGTTCCATCCATTTTAACCAAACATGCTTATCCTGAGGGCTGTTCAGGTATCTGCCGTTGCCTATTTCCTTTAAGAAATAGTTCACTCCGAAGATTACGGGTTGATTTTTGAGTTTTCGCCCGAAATCCAAGTTGTTGTGAACGTTCTTGCCCATCGGGATTGAGATGAAGTCTTGTATGCTCATCATGTTAATTTCGGGGACTCCTTCTTGGCCGACGGTGGCAAATGTGGTTTCTGACTCAAGTGAAGCACCGTAAGCCACGATGCCGTGTTCCCAGTTGAAGCTCTGCTGAACAGGCACGTAAGCCTTAGCATCGCGTCCGCCGTACATTATGCCGCCCAATTCAACGCCCAGCGGATTGTGAAGTTCGGGGTCACAGTTTTCCAATGCTAGAAGCGCTAGTGTGTAGCGAGCGTTCTTGTTGGCAGGCGAGACATCGTTGCCAGCCTCGTCTTTTTTGCCATCAAACCATGCGCCAGCGTAGTTTAAGCCGTCTTTCGGGAGCTCTTGTCCCATGCCAAGCCAGTATGATTTGCCATCCTTAACCAGAACATTTGAGAATATTGTTTCTCCTGGGCTTGTTAGCAATTTGTAAATTAATGCGTCGTCCTTTGGGTTGACGTCCTGTATGATTCCGAAGATGCCTGATTCAACGTTAACTGCACGCGCAGAAGAATCTACATCCCTTATGTAAGCGATGTCGTCGCCAAGAATTGTTTCTCCAGGCAGCATAGCGGTTGAGGTTTTTCCGCAAGCGCTTGGAAATGCACCAGCGAAATAGGTTTTGCGTCCGCCTGGACCAAACACGCCCATAAGCAGCATGTGTTCAGCTAGCCATCCTTCGCTGCTTGCTTTACGGATAGCTAAGCGGAAGGCGAGTTTTTTGAAGCCCACAGAGTTTCCAGCGTACTGCGTGTTAACGCTGTAAATGGTGTTGTCCATTTGGTCGATGTAAATGCACTTTCTGTTGTAATCTACGCTGACCATGTCGCCGTCCAGTTTTCCAGCCGAATGCAGGACGCGCAGGAAATCGCTTTTTGGCCCCGCCTTTACAAACTGCTCGTATCCGGGGCGGTAAAGCAGGTTTTCAGAGTGCGCGACATACCATGAGTCTGTGCACTGCAGCCCCAGAATGGTGAAGATAGAGTCTTGTGGACCGAGCGAGACGAAGCGGACAATCATCGTTTTTCCCTGCATGGAATCCCTAAGTAGACCCCTAACTTCCGCTAATCCTTCCTGGCGGTCCATCTGGTTGAGGGCTTTGCTTAGGGTAACTCCTTTGGGTACAAGGTATTTGGTGGCTTGCCGGTCTCGTCCTTGGTCATATTCACCGTCAAAATGAACGGTTTGTCCGGGTATGCTTAAGATTGCTTGTTCTTCTCCTGAGGCGATTGCCTGTTTACGAATGTGAGCGAATTCTTCAGCGGAGTCGCCGCAGATGAATATTTCTTTAGGTTGGCAGAGGTCGTGTTCTTTTGCTATAAACTCGTGGACGTTAGGATTGTTTATGGCGCTTAGTTTCTTGAAGTCAGATTCGCTAAGTTTTGGCTGCAGAGCCTCAAGGTACGGATTCATTATAGCCATTTCTCGTTTTCCCTTCAATTATTATTTTAAGATTTGTTTGTTCCTCTCAGTGAGTTGCATAAGTAAATTAAAAGCTTTTTGCAATAAAAAGAAAAGTTGAGTATTGTATCGATTCCCGAGGTGTTTCTTTACACAGTCTCAAAGTTCATTTACAGTGCCGGGTACTCTGGGAAACGGTTGGCATTCACCAACATGTTTGACGCCTGCAATCCAGCCTACTAAACGTTCCATGCCTATGCCTCCGCCAGCGGTGGGTTTCAATCTGCCTTCTTTAGCCATTGTCAGTATCAGCGCATAGTTTTCTTTTTTGACTTGGTCGCGTTCAATTTTCTTTGAGATTTTGCTGTATTCCCATTCACGTTTGGCGCCCGATAGCACTTCGCCGAACTGGGGCAGGAATAAGTCGTAGTTGTCCCATTTGCCCGTTTTGAAGTCTTCGTAATCGTAGAATTCTCTGGGGATATTTTTCACCCAAACGGGTTCTGTGATGTCTTTAGCTAAACCTGCTTCCCAACTGTCTGCGCCGTATTTTGCTTCAACTTCAACGCGGTCGTAGACTTTGAAGGGCGTCTTCGGGGCTTTAAGGGTGTCACAGCGGCAAAGCGTGGTTAATTCATTTTTCATTTCACGCTTCAAATCTTTAATTAGTCTGCAGATGGCGTCTTCAACTAGAGCCATTACTTCTTTAGATGTGGCGTCTCTGGCTTCAAAATCAAGCTGCGTGAACTCGTAGGTGTGTTTGCCCGTTTTAGCCCTTTCTGGCTTCTCGATGCGTATGTTGGGTGAAAGTATGAACAGTTTCGGGTAGGCGGTTGATGAGGCAACGAGTTTATGGATAATCATGCTGGCTGTTGTGCGTACTGGTTTGCCGTAAATGTCTACTTCTATCCTTTTCTCGATGGATGCGCCTGGGTCTGGCCAGAGGGGTCGGTGCTTTGGCTTAGCGCTACTGGAAGGAGCCACTGGTAGCCTTGCTCTACGAATGTGGATGTGAGGCTTTTGAGTGTGTATGTCATTATTTTGCCTATGCATGCTTTTCTTTCCAGTTCGCTTGGTGAAAGCTGGTCTAATGGTTTTGGGATTTCTATTTGTGTTGTTTCTTGTTTGTCTTTCAAGTTAGTCACTTCATTAGCTTAATGGAAACTACATTGTGCAGCGCAGATAATAAATTTTTTATAATAAAACATAGATAAATTACAAAAAACACAGGTTTTTATACTTAAAACATGTAATAATTACATATGAGCATAAAACTAGACGAAAAAGACCTATCCATACTGGTTTTAATCCAAGAAAACAGCAAACTCACCGCCAAACAAATCGCCAAAAAAATCAATTCGCCAATAACCACCGTTTTCGCAAAAACAAAACGCATGGAAGAACTAGGCATAATAAAACAGTACCGAGCAATTCTGTCGCCTGAAAAGCTGAATTTAGGCACAGCAACCTTCATTTTAGCCTCCGTCTCATACAGGGCAAAATCCAACGATGCCCCAGTTTCCCAGCGCGAGGTTGCTGAGGAAATAGCGCGGTTTCCTGAGGTGCAGGAGGTCCACATTATTACTGGCGATTGGGATTTGCTGGTGAAGCTTCGGGCGGAAAACGTTGAGGCAGTCGGAAAATTTGTGGTTGATAAGTTGCGTTTGATTAATGGTTTAGAGAAGACGCTTACTTGCATGGTTTTTGAAACCGTAAAAGAAACAACAAGCCTGCCCCAACCGTTAAAGCGAAATGGGTGGAAACCAGTTAAGCCTTAACTTCAGTGGAGCTTGAATAATATAGAAGCGGCAAGGCTAGCAGTACAGTGTCTTTTCCCTTAGCCGTTAGAGTATACTTAACTCGCAGTGGCGGTCCAGCAGTGACATTTCGCGTTATGTAATCGTGCTTCTGCAGCACCTTAAGCTTGTCGGATAGGGTGCGGGAGTTGACACCTAAGATTTTTTTTATTGCTCCAAACCCCATGGCGTTTTTCAGCAGTAGCGTGTATAGTATTTCAAGGCTCCATTTCTGGAAAAGCAGGTTAAAGCTCTCTTGCAAGCTGTCAAGTTCATCCTTAAGTTCGGCAGGCGTTATCTTCTGGGTCTCAATTATCTGATTGAACGTTTCTTCTACGCCTTTTAAGACTTGGTTCATGCGTGCTTCCACTATTTTGCGGAATTCAGCGCTTAAAGTTAGGGGGGCGCTCATCGGCGGGTCACTCGGTGTAGTTTGGCTCACTTCACAGTTTATTAAGCTTTACCTATACAACATGGTATACAAAACACATCAGTTATGGAGAGAGAACGCGTGGAAAAATATGACGCCCTAGTTGTCGGCGCAGGAACAGCAGGCTGCTTAGCCGCAAAAACCATGGTTGAATCAGGCTTAAAGGTATGCATAATTGAAAAGAAAACCCGCGAGCAAATCGGAGAAAAAATCTGCGGCGACGCTCTCGGCGAACACCACTTGAAGTTTCTGGGGCTTGAGAAGCCAACGGGCGGCGAGCTTGAGGCGAAAATTGAAGGAATCAAAATTTACTCTCCTGACGAAAACACGGTTTTCACAATAGCGGATAAAGACTTTGTGGGGTATTTGCTTAACAGGCGTTTGTTTGGGCAGTGGCTGCTGAAGAAAGCCATTGATAAAGGCGCTGTTCTTGAGGATAACATGAATTTCCGCTCGCCGATAATTGAAAAAGGCGCAGTGGCTGGTTTAGTGGCTAAAAACATGAAAACGGGCGAAACTGTCCAGATGAAGAGCAGGGTTGTGGTGGATGCCAGCGGCTTTTTCGGCGTTGTTAGGCATCAGCTTCCAGTAAATATGGGTATTGACCGTGAAGTTGCGAATGAGGACGTTGAGGCTTGTTACCGTGAAATCCGCCAGCTAAAGCAGGAAACGGAGAACACGACTTTCTGCGAAATTTACCTTAACCAGAAGGCTGCTCCAGGCGGTTACGTTTGGATTTTTCCTAAAGGCGGAGCCCGAGTTAACGTTGGCTTAGGCATCTGCATGCGACCTAACTATCCTAACCCAAAGAAGCAGCTGTACGAGAACACTTTTGTTAAACCTATGTTTGAAGGCTCCACAGTTTTAACTGGGGGCTCATGGTTTGATCCTGTCCGCAGGCCATTGGATAACATGGTTTCTAACGGTGTCGTATTGGTCGGAGATGCTGCTTCGTTGGTTAACCCAATTCACGGCGGCGGCATCGGACCCTCAATGCTTAGTGGGTACTTTGCGGGGCAAACAATCATTGAAGCCTTAGCCAAGGGCGAGCCTACCAAAGAAGCGCTCTGGGGCTACAACAAGAAATACATTGAAACCTACGGCAAGAAACAGGGAACTTTGGACATCTTCAAAATGTTCCTTTTATCCTGCAGCGACGAGGATCTAAACTACGGCATGAACGAGAAACTCATGACTGAAGATGACGTCTTAAAGGCAGGCATGGGCGATGACTTCCACCTCAACATCACAGAAACTGCCAAACGAGTGTTCCGAGGCATAAGACGAGTAGGCTTTCTCAACAAACTCCGCTTAACCGTCACAATGATGCGTGGACTCAGCGCACACTACAACACTTATCCGACAACACCGCAAAACTTTGAACTATGGCGAACGCAGACAGTTAAGCTAATTGAGGATGCCAAGAGAAAACTGATAGATTAGGTCGCGCGCATTCTCCGGGTTTTTTTTCTTTTTCTCGGCTGTGTAAAGCCTTAAATCCGCATTTTAACATGCATATGTACTGGTGAAAAAAATGGTTTACTGCTCTAACTGTGGTTCCCAAATTGCTGATGACGCGTATTTCTGCCCGAAATGCGGGACAAAAACTGATAAGGGTAAAGCTGCAAAGGCAGTTTATCCAGCTGATGAATTGCGAGATGCTTTTTACCAGGTCGGAATAGAGCTTGAAAGGGCGTTCAACATAGCAGCACGCGAAACACACGCCGCCATCCAAAGAGCCAGAGAGAATATGCAGCAAAAACCCGCACAACCGCAAACTGTCACATGCCCCAAATGCGGCACAAAGAACCCTTACGGATCAGTTTTCTGCCACAACTGCGGCACAAAACTTGCGCCGACGGAAGAGCCACATGGCAGTGCTTAAAAAATGAGTGAAAAAAAAGCTCTCATAGCATACGAAACCAAAGGTGGCGCTACTGAAGAAGCGGCGAGAAAAATTGCTGACGTCTTGCGTTCCAAATATCAGTTAGAAGTTGATTTAGTTGACCTTAAAGAGCAAAAAGTTCCCGACCTGTCACAGTACCGAAATGTGGTCGTCGGCGGAGGCGTCAGGGGCGGCAGAATATATAGTAAAGCCTTGAAATTTCTTGAAAACGATTTTGCCAATAAAAAATTAGCCTTTTTTGTTTCCTCAGGCGAAGCTGGTGACCCTAAAACCTATGAAAAAGCAAAAGCCAAATTCGTCGAAAACACGTTGGCTAAATATCAGAATATTAACCCTGTGGCGTGGGATGCTTTCGGCGGGCGCATGAGAATTCTGGGAAAAACCATTTGGGACAGCACGGATTTAGCTAAGGTTGAGGCTTGGGCAGAAGAGCTTGGACAAAAATTCACCCAATAAATTAAGTCTCATCAAAGCAAGCGCTCTGCTTTGCCCGTCCTGCTGCGTGGAATACGTGGAAGTGGAGTTTGACTTTGAAGTTGACGGCGTAATCCTGCATAACGTGAAGGCGCTCAGATGCCCCGAGTGCGACGAAGAAGTATTCACGCCTGAGCAGTGTGAGGCAATAAGAAAACGAGTCAGCGACTTAACTAAGGTTTAAAGCCAACGATTTTTGGTGCGTTGCTGGCGCCACTCTTATCAAGTGTTACTCTTGACGGGGATCTCTCTACCCATCCCATTTCACGACAGGCATTTCCCTCAGGATCTTGCGGTGTTCACTGCTAGTTATCACGAATTTACAGCAATCTTGCTTGCGAGCGTTGACAGGGCGGGCGCAGTAATTTAGAGAAAGAAGATGTTTGGTGGAAGCTAGTTCGTGTGGATAGTGCATCTGAAAAAAGGTTTTAGTATGGTAATAGTGACCGGTTTGTTTAACTTCGGACTTCTTCTGCGATGGGCGGCACTTGGGCGAGTTCTCGGAAAAACCTCAGCACAGCTGTGCCGCGTTCCGTAACTGCAAAAACTTCGCTCCTCTTTTTAGTAGTTCGATTTTCTACCATGCCTTGCTTGATTAGAAAGTCTAGGTACTTCCCAAGTATGCTGTAGTTTAGGTTAGTTTTGTACATGATCTCTTTCAGCTTCAAAGGACCCGTATGCGCCAACGCGTTGAGAATGTCAACGTACATTTCTAGCTTTGATCGTCTTATCTGTGGCACCTCAAGATTCTCCAGTTTCATCAGTGGTCTTTCCACTGCATAACAAAATGTTTTTTATAAACTTTTGCTATTTCCCCGTCCAATAATATTCTTTTCAGGATAGTGACGCCGTGACTTACCTTCAGCTTCTTGTCGCCTAACCGCGCTCTGTAGTGAATTAGTATTTCTCGAATCGTGAAGCCGAGCTGTTCTACAGGATGGTTTACTCGACTTCGATGTCAAAGCCCTTGGATTTCAGCAGCCTCCCTCGCAAGATTTCGGCTCGTATTACTTGCAGTCCAGTCAGCGGGGTCTTGAAGCGCACTCCGTTAAGCAAATAATGTTCCAAAGCCAGCAGCACGTTGTCAATGTGGAGATGCCACCCGCATATCCTTTGTGTACCAATAATTCATAAATCCTAATAAGTTGAAGCTTCAAAATGGCAATCATGTGCTCTTTGCTAAATTACCAAATTTGAGATTTGGAAGAACATTTGCAGCAAAGGAAAAAACAAACAAGAAAAACTGACGATGAAATGATTGAAACAATGGTGCCTGCCACAATCTCGTTAAGTTGAAAATAAATGAAATGTTTCATCCAAAACCTGCAAGAAAGTACGCAATGGCAAAAGTATGATGAAACAATATTCAATGGCATACAGATGAATTTCTACCTTAAGCCTAAGCGCTTCGACGGCTTCAAAAAATAGACGACAAGTCTTAAAAAAGGGTCGATAGGTTTTTATGTTTGGCTTAAATCTCTAAGGTGTCACCAACATATATTAAATGGTAAAAGAATGGATTGATGGACCAAGATGGTAAGAAAAGCACGAATACGCCTCACAAGCACGGATTACGGCAAACTTGAAGAGGTATGCGGAGAACTCAGAAGTATCGCTCAGAAAACAGGCGTGAAAATCAACGGTCCAGTACCACTGCCGACAAAACGGCTGAAAGTTCCAGTGCTTAAGGGTCCTTCAGGCGAGGGAACAGCCACGTGGGACAGGTGGGAAATGCGCATTCACAAAAGATTAATCGACATTGACTCGGAAGAGCGAGTTATGCGTAGAATCATGCGCATCCGTGTGCCAGAAGAAGTCCACGTAACAATCGAACTCATCTAATCGAAGTTTTTTAGCTTCTTCCCGTTTTACGATTTCTTAAATTATTAAAAAACAACCCTTTTTCGGTGTGAATGGTTCCAGTGGGAACCTTCAAGTTAAATCCGCCATTTGAGAAGGAAAAAAGCGGTTCATTTAGATGTATAAGAAAGTAACTACTGCAAGGATGGCGCTGGGGATGAAAAGCAGAGCCCAAATTTTCTTGTTGAAACTGAAAATTTTGTAGCCGTCCAAAATTCCGATTGGAATCAGGTTGAAAACTGCCATGAAGGCGTTGATGTAAGCGACGAAAAACAGCATCAGACCAAACGCACTTGGGTACAGGACAAACGCTGCTCCAAGAAGTGCACCTGAGAAAACGAGGTTAACGACGGGTCCAGCGAGAGAAATCTTCACAATTTCGTTCCCGCTAGGTGAGCCAGAAATCATCATTGCGCCCGGCGAAATCATCCTAAACGGCAGAAATATCGAAATAAACGTCAATGCTACACCCCAGGTTGTAAGGCGGAATTCTGCCCATAAACCGTTTTTTTGTGCCATAATTTTGTGCCCTATCTCATGCGATAAGAAAGATGCTGTCATGATAGTTGCGAAAACAGCCATTAGATCCCAGGTCCAATAAAATCTGAAACCGCCAAAGTATCTTCCGTACAAACCTATAGAGAAACCGATTCCTACGACCAGAGCTGCTGCAACAATGATGTGTTTTAGCTCTTTTGGACTGGAGGAAACATGTCTATTATGCCTAGGTTGCTGACCGATAGCGTAGCTGTACTGGTAAGAATTGTATGATTGGGGCGTCATGACTTGCTCTTGTCTTTGTGTGCGGGCAAAATTGATTCTTGGGCATGCATGGTTCTCTGGCAAACGGTGTTCACTACAAAACTGTCCGCCGCAATAGGGGCAGCGAAACGGAAGAAGTGTCTCTTGATTGCATACTTGGCATTTCATCTAATTAAGGCGCCTTTCACACTTACATGCATATGGTGGTTTATATTTTTCCCCTCAGAAAACAGAAACCCCATGGATTTACGCGTGCAACAATGCTTTAAAATAAGCAGACACTAATCAGAAGCATAAGTGGAAAGAAAAGGGGGTCACCGCGCTTGAAGCCGTTTAGCTTTGTCCATGCTGCCGATTTGCATATAGGCTATGCACAGTATGGCTTAGAAGCTAGAAGGCAAGACTTCGACAATGCATTCAAAGAAGTAGTAGACAGAACTATCGAGTTAAAGCCTGATTTTATGATTATTGCAGGCGACCTGTTCCATCAAGCCAGACCCTCAAACGTAACATTAGAAAACACTATCCGCAGCTTCAAGAGGCTCAAAGACGCAGGCATCCCAGTTTTAACGGTGGACGGCTCACATGATTCCGCGCCAAACACCATCACAGGCACAATCCTCTACCCATTGGACAGCGCGGGATTAATCCATCATTTGCCAAGACACAGCGGCGCATGCTGGCGCAAACCAGACTGCTGCTACGTCTACGGCATACCCAACTTTCATAACAAACACAAAACTGAAGAAGCACTGCCAAAATTCATCGAGGAAAACCCCCCGACGCCTGATCAAAAAGTCTGCAACATTTTTGTTTTCCACGCCGCGGTGGACCTGCCAAATGTTAAGCCACCCTACATTGAAGCGGAAGTTTCGCCAGAGCAGTTGCCAAACGGCTTTAACTATTATGCCGCTGGCCATGTCCATCAACGGTACTTGGAGAAGTTCAAAACAGGCTTTCTGGCATACAGCGGCTGCACTGAAACGGCAGATTACAGAGAAGCCAAGTACCCGAAAGGCTTCCTTCATGTTAAAGTAAACGAGAAAGGCGAAGTAAACCCCGAGTTCAACGAACTTACCTCGACTCGCAAATTCATTATTTTTGAGCAAGAATTTCAAGGCATGGCCGCAGCAAAAATCACCGAGTTAGCGGCTCAACTTGTAAAAGACGCCGACTGCGAAGATGCAATAATAATTCCAATTTTGAAAGGAACACTCCCAGCTGAAGCCAACCGCGGGGAAATTGACCTGGCAAAAATACGCGGCGCCGCTGAGAAGGCGTTGCTTGTACACCCGTTGACTAATCAGCTGAAGGAAACCGCCGTTTCAGACGAGATAGTGCGCTCCATTTTTGAAAGCGAATTCAAGGATCTTAAAACTAAAGCTTTTGAATATTTCCAGCAAATTTTCTCTGAACGTTACAGTCGGGAAGAAGCTGACAAAATCGCGCGGTCTGCGCTCAGCCTAATTGAGCCATTGACACGCAAGCAAGAGGAGAAAGTCAAGCGAGCCATTGAGGAGCTTGTAAAATGAAAATCGAGATAGTTCAATTAGAAAACATTCGCAGCCACGTAAAATCCACAGTTCCTTTTGTACGTGGCTTCAACTGTCTCGTCGGCGGTTTAGGCTGCGGAAAATCCAGCGTTTTATACGCGGTTGACTTCGCCCTGTTCGGTGACTCCATCGGCAGAAGCTTCGAGTATTTGCTGCGTGAAGACGCTGATTCAGGCAAGGTCACTGTTCAGTTCACGCAGAACGGTCGCATCTACAAGCTTACCCGCGGATTAAAAAGAAAGGGCAAAAGCATCACCCAAAATTTTGAAGAACTCAAACTTTACGAGGATGAGAAACTTGTCGCCAGCATGAAAACCGATGCGATTGCGGAGCAGTTTAAGGCTATCACAGGCTTAGACAAGGACCTTTTTCGGGAGATCGTTTGGTTCAGGCAGGAGCACCTCAAAGAACTGCTTGACGCTAAACCCAGGGACAGGCAAACACGTTTGGACGAACTATTCGGCCTATCTGATTATGAGGTAGCGTGGAGTAACATTGCCGTGTATAAGCGGGACTACGAAAATGAATTGAGCTTTTACCAGAAAGACTCAGACATTAACTCTCTGGAAAAACTAAGCAATGAATACAACAGGGCCACTGAAGAATATACACTTCTCGAAATAGACCTTGAGAACGCAGTACAGCAGTTAACGGTTGCCAAGAAAGCGCTGGATGAAGCAGATTCAAAGCTGAAAAGGCTAGAGGACAAAAAACAAGCCATAGAAGAATTTAAGCGGAAAGAAGCAAGACTGCACTCCGACATTGCCAACATGGCAAGCACTTTAGCTTCGCTAACTCAGCGTATCACCGGAAAGAAAACAATCTTGGATAATTTGCGTCAACGCCAAAACTCAATTGATGCCCAAGCTAAAGCGTGCCTGAGTAAACTTGAGCAAGCAGGTTTATCAACTAACCAGTCTGCTGAAGCACTTCATTCTTCCTTAGCGTTTGTTTGACGATAAAATCAGCAGTCTAAGGGCTGATCAAGAAGCAACATCAAGGAACATGCAGACAGACAAGAACAGAGTTGTTTCTTTATCAAAAGAAAATAAATGCCCGCTTTGCGTGCAGCCATTAGAAGGCGAATACAAAAGCAACCTGCTTTCAAGAATCCAGCATGAAAACCTTGAACGGGAAAAAACCATCAATCAGTTAAAAATTGAAATTGAAGACCTGCAGAAAAAAAGAGCTTTAGCCTCTGAAGCTTATGGGAACCTGCAGACCTGCATGACGAGAGCTGAAGAGCTGAAAAACCGCGTAATCGAAGAAGAAAACAACCAAAATAACCTATCAACCGAATTTTCGGAGAAACAAAAGCTTGAAGCTGATCTTCATGTGCAGCTGAGTCAGGTGCAGTTTGAAATCAGCAGGTTTGATTTGTCTGAACTTGATGCGGCACGAGGAAAACGCGAAAAAGCATTTCAACAATATTACCTGTTAGATTCAGATTTGCGCACTAAGGAAAACCGCAAAAAAGACCTTTTCAAGCGTTTAGACGAAACGAAAGAGCGAATTAATCTTGCGCAGGAAAAGCTTGAGCGGATGGAGAAAATCCGCAGAACCGTGGAAGTTTTAGGCGCCATCCGAGATGCTTACCGCAGCATCCAGCCTAAACTGCGAAGTGAGTTTGTGAAGGTTTTACGCAATTTTGTACAGCAAGTGCTTGATGGCTTAGTTGGCGGAGAAGGACCCATGCTTAACGTGGTTATTGATGAAACTTACACTCCTTACGTGAAAAGCGAAGCGGGGGTTGACCGTGAAGTCTCTAATCTTTCTGGCGGGGAACGAACGCTTTTGGCTTTTGCTTACCGTTTAGGTTTAGGTCAGTTAATCATGCAGTCGCGGACGGGTCACGGGTTAAGCATTCTTGTGCTTGACGAGCCAACTGAGAACTTGGGCAGCGAAGACGGCAGTATAGAACGGTTGGCTGAAGCTATAAGCCGATTCAAAGCAATTGAACAAATAATTGCGGTTACACATAGTGAAGCCTTTGCGGGAAAAGCGGAACATGTGGTTATTTTGGAAAAAGAAGCTGGAGTCAGCAAAATCTCCATCGAACGATAAAACAAAATATGCTTTTTTAGCCATCATTTAACGCTTACTGGAAAAGCTTATATCTGGATTCATGGTTAGACATCCCCTCCACAAGCGGCAACTATAGTTACATCATTAATGCAGCAACATACAACGCTTGGAACAGCACTAACAGTGGCACCACATGGACTGTGGATAACTTCCCAAATGAGTGGAATAGCCAAAGCGCAATCTTTAGTGAAAATTTGACTCACTTGTCCAGTTGGAATGGCGTTGATTCAAGCAAACATACACCACCAGCACAGGTTCGATCAAAATCTACAGCATCTGCCCGAATCCTACACTGCCTGACGCGCTATTTACAGCCAGCTAAATTAACCCCAAAAATGTTGGCTTTAAACCACCTGACTCCCTTTTTTTAAGGGACACTAAGGGAGATTATGTTGCCTGCGGTTTTCATGTTTGTTTCGTCTATTTCCTGTATCATGCGGTTTACCATTCTGCCGACTACGAGGACGAGAACGTTTAGGCCTCTTGATGCGGCGATGGCGGCGGATCGGCTGATTCCGAATTCGATGTCTGCTTTGAGCCCTATTTTGTTGAGAACTGCCCTGGCGACGGCGCCCATGACGCCTATGCGGTCAGGACTAAACTCATCATAAAAGGCTCAAAAAATCGGAAAAAACCTATGTAAAAGACAAATACCGTATGGAAAAAGTCGCGATTTCCGAGTTTTTTTCTCTTCAAGCTATGAGCTTTTAGAAAAGCTTATATTGATTTCCATTTAAATACAAAACACCAAAAAAATTCGGTGATTATATGCATGAAAAAACAGCAAAGAACCTTAAAACTTTTGCTTCGATTTTGATTTTGTCAGCACTTTTAATTGGAACAATTGGTCCAAATATCGCAAGCGTGAAAGCACAGGCACAAGCCACAGTTATTGCTATGGCGGCAGTAGGCGGAACAACAGACCCAACAGGAACCACTACTTATGCGGACGGCACATCCGTTACGTTAACAGGAACACCTGGTGACGGCTTTGTTTTCGCGAATTGGAACATTGTAACTATCGCAGGCGGCTATGAGGACCTTAATAACCCTACTACACTCGTAGTCAACGCAACCATCGGCACCTATGTCATTCAGGCAGTATTCGAGCCAGTACAATTTGTAACACCTGCCACTGTAAATACATCTTCCACCAACGCCATCGTCGTAGTCTTGGCTGGAGTGGGAGGAACCACAAGTCCAGCACCAGGAACATATGCTTTGGCTAATGCGGCATCTCTTGACTTAACAGCAACTGCAAGCAGCGGCTTTGTATTTCACAACTGGATCATAGGCGGCTCTCCAATGAATGGTCACGGTGGATACTCATTCACAGACACTCCCACAGCAAACCCGTACAATGTGAATCACGGCTACGGCAACACCTATACTTATCAGCCAGTGTTCGTCCCAACAGGCAGCTCCGTTACAACGACGGGATCAACGCCGACACCTTCACCCTCAAGTATGTCAACTGATGCTTGGATCATCATAGTCGCTTTAGTTGTGATAATAGTCATAGTTGTGATTGCGTTAGTATTCGTGTACACAAAAAGAAGCAAAAAAGAAGTAAAGTAAAACCCCTTTTTCCTTTTTTTATTTTTTTTAAAAAATATTATCTTAGATTTTCAATTATTTAATAAACAGCAGTACCAGCTAATGTGACCTCGAAAATTTTAATGCATACGCGACGGATTTCTTCATTGGCATTCACATTAATACTTTTATTCTGCTGGTTTATTTTATGCGCATCCCTGTAAATCTCCCGCGCTTGATTCGCTCTTCAAAATAGCTAAACCTTAAGTGCTAAAAGCGTTGGAAACTAAACCTGACCTTTTTCTCTTTTGGATATCCTGAAAAGGAAAAGAGCATAGCTGATAGCACTTAAACAACAAATTTTTAGGTGCTTTAGCTTGCTGACTGAAAGTTGTGGATAGTTATTTTTGGTTGATGATTTCTGCTTCAACTGATTTGTGCGTCTTTTACTTCGTAGATTATGTTGCCTGCGGTTTTCATGTTTGTTTGGTCTATTTCCTGTATCATGCGGTTTACCATTCTGCCGACTACGAGGACGAGAACGTTTAGGCCTCTTGATGCGGCGATGGCGGCGGATCGGCTGATTCCGAATTCGATGTCTGCTTTGAGCCCTATTTTGTTGAGAACTGCCCTGGCGACGGCGCCCATGACGCCTATGCGGTCAGGACTAAACTCATCATAAAAGGCTCTGACTTTAGCCAAGTCTGCTGCTCTTGAGCCTCCTTTGCGTATGCTCGGCAGCTTAACGATGAGAATTTTTCCCTGCTTAACTTTAACTTTGCCATGCAGCTCTTTTAAGCCTAAATCTTCTCCTGGTTTAGCGTCGGCAAGAGCTATGCCTTTTGCTTCAGTACCAGCGCTGTCTGAAGGCACAGTGTACATTACGCCTTCCTTCATGATTAAGCCGATTTCCTGTCCTGCCTTCACGGGCTGGGTTGCTATTGCTGGCCAAGCGTGTTCAACTTTAAGGTCATGTTTTACTTCTGTGACGTAGTTTTCGAGGGTGCGTACTTCTTCGCGTAATTTAACTATTGCTTTTAGGGTTAAGCGATAGTCTGCGCGTTCTGAACCAGCTTCAAGCAGTCCTTCTTTGGTGAGTTTTTTGAAATATTTAGATATGGCTTGAATGGTTATTCCCAATTTATCACTTATATCCTTCTGTTTGACATGTGGCTGGTTGCGCATTACTTCGAGGAGAATTTGGAACTTTGTGAATTCGCCTTTATTCCTCAAAAGCAGATTTTGTGTTGCTTGTTTACGCAATTTAGTTCAACCTGACTTTAATTTTACTTAAGAAAAAATTAATAAGGTTTATGTTAATTTTACCCAAGATGAGAGTATTTGCAATCCCGCAGGCACAAGGATAATATAGAGATTCATTAAATTCATCTTTGTACTGAAGGTGCCGTAGCCATCAAAAGCAAAATTAGCAGCGTAGGATACGTCAACAAAATTCAGGAAAACATTTTAAGCATTAAACGAAGAGAGCTCTCACCTTTATTTGACGAATTGAAGGCGGCTGACTGCGTAGTCTGCGGAGGTTCAGGCAGGTCTCTTTACTCGTTGAATGCTGCTCTTAGCCAAATTGCGTTAAGCCAAGCTGGCTGGAGAAACAAGGTTGTTTTAACTCCTGATGACCCTGGTTTTCCAGGCAAAAGCATGTATGATGCAGCAGCTGACCTTGCAAGACGTTACAAGAAAACATTGCTTTTGATAAATTCCGGCAGCGGCTACTCCGATGACCCGTTAGTTATGGCTCAAGATTTAGCAAAGTACATTGAGGAAAAGAAGTCAAACAGGTTCACGATGGGGCTTTTTACATCCGCCGTTGAGTCGCCTTTGGGGGAAATAGTTGCTAAGTATGGTAATGTGGTTGAGCTTAAGGGACGCGGCAAATCCAAGCCAGGCACTGAGTACAGCGAAACAGGCATGATGGGCGACATATTCGAGTTAGGCACCCTTGAGCTGTTAAACAGCATGATTGAAGCCGTTTTCAGAAACCTTGAGGTTGACGATGTCTTTCAGCTTTGCGTTGAAGAATTTGAAAAAATCGGCGATATGATAGACTCTAACATCAACTCTGAAACGTACACGCACGCTTGTCGATGTGCTGGAGAAACGGACAAACGTTTTTTTGGGCGGAAAAGGCACCGCAAACGAAATCGCCAAAATGACGGGCGTAAGACTCTTCCACATCAAAAGTTTCCTAGGCGACAACGTCTACATAACAAGAGGAGTTAACACTCCGCACCCAAGAGCAGGCGACCTCGAAATCCTCTTATCCTACTCAGGCGAAACAAGACCCGTCATCATTTGGGCTGACGTAATCAAAAAGTTCGCTGGAACCGTATTTGCAATAACAAGCTCACCAGACTCAACTCTGGCAAAAAAAGCAGACCTAAAAATCATCCTGCCAGAAGAAGCCAAGCCAATGCACGCCAAGACGCTTCTACACCAGAGCAGCCTACGTTTTAAGCCCAATTCCAGTGAAGCTGGCTGAACGGCTAGGTCAAAGAGGACTGAATCTTCCAGAATACATAATCAGCTGGTACCACTCCGTAACACAATAAATGTGGGTCATGCGTGCCCCATTTTTTGCAGCATTACAATCCTTGCATCCATGGAGCCCTCAACTGAAAAGAGAGGAATCGGCAGCACTGGGCCTCTTCTAAACTTTGAGTGTGAAAAAAATCGGTCTATTGCTTCTTCAGTGACTGGATTGAATTGGCCATGGGCTGATTCCGTGCTCTTCCCTCTTATCAGGGCTCGACCCCTGTTTTTCAATACGCGGAAAAATTCAGAAGCATATCTGACGCGGTCATTGTCTTCTATGAGGTGGAATAATCCTCGGTCAGTTATGAAATCGATAGTCTCGTCTTGTATGGGTAACTCCAGAACGCTCCCTCTGAGCCAATCCACTTCAACATGGGCTTTTTCTGCTCTTTTTTCTGCGATTTTGAGAGCAGCGGCACTGATATCGACCCCTGTGACTCTGAATCCGCATTTAGCCATGAAGACCGCGTCGTTTCCGCCGCCTGATCCAACGTCAAGAACTCTTGCGTTTCTCCTAGGTATGTTGGCGGCTGCGAGAGCAATTAGCTCGGGAGAAGGATAATCAAACTCCCAGTGTTTGTATTCCCCGCTTTCATAAGCGTTTTCCCAATAATCACGGTCTGACATGATGATGCCCTTTTATGCTCCAAAAATAACTATGGCGGTTCTTTAAGATTTAGATTGTTTGTCAAATCTCTAAACAGAATTATATGGACGGGAGAGCTAGCTTTACGTCGTCATTTAAACTGTTGTTTCATGTTTACCCTGCTAAACAGGGTTTTTAGGGCCTCATATCTCTTTCGTTGCTCACCCCAATAAGAGGTACGAAACTCCTTTTAGAAAAACTTTAATAATACGTGAGCGGAGGACTCTCATGGTGTTTCTTTTCGTTGCCTAAATTGAGCAAAAACCAACTCAACGAGAATAATGCGTTGGTCAACGAAAGTTCGCCCCTTAAGCAGGGGGGTCACGAAGGGTCTGACCAATTAATGCTTTCTCCGTTTGTCCATCTGTTTAACATAGATGAAATAACGAAGTGTCTTTTCCATTCTTTGACTCTGAAGAAAGTTTACTTAACCAGTGACGAGTATGTTAAGGTTTTAACGGATCTAAGTGTAGGGGAACGCAGTGACGGCCTAAAGAGTTTAATTGAGCTGAAATTCATAGTCCCTCAAGATTTTGACCCGGAGAAAGTGTGTGGTGTCATTGCAAGCAACGTGCTCAGAAAAAAGCCTTTACCTGACCTCTCGTACGTTTTAGTGACTGATTTCTGCAACTTTAGATGCGGTTATTGCTTTATAGAAAACTCTCTTAAAAGACCAAATATGTCAATGTCCAAGGATTTGGCGGACAAAGTCATAAACGTCCTGATTGACGCGGCAAAAGAAGTCAAGGAATACAGGGTTATTTTTTATGGAGGGGAACCTCTTAGCAATAGCGAAATCGTCTTCTACATGATTGAGAAACTTGAGCAGGCATCCAAAAACAAGTTCGTGTTTTCCTGTGTCACAAACGGTAGCTTAGTGACGGAAGATTTAGCTAGAAAACTTAAACAGCACAGCGTTACTGTAGGGTTATCACTTGATGGATGGGCTAACATTGACAAGAATCGTGTCTTGTTAGTGGAAAAGAAACTTTTTACTCAGCACTTAGAGCGCTGACTTTCTTAAAGGAAGCTGGAGTAGATTTAGGAATATCATGCACGATTACGAAACAGAACTACATTTTTGCTGAGGACATAGTTGAGTTTGTCCATGAATTGGGAGTTAGAAGCATAGGTTTCAATTTGTTTACCAGCCTCAAGGAGCCAAATGAATATGAGGTGCCAGACCCCAAACAACTGGCCTATCATCTTTTCAGGGCATTTTTAAAAGCAAAAAAATTGCACATGTCTGAAGAACGGATAAGCAAACGGAGAGCAAGTTATTTCTTCAAAGAACTGCTGCATGTGTACGATTGCCCCGCATTTGGTCAACAAATATTCTTTTCGCCATCTGGAACCGTTGGACCTTGTCAGGCGTTTTATCCGTCAGGAAAATATCAAATTCCAATAAAAGATAATTTGAAAGTTCAGGAAGAACCCTTGTTTTACGAATGGTTGGAACTTGGCACGCTAAAGAATAAGGAATGCATGAGTTGTCCTGCGATTGGAATTTGCGGTGGAGCATGCGCTTACGATGTTTACATTAAGACCGGTCAAATTGGAATAAAAGAAGATTATTTCTGTACTTTCCAGAAAGAAATACTCAAGCTCCTGTTGACGTATAATTTTCTGATGAAGTCACATAATAAACCTGGCAAAACTGACAACCAAGAATCCAGTTAACGCGACGCACAGCCTTTTTAAAGCGCGCTCTGCCCGCTCTCAAAAAAGGTCAAGACTAATTCTCCGATCAAAGCTTGATTATTTCAGCAAACCACACATTGGTTTTTACTTTCTTGCCCTCAGCTAATTTCAACACGCGTTCTATCTCTTTTTGTTCAAGCTTAATTATCATCCATCCATCTGAAAACGCAGCACGTATCTGTTCCTCAGAAACCCGCGGGTACCCTTTTCTTTTTGTGTTAGCTGTGCTGAAGGCTCTTAGATAGACCAATGCTCTTGCTTTGCATGCCTTCTTTAACATCTTCGCATACATCTTCTGGTCGCCTTCATGTAGAGAGTGGAAACAGCCTATGTCTATCACTGTACCAAAGTTGCCATCGTATCCGGTCAATTTGCAGATGTTCGCTTGCCGAAATTCCACGTTCTCTATACCTCTCTCTGCCGCTTTTTCCTTTGCTCTTTCGATAGCCTTCGTTGAGATATCTAACCCCACAACCACGTGACCTTTAGCCGAAAGGTAGAGCGAGTTGTCCCCTGTGCCGCATCCGGCGTCCAAAACTTGGCCACGGATGTTTCCTTGAGCCTCAAGCTCCATCACCCATTCATAAGGCTCATTCACATCAAATGGGTTCTCTCTTCGGCTATAGACTCTTTCCCAGACTTCGATGTATTCTTGTTCGTTTTTGTCTTTATCCGAACCATTTCCCCGCATAATACCGCCCTATATATTTTTTATTCAATAAAAACATATGTAACTTTATGCTTAACGCAACCTGCAAAATCCGTGGACTTTTCACACACTCTCGACACGCGTACGGGCTTTCTACTGTTAACAAATGGGTATGTTTGTGTCCCTTTTCAAAATGTTCATAGCCGCTTCACTATTCCAAACTTGAGAAATAGTTGATACTTTCAAATCTCCAATAATCGTTCCTACCGCTCGATCACAAGGTCTAACCTTTAGAGTTGGGTCAATTACGATTTGAGAAAAAGCTGACATGCAAGGCGCTCCAGTGGCACAACCGTTTTCCTCATTTTCATGGTCAAAAGGGGTTTCAATGTGTAAATTGTGGCTTTTTCTTACCAGTTTAATCTGATTCCAAAACTGGTTTAATTCAGCTTCTGAAAGACCATAGCCTTCGTCTGCTCCATTAAGCGATCGGACTTTTTGAACAGGCATTATGTGAAAGAACTTTGTATATCGAGATAGCTGTATAATTGACTCGTTAACATAATCTTTATTGAATTTACTCAAAACAATTGCAATTGTAATATTTGCACCAATCTTAGAAAGCATCTGAATGTTATTCAATACTTTTTCTGAATCACATCGGGTTGTTGCATTGATTTCAGGATTAATCGCGTCAATGGAAACTTGAATTGGAAAGTTTCCTTTTGATAAAATAACTTTCGTTATAGCATCAACATGTTTTTTCAACAGAATTGTGCCGTTAGTAATTGTAACAACATCACGGAATTTTTTATGTGCATAAGTGATAAACTTGTCTGCAAGAGGGTGAGTGAAAGGCTCACCGCCGCTGATAACAACGAAGAATACCTTAAGATTTGATAATTCATCTATAACTTGCTTGAAGTCGGTCCATGCCATAATTTCATGTGAACGCGGTTGGAAATAACAATACTTGCAACTAAGATTGCAAATGCCGGTTATATTAACTGTGGCAAAAAGGGGCGCTGCAGGTCTATTGGGCACTCTTAAGCCAACTTTAGTTTTCGAATCGTCGACAGAAATTCCTTAGCGCTGCTAATTGGTACGTTAGCTCGCTTGGCGGCTGTTTCAATTTCTTTGTCTATGGTTGCGGGACCTTTAATTTTCTCTATTTCGGTTATTAAGCGATACGCTTCGTCGTCCAATTTATAGACGCTCCCCGTCTTAGAATCCCAAAGCATATATCCATCGGGTTCTGGACGAATCAAATAATCAAACGCTGTTTCAGTTCGATGAAAATCAAGAACGCAGCATTCTTTTGTCCAAGAAACGTAAGTACCGCATTTGGCGGCTAAACCTATTTCAGTGCTAATCTTTTCTTGGTTAATCTTTCTCAAATAAAGCTCAATTTTCATTCATGACCCCTCTGTGGCGATATAAAGCTAAGATAAATACGGAATATAAATGCTTTCGCGAGCAGTCTTAAAGCCATTTCCAGCAAGCCAGCAAGCATTCAGATCAATGTGCGAACAGTAATTCTGTCTGCGCTCCTAACCTGATGTTTTTTGCGCACTGAATGTAACGCGATGGATGAGAAGGGTTAAACGTGGGGACGCGCTGTTCCGTTGCCAAACGTGCTTGCTATAACCTGAAAGGAACTCGGTCATTTGGCACAGTTGCACAAAACAAAAACATAAATAGAAGGTACTTTATATGAAATCCAGATGACCTCTTTTGACAACAGATACATCAGCGAGTAAAGTTAAGAAAAAGCCAACTAAAATTGCACCTAAGAAAAAAGCCACTTTAAAAGTTCTCTTTGATGATTTTAGCGAGCTCCCGCGCGGTATTCGTCCAACAAAAAAACTGACCAAAGCGCAAAGTGGACGTCTAAGTGAACTCTTGAGTAAGAGTCCGCCTATCGAAAAATTGGATCCCGAAATCTACGCGAAACTGCGGTCAACAATAAATGAAGTTGTTGAAAAAACGATGCCCGAGTACGAAAAATGGGCTAGAGAAGAAATCATTAAGAACGAAGCTGCCGATTACTGTATGGAATGCGACTGTGATTGCACAAACTGTTCTAGCTGCGGTAGTTGTGGTAGCTGCATTTGCGATGACAGGTTTCTATTCATGGAGACTTTCATTCAAGGTATTGTTGGAGGCGCACTTTCAGAAGCTCTTTCGACAATGACCCCGGAGGCTCTTGCAAAGGCGCAATTAGCAAAAGTGGCTGAAGGGGAATAGTTTATTTCCACATTTTCCCCGATGAATGACCCTTAGGAAGCAATCAAAAAGAAGCTTTATGATTCGCGCGCATGCAGATTAAGTAATTGTAAGTATATTGGGGGAGCTTGTCCTCGTTATAAAGTGAAAATGAAGAGACTAATTCTTCAATCATTCTATTCAGGAACTTGGATTTAAGGCCTCTTTGTCCCATCCTCTGCTCTTGGCGCGTCTTTTATCGTTCTCGTTTGGATAAAAAGTTTCGGTGAGCACCTTTTGGGCAAAACATAAATCAACCTTGCTGAACAGCGTTTATAGAGTCTCGCCTCTCTTCATTGCTCAACTCAACAAGAGCACGCGCGGAGTCTGATAACGAAAACGTGAAAGCCTTTAACAATATGGTGCTAATACTTACCGCTGCCTGCAATCTTAGATGCAGTTATTGTTACGAAGCAAAAAATAACTATAACGCTGAGAACAGGATGCCTTGGTCGATAGCCAAGAAGGCAGTCGATTTCTTTTTTCAACAAGTACCACCAGAGATGCCCCACACCAGTATCACTTTTTTCGGAGGCGAACCTGCATTAGAGTTTGACCTAGTTTAAGAAGATTGTCAGTTACTCTTATGACCATAGAACAATCAGTGGTTACACAGGTAACCAATATAATTACGTTATGATCACAAACGGTACCATCTTATCGGATGAAATGTTTGAATTTTATAAAAAGTTAGGAAGCAAAATAAATATCCGAATAAGTGTTGACGGCTACAAAAGCGATCAGGATATTACAAGAAAAACCAAAAATATGGAAGGAAGTTGGGCTTTACTTGAAAAGAACCTGTCCTCTTTCACAAAGCTAAAAGAAAAATACGACGTTAAGGTTACTTTGACTATCACCATAAATAAGTCCACATGTAGGAACATTTATCATAACTTTACAAAGCTTTACGAGCTGACTGGAATGACCGTTGGCACTTTATTTGTGCATGACGATCACTGGGAAAAAGATGATTTTGAAGCCATAAGAGATCGAGCTAGTTCTCTTGCGAAATTACAGCATGAAAAATAAGGCAAGTTTTCCAATATGCGCCGCTCCAAATGACAGCACATTAAGCACGCGGAATAATGATACTGGTTTTAGTAATATCTGTAGTGCAGGCATTACCTCTTTTACTGTAAATCAAAATGGAGACATATACCCTTGTCACCGATTCTATTATTACAAAGTGGGGGAAACTTTTAAGCTAGGTAATATCGATACCGGCATCAATCCTGCCCGCAGGGCATACATGCATGAAGTAAATAACATGGATTTGCTTCCCACCAAATGCAGAAAGTGCAATCCAATAATACGCAGAAAATGTCACATCTGCATTGCAACCAATCACCACGTATACGGGGGGCTTCACAAAATTTCAGATACCTATTGCTTGTTGATGAAAGAAATTTAGCGTGCTGATTTATCCCTTTATTATGTGTTGAAGTAGGTCGATGATACTTGTTGTTTTTTGTTTATATGATCAGCAATTCTCCATGCTCTTTGTAGTCGTTTTAAAACGAAAAATCTGGTCGGGAGAGCAGGATTTGAACCTGCGACGGCTCGGTTTCTGTGGCCTGTGCAGGCTAGAATGAAGCCCACCGTGGGTAGACCTCTACAGCGTCTCCACCAGCTAAGCAAGTTAGCGGGTTCGAGAGCTCTGCCAGGCTGAGCTACCTCCCGACAAAGTCCATAAAGATTAGGCTAAAGAATTTATGTGTTTTGGCATTTTCCGCCTCGTCGAGCCATACTAAACATTTTAATCTTTTAGCCGAGTGTTTTAGATAACGAGGCTGTTTAATTGGCTAAAACTATCGGCATAGTTACTTCGGGCGGAGATGCGCCAGGTATGAACGCTGCCATCCGCGCTGTAACGAGAATAGGTCACGCGAAAGGTTTTCAAGTTATAGGTTTCGAAAGAGGATGGGACGGACTGTTAACCAACTCGTTTAAGAGGTTGACTCCGAGAAGCGTCGGCGGCATCATCCAGTTAGGCGGCACCATACTTCATACCCTGCGATGCCCCAGCTTTGAGGAAGAAGGTGCCGCGGAAAAAGCAGCAGAAACATTGTCCATTAACAACGTTGACAGTTTAGTGGTCATCGGCGGCGACGGCTCGTTCAGAGGCTCATTGGACCTGAGCAGAGAAAGCGATGCCTTAATGGTCGGGATACCTGCAACTATTGACAATGACGTTTTCGGAACAGATGAAACAATCGGCTTCGACACAGCGGTCAACACTGCCGTAGGTGCCATTGACAAAATTAGGGATACAGCGATCTCTCATGAAAGAATTTTCATTGTGGAGGTCATGGGTCGGAAACGAGGGTTCTTAGCGCTTGAAGTAGGCATATGCGTGGGTGCAGAGGTGATTTTGATTCCAGAGCGGCCAATGAGCATTGATGATATTGTTAACGTGATGAAAGAAAACGCTAAGAAAGGCAAACGTGCTGGAATAATAGTTGCGGCAGAAGGCTTCGGTGACACAAGCAAATTAACGCAGGAAATGCAGCGGCAAACGCAATCTGAAATTAGGCTATCAATTCTGGGTTATGCTCAGCGAGGCGGAAGCCCAACAGCACGCAGTAGGTTACTGGCTAGTTTATTCGCGGAGAAAGCCGTTGACTTAATTTGCGAGCAAAAAGGCAACATGGCGGTTGGGTTGCAGAACGGAGCGCTAGTGGGTGTTGAGTTGGAGAAAGCTGCTAAAGGCAAAAAGCCGATAGATCTAAGGCTGCTACAGGTAGCGGATATGCTTGCAACATAAACTCATCTTTTTCATTTATGATTTAATAAAATTCGGCGTTTGTTTTCTCCCATTTTTTGATTGGGCTTTGATTTGAAGGTGGGCTGCGTTTCCGCGCTTTTGCTTTGACGAGTTTACAGTTACAGTGACTCGTAGATTTTGCTAGTTTCTTCAGCTACTTTTCGCCAAGTAAAATACTCCCGCACTCTTCTTCTTCCGTTTTTGCCCCAGTTTTTAGCTTTTTCTGGGTCACGAAGCGTCTCGTTTATTCCCCATGCAATATCCGCGGGGTCTTCGCCATTAATGTGTACTCCGCATTGGTCTGGACCGCCATTTACCACCTGCTCTTTGAAGCCTACCACGCCTCTTGCGCCGACGACCACAGGTTTCTCCATAGACATAGCCTCTAAACTCACGATGCCAAACGGCTCGTAAATTGAGGGGAAAACGCAGATGTCGGAGGCTGCGTAATGCAGGATGCGTTCTTTTTCAGAGACGAAGTCGAAGCGGTAAACGATTCTATCTTTGATGTTTAACCGTTCAGCTGTTTCGGCGATGTCGGCTTGTTCATCGCCTTTGCCTAAAATAACCAGTTTAGTATTCGGGTGCTCTTTGAGAACCAGGGGCATCGCCTGCAACAGGTTTCGGGTACTCTTAACCCAAGTTAGTCTTCCCACGAAAAGCAGCATATTCCAACTGTCAGGTATGCCATATTTACTTCTGATTGCAGCCACGTCTTCTTTCTGTACGCACGTCGGGTTGTAGGTTTCTGGGTCCACACCGTTCCAGACCACGCTGATTTTGGAGGGTGCCCACCCGTGCTTAACAAGGTCATCTTGCATGGCGTAGCTTACGGTTATTATTTTATCTGCATCTTCAGCCATAGCCCTCTCTAAGTGGGTCACTACTTCGGAGCCTTGCCCGCCGCTTCTGCCCCATTCCGTGCTATGCGTGTGGAAAACCACAGGAATCTTGGTTTCTTTCTTGATAACCAAGCCTGAGATGCTGCTTAGCCAGTCGTGAACGCAGACGACGTCAAAATCGATATTTTTCTTTAGCAATTAAGTCATTGATGAATTTGGTGGCGCTTAGAATATTGTAGATGAAGATGTCGTTGAAGAGTTTGATGTTTGTGCCCCATTTTTTCAGGTCGTCCACCACAAAGAAGGGCCAAACGTTGCTTGCATCAGCTATCATTGGCCTGTGGACCTCTACGCCTCGCAGGATTTCTCTGGTTTGCAAGCCATTATTGTTAAGGGTGAAAACCGAGACGTCGTGTCCAATGTCGACAAATTCATGGGTTATGTATTCTGCGTAAGTTCCTAAGCCGCCTACAATTTGAGGCGGGTACTCGTAAACGAAGAAGCCTATTCTCAAACGTGTCACCTAAAACTTGCTTCTAACTATTGCCTGAAATGCTATTTATACTTTCAACATCGGTACTTGGGGTTCTGGAATGTTCTCGTCAACCCGACTTGTTTTCTTTTTCCATACGAAAAACGTCACCTAACCAAATAATCGGGTATTACAGCGACCGTTTGTTGTATCAGTCTGTGCCCACAAATCTTTATAAAAATTTGTGCTAACCTGCTAGATTGATGACAGCGCTTGTTGGCTAAATGTCCTACTTGTGGAGAAGGCACTTCGAAACCTGACAAATCATTCGAAAATCAAGCTTTTTGCATTTATGTTTATACCTGTAAAACATGCGGAAAAAGCTTCAAAAAAACTTATGTGTAAGAAGTAAATTAGGCTTTTGAGTTTGGGTTCCGTGAAGTTGTCGGTTGAAGTGAATTTCATTTTAAATTTCGATTGACGACTTCTAACCAGGCTTGGTCACTTTAATTAATCCTACTCTGAAGCAATAAAAAAATTGACCTGGCGAAACTGTGGATAAAAGTGATATGATATGCAATTGTGTTGAAGTTGGCAACCTATTAGAATTGGTTGAAGCGTTAAGGCTTTCAACTTTTACCGTTTCTCTAATAACTGCATAATCTTTGCATAACTCTCCAAGCTGCACCGCCAGCCAGAAGAAACCATATCATTTACAGCCCGCTTAGCATCGTCTTTCGAGAGGAGCCCCTCAAAAAAAGCCCCTCATCAAAACGTATTTTCTGATATTTAACTTATTGGTACAATCCAACAATCTAAAATACTTCTTACAAGTCAGTTAAAAAACAGCTGTGAGAAGGGACGAAGCATGAAGTCAGCGTTAATAGTTTACTGGTCAAACACGGGAAACACCCAAAAAGTTGCATATGCCATTAAAGAGGGCTTGGAAGATGCAGGGTTAAAAGTTGATCTAAAGAAGCCTCAAGACGCCGTTGAAACAGACTTTTATGATTACGATTTGGTTTGTGTTGGTTCTCCATCATTTGAGTGGCAGCCCGCTAAACCCATAGCTGACTTGCTGAAAGCTAAACTAAACCTGTATCGTAGCCAAGGAAAAATCAAGCCCTCCGCGCCCAAAGTGGCTGGCAAAAACGCCCTGGTTTTCTGCACCTATTCGGGACCACACACAGGCATAGATGAGGCGACGCCGGCGGGAAAAACGATGCGGCAGTATTTTGAACATTTCGGCTTCAACGTAGTCGGTGAATGGTACGTTGTTGGCGAGTTTCATGGAAGAGAAGACTTGAGCACGCAGGGCAGGCTTGGCGACATCAGGGGTAAGCCGACGGCGGAGGATTTGGCGAAAATTAAAAAAGAAGCAGAGCAAATAGCAAAGAGCCTGTAGTGGTAAAGCATGAAAACCGTAAAGTTGCCCGAAAAAATCAGTGACGAGTTAGCTAAGACTGCTGAAGAGTTAACGTTTATGGCGAAAAAGCCGATTTCGCAGTCAATGGCAATAAACCTTCTAATTGAAATTTACCATGCACACCTCAACAACCCCTGCGCACTTGACGCCTTCAGCCAGCAACTAAGAAGTATAGACATCATGGTGCCCGAAGAATTCGACAAATACTGGGACGAACCATTGAAGACGCAGGAAACAAAGCAGAAAGGAACAAAGAAGAAGTAGCTGGTATTTTTCATTAATTTACTTGCTCAGTTGTAGTAATTTTTATAAGTACTGCATATGCATTTGTAGTATGTGATGTCATATGGTACTAGAATTGGAGCCTGAAGCTGAAGTAGTAGTAACAAGAAAGGGACAAACAACAATCCCCGCTCGTTTTAGACGAAAATACAACATCGAGGAAGGAACACGACTCCAAGTCTTGGATACAAAAGATGGAATACTGTTTAAACGGAAATTAACAACTTTTGACTTGGCGGGTTCAGGGGCTAAATACGCTACTGTAGAAGAAATGAAAAAGCTTTTGGATGAGTTAAGGGACGAAGATGTCTAAAGCTGTTTATGACACTAGATTTTTTGTAGAAAATTATTACTCCCCCGACTCCAGAATCACCAAAAAACTCAAAGAGACTTGGAAAGAGACAAAAGAGCACTTTGTTTCAGCTATTGTTATACATGAAGTATATCAACTAACTCTTAAAAAGGACGGCAGAGAGACTGCGATTTTGAGAACAACGGTTTTAGAACAAGAAAATAAAGTGGTTGAAGTAGATGCTAAAATCGCGCGGTTATCCGCTGAGCTAAGGGTTAAATATAACATGTCAATGGCTGACAGCATAATTGCGGCAACCGCCTTATCACTCAAAGCAACCTGTGTCTCGGATGATCAACATTTTAAAGCAGTAAAAGAAATTAAAACCGACTGGATTTAACCAAATAAACGATCAATATAGCTCTTTCTTGGGTTTGGCGAAACTTGCTTGATTAGGAAATGTTAAAAGCAAACCAAAAGAAACAAAGATCAAGCTAAAACCAAAAAAATAAATTCTCGTTAAATCAGTTTCGATTATCAACAGCTAAACGTTTGCACTTTGAAGTTGCTGTTGTAAGCGTCTGGTTCCTTTAATCAGAATACCGCTAGCGAAAATGTTTTCTTTAAATGATTGCGGAGCGTTGTCTATCTCTATCATATCAACGGGCAATCTAAGCTCCAATTCTATTTGGGCGTTCAAGTTCAGAAAGTCCTTGAAGGTCAATTTTGGTTCTGAATAGATAGCGAGGTCTATGTCTCTTATGCTGTTTCTTCTTGTTAAACTGCCAAAAAGCCAGGCGAGAGTAACCTCTTTCTCAGAGGCTAGGAGAGCCTTAAGTTTCGTAATAATTGCTTCTTTTTGGTTTTTTTCAATTTTATAGTATTGTATTCGGTCATAAGTCGATTGCATATTTGCCATCCACACTCTCCAAAAAGCTGTCAACACCACTAAAGTCATTTTTTATCGAGTTGTAAACTTGATAATCGTCTATTATCCAATAACGGTGCGTTAATAGATTCCTGAGCCGCACTAATTTCGTTAATTCTTTGGCGCAACCATCACTTATGCCCTCGTCATCCAGAATCCTGAAGCACTCTGAGTATGATAACGGTTCTTGTTTTAAGTCCTCTTTGGCGACATGCAAGCATACATTTCCTAAAGCTTCCGCAAGAACTATAACATGATACCTTATGGCAAATTTCTCATTCATATCTAACTTTTCATAGGGCTTGATAGTCAACTTTTTTAATTCTGCTTTTGCGTCTAAAACTTCCCTTAGCCTCTGTTTGATTTGGCTCACATCAACGGGCATTTAAACCAGCGAAACTACTATCCCGCACTTAGAATATTACTGTTGTGCAAAAGAGGAGGGCTTTAAAACTTAATGGCAAGAATAGCTTTTGCTCTTTTGATTATATCTTCCACTATCGTATTCCTATTAGCTAATGTTACGGTGAATATCTCTGCGTCTTTCCTTTCTTTTGCCTCGTTTATCATCTGGTCTTTGGCTTTAGCATGCATGACCGCTAACACCAGCTTTTTGCTGTCCAGCGCTTGTTTTACGGTTTGCTTGAACCGTTTCGAAAACAGTTCCATGGGGTCAATCTCGTCAATGGCGACGGCATCGCATTTTTCTGGGGCTTTTGCGATGGCGGTTGCCCCGATTTTTTCAAGGTCTTCAAGGTTAACATGGTACTTGCCCACTTGCGGACCGCTCTTCCGGTTTATGTGCGCCAGCCACCCGTGCTTGCCGCTGGTTAAGTCGATGATTTCAAAGCCCACACGCACGTTGCCTTCTCTTACTTCTCGGCTTATCATGCCCCCAACGCTGACGCCTTCTGACTTGAGAGCATCCACTGTTTTTATGAGCGCTGTCGTTTTTCCCACACCCGGAGCACCTGTTAAGAGCAAAACGCGTTTCTGCAACTGATTCTCGCCACATTAACCAGAAGTCTAATATGCAGATAAAATTCTTTTCATAGCAACATCCACTGGAGCACGCACTGCATGGTTGACGACGGGTATGAAGCCGATTTTCCAAGCGAAATAATCAGGGAAGGCAAAGTGCAAGTGCTAGTGCCCAAACTCGAAGCCTACGGCGTAAACCCGTCCGACTATGCGCCGTCTAAAGCTCCAGTCTTCTACAACCCCGTCATGGAATTCAACCGCGACCTAACCGTTTTAGCCTTCCAAGCATACCAGCGCACGGTTGGCAGAGAAATCAGCATTTGCGACCCTTTAACCAGCCAAGGCATCCGCGGGTTACGTTTCGCCGCCGAGATAGAGGGCGTTAAGCGGGTGTTAATTAGCGACATTAACGAGCACGCATACAAACTTGCAAAACACAACGTGCTGCTCAACGGGCTGGAAGCCAAAATCTCGGTTAAGCATAAGGATGCAAACTGCGTTTTAAGCTGCAACGCTTCGCCTAAGAAAAGGTTTGACATCGTGGATGTTGACCCGTTTGGCACTCCAGCGCCGTACCTGGACTCAGCTCTCCGAGCAATCCGAAACAACGGCTTATTGGCTTCAACAGCAACCGACCTTGCGCCGCTCTGTGGGGTTCACGCTAAAGCCTGCGTACGAAAGTACGGGGGCAGACCCATGCGCACGGAGTACTGTCATGAGCTTGCAGTTCGGCTTTTAGCTGGCTGCACCGCCGCCTTAGCGGCAAAACATGACATCGGCATCCAAGTAGTTTTCAGCCACAGTAGTGAGCACTACATTCGAATTTACACCCAAATCGCTTACGGCGCCAAGAAGGCGGACGAAAGCATCAAAACCCTCGGGTACATCCTGCATTGCTTCAACTGTCTTCACAGAGAAACCGCACACCAACCTTTTGGCAGCCTGCAATGCCCCGAATGCGGCTCAAAAATGGACTACGCGGGTCCCCTTTGGCTGGGCGGCATCTTTGACGCAAACTTCATTGAATTAATGATGAAGGAAAATAGGTCAGTGGCTTTCAAAAACAGCGCCAGAATCACAAAACTCCTCAGCCTAACCAAAGACGAAGCCTCAGCCCCTATGACCTACTTCGTGGTTGACAAGTTAACCGGAAAACTTGGTCTCCCATCGCCATCGATTCAAGCATTCATCAATGTGCTCCGCAACAACGGTTTCCAGGCGGTTCAGACACACTTTAACACCAGAGGCATCAGAACAAATGCGCCCGCGAAAACAATACACAAGCTCCTAAAATCCTTAGCAGTCTCCGACAACAAAGCGACCAACAAGTCATAATTTCTTTATTTCTTGCGCTATCTTTTGCGTGTTTCAAAAAAGAGGGCCAAAATGGCATGAGTGTCCATGATGGTGGGCTTTTCATGCCATTTGGGTGGGCTAACGGGGGGCTTGTCCTCCGTCAACTACCAGTGTCTGGCCTGAAACGAAAGATGAATCGTCAGAGGCTAAAAACAGTGCAGCTTTTGCGATTTCTTCAGGTTTTCCGTACCTGCGCATAGGTATTCCTTTTGCACTTTGGGCCTTTCTTTCTTCTAGGCCTTGAAAGAATCTGTCAACCATTGGTTTATCTATCTGGCATGGTGCAATGGCGATGATTCGTATGTTTCGGCCTGTGTATTCTAAGGCAGCGGTTTTCGTAATTGCAATGACTGCTGCTTTGCTGGCGGTGTATGGACTCATATATCCAACGGCGCTGTATCCTGCTTACACCACGACGGCATAACATGGGCAATCGCTTGGTAGCCGATTCTATCAGTTAAAGGGTAATGTTATTTTAAGGCTCGTTTTCTGGGTTATCTTCTTCGTTGTCGTCTCCATCAAATGGGTTGTATGGTTCTTCTTCCATTATCCCTGCACTTTGCCTTTTGTGTTTGTTAATAATTCCTCAAATTTGGGTTGCTCGCCCAGACAATTATAGAATGCGTGTTCTAAATATTTCCGTGTTCTGGGTACTAAACTTGCTCTTTCCCTGTCAGCCCACCAAATGTATTGAATACCATGTGTTTTAAGAATATCTTGTCTCATTTTGTTTTTAAGCAAAGCACATTTTTTTGAGACTTCACATTGTGAGCAGTTATCATCGCAATTTCTGGGAACGGGCGTCAATCCACATGCCTTGCACTCAATAGCAACTTTAGCCTCAGGTACATAGAAATCAATTATGGCATGCGGTAGAAATGGAAAAGTTTTTTGTTTTTCAATCACATCTTGTGGGAATATTTTCCTTAGAATTCTGAAAGTTTCTTCTTCCCAAACGTCACCACTAACTTTAGGTGGTTTATCCGAGTAGTGAGCGCCATACACAGTTGACCCTTTATTGAAAGGTTGTCATCCGACTCGCTTATAAATTTAAGTTTTTATTAACAAGTGTTAATTACCTTGCGGTCCTGCACGCTCTTCTAAACTCTTCAGTGGCATCGTCCATCGCTTGTCCTGAAAATGCTAATGCATAATTGAATCTAATTACCCCGTCGGTATCCATCCTTTCTTTTAACTGGTCTTTTGACGAATCAGACATTCTTTCAAGTTCATCAGCAATATTAAAAATACTGTCACTAAACTCATCAGCACAGATTATCAGTTTCTCATGAGCGGTTAAGAATACAGGTGGCGGTGCAACCTTGCAAAATGTCTCATAACTGTTGAGGTATTTTTGTAATCCCTTTACTATTTGGTTGCTTATTTCAGTTAGTTTCTGATAATCAAGAGGTTTTTCATGCAGATAAGAAATGAAATAATCCATTGTATGCTTCCACCAATCTCCAAAATCTCCATTGTTTTCAGAGTTAGCTATTGCCAAAGAGATAAATTGCTGCGAAGTTATTGGTTTTCGTTCTACGTAACTATTTTTAATGTTCTCGTAAGCCTGTCTTTGCTTCTTAATTATCGGTAAAAAATTATTAAACAAGTAAGTTGTTGCTTCGTTCATTGAAACGCCATCAAGTTTTTCCATACAGAGCTCATATTTGGTAAGCAAACACCTCAGCTTGGTGCCATCGATTAGCTCTATTTGTTTATCTTTGGCGAAATCTAATGCAGCCTTTGTGAAGTTCGAGTTAGTAATTAAAATTCCTTTGTTTGCATTACTGGAGTGGACAACACCGTATAGGTCCCTTACTGGTGATTCAGGTATTTTCTGGCTGTAACGCTTGCATTGAATAATATATTTTCCTTCAAAAAAAGGCTCATTCGAGTGAGCTAAAATATCAATGCCTCCATCGGCTGTAAGTTTTCGTTCATCAGCAGAAAAGCCCATTCTTTTGACGAGTTCTTCAACTAACGCTTCAAATTCATGCCCGTTCATCTTATCAATATTAGGTTGTCTGTTTGTCTGTCTTTTAATATTCATTCTTTAACCTTCTTATGGTAAACAAAACTCTTTCAAAGGCACCCCTATCAAATTTTGGTCTTATATTGTAGCTAAATTTGGGTCATTTATTATCGCTCTAACCCATCGACCTGGTCTAATAGAGCGATGCCCCTTAGCTAAAATGAACGTATGTAACTGTGCTGGGTTCGATAACATTCTGAGGTCTGTTATGTTCAGAAGGGTACAAGTTTTGCTTCTATCTCTCCGATATTTCAGAATAGGACTATTTGGGTTAAAACGAATACGCGCATCATCCCAACTCTCTATTACTTCCTGCACTCTTCCTTCACTTGGTTGTGTCTCTATCCTCGATATGGTGGCTCTGTGGGTTGCAGCATCCTCAATAGTGTTCCATAAATAACCAGTTAAAGGATAGTTAAATTGATTAGGATTAATTTTGAAACCCACATCCCACCATATTTGAACTCCAGCATGAATATCGTCAAGAAAGCGTGGGTGTGTATTTTTGTTATGACGCCAAAGAATAGCCAGGTTATTTTCCAAGCGGGTTTTCTCCATCAATATTGGGACCTCGTTTACGCTTATTTGCTTTATGTTTAAACATATAACTGCTTAATCGTTTGAAACAACTATCTTTCCGCTTGGCAAACACACGACTCGCATCTGGGAGACCCTGGGTTCATTTTTGTGCATCAAACTTGAAAAAGAAGGGTGCCGAGCTACCTCAAATTAAGCCTTAAACCTAAAAAGGAACTTAAAACAAGCCCTGAACAAAAACCGCCTACCTATAGACCTACCTACTATTTGTGACAAAAACCAGCCACAAAAAGCGCTTGCATACACGGCATGGAAAAAAAGTTTAAGAGCAAAGTCGCAGTCCTAAGTAACAAAGTGAATAGTTATGAAAGATAAGATCGCGGTAATTGGCACAGGCATGATGGGCGGCGCCGTCGTCAAAAGCCTGCTCAAAGGCGGCTACCAAGGCGAAATAACGGCAGTTGATATAGCTGTCGATAGGCTTAAGGAATTTGAAAATCTCGGCGTAAAGACCACAACTGATAACAAAAAGGCTGCTGGCGACGCAGACATCGTATTCATTATCGTTAAGCCAGGCGACGTTGAAAAAGTGCTTAAGGAAATCAAAGGGGAAATCGAGGGTAAACTGTTGATTTCTGTGGCTGCTACGGTGCCGTTGAAGTTTCTGAAGAAGAATGCTCCTGAGGCAAAGATTGTGCGCATTATGCCTAACTTGGGCGCGTTGGTGCAGGCAGCTTACACGGCATACTGCTGTGAAGCAAACGTCACGGCGCAGGACAAAGAGAAAGTTAAAACCTTGCTGAACATGATGGGGGTCTGCGAGGAAGTTGACGAGAAATATATGGATGCAATAACGGCTATCAGCGGCAGTGGACCTGGCTATTTATCGATTATCATTGAGGCTATGACTTACGCGGGCTTAAAGGTTGGGTTACCGCGGGACATTGCTTTAACTTGTTCAGCTCAAACTGTTTTGGGCGCAGGCAAGCTTGTTGCTGACTTGCATTTGGATCCGTCAAAAATTAGGGATATGACAACTACCCCCGGCGGCACAACCATCGAAGCCATCTACCAAATTGAACAAAGCCAAATCAGGTCGGCGATGATCCGTGCAATCGAAGAAGCCACCAGAAAAAGCCAAGCCATCAGAGAAAAACTAAACTTAAACTAGCCTGAGCAGCCATGTTTGAAGCGGTTATTTTCGACTGGGACGGAACTCTAGGCGACACGCGGCAAGTAATCGTTATCTCCTTTCAAAGGACCCTACATGAAATAAACTGCAGTGCCAGCGATGAGTACATTGCACGCCGAATCGGCATTGGTGCAGCAGAGACATTTCGAGAAATATTGCGGTCTGCCAAAATGCAGTTTGACGAGGCACTTATCCAGCGCTTAGTTGAGCGCAAGAGCCAGCTTGAAATCAAGTTAACCGACCAAGTCAAAATATTCCCCGGCGCGCGAGAACTTCTTGAGGCGCTGCATGGCAAAGTAAAAATGGCTTTGGCGTCCATGAATAACCGCTTAGTAATCATCCATCTGCTTAAAACAAAGGACCTGAACAAATATTTCGATGTGGTCCTTACAGCGGAGTCAATTTCACATTCGAAGCCAGACCCAGAAATCTTCTTAAAAGCTGCCGCAGAACTGCGAGCGCGCCCTGAAAAATGCGTAGTTGTCGAGGACTCGATTTTCGGCGTCAAAGCCGCTAAATCAGCAAATATGGGGTGCATCGCAGTTGTAACAGGTGTCTATTCTCGGCAGGAACTTGAAAAAGAGGAGCCTGATTTGACCGTTAAAACGTTAAAAGACAATCAAATTAGCCCTTTTATCCTGCGTTAATATAATATTGTAGTAGCGTGTAGACAGTCACATAGCTTTAAGAATTGTTGAAATTAAATATAAATTACTCTCAAACCATAGGAAGGCTAAGATTCTTGAGTAATTTTCTTTCAAACAAAAAAACGAGGTCTAAGCTATTTCAGATTCTCTTGATAGACAACGGCGACAGCGAAGATGTTGAGGTTCAGGAGGCAAAACAAGTGGACTTTTTCCAAGTCAAGGAGCACCTGAAAAACGGAGGATCCGTCTTCATTACAAGCAAAGACTCGCAAAAAATAGTTTACCCCAAAACTAAAGCGCAGCTGAACTACAGCAAATCAAGAAGAACTTACGGAGCCCTTTTCCGACGGTACGTGAGAAGTTCGTAAACGTGTGACGTGCATCCATCTGATTCCCTTTACCCCCCTCTCTCTTCCGTACTTTTTTGGATGCACGCCACTCCAACTAACTTGCTCCTATGTTTAGTGCGTTCTTGCCAATAGCCCAATCTGCGGTTGGTGCTGCTCGGTTTACTGTTAAAAAATTCTGACGGTTCAGCGTTGACTCCTGAGACTTTCTTCCTTATTTTGGTGGATGCAGATGTCGGAAACTTAAATCATCTTACATCTGTCTTCATTCACGACTCGCCTTAAGAAATTAAATGAGAATAACAATAGGGATCTTCCCCATTGAGTTCGCCAGTATAATAGTATGCACCAAGAGGACAAGTTCCAAAGCAGTTCTTTCCCCAAAAACGGCAGGAATGACACTTTTGAGGCTTGCATCGTTTAAGATCACGGAAAACTTCCCAAGCAACTGATTTGTTCCAGATTTCTAAAAAATTAGTCTCTAAAATATTTCCGGCAACAAAAAGCTCTCTCTCTCTCTTTGTCATTTTGATGATATCGTGTACTGGAGCCACTCCACAAGGGAAAACATATCCCTGGGGTGAAACAAAGGCAAATTCTCTGCCAGCGGGACAGGCTCTAATTCTCGGAACAATTGGATGCAGCGGCAATTCTTTATTAGTTAACAAATCGAAATCCATCACAACGAGAACCTCAGGATATTTCAGGCGCAGTTTCCTAACCAAAAGGTTGAACTCTAATGTCTCTTTGGCTGTTAAGGTCATTTTCTTAGCAGATTCTGTTGCTCCTCTGCCAAAAGGTCTGGGATGAATAAAATCTATTAGCAAAAGCTTGTATCTTTTGCAAATCTGAAACAGTTCTTCAACTTCCAGATAATTGACTTTGGAAAGAACAGTATTAATTCTCACTTTTTTCATGCCAGCATTTTTCAGTGCCTTGATTGTTTCTAACGTTCTCTCAAAACTGCCTCCCTCCCTTAAGTAATCATTAATTTCTTTTGGTCCATCGAGAGAAACAATAAAATCATCAATCTTCCTGCTGCAGATTTCTTTAAGTAACTCTTTTTTCCAAACGCCATTAGTTGCCAAACTCACGTAAAAATCCTTAGCAATAGCGTAGTCGAGAATCTCTAAAAAATCAGGGTGCAAAGTTGGTTCACCACCGGTAAATCGAGACTCAAAAACGCCTATCTTATCCATCTCGCCAAGAAGATTTTTCCATTGAATCCCAGTCAATTCATTTGGTAAAGGACTTTTGGCATCATTGTAACACATACGACATCGAAGATTGCAGTTGCGAGTTAGTTCCAAATAAAGGCGATTCGGAGCTACCAACCAGCTTTTTTCAGATTTTGCTCCAATCATTTTCAGGGGCTGAATTAAAAAAAAGTTTGCTTTTTCATTTTTGAAAAATTCCTTTTCTGCCAAATCTACGGGCAAAGTTTTCAATGTTCCCTTTTTATCTAAAATAGCCAACAAACACTGCAACTCTTCTTCGGTTAGAATAGAAACACAACGTTTTTCTTTGTCAAATACAAATCCCCCTTTGTTTTCCACCCGAATTTTATACCTCATAGTAATCCTCCCTTATGATCATTCAGTTTGTGAAAACATAGTGCGCGCTTTTCCATTAATTGGCTCTGCTTTAAGCCTTCTAATCAGTCCTTGATACGTATAAATCCAACCAGATTTGGAAGCTAAGCAATTGCGACAGCATGAAAGAACTGATTTTTCTCTCAAACTCGCTTCTCTAATGGCTTCAAATGCATTACTACGCCAAACCTCGGCAATAGTTGATTTATTCAAATCTCCAACTATTTCCAGATCAGCCCAATCATTGAAACAGGCGTTAACTTCCCCCCACGGATTAATGGAAAAACGCGTCCAAAGTTGACTGCAAGGAACTACTTCATCGGGCTGGCAACTATTAATGGGCGGCAATCTCCCGCCATAAGTGTGATAAGGCCGAAAAATCACTTTATCCGCCCTTTTTGACCAGTATTCTTTAAAAGTTTGCTTTTCTGGCTGTAATTCCGGGCAGTCAACAGCTGATACGATTACCCTAGTTTCAGTTTTATCGCCTCGTTTATTACGTGCTTTTATGAAATTCTCTGCATTTTCTACAACCTGCTGAAAATAGTCAGTTCCACGAAATTCTCGATACAGCTTTTGACTATAAGCGTCAATACTAAGCTCCAATAAATCTAGTCCCGCATCCAAAATTTGCTCAGTCTTCTTTTCATCAAGCAAAATACCATTAGTGAAACTCGTTACGGTGCCAACACCAGCTTTTTTAGCATATGCAATCATTTCTATATAGTTAGGATGAAGCAGAGGTTCACCTCTTCCATGAAGTCGTAGAATTGACCAAGGGTAGTTTCCCATTTCATCCGCTATTTTGTAGAAAAACTCAATTGGGAAAAAAACTGCCTTCTTGGGATCAAACTCACCAGTATTGTTTAGTCCGATTTCTCCTCTATTATAAAGTCCAACAGGACACTTCTTGCATCTACTGTTGCAGATATAATGCATCAATGCCAACTGAACCAAAGGTGGGAACTTGGCGTCTCTTTCTGATTGAAAACCAAAAACTATCTTATCTTCTTCATTTTTGATACTCGTCACTTTTTGAGCGCCTCGTTTATCGATTGCAAGGGGATTCTCCTGCCCAAAGGAACTTTTCTTCTAACTTATCTATCATCATTTGACGCCACTTTTTTACATCTTCTGGCGTAAAATCGACAGCAGTGACCATGAATCCTGCGCCACGTCCCCGGCCTCCTATTTGAAAATACTTACTGATATCCCGACTAATTTCAGCTCCCCATAGCTCAGGATTCTTCCAAATTGATGTTCCTGGATAGGGAATAAAAGGATAGACCGTAAACTCATCAAACTCGCAATTCAGCAAAATTTTCAAAGATTCTTGAATAGATTCTTCTGTTTCACCGGGGAAGCCAACTAATAAATAAATTCGGACTTTAAGGCCAGGCTTTCTTGCAGTTGCTTAGGGCTGCTATGTTGTCTTTTACTGTGGTTTTTTTCTTAAGCAATCGAAGCATTCTTTCTGACATACTTTCGATGCCTATTGAAACATGCCTGCAACCACTATCATAAAGCTGTTTTGCAGCTGTTTCCGTCATGCTCCTGCTCCTGGCAAAGACACGATACCGAATATTCAAAGGTTTTAAGGCTTCTGCCATTTCTTCGACTCTTTCAGGAGAGAAAGTAAACAAGTCGTCATTAAAACGAAAAGAAGTGACACCATACTTCTTTTTAAGCTGCTGAATTTCTTGGGCAACGTTTTTAGGAGAACGAAAGCGCAGTTGCCCCCGAGAAAAAACTCGGCTGTTGCAGAATTCGCAGTTATATGGACAGCCACGGCTAGAAACTAAGCTAATGCTTCGAGAACCGTCAACAATTCTGTTGTAACTTGATAAATCAACTAAATCGTAATTCACAAAAGGTAGTTCATCTAAATTCATAATAGGCTCTCCTTGAAAAATACCCACCAATCTCTTTCCCTCTTGAAGAGCCCTAATCACCTCTATAAACTTGCATTCTGCCTCTCCGACAATGATGATGTCGAAGTCTCTAGTGCATTCCTCCGCCAAGGCACTAACGTGGGGTCCACCAGCAATCATGGTAGCATTTGGATATAATTCTTTAATAATATTCTTTATTTTCAATGTCAAATGATAGTTTGCTGAATAAGTTGAAAAGGCATATACATCTGCCTTTATTATTTTTTCTCGCCATTTGTTTTGTGGTATCCCTGATAGATCGCAAACCTGACAAGGTATATTTTCTTTTTCCAATAAAGTCGCAAGATAAAGAATACCTAACGGCGGCTCTAAACGATCGTCTTTTAGTTCTGGACACGGCGTATGAACAAATACAACATTTATTTGTTTATTTAGAGCCATGTAATTTTCCGACACCTATCATTTCATGCATTTTTCAATTTTTTAACCGTATCCTTTTCATTAGAGCTCTAAAGCAGTTTCTGTCATAGCCAACCAGTTTGTTATTTTCGAATTTTCCACCTTCCGCCAAAACCATTGCATAACATTTGCCTTCACACTGTCGCATGTAGTAAGAGCAGTTTTGGCAGCCTATCTTATCTGCTTGCCTTATTGCTTCGAACTTGGGATCTAACCACGCGTCGTATATGCTGACGGCTGGGTCCGCAAGGTTCATTCCTACGTAATTTGGGTCGTCAATTAGGAAACTGCATGCGTTGGTTCGCCCATCTGGACAGATACCTAAGCCCGTGGATAACGCTCCGCAAGCGGAGTAGTTGAAGGGATAAGGCATCGCGCTTTTATCCTGTAAGTCTGTGTTAAAGAGGTCCATATTTTTGTGAATTACTTTGATTTTTGACCCTTTGACCTGTGGGTCTTCTCTGAGGGCCTGGACATTTCGTGAAAACTCCATAAATTCCTGAGTAGTGAGTAGGTCAGACACCTTGGCGCGCCCGTAGGGTCTTGTAGGAACGAAGTTCACGTTAAATCTAAGACTAGCGCCCAATTTGACGATGTACTCTACATCTTGAACGTTGGCTTTTCCCACAGTCTGGTTAAGGGTAACTCTTATTGCCCGTTCAGGATTGGCAGCATTAAATTGTTGTATGGCCTTTATTGTCTGCATTATGTGGGAGTAGCCTTCTTCTTTCCTAAGCTTATCATGCACCGGTTCGGAGCCTTCAATGCTGATGATTATCTCTGTGATGCCGGCGTTTAATATAGAATCCACCATTGCTTCTTCCCACCAGCCGTTAGTGTTGAGCATCACTGCCATACCCAAAGACTTGGCTATCTCGACAGATTCGAGGAAATCAGGGTTTACGGTTGGTTCCCCACCTGTGAAGCGCCATTCCATGGTTCCTGCGTCATGACATTTCTGCATGATATTTCGAGTAGCCTCAAGGCTCCTCCTATTTTTGTAAAACCCGTCGGGTCCACTTTTGTTCAGGCATCTTTGACAATACATATTACATGCAAAACCGTAAGTATCGTAGACTCTAACGGGCGAAGCTAACGTTCTTGCAGGTAATTGAATCGGGTGCACAACCGATCTGATCCCCACCGGATTCAAATCGTCATCTAAGGCACCGCGTGATTTTAGGTCAAAAATAATATGGTCAAAATCCTGAGAGATTTCTTTTTCCTGCTTGGCCTTTTTTCTGCCTTGCTCTGTGTTGAGTTCTCTAAGTAGGTTGTATTGGCGTTGGGTAAGTATATCTACTCTGGTTTCTCTTGAGTCATGGAGAATGCCGCCAAAGTATTCGTTCCTTAGGGTAAACCTTTTTTCGGTCAACTTTACTAGCCTTCCTTATAGAGTATTGTGTATTAAGAGGATAAAACATTATGGTTGTGAGCGGCGAATAGCTAGAATCTGATGCAATCTGTGATGGCTGAAACTGGTACGTCAAACATTAGCTGTTAATTAATCAAATGATGTGAAGGCATCGATTGATAAGTCCTATTTCTTAAAACTCACCGATAAGATTCCAAATTTTGAGGACATTGCTGTCCACAGAAAGAATGTATTTTCCATTAGGGGACCAATTACGTGCAGTGGCGATGAGTTCTTTTTTTGGTTTAATTGTTTGCAACTCTTTTCCAGTATTTGTATTCCAGATCTTTACACCCCCATCTCTTGATGCTAAAAGAATGCGCTTACGATCGGGAGACCAAATTAATTCGGTGACAGCACTTGCCTGACTTTCAAATTCCCTGAGTGTTTTCCCAGTTTTTGCATCAAAAACAGTAAAGCTAAGAATAACTAGGATACGTCCATGTGGTAAAGAGTATTCGCCGTCCATCCGGAAACCAATTACATCTTGTAATAAAGCCAAGAAATGACACCGTTTGGAGTTCGATGCCCGTCTCAGCATTCCAAATCCTTATCTTTCCTTCACATATTACAGGATCATAAAATTCTTCAACTGATAGGATAAGTTGGCCATCCGGTGACCATTCAAAACACCCTATAAGGTCCCTATGTCCTGCAAATTCTTGTAATTGCTTACCTGTGACATCTAAAATCTTAATTGTATAACCAACAACCGCTAATATACGAGATCCATCGGGCGACCAAGCACCTAAGCGGCTACTGTATCCTTTTTTTTCTATTTTTCGAAAATATATGTCATTTTTTAAATCCCAAATCTCGAAGCTTTCATCTGCTGTTGACGAAAAAATGTGTTGCCCATTAGGTGACCAAGCACATACGTCCATATTTCGCTGAACAGGTCCTTTGTGTCGTGTTAATGTCTGTAGCTCTTTTCCTGTATTTGCATCCCAGATCTTTAGCGTACCATCGTTTGATGCTGAAAGAATACGCTTACCATCAGGAGACCAAACACAATCATTAACACTTCCAGCGTGTCCAATTAGTGTTAATATTTGAGCACCATTTATTTGAGATTCATCCCACGCGTTTTCGGATAACGACTTTTTAAACACTTAACTCAGACCCCTTCGGTTTTGTCTGATTGCCATGGATTTCATAACACACCAGTGAATATTGCTGGATTACTTTATTATCCTTTTGTTCGTGCTTTTCGTTGCGGTAGCTCCTTCGTCCACGGCAACAACTACGCGACCGCCTCCCACCGTAGGCACATTGCCCGCCCATTGGAAGCAAACAGATGAAAATTCCTTTTGATTGATTTTACAATAGATTTAAAAGGTGTTGCTCAAACATCATTTTCGGGATCGACCGCAACATCAAAACAAGGAAGTAAACTTAAATGCTTCTTTTTGGGCGTCCAAACGTCGAAAAACTTAAGGCTAAAAAGGATTTCAAAGGGTTGGTGAAAGTACTTGGTTACAAAAAGGATGAGCTTGTACGAGAAAACGCAATTAGAGCTTTGTAGGTATTTCTTGTGGTCAGAAGGCTATGCTTGAGAGCTGTTGTCGTTGTGACTATCGCAAGAATCGAAGGTTGTAGCAAGCGAATACGACGTGTGATGCATGCCGCTAAAGCGACGGGCACTGCATCCTGCGTCAATTAGCCGCCGTCTCTACCCGCTAGTAGTGGATTGAACTAAAGTTAATAAGGCAGGTCAGAACAAAAAGAGAATTATCATAACGAAAGTTGTTTTGAGGTGGCAAAATGGGCATATTGCATATGTTCCGAGAACCTAAACGGAGCACCAATGAACACAGCAAATTAGTCATTGAACAAGAAAAACGAACATCCTCAGAGGTCGGCGTTTTGTTTGATGCTGAAGTTCTAGGCGGCTCTAGCGGTTTCTACGGGTGGTGGTGGTCGACATTTAAAATCTTCTTTAAGACTCTTGTTCCTGAAAAAATGTGTAATTGCACTGTATATGCTGGCGATATGCTTGGGCTGCCTGGAGAGCCACAAAATTACGATTACATGTGGGGACCTGCGCCACCTTACGGGATAGTCGTCCAAACGAGCGATCCGAAACAATCATCATACTTCAAAGAAGCTTTCCTAGGCTGCAAAGATGAGGGATTGTTCCCTCCACAGAAACGTTTTGTTGAGGGTAATGATATTATTGAGTCATATCACCTATTAAAATTCGGCTACATCGACAGCCAAGGCATTCTTCACGTTGGAGAGGCACGGGGTGTAGGACAAGCGTTGGCAGAAGGAACAACATGGATAATTACGAGGGATGAAAAATAGATATTTTCAAAAGAGTTTTGATGAAAAGAAGTCAAAGGATACTGGGCTAGAAAGCTCAAAGAATACTAAACCCCAAAACTTCAGTAAACCAACCGTACAAGACCGCAGAGAAGACCCGCGTTGTCCACTCAATGAAGCACGCAACTCAACGAACAGCTATTTGTTTTCCCATCGTGGGCTGACTTTCGGAAATATCACAAAGAACCCTGGTCACCCAACATGTAGACTGTGTACTCATAGAAATGAGGAAATCTGCGTAAAAGAGAAATTTGCAGTGCGTTTGGATTTAGCTGGAAAGAAGGAAAAAATGGTAAAAAAAATCGTTGGTTAGACTAGCCAGATTTGAACCAACGAGCTTCAGGTATCTATGGTTCAAGAAAACATCCTCTTCTCTAATGCGCTCAGCAAAGTGTTTGCAAAGTTGTTCGTCGGCTATTTTTAAAGTCATTTGGTAACCTTCTTGGCTTTTTCTTTTGGAAAATTCTTTCAGCAGACTTCTCGACCGTGAGAATAGCAAAGGGCTTTATTGTATTCCAAATACCGTTTTTAAGTAAATTCCCCTTTCTAGTTCCATAGCTGTTTTTTGTTTGTTGTGCATGTGTTGGGTGTGTTGTGTGTTGCAGTGAAAGAGTGAGGGGATATGGGGGTAGTTGGGAAGGAAGTTGAGGGAGAAAAGGTCATTTTTACTGAACCCTCTCCCCTACTCCAAAAGTACGTCTCAGCGTTTTCTTTTTATTAGCTTGCGCCATATAGGGGACTTCCCAGATGGTTGAGAATGAAAAAGAAACTTACTGTTTTGATTTCACAAGATGATCTTCCCGTAGACTTAACGTTCCACGGCGTTTCAGCTTCTCTTGTTACTGAGTTTGCAGAAAAAATCGTTAAGCCATACTATAATAGCAACTTGAACGCTGCCTTCCAAAAACTAATCCACAAAGCCCTTTGATTAAAATAGACTTGTTTTCGGTTTTTTGCTCGTGTCTTATACCCAAGAAATTTTCTTTGACTTATGACTTAATTTGTTGCTAGTTTTTCTAGGCAACGTTTCGGCTACGTCGATTTATTCGAAGCCGCTGATTTTGGTTTCAAAGAAAAGAAAAAACTTTTAGCATGAGCAAAAAAGGCGACGTTGACGACGGAATTCCGCTGTGTCCCCTTTGATGCTTTATTGGAGCTGATGTAGGAGTGGGCATCGGTTTTAGGGTTGGTTTAGGTGTTGGGGATGGGGTCGGCTTTTGGGTAGGCGTTGGAGAAGGTGTGGGTAAGTGGGTTGGAATTGGTGTTGGTGTTGATGTAGACGTAGGAGTTGGAGGGGGGATTGGTGTCGGAGATGCTGTTGAAACTGGTATGGGAGTAGGGGTCAGCGTCGGCGTTGGAGTGGTTAAAGAAGAAACTTGCACGCTTCCGACCTGCATCGTGGCACCGTACGTTCTGAATGCTATGGTTCCTGAAGCAAACGTTGAATCTGTTGTTGTTAATTCAAGAACGTTGTTGACGTAAAAAGAAAGTACGTTTCCCTGAGCGGTAACCTCTAAAGTGTAGGTTCCTGCACTGTTAGCTGGAGAGGTTCCGGAACTTGATAATTCTGTACAGGCTCCATCAACAATCTTGTTTATGCTGTATTGGGCTCCCCAACAGCCTAGGCCTGCACAGTAGAAGTTGTTTGAGTCGCTGTACCTGAAGACAATGCCTGCTTCGCCTCCAGCGGTTATTGTGATTGGGGCAGTTATCTGGTAGTTTGTCCAAGAAGTAGAACCAGCCCACATCAAAGCTTCTGTAGCGCTACTCCCTTGAACGCCGTTATTTTCCAGCTTCCAGGTGCCATCCACAATAGTCCAGGCGTTAAGATTAGTGAAATTATCAGTAAAAGGCAAGGTCTGCGGCGGCGGTGATTGGAGTAGGCGTAGGTGTAGGGTTGGCGTGGGACGGCGTGGGTACCTGTGTAAGCGTTGATGTATTCTTGTCCCATTGTGTTTGGCGTGTATCCGCTTGTCAAGAGCTCTTCCCCGTCGTAGGTTCCGCCTAGTCCGCTTGCACTTAGCCAGTAGTAGGCTCCTGCGCCTATACCGTCAGCCATCTGGGCTTGAAGCAGGCTGTTCCACCATGTGTAATCGTTCTGCGGGTTGCTTGAAGATAAGAGGCATGAGCCTTCCTCGTTGATTACCAGGGGCGCGTTGACTCCCATGCTTGTTTGCAGTAGCTGCAGGCAGTTTGTCAACGATGTTGCGCCATGGAACCCTGATGGATCGTCCCAGTATGAGGCCAAGTTTGATGGGGCGTAGTAGTAGAAGTGAGTTGTGTACACCATGTTAGTTGGGTTTCCGCCCAATGCTGTGTTTATCTGTGCTGCCCAGCTTAGATTTGAGCCCCAGCCGTTTGGTTCCCATCCAGGTTGCCACTGCATCATGATGAGGTTGGTTGATCCTGCGTTTCTAACTGCATTATACATCGTTGTCAAGTATGAAAGGTAAGCTGCAGGTATGGTGTTTCCGCCTGTGTTGTCGCAGGGCTCGTTCCATGCTTCGAAGATGACGTTGGGGTATGTTTTAAGCTCGTTGGCCATTGCTGTCCAGAACTGTGTCCAGAAGTCCTGTTCAGTCAGGCCAGTGCTTGCGATGAAGTTTTGTCCTGCTGTGTCCAATCCTGACATGGGAAGTCCCTGGTTTGTGTTGTTTGATAGGTAGGGGTCTGAGTCGAAGCTCTTTGAGCTGGCTGTTAGCTGGTACGGCACTATGTCTATGTAGATCCCGTATTGTGCTGCTTCGCCGGCAAGAGTTTGAACGTAACTCTGGACGTTTTCGCCTTTTGCGGTGCCGTTGGCGCCGTTTAGCCACCACCATTCGGGGTACATGAAGATGCGTATCATGTTAATGTGCCAGGTATCTGATAACACCTGGAACGTCTGGGTCACAGAGGTTGAGGAAGCGGATTGCCACTGGTCTGCCCAGCTGTCACCCCCGCCAGTTCCCCAGAATATTAAATCGGGAGTCATGCCCGCGATGCCTATGCCACGCAGGTAGACTGGGTTGTTGTTTGAATCAAGAATCTGATTTCCAGAAGTGTGCAATGGAAGCGCCGTTGACGCGCCTTGGACATCGTTAAAAGTTAAAACCGTTAAAACGCTTATGATAAGCAATGCACATATCGTTAGGACAGCTGGTTTTGCCAATTTCAAGTTTCTAGAGTTTTTGCTGCTCCATAGTTTGTGTTGATTCATTGCTTTCTCTCTTCCTAAATTTTGAAATCCTATTATCGCTTGAATCCGTTTAATATCTTTTTGCAAATTCAATTCATGTCATTAGTCAACTTTGCCAAAAGTTTTGCGAAGCCTACTTAGCAAAGCATGCAAAGATTGGTTGACTGATACTTTAACGAGTAAGCAATTGCTTCCTAGCCTTATTTAAAAAGATCCAGCTTTTCAGGAGACAATTTTTCAGAGTGCTTTGAAAATGAGGATGAACACTTCGCGAAAATTAGGATTTCGCGGTATTCTTTCGCCTTAAAGCTTGCGGAATATAACCGCACCGCAGGTCAGACCCTAAAATGTCTCCCGTATAGTAGAGCGCTGCTGATCGGCAGCCGCCGCAAAGGTTCTTGTATTCGCAGACGCCGCATTTTCCCTTGATTTTACTTTTATCCTTGACTTCAGCGAAGAACTTGTTGCTCTGCATATCATCCCATATCTGTTTAAGCGACTTATCCTTAACGTTCCCAAGCCTGTAAGCGTCGTTGTAGCTGCAAGGTATGGCGTCGCCGTTTTCTGCAACGCTGAAGAATTTGCCGAAGAAGCATCTGCCAAGGAAGAAGTTGTTGTACCAGTTTTCGAAGTCAGGCATGCCTCGCTGCTTCGCCACTCTGGCGTAGAAGGGGATGTAAACGTTGATTCCAGGTTTCCCATTGTACTCCACGGTTAAGTCGTAGAGTTTGTTGCAGACCCACTCGTACTGCTGCGGTGTGAGGTCAGCTTTCAGGCTGTTTTTATCTTTGCTGTAGGGGATAAAACCGTGGAAAACCACCCAGCGCGCGTCGTATTTGCGTGCCAAATCAAGCACGTGGCGCATATCTCCCTCGTTAGTGTTTGTCACGGAGTCAGCGTTGGCAAACGTGTAGACAAGGCAGTTCAATAGTTTCTCACGCGAAAACTTCTCTATCGCTGAAACCGCGGCTGCATAAGCGCCTTTGCCGCGGATGGCGTCATCTGTTTTCTCTGCGCCGTCAATGCTTATTGAAACTTTAACTTCGTTTTTGACAATGTTTTCAACGGCAGATTGGTCCATGAGGCGCCCGTCGGTTATGATGCTTGCGTTCAAACCGAGCTTTCTGGCGTAGCTTATGACTTCGAATAAGGTCCTTTCTTAGAAAAGGCTGCCCACCGGTGATGCCGAAGAAGCTTGCGCCGAAATTGTTTACTTCATCGACAATTTTCATGGCTCCTGCCGTGTCAACTTCATCCGCAGCCGCGGGTTTGCCTGCGGAAGTGCAGTGTACGCATTCGCCTTCGCATGCGAAGGTGCATCGCCAAGGAACAATGAACAATGGACCCTTACTCTTCAACGTCAAACTTCTCCGTAGATATGTGCTAATCCAAAACGATTATGCTATTTAACACTTCACATTTTTTTATGATTTTTGGGGTTTAACTTAAATTACTAGAATTATGCTTTGTAAAATTGAAATCCGCCCTCAAGAAATAGGCTCGTTAAAATTAACTGCGGATGAATCGATATGACAAATGATTTAAGCAAAGGACAATGGAGAGGCTCTTGGTCTCTAAATTTTCCAGGCGGGGGTGATTGTTTGACAACAGAAACTGCCAAGATTGAGGTACATCCAAATTGTATAAGGTTTATGTTCGCCGTGCAAATTGTCGTGGCCGGTGGCTTGGGCTTCGCGATTCTTGTAGGGCGTCAAGCAGCGTTTACATATTTTACCTTTCCCACTGCAGAACTGTATTTGGGCGGTGTGGTTGCCAGTGTTATGGTGGCTTATGCAATCATGTCTGTAATTGGTATGTTTTTCCCTCTGAAAGTTTACCCAATTTTGCTTCTGCAGGCAATAGAGAAAACGACTTGGCTATTAGCCGTTGTTATTCCACAGTTAGTAAATGGACCTTTGCCGGGATTCGTTGTAATGCAAATCGCAATATACATTCCACTAACAATAGGCGACCTAATTGCAGTACCTTGGAAGCATCTCTTCGCGAAGTGATTTGACGCTACCAACTCTCAACTGGCAAAGGCGCAGAAAATCTTCCATTTTCATTTTTATCTTTGTTTTTGTAAGAGCACGCGAGTTAAACCATTTTTAACCACCTTGGGAAAAACAATGCACACTAAAACTGGAAGCTAAATAACCCGTAAAAGCTTGATTTAACAGAGTTTCTATCCTTAGTGGCTCTTCTTTATCTAAGCTTTAACAGCACTGGTCTTGATTGCTGTCGGGTACAAAAAGCGGCAATTTGCTGCTTGATTGCCCGATTCTGTTGATTTCCAAAAGAGTTATAACCTCTATTTTAGCTGATAATTACTGAGGAAGGAGAATGGATAAGGAGACGCTAGTTGAAACCAGCCGCCTTACTTGTAATCATGAAAATCAAAGACTGTACACTGACAGACGCTTCGATGTTCTTAATGGCTTTGAATTGACTTTCACCCGATGCATCAATTGCCACAAAATTGTCAGCTTAGAAGCCAAGAAATTTTCCAGCAAATAAGTTTTAGCGGTTTCTACCTGTTTTTGGCGTGGAGGTAGAGCGGTCCCTCTTTTAGCATATCCAAAGCCCGCTGCGTTTGGGTGGTGGTTAGTTTGCATGTTTTAGCGTCGGTTAGGAACGGGAGTTTCTCAGGTGCGTTTTCTAAGATGTGAAGATCCTCCCAGGTTACTTTCACGTCGTCGTACGGCGTTAGCTCGTCAATTTCTTCTTCCCAAGCGCCTGCATCCAATTCGTCGCCTTCAGGCAACGTGGTGAAAGGCCCAACCAAACTCTTATCGTCAATGTTGTAAAGAAAGACTATGGTGCCTGTTTTTAGTTCTTCTAAAGGCTTAGGCACATTTTCAGCGCAGGTGTAGCGTTTATTGCTTAAGCATTGTTGCTGTGTTGTTTTGTTGCAAAAAAGCACATATCCATCATACATAACTCAACAAGACCTCTTGTAGGTTGAAGTTGAAGTCTGTCGGCGCTTATTTCCTTTTCTTTTTAATTTTTAGAAAATTATTTAAGGATAGATTCGATTGCTAACCCGTATTAGGTGGAATGCGCTTTCAAGGCTCTTTCAGTAGCAAAATTCGGCGGAAGCCTATTAGATGTAGAAGGCAAAGGAATTCCTAAAATCGTCAAGCAAATAAAACAAATCAACAAAAAAGACGGCTTTGGTCCAATCGCCGTTTTTTCAGCGCCCATGGGCTGCACAGACGCGCTCATTAGGATAGGTGAATCTTATGCGCAGGCGTGCTCTCTTCCTCTTGAACCCGTTTTTGAAGTTTATGAGCGGCTTGCGAAGGCTAATGTTAAAGGAAAATTGGCTTGAACAGGCATTAAATGAGTTGGCTAATTACAAGGCGTTAACGCAGGCTACTTTGGACTCAGTTAACAAACGCTTCAGCGGCAACATCAAAGCAAGAATCTTGACTTTGGCGGAGAACTCGCCATGTCAACGCTGGCAGACTACATTTTGAGAAGCAACGGTTTAGACTCTTGCCACTTTCGCTTGAAGATTGGCCAATCGTAACAGACGACAACTTTGAAGATGCAGTTCCGAGTTACGAGTTGAGCAAAAAAAGAATCCACACATTAATTGAGCCGCTGGAAGATGGAAAAATAGTTTCTTTAGCAGGCTTCTTAGGAGTTACAGCTGACGGGCTTGAAACGATATTGGGCAGAGGCGGTTCAGATTTAACGGCGGTTTTCACTTCGTGCCTCCTGAAAGACTTGTACCAAACGGAAACTTTGCTGTACAAAGATGTGCCAGTTCAAAGCGCCGACCCGAAAGTGGTGCGTGGACAAAAAACTGAGCATGTTAAGGCGCTTACTTATAATGAAGCTCACAAAGCTTCCCTGATGGGTATGAAAATAGTGCAGAGCCCAGCAATCGCGATGGCAAGACGTTTCACCCAACCGTTAAGAATAGTGCCGATTGATGAGCCGCAAATGTATTCGGTGATTGAGGCTGAAACAAGCGGCGGAGAAATAGTGAAGTGCTTAACAGGCAAATCCCGACTGCGCAATCTTGTCAATGAATGATGAGAAAAGCAGGTCGCTGGAAGATTCCCTGAGAATATGGGAAAAAAGAAATGACTTCATGGATTTAGGCGCCGAAACCATGGAGACAGGGGAGCAGATTCGCGATTTCCTCTTCTTAGACTCAGATTTCCTGAAGAAAAACGAGGAAAAACTCAAGGGCTTTGACGAAAACATGAAAGTGGAATACGGCTTGGGCGTAGTTACTCTGATCGGCGACAGAATGAAGGATTCGCCAGGCGTAGCTTCGTTAGCTATCAGCGCCATTTCAGGCATCAACATTAAACGAGGCATCTTTGCGCCTCACACTTCACAAATCATACTTGTTGTTGAAGAAAAAAACATCAACGCCACCGTCGCAGCCATTCACTTAAAGAAACAGGAACTGAACAATAAAAAATAAAATTAAACCTGTTCACTCTAAAGCTTTTTGGCGTCAAACAGTTCTTCACTACTTTGCCCTTATTTTTTGGGTTTTAGCGAGTGCAACTTGGCAGAAAAAGAATATAAACCCTTATGCTGGTTGTAAACTAGCAATGGGTTGAATTTTAACTATAGTGTGACCGATACTTGTCTTTGGCGAGATATTTTTCAATCAAAAGATCTGTTTTCGTCATGATTATAGGGCTGATTGTTTTCGGTATGTATCTTTATTTCTTTATCGGAATCCACCAAATTTTGCTGGTTCTAAAAAATCTTAATTCCGTGCAATACGCATTTTTCTACTCTTTTGCGCTGCTAGGCGTGCTTGTCTTCAGTATTTTTTTGGTCAGCAGCCTGGAATACGATACTGAAAAGTCTTTCAATCCACATTTCCTATAGACGGGCTTACCTGTATTATTGGGTCAGCTACTTTACCGATTTAGTTGTTCCCTGCGTCACAGTATGCGGCGAATTAACCAGATTATATCTTGTTCAAAAAGAGACAAAAGAAAACTATGGCGCATTGCAGCGGTCGCCGTAACTAACCGCATAGTCGCCTACACCGTTGTAACTGTCGGATTATACAGTGGAGCAGTGCTGATATTTTTCAAACATAGTATCCCGCCATTCATAACAAATATTTTCATTTTATTTTTGGTTGGAGTAACCATTTACATGGGGGTTCTTCTTTACTTGGCGTTCGGAAACAAGCGGCAAGAAACATCACAAAACTGTACCTTAAATTGCTCAAAATATTCAGTCCAAAACGTTACCACGTAAGCAATATAGAAAAAACACAAAAATCTCTCTCAGATTATTATACAGGATTTCAAACATTCCGCCATAAACCGAAACTGCTGGTAAAACCCTTTCTCCTTCACTCGATTTCGTACCTCCTTGGTCTATCTGTTTACGTGCTTGTTTTTTATGCTCTGGGAATACCCTCGTCAACTCCACAATTCTACATAGTTGTTTTCTTCATAACAACTGCATTTCAAGATTCAACAGCAAGCTTCTCAGTTGGCGCACTTGAAATTTTTTTGGCAACTATTTTGGTGCTCTACGGGATAAGTCCAGGCTTCAGCGGCATTGCAGCGGTAGTGTTGAGAAGCGCTATTTTCTGGTTCCCGTTATTCGTAGGCTTCATCTGTGTTCAAATTATTGGGGCAAAAAACTTGCTTGATGAAAAACCTGAAGACCTGCAAAATGAACTGATAACCGAACCTGAAAGCTCAACAGAATAATCAGGTTGGTATTGCGATAATGGAGTTGCAGGTTCATCTTTTATAGGCGGCAGAAGCATGGGTTTTGTTTTTGCGGCGCACGGTGAAGATTATCAGAAGGCTTCCTGATACGGCAATTATTACTATTACCAGCAGGTAGAGGAGGGATGCTTCTGTTGAATTGCTGTTGCCGGGAATCTGCGGGTTTGTGGTGTATGAGAAGCTTACTTGAATAGAGTTGGACAGGTCGTTCTCAAAATTCAACGTGTAGGTTCCGTTCTGTTGCGCGGTGAAATTGAACGTCGCAGCCTTGTCAATTATGCCTAAATTAACGATTTGAAGTCCGTTGGGGGCGTTTACCCAAAAGCGAACGCTTCCAGTAGTTACGAATGAGCCGTTAAATGTGGTTCCTTGAGGCAGCAAGTACGGCAATTGTGTAGTCGACGCAGAAAGAGTGAATGTTGGAACTGTAGTGCCAAATGCTGGAAGAGCTATCAACGACGTTACCAGCAAAGCAGTCAATGCGGCAAAGAACAGTGATTTGGTTTTTTTCATTTTCCCATCTCGGTAGGTGCTCAAAGAAGTGAAGACAGGTCTTAATAACAATCGCGTTGCAAAAAATAAAAAACAACTTGGCTGAGCCATGAATTTGCTTTGAGTGCTCGTGACCTTTGCCCAATCAACTTTTGTTTTCTTGGGTCATTTCCAGCTTCAAATTCAATTACTTTAATATGCCAATTTTATATGTGGTCTCTTCTAAGGATTGCAATGCAAAAACACAGGCGGCTACTTGTCGTTCTCATTTCCCTAACTCTAGTTCTAACAGTTTGCATGCCGATCGCTTTAGGCAACAGCTCCAGCGCAAGCGCCAGCGACTGGACGATGTTTCGCCAAGACCCAAGCCATAGTGGCCTCGCCAACGAAAACAATTCCGCCAATTCCGCGAAGGTCTTATGGAATTATACAACGGGTAGAATGGTGCAGTCTTCTCCTGCCGTTGTCAGCGGCTATGTCTGCGTGGGCTCTAGGGATGGTCAAGTTTACTGTCTTAACGCTTCAAGTGGGGAACCAATCTGGATTCGCACGATAAAATCTGAAGTGTGGTCATCCCCAGCCATCTATAATGGCTATGTCTACTTCGGCGCAGACGACGGCAACGTTTACTGCCTAAACGTCACTACAGGCTCGCCTATTTGGAAGTCACCCATCGGAGGACCAGTGCGATCTTCGCCCACAGTTGCAGACGGCACCATCTACATCGGTTCAGGAAAACAAAACGTTTACGCCCTTAACGCTTCAGACGGAACACAAATCTGGAGTTTCCCAACTGCAACGCCTGTGAGTGAATCGCCTGCCTTTTCAAGTGGCGTCGTGTACGTTGCTTCGGGAGATGACTTCATGTATGCCATCAATGGTTCAACAGGCAGCGAGATGTGGAGCCACCACATTAGAAGCAGCGTCTCGTCCCCAGCCGTATGCAACGTCTACGTCTACGTGGGCTCATATGATGGCTATATTTACGGTTTGAACGCGTCTTCAGGCGCTCAGATTTGGAAGTACCAAACGGCAGACGAAGTGGATTCTTGTCCCGCTGTCGCTTACGGGTGCGTTTATGTTGGCTCAGAGGACAACAGTGTTTACTGTTTGAACTCTTCGGACGGCCATAAAATTTGGCAGAGCGCCACAGGTTTCTGGGTTACGTCTTCTCCGGCAGTTGCAGGCGGCAGCGTCTACGTTGGCTCCGAAGACAACAACATCTACAGCCTCAACGCCTCGACAGGAGCCAAAGAATGGAGCTACCAAACAGGAAATTATGTAGAATCCAGCCCAGCTATTGCCAACAATACCCTCTACGTTGGGTCTGATGACAGCCACATCTACGCTTTAGCATTATACAATTCAACTGTTCAACCTCAACTTCCGCAATCTAACCCCACTTTACCATGGACAACCATCGCGTTCGATACTATAGCCTGCCTTATAGGAGCGGTAACTGTTTTTGTGGGCGCACGCTACGTTTACTCTACTAAGCGACTTAAGCGAAGCGTCGAATCAATTAACGTTAGCGGCCAAAAACATTCTTGGTTAAAATCACACGTTAACGCCATTTTTGTTCTGGTGATTCTTGCTCTTTCAATATTGTTGTTTTTTGTCAATCTTGGCAACGGGGTTCTTCAGACAGCTGATGAACAAACTTACGTTCAATGGGCAGTCCATATGGTTAGAACAGGCGACTACTTGACCCCTTGGGCTTACGGCGAGGTGTCCTTTTTGATAGGTAAGCCTCCGCTGTTGATGTGGCTGATGTCTCTGACCTACCAAATCTTCGGCATTAACAATTTCGCTTCAAGGATTTGGACCGCGGCATTCGGCACCCTGTCACTGGTTCTTGTCTTCTATTTAGGAAAGAAGCTCTATAACTCGTATGTGGGGTTTATGTCGGCTCTGATTTTAGGCACGTTTTTAACTTTCTCCGAGTTCGCCCGATTAGCCATGACTGATGTACCTTTAGTTTTCTTCCTTTCGGCGAGCATATACTTTTTCGTATTAAGCGAAAAAACCGAAAACGACACTCGCTATGCAGTTTTGAGCGGCGTATTCTTTGGCTTGGCGTTAATGACGAAACAGATCGCGGCGTTACTTATTCCGCTAATCATCATTACATACCTCCTCGCAACAAAGAGAACCCTCATATTTACCTTCGCAAAACGGTGCCTTCTTTTTTTGGGTGTGGGGCTCCTGATTTTTTCTCCTTGGCTAATCTACATGAGCATCCGTTTTGGGTCAGTGTTCTCGCAGTGGTATTTTGGGTACTCTGACTTTTCGCGAACCCTTAGCCCCCTTGAGGGCCACGCAGCAGGGTACCTCTACTATTTCAGCTATTTGCGCTACAACGAAAACCCGCTGTGGCTAACGCTGCTGCCCTTCTCTGCTGGCCTTTGCGTTTTCAACGCGGTTGTTAAGCGCCTGAAAGAAGATACGTTGATTTTTCTGTGGATGGCAATCGTGCTTTTAGTGTTCACTTTTGCGCAAACAAAAATCTACTGGTACATCCTTCCCGCTTTCCCAGCCTTCGCCATAGCCATAAGCAGCTTTCTATATCAACTATCAAACAAAATATATCAAGCGGGAGAGAAAGCGGCGAACAAGCAAGAAAACAACCCCTAACTGCTCGGAGAACATGGAAACCGAAGGACAAAAAATGACGGTTGCTTACATTTCGGGTTTTGTTATTATTATTGATGCTCCCAAAATAATTGATCCGATGCCTAAAATGATAAAAACTACTGGTATAAGTCCATTCAATGAATAAACGTTTTCAACCAATCCCCATATGGCTGATGAACTTAGAAGTATTCCAATTAGAATAATTGCAAGTCCACCAAGCAAGTTATCTCTATATTCTTCTTTCGCGTCTGACATTCTAATAGGAACTTCTTTCCATTGTACCAAGTTATTTATAATGCACCTTCAAGTAGAAATTCTTTCTCATTGCAGTATTCGTGTCTTTTTTTTGTTGCTTGATTCTGCTCAAATTTCGGTTTTTCACAAGTCTGGAGGCTTCTCCCTGATGGTTTTATTAGTTTCTTGAGGTAATACAAATTTACGGTTTGGATTCGAGAGGGTGGCGGAGAAGGGACTTTGCGATTTCCTGCACAATTACAAATCCGACTTGACAAATGGCAGCTTGCTGTTCTAATTCTTGCGGCAGTCTACGCTTTTTTCCTCTGCTATAACTTAGGCTACATGTCCATGCAGTGGGACGAAGTGAACCATTTTAACGGTGCTTTGCTTTTACTTAGAGGGCAACTTTGGCAGTACGCCGCAATAAACTCGTTTTATCCGCCTATGTTCAATTTGGTGACCGTTGCGTACTTTGCTTTGGCAGGTGAAAGCGTGATAGTAGGCAGGCTTGTGTCGGTAACGTTTACTCTGCTGTCTATGCTCGTCGTCTACCAGATTGCCCGAAAAATGTATGGAGTAAAAACCTCCTTGCTCTCCGCTCTTATGTTCGCGGTGATGCCGGGAATCATTTGGCTTTCTCGTGTGGCAATGATTGAAACCATGTTAATATTTGCCTTTACCTTTTCCATGTTGTTCTTCTTTAAGTGGCTGCAAACAAACCGTAACCGAGATATAGCAATAAGCATTGAAGCCTTTGTAATCGGCATAGTTGTGAAATACCAAATTCTCGTAGTTGCGCCAGTAATCATTCTTGTAAGCCTCCTGGTTTTGGGGAAAACCGACCGCTTGAAAACTGAAGCGTATAGGTTTGTGCATTCGAAGCGGCTTATATGGGGAGTGGTTTTGGCGGCGTTAGCTGCTTTTCTGCTCTATGAGTTTTACGTTTATGGGTTAATGCAGGATTGGTTATACGCCATCCAAGTTGGCAATCCAGGCCAATCGGTGTACAGCACCCGTTTCCCCATACCCATATTCTACCTCATAGAAATGACTTCGCCATACAGCAACATACATCCAGTTTCGCTCTTGCTTTTTGCCTTAGGCTTCGCAGGTTTAACTCTGTTCGCATTCAGGCGAAAGCCGCAAGACAAATTTTTACTAATATGGTTCTTCTCAATCTATGTAATATTTACTTTAATTTCTAACAGACAATGGCGTTACGTGACACCGCTGTTTCCTGTCTTGGCAATATCAGCGGCAGAATTCGTAGCGGCAACCTACGGCAAAGCACAGAAAACCTGGCAATCAGCAAAAAACAGCCTTACCAAAAAGCGCCTAGCACAGTTTGCGGCAGTGCTTCTGATAGCTTTCACGGCTGTAGGCTTCTTCTACAGCGCTATGGATGCTTACACCTGGGTGGCGCAGGAACAAATCCAAGTTCCCATTGGGCAGGCAACTAATTATGCTGCCTCAATAGCCAAGGGGACTCAATCTGTCATAGTCTTGTGCCCGGTTAACCTTTTCAGCAATGATATGGTTTGGTTTTACCTGAACCAATTCAGGACAAGTCAAACGCCTGTGTATCAGTACCCCAACTTAGCCGTTGACGCTTATACGCCTGAATTTACTGCAAACCAATTTGTGAATTATTGCCAAACGAACGGCACACGATGCGTCTTGCTCTACGAGGACGGCGGCAATTCATACTTCAACAGCACTTTAAACGAACAAGCTGTCTACGGCATGTTAAACAGCACAGGCAGGTTCACGCTGCAGGCTACGTTTGGCAAAGAACCTGACCGAATATTCGTAATGTCCTTCAAATAGGAACACCAATTTTATCCCAGTTTGCGACTTTGCAGCTTCCAAAATTTTTACGCCAAAAAGTTAAATCGTCTCAATGGAACGGGCAGGAATTAAGCGAACACGCAAGAGTGAGCTAAAGAATTCTTTTAACAGTTTTCTAAGTGAAAGCTATTATTTTTGTTGTAGCTATTATGATATTTATGAGGACTGTAGATAAGATGGAGAAGAACCCCCAGCTTCTTAAAGATGCCTGCAAATCAGAAACTGGAGCTGAAGAAGCAATTGAACAGCTGCAAATGGAGCGAAAACTTGACGAGACCAGACTTGAAAGAAAAAATGGCCGAAGAAGCCAACGCATTGATGAAAAATGAAGGCTTGAAAAACGCCATTCTAAGTAAGAATCTCAGCCACTTTATCCTATTTGAAAGGCTCGCATAGAAACTGATCCATTTTGGAACCCTTCATGGATAAATTTCAACGCTTCTCCTTTTCTCTGGAGCCCAATTGCGTAAATCATGGGCAAATAGTGATCCTGAGTGGGTACCGCATAGGGCGCCTCTTTTCCTAACTCAAAGTAGTTGATGAGTCCTTTATGATTCCCCGAAACCAAACATTTCTTTACCGCTTCGTCAAATTTTACTGCCCACTCGAACGGTTTAGCATCTATGTCAAAATCAATAAGACCCAAGTTGTGAACAATGTTCCCGCTTCCGATGATAAGAACCCCTTTTTCCCTCAAAGGCGCAAGCTCCGAACCTAGTCTATAATGAAACTCCAGAGACTTCGGGTTCCAACTGTTGTATGGCGAGTAGTCTAAACTCATTTCAAAAACTGGGACGTCGGCGGCTGGATACATGTGTTTCAGGACAGCCCAGGCGGCGTGATCCAATCCCCAAGCTCCGCATTTTATCTGGGTTAACTTTGCCGTTTTGGTCAAGAGTTGGGCGTTTTCTGGTGAGCCGGGACTTGGATAGGTGATTTTGTATAATTCGTCAGGAAATCCATAGAAGTCATAGATTGTTCTTGGCTTTTCAACGCAGGTGGCAAATGTGCCGTTTGTCAACCAGTGAGCGGATATTACTAGTATGGCTCTTGGCTTGGGTAGCTCTTTAGCAGCTTTAACGAGGCTTTCAGTGTAGCTGTTTTTCAGCATTATGTTCATTGGGGAACCATGGCCCACGAAAAGAACTGGCATATTCTTGGTCGAAATTGTCATGATTATTGAATCAACGCTTTGATTGTTTTGTCTTGTGTACGTTTATTCTTAAAATTGTATTGTCTTGGAAGTTGTTAAAGAATTTGCCGCTACAAAGCAACAGAGATACTGGATAGAAAACCAGATTTGAACACAAAATCGATTGGGCTATCAATGCTTTCCTAAGTTAAGATTATTTGGTGAACCGGCTGGGAATTAAACCGTAATGGGTTAAAACCTCAAGTAGTTATTTTCATAACTGGCTTTTGTAGCGATTTTTATTTAGAAAAAATATTAATACAACAAACTTGAGAAGGAACTTCTGAATAAGCTATTAATCAATTGGGAAGGACTGTTAAACGGAGGTACGTTTATGATAGTATATGGTCAAACTACGAATTTCGTGGTCTCGTATGACAATTCCCTAAATGGACAAGGAGGGCAACCCGACGGTCCCGCGCTGGCGCAGGCCGTGCTGGACTATTGCGAATACGACCTAGTTCGACTAAGCATGCTATTCGGCAACATAATGCCGCCCGCAGCGTCGCTCCCCTTTCAGATCAACCTTGTACCCGGCGGAGGCGGAGGTTGGAACAACGGAGTGAACCTTATTACCCTCAACATCTATGGGGGAAGCTCCGTTGATGGGCTCCCGTCAGTCGTGGTCGCCGAGCTGGCCGAGATCTTCATGAACATACAGGCAAAAGGCTGGATCGAGAACTGGAGCAACGGGGAAGCACTTTCACGTGTGGCTGCCCAGATTCTATACCCCAGCCGCAGTTGGCTTTGGTCCACGGGCAGCGCTTGGCTCAATGTAAACCCCCGACCCGACTGGGTGGACGCAGTCGAACACACCGATCAAGACATTCTTTCCTATGGTTGTGGATCACTCTTCCTCAACTACCTCGCCTACCAGCTAAACTATCGCTGGCCGGACATAGTTGGAGCAGGTGCCACCAACACCAATACGCTTAACGAGACAGCCACGTCTCTCGGGCTCCAGAACGCCTTCAATGATTTCTCCTCGCTGCTCGCGAATTATTACCCACTAGGTACGCATGTGACCCTCCAAACCGACGACCCCTTCCCATTGGGGTCCATCTCCCCCAAGGTACCAATTTTGTATGTTCGCCACAACCTCGCCGACGACGGCACATCTCATGTTCCTCCTCTGTCGAGCAGCCCAGACATAATCGTTAAGAACAACTCAATCGCCAATCCTCAGGCAACATTCTCGACGCCTGCTTCAATCGGAAGCGCCACAGAGAGCGATCCAGACGTTCTCGATGGCCAAACAAACTACGTCTACCTACGAGTGTGGAACCGGGGCGCGGATGCCGCAAACGTTTTTGCAACCGTCTACTGGTCACCGCCGGCCACGCTCGTAACTCCCAACATGTGGAATCTCATTGGCACTGCCTATTACCCGGATGCTCCCCCAGGGCAAATGGTGCAGGTTTCCAATCCAGGGATCATCTGGCCCGCCGACAAAATTCCAGGCCCAGGCCATTACTGCTTCGTAGCTACTATCGGTAACGCCGATGATCCCGCCCCTACCCCAACTTCCTTCGTCAGCTTCAACGACTATGTCAACTATATAGCCGCAAACAATAACATATCATGGCGTAACTTCAACGTGGTAAACGTCAGTGGGCACATAAAGCGACCTCCTTTTGGCGGATTCATCGAATTACCTTTCTTTATCTCGGGTGCATGGGACGAGGCGCGAGTCTTTACCCTTGAAACCATCGCCAAGCTTCCGGCGGGTAGTCGGATGGCTTTGCAGGTTGCGGAGTGGGTCGGCCGGGGCCTTAAACCCGCACATACCCGTTTTGAGGAGTTTGGCGATGCGGTCACTGATCCAAAAAACCCGCGCCGTTTGCGCATCCCTCTCCAAGTGAGCTGCCCCCAGCCTATTGGTGCAATCGAATTTCCTACCAAGACCGCCGCAGCTAGCCATTTGCTGGTGTACCTCCCTGCAGAGCGGCATAATCAGCCCTTCGAGGTCGCGGTTCGTCAGATGTACGAAGGACAAGAAGTCGGTCGAATCACCTGGAAGCTTGTGTAAAACATGAACGCCGAACTGGAAAACCTGCGAAGATGAACATCTCGTAAAGATTTCAGAAACCTGCCTTTCCTATGCCCCAGTTATGTACACGAGGGAAGAGCAAGTTCGAAGCTGCATGCCGCCTTGTCCGATGTTGCGTGTCGAAAGGTTGGTGAGATTGTTTTGTCGGATCTTCCCTTGTTTTTCGTTGCTCTTGGTCGGTTCATGATCTTAAAATCAATTTCGTTGAGTTGAAGTGGACCGGGCGGGATTTGAACCCGCCTTACGGCTTAGTGATTTCTTATCTTCTTGTATCTCTTTGCTCATAACTAAAACCTAATTGATGTATTGTTAGTTTCTAGCTTTAAGCTTTGTTGTCTGCTCCAAGGGTTGTTTTGTTTTTGTCTCAAATCGCTGACCTCACTATAATGGGGTTGGGAAGGGGAGAAGTGACTCTCCCCTTTTGCCCTCCCCTACGTGTTCTCTGCTATGTTTGCGTCGGGAAGGGTGACCAGTAAGGGGAGGGCGACGCTTTGGGTGTCGCTTATTTTATTAAGCGGTTGATAGCTTGTTGGTTTGGTGTTGTTGCGGTTGCGTCGAGGACGTACTGAATCAATTTATCTTTCTAAAGAACAAGATGCTATAGTGAATTCGATGCTTCCTAAGGTCAGATTGGATAAAAATCGTCCGTCTGGTGGTCATAAAGGACGTAGTTTGCGTTCCCGTAAGAAGAGTCAGTTGGTGCAACTTGTTATGGAGATTGGTTGTGATATTGCACATAATGGCATTATTTCTAAAGATGTTAAGGCGAAGATTAAAACTACTTTGCCCAGTTACTCGTTGGCTGAATTATGTTCTGTAGCTTTGTATTTACATTGTTGTTCTTTGCAAGCTAATAATTTAAAGAAAAATGTATAATTTTTCTAATTTTAATTTTTTTGGTTTCTTTATATAGGTTCTATATAAACTAGTTAGTTAGTCGGTTTTGTTAACTTAGGGGTTGATTTCTTCTTTAGGAATCATATTTGACAGTTTGGAATAAATCTGAAATTGACTGCATGGAAAAGTTTGGTTACCTTCGAGTTGGTAACGGTAAACAGAAGGACGATAAATGCAATCAATTTATGGGTCATGTCGGTTGCTTGCGTGAAGATTTACACCGTTTAATAACTCTGGACGGCGTCAATCATTTTGGCAAGGTTTACATCAGACGTGTCTATCATAGCTGTGACCGCCCCGAATGCCCAGTTTGTTTTAGGCGTTGGGCAATCAAAGAAGCCGATAGAGTAGAACAGAACTTTAAGCCGTTCTATGTAAAATTCGGTTGTCCTGAACATATCATCGTTTCTTGTCCTGTATCGGATTATGGTTTGCCATATGAGAAGCTTAAGGTTAAAGCGCTAAAAGCAGCTAAAGACCGAGGCTTTATCGGTGGCTTTATGATTTTTCATGCTCAACGCTATCACAGAGCTAATGAGACATACTTTGGTGAGTTGGCGCATTGGTATTATGCTCCTCACTTCCATTTTCTCGGTTTCTTAGATGGCGGTTATGGTGCGTGTCGTGGCTGCAAAAAGTCAAAGCTGGAATGCTGGAACTGTTCGGGCTTTGAAGGTCTTACTCGTCGCTTAAACTTGAAGGATGGCTACATTGCTAAAGTTAAAGGTGCACGAAAAACCGTTTTTGGAACTGCCTACTATCAGCTTAACCATGCTACGATAGTTCACGGGAAGATTCGTTCTCACGTTGGCTCATGGGTTGGCGTTTGCGCCTACACTAAACATAAACTTGTAGCTGGCGAGCGTCAGAAAAAGCATGTCTGCCCTATCTGCGGTCATGATTTAGCGCCTGTTAAGTATGTTGGCTTGGGTGACCCACTTGACGTTCAATGGTGGGTTGAGGAATTTGAAGATGACTTGTACGATAGTGACGGTTCTGTAAAGTGGATTGAAGCGCCCAAAGGGAGGGGTCACTATGAATAAGTGCTCCCTTTCTAATTCTCATTGTCTTGGCGAAAAGGTTTTTTCTCTTCCTAATTTGGAAGTGGTTATTCATTATGACGTTTTTTCGCCTGTTCTTGAGTTGACGCTTAAGCATGGGGGCTTTAGACTTCCTTTTTTGGTTAAACGGTTCTATTACTCTAAGGCTGTTTTGCCTGTTTGTTATCAGGATTTTTTAGAGTTCCATTTCTGTGCTGATTTGGAAATTGACGTAGAATTTTGCTCACCTAATAATCAACGGGAGAGGGGAGGTGAAATTTGAATGAGCACTAAAGATGCTAAAACATTGGATGCGAGTGTTGAGGAGTTCGGTTCTTTGCTGGAGGGCGAGAAGAATTTCCTTCCTAAGAATGAGTTGGTTTTCATTGTTTTGAAGCGTCCAAAGCCTGTTGATAGCTCATTTAATGGGAAACCAACAAAGCTGTATGAGGTTGAAGTTGTGGATTTGAAGGGTGACTTAACAACGATGTCTGTTACTGTTGGTGACTATAAGAGGATTCGTAAGGCTGCCGAGAAAGTTCTTGAGGTTCAGAAGCGTTACCCTAACCTTCCTCTGATTCCATACGTTAAAGTCTCGTCTGCTCTGCCTTTTCAACAACCTATGAGCGGTCAACGATGACTGTTCGATAAGCTGTTCCAATTTCCCTTTTTTTATAAATGATTGGACGAAATGAGCACTCTTTTTAACCCATGAGTAATAAGAGGTAAGTTATTATTTTCGACAAGACAATCTGCATTTATTCGCAAACGGTGAAATAAGATGGATAGAACAGAAAAAATGAAGAGCCTGTATAGAATCACAAATGTTCTTTTAGATGAGATGGTTGAAGAAGCAGATATAAAAAACCTCAATAGTTACCTTACACCAGAAAAATGCACCAAAATTGAAGATTTCTATGAACAAGCTCTATCCTCATTATGTAACTATCGCACAGCCAAGAAACTCGAAGTCATTGGTTTTGACCGTAGCCTTAAGAAAAATCGTGTCGAGAATCGTAGTAGGATTGAAAGGCATAAACTGATTAAAACGATACTCTGTGATTTCAACCCTTTAAAAGTTAAAGAGACATTCGGCGAAAAATTAAAAGGGGAAAAATTTGAAAAACTTATCGGCGAATTCAACAAGAATAAAGATAAATTAAAATTGAAAAAAACAATAGAATCGAACAAACCCGACTCATGGGTGAGATTTGGCAAAGGTGCTATTTCCGCCGCCAATTTTCTTTCAAATCACCAAGACGACTTTAGAAACGATGAAGCATTTAATAATTACGTAAAAGGGTTTGAGTCTTCTCCTGAAGCTTTGCCAATGTTATTGAGCGATAAAAAATCGGGCGATAGAATATTTGGTTTTGGTTTTGCATTAGCCTGTGATTTTTTAAAAGAAGCAGGATATGATTACTATGCAAAACCTGATAGACAACTCATCGGTGTTTTTAAAGGAGTAGGACTTTGCGAAAGTGACGATGTTTACAAGGCATTTAAGACTGCAATAGACATGGCAACAAAGACAGTTGGAAAAACGGCATATGAAGTCGATAAAAGAATATGGTTGGTTTGCACAGGGAACTTCTACCTAGACGATAAGAAGGTTGCAGGTAAGAAAAAGGAACTAATCCATTGTGTTCGGCACATCGAACATGAAAGCTGTAAGATATGCCTGTTCACGCATCCTGCTTAAAGTCTTGTTTCAGAAAGGAAGAAGGGCTTCGTTCGGGGGTTTCGTTTGGCTTGCGTGTGTCGTGCGGCGCAAGGCGAAGCCAGCGCCGCCTATGTTATTTCTTCTGGTTTTCTAAATATCTGGTAGCCGTCTATTTCTGTAAATCTTGTAAAGCCAGCTTCGGCGAGTTCACATACTTCCTTTAATGTTGTTGGTGTTCCGAGTTGTACGGCTCTTGAGATGTATTTTTCAGTTTTGAAGTTGATTAGGTGTGTGTAGATTAGGGTGTGTTCGATTCGTTTGTGTCCGAGTTGTTGCTTGACTAAAAGTATGTCTTTTGTTTTGGCATAAAGCATGGTTGCGATAATAGTGCCTTAAATCGTATAATCTGTACTTGGTAAGTTCTGGTTGGTTAAGTTTCTTGGCTAATTGGTTTCTTCTAAGAACCCATATGTGACATTGCTTTTTTGTTGGTGGAAACAAAACATCCGTTTGTTTAAGGTTGTATTTTGTAAGGTAATCTTTGAGCATTGCTAATGTTGGGTCGGGTAGCTTTAGCATCCTTGCTGCACCGTTCTTGGCAGTTTTTGGTGCAATTGTTCCGTTTTCCAGATTAATGTTTTTTAATCGTAGCCTGTGAAGTTCTACGGGTCTTAATCCTGTGTCTCTGAGTATACTAAATATTGTCGTGTATTTTCTGGTAAAAGTTGCAATTATCATGCTGACTTGTTCGGTTGTTGGTACGTTAGGCAGTCTTTCCTCTCTTGTGAAAAATGGTTTTTGCCATTTTAAATTGTAAAATTTTACGAAATGGTCGTAGGCGTTTGCGTATGCTTCTTTGTTTGCATTGCTTGACTGTTTGTTAGTGATGTATTCTTTAACGGTTTCTGGGCTGTTAATTTCGGTGTTTTTTGCAAGGTGTCTTAACCTTCTGCTGTAGCCGTTTATGGTTTCTTCCGCTTTTCCTTGCTTTTTGAGGTCTAAAATTACCTCTAATGTTAGAGGTGATTCAAAAAGGGGGCGAGCGGACGTAAAAGTGGACCGAGCGGGATTTGAACCCGCGGCTTCCGCGTTGCGAACGCGGCGATCATACCGAACTGATCTACCGGCCCGTTCTGGTGCTTTTCTGAAAAAATACCCTAGTGAGTACATTTAGGGTTTTCGGTTAAGTTATTCTTCGCCGTATCCGTGCTCCATTTTGCCGTGCGTTCTTTGGTAATTAGATGCGTGCTCTGCTTTGTTGTCGCCGAAACTTTTCATGTGTTTTTCCAGGTCAGCTTCAGTTAAGAAAATGCAGGCGCAGTGAGGGCACTTGAAGCATTGATTGCTGTTTTTTTCTTCCGACATATTTCTTCCCTTTCGTTGCTTGCTTTAATGGATGTTTAGGTAGATTTTTTTGCCGTCTAACTCGGATTCGTGCCAATCAGCGTCCCTTTCTTCCTGACGGCTGATGTGCAAATACACTTTCCTTGCCCTGACCAGCCCAGCCATCTCTTCCAGATACGGCTCTAAAAGCGGCATGCTTTCAGCGTCTAACTCGGCAATGTGAACGGACTCTAAAACATCCGTCGGCACAAAACCCATTTCTTTTCGGAGGGCTTGGACACGGCGTGCTAAATCCCGCATGATGCCTTCGCCAAGCAGGGTGTCGTCTCTTTGTCCGCTTACGAAGACGGTTGTTTCGTCTTCTTGGCTGGAAACCCAGTTTTCGCCTCCGACGTACTCTGGAACCTGCACCGCGTATTCAGCGGCTTTCACATTCGTAAGCTCCAAAAACAATGCCTCAAGACACTTTAACGCCTCCAGTGTTTTTTTGGGAGCAACAACGATTGCTTTGCTAAGTGGCCATCGGCGCTTCAGCTTTCCCTGCTGCCTTGCAGCGTAGCCTATTGACACAGTTTTAAGCAGAATGTCAAATTGTTCTTCAAGGGTTTTGTCTCGGATTTTCTGGTTTGGCACTGGCCAAGGTGCAAGATTAACTGATTCTGGCAGCTCAGGCTCAAGTTTCCTGTAAACTTTCTGGTACAATGCCTCGCTCAGGAAAGGCGTCACTGGATTGAAAAGCAGCGTTACCGTCTTAAGCGTATGATGCAGCAGCGCATAGATGGTTTGGCGTCTCTGCAGCGTTTCAGGCTCATCAGTCCAAAGTTCCTTCCGAATCATGGGCACGTAAAGCCTGCTAAGTGTCTCAATGACGAAATCATCCAAAACAGCTACGGCGGCGTTGAATTCGCATCTTTCAAGCTTGCCGGTGTAATCTTCGATTATCCCTTGCAGCTTAGACAGCAGCCACAGGTCCGCGGGCTGAAGCTTATTTGCCTTAAAAGCCCATTCTAACGTGTATTTTTTAGCGTTAAATTCGTCGAAGGTTGCATTTTGCATAAAGAACCTGCTTAGATGATACAGCGTTGACAAGACTTGGTATGAGCGGCGGTTCAGTTCTTGCATGTCAAAATTCATAAAATCAATCGGCGAGCATTTCCGCGTCATGTAGAAGCGGCAGAGGTCAGCTGAGTTCTTCTCCAGCAGCTTGTTTGTTTCAACCACGTTTCCTAAGCTTTTGCTCATTTTTCTGCCTTTCGCGTCCTGCGTTAAACCTTGAAACAGAAACGACTTGTATGGCGCAGCGCTTTCTCCAGTTAAAACGACGTATTCAAGCAGCAGCGAGTTTGCCCAGCCGCGAGTTTGGTCAATGCCTTCAGTCAGGAAATCGGTTGGTACAAACTTGGTGACTTCCTCGTCTGTGAAACGCGCGTAGGGTGACGCGCCGCTGTTGTGCCACGTGTCCAAAACGAAGTCTTCCCGACGCATGTTTCCGCCGCATTTTTCGCATTTAAACGTGATTCGGTCTACCCATGGCTTGTGTAACTCAAAGTTTTCTGGAATCGCCTCTTGCGCGTTCTCCAGAAGTTCTTTTTTGCTTCCGACTATGCGTTTGTTGCCGCATTTTTCGCATGCCCAAATTGGCAGCGGTGTGCCCCAGATGCGTTCTCTGCTTATACACCATGGTTTTCCCTCTTTGAGAAATCCTAGAAATCGGTTTTTTGGTTCTTCATAAAAGTATTCAACTTTCTCAGCGGCTTCCAGAACTTTGCTGTTTAACTTGTCTGTGCGCAGAAAATATTCTTTTCTTGCAAGCCATACAAGTTTGTGGTGTGAACGCCAGCAAGTTGGGTATTCATGTTTAGTCTTTGATACTTTTACGAATGCGTTGTGGTTGCGGAGCTCTTCAACAACCAAGTAATCGGCTTCGCGGGCAAATACCCCGACGAATATTCCTGCGTCTTTGGTGAATTTTACTTCGTCGTCGAAGGGGGCAAAGATGGGTACGCCTCGTCGTTGGGCTGCCCAAAAATCGTCTTCTCCGTTTCCAGGCGACAGATGCACGACACCTGTGGCGGTGTTGACATCCACGAAGTCTTCGCCTATGACCTTATGCACCAATGGATGTTTGGTTTCAAGTTCCGCCTGTTTAGGAATCAAGTCTTTCAATGGGTACTCGTAAGCTGTGCCTTCCAAGCATTTACCCAGCATGGATTCGGTGACTTGGTAATTTTTGATTGCGAGTTCCGCCATAACTGGCTCAACGCGTTGCTTCACCATTATCCACGTTTCTTCGCCGACTTTCACTTTAACGTATTCAGCGGCGGGCTGAACAGCGAGCATAGTGTCGGTGATTATGGTGAAGGGCATTGTTGTCCAAACAAGGAAAAACTCGTTTTTGCTGCCCGCGACTTTGAATTTGAAGAATAATGAGGGGTCTTCCACTTCTACGTAGCTGCCTTCATAGCCAACTTCGGCGCTGCTCAGCGAGGTCTGGCAGCCTGGGCAGTAAGCAACCACGTAGTGCCCTTCTTCAAGGAGGTTTTGTTCCCACGCACGTTTCAGGATTTGCCATTCACGTTCGATGTAGCTGTCTTTGTAGGTCCAGTACGCTTTTTCTTGGTTAATGAATACTCCGAGGTTTGTGTCGGCTTCAAGCCACATCTTGTGGTAGCGCATGATGGCTTTCTTGCATTCCTCAATGAAGCGTTCCATGCCGTACTTCTCGATGGATTCCCGCTTGTTCCGCACGCCAAGAAGCTTCTCAACTTCCAACTCCACGGGCAAGCCTTGGCAGTCCCATCCAGCCCAAAACGGCATGTAGTAGCCCTCCATGGTTTTCCATCGATAACGAATATCCTTCAACACCCGACCCCGAGCATGCCCAATATGCGGGATACCGTTCAAGGTGGGTGGCCCTTCCACGTAACCCAAAATGCCTTTTGCATCTTTTTCAACAAGTTCAAGCTTCTCACGTATGTGGTTTTTAATCCAGAATTCCCTGATTTCCTTTTCCAATTGAAGCGGAGCATAATTTGTTGGTAATCCTTGATTCGAATCAGCTTCTTCGGTGGCAGTCACGTATCATCACGTACCGCAAAATAAGCCAAAAGACTATATAAGGATAAAAAACGGAAAAGATGGTTTAACGCTTTAGCTTAACAGTTGGGTTACGAACACAGCGCCTTCTGCGGTGGCATTTTGGCTTGTGCTTATTTTCATCGTTTCCTTAATTAACAGCGTACTGGTGCTTGGTAAAGGCGCGATTTTGTCGTTTTGCGTGTTAAAACTGCCGACGCCGAAAACTCCAATCTCTGTTCCATTTGCAGGCTGGAAAGTGCTTAGGAATGATTGGACGGAACTTGCTGCTTTTCCTCCGTAAATGGGGCCGCCGACAATGATAATTTGGTATTGGGCGTCATTTGATGGTTTTGCTGTTGTGCTTTTGATACCCGCTAAGTCAACGAAATATCCTTGCGCTCGTAGGTCGCTTGTCATTTTGTCGGCAATGCCTTTTGCGGCTCCTGTTAAGCCGGGGTCATAAACAACCATCGCTGATGCGCCAACGGTTACACCTACAGGGTAATTTGTAGGACTGAATGATTGCGTGCCCGTCGCCGTGTACGCTGCTACATCAAGGAAAACCGCGCTAAGTCCCGCTGCCGAAACGATGACGACCGTTAAAAACACGGCAAGGACTATTTTATATGATTTGCGCATACCTTTTTTACGCGTACTTTTCTTAGGCACACCTTTCCCTCTTTCGCTACTAAAATGAGGGCATGTTTTATTACGGTTACCAATAGAAACTATATAGTATGAAGCTGTGTCAAGCACCTTAACTTGCCCGGCAGCAAGTTGTTAGAGGTGCAACTTATATCTGAAAACAAGCTAACATAAGCTAAAAAACTGTTGAAGTGTGAAGCCCATGGGAAAGTTTCGGTTAGCCGTCTTCAATACTCAGCCGCCTCACCTCTACTTTGGAGGAGTCGAGCGGCGGATAATCGAAACTGCCAAGCGACTGCAAAACCAGGCAGACATCACCGTTTACGGCGGAACAAAGGCCGGCTTCAAAAAACCCGCCATCATTGACGGCGTGCGTTTTGTTCCGTGTTATTCAACGGACAGAATTTTTCCTTTAGACAACTTTTTCTTCAACAGAAGCATATCCAAAAAAGCAGGCGCTATTGGCGCTGATGTTTATGAAGCTCACGCGGCGAGCGGCTACGGGCTCTCAAGAGCGCTCAACAAGCAAGGCACCAAAAAACCGTTCGTACATACGATTCACGGTGTCCTCGCTGACGAATACGCGCAGGCAAAGGAAAGCGGGTATGGGTCATTCAGAGGCATGATTGCTAACTATTTTATGCATCGACTCGCAGAATTGGAAGGAGAGACTGCGGAAAACGCCTCGGTCGTCGTCACCATAAGCCAGTATTCGCTTCAGAAAATTAAGCAGTTCTACAATGTTGATGAGGCAAAGGTTCGGATTGTTCCAAACGGCGTGGACCCCGAAAAATTTAAGCCCACTGAAAACCAAGAAGCAGCAAAACGCCAGTTCGGGTTGGGAAATGAGCCTTGCGTGCTTTTTGTCGGCAGTTTAATTCCTCGAAAGGGGCTGCCTTTTCTGGTTGAAGCCGCCAAAAAAATAGTGAAAGAACAAAGAGAAACCCGATTTCTCATCGTTGGCGAAGGACCACTAAAAAAACAGTTGGCTAACTCCATTGAGGCTGCCGACCTTTCAGGCAACTTCAAGTTTTTAGGCAACCTTAAAGGCGACGTGCTTCCAGCCGCGTATAATTGCGCTGACGTATTCGTATTGCCATCAATCCAGGAGGGGCAGGGCATAGTGCTGCTCGAAGCAGAAGCCTGTGCTACGCCGGTTGTGGCTTTTGACATCGGCGGAGTCAACGAAGCCGTCCGCAACGGCGAAACGGGTTTGCTTGTGAAACGGGGCAACGCCGAGGAGCTGGCAGATGCAGTTTTGAAGCTGGTTTCTGACAAGGTGATGCGGGAAAAAATGGGTGCCAACGGAAGGAGGTTTGTGGCTGAGAACTTCACATGGGACCTTTGCGCCCAAAAAATGTTGCAGGTTTACTTCGAAGCGTTAGGAACATGAACGTTCACTGATTTTGCCAGCCGTTTAAAGTCGTTTTCGCTCATCCACTCAGTCCAAAGGTACCGCCTGATTCTCTCGTCGCTGAGTCCAAGGCGTCTTGCTTCTTGAACGGCGTAGCGGTACGCTTCAATCTCGGTGGGTCGCTCCACATAATCGTACCGCGGGTCGAAGAGTTCGCGTCCATCCATAAACTGCTTCACGTGGCAAAGCTCATGGATTAAATCCAAGTAAATGTCTGTTTTATCGCCGTTGTTGAGGTAGCCTTTGCTTATTACAAGGTGCCCGTCGGAGCCGTCTACGTACATGTACCCGAAAATCCAGCTTAGCTCCACCGTGAGGTGGTGCAGGACTTCATCTGTTTTTTCGCCGAAAATGCCTTTCACCGCCTCAACGTTCTCGAAATCTTTGAAGTAATCAGCGAAAATTACCTTCTGATTTCCAAATCCGAGTATGTTAATTGGGAGTTTTCTAAACATACGCAGTACCCGAAATGCTACATGTTCTATGGCTGACAATGCACGCAGCTCCTATTTGAACGCTGAAAGATACTCAAGCTTCATTCCTCTGTGCGCCAAATCTGCTAGGTCCTCGACTGTTCCGATGCTGGCGTCTATGTTGCGGTGTACTGGGTGGCTCCACATGCCTTCTGGGGCGAGGTTAAACTGTAGGGGCAGCTCCGCTTTAATGTTGTATTTTTGGGTTAAGTTTTTCATCAGTTTTCTTTCTCGGCAAGCCCTGTGGGCACATGAATAGCTTTGCAGCAGCTGTGATGAACCGAAAGCGCCGACTCCATGCCAAATTGCCGCGTCTTCAGGTGAACCTATCGAGTAGAGGAAGAACTGCGGCGATGAAGGGGTCTCCGAGAAACTGTAGTCGCCAAGTTTTTCTCCAGGCACAGTGAAGCTGTCGTCTGCTTTTGCAACCGCGACATCTTCCGTGTCAATGGCGTTGGGGTAAAGCGCAGTGGTTTTGTATTTGACTGCGACATCAAGCAGTTTGCCGTCTTCAAAGTGTATTTTGCCGCGGGCTGCACGTTTGGAGCCGTAGCCTTTCTTGGAGTGCGGCACAGTCAACAGCGTTGTTCGCTTTGTCATGCTCCGTCCCATGCAGGAGTAAGCCTCGTTAATGGCTTCGTAGTCGCGGTGGCTTTCACCGATAATGAAGTGCAGCAGCCCGTCTTTTTTCTCCGCCTGCAGCGTGGACAGAGGCATGCGCAGGGCGTAAAGGGACAAGTTCATGCCGAAGAACTTGGACAGCGACTCAAGCTGCTTGTACTTTACTGAATCAACAAAATCCAGGTAGGATCCTTTTGCAGCTTTAAGGCTGCTGCCTATCAGCTCCGCTTCGCCACGGGAGATTAAGGTGCCGTCGTACTTTTTAACGAACGCTTCATCAATTTTCAGCTCGTCAGTTTTAACGTAGGCTGCTGGAAACGCGCTTTGCCCGCTGGCGACGATGGACTGTTTCAGCGGGTTCATGGAGTACCGGTCTGCCTCCACATCGTCGGTGTTTAGCAAAAAAGGAACAATGCAGTCTTCAGGCGGCTTTTTCAGTATCTCCCCAAGTTGAGCAACGTCGCCGCTGTCGGGTTCATGAAAGCCGTATTTTTCAAAGTAGTTTGCGCAAGCCTCAAGCAGCCGCGTGCCGATAATGCCTTGCACCTCCTCAACGGTTAAATGCGGATTTGTGTACTCAACTGAACCCCGTAAAAAAAAGTTGCCGCCTCCAAATTGAACATTTACCTTTTGACCGTTAACGTAATGGAATAATGTTACCGGTTTGGTGCGTTTCTCTTCTTTGAAACTGTGCAGTTCTTTAACTAAAACTTGTACCGTGGACCCTGAATTTTTTAGGAAATCTTCAAGCAGAAACCTGCAGTAATCTTGGCTCATAAGTCAACCTCTCTCTAAAGATTCAGCCATGTATATACAGTTGCTTGTGGCGGGTTGACCTAAAAACATTCTTGAAACAAAAAAATCTTCCTTAAATCCCTCATCGAAAAATAGGTTCATCAGAGCTTCCTCTTTTTTCGGCAGCGCCGCGTACACGCTCAGTCGCCCTAAATTTCCAAGCGCCGCTTTAACAAGTGAGGTAGCATCCTTGACATGATTTGCCCGGCACATTAATGGTCCAACCCAAGCCATTTTCTCGTAAACCGTAGCGGCCACGTACCCGAGAATTTCTTCGTCGTATGATTCATAGCCGCACAAATTTCCTTCTTTAAGAATGATAGATTGGAGCAGTTTCTTTCTGTCTCCACCGAAGCATTGGCAGTCAAACTTTTCGATTGCCTTGATTTTTTGGGTTCCGACTTTCAGTGGAGTGTGAAAGGTAGAAGACGCAAGCGTTTCGATGCTTAGAACGGAAAAATCCTCATTATATTTGAATCCCAAGTGGCTGTAGAAGTCAACCAGATTTGGGTAAGCGTAGAGACCGATGGTTTTGACGCGCTTGCTGTGCAAGTAATCAAGGGCGTGCTTGACGAGGAGGCTTCCTGCACCTTTGTTTCGGCAGTTTTCTTTAACAATCAGGTTGCCAAACCAGCCGACTTTGCCGAAACTTATGCTGGTAGCTACGCCTACGGGTTCCGCAGCGTCAAAGGCAACAAAACACCCCTGTGGCTCAAGCTTAGATGCGTACGCAAAGTCTTCTGGAGCCATATTCCAATTCATGGTGTTGGCTAATTGAGTTGCAAACTGGAAATCATCAATTCGCATCAGCTTCACTTGAAACATAAAAAAATAATCTGTCATCCCCGAGAATTAAGCATTTAAACAGATAACAGTGCTGAATGGCATGTTTTTCCCATTTGCGATAATAAATCAGTAGTTTTTTATTAATGAGCATAACTCTTTTTATTAGCAGTAAACGGAGAAAAACGCATTTTGCAGGAAAAAAGAGGGGCTAAAAACAAAAGGATTTTCTTAACTGCACTTTGGGTGCTTTTGCTAGTGATATCTTTATTTTTCCTCTCGTTTTTAGCATCATTACTTAACAGTTATCCTCAAGACATTTCAAGCTTAAGCTGGGCAGGATACACCATTTCAAAAAATTCTAATTCCAATTTCCAAGTTACTGCCGTAAGTGGTTCGTGGATAATACCCGAAGTTAATGCTTCATTAGGCACCAGCTTTTCTTCAACGTGGATTGGAATTGGCGGCCAATTCGACAAGACTCTGATTCAAGTTGGAACGGACAACGACGTGGAAAATGGACGGGTGATTTATGATGCCTGGTATGAATTACTGCCAAGTTTTGCTGTGCGCCTAACAGACATAACCAGCTCTCCTGGAGACATGATGACCGCCTCCATAAATCTAGTTAATTCAAACACAGATCAGTGGAACATCAAAATAAGTGATGCAACAACTAGGCAAGCCTTCAGCGAAAATGTTGTGTACAATTCTACTCGCGCTTCAGGAGAATGGATAGTGGAAAGACCCTCCGTAAATAACCAAATCAGCAGGCTAGCTGAATTCGGAAACATCACGTTCTCAAATTGTCTCATAACCGTGAACGGCGCCTCTGGTCCTATAACAAAGTTTGCATTCTCGAAAATAGAAATGGTAAACGACCAAAATACTCAATTAACAACGGTCTCATCTCTAATCGAGGACGGATCAATCTTTACAGTCAGCTACCAAGCAAGCAGCTAAAAAAAGGGTGGCTATAGTTCAGCAGAAATAGCTGCTGAAAGAGCCTCAGAGCTCTTTTGGATTTCCTTAGTTATACTTGAGAGTAATTTTATGCGGTTTTCTAGCTTGCGTTTTTGCTGGCTTGTTAAATTTTTGAATTTTGGCATGACATCTTCGATGACGGCGATCATGAGGTCGCGGTTTTTTTCTTCACTTAAATCTTTGAGTTCAACGTGGCTGTCTTGAAACTGCAATATTAAATGTCCAGTTGGTTCAATATGTGATTCGACCACTTCACCCAGCTGTACTGGTAGTGCTAATTGATTTACAGCAATTGAGGGAGCTAAAGGCAGCATGAGTTTAAGAAGAGACGAAAAAAATTGTGCTACCAGAATTTTTTCCTCTGAACTTAATTCGCTTATTTGACCGATGTCATCTGATGTACTTTTTAAGGAATCAACAAGTTCTTGGATTGATACCTGCTTTTTCTTATCTGACTGTTTTAGTTCTGGTGAAATAAAGACCTGTGGAGGCTCTAACTTAACGGTTGCTTCTTGAGTCAATGTTGATCGAATTGGGTATGTATTCTAACCAAAAAAGTGCTTGTACGTCTCGGAAGTTATGCACAGAATCAGGCGGAGGCGATTGTTTTTTGGGTTTCTTCAGCGCAATTATTTTTTTTGCGCGAGCCCACTACTTTTCTCACAAAATTGGTTTAAAAATGTGAGAATAATAAAATTCAGAAATTAAAGGGTCAATATGCCTTTGCGCCGAAGTGTGTCAGCTTGCGAATGAGTGTAGCGCCAGACCACATCGCCGCGTGTGTCAGTTTGGAATTCCCATGGTGACACGATAACTATGTCGCCTTCGCGAATCCATACGCGTCTTTTCATTTTGCCTCGGATTCGACATAAGCGTTCAGCGCCGTCTTGGCATTTAACCATGATTCGGTCAAAACCGAGAAGCTTCGTGACTACACCTAAAACTTCTCCTTGTCTCGGATAAACTAACTCGCCGATTGCGCCTTCGCTTAACACTTTTTTCTTTCCCAAACAGTATGCCTCTATTTTAGGTATTTTAAAACAATTGCTTTCCGTGCTTAAAAGCGTGTTCATCAAACTATCCAGATATTACACGAAAATCTAGTCCAAACGATTAAACGGGGCTATGACCGCTTTTAAAATATTTTCCGTAGCAAGCAGTTTACGCCTTGATTGTGCTCAAAAACCATTTATTATCCTCGCCCAAATAGATTATAAGTTAACTTTCATTTCGAATTGTCTGGCGATTAATGATGATGATCGGAGCAGTTGTATTAGCATCTGGCAAATCCGAGAGGACGGGTAAAAACACGCTTCTTTTGCGTTTGAATGGAAAAACGCTTTTAGATAACATTTTTGATGCGTTAGAAGCGGCCGACATAAATGACCAGGTAATTGTAGTTGGGCATGAACCTGAGCCAGTGATTGAAGCTATAAAGCCACGGCTTGGTGTAGTCAAGCTTGCATTGGACTTGGGACATGAGCGGGGAATGACTTCTTCTTTTCAAACGGGGCTTGTGGTGATTTCAAACGTCGATGCAGCGTTTTTAGTGTTAGGTGACCAGCCCATTCTTGACCCAGACTTTTTGAAGACAATGGTTAAAGAATTGGAAAATAACGGCGATGCTTCGATTGTAAGCCCGATTCACAACGGCAAAAAAGGGCACCCGCTGCTTTTTAGCAGGCGGATTTTCGGCGAAATACTGAACTTTAAAAGCACGCAAACTATCCGCGATGTGCTTCATGCCAACGCTGATAAGCTGTTAACGGTTGAGGCGCCAGCTTGGACTGTTATGGATATTGAAACTCCTGAAGATTATGCGCGGCTAAAAAGCTTAATAAAAAATAGTAACGAGTCTCTTTAGAGCCGCTTTTTTTATCCCCGCTGATTTCTCTGGAACTGAATGATTCGGCAAGTATGATTGTCCAATCTCCATAGGCTCACAATCGTGTTTTTATGCTTCTGCCCTCAGAAGGTCTAATGCAAGTTTTTAAATCTCTACACTGAATTATCATTTACATGGAGCAACCGTCAATTGTCCTATCACTTTAACATCCCATACCGAAACAACGTCAAACTGAAGCAGGTAATGGAAAGAATAAAGGAAGATAAGAAACTGCAAACCTACTGGAAATGCGCCAACGTCATGGCAATAGAGCGCATGGGCTACACCGACCATGGACCAACACACGTGAAAATCGTAGCGAACCTTGGATTAAAACTGTTTCGGATACTTGTCGAGAAAAAACTAATTACGCCGAGCATAGTGGAAAATTATGGGATGCAAAATGATGATGCTGAAGTGGTTGTTGTTTTAGGCTCAATCTTCCACGATTTAGGCATGATTGTCCAAAGGTACAACCATGAAAAATACAGTGCGTTTTTAGCTTTAGAGTTTTTAGAGAGATGTTTACCGCCAACCTACAATGAGGAACAAATAGCCATAATGACTTCTGAAGTCCTCCATGCAATCGTAACCCACGAAGAACCAGGCAGCAATGAACCATCACACAGCAGGATATTAACTAAAGAAGCAGGCATAGTCGGCATCGCTGATGCATTAGACATGGAAGCTGGAAGAGCCCGAATCCCATTCCAAGCTGGAAAAGTGGACATCCACGCGGTCTCAGCGCTCTCCATTGAAAAGGTGGAAGTGGAATGTGTCGAAACTGTTGAACATGGAGAAAAACCAATCAACATAAAAATTAAAATGTCAAATTCAGCCGGCGTGTATCAAATCGATGAGCTTCTTAAGCCGAGAATCGTCAATTCAGGGCTTGAACAATTCTTCCATGTAATTGCCGAAATCACAGGCGAAAAGGAAAACCGAATCATTGAGAAATTCGAAATCTAATTTTTTTGAGGCAATCAACAATTGATACATGAATATGATGTCGTCGTTGTGGGCGGCGGAATCGCGGGATTATACACCGCTTTAACAGCTGCTGCAGAACAGTGCCGAGTCGCCGTTGTCAGTAAAGTACATGTTACCCGCTCTCACTCGGTGGCTGCTCAAGGTGGAATAGCGGCTAGCCTTGGAAACGAAGAAGAGGACCACTGGGAATGGCACATGTACGACACAGTGAAAGGCAGCGATTACCTTGCAGACCAAGAAGCGGTGGAAATCTTAGCTAAAGAAGCGCCAGAAGCCATAATCACTCTTGAACACATGGGTGTGCCATTCACACGAAACGTTCAGGGTAAAATTGAGCAGCGCCGTTTCGGGGGTCATACTCGAAACTACGGGCAAGCGCCAGTTAAACGGGCATGTTACGTTTCTGACCGAACGGGCAGGGCAATAATGGATACACTCTTCGAACGCTGCTTAGCCATGGGTGTGGACATGTTCAATGAAGTTTTCGCCATCCAACTGCTATTTTCAAGCAACCACTGCTGCGGCGTCGCCGGCTACGACATTGCAACGTGCCAGCCTCAAGTTTTCCATGCAAAAGCCCTCGTATTAGCGACAGGCGGATGCGGAAAAATCTACAAAACAACATCCAACGGCTTTGCCTCCACAGGCGACGGCTTCGCATTAGCCTTTGACTCCCTTATCCCGCTTGAAGACATGGAGTTTGTCCAATTTCACCCCACAGGCATTTACGGGATGGGGATTCTCATAAGCGAAGCTGCCCGAGCTGAAGGCGGAGTGCTACGTAATGGAGTGGGGGAACGATTCATGGAGCGTTATGCCCCTACTTTGAAGGATTTGGCTCCACGCGACATAATTTCAAGGGCAATATTAACCGAGGTAAAGGAAGGCAGAGGTGTAGACGGCAAAGACTACGTCCACTTGGACCTCCGAGGAATAGGCAAAGAACAATTAACTCAAAAGTTGCCTGAAATCTCCTCTTTCATAAAAACCTACTTAGGCATTGACCCAAGTGAAACCCCAACTCCAGTAGCTCCCACATGCCACTACATGATGGGGGGAATCCCAACTGATGTTGAAGGACGCGTTTTATCTAACGAGGCAGGCGCATTTCTGCCAGGGCTCTTCGCGGTTGGCGAATGTGCATGCGTAAGTGTCCATGGAGCAAACCGTTTGGGCTGCAACTCGCTAATTGACTTGGTCGTTTTCGGAAAAAGGACAGGCATCAGCGCTGCTACGCACGCTAAAGAGAAAGATTTGCCTCCGCTTCCTCAGCAAGCCGAAACCATTGTGACCGACAAAATTAACGGTTTACTGGATTCCTCGGGAAACGAGCATACGCCAGTTCTGCGTGAGGCAATGCAGCGGTTGATGACTGAAAAATGCAGCGTTTTCAGAAACAACTATGAACTTAAGCAAGCATTGGAAAGTATCTGCCAACTGGAAAAATGTTACGTAAACGTCGGTTTAACCAATAAGGGCAAGATATTCAATTATGAACTGCAAGAAACGCTGGAACTTGGAAATATGCTGAAAACAGCGCAGGCAATAGTTTTTTCGGCGCTTCAGAGAAAGGAAAGCCGCGGCGCACATTACCGAAGCGATTACCTTGAAAGAAACGACGCAGAATGGCTAAGGCATACTTTGGTGTATTTGGCGCCTGAAGGTCTTAGTGCAGTTTACAAACCCGTATCAATTTCTAGATTTGTGCCTGAAAAACGGAGATATTAACATGAAGGTAAAAATGAGAATTTACCGCTTGAACCCTGAAACCGACAAGGAACCCCACTACGACATCTTTGTTGTAGAAGCCAACCCGAATGAACGCATCCTTGATTGCCTAAACAAAATCAGGTGGGAACAAGACAGCAGCTTAACATACAGGATGTCTTGTGCTCATGGAATCTGCGGCTCCGACGCGGTAACCATCAACGGGGTACCCGCCTTAGCATGCCAAAAACTCGTCAAAGACTACGGAGACACACAGGAACTGTTGATTGAGCCGCTGAAGTATTTTCCGATAATAAAGGACTTAACCGTTGACATGGACCCGTTCTTCGAAAGGATAAAGGCGGTGAACCAAAACATGCCCGAAAAAACGACCTTTGCCGCCACAGATAAGGAGAGACTGCAAACACCCGAGGAGCGAAGCAGAATAGACGACGCCGTCAAATGCATTTTATGTGGCTGTTGCGTAGCCGCCTGCCCGGTTATCCTTGAGCAAGAACAGCGGTTCATCGGTCCAGCCGCGATACTTAGGGCTCAAAAATACATTTTCGATTCCCGCTCAACAGGGACGGCTGAGCGTATGCAACTGTTAGAGAAGCCTTACGGGATTTGGGGCTGCAAAAGCTATTACATGTGCACTATGGTATGTCCAAAGAACATTAAAGTTACAGAAGCCATTCTGAAGACTAAGCGAAAGATAATTCAGGAGCTTCACCCAAAGAGCACGTAGGAGACGCGGGTTAAATGGTGACAAGAAAAGAAATCGACCCCTTAGGGGAAAGAGAAATTCCCAAAGACGCTTATTTCGGCATTCAAACGCTAAGGGCAACAGAGAATTTCCCTGTAAGCGGCATCAAAGCGCCTCTGCCTTTCATCAAGGCTTATGTCCTCGTTAAGAAGTCGGCGGCGTTTGCAAACATGGAGGTCGGCTGGCTTGAAACTGCAAAGGCGCAGGCAATTATCAACGCATGCGACGAAGTTTTAGCTGGCAAACTGCTTGACCAATTCGTCGTTGATGTCTTTCAGGCTGGCGCTGGCACTTCTTTTAACATGAATGTTAACGAGGTTTTAGCGAACAGGGGGCTGGAAATCCTCGGCAAAGAAAAAGGCGACTATAAGACCTTGAACCCGAACGACCACGTTAACATGGGGCAATCAACCAACGACACTTTTCCCACAGCACTTCACATCTCGGTCCTCATGTCTCTGCAGCCATTGCTATCTGCGCTGGATGAGTTAGCACTAGCTTTCGGCGAGTTAGGCAAAAAATACGCTCACATATTGAAGTCGGGCAGAACGCACCTGCAAGACGCAGTGCCAGTAACGGTCGGACAAGAGTTTACTGCTTATGGTTCAGCAATCTCTAACGCTTCTGCTGAGCTAAGGAAAAGGCAGGAAAACCTGTATTCTATAGCTTTAGGGGGAACGGCAGTCGGCACGGGAGCTAACGCCCACCCCAAATACAAAGAAATCGCAATAAAACAGCTATCTAGGCTGACTGGGTTCACGCTTAAATCAGCCTCAAACAATTTTGAGGCGCTCCAAAGCCTCAGAGCCGCCCAAACGGTTTCCAGTGGTCTTAAAGAACTCGCTTTGGAGCTTATCAGGATAGCAAATGACTTGCGCCTGCTTGCATCTGGACCCACAACTGGGCTGAATGAGATTGTGCTTCCGCCCGTGCAGCCTGGCTCATCTATTATGCCTGGAAAAGTCAACCCCGTCATGGCTGAATGCCTAAACATGGTGGCGTATCAAGTGGTCAGCAACGACGCAGCCGTATCTCTGGCAGTTCAGGCGGGGCAGCTGGAACTCAACGTAATGACGCCAGCCATCATGTATAACATGCTCTTCTCTATCCAAATACTAACAAATTTCACCCCAGCCTTCACCAAGAAATGCGTAGAAGGCATAACCGTCAACGAGGTGCAATGCAGCGAATACTTGGAAAAGAACCCGTCTTTAGCCACGCTGCTGTCGCCGTACATCGGCTACTTGGAAGCCGCTAAAATCGCGAAACAAGCCCAAGCAGAAAACCGCTCAGTCAAAGAAATCGTTTTAGAAAAGAAACTGCTGAAGCCTGAGCAGATAGATGCGATTTTCAGCCGCAGAAATCTGATTAATGAACAGTAAACGAATCACTGCGTAAAAATTCTTCTGACGGGTTTTGAGGCTTTTCCCACCAAAAGCTTCAGCATTTTAGTAGAGTGATTTTCATAAGTCACTTTGACTTTGCTGGCGCTTTAAATAGGTTTTTTCAGGAAACACACGCCATAACTGGTTGATTTAAGCCGAGAAACAAAAAAGCAACCCAGAATAAGTCCTGATCAGATCGCCTACCTACCTATAGACCTACCTAATATTTGTGACCAAAAACCGCCACAAAAATGGATTGAAAACTGAGGAAAGGGAGCTTAGCCTGCTGTACCGTAGCCGCTAACCGTGACAACGGCGTCCGTGGAGCTGGAACTCGCTTGAGCATCAATAACAACCGCCACAATTATGCTCTGGGAAGGGTACAGCTGCATCATTTCATCGTTGCTCAGCCAAACTGAGCCGCTTGCGGTGAATGAGCGGGCGACGCTGTTTGAAATCACGTTATCCGCATATTCCAAACGGATTCTAACGATGACGGTTTCGTTGTGGGAGAAGCTGCCGTCAACCTGGATTTTAGGTTCAAACATGAAAATGTTCAGCGGAAGCACTTGAATAGTCGCGTTAGCCCCATATTGGCCGTTTAATCCCACTGGGACATTAACGCCTTCTCTTTCAAATGCACTGCCGACTCCGGAGACCCATATGCTGTAGGGGTTATGGATGTTGGCTGTCCAGTTGCCTAAGAAGCTGACACCGCCGTCAAGAATCGGGGCTGGATTACAGTTTTGCCCCAAATCGATTGCGAACATGTCGTTTGGCACATCAGTGAACGATTCAAACACCACACCCTGCAGAAGACTCTGGTACATTGAACCGTCAACTAAAAGCCCCGTCTGATTAGTCACCCCATCTGCACCCATCCACATCCTAACATCCTGCATTTGGCTGTCCGAAAACTCAGCCAGCCGTTCAACTAGGACGCCGACTGAATTATCCCTGATGTTGAAGAAGCAACTGTTGATTTGTGAACTATCATAGGACCCCGTCGCGTTGCCAACAGGCGTCCGGAAAGCTATGCCCACGGTTGCGTTAACAAAATGGCAGTCCTCAATTTTCGTGTCCTCACTCCACATCTTCGTGTTAGCTAATTCTATGCCGGTTGAAGTGTTCTCGAAAATCATGTTGGAAATCGTTGTTCCAAACGAGTTTTCAATTCTTACGGTCCCGTTTATTAAGGTGAAGCCTGAGATGGTCACATACTGTGACGCGGTATAGTTGTCGCCGTAAATGATTATTCTGTGGCCATTGCCCCTGATTGTTGCTCCGTTGCCGGTGATTTTAGTGTCAATTTTGTTAGACACCAAAATGTCTTGGGTCAAAACGTAGATTCCAGGATTAAGGTAAACGGAGTTTCCTTTAGTTAAGGCGATGTTTATGGCGGAAGATGCGCTGCCAGATACCTTCGTCATAGAACCAGTTAACATGTTTTTCAATTGGTAATTATTGCCGTTTGGAGTGACCACAAAATCGTAGCCTACTGCGGTAGAGTCGACAGGCCCGCTTGGTCGATTAAGAATCATGTAAGTGTTGAATGCTGAGAGGGCAATCAGAGCTACAAGGAGAACGGCGATTACGCGTTTTGAGATAGTTATCTTTAAGTTAACTTTCATCTTGAAGGGCTCAGGCGGTTTTGAAGTACATGTGTAAACCATCGTTAATTAAATTTTATGCAGTAAACGCATATTCAAGGCTTGGCAAGTCGAACGCAAAAATCTTTAAGTCCCAACGTGAAAAATAAAGCAACGCGAAGAGGCGGTTTATGATGGCTCAAAAGAAAACCCGTGACGATTTTAAGATAATTGTTACTGCTTTATGTGTAATTGCGGCGGTGTCTTTTACCGCCATCGTTTACTCTATTCAGGTTGTGGGTTTGCAGAATCAAATAAACGATTTGCAGGATCCAAGGCTTGTCAATGTAAGTTTAGAGTATTCTGACAACGGCCAAGGCATAGTTCATGTCACTGGGTACATTTACAATACTGGAGCCGTAGCAGCATATGGATGCCACCTCGACGTTAAACTTTACAGAAACGGCATGGTTGCAGATTCATCATCTGTGCCTTTTGGAAAAGACCTTTCTTTGGGTTCTCTAGGCGGCCAAGACATTTCTGGCAAAACTGCCGCATACATAGATGCCAATGTTAGCTATACAGGTAATCCGCCAACAAACGTTACTTTAACATTAGGATGGATAACACCATGGCAAATACCAGTACCATAGGCACCGCGGCAACAATCATTGCCTCGCTAATCACCTTCGCCTACACAATAAGCGGCTTCACTCAAATTAGCGCTCCGCAACCACCAAGCACCTATTATTCTGGGTTCGCCTATTACGGCTGGGCGGTTATGGGCTGGTTTGGCGTTCTTTCTCTTTCTTTCTGCTGGACAGGCATGGCATACGCCATAAAAAGAAGCCACTTTGCCTTAGCAGTAACCGGAGCCTCCCTTATCTTCGCTTCATGCATAGTAGAATTCTTCACTTTTAAGTATGCACCAGCGACAAATTCTGCGGGTCCTTCATTATTGCCGCTTGCTTCAGCTCTACCTCTAATAGTTGTACAAATGATCTTATCTCTAGCTGGAATAATATTGATTTCAACCTCCAAAAGCAGTTTAACCACAGCATAAACTTAAAAAGCGACAGCTACCTACTCAAAGCTTCACTATTTGCGCGTGCGGCACGCCTTCGATTTTTATCACAGCTTCAGGATGCACATAACCATTTGATATAGCTTTTTCGACGCAGCATTTGCCTACCAAGTTCACTATGGTCGAGTTATCAATCATTCCCATGGCTTCCTCAACCGTTGCTTTTCTGCCATTGTAAAACTCGTCTTTGATGTGAAAGACTATTTTGCCTTCTCGAAGCGTTCTGCCAAGCAATTCGCAGTCGCAAACGGCTAAAAGCACGTTTCTTCCCGCTTTCTTGAGGTTTACATAGACTTCCAATTTCCAGCTCGCCTACAGCTGTTTAATGGATGATTTTGCGCCGCAAGCGTTGCATACTAGAAAAGACAATCGTTTTTCCTTAACAATTCTAGTATCAGGCCGCTTGCAAATGGGGCAAACTACATAACTGTCCAAATAACGCTGCAGTAAACGTTCGAAACTTTCGCGCCTAAATTTTCCTTGAAAAATCGCCCTTGAATCTTGAAAAGTTGCTGCAGTAGCCATTTCGCGAGTCAAGAACTTCAAAATATGTTGAGGATCACGGTCCAAAGCATCAGCCGTTTCCTTGAAATTAGAAATAATCGTTCGCATACCTACTGTGTTAACTGTCAGTTTTGGCATTTCCAAGCGCTCATGCTTTGCGGAAACTTCTGGCATCTGAGCGCACGCCTTTTTCAGCAGGTCATCATAATTAAACGTCATAACTCTTCTTCCATCTTACCCAACCATCTGTTATAGCCTATATTTAAAAATTATAATGTAACTTACCTGATTACCATGTTAAACTACATATTTACCACAGAAAATCATTATATAAACGGTCACGTAACAAAGCTCATTAACATCGACAGCACTAGAGGCTAAATCAAATGTCAGAGCAACAAAAAACCATTAAAATAGACGATATTAATCAGCAAATTCAAAAACTAAGAGAACAAACCAGCACAGCAGAAGCTCAAATAACTAAGCATATTGAGCAGAGAAACCAGTTAAACGAGCAGGTAAAAAAAACTCATCAAGAAATTGATGAATTGAAAATTGAACGCGACAGCATAAATGAAAAAGTTAAGCTGCTGAAACAGCAAAGAGACGAAATCAGAGCTAAAACCGCGCCAATCACAGAGCAAATAGACGCCCTTAAAGACCAAATCGCTGAACTTAAAAAGAAAGTCCCGCGGGAGAGGCAGCAGGACCTGCAAGAAGAGCTTGATGCTATTGAATGGAAGATACAAACAACTTCTCTTGATTTGCAGGAGGAAAAAGTGCTGATTGAGAACGTCAAGCAGCTTGAAACCTTGCTTAAAAGCTACAAAAAAATAGACCTTCGATACAAAAAAATTAAGAACTTGCTGAGCCAACGACAAGTACTTGAGGCTCAAGCTGACGTCTTTCATAAGGAATTAACTGATTTAGCCAAAAAAAGCCAAGAAATACATGCACAGATCATTGAAAAAGGAAACTCTGCGAAATTGGGCAGGGCTCAAGCTGATGGTCTCCACCAAGCTTACATTAAAACGAAGGAAGAAATTCTTGCCTTTCAAGTGAAAATCGCAGAGTTAACGGGGCAATTACGGGGTTTGAAGGCTGCTATGTACGAGGAAGGAAAAGCAAGGAGAAATGCGACTCAACTGGCTTCTAAAGAAAGAGAACATGCTGCTAAAGAAACACAGAAAGCCACCAAAGAAAAACAGCAAGCTATTAAAGAGAAGCTTGGGGCTGAAGCGCGCGATAAGCTGCAGAAGGGCGAAAAATTAAGTTGGAATGAGTTTCAGCTTGTTATGGGTAACGACGCTGAAGATGATGAAGAAACACAAGATTAAAGTTAAGTGGCGGCAGTACTAGGGAATAGAGATGTAGATGGCTAAAAAGGAAACGCAGGACCAAACGCAAAAGCGTATCCTGATTTTATGCGTAGATAGAGATGGTGACTTAGAGGCAAAGGCAGGGGTAAAAACGCCTCTTCTTGGAAGAACCGCAAACTTAGATGGTGCAGTTTCCTTAGCTTTAAAAGACCCCGAAGAACCAGACGCAAACGCCATGTTTGAAGCTGTCCGGCTTCATGACAGATTACAAAACGAGAAGCAACCGCAGGAAATCTTTGAAGTTGCTACGATATCGGGTTCTGAGTTGGGCGGCGTTAGCGCTGATAGAAAATTGGTTAATGAATTAAATAATTTGCTCGAAACTTTTAGTGCAAATGAAGTGATTTTGGTTAGTGATGGTTATTCTGACGAGGCAGTTTTACCTCTTGTTGAATCCAGAGTGCCTGTTTCGTCAGTAAGACGGATAGTAATTAAGCACAGTGAATCAATCGAAGAGACAGCTGCGCTTTTCACAAAGTACATTCGATTACTAATAGATAACCCGAGGTACGCGCGGATGGCGTTAGGTTTGCCTGGATTACTAGTTTTCATTTTCGGTATTCTTTGGGCTATCAACAACTTCGTTTACCCAGGCGCCATTTACTATTATGGAATTGCCATTGTAATTGTTTTAGGCGGCTTCTTACTTATCAAAGGCTTCGGCGTTGACAGGTCAGCTAAAGGCTTCTATCATTGGGTGAGGGAATATTCTCCGCCGCCTTTGCCGATGCAAATCTCAAATTACACGATTTTAGCAGGAATCTTATGCATCGCCGTCAGCGTTTATCTTGGAATTGCAAACGTCACTATTAATGCTGCGCCGTTTCCAAATAGTCTTGCAGGATGGCTGGCTATTACTCCAAAGATAGCAACGTTCTTCCTTAAGGGTGTTCAGGATCTTCTAGTGGTGGGATTAATCATTGTTCTTTTCGGGCGTAGCGTACGTTTATACGTTGAAAGAGACTCAAGATTGCTGCGTAATGTTGCCTTGGTGGTCTCAGTTGCATGGTTCCGCTGGATTATAGAAGCAACAGCAAACGTGATTTACAACCCATACAGTCCTGGAGGGCAGCCCATTGTTGGTTTGAATGACCAGAATTTTTCCATGTTCATTTTTACCATAATAGTAGGAATCCTAATCGGCATTGCCTCTGTGCTATTAATTTTCATAGTCAGCAGGTCAGCTAAAGGCTTCTTTAAAAAACCCGAGAAAAACCAAGAATCAGAATAAAAATTTGCCCAGCATTTAAGGTTGTAATTAGGGCAAGATTTAATTGAAACAGCCAAAGCTTAACTATAATGCAAAGTTGTAAAGAAAAACCTGAAGAACGTTTAACATGCGAGGTCACATTTAGTGCTTAAAAAAATGCTCTCTGTCATCGGCGCATACAAATTGTATGAGAAATGGCTGTGGCAGCAGATTAAGGGGGGAGTAAGACCCGAACACGTCGCCATAATCTTAGACGGCAACAGGCGGTGGGCAAACGGGCAGGACAGTAATCCTTTATTGTTGCAGGATAAGTGGGGTCACAGGAAGGGCGCTGATACGGTTGAGCAGCTGTTAGATTGGACTCATATGTTAGGTGTCAAGTATGTGACTCTTTACACGTTTTCCACGGAGAATTTTGCTAGGCACTCTGACGAAGTTGAGAAGATTATGCAGATTGCTGAGGAAAGATTCCGTAAGCTGCTGAAAGACGAGCGTATTCATCGGGATAAAGTTCACGTGAAAGTCATCGGCAGGGTGAACCTTTTGCCCCAAAGTTTACAGGACACTATTGCGGAGCTTGAGAATGCGACTGCTAATTACGATTGTTACTTCTGGAACTTTGCCTTCGCTTATGGGGGCAGAGCCGAAATTGTTGATGCAGCCAAGACTATTGCTGGGAAAGTTAAGAGCGGCGAGCTTGACTTGTCAGATGTAACTGAAGCTACTGTTGAAAAGTACCTGTACACTGCACACATGGATAAGCAGGACCCTGACATGATTATTCGCACTTCAGGTGAAGAACGCTTAAGTGGGTTTTTGCTTTGGCAAGCCGCCTACAGTGAGCTGCTGTTCTTGGATGTTTACTGGCCAGATTTTAGATTGATTGACTTGTTAAGAGCCATCCGAACATTCCAGTATCGCAAACGGCGCTTTGGCAAATAAATCGCTGTTGACCTCAGTTTTCAATCCATTTTTGTGGCGGTTTTTGGTCACAAATATTAGGTAGGTCTATAGGTAGGTAGGCGATCTGATCAGGACTTATTCTGGGTTGCTTTTTTGTTTCTCGGCTTAAATCAACCAGTTATGGCGTGTGTTTCCTGAAAAAACCTATTTAAAGCGCCAGCAAAGTCAAAGTGACTTATGAAAATCACTCTACTAAAAACCAAGCTAAAGCCCCAGGTCCCCAGTTCATGCGATTGCACCTTCCGTCTAACAGCCTACCCCCCGGGTTCGCAGATGGTTCAAATAGACACATCTAGAAGAGACAAATGGGCAAACAGTCAAGCGCTGGGAAGAAGATCCATGGTTAGTCGTGCACGCAAAATACAAAATCAGGTGGAAAAGGCGGTTAAGCCCGTTTTTTGGCGCTTACAATGCTTATGACATCTCGGTCTTTGAGGATGGCGTCTTCGCCGATTCTTCTTTTGTCGCGGGCGTCAACGGCGTAGAGGAAGCTTTCTCCGAGTTCTGTGTGGATTAAGTAGGCAAACTGGTGCGCGGTTGTTCCCTTCGGTATGAGGTAAGCATCTGGCAGAACTCTGCCGTTATGGTCAGAGAGGTGCTCCAGATCTTCCACAGGATAAACCGTTATCATGTTGAGAAGTTTGAAGTAAGCCATGTTCAAGGCGTCCTGGATGCCTGTTGACCCTTTTTTCGTAAGCACTTTTTCCCGTATGGCTTCTAAAGCCTTGATCTGCCCCTGAGACAGCTTTTCTGGCTGCGTTATCTTAAAGTCGAGGTCGCCTGGTTTATAGTCTATTAACTGTTTTTCCGCGGCGCGCCTGAGTGCAAGTTCAGCTTCTGCGGAGCATGGAATAACCGTGTAATCAAGCTTCTTCATGCGTTCCAAGTTAGCTTCAGCCGTCGGCAAATCAATCTTGTTGGCAACTATCAGCATGGGCTTCGATATGCGTCTTAAATTATCGACAAATCGGTAAAAGTCCTCGTCGCTCCATGTGGCGGGTTTGTCAACATTCAAGTTAGCTCTTCTGATAGCCTCACCGACATATTGCCGCCTTATACCTAAACCTGTCAAGCGGTCTTCAAGCGGCGCCGCAATGCCCTTCTTATCCGCCTCCGCCGTCCTGGCGATTTTAGCCCAATCCTTCTTAAGGATAGCTACCATCCACATCGTGATTTCACGTTCTAAAAACTGCACATCCTCCAACGGATCATGTTCACCAGGCTTGCAGCTTTTTCCCTCGCAATCCGTTCCGCCTGAAGCATCAACCACATGGATAAGCGCGTCTGCCCTGCGTATCTCGTCCAAGAACTGGTTTCCTAAGCCGCGTCCTTCCCAAGCGCCTGGAACAATTCCTGCAATATCAATTAATTCTACGGGAACAAGCCTCACCCCGTCAAGGCAAAGCGAGTTTCTAGGGTTGTCTTTCACTTTGAATTCTTCATGGACGCATGGCGTGCGTACGTAGCCCACGCCTCGGTTGGGCTTAATTGTGGTAAAAGGATAGTTGGCTATTTCAGCCGCAACCAAGGTTGCTGCACTGAAGAACGTAGATTTACCCGTATTTGGTTTTCCAACTACCCCTAGTAACCGTGAATAAGATTTTTGCATGCTTAACTCACTCAGTACAGTTACATCAAGTTCTGCTATATTGCTTGCGCTTTGAAAAATGAAGCACTGCCCATCTGTTGGACAGAATGCTATCTCAACAAATTAACCGACATAATAATAAGTACGGTGCTGATTTTGAATCTAAGAAAAACGTCGAAGAAAAGGTAACAGATTCAAATTGAATCATAAACGCCTACCCAAACTTATTGTAATATTGCTTATTTCTTTGTTTATGGTAAGCTGCTTTCCGCTTGAAACAAGCTCTGTGCATGCAGATGACCAGTGGGTGGCTCAGCCTATGCATATTGTGCAAAGTATCGGTCCTATGAATGTACCCTTCGGCTACTCGCCAAGCCAAATAAGAGCGGCTTATGGATTACCTTCGTCAGGAGGAGCTGGAGCCACCGTAGCGATAATTGATGCTTATAATACTTCAAGCATAACGTATGATTCTAACGTGTTTTCCCAAAACTTTAGCTTGCCACAATTAATATTAGGTAGCAATTTTCAGATCCATAAAATGAACACCACAATTCAGGCAGCAAATAGCGATTGGGCAACGGAAACTTGTCTAGATGTTGAATGGGCTCATGCCATTGCTCCAAATGCTAACATTTTGCTCGTTGAAGCTGCGTCTGACCAATCAAATGACCTTCTTTCAGCCGTTCAATATGCTGCGAGGCGGTCTAACGTAGTTGCTGTTTCCATGAGTTGGGGTGGTATTGAAGATTCTTCGGTGACTAGCTATGACTCATACTTTACAAGCAGTTATGGCGCAGTTTTCTTTGCCTCGTCTGGGGACAACGGCAGCGCCTCAGGAGTAAATTGGCCTGCTTGCTCGCCAAATGTGGTTGCTGTTGGAGGAACCAGGCTTTCCTTTAATCTTGATGGCACTTTATGCGAGACTGCTTGGAGCGAAAGCGGCGGAGGAGTAAGTCTGTATGAACCTGCCACCTGCCTATCAAGTAAGCTACGGTCTTGGCTATTCTAAACGTGCTGTGCCTGATGTTTCTTATGACGCCGACCCATCAACAGGCGTTGCGGTCTACTGTAATTCCCAATGGATCAAGGTTGGGGGAACAAGCGTAGGCGCCCCTCAATGGGCGGCAATTCAAGCGCTCGGATACTCGGCATCAAACGTTAACCTTTATGGATTGGCAAAAATAGCGTACTCTTCCTTCTTTCGAGACATCACATCGGGGTCAAACGGACTCTACAATGCCACTTTAGGTTATGACAACGTTACAGGCTTAGGTAGCCCACTGACAGATGTATTTGGCGCACTCACAGTTTCCCCAACTTCAGGCCCAGCAGGAGCCTCGTTAACTCTTAATGGAGTAGGCTTCACCTCGAGCAACTCGGTAAACATTTCATACTTAAATCCCGTGACTTCCTCTTGGGTCTCAATAGCTAACAATTCAGCGACGTCGACGTCCCAAAATTTCAATTACACCTTTAACGTTCCTGACCTCTTACAAAACAGCCCAGCAGGAGACAACGCACCAGCATCTGACAACATCATTTTCCGAGCTCAAGGCAACAACAACGGCCACACATACAATACGACAATTCCATACACGGAATATCGAAGAGGCTTAACACAGGTAGCCAGCGCAACTGCAACAGGATTATACGGTAACAACACCGACCTTAGTACAACAGTTTTTGTTCAAAATGGTCAATCAATAGCTGTAGCTGGTGAATGGTTTACCCCTGGCACCGCATCTTTGCTATGGGACGGGACAACAAGCTTGGGCACAGCGATAATAAATGGAACAGGGTTCTTTAACACAACCGTACATGTGCCAACCACAACTGCAGGACAACACACGCTTACAATAAACGACGGAACAAGCTTCTGTGTAAACATAACTCGTTTGCCGACAGTAACCGATGACTACAATAATTCATGGCACACAACTGATTTCCCAATAAATCTGACGCCAGACTACAATGGCACTCAAACATACTACTCGATAAATAACGGACCCGTGCAAAACGTTGCCGCCGACGGCCAGCCCGTTATAACTACCGAAGGCAGCAATAACGCACTGGAGTACTGGAGCACATGGGACGTTTATGGAACAGGTGCCGTGAATCTTCAGAATGTAACTTTAACGGGAATTCAACTGGATAAAACACCTCCACAAGGTTCAATCGAAATTGATAATGGTGCAACAGTCACATCCTCAAGCGTTGTTACGGTAACTGTAAGCGCAAGTGACTCCATATCAGGCATCAGCCAAATAACATTAAGCAACGACCAAGTTTCTTGGGAAACATACACAGGTCCCGAAAGTTGGTCGTTAACTAGCGGAGACGGCGTGAAAACAGTTTATTGCCAAATACAAGACAACGCGGGCTTGATAACAACGCTCAGCAGCTCAATAATCCTCAGCACCGAGCAGCCTTCGCCAAGCATGTCGCCCTCAGTAACCTCAACCGTTTCGCCTGAGCCTACTTTTCCTTCTCCAAGCCCTTCAGCCACCCCAAATCCTTCACCCAATGTGATTTCTTCTCCTTCGCCAAGTATTTCACCAACCCCCGAACCTTCAGCAACATTTCAAGTCCCAGAGTTAAGCATTCAAATAATCCTTGCCATGCTTGCGTTGTCGACAATTTTGTTTGTAGTTAACTACAGGAGAAAACCGCACATCAAGCAGTAGCAAGCACTGCCTACTTCGTTTTGCATGTTGAATAGATTTTTAAGGCTGCTGTTTAACTTCTCTAAGAAGTGATTGATATGAAAATCGCAGAGGGAATCCATCAAGTAGACGGAGTTAACTGCAACGTTTACCTTGTTGAGGACGGAGAAAAGTTGATTTTAATAGATACAGGTTTACCTCGAAGCGACAAAAAAATCGTAAAGTACATTGAGGGTTTAGGGCGCAAGCCAACAGACGTCGCCACCATCGTGATAACTCATTTTCACATTGACCATGTTGGAAGCCTCAAAAAAATGAAGGAAATCACAAATGCAAAAGTAGCGGTTAACGAGCTCGACGCGGAGTATGTTGCTGGAAAGAAGGCGCCGCCTAAACCCAAGAATTTAATGATTAAGGCTCTCAGTTCAATAATGAAGGCTGCGCCCGTTGAACCTGAGTTGGTGCTGAAAGAAGGCGACAAAATCGACAGGTTGATGGTTATTCACACTCCCGGGCACTCTGAAGGAAGCATTTCACTGTTGGATGCTGACAGAAAAGTTATGTTTGCAGGCGACGCAGTCAGGTTTGTGGATGGCAAGGTTACTGGTCCGCCTGAACGATTCACTTTAGATATGGATAAAGCGAAAGATTCAATTAGGAAAATATCAACATTTGATTTTGACATAATGCTAAGCGGGCACGGACAACCGCTGATGTCTGATGCTTCACAAAAAGTGAAGGAATTCAGCGCCACTTTGAAGTGAAAATACCGCTATGCAGATTTAAGATTTATCAAGTTTTCAGCTCACTTACCTTTTAAACGTACTTTGCAAATAGAAAGAAAACAGATTTTATGGTGAATTCGTCCATACTGGCGTAACAGTCCAATTTGAAACATTGCCTTCATGATAGATGGCTAAAACAACTGTTGCGGTTTGCCCACTAAATAAACTTCCAAGTTGACTAGAGTAAATATTATCAATACTAGAGACGTAAGCTTTAGTTGCATTGTCAGTTCCAAATCCAGCTCCATTACCATATAAAGGAACAGTCATGTTTACTTCTAATGTGCCCGTAGCGTTATAAGCAACAACAAGCAACCCAGCGTTATATGCAGTGCCTTTTCCAGTATTAGTTACTGAACCATCTAAGAAAAGATGATTATATGCCTGGGGAAACGGCATTTGGTAAAAATAATCACGTGCAACATCAGTTACACCTAAAGAACTCACAAGATATGCAGATGGTAATAAATTTGTTACTTGACCCGTAAGGTTTGAAATTTGTTTGTTTAAATTTGCTATTTCGTTATTTTGATTTGCTAATTGAGAGTTCAACGAAGATATTTTGAGATTTTTGTCGTTTAACACACCATTAAAATACGATATCGTTCCTGCAATTGTACCTACAAAAAGTATGGCAATTATCAAGAATGTTATAGCTATTATTTTCTTATTCATTCTATCCCTGATATTTCTACTCTAGCCTATACAAATTTAAGATTTATCTTTGAAAACTTGGGATAGTAAACCTTCTAAAAATTCTTAAACATATTTCTTGTCGTTATAACAGTACCATCGTTTGTATGGTGGAATCCATGTGAGAGGTTTATTGCAAGTTGGGCAAAGTTTTGGAGGTGATTGCTTCTCAGGTTGAGTTGACTCCTTCTCATTTTCTGAAAAAAATTTCTTGTCGTCATCGCAGTACCATATTTTGTATTGTGGAATCCAATTGAGAGGTTGTTTGCATACGGGACAAAGTGGTAGTTCAGGGTACATTTTGTCTTTGTAGCAGTACCATCTTTGATATTGTGGAATCCACGTAAGAGGTTTGTTGCATTCAGGGCAATTTTTTGGTTGCATCAATATTCACTTCCATCTATCATTCTATTTTCTATTCTACGCTTTGCAAATTTAAGACTTATATCTATTTTGAAGCAGCCTTATATTCCTATTTTTTTCCTGCCTGATTTCTACCTATGAAACCGTGGTGGTTCCACGGTCCTTAGGTTGCAACAGAGCTTTTAAGGTTTTATGACATTTGCTGCATTCCAGCATTGAGTTCCCGCATGCAGGACAGAACAGCTCCTGCTTAAGCATACGGTCCAAAAGCTCCAGCAAATCTGCTTTATTCTGAAGCTCCCGAGGGCTCTCCTGCTTTATCATCGGCGCCTCAACAGCATCTTTTGCGGTCTGCGCATTTCCAGCCGATACGATTTCGCTGTAAACGTGGGTTATGCTGGCTTTGCCTTCACGCAGTTTCTGCTTGTCATCTTCGCTTGCTTCTTCAAGGATTTTTTTGCCCCGCTCAAAGGTGCGCGTTGAAACACCTGCCTTTTTGGCGACAACTTCCGTTGCTTTAGCTTTAAGCTCGGGCTCCGTGTCTTCCGGCGCTAACCCCAGCTGCGTGTTTCGCCCGTTTTTGCCTCCTTTAGCCTGCCGCTTCTTTGCCAGTGCTTTCTCAATCTCAAGCAGCGGCACCGCCAACTCGACAAGCTGAAAACTGTTCAGGTGGCGGCGCCTAAGGTTTGCTTCTATCACAAATTTTTTTTCAAGCAACTTATCCTCAAACTTGCGGGCCTCAAAGTCAGGCTCAATGCCAAGTTCTATGCATGCGCGGTAACGGTGGTGTCCATCTAAAACTTCCAAGTCCTCGTTTACGATTATCGCGTAGTGCTGCCCTTCTGTTTGTATGGATGCTTTGAGCTCAGAGAATTCTTCATCAGACATCTTTGGCAGCAGTTTTTCGTATTCAGGGTTTAACCGTAAGCTCATATGCGTCGCCGTGTCTGGGCTTACCTTTGGCTGAATTATTATTTAAGGTGAAGGGTTAAATGCTGAAAAGGGGCGGCTGCTTTTTACTTGTATAGAAAACAGGTGTAGATAGCGGGGAGGGCGGGTTAAGCGTCTTTTGCCTGGGATGTTTTGTTAGCAAAATGAGGTCTACAAGCGTTTCTCTAGGCATTCAGGTTAAAGCTAAGTCCCTGAAATGTTGGCTCCATGATGCAACAACATATTCTTTTATCTTCTTTTGGGTCTTATGTATATGCGAAAATAAAACCCGCGCAGCTCGTTTGGCGAACCAACAGTTAACCAAAATGCGATCATTTGTTCTTTTCTCCTCGCTCTTCCTGAAAATTTTTAGATCAGCATCAGGTTAACAAGGCTGGTTCGCCAAACCAAACTTTTAGATTATTCAGCCATTTAATTGGCAATTACAAATTATGAATTTTCTCGTTCCACTTTTTTCTAGTATCTTCTGTATTTCACTTTCAGCATCAGTGAGGGAATACTTTAAGGCAACATTTCTATTTCTGAGTTCATCCAGAAAAGTCCAAAGCGAAACTCCAGCAACCTCGGAAGATCTCTCCAAAGATGTCTTCCCTTTCACGTAACTGTCAACTGCGACTTCCATCTTTGTCATCATTGTTGGCAACTCTTTAAGCAAAGGGAGTTAATACCTTACTTGCATATTATTGTTTCAGTACGCCAGGTTTGGTTTCAAGTATAGCTACTTGGATATGGAAGAGCTGACTGAAGGAGTGAAAGCCAGCCAAAGCTTTCCTAAGAAAGGGTTAATTGAAAGCTACAGAAAATTAGCTGAATCTTTAAACCACAAGTATTATTAAACTGATTGTACCTAAATTCTATCAATCCAATAATAAATTAAAAATCTCATCAACGCGAGATACACTCGCTATGATGCGATTTAACAAATAATCAAATAAATCATCAGGAGTGCATATTTACGGGAACATCCCAAACATTTACGATAAAGTACGTTATACACGCCCGATTTGACATCGAAGGCGTTGTAGAAAAACCCGATGTGATAGGCGCAGTTTTTGGTCAAACGGAAGGACTTTTTGGACCTGAACTTGACCTCCGCGAACTTCAAAAAACAGGCCGCATCGGGCGCATCGAAATCGATTTACACTCTAAAAACGACAAAACCACCGGCGCAATAACCATCCCGACCAGTTTAGACAGGGTTTCCACGGCGCTCATCGCCGCAAGCATAGAAAGCATCAACCGCGTTGGACCATGCTCAGCTAAAGTTGGCCTAGACAAAATCGAGGACATACGAGAAGCACGCAGAAAAATAATCATTGACCGAGCAAAAGAAATCCTGCATAAATGGACAATTGAGTCGATGCCAAGCGTAGATGAAGTTTACAAAGAAATCTCCGAAACAATGAAAGTCGGCAAAGTCGAAAAGTACGGTCCTGAAGACTTGCCTGCAGGTCCAGGATTAGAAAGCGCCAAAGAAATCATCGTCGTTGAAGGACGCGCAGACATAATCAATTTGATGCGTTGCGGAATTTTCAACACGGTTGCCCTTGAAGGCGCCAAGGTTCCAGAATCCATAAAAAAGCTCACTAAAGAGAAAACAGCAACTGCGCTGCTGGACGGCGACCGAGGCGGCGACCTAATACTGAAAGAGCTGCAGCAAGTTACAAACGTCAAATTTGTCGGTCGCGCTCCAAGAGGCAAAGAAATCGAGGAATGCAACTGCAAAGAAATCGCTGAAGCCATAGAAAACAAGGTTCCCATCGCCGAAGCAGTAGGCGGCAAACCAGCGGCGCCAGCGCCAGCCAAAAAAGCGCCTGAACGCCTCAAAGTGGAGGTTCCTGAACCGATAACTCAAGCAGCTAAAGCTTTGCTGGGCACGCTTGAAGCGGTCTTGCTGAACGACAAGTTCGAGTTGATTGAGCGTTTGCCCGTAAGCCAACTGGCGGAAAAGCTCCAGCAGATGGCGGGTGTTGACACGGTGGTTTTCGACGGCATTATCACTCAGAGAATCGTTGACATCGCAGGCGAAAAGAACATTAGGCGAATTATTGCGTCGCGAATCTCCGAAGCGGTGAAGCCAGCGTTAAACGTTGAATTAATAACTTTCCAAGATGCAATCCCTCAAGCCTAAACGTAATCCATCAAGTTTCGGCTTTCTCCGCCTTCTCTGGCTTCTTTTTCAGTTAGCTCTTTTTCCGTTACTCCGAAAAAGCCCAGTATTCTTGCAGCGGCAGGAACCACTTGATTGGTTATGTAGTAATCCACGTCTACTTCGTTGGGCGTGGCGAAAACGTATGGTTTCACGCGGTTGTAGAATCGTCCTTTACCTGACAATATGACAAAGCCGACTTTGTCGCCGCCTGTTAGACGCCAGCCTTTTTCCTTGAGCATTTTTGCGGCTTCCACATGCGGCGTTTTTATGGCGTATTGTTCTGGCGGTTTGGTGAGAGTTTTCCAAATTATCAGGTCATGCAGGGGAACTTTCCTTTGCCTTAGCTCCTCAATAACGGTGCGCACATAGTTGATGGCGTTTTTGGGCGACTGCTCCTTTAAAATTATTTCCAGCACGCGCTCCTGCACTTTTTTAGCTACTTCAGCCCAGTCTCCACGAATAACTTCTAATCCGACGATGTCTAATGTGCCGTCAGCTCGAAGACCCGCATACCGTTTTTTGGCTTCTGTGAAGAAGACGCGTTTGTAAACCTCGCCGACTTCTACTTCTAAGCCTAAATCCTCCCCGATTTCAGCTTTCAAGTTCAAGCAGTTTTTTCTCGTCATTAGTTAAAAAGAGGCTGTCCGTGTCGCCGTAAATAATTTTTAAGCCTTTGTTTTCAGCTAAACGGGTAGCGTTTAAAATGGAGTGTCTGCCCCAGGCGGAGGCTGCTTCAGCCACGGGTTTAATGTACCATCTTGCGCCAACCCAGCCAGCGTAGCCGTAGGCAGCGTTAGTGATGATTTTCACGGCTTTCTGCCTCGCATCCAATATGCTGTATTCAACCGTGTTGGGATTCAGTTTCTTCATCTGGAGCGCGTATTTTGCTTCTCACTTCAATCAGGTAGGTTAATGCTTCCTTGTAGAACCCAGGCGGCGCTTTGCGGAATCGGTGCTTAACTTCTGGCGCTTCGTAAACTCCGCCTGGTGGTTCAGGCTCATCGGGTGCAACATACGTGTCCGGCGAGAGGTTGTATCGTATCATGATGTTGGGGTACATTGATTTGAAGTCTAAAACCGCTATGTTATCGTGCAAGCCAGGTTTCGGCTGCAGCACTAACCCGCCAGCGTAAGGGCGATAGGGCTGCTCTATCCGTCTGGGAATCAGTTCGCCGATCTTGCGCGTCTGCTTAATCAAAAACCACTCAACCCTAAAACCCACCGCGGCGGTCATAACATGGTCCAGCGGCAGGCTAACCAGGCTTGAGAGCTGCATGGCAAAATCAAGCAGCAAAGCTGCGCAGCCGTGGATTTTGCGGGCGTTGTTTAGGCTGAATTCTTTAAGTGCGCCCCTTTTCTTCGGGTCGTCCCAGTAATCGGCAGATTCAACATCCTCAATTTCGCTGCCTGCCACGTTTTTCATCACGCCTAAATAGTCGGCTAAGTTGACGAGGGTCTTAACCTTCACTTCGGGGAAAACATCCATGAAGTCGGCGAGGTCCACGTTAGCCATGCCTGTGACTGAGACGTGACCGTAAATGCTTGTGTGCGGTTCCTTTTTGCCTCTGTCAACATCAAACGTTCTCTGGAGCCTGTGGCTTCGTTTTATTAGGTAATCCCAGTATAGCGCGTTGGCGCCGAAACTGACGATGACGTCTGGGTCAAACTGGCAAACGTACTCGACAAAGCCTTCAATAACGGGCTTATCGTTTTTGTCGTCGCCTGCCGTAAACTGCTTTTCCTCGCCGCTGCTGGCAACAGTGGATATTATTACTACGGGGTTTCTGTCGGGTTGAGGTGAGCCTTCGCGGCTGTAGCTGACCATTGAAAAACTCAGGGTTTTCAGCTTCGGCTTGTCACCGCAATCAAGTTGTTTTGGAATGGATTTTGCAAAGTAAACCTTGTCCACTCTTACGCTGGGTTTGTTTTCTTCTTCCTCAGCTTCCACTTCATGCCAAGCGCACGGAGCCAAATCGTTGTCGATCAGGTACCGCATAGCGACGCGAATGTCGTCTTCGAGGCAATCTTTTACCCCTTCGACGCTTCGAAGCTGCTTTTGCAAGCTTCCCCGTTTCAGTTGCAACTCTACAGTAAACCTTTATTGCCTGCACGGGTTTGCCGAAGAAGCCGGCGCTCCACGGCTTCCGCCTTCACTATTGATGAGGGGTAAGCGTTCATGATTTCCTGCGCAGTTTTCGATGGGTTAAATCCCTCTTTGACCACGGCGTAAAAGTAAGCAGTAACGTCTCTGTCAATAATGAGCACTCGTTTTCCGTCTGAGTCAATTCCCCAAAGCCACAGTTCAGTTGTGCCGCGGGCACTATCGATTTTGGGGTTAATGTCTAGGAGCCAAAAAGACACTTTCACAAGTCAACGCCAATTATAGCTTAGAACAAATTTGCCTTTAAACCTTTTAACTAAAATTTTTCGAGGTTCGCCGTAAATGGGTTTTAGCGCGAGAATATCGGAAGAGTTAGTTTTAAGTTATTGGATACGAATTGATTTTTTGATGATTTATGGGTTCACAAGAAGTTCTAATTGAAGCGCAGGGGCTAACCAAGAAATTTGATGATTTCACAGCTGTAGACCACATTGACTTCAAAGTGTACAAGGGCGAATGCGTAGGTTTCTTGGGACCTAACGGCGCAGGCAAAACCACGACGATGCGCATGATCTACTGTTTCCTGCCCGTCACCGAAGGCAAGTTGACCGTGGCAGGCTTGAACGTCTCCACGCAAGCCCGAGAGATAAAGGGCATGATTGGCGTTTCGCCGCAGGACGACAACTTGGACCCCGACTTCACAGTCCTCAAGAACCTGCAAGTCTACGCACGTTACTTCGACATACCTAAAGAGAAAGCCAAACAGCGAGCGTTGGAGCTTTTAAAGTTCTTCTCGCTTGAAGAAAAAAAGGGCGCTTCGACGTTCCAGCTTAGCGGAGGCATGAAACGACGCCTTATCATGGCACGCGCACTCATCAACGAACCAAAAATCCTTCTGCTGGACGAGCCGACGACTGGGCTGGACCCGCAAGGCAGGCACCTTGTATGGGACGAAATCCGCACGCTCCGCAAGCAGGGCGTAACCATCATACTCACGACGCATTACATGGATGAGGCTGCTGCGCTCTGCGATCGCATCCTCATTGTGGACAACGGCAAAATCATCCAAACCGGCGCCCCGCATGACCTTATCAAGCAGTTCGCAGGTGAAGACGTGTTGGAAGTCGAGTACGACGAACCCATGGTGAAACAGCTCAAGGCATTGATGCCTGACGCGGAAGTGGAAGTCTTCGGCGACCAAGTCCGAGTCTTCGCTAAAGAGCACGGCATGTTCGAGCGAGTCATCAAGCAGTTCCCCGACAAAACCATGACCATACGCAACGCCAACTTAGAAGACGTATTCCTCAAGTTAACAGGGAGGAAACTGCGCGAATGACCAGCTGGCTACCAAGCTTAACATACCGCGTCTGGCTGGTTTGGCGCAGAAACCTCGACGTCTTCACAAAAACCATATTCGTCAACTTCTTACCCGCGCTCATGGAGCCAATTCTTTACTTGGCGGCGTTCGGGTTCGGTTTAGGCGCCTTGTTCGGCGCAGGCGGCCACATCCCCGGGTTAGGCAACACCACCTACATCCAGTACATCGGCCCTGGACTCATCGCCATAGCCGTCATGTACGGCAGCTTCTATGAATGCACCTACGCCTCGTTCGTGCGCATGTACTACCAAAAGACGTTTGACGCCATCATCGCCACGCCCGTGAGCGTAGACGAAGTTATAGCGGGCGAAATGCTCTGGGGCGCCACGAGAGCAGCCATAAACGGGACAATTGTCCTCGCAGTAGTTGCGGCTTTCGGCTTGGTTTCCAGTTGGTGGGCTCTTCTCGTGCCCGTCGTGGCGTTCATCGGCGGTTTACTCTTTGCCTCGTTAGGCATGTGCTTCACGTCGTTGGCGTCAGGCATTGACTTCTTTAACTTCCCGACGTTCCTCTTCATCACGCCCATGTTCCTGCTCAGCGGCACCTTCTTCCCACTCAGCGTCATCCCTAACGCTTTTGCTTTGCAGGTTGTGGCGCTCGGTGTCTTCCCGTTGACGCACATCGTTGACATGGCGCGAGGCTTAATGTCGGGCAGCATCGGTTCTCTTGCAGGCTTAGGCTCAACGGCGATGTGGGTGTTAGCAATTGTCTGGGTTGCCGTGGTCACGGTGGTGTTCTTCGTGCTGGCAATCTACCTCATGAAGAAAAAACTCATAAAATAACTGCTAAACCTCGACCTTGGCCAAGTCGGCGACCACGAAATAGAACGCTGCAAGCCCCCGCCACTTGCCCCACGGCTCCGCGATTTTCTTCGCCTCCTCGCTTGAGATTCTTCTGCCGCCGCAGTAGTACTGCGAGATTATGCGCCTCAACCCAACGTCATCAGCGGGCATGGCGTCCCACTTCTGCAACGCACGGATAACGGTGAGCTCAGCCGTCCAAGTGCCGATTCCCCTTACCGCATCAAGCTCCCTCACGATATCCTCGGCGCTGCCGTAGCTCCTGAACTTCTCCAGATCCAGCTTTCCCAGCAGCGACCGCCGCAGAAATGTCCTTCACGTATTCAGCCTTGCGTCCGCTCAAACCGCAGCCCCGCAATTCATCAATTTCGGCGTCTGCAAGAGCTTTCGGCGCGGGATAAGCATAGTAAACGTCGCCTTCGACGGTTAGGGCTTCGCCGAACTTTTTAATCATACGTCTCTCCATGGCAGTGGCGACTTTTAGGCTGATTTGCTGTTCCACAATCGAATCCATCAGGGCTTCGTAGACGGTTTGAGTCGTGGGGCTGCGTAGTCCCCAAAGCCTCTGGGTGATTTTCAACAGGGTTTCGTCATTTTTTGCTACGGCGTAGAACGGTAACAGGTCCAAATCCAAGTTGAAGAGGCGAGTAACTATCTTGGCTGCCTCCTCAGTGTCCGCATGGCTAATTTCCTGCGTCGCCTTCAACTCGGCTCTGAGCCTTGGCGCTTCAACGGTGCCCGCTGACTCCAGTGTCACCAAGGCAAGTTTGCCGCCGACGCGGATAACCTGCCAAAACCTGCTGTCTTCGTAGATGCGGATTTGTCTGTCGCCGCTGCCAAATATTTGAGCTGTTAAATCAAAGTTGAAAGGCGCTAATGCTTGAACGGTAAAGGTTTCGGTAAACGTCAATTGTTTCATCTTCAAACCTTGTCTTTACTGCTGTTGATGCAATATTAAAGATTTTAATTTGACTATGTTTTGGCCTAGATTTTTTGCTGGCAACAAAGTTGTTTATGCTAAATATACAGCACACTATTCCTGTTTTTTGTAAACAAAATTTCTATTACTAACTATTCGATAAAAGTAAAAAAAACTTAAAACTGACTTAACCCCTCACTTTTTCTCAAGCTATAAGGTTTTCGCAATTCATAAAAATAAAACTATGGCATAATAGAAATCGAGCTAAAGGGCAAGCTTATGTTTTCGCTCTCGCTCGACAAATGCAAAAGCTTGCGTTTTCGCTCAAAAATAAAATTATAGGAAAAGGAAAAAGAAAATGAAAACGCTAAAAAACAAAATTGCAACTATTGCGATTGCTATATTTCTGATGTTAAGTATGACTGCTTCGCTCGTATTATTGCCATCCGCTATCGCGCACACTCCGCCATGGGCTTATAATACCTACTTGCTACGTAGCTCCTTCACCACCAGTTGTAGGCATCGGCCAGCAGATGCTAATTGTCTTTTGGCTTAACGCGGTCCCACCAACAGCTGCAGGCGCTACAGGTGACAGGTGGCACGTTACCATTAACGTCACGGCGCCTGACGGAACCAACAATACGTACGGTCCATTAACGTCTGATCCAGTTGGAGGCGGATACATTATCGTACGTACCTACTGAACTGGGCAATTATGCTGTACAAGGTTATCTTCTCCTGGACAAACAATAACAGGCATTCCCGGTCAAACACAAAATGTAGCTGTAAACGATACTTATGCAGCCAGCACAAGCAAGCCAGCCTACTTCACTGTGCAGCAGACACCAATACCGACATATCATAGAGACGCCGCTTCCAGCAGGCTACTGGACTCGTCCAGTCTACGACGCTAACAGAGGCTGGGGCGCCGCTGTAATGGGGCAATGGCTAGGGCAACCTTGGGACACCACACTGAGCAGAACATACGGAGTCCAAAATCAGGAAGCTGTACTAAGCCCACATGTACTATGGACTCGTCCAGCGTGGACTGGAGGCATCATGGGAGGATTTAATGACACAGCATTTTACAATGGCATAGCCTACGAAACTTTCTCAAGTCCACTAGTGTGTCTCGACGGCATGGGATACTATGCGGTCGATAATCCCCCGCGTCAAGGCTGGTTCTGCATCAATCTTTATACGGGTCAAACTGAATACTTCCAGAACGACACTGATGGGCAATCCGACTATACCAATATATGGCCAGATTTTTAACTATGCGAGCCCTAACCAGGGCGGCGGCTTCTCATACTTATGGCGAACCACCGGAGTCACGGTACCTGCGGGTAGCATAAGCTCCTTAACCTGGCAGATGCTTGACGGATACACAGGAAACGCTATTCTGAAAATAGCCAACGTGTCTACTGCAGGCACTGAATTTAGGGACGATGTCGGCAGCATATGTTATCTTAACTTTGCCAACCTCGGGAATGCCACAAACCCCAACTACTACATGCAGATCTGGAACACAACCCAAGCTATCTGGTGGCAGATGAAATACGGAATTGCCCCACCTGCCACGCTCTATAACGGTACTACCAACATTCCGCTGACTGACACAAGCAATGACTATTGGATGTGGAGGCCTGGTTCATCAACAGTCGCTCAGAGTGGAGCCACAGGGTACGGAGAAATATATGACGGCCACAACGGCTACTCAATGAACGTGTCTGTAGCAAGCATTCTGGGTCCATTGAACCCAGTTATCAATCAGACAGGAAGCATTCTGCAAATTGAACCAGATAAACTTGCATTAGTCGGTTGCAGCGGACGAAATGACGCGAGAGGAACAGTTCAAGGCTACATAAGAGCATACAGTCTCGCAGCACCCACTTGGGGTCAAACATTGTGGACTACCACTTTCACGCCACCCAGCCGCCTCAGACGCCTTCCCCAACGACACCTACAACGGCGGAATCACATTTGGCGGAGCTGACGCCCCCTCAGGAGTCTTCTGGTTCTACGAAGCCGTAACAGGAAAGCAATGGATTTACAGTCTCTCAACAGGTCAGCTGCTCTGGACAAACACAATTAACAATGCTTGGTCATACTATGGCTCACAGATTTCAGTTCATGATGGCAAAGCCTACACCGCAGGACCAGGCGGACCTAACGTAGAAACAGCTTACGGAATAATATCCTGTTTTAACGCTACAACTGGGCAATTCTTATGGAACTTTACTGCTCCATCCATTGGCTTTCTAGAAACACAGGGCCTAACTTACTCGCCGCTTGAACTTCAGTTCTTCATTGATGATCCCGTGACAGGACACACATATCTATACTTAGACGGCTCCTCGGGATGGGCTGGTCAAACTACTCCGATTAGACGAGACGCTTCACTCATCTGCTTAGACTGTAACACTGGCCAAATGGTCTGGCGACTAGAGGCTTATCCAAACCCTGAAGGTGGATGCAAAGTTGTAACCTCCGATAGCCACATTATATACCTTGATGCCCACGACGACAATATCTACTGCTTAGGCAAAGGGCCAAGCGCAACCACAGTTTCCGCTCCGCAGACTGATCCAACACTCGGGTCCAGCGTAACTATTACCGGCACAGTCACTGACCAGACAGACTCTGGCAGGATTAACGTGGCAGGCAGCACAGATTTCACTACTCAAAGGAACCCCAGCAATAAGCGACGCAAACATGGAAGCTTGGATGGAGTACATGTTCCAGCAAAGACCAATGCCATCAAACGCAACTGGCGTTCCAGTTTCGTTGGACGCTATTGATCCAAACGGCAACTATATCCACATCGGCAACGTCACAAGCGACATATGCGGCAACTATGGCTGCAAGTTTACTCCAGACGTCCCAGGCACCTACCAGATTACCGCCACGTTCGCAGGATCCAACTCCTATGGCGGCTCATTCAACACTGACCTTCATGAGCGTAGATGCAGCAGCACCAACAGCAGCACCGACGCCTGTAGCTCAAACAAACCTAGCAACCACATCAGACCTAATGACGTACATGGTCGTTGGAATAATCGCCATTATCATCGCAATAGCAATAGTCGGAGTACTCATACTCAGAAAACACCCATAAAACCGAATAACAAAAAATCCATTTTCCCCCTTTTTAGTTAAAAAAGCAATAATGAAAAAATTGAGGATGAAAAGGCTCTAGCTAAATTTTCACCCGACAGAAAATTAAGGTTTTTATCTTCGTATCTTCTGGAACCTCGGCAAACCCTAAGTGCTCGTGAGAGCTAAGTCAATGACTTCTCAGGCACGTTTTTTTGTGTGTGTTGTGTAACCGAGAGATGTTTGGAAACGGATACCTTAAGGCTATAGCTATGAGTGGTAACAAATAATCGAAAAGAAAAATATTACCTTAAATACTCACTTGTTAAAGTGGTATTGTAAGCAGGCAGCGGATGGTACTTATGCGTTTGGTCGTACGAATTGGCGGCTCAGTGGTTGCGTCACCAGTTAACACCGAATTAATGAGCAAATACGTTGACCTGATAAAAACGGTTAGGGCTCAAGGTCACGAAGTTGCGGTTGTTATTGGGGGCGGAGCCTTGGCGCGAGAATTTATAGGTATAGCGAAGGATTTGGGGTTGGATATGCAGGCGCAGGACGAAGTTGCCATTTCTGTGTCGCGTTTGTATGCTCAGCTTTTCCTCAAAAAGCTCGGCGACATGGGTTGCAGCAAAGTCGCTATAACGCTGGATGACGCAGCTCAGTGTCTAAGCGAAGGCAAGATTGTTGTGATGGGCGGTTTGAAGCCTGGAATTACCACAGACGCGGTTGCAGCCTTGGTTGCTGAACGGTTAAACGCGGATTTGCTGGTTAAAGGCACAGACCAAGACGGCGTTTACAATAAAGACCCGAGAAAGCATTCGGATGCGGTTAAGCTGGATCATTTAGGTTTTGATGATTTGCCCAGGGTCTTTGAGCACAGCGAACATAAAGCAGGGATACACCAGATTATTGACCCTGAAGCCGTCAAGGCTCTTAAGCGGAGGCGGTTGAAGTTGATTGTTGTAAATGGATTTAAGCCTGAGAATATTTTGGCGGCTGTTAACGGCGAGAACGTGGGCACAGTGATAAGCTGAATTCATTTTCGGTTTACTATAGAACGAAAGCATCGAGTTATTAAGCAGCCTTCTTATGCCCCTAATGGTTACTGTCAAATTAGTACATTATTTTGGGGGCTCTTACTAATCGGGACCTCAAAAAATGGTACCAAAACCCGATAGTCTTAATTATAGGCATAATTCAGCCGATTCTGTGGCTGGCCCTTCTTGGAAAAGGAATGAACATAGGCGCCATGCTCTCAAGCAGTTCGCTGCCAGCTTTGCCGACCTTGAATCCGCCGTTGACAGGCGCACAGCTTAGCGTACTTGGCACATATTTCTCAAGCATGCAGGGCAACATCATGCAGTCGACATTCGGCACGTCAAATTACTTCTCGTTCATGGCTATGAGCATGGTCGCATTCGTCACGGTCTTCACTACAGCTTTCGTAGGTATGTCAGTGGTTTGGGATAGACGCCTCGGCTTCATGAACAAAGTGCTCAGTACACCCGTCTCACGCTCAGTCATAATCCTTCAAAAGTAATCTCTGCAAGCATTCGCTCAGTATTCCAAGCAGGCATAGTCACGGTCATTGCTTTCCTGCTTGGTCTTCAGTTAGGCGCAAACTTCACAGTCTTCAGCGTCTTCGGAGTATTTGCAATGGTGTTCCTCATAGGCTTCGGCTTATCATCACTGTTCATCGCTATAACTCTAAGGACAACGCGGATGGAAACGCCGCAAGCCATCTTCAACTTGGTAACTTTGCCGTTGATGTTCGCTAGCAGTGCCTATTTCCCGACTAAACTGATGCCAAATTGGCTGCAGACAATTGCAAGCGTAAACCCAATATCGTACACCATTGACGCAGTAAGAAGGCTAATGATATTCAGCAACGGATACGGACCGCTGCCCCTTGACTTCGCCTACGTAGGCGGTTTTGCAGTCATCGTCACATTCATATGCGTTGTTCTCTCATGGAGATACCTGAACAAATAAATACATGGACACCTACCCCGAAAAGGACATTGAGGAAAAAACTATGCCAACGATCGTTGAAGCAACCGACCTGAAGAAAACTTACATGCTTGGAAAAGTCCCAGTGGAAGCCCTCCGCGGAGTAAACCTCAAAGTTGAAACTGGAGACTTCGTTTCCATACTCGGACCATCCGGAAGCGGCAAATCAACAATGCTGAACCTAATCGGCGCCTTAGACAAGCCGACTTCAGGCACACTGCTAATCGACGGCGTTGACATTTCAAAGCTTAACGACAACCAATTGGCTGATTTGCGTAGGCGAATCGGTTTTGTTTTCCAATTTTTTAATTTAATTCCAAGATTAACCGCGAAAGACAATGTTGAATTGTCGATGGCTATTGCGGATATGAATAAAGCGGAAAGAAGCAAAAGAGCCATCAGAGCTTCTTGAAACCGTAGGCTTGAAAGACCGAGTAAACCATAAGCCTGCTGAACTAAGCGGGGGACAGCAGCAACGGGTCGCAATTGCACGGGCTCTGGCAAATAACCCGAAATTTTTGCTGCTTGATGAGCCGACCGGAAACATTGATTCCAAAACGGCAAGCGAAATTATAGCCTTACTTAACAAGTTGAATGTTGAACAAAAAGTCAGCATTATCATGGTTACTCATGACCAGCATTTGGCGCGGGAAGCAAGAAGAACTGCTGCAGATGTTTGATGGCCAAATTATTTCAGAAGTGGTGAATCAAGAATGAAGACAATAGATATTTTCGGTTATTCATTTAGCGCAATTAAACTTCGCAAGCTCAGAGCGGCATTAACAACTTTAGGCGTAGTCATAGGGATCGCCGCCATAGTAGCTTTGTTATCTATTACTCAGGGTTTGCAGACTACCATAACAGGCTCGCTTAATCGTGGATTATCAGCTACTACACTGATTGTTCTGCCAGGCAGCAATGCGCTAGGCGGAATTGGCACCAGCGGCTCAAGCACTGGCAGCGGCATTCGGCGGCTGGGCGGCAGAGGCGGTGGAGGAGGCAGGGAGCGGCATATCTTTGGGCGGTTCAAGCGCCAGCAGCTCAGGTTTCGCATTATACGTTAATTATACAAGTCAAATTGATGCCTTATCGCCAGATATTAACTCGTCAACAGCAGTAATACAAAGAACCGGGTACATCGACACTGGAGCAGTTAATGATACAGTAAGCATCTACGGTGTTGATTTTAGCCAATATGCCCAGCAGTACCCCACAACTTTTATCGCAGCGTCAGGAACCATCCCGACAAGCCCCAGTGATAACCAGATAGTTGTCGGCACAAGGGTAACGGACCCCAGAGAAAACGGAACAATCCTATTCAGTGCAGGAGACAACGTTGGAATCATATGGACTAACGCAACCACGCTGCCAATAATAAACGAAACTTACACGGCTCAGGTTGCAGGTGTGCTCCAAAAAGTCGGAGGCTTTGGCGCCGCTGGGCCCTCTGACTCAGGAGTGTACATGCCGCTGAGTAAAGCAGAGAGCTTCTTTGGAACCGACCAATGCGACTACATAATTGTTCAGTTAAAGAACAGCGACAACGCAACCATAACAAGCGTTACCAAAGCCATAACTGACCACTTTAGCGGTCAAGTTACCGTTATATCCTCAACAGCGGTTCTAAGTTTGCTTTCAACCATCTTCAGCACAATACAGTTCTTCCTCGGCGGAATAGCAGCCATTTCTCTGATAGTTGCAGGCGTTGGCATAATGAACATAATGATAGTCTCGTTGATTGAGCGAACAAGGGAAATTGGCATTCTTAAAGCTCTGGGCATGAAAAGCAGAACTGTGTTAATGATTTTCCTAGGCGAATCAGTTATAATCGGCGTGATTGGTGCAGTGGCTGGAATCGCTTTAGGCTGGGTTGTAGCAAACGTTACAACGAGAATTTTAGCTTCAGGACTATTTGGCGGAAGCGGATTTAAAGTAACCCCGCTATTAACGCCAGAAGTGTTTCTGGGCGCTTTAGGTTTCGGCATCGGAGTCAGTGTCATCTTCGCATTGTACCCTGCTTGGCGCGCATCTAAACTTAAACCCGTGGACGCTTTAAGATACGAGTAGTAATAGTCTTTCAGAGGCGTTCAGTGTGAAACGGTTGTACCCTGATCAACCAGTCGTAGGCGTCGGCGCAATAATCACATGTGAAGGCAAAATTGCCCTCATAAAACGGGGAAACGAGCCGAGCAAAGGAAAATGGACCATTCCAGGCGGCTTAGTTGAGCTTGCTGAAAGCCCAGAGCAAGCAGTTATCCGAGAAGCCAAAGAAGAAACAGGCCTTGGATGTTGAGAACCCAACTTTTAATTGACGTAGTTAGCAACGTTGACTTGGATGAGCAGGGCAAGGTAAAGTACCATTACGTCATCATCGACTACTTTGTGCATGTGAAAAACGGAGCCGCCAAGGCTTCAAGCGACGCCGTTGAGTTGCGTTGGGTTCCCTTTGAAGAAGTAGAAAAATATGATTTGACCGCGTCTTTTCGGCTTTTCTTTAGACATAATAGGGAAAGACTGGAAAAAGCCAACTCTTATTAACTTTTTAAAATGGTGCTTGAAAAGCCTATTTCAAGACTTTTTCCAAGTCATTAATCGAACACTCAACGTACTGTCCCTTCGTCACCTGCTTTTTGCTTTCATCAATTGCCTTCAACGTTTTTTCATCTGCGAGTGTCTCTAACGTTGCAAATATCTGCTCAATCTTATTGTAAGTACCGACCAGTTCCTCGAAAAGTTCCGCTGGAATAACCACTCCTTCCCTTGTAACTTTGACCTTTGTCTCCAATTGAACGCATCTGACTAATACCCTGATTAAGCCGCTTTTAATTGTTTTCAATTGGGTCTTGTATTGTTAATTTTTGTGCCCTACTTAATTTTAGTTCAATTCTTTGAAAGAATAGTCGTGTTTCTCCCATTGTTTTGATGTCTAAAGCCCGGACTCTCGCAACTATCGGGAAGTCGCTTACGACTTTGCCGAGTGTTAGGCAGTGGTGTGGTGGCAGGTCGCGGGCTATTGAGCGCACGGTTTCTGCGTCCACTCGGGCGGCTCGGCTGACCACGTCTAAGTCGTGTTCGTTTGTGAAGTTGAAGAGGAATATGTTGTCGGCTTGGCGGTAAATGGTTTCCTGGATGGTGTCGGGCTGGTTTGTGATGAAAGTTGTGAATATGCCGAAGTGACGCATGCGGGTCACGATGTCGTCCCAGTAGGTTTCACGCAAGTACAGGTGGGCTTCCTCGGCAAAGAGGAAGACGGCTTTGAGTTTCCAGTTTGAGAGGGAGTCAACGAGTTTGCCGAGGGCGTATTCGACTACGATTTGGCGGTCGATGTTTGAGGTGTTTTTGAGGTTTATGACGATGGCGCCGCCTTGGTCCTTGGATTTTATGAGCGTTTCATCCAGCAAGGTTGCTTCGCCTGGGCTGTCGGTGAAGAAGCCTGAGTTGGCAAGGGAGTGAAATCGTGAAGCCAATGCGTCGCGTACATGCTGGTTGCAGTTTAGATCGCGAATCGCTTCGCCCAGTTCCTGCATGTTCAGTTTGCCTTTTTCCTTGAGCATTTTCCATACTCGGCGGAATTCGCGGGCGGATGTCCCTGGCAGGTGCAGAGCGTTTACGAGTATGCCCATTACCGTGTTTAGGTGGAGCTGCTCAAGCGCTACTTTGAAGTTCTGCCCTGGGGTTAAGATGTGGATTTTGTCATAGTACATGTTTCTTTTGCCGTCGTTGCTCATGCCTAAGCTAGTGTATTCGCCGTTTAAATCAAAGATGACGACTGTTGCCTTGTAGCCGACGAGGTTAACCATCAGGAGCTTGGAGAGATGCGATTTCCCGCACCCCTTCTTGCCCGTAATAATGTTTAACGTGCCGTCAATGGCTGACGCGTCAATCGTTAAAAGCGATGAGTCTTTGGTGCCGCCCAAAATTATGGGGAGTTTCCCATCAATCTTCGCCAGCTTCAACAGCATTGGAATAGAAAGTTTTCTGATCGTGGATTGGGAACGACTGGGCAGCCAACTGCTGCTTGGGCTCAACATATCATTCTCCAGCGTTGCCCTTATCTTGCAGATCAGCAGGCTGGCATCTTGGATGTAAGTGATGTGCGGCGCGATTTCCATGGGGTCAATGTCTTCGCCTTGCAAGGGTTCGCCTCCGTCTGGAAGCGTCCGCAAAAGCTCCTCAAGCACGCCGGGAACAGCCGCGAATTGCACGTCGATGACTTGGGCGATCAAAGCTTTAGCTGCGTCTTGGTCTTCGACGAGGAGGTAGTCTCCTTTTTCGGCGCTCTCCGTTGGGAAACTGATGATTTGCAGGATGTTGCCTTCTTTTTTGTAGAGTTTCATGCGTAGATTTCCCCCTTGCCAAACTGCCCGAAAAGCAGTCGGTGCATGTCTGGGCGGTTGATTATTTGTATGCCGTGTTGGCGTGTGATGAAGTGTTTGATGGCTAAGACTTCGTTGGCGGTGAATGTGCAGAGGATATGGGAGAGCCGTAGGGTTTCGGGGTAGCTTTGCTTGTACAGGTCATTGCCGATCAACTTCTCTAAGGCAACCATTCTCTGCTCTACAGGCGTTTCTCTGTCGATATCTAAGCGAAACGCAAAGTTTGCCTTGTTTAACCGCGCCACATAAACGTCTCCCAGCAACGTTATCGGTGGCTTGAAATGCATGCCTGATGTTTCAAGAAGGTAAGGTGGATCATGGTTTGGAAGTTGCTCGGTTATCAGGATGCCGTTAGCTCTGAGCGTTGTTGCTTTTGAGAAGGCAAGAACCGTGCTACTGTTTCTTCTTGCGTAGCCCAGAATTTCTTTGAGGCGCTGGACTGGGGTGTCAAAAGTTCCTGAGATTAAGGAGCCGTCGAAGAGGATTACGCCGTGGTTCACGGTTTTGGCAAGCATCGTTTGCAGCCACCTCTCCAGCAGGCTTGCGAGCCGCGTGGGCATCTGCATGATGTTTGGTGCGGCTTGGTGGCTGGCTCTGTAGCTGGTGCTGAAATAAGCGTGTTCCAGCGTGTTGTAGAGGGCGTTTTTGTTTTCTTCAGTTATGTGGAATATGAAGGGGCCTAGGCGCGTGTACTTGTATGTGTGGTTTTGGCGCCAGGTGATTGCGCCTCTGATGGCAACGATGATGCCTGTGCTTGTTTCGCCGATTTTTATGGTTGAGGTGTCGACGGCGGCGACTAGGGTTTCTTGGTGGTCTGGTTTTATGGGGATTGGCTGCGGTTTTAGCTGTATGCTGGAGGGGTATTGTTCGGTTATGTTGAATTGTTGGAGGGTTTGGGTGTTTAGTTTGAGGGGTTGGTGTTGGACTTGTTTGAGTGAGTAGAGGCTTTGTTCTAGGAAGCGCTGGGGGAGGGTTGTGTCGATGGTTGGTTGTGGAAAGTTATATTTGTCAGTAATTGTATATTGTTCAATCACCATGATTCACCAATATTCAATAGTGTTATTGGTGAAATATTTAAATATTGTGCATGTGCATCTTGCACAATACAATATGCAACAAGTGAGAACTTGACAGAAAAACAGCAAAACCCCCCAATACGCGTAAAAATGAAAGTCGGCGACATAGAATTCGAAATCGAAGCCCAACCAGACCAAATCCAAACCGCCGTCGACAGAATACTCGCAACAGTCACCGAACGCTTAAAAAACACCAGCCTCGCCCAAGTCGCCGAACGCCCAGCCCCGCCGCCCAGAGCAGAAACATGCAAAGGCGTCATCCAAAAACTGTGGGAAGAAAACTGGTTCACCGAACCAAGAGGCCTAGACGACGTCCACACTGAGTTGGCACGCAAAGGATTCCACTACGACCGCACCGCAGTCGCGCACGCACTGGTCGATCTAGTCAAAGACAACATACTCACACGCATCGGCAAACCAAGGCGATACCAATATGCACAAAAAAGACCCCCAACATAGGAATTAAGCGAAAGAGCAAATTCAACTTAATTTTTAATAAATTGTATAAGCAATGATCGCTAAACTATCACTTAAGCTCTAGCTGGGGAGAGGGCTTATGTCTACACAAGAAGAAACGAAAAGAATACTAATTGATTTCTATACACGAAAAATAAATCGTATAAACATTTACCTTCCAGGATTTGGCGGTCTTTTTGTTGGCAGAACAAAAGAAGGGCTTTCCATAGGATATTTAGATAAAGGTAAAAGGTTTGGCCATGATGATCATTCAACAGTTCTATTCGACAAAGAAGGGATAAAAAGCATACATAGAACAGTCTCAGACGACTATTCAGTTGTTTACATGAAGCCAAATGTTGATTATATTGTTCAAGGTAATGGAACAAGAAGCATATTGCAAGACATTCAGCAGCGTGGAAAAATGCCTTTACCTGCAAAAATAGTTTGGATGATGGTATTTAGAACGCTAAACTGGGCGTCGGACAGCGGAGATGCAATTAGTAAAAATGTAGCAACCCTAACGGAAAAACAAGCAAACGAACTAGGCATGGATTCTCCGTGTTTATACATTGAACCACAAGTAAGCCAAAGGCTGATTATTCCGCTTTTTAGTGTATTAATCAAATTTCAGAGCTATGCGAATTCCCGCATGTTTAATAAAAGACCCACTTCTGGATTCATACCAGGAGACTTTCCAGGGTTAATTACAACAAAGCACACCAAAAGAAAAACCAAAAAAGCAAACAAGAGAGTAAAGGCAATAGCCAAAAAGAAGAATCAGATATAACGATATGTCGTCTAACAATCTACCGCAATAAAATGCGCAAAAAAAGCAATAGTTCAAAAGGAGATTACTATGAAACGTATAGGAATATTGGCTTACGGATCGTTGATAGATGATCCGGGAGAAGAAATTAAAGGCATGCTAGACCACATAGAGAACGTGGAAACATCATTTAAAATTGAGTTTGCTCATGCTAGGAAAAAAATCTCGTGCAGGTGCCCCAACATTGGTCCCCGTTAAGACGGGTGGCTCGAAGAACAAAGCTCAGATTTTTGTACTAAAAAACATAGTCACGATAAGAAAAGCAAGGAACATGCTCTGGCGAAGGGAAACGCATAAAACAAAGGGAATTTACCGAAAACCAGCTAAATCTAACAAAAATGCTATAATAATAAAATCTAAGAGAAATTTTCATGATATCGATGTTGTTTTGTATACTAAAATTGAGCCCAACATAAATCCCTTAGCACCTAAGGAAATCGCCCGACTGGCGATAGAGAGCGCGCGCTCAATGAAAATAAATCAAGGTATGGATGGAATAAGTTACTTAATCCAAGCAAAAAGAAACGGTGTCCACACTCCATTAATGGACGAATATGAAAGAGCGATTCTGGAGCAATTAGGCTCCGCAAATCTTGAGGATGCTCTGCATCTTATCCAAAAAGCTAGTTTAACAGAGAGATAACTTTAGTATCTTCCTTTGGTACGAAAGCTAATACTGGCTGCTTTTTTGGATGCTTCTTTGTAGCTTGCTCCCAGGCTTCTTTGGGGTCGCTTCCGCTTGCAACTACCTGATTGTCAACGATGGCGATGTGCTTGCCACCGTATTTTTTGTTGATTCCTCGGCATCTGAAATGTAAAAACTCAATTCATCTTTCATGCCTTAATAATGAATAGCAAGATAAAATTAATTTTCCGTAATCAGTACCAAAATTCAAGTTTAAATAAGCAACTGCATTTACCCATATTTGTGCAAGTTACTGATTTAATCCGCTATAATCATGTTGTTCGTGGTTTGTATTTTGATGCGATGGCGAAGCTGCCTTGGACGGAAGTAACTGCCAATAAGGGTTTGAGTTTTGATTCTATGCGTAACGTGTTTCTGCATTTAACGCTGGTTGAGGACAGGTGGATAAGCTACATTATTCCTGGACGGTTTAATGATTGGGCTGACCAAGACTTTGACTCGTTCAACGATATGGCGGCGTTGAAAAATTACATGCAACGGGTGCGGGATAACACGGAAAGCTATCTGGCTAAGCTTTCTGCTGAGGCGCTAAATCGGGAAATCACTGTTCCTTGGGGTGACAAGCCTGGTACGCGAATAAGCATCGAAACCTGCCTAATCCACATGGTTGTGGAAGACATGATTCACTACGGCGAGTTGTCTGCGGCGCTGTGGCAGATGGGGGAGGAGGCGCCTTACATGGGCTTTTGGCGCTACAAATATACGCATCCATCAAGTTAGCAAAGGTTTATAGTTTTATTTTTCCATTCCATTGTATCAATGCAGTTTCTGAAAGTTAATTGTTTAGTGGAGGTGAAATTTTGCCGGATATTGTTGACGCTGCGATGGCTTCGGGAATGTTTAACAAGCTTGTGGAAGCTGTGAAAGCAGCTGGATTGGTTGATACCCTGAAGGGTCCTGGTCCATTCACTGTTTTTGCGCCCACTGACGACACATTCGCTAAATTGCCTAAAGGCGCACTTGACATGCTTATGAAAGACACTATGAAGCTGAAGGAAGTTTTAACTTTCCATGTTGTTGAAGGAAAAATGATGGCTGCAGATTTGGCTCAGCACGAGTATTTGCAGGCAGTTTCGGGAGGAGAATTAAGGATAGACGCGAAACGCTGGCACCTGCATAGAAACATGAAAGTTAAAGGCGCAAACATCATCAAACCAGACTTAGTTGTGGATAACGGAGTTTGGTACGCCATCGACAAGGTTTTAATGCCCAAAATGGCCATGGTAGGAGAACAAAAAATGTAGTTAGCTCCTGTATTTTACACAGGAATCTATTTCAAAAATCGGAAAAGTGAATGGCGAAACCGTTTTTAACGTGCCTCTTTAATGCTAAATGCACAGCTATACTAAGCTAAAGGCACAAAAAAAGAAAGGTGTGGAAGATTTATTTGCTGGCTTTCGGCTTAGGTTTGGGGCTTGATTTGGGTTTAGGTTTTGTCGCCGAAACGGGTTTCATGGGTTCGCCGCAACACATTATCTCTGTTGTTTCACAACCACATGGCTCCTCAACCAAGACTACTAACCCGCAATCTTCACAAGTGTATTTGTCGCCTTTTTTGTTTGCCAAAAATTAACACCTACCTTAAAATATCGCTATAGTATAGTGTGATGAACATTCTAATAAAAATATCCAAAATGGGGTCTCAGTTTCGGGACGTTTCGGAAAATGGGCAAATAATTTGAGCTTATGCATCAGCGGAACTTGGGTTTTTGGGATGCTTCTTTATTTCTTTTGCCATGCTGTCGAGTTTTGCTCTTTCAACCTCTTTAAGCGTACTAAAACTTGGCAGTTTTTGCCCTTCAAATCTTGGAACGATATGCACATGCAGGTGAAATATATCTTGGCCTGCTGCTTTGCCGTTTTGCTGAATAATGCTGATTCCGTCAGCGTTAGTGGCTTTTTTAACGGCTTTGGAAACTTGTTTCGCAACGCTGTAAACTTGGCTTAGCTGGTCTTCGGGAATGTCGAACATGTCAACGTAATGCTTTTTTGGGATAACAAGCGAGTGCCCCTCGGTCAATGGTCTTATATCAAGAAACGCAATCGCCGTTTCATCCTCGTAAATGATGCTCGCTGAAGCTTGTTTGCTGGCTATTTTGCAGAATATGCAAGAGTCATCAAAGGTCAAATCGCGCCACCGTCGAACTCTTAGCACAAAGGCGTGCGGTTTATATGTTAAGCCAACCTCATATTTCTTTCACTAAATCAGAGGTTGAAAAAAAATGACCGAGTTAGAAGATAAAGTTCGCGTAGAAGTAGGCAAAGTGCAAGACCCAGAAACAGGACAAACATTCGAAGAAATGCAAATGATTCAAAGCGTAAAAGAGACAGAACCCGGCACAGTTACCGTAGAATTCATACCGACCAGCCCATTCTGCCCCATAGCATTCAAGCTTGCAGCAGACATAAAAACCGCCGCAAAATCAGTTCCAGGCATAAAAAAAGCAGTAGTTTACTGCCGCGGCCACGCAATGGAGCAGCAAATCAACGAAATGACCAACAAACAATAAACGGATTATCCTTCAGTTCCTTTCTCCAATTTTTAATAAGAAAAGAAAAGAAAAAAAATTTGGGTTACCTAATGAATCCACAGTTTCTACTGTGCGATTCTTCGCTGTCCACAGGTTCACCGTATTCTCTGAAGCCTGTGTGTAGCTTTGCCCTGATTTCAAAGCGTATTCTAGAAACGTTTTTTGCGTAACGTTTCATCATCATAACAATCCTGTAAAAGTTCATTTGCCTAGTTATCGCCAAGAAAGCAAACAAGCTGATTACGGCAAACATGTAGAGCGGATTGATTAAAACTGCTATTAATCCGACGGTTCCAAGTAGCGCAAGATATAGGATGCTTCTTATTTTTCGCATATTTGTCACCAAAGCTGGATAGTCGCAGGTTGCTTAAAGGCTTTGTTGTAACTTAAAAGGCTCTATCAACCAATTATTTAGGAAATAGTTGGAAAAAGGGCTGATTCTAAGCTTTAATAGCGAAAATAAGGTGTTAAGGAGCAGTTAGCTATTTCATTCTGGTGAAAGCCCATGTGCCAATTACAATCATAATGCCATCGAACAGGGCGACAGCCCCAAGGTCAACCCAAAAAGACTGAACCTGAAGAGCCGCCCAAGAATTCCCCAGCATGACATGACGCAGTGCATCTACACCGTAAGTTAACGGGTTCCAAGCGGCTACATCAGTTAACCAAGTTGGAAGGCTGCCTCCTTTAAGCGGGAACAACGCGCCGCTTAGAAAGAATAAGGGCAAGTTAACGAACGTCTGGATAGCG
>CAVXXA010000013.1:0-249035 GCA_963765605.1 Candidatus Bathyarchaeota archaeon | reverse complement strand
CGATTCTTTTTGCAATCTCAATGTTGGGAATTTCATTTCCAGCAGAAACATTGTATATTTCTCCAGCGTTCCCCTTCTCAAGAACCGTGGCAATTGCTTCACAGTGGTCTTCAACGTAAATCCAATCTCGAATGTTTTGCCCTGAACCGTATATCGGCACTGGAAGATCCCTTAGCGCGCGGATGATGGTTTTAGGTATCAGCTTTTCGGGGAGCTGATATGGACCAAAATTGTTCGTGCAACGCGTGATCGACGCGTTCAAATTGTAAGTCTTAAAGTAGGATAGCACAAACATGTCAGCGGCAGCTTTCGAGGCTGAGTAAGGATTAGAGGGCTTTGGCGGAGTATTCTCGGTAAATGAGCCTTCAAGTGCTTCGCCGTAAACTTCGTCAGTGGACACCTGCAAAAGCCTTGCCTTGTGGTTATGCCGGCGTATTGCCTCTAAAATTGTAAATGTGCCAACTGTATTATTCTGCAAAAACACGTTGGGGTCAGCAATGCTTCGGTCTACGTGAGTTTCAGCTGCAATGTTTACAACGGCGTCAGCTTGGTGAATTAGCCTGTTCATAAGCAGCGGATTGCAAACGTCGCCTTTTATGAAAGTGTATCTTTTGTCATTTTCAACATCATGAAGATTAGCTGGGTTAGCTCCTATGCCTATCTTATCGACGTTTATCAGTTCGCAGTCAGGGTATTTTGAAAGCATGTACCTGCAGAAGTTGCTTCCTATAAATCCTAAACCGCCAGTTACTAACAATTTCATAATTATCACTTATGAGGGGGGTAATTCCAGTCCCAAGGTTTACCGACACGTGCATCGTTTTTCTTGCCGTTGACGGATTTGGGAATAATTGTCTGGTCGTTCCATGGTCTGCGTTCTTCATCAGGATTAACGGGGTCATACAGGTTAGTGGTAAAGTACAACAGCATAGCTGGTTCATCACCAAGTGCCTTGAATCCATGCCAATAGTGACCAGGAATACGGACAACCTGAAGGTCTAAACCACTCGACAACACTTCATTTACTTCTTCAGTTTCCTCGTCAAACGCGCAAATTTTTATTAATCCTTTTAATGCCAAAAAATAATCTGTTTGTCCTCTGAGATGCCTATGCCACGCGCGAATAATAGTAGGATAAGTAAAGGAGAGATTTGCCTGAGCAACTGTATCTTCTGCAAATAAGTCTTTCCAGTCCTTACGCATAACTTCGGTAAAGAAGCCTCTTTCGTCGGGTAACCGACATATTGGTTTAATTCTTATCCCTTTTAACATCAATATCTCTCGCTTGCTTGCTAAATATATATTTTAAAAATATTTATAACAGTTGTCGTACTCTCGTCGCTACACTTCTACTTCCGAGTAATCGCCCACGTGCAACTTGATAGTTCTGTTCCTTTGGTTTCTTGCCACTTTTGCGTTTTTGCCGATTAAGCTTTCCTCTAAGCGCTCTACATCTTTGATGGCAACGTTTTCTTGTATAACACAGTATTCAATGTTAGAATTAATAATTTCTGAGCCATTGCCAACGCTTGTGTACGGTCCAATGAAGGAGTTTTCAATCGAGGTATTCGCTCCGATGACGCACGGCCCACGGACGGTGCTGTTTACGATTTTTGCTCCCGTTTCAAGTTTTACCCGTCCATCCACAACGCTGTTTGTTACGGTTCCTTTGATGTCACGCTCGGTATATTCATCCAGGATTCTTGCATTAGCCGACAAAATATCGTCTTTTTTGCCTGTGTCAAGCCACCAAGAATTCAGGATTTCGGCTTTAACCGAAAAACCCATGTTAATCATCTCTTGGGTTGCATCAGTAATTTCCAGTTCGCCTCGCCAAGACGGCTTTATTCTTTCGATAGCTTGATGGACTTTGTTAGAAAAGAGGTAAGTGCCGATGATTGCAAGGTTACCCATGGGCGTTTTAGGCTTCTCTACAAGTCGGGTAATGTTGCCTTTCTCGTCAAGTTGAGCGATGCCGAAGCTCGAAGGGTCCTCGACTTCTTTCAAGATAATTAGTGCATCAAGACGTTCACTTTTAAATTTTTTAATAAAAGAGTTCAAGCCTTGACCTGTAACGTTATCCCCTAAACACATGACAAAAGAGTCCTGACCTAAAAATCGCCTTGCAGTCTTCACCGCATGAGCTAAACCAAGCGGCTCCTGCGGAATATAGCAAACCTCAAGGTTCCAGTTTGAACCGTCAGTGACATAGTCTATAACAAACTGCCCAGTCTCAGGCGCAGTAATAATGCCCACTTTTTTTATTTTGGTTGCCGCCACCTGATCAAGAACATAACCTAAAATTGGCTTGTTAGCTACTGGTATAAGCTGTTTAGCGCAGGTAAAAGTTAAAGGTCTAAGCCTGGTTCCTTTTCCACCACTTAAAACAAGTGCTTTCATACGAATCCCTAAATTATCAAACGCCTGCTTGAATTAAGAATTGGTTTAATCACTTAAATAAGTTTACGTTGAAACTGGTTTGCGATTGTAACGATGCAAACACACATAAGGTCTTTGCATAAGAGCGGGCAGACGCTGGTATATGAACACCAAAAGGTCCTGCCCCTGAATAAGGAGATAGAAGCAAAAGCTAAAAAGTGAGCGGCAAGAAGATGCTATCTTATCGTTAAGGAGTAAGCCTATTGCCTCCGTCAGTCGTCAAAAGCGTTAAAGACTTGATTAATTGGCAGTACGCGAAAATCATCGCTGAGTCAGCAGGCATGGGCAAGAAGGATTACGGTTTTGTAATGAATAAGTTCAAGCAGCTCAAGCAGGGAAGCATCAGCTGGAACGAAATCCGAGAATACGTTAAAGAGAGGGAAAACGTGGACGAGTGCATTTTCTGCGGAGCCACCGCAAACCTGACGCTTGAGCATCTGCTGCCGCAGAAGTTCAATGGTCCGAACGTTGAGCGGAATCTTGTTTGGATATGCAGAAGCTGCAATTCCCAGAAAGGCGCAAGAAGGCTCTACGAGTATTTTGCGGTTAAGGCAGGTGTAGAGGCGGCTAAATACGATGTTCCGCGGATCGCTGAAGGTAAATACTTGAAATTCGCCTACGAAGCCCTGAAAGAGGGTAACCTTTTAGAAACCAGCGCCGCACAGTTAAGCGGCACTTTCTGCCCAAAATGCGACATGAAACAGCTATGCATTAGGCAGGGCAGCGAAGGGAAGCTGTCGCCGTTCTGCATTGACGGCATGCTGACATTATGCTTCCAAATAAAGCCGTAGCAAGCTCTGGTTCAGCGGAAGTTATTGACAAAACAATTGCCCCTAAACCATCTTTCTTTTGCCGCGCCAGCCATAATCTCAGTTCCTGAGACGCACTTGGGGGATAAGCGATGGCGCCTCCTTTTGTGGGGCTTTAAAAAAGAATTAAAAACTGCTACTTTTTCCTCCAGATGCAGATTCCAAAATCCTCCGTGAGCGTTAATTCCTCTCAGAGAATATTTATATTAGGCTTCATTGTTTAACTGCAAGGAAAAACAAAGGATTAGAACAATCTTGACTACTCCTCGTGACGTTCCAGCTTCAAAATTCATCGATCGGTTAGCTAGGTATCTTAAGGAAAATGTTGATGAAGTTCAACCTCTTCCATGGGCAACTTTTGCTAAAACCGGAAATCATGTAGAAAAGCAGCCGCAGAACCCGAACTGGTGGTATACTCGAAGTGCATCTGTGCTTCGGAAAGTTTATGTTCATGGTCCAATCGGTTTGGAGAAGCTGCGTGCTGATTATGGTGGAAGAAAGAATAACGGGGTTAAAAAATCGCATGCGACTAAGGCAGGCGGAAGCAACATCCGCAAGATTCTGCAGCAACTTGAGACTGCTGGTTTAATTCAGATAGCGCGTCCTCAAGGGAGAGTGATGACGCCTAAGGGTCGTAAGTTGCTTCAGGAGGTTGCTGGAGACTTGCATAAGGAAATAGTTAAGACTGTCCCTGAGCTCAAGAAGTATCAAGGCGAATAGATGCAATGTCGGATGACGAGCTTGACCAAATCCGCAAAAGAAAACTTTCATCTATGCAGCATCGAGTGAGTGATGAGCAAAGGCAAGCTCAAGCCGAAGCGCAGATTGAAGTTCAAAAGCAGGCGTTGTTGAGTAAGATATTGGCGCCTGAAGCTCGGCAAAGGCTGAATAACCTGAAGATGGTTAAGGCTGAGTTTGCGGAGCAGATTGAGTTACAGTTGATTGAGATGGCTCAGTCTGGTAAGTTGCCGATTCCGTTGTCTGATGCTCAGCTTAAGGGAATATTGATTCAGCTTCAATCAAGGAAGCGAGAACCAACAATTAGAAGGATATGAGAGTATGGCGCGTGTTAAACCTACAGCGAAGAAACTTCGGCTGGCTAAGGCTGGCAAAGAGGCAACGTCTGTTCCCACCTGGGTTATTGCTCGAACGGATGGTAAAGTGAGAAATAACCCTAAGCAAAGGCGGACGTGGCGGACTAGGAAAATAAAGGCTTAGGAGAAGAGTTGCTAAATGTTTAAAGAAGACTTAGAGGAACCGAAGAAAGCTGAAGCCGAAGAAGAGATGCCTGAGCTGAGCGAAGATGAGACTGCGGTTAAGGAAGAACCTGCAGAGGAAGCGGCGAAGGAGGAGGCTCCGGTTGTAGAGCAGCCTGTGGCGGTGGAAGCGGAGGCTGAAGAGGAAGTTAAGCCTAAGAAGAAAAAGGAGGAAGAGATAGTTGAAGAACGCACTTACACTGTTCCTCTGTCGAGGGCGATGGTTAGGCCGCCGAAGAAGCGGGCTCCTCGCGCAATGCAGCTGCTCAAGATTTTCGTGACTAAGCATATGAAGCTGGAAATGAAGGTTTCTGAAGAAGAGGAAGAAGAAGAGTTGCCTCAGCTGATAATCAGCAAGGAAGTTAACGAGAAAATCTGGGATCGCGGCATCGAGAAACCTCCGCGAAAGATTCGTATCCGGGCAGCTAAAGACAAAGACGGCAACGTGACCGTTTACTTGGCTGAAGCCCAATAATTCTTCTTTATTTTATTTTTTTTTGTGTTTCCTTGCTTTTTGTGGCTGGTATTTTGGCACAAATAGTAGGGAGGTCTGTAGGTAGGTAGGCGGTTTGGTCAGGGCTTGTTTCTGGTTGTTTTTTGGTTCAGGGCTTAAATCAAGCATTTATGGCGCAGGGTTCCTGAGAATCCCTATATAAAGCGCCTTCTGTCTCTCTCACAGCCTACCCCCCCTGGTCTAATAGATGATCCTAAAAGGCGCCAAAATAACATACTAAAAGCAGACGCTGATACCTGTACTGTGCATGCAGAATTGGCGAAATTGCAGGTAAGAATTGGGAGATCGTAAACGCAATCGTTTCCCTGTAAAATTGGGTCAGCGATAATTGACGATTTCTCACAGCTTAGGGCTCGAAGCCGTCGCCTCACATCATCCCGACCTTAAAAAGGCTCTTGCGGACATTTATTTATTGCGATAACTCCCTGTCTGTTATGCTTGCCGCAGAGACCGAGTTGCGTAGGCGCCTGAACTCAGTTCAGTAAAAGAAAAAAGTGAATTTTAAAAGATAACGCTTTTTTACTGCACTAATTGGCTGACGAAATCTGATGCGCGCAGGTTGAGGTCTTCAGTTTGCCCGATTTTTACTACAACAGCGTTCGACAGCGAACCGTTGGTCGAGAGCGCGGAAACTGAGTTTCGAATCATGGAAACATCACTTGGCGAGGTTGCGCCTTGGCCGCTTCCGAACACGCCGACCTTGGCGCCTTCATCAGGCTTCAAGTTGTCTAGTGTATCTTTGACTGAAGTAGTTGGTGAGCCTGCGTAGACTGGTCCACCGACAACGATGATTCCGTAGCCGGCGGTGTGCGTTGCGGCTGAGCTTTTTATGCCTGCTAAAGTGACAGTGTAGTTTTGTGCTTGTAGATCGATGGCGATTTTGTCAGCGACAGTTTTTGCGGTTCCTGACAATCCTGGATCATAGATTACGATGGCTTTTCCAACTGAGGTTCCTGTCGGCGTAAGAGTTTGTGATCCAGTTGCTGTGTACGCAGCTACGTCGAGGAACACTATTGCGCCTAAAGCTGCGATTACAACTATAACTGCGGCGAATACTGCTACGATTATTTTGAATGCTTTCCTCATTTGTAATGACCGTTTCCTTATTGCTTAATTATCCTATTTAAAGTTGATTTGCGCTCAGAATCAATGTATGAAAAGTTTAGTAGAAAAATCAATGCAGAAAACATGTTCCGTCCCTAAACTTTTAGTGGTTTTAACGACAGTTGACGAATCTAAATCTTTAAACTACCGCGAGGAGAGGGTAGCTTAAAGCGTCTTATGTGGAGGTGAAAAAGAGAGATGATATTCGAAGAGGAAGATGAATGGGAAGAAGGCGAAGATGAAGAGTGGGAAGAAGAAGAATGGTAAGCAAGCATCATAAACTGAACTTTTTATAACTTTTCTTTCGTTAACTCCTGCTTTAAGGAAGAGTTTGAGGTTAATCTTTGAAACCGATGAAAAATCTGCTTGCGTTAGCTTTTGATATAGTAAACTATCTCTGCCTTAGCATCTCAGGTTTCATAAATAATGCTTATAGATGCCATAGTACAGTACATCCTTTTGTGATACTATGACTCAAGAGAAAATTAGAATTAAGGTTCCACTAAAGTTAAAAAAGGAAATGGATGAAATCAAAATTGATTGGAATGAATATATTTGTCAATGTATCCAAGAAAAATTACAGCAGCAAGGCGAAGGTTCCACCACCTGCGTGACGAATCCGAAGCTCAATTAGAGTCTAAATGTTAACGCAAGTTAAGATAATAAAAGCTAATTTGGTTCTTAAATTTATTACTTAGTTATTATCTTCATACTTGGGAGCTCAGCTATGACGCGAATCGCTGTCCTTGACGAAGACAAATGCAAAGTCAAAAAGTGCAGTCAACCCTGCGTAGGCTTCTGTCCCATGGTGCGCAGCCGAGTGGAAGCCATAAAAGTTGAGGGAAACAAAGCCGTCATAGCTGAAAGCCTCTGCAGCGGCTGCGGAATCTGCGTCAAAAAATGCCCCTTCAAAGCCATCAGCATCGTCAACCTTCCAGACGAGCTGGAAAAAGATTGCAGCCACCGCTTCAGCGAAAACAGCTTCAAACTTTTCCGTTTACCCATGCCTTCGCCAGGCACCGTGCTGGGTTTAATTGGGCAAAACGGCATAGGCAAAACCACTACTCTTAAGGTTTTTTCGGGCGAAATCAAACCCAACCTAGGCAAGTATGATGATCCGCCTGATTGGCCTGAAATTATTCAGTATTATCGAGGGTCAAGTCTTCAAGATTACTTTCAGAAGATGAGTGAGAAAAAACTCAAGGTCAGCAGCAAACCCCAGTACGTCGACAAGATACCTAAAGCTGTCGCTGGGAAAGTTGGTGATTTGCTGGAAAAGGTTGATGAGAGAAAGCTGCTTGATGTGCTTTCTGAGGAGCTTGAACTAAAAAAAGTCTGGGATAGACCCTTAGAAGTGCTTAGCGGTGGGGAACTTCAGCGTGTGGCGGTTGCGGCAGCTCTTAGCCGCGAGGCAGATGTTTACCTTTTCGATGAGCCGTCAAGCTACTTGGACGTTAAGCAGCGTCTCGTTGTCGCAAGAGCTATACGGAGCCTCAAAGAGCAGCAGAAAACCATTATTGTGGCTGAACACGACTTAGCCATCATCGATTACCTCTCTGACCAAATCTGCCTCTTCTACGGTGAACCAGGAGTCTATGGTATTGTCTCACATGTCCATGGCGTCCGAACGGGCATCAACATTTACCTGCAAGGCTACATCCCAGACGAAAACATAATGTTCCGCAAGGAATCCATCATTTTCCACGAGAAGCCACCGACCGCAGGCACCAACCTTGGCGAACCATTACTGAAATGGGACAGCATGAAGAAAACTTTTGAAGGCTTCAAACTTGCCATTGAACCAGGCGAGATTAAGATAGGCGAAATCGTCGGTATCCTGGGACCTAACGGCATTGGAAAAACCACTTTCGTAAAAATCCTCGCTGGGCTTGAAGAGACTGATGAGAAAAAGAAGCTCGGCGAATTAACTGTCAGCTACAAGCCCCAGTACATTGCACCTGACTATGCTGGTACGGTTGCTGAGTTGCTTATGAACGTGGCTAAAGACAACTTTACATCCAGCTGGTACAAAACTGAGATTGCCCAGCCACTGCGGTTGCAGGTATTGATTGACCGCAATGTCATGGAGCTCAGCGGCGGAGAACTGCAAAAAGTCGCCATTGCCGCTTGCCTAAGTCGCAAAGCCGACTTGTTCCTTCTGGACGAGCCAAGCGCGTACTTGGATGTTGAAGAAAGGTTGAACATGGCTAAAACGCTGAGGCGGGTTGTTGAAGCGCACGGCACACCAGCCTTCGTTGTTGAACATGATGTAGTCACCCAAGACTTCATAGCCGACCGATTAATGGTCTTCAACGGCGAACCAGGCGTAAGCGGCTTAGCTAATCCGCCGACCAGCCTGAGAAGAGGCATGAACACCTTCCTTAAAGAGATGAACATCACCTTCCGCAGAGACTCAGTTACTTACCGCCCAAGAGTGAACAAGGAAGCGTCACAAATGGATAAGTTCCAAAAAGGAATCGGCGAATACTACTACACCAAAACGACTAAACCAGAACCAGCCAAAAAATAAATTAATAATATTCCATTATCAGAGAGCCACTCTCTTATATTTTATACAAGTTTAAGGCAAAAGTATCCATTTATCAGCTTTCAACCCCTTCTTGAATCAAAGGTTTTTTCGGTAACGTGTAGTTAACTTAAAGAACAAGCAACAAATATACTAAGCAATCTGCAATAACAAAACAAGAAACGTGGTGTAAGCAGCAAGTGGCTCAAGCAACCTTTGAAGAGATTTCTGCAAGTGACTTTTTCTACCGAAACAGAGACATAGCTGGCTTCACTAACCCATCCAGAGCGATTTTCGCGGCTGTCCGTGAGTTGGTGGAGAATTCTTTGGATGCTGCGGAGAGCCAAAAAATCGTGCCTGAAATTTATGTTCGCTTATCTTTCGAAGGGGAAGCCAGCAAGGACACGCAAATTTACAAGCTCCGTGTAGAAGACAACGGCAGCGGAATCCAGCCCAGGTTTATTCCTTCAGCTTTCGGGCAAGTTCTCTTCGGGAGCAAATACAAACTGAAGCAGACAAGAGGCACCTTCGGTTTAGGCGGAAAAATGGCTGTCCTCTACGGGCAAATCACCACTCATCAGCCAGCCTTAGTAACTTCGTGTACGGGGCAGTCGAAAATTTACAGTTTCAAATTAATGATTGACATCCAGCGAAACCGACCGATTATACTTGACCGCAAAGTCCTAATCAATAAGGATAATTGGCGTGGTACCATCGTTGAGTTTACGTTGGAAGGCGACTACCTCAGGGCAATGCCGAAAATCCTCGATTACTTTAAGCAAACCGCGATGGTGAACCCGTACGCGAACGTGACATTTGTTGATCCGAAAGGCAGGCTTTACAAGTTTATCCGTGGCACAACAGTTATGCCTGAACCCCCCAAAGAAACGTGTCCGCATCCATATGGCGTAGACGTGGAGCTGCTGCAACGCCTTATCCAAATTACAGCTTACAACAACATGGCTGAGTTCTTGAAGGGGCATTTTCACCGCGTTGGCGAGATTACAGCCCAAAAGTTCCTAGAATTCAGCCAACTGAGCCCCAGCAAGAATCCAAAGAAGCTTTCTCATGACGAAATCGTGCGGTTAATGCAGAACCTAAAGAAATACAAGGATTTCTTGCCGCCCGACGCCAGCTGTCTCTCACCCTTAGGCGAGGAACTGCTTAAAGCTGGAGTTATGAAGGAGCTAAACCCCGAGTACCTTGTAGTTCACCAGCGTAAACCATCCACTTACGCAGGTCACCCATTCATCATTGAAATGGCAATCGCCTATGGCGGCGGAGTGCCCAAACGCGGTTGCTTTGTCATTTACCGCTTCGCCAACAAAATCCCGTTGCTGTATGATGAAGCAAGCGACGTTTCCTACCGCGTCATCTCAGCCATGAACTGGCGACGCTACAAAGTGTCACCTGACATGCCCATCGCCATAGTTGTTCACATTTGCAGCACGAAAGTGCCCTACAAAACAGTCGGGAAAGAATTCATCGCTGACCGCCCCGAAGTACGACGTGAAGTGGCGAATGCTCTGCGTGAGGTTTCCCGTCAATTGGGGCATTTTCTCTCCCGCCAGGAACATGTGCATATGGAGAAGAAGCGGCTGGGAATCTTCGGCAAGTATTTGCCCAAAATCGCTCAGTTCTCAACAACGTTGGCTGGGCAAGAACGTGTGCCAGATATTGATAAGTTATTGAAGAGTGTGCAGAAGTATGGAGCAGAAGAAAGTTAAGATATTGGAGAAAAAGAACGAGGTCCTCAATGGGCTTCACGCCTTCGGCACCCAAATCTACAATCAGCTTGACCAAGGAGTTTTCCCAACCATTAACATGCCAAGCCGCTCCACTGAAAACATTAACTACGACCCTACGCTCCGCCAGTTCATTCTTGGAGAGAAAAGCGTCAGCCGCAGCGCCCGCAACATCCGACACATCAAACCCTTCACGCAACTTGCTTGGGCAGCAATGTTTAGCAATGAACTTACAAGCCAACGCAAAACCAGCACCCTCAGAGATGTCTACTACTCAGCGCAAGCCTACGAGATGACCTTCACAGACCAACAGGAAAGCAACAACATAATCACTGACTTGGAAACATTAACAGGGTTTGCCCGAGAAGACTTCAACATTTTCCCAGAAGAACGCAGTGCAATCTTTGGCGACTTAGACATCGGCTACACCGTACCTGGCTACGAGGGCAAAACATTGAATTTAACCAGCCACCCAGACGGCGTCCTGATTGGTCCAGCGTTGACCTCAGCAGAATTGATAACCACAAAAGCCGACAAAGTCATCGCCATCGAGAAAGGCGCCCTTTTCACAAGATTCATCGAAGAAAACGTGCACAACAAACATCACGCACTGTTGATTTCCTGCGGAGGACAAGCGCCAAGACAAACCCGAAGTTTCATCCGCCGCCTCCATGACGAGTTAAATCTGCCAGTCTACATATTGACTGATGGCGACCCATGGGGAATGCACATCGCCCAAGTCATCATTTCAGGCTCAGCCAACGCGGCGCACCTAAGAGAGCTAAACACGCCTGACGCTGTTTGGAGCGGAGTGTGGGCAAGCGACATTATCGAGTACAAGCTGCCGACTGACCCGCTTGACGAAGTGGACATTAAACGCTTATACGAACTGCAGAAGGACCCAAGGTACCAAAACGACCCTCTGTGGCAGAGGGAGATTAAGCTGTTCCTAAAAATAAAGCGGAAGGCAGAGCAAGAGGCTTTCAGCCGCTACGGCTTAACCTACATTGTTGACGAATACTTGCCAACTAAACTAGAAGCGCCCACTGAAAAGAAAAAATAAGAATTAAAGAGGCAACCTGGGTAAGTCAATCTTTATTGATTTTGCTTTTTTGTTGAGTTTACATCATTGGCGCGTGCTTTGGTGGAGAAATTAAGCCAATGATTCCATGAGGATTTCGATGAATTTCATTGGCGCCCATTTCCTTTGCTAATTTGGTTAGCATAACCTTGAAGAGAACAAATAATTTAAAATAACCCCTCTTGTTTAATGTAGCCATTAACACGTAGAGACGGGCGAAAACAACATGAGTGAAGAAGGAGACACATTCTGGGTAAACCTTGCGGAGAAATCGTTAGGGTTAATTTTAATTGTTATCGGGGCAGTAATGCTTTACTTTACGGCAACGAGTACTGGTTCTAGTCAACTGGGTGCGTTCAGTGGGTTCTTTGGCGTCCTGACCGTAATCATGATAATCATCGGTCTCTTCATGCTTCTCGTTAGAGCACCTGAATAACGCTTATTTTCCCTTTATTAACGGATATATTTTTTATTGACTTTAAGCTCTGCAGAAAGACGAAATAACCAATGTAAAAAAGCTCCCATCAGCATTTATAAACCAAAAAAAACATTACACACATATACAACTTGTATCGGAAGCGAATCAAACATGCCCACTCGTCAACCAATAGTATGCGTATTAGGACACGTAGACGCAGGAAAAACCTCGCTGCTTGACGAGCTTAGAAAAACCAGCGTGCAAGCGCGTGAAGCAGGAGGAATGACCCAGCACATTGGCGCAAGCTTCTTCCCAGTTGAAACACTCAAACAACTCGTCGGACCATACCTGACGACCTTCAAAACTGGAATAGAGATTCCCGGCTTACTGATTGTGGATACGCCTGGGCATGAAGCATTCACTAACCTTCGGCGCAGAGGCGGAAGCGTCGCCGACATAGCGATTCTCGTAATAGATGCTCTAAAGGGTTTTGAAGCTCAAACTTTTGAGTGCATCGAAATTCTGAAAGCCCGCAAAACCCCCTTTATCGTTGCCGTTAACAAAATTGACCGAATTCCAGGCTGGAACGCTCAGCAGGGGCAGCCTTTTTTGAAGTCTTATGCGGCCCAATCAAGTTTTGTGCGTGAAGAGCTAGATAATCGCCTGTACCATGTTATGGGCGAGTTTTCTCGCTTAAGCTTTAAAACTGACCGCTTTGACCACATTCGGGATTTCACGGTTAACGTGGCTTTGGTGCCGACCAGCGCAAAAACCGGCGAAGGCTTATCGGAGCTGGTTATGGTTTTGGTTGGGTTGAGTCAGCAGTTCCTTAAGAAGCGCCTTCAGACAACGGAGGGTGCTGCTAAGGGTTCAGTGCTGGAGGTTAAAGAGGAGCCTGGTTTAGGTTTAACGTTGAACACGATTATTTATGACGGCACACTGAACAAGGACGATTTGATTGTTGTCGGTGGACGCAACGGGGCGATTACGGCTCGGGTACGCGCGATTTTGGTGCCTAAACCGCTGGATGAAATGAGGGATCCACGGGACAAGTTTACTTCAGTTGACTGTGTTTTTGCCAGTGCAGGCGTTAAGGTGGTCGCTCCTGACTTGGAGGGCGCATTGGCTGGCGCGCCGCTGTTCGCTGTGCCCGCTGGCGAAGACCCGGCAAAGTACGCCAAGTTGATCACTGAAGAGATAGGCAGAATCCGAATTGCCAAAGAAATTGAAGGCGTTATTGTTAAAGCTGACACGCTTGGTTCGTTGGAGGCGATGGCGGAGATTTTGAAGGCGAACAACGTGCAGGTGCGTATCGCTGATGTCGGTGACATTAGTAAGCGTGATGTGATTGAGGCGTCGGTTGTGAAGACGCGTGAGCCGCTGGTTGGCGCAATCTTGGCTTTCGGCGTCAAAACTTTGCCCGACGCTGCGGAGGAAGCTGAGCATAACGGTATCCCCATTTTTAACCAGCCTATCATTTACAACTTGATTGACGCGTATTTGCAGTGGGCTAAAAACAAGCGTGAAACGAAGAGCGAGGCTGAGTTTGAGGCGCTTGTGAAACCTGGGAAAGTCCTGGTTTTGCCCAACTGTATTTTCCACAGGGCTAAGCCATTAGTCGTCGGTGTAGAAGTGCTGGGCGGCAGGTTAAAACCGAAAGTGGGGCTTATGCGTGCTGTGGACAGCAGCGATTTAGGCGAAGTTGACCAGATTCAGGACCAGGGCAAAGCCGTGCCTGAGGCTAAGGTTGGTATGCAGGTGGCGATTTCGATGGATAAGCCGATTGCTGGCAGGCACGTGTTTGAGAGGGACGTGTTGTATGTGAAGGTTCCTGAGAAGGATGCGAAAGCTTTGTTGACGTCGCATGCGGATGATTTGACGGCGGATGAGCAGGATGTGCTGAAAGAGTACATTGCGCTTATGCGGAAGAAGACGCTGTTTTGGGCTGGAGTTTAAGAGTTGAATGTTCTGCCGCTATTTTTGTGGTTGTTTTTTGGCACAAATAGTAGACCCTTCTGTAGGAGGGGGGGTTTCAGGTCACGGCTTAATTCAGGTTGTTTTTTTGGTTTAGGGCTTGAATTGGGTTGCAGTTGAAGCAAGACAATGAGCAAAAAGATTAAAAAAGCTTGAAAAAGGCAACTGCTAATTTGTTATTTTGTCAAAATTAACTAATTAGTTTTTTGCTATTTAGCTGATTTAGCAAATTAGATGGCCTAGTAGTATACATGATTGGTCAAAGGCAGATCTCGAACTAAACTTTGTTTTGGTTTTGGGTTTGGTTCAACCTCAAACTTCCCCCTCTACAAAGGGGTATAAAACATGATTTTTGCCTCTTTATGAAGGGGCAAACAAGGGAAGCACAAAATCCAAACCAACCTTAGAATTTGTTTTTTTATGTTAATTACCCTCAGCAACGCCAACAAACAATCTTGTCTCTTCCAGCATATTTTTCTTTGTTCCTTGGAGCAATTTATTTTGGAAAAGCAAATTTGACGAGTTTGAGGGGAAAAGTGATGGTTAAACGGATTTAGCTTAGTGCTAACATCGGTAAGGCGTAAAAATGGTGGGGACGCCTTTCTAACGTTAGCAGCCAGAACCGCCTAACTTGCTCTTAGCTGTCTCCTTCTTGACAAAGCAACTAAGCTTGAGAACAATATAAGATGATGTTGTCACAGTTTGAAGCAACAATTGCTAATTACTAAAATGACTCGACCGCAAAAGGGCTGCCAAATCCGTGTAACCTTGTCGCCTGACGCTGAAATCAAGCTGCACATAACAAAACTGCTGAAAACATGACTTGGCAGTGAAAGAGGAGCTTGGCGAAGTGATAATCTGTAAACCTAAAAACTTAGTATGGTACCTTGAAGTGGTTGCCGCATTTTGGGCAAGTGAAAGCGGCTAGGCAGAAGTGGGCGTTTTCGAGTTTCTTTTCAGGCGCGTCAAGTTTTTCTCCGCAGTTAGGGCAATTAACCATTAAAAACATGATCCTCTTGTGGTAAGATAATGACCACTGACACAGTTGTAAAGAATAAAAGGATATGTGTATGTGTCCTAGCAACCACAAATGCTCAGAACGCCAGTGCATGATTACTTTTGACGGCTAAGCTGGAAAACGCAATTTCACAACAAAAATGCCGAGGACCCACGCAGGCAAGTAATTTTTGATTTTTTAAATAGTACCGCAATCTAAAAAAAGGAGTATGCATGAAACATCGCCATTAACGTTCATCTCAGGAGATTTTAATTCTTGACCGTTTACTTATCCAGCATAGTCGGAAGTGCAAGCATCAGCGTTTATTCGCTGGCAACTGAAAACATAGTGATAATTCCAAGAATGGTTCCGAAAGAAAAAGCTCAAGACTTCGCCGACTGGCTAAAAACCAAACTTATCTACACCTCCATCGGCGGCTCAGTTCTTGCAGGCGCGTTGGCATGCGCAAACGCCAACGGAATGCTTCTTCCAAACTACGTCAGAGAAGAAGAATTAACGCAGATCAAATCGGCTTTTGAAGGCAACATCGCAATTATGGAGACAAAAAAGACAGCTTACGGCAACCTGGTCTTAGCCAACGACAAGGGCGCTGTAGTTGACCCCCGCTTCAAAGAGGCTGAAATCAAAAAAATCTCTGAAGCCTTAGGCGTCGAGGCTGTGCCGACAGAAATCGCAGGGCTGCCCTACGTTGGCTCCTTAGCTGTTGCCACAAACAAAGGCGTGCTGGCTCATCCGCTGCTGAAAGATGAGGAAAGGAAAATCTTAGAAGCCGTTTTCAAGGTTCCAGTTGACGTGGGCACCGTTAACTGTGGGGTTCCCTACGTTGGAACTGGCCTGCTTGCCAATTCGCATGCCGCAGTGGCTGGATCTATGACGACTGGACCCGAGATGTTTATTATTGGGAATGCGCTGGATGTGGTGCAGGAAGATGAAAAATGAAGGCTTTCAAAGTAACTGGCGAAATCAATAAGCCGCGGCTTTCAACTCCGTTTGTGCGAGAATTGCTGGCTGATAAAAGTGAGCATGCGGTGGAGAAGGTTTACGCTGAAATAGGCAGCAGACACCGGGTTAAACGATGCCACATAAAAATAACTGAAGTTAAGGAAGTTTCTGCTGAGGAAATTAAGAACCCAATCTTAAAGAAAATTGTAAGCGGAGAATAAGCACTTGGCAAATAGAGATAAATCAGAAGAAGAACTTCGCAAACTCAGCATGGAAATGCGTTATCTGGAGCAAACTGCAGAAGCCCTGCAGCAAAGAATCCAAATGGTTAACGCTGCAATCACCGACTTAACGTATGCGAATATGACTTTGGATGGAATTGAAAAAGAAAAAGAAAACGCTGAACTTTTAGTTCCAATCGGTGGAAGCGCGTACGTGAAAGCAAAACTTGTCGACACAAACAAGGTGATCGTCGGGTTGGGCGCCGGCGTATCTATGGAGAAAACTCTGCTGGAAGCAAAAACAACCCTGAAAGAACGGTTAGATGAACTTGAAAAAACCATGAATTCAGCTCAACAGCAGTTCACTCAGGTGGCTGACCGAATAAACAGCGGCAGAAGCAAGCTTGAAACCATGCTTGGCAACGTAAGAGAAGGGAAACCTTGAAGCAATGTTTGAGAAGCTCAAGTCAGGTTTCAAAGGTTTAATAAATAAAGTTACCACAACAGAACTTAAAGCAGAAAACTTGAACCCGATTCTGTCAGAATTCAAAATGAGCCTAGTCGAAAATGACGTGGCTTTTCCAGTGGCCGACAAAATCAGCGAAGACCTTGAAAAGCGCTTGTCCGGTGTCCAAGTTAAACGTTTAGAGGATCGAAAAAAAATCGTTGAGGAAAACCTCAGGCAGGTTCTCTTAGAAGTTATGCTTACAGAAAAAAGAATTGATTTACTCAAGCTGGCAGAGGAGAAACGCAGAAAGAAAGAGCCCTTTATCCTGATGTTTGTCGGCATTAATGGCACGGGAAAAACCACTACAATCGCTAAGGTTGCGCAGTTTATGCGGGATAAAGGCTACTCTGTAGTGCTTGCGGGCGCTGACACTTATCGCGCTGGCTCAATTGAGCAGCTGGAAGAACATGGAAAACGCTTAGGCATCCGAGTTATCAAAAGCAATTACGGCGGTGACCCAGCGGCAGTAGCCTACGACGCCGTAAGCCACGCTAAATCCCACGGCATCAACGTCGTTTTAGTTGACACTGCAGGCAGGATGCAGACTAACCAGAACTTGATGAACGAGCTCATTAAAGTTAAACGGGTCGTTTGCCCAGACTTAACAATTCTAGCGGTTGATTCACTCATTGGCAACGACGCAGTCATGCAGGCGGAAGAATTCAACAAAGCCGTCGGTATCGACGCCACAATTTTGACAAAAGTGGATGCTGACGTGAAAGGCGGCTCCGCTTTAAGCGTAACATACGTGACTCAAAAGCCAATTTTATTCATCGGCGTTGGGCAAACCTACAAGGACCTGGAGCTGTTTAATCCTGAAAAATTCGTGAACATGATACTAAGATAGCTACGGCTCTTCAACATCAATTAATTCAAACCGTATTTTGCCAGGGTAAACCCAATACGCCCGTACAAAGTCTTCAATGCTTTGATCAATATCTAAGGCTTCAAAAAAATCGGTGAAGTTTTCATCTACACCCTCCAAATTTTTTGACGTGTAAACTCTCAAGTTAGCCAAATATTCTTTGCCGACGCTAAGCTCCTGCATCGAAACCATCTCCGGCACCTCAACCGCAAACGGCAGATTCGTCAAAACATCTAAAACAGCAACCTTGCGTGCACCATCGTTCTTGGCTTTAACAACAACCAAGCGTTTATCATAAACCCTAAAGTTCCAGTAACCTTCAACATCTAAAGAAGCCGACATAACAATCAACATTAAAACTAGATGTTTCCAGCTTAAAAAACCTTAAAGGATACCGCCGAGCCTTCAATAGTTTCTATAGATTATTGGTGAAACTCTTAAAAACATTGCAGGAACTCTATATTTTTTGCCGAGCAATCGCATAGCCAACAAAAGAGTAAGCTTCGGCGAATCAACGTCCAGCAAGCCACCTATAACCCCGATTGGATTCCCAAATCTCTTTCCATCACTTGTTGAACGTTTGATTCGCTGAGCTATAAGTTTTAAAATCGGCGCTAAAATTTTGCCTTTTAAAATCCAAGCAGTAAAAGTTTTGAGTTGGCTTAAGGTTTTGCTTGGTCTTTTTTCCATTTTGACGGGTCACGCAGGTTCTGGATTGGCGAATCGTCCGCGTATCCTATGGATTTTTGAGTTTGCTGCTTATATTTTTCCTCATTTTCTTTCGCTTTGCTTTCTTTAGCGCTTAGCTCAACGCTTCCCTCCAGCTTGCGTATGGTTCTGCCTAATCTGCGCTGACCTTTAGTGACAACGGCTCTTCCCATTTTTTTGCCCACTGCTAATTAAACATTAAAGTTAAAAAACCCTTCTAACTACTAGTTTGGCAGGTGAGCTTTTTATGAAAACAAAAGTCAGAACTATAAACCAAAAAGTGGTAATTCCAGCCTCTCCAAAAGAAGTTTACGACGCCTATGTTGACCCCAAAAAACACAGCAAATTCACAGGCAGCAAAGCCACTGGCAAACCAGTGGTCGGCGGCAAATTCACAGCTTGGGACGGATACATATCTGGGGAATTCCTTGAACTTGAAGATGGAAAACGGGTGGTTCAAGAGTGGACTTCAACAGATTTCCCAGAAGGCTATGGTCCTTCCAAGTTAGAGTTATGTTTCAATAAAGTGCCTGAGGGAACCGAACTTATCATGGTGCACTCAGATGTGCCTGAAGAGATAGCAGACGACGCTGCAGACGGCTGGACAGAGTGGTATTGGGACCCGCTTAAAAAGTACTTTAGCGACAAACCAAAAACCTGATTGAGAAAGGCGCAGAGACAGAAATCGCTCTTGTTTACCCCCATTTTTTGGGGCAAACTTCTTTTTAATTTCTTTATTTCTCTTCGATGGCTTTCAAAATATCTCCAAAATACAGCTTGATGTCTCTTGTCATACGAAGATTGTCTCTTTCAATATTCTATCTTTCATTCTGGTTTTCAAGGCGTGTTTTTCAACTAAATCGACTTTTGTTTTCAGTTTTCGGCTTAAGAACTGCTTAAGGGCGATAAAATCTAAAAGGTCAACATCGTTGGGCTCTGAAAAAGTGACAAGGATGTCTACGTCACTTCTAAGTTTCTGTTGCCCTTGGGAATAAGACCCAAATATGCCTATAGTTTCCACTTGAAATCTGTCCTTTAGAACCGGTTTTAACAATTCCAGTTGAACTTTAATTTCGTCAAGCGTTTTCATAGGCTATTCACTCTATAGCACGATTAATCTAAAAATGTTTGCTCTATCAAGTTGGGCGGACTTCATCGAGCTTAATTGTCGCCTTTGCAACAATGGCCTTAACGCTATAGGCAATAATGCTCCTGTACACCGCGGAAAAGTTGGTTAGTCAAGAAACCTGAACTAAAACTTTGGCGTGTTGTCAGGATTCCTTGACAAAAAATCTTATATTGTTGGAGTCACTTTAGAAAAATCGGGATAAGAATGCGTAAAAGTATCGTTCTACTGCTTCTTACGCTGCTGACTTTAACCTCTTGCTTAATCATAGCTAAACCCGCCTTTTCCTCTGCCTCAACCGGTGTTACAGAAAACACTTGGGTTTCAAAAGCGCCAATGCAGGTGGCACGGGCCAACATGGGGGTTGCTGTGGTGAATGGCGACATTTATGCAATAGGCGGCAACACTATCTCTGGATTATACAACCTCGATCAAGGCTTCTCGGAAGGCACCACTGGAAGAATGGTAAACTCGAATGAAGAATACAACCCTGTAACAGATAATTGGACTTTAAAAGCGCCAATGCCAACACCAAGAGACAACTTTGCTATTGCTGTTTACCAAGGCAAAATCTATTGTATAGGCGGGCGTCAAAACGTTCAGTCATCTATCTCAGTAAATGAAGTCTATGACCCAACAACCGACACATGGGCAACTAAATCTCCCTTGCTAAATGCACAATGGCCGCTTCAAGCTAATGTTGTTAACGGAAAAATCTGTGTTATGGACCATTCGGGGAATACCTATGCTTATGACCCTGCGACCGATTCATGGACCACAAAAGCTAAAGCTCCCTTAATTTCGCCTTTCGGTGAAGTTAGTGGTTGGGCAACTGGATTTAACGCGGTAGCTATTGACGACAAAATATACGTTGTCGGCATGATTGCTGCTGACACTTTCTATGGTAACGTGAATCTCATTTACGATGTAGCAACAGATACATGGAGTCAAGCCGCTTCGGTTCCGCCTTACAGTGGAGGTGGCGGTCTTTTTGGACTAGGCGGGTATGGTGCCGCAGGCGCTACGACTGGCGTGATGGCTCCGAAACGAATCTATTTCTTTTTTGACAATCAGACCTACATCTACAATCCAACCAATGACTCCTGGACCTTTGGTACGGCATTGCCCATGAATCGCGTCAACTTTGGTGTTGCAGTAATAAATGACACATTTTATGTAATCGGAGGAGGAAATAATCCTGAAGCCTTTTTTGATGCGTATGCTCCAAAAGGGATAAATGAACAGTACATACCCGTTGGATACGGTAATCCTGACCCCTCCTATGTAATGGAGCATACTCCCCCAAAAATTGAGGTCCAATCGCCTTTGAACCAAAGGTATAATGATTCCACTGTTTCTTTAACCTTCTCGATTGACAAGCCAGTTATCTGGGCAGGTTATAGCTTGGATGGGAAACAAAACGTCACCATGACTAGCAACGGCACCCTAACCTGCAACGAGGCAATCAACATTACGCTTGCTCACATGACGAGCGGCCTGCATAATTTAACAGTTTACGCCAATGACACCTCTGGAAACATGGGTGCCTCGCAAGGAGTCACCTTCACCATAACGAAGCCAGAAGCTTTTTCAACTACAACCATTGGGGCTGTCTCAGGAGCGGCAGTAGTAGTTGTGGTGGGCGCTGGTTTGCTGGTTTACTTCAAAAAAACACGGCAACGCACGTGAACAAATAAATGTTTTCTAATCTTGAATTTCCTATAGCTTCTGGTTTAAGATAACTATTTCCAAAATTTTTCCTATCACCGTAGAGTGCTTTTTGGCTCGCCAAAACATTTCCTGAACAGCGGAATCGACGGGTTGCCTCTTTGCTTTTCTTGTTCGGACAAAAGACGCGATTAAGATGTATGCACCTACAGCAATTGCCACAACTGCTAAAACTGGAACAATCAAATCCAACATGGATAAAGAGTGGGTGCTTGATGGTGAACCAATAGCATAAACCGTGTAGTCCCATGAGCCAAAATAGACCACCCCGTCTGCTATGGCGGGAGAAGAAACCACAAGTCTGAGGGTATGCATAGCTCCATATGACTTCGCCGTCTGTAGCATTCAACGCATAAACATTGTTGTCAAGTGAACCCACGAATACCACGCCGTCAGCAACAGCGGGAGAAGAAGCCACAATATCGCCGGTTGTGTAGTTCCAAACAAGATTACCGGTAGAAGCATTTAAAGCGTAAACATTGTGGTCTGCTGAGCCTACATACACCATTTTGTAGGCAACTGCAGGGCCAGAATCCACATAGCCGCCTGTTGTGTAATTCCACACAAAAGCGCCAGTGGAAGCGTTTAAAGCGAAAACGTTGTGGTTTCCTGCACCTGCAAAAACCAAACCATCTGCCACGGCGGGAGAAGAGTCCACTCCCCCACGGCCTACGCCCGTTGTATAATTCCATACGAGTGCCCCATTTGTAGCATTCAAAGCGACAACCCTGCGACCTGCGCCAACATAGACCAGGGTGTTAGCCACGGCGGGAGAAGACAGCATGATGTTGCCGCCGGTTGTGTAGTTCCACAAGAGCGCGCCATTTGTAGCGTTCAGAGCATAAAAGTTAGTGTCATGTGAGCATGTATACACTATGCCCTCAGATACGGCGGGAGAACTATCCAGCCGTCCCTTGGTTGCAAACCTCCAAATGAGGGCGCCGTTCTTAGCATTCAGAGCATAAGTGTTGTTGTCATTCGAATTTACGAAGACCACGCCGTTAGCTACGGTAGGGGCAGTATCTATGGCGCCTCCGGTTGTATAGTTCCATATGAGAGCGCCGGTTTTGGCGTTCAACGCATAAGTATTGTTGTCATAAGAGCCAATGAATAAGACGCCGCCAACGACAACTGGATCGTTCACGTAGCCGTCGGTCATGTAGGTCCATAGGGTAGCGTTATTGGTTGGCACTTTTGAATTTGAATAGCCTGTACGTGCCAGATCATTGTGGAACATAGGCCACGCGTCTGCGGTAGACTGTGACCCAGAATCGCCGCTGACGCCTACTCCACACGAAATACTCATGGCGAACACCAAGACTAAAATCGTGCACAGAATTAAAACAAGAATTGCTTTTTTTTCCATTTTGTTTTTTCCCGCATGTTTGCGCTTGAGGTAAGAAGACTATTCTACAAATAGTATTTAACTTTGGGGGTTGGTGAGCCTGACTTGTCTGCTCTTTAAGTGTTTTCAACTGCTTCTCTGTTTAAAACAAGGACCACGGTATGCAACGAGACTACTTGCCTTAGGCCAAACGTTAAAAATATGCCTAGCGCAACGTTTTATAACTCGATTTGCTTAAACCTTAGAGCATAAAAAGTACTTGCTGGGTTTATTTGCATTTTAAATACCAAAAAACAATCGTTTTACTTATCAGCATTTTGTTACTGTCTTCCATAGCTCCCGCCTCTAAAGCAGGCAGCTATGAAAAGACCAACCCTTTCCAAGCTCAATTCAGCATCGACAACCACAAACTGTATGTTTCAGTGCCGCCTTCCCTCTTCAACTATTACGGCAACATGAGCCACACAGTAAACGGCGACGGCGACTACCCAAGTTTTGTTACTCCTCAAGCCGTCGAGCCCATCGCCGAGAACATCCAAAACGTCACTGGCAACCTGCCTCACAGCACCGAACAGTTCGCAAACGCCGTGTTGTCGCTGGTCCACCAAATCCCCTACGCCATCAACAACACGCAGTACCCCATTGAAACCCTCGTGTACAACTCGGGCGACTGCGTTGCGTTGTCGCTTCTAGCAGCCTCCATAATGCAGGCAGGCGGCTTAGACGTTGTCTTGATTCACTACATCGGGATAAGCCCAAGCCACATGAACGTAGGCGTGTCCTTGCCGTCCACGCCCTATTATCACACAGCAGGGCTGGCGCCCACCAGCTTCGTCTACGACAACAAAACCTACTGGACAGCTGAAACAACCGCAGAGGCGGACTGGAAAGTCGGAGACCAATCTGACACTTTAGCGGGCGCAACACCAGTGATTATTCCCCTTAATGGCTCTGAGCCGTCGTCGCCGGCGCAGGTTTCATCAAGCCTCGATGCGTCTTTGCTTCCGTCATCTATAACGATTAACCTGTCCCAGGAACAATCAAACCCCGGTATTTCTCAAGAACAACTAAGTTTTGAAGGGTACACGCGTTCACTTACAGTTAACGGTTCAATTTCTCCTGCGTATTCGGGGGGAAACGTTTCTTTGTACGTTAGCAGAGGCTCATCGTATAACTATTTCACGACGGCGACTGATGACGTTGGAGGGTACATGTTTACCTGGAACTTCACCTCCGCAGGCACCTACTATGTTACAGCAAGTTGGAGTGGCGCTTCAAACTGTACCGGCGCTGACAGCGAAACACTCACGGTTTTTGTCGGACCCGAATCCTTTGTTCAGTTCAATGACTACGGCTATAACTATATATTTTTAGAGTACGCGCAAGCAAGCTTGGCGGCTTATGAGGTTCGCCCACTGGAAGGCGTTAACGATTTTCTCAGCATACCCTTGGGGGCAAATGTTTCCATCAGCTACGATTTTACTATACTACAAGCCGGGCACACAGTATCGAACGTTCAAACACAAACAGTAACGATACCGGCAAGCGAACGAACGATCAGCCTGGGAAGAAACAGCCCAACATTCGTAATATCGACACCTGCGAAGACAATGACGGTACCAGTAGATCCACCGCAAGACTTGTCGCCAGTAGCGTTGCCGGATGACTTTAATCAAACAATAAACGATCAGTTTTGTTTTATTGTTCAAAATAGCGGCGGAAATTGCAGCTTAAACGTCAATGCCCTAAACGACTACGAAATTTCTAATGTAACAGAAGGTAGTGGAGGCACTTCAGCTTTCATGAATGCTTCAGCAACAACGCAGCAAGACACGTGGTATCACGTCACAGAAAGCGTATCTGAAAACGGGGTAATTGCTGATTTATACACAGAAAACGGCGCTCTCATAAAAAACACGGTTGCGCCAAACAGTGCAACAGGCAACAATGAAACCGTCATGTTACTAACAAATAACCTAGACAGCGCGGTAATTTTAAAAGACTTAACGGTTAAAGCTCTTAACAGCACAACTCAGCCGCCCATGAATGCAAAGCCAACTAATTACGGTGGGTTGCTGCTTCCATACGTTAGCTTGTCCCTTCTCTTAGTTGCAAGCTTTGCAGCGGCAGTCTACGTCAAGAAAAAAATGCAAATGAGCGACAAATCACGTAAAGCTGAAAAATAAGAATTGTTTTTCCTACATCCATCCAAGACTGTAAAAAGCAATAATTCCCCTAACTTACTTGCCAAATCGCCGCTTATTCTGAACACTGGATTTTTCCTTGAATCCGATTAAAAAGCGTTTTAGCAACCAATCCAAAGCTTAATTGGACAAATGGTTTAAGACGAATTTGCCATCCCCTTTTTTGTCTTTACTCCCTGGTTTTGGCTATGCCTGAGAGGAAAAAGACGGCGGCTGAAACCGCAAGCAACGCTGTCAGCGACAAAAACAGCCCGTTGTACCGCAAAATTGAAGCAAGAATTATGCCGCTTATTATGGGACCAAGAACCTGCCCGACATCCATCATAGTGCTCAAAAAACCCATCGACGTGCCCACTAAGCTCTGCGGGGTTAGCTCGCACATCAGAGGCGCGGTTGAAGAAATTACCATGGCGAAGCCTAAGCCGTAGCCGATTGAAATTGCAAGCAGTAGCAGAAACTGCGTTGTGAATGGAATAAAAAACAAGAGTGCTCCGCTGATGATGCAGCCTAACACTATGGGTGTGATTCTGCTGCTTTTATCAGAGAAACGCCCCATTATCGGTCGGGACACTATCAAAGATACGATCTGCACCCCCATAACCACGGAGACAGCTAACGCGTTGAAGCCTGCCACCTGAATCATGTACTGCACCAAATAAAATTCCACCACACCGTAAACGTAGTATTGACAAGCTTGGACAAAGCTTACAATCAAAGCGCCCCTGTTACGGGCAACCTCAAGCCATCCGCGAAGTATTTTGCCCGTTGTAAACTTCTCCTTCACGAGCTGGTCAGTCACGTTCTTGTTTTCAGACAGCACAAGCAAGGCAATAATGAATGAAGTTACGCCTGCAACGGCGACCGCCAAATACAAGGTGTGATAACCATACGACGTCACAAAAAGTATGGAGCCCCCCAAGAAAGGCGCCAACCCTCTCCCCACGTACGTTGCCGAATTGAAAGTTGAGATGCGCTCGCCCCTCTTTTGGGGGTACCGCTCAGCAATTGTTGCTTCAGCGACTGGAACAAAAATCGCCGTTGCAAACCCATGGTAGAAACGCACCAGCGCCAGCTGCCACCACACCGCCACAAACAGGTAGAGGAATGGGGCGGAAGCAAAAACGAAGGTGGCGAACAACAGCAGTTTTCTTCTGCCGAAAACGTCTGAGAGCGACGCCGCCGGAAGGCTCACAAGTATACCGGGGATGGTGGATGCCGCCGCGATTACGCCTGTTAAGTCCGCTGGGGTTCCCAAGCTTAGGGCAAAGGGGTTCAGCACGGGGTCCTTGGACATGGTGGAGCTCAAGATTGCGAAGGCTCCCATTATGCACAAGACCAAGAAGTACCTGTCAGTAACCTTAGCGAGCTTCCCAAACTGCATGGCAATCAACTGATTACTTTTTGGGCATGTGATATTTTGGCTTTTGCTTTCTTTCAACCTCCATAGTGGAGATTTTTCTCTTAAAATCCGCAACTTGTGACTAAAAGCGATTTCTAGGATATTTTTAAGTCACAATTCTATCAATTTTAGGCATAAACGTTTCTAAATTCGTTGTCTTTTTCTAAATTTTCATTATAACATTTTTCACATAGACCCTCGTTGAGATAATAGTCTTCTTCAGAAATCTCCGCACCGCAAATATTGCATTTTTCCGCTCTATTCACCCCCCAACTTAATTCCAGTTGCCTAATTCTAATAGACCCAAAAAGGCTTAAGAATTTACCTCTATCTGAAAGGCAAAGATTAGGTGATCAGCCTAAAAGAGCCGCATTTTACCGATTAAACGGGCAAAAGGCAGCCGCAAGAACTGAGGATGACCCGTGGCTTTTGGAGGCGGCAGTATTATGCCGAAGAATGGAATAGTGATTCGGGTGTAACTCTTCACAAATTTGGGTATAGCCTTAAATTTCGACTTGAAAAGCTAAACAGAACAAGAAGTATCCCGCGGAGAAATAAATTTGTACTTCAAAAACAGCGGAAAAACAATTTTTATTGCAGTAATTACAGCCGCGTTATGCCTTGTCCTTTCCAGTTTTTCTCCCACAGTCCACTCAGAAACTGCCACCAACTTCACGTTACCCTGTACTATCCAGAGCTATGGCGCCTCGTGGGATGGCGAGATAGCGTTTGACCTGGCAGGAACAGTTGATGCTTTTGTGGTTATGGACACCAACGGCACCCTGCTAAATGTACGCGAATCCAACACTACCTACGGCGCCGCTTACAACATTGCGCCTGACACCATAATGTTTGAAGGCGAGCCTCAGGTGGATGGAGCAGCCAGTGCCCCAACTTACGCTACGCATTTCTGGAACTTAACCACGAACTTAACTGAAGATTTCCAAAATGTGGTCGGTCACCACGATATTCAATATGATCCAGTCGACAACACTTTTCTCACTCTCCATGACTACATTGCTCAGGTCGGAAACGCTTCGATTCTTTTTGATAGGATTGTACAGCTTGCCCCAAACGGCACTACCCTTTGGAGCTGGGACACCTATAACTACATACCTCTCAGCGAAGCTTCCCCATTCAACGAGACCGCTACACTCAATGGGCAAACTGCGGAGGATTTCACTCACGCGAACGATCTTGACTGGGACTACAACAATGGAATTATATACCTAAATTTGCGGAACACAAACACTTTCTACAAGATTAACCAAACCACAGGAGACATTATTTGGGCATGCGGCGAATTTGGCAACTTCACCCTTTTGGGCGCTAACGGTCATCCGCTGCCTGCTGCTAATGGTCTGCCGCCCAGCTTATGGTACCACAGTCACGATGTCAAGGAGGTAGCTCCAGACGTCTTCACCATGTTCGACAACGACTACGACAATAACACTAACCCTGATAATTGCCACAGCAGATTGATGGAAGTGACACTTAACGAAACAAGCATGACAGCCTACGTTAACTGGAGTTGGGAAGCCCCAACACAGTACTGGACACCCTACGGCGGCGCAAACCTGCTTCTTCCAAATGGCGACTACATAGGGAATTTCGGGGATCCTTCACACCAAAGTGCGGCGTTTCCAGAAAATAAACCTTGGAACTTCAATAACACGGGAGCAGTTCTGGTGGAAGTGAACCCTGCCGGGCAAATAGTGAAAACCTTCACGTTTCCCGTCGGATGGTACATCTACCGAATTGAAACAGTAACAAATGTGATGTCTGTTGCCGCCCCCTCTCCGTCGGCTCTGCCAAGTTCAACTCCATCAACCTCAATCAATTCTCAAACAATAATGATCAGCGTCGTGCTTGCAGTAGTTACCGTGGCGGTCGTGGTGTCAGCAGTCATGTTCTACATGAATAAAAGACCTAGCTCCCGGAAAATCGGTGGCAACTAACAGGCTCGTTAATTTTAAAATGCTCCTGCCCATTTTCATGCGTGGTTTTCCAGGGAATTTAACCTTGAACTAGACAAATAGCGTGGTGGGCTTTTGCGGATTTGGGTAAATTCTTAAATACATTTTCATATTAGTGGGAAATATAGGAAAAGTGTGCACGCATGGTTGAAAGAAAAAGAGACACACGCCTCTACGGAACCGTCAAAGTAGGCGACAGAGGACAAGTAGTCATTCCCGCCCAAGCCCGCAAGGAACTTGACATCAAGCCAGGCGACCTGCTGTTCGTCATGGCTGGCAGAAACCGCCGCGGCATCGCCATGGTTAAAGCCGACGCCATGAAGGAACTCGCGGAAAAAATAATGCAGGGACTTGAAGTTGCTGAAAAAGAAAACCCAGAAACATAACACCACGAGGAAAACAAGATGTATAGAAACCGAGAACAAATCCGTCGATGGCTAGAAGAGATAATTGAGAAGTTCCGCCAAAAAGGAGCTACAAGCCCAGAAAAAGCCTTAACCATCCAGGAACTGGGTTTGCCGCCGCGTTTTGAAGAAGCCATGCATCGAAGACTTGGACAATCAGGCATTTTCGTTGAAACAAACGGCAAGTACTATCTGAATGAAGAAAGACTTAAACAAATCCAAGAGCAACGTGGCAAAATGGGGTCTGGAGGCGCCGGAGGGGGCGGCTGGAATCGAGCGGGTCCGCCAAGTGTGTATCCCATTGTCGGAGTTTTGCTTATGCTGCCGATTGGCATCATCATCGTGTTTGCGCTGTTTTACTTTGGCTTTTTCGGCAGCGGGTATTTACCTGGGGAATTCCTTATCATTTTGTTGGTTATCATGCTGGTGTTGTTTGTCGCTCGACTGCTGTTCTGGAGGTCGAGAAGCAAATACTGGCGTGAGCAATGGGGAAGACCTGAGCAGTCAACGTAGCTTTCAACTTTATGCGCCAGCCGAGTTGCGTCGTTTCTGACCAAATCAAGGAAAGAGACTCTACTTAAAACAGGTTAGGAACTATTTTGCCCTGCGTTGGTATAACGTCTTGGTCATCTTCTAAGGGATAATGTGAAAATCGAGACTTTTCCCCGATAACTTGGTTTTGCAGTCAATTTCACTAGGCTTGATTATGCAGAGTTGTGCTGGGCTTCTTTCTACCTCAGATATTCAACTTTCCGCTTGTGATACCGCTTACATTCTTTGATGACTTTTTCCATGTATGGCGGGTACATCATCCCCATCCCCGCCAGCAAATTGATTTGCGTTGCCTGAGCGTGTTTTGTTTCACTGTATTCTGGGCATTCTACACATTGATCGGGGAACTCATTGAAGCACACACGTTGTACTTGCAACCGTACTCCCCATATATTATGTAGGACAGTTTAACTATTTAAAACAAGCTCAAAGCAGTCCGAGACTTAGCTATGCACGTTTCTTTGGTCCTTTCGTCATTTCTTCGCGAGAATTTTTTTATTTATGCCGAAGGCATTTTTCTTGTTCTTCGTTTTCTTAGGAATAGGAGAATTGTTACTATTGCTATTGCGTCAGCGATTACTCCATATATTGCCCAAAGTATGATCTGTCTTGTCGGTATTGATGGTGATGTGGCGTTTAGGTTCATGGTTACTTGATGCGTGCTGTGGTGGTATGCGAATGATATTAGCCAAGAATCCCCAATAGATTGCGCGGTGTAGGGTATTTGGTTTCCATCCAGCCTTATGTTTAATGTGGAAGCATCATTAATCAATGATTTGGCAAAGTAAACGTCGACGTAGCCCGTCGTGCCTGGAGGACCGCTGACTACAAAGCTCAATTCTCTGGTTGTGGAGTTGAAAGAAATTTCTGACAGAGTAGAATTCGATTGCACAGAAAAAACGCTTTCTTTTTCGAAAGGTGTCACCACAAAACTGACCGTCGTGTTTACCTGAAGATACTCATCGTTCCCAGCCCATTCAGCGTTAAGCAGATAATCTCCAGTTACAGCTGGATTCCAAACTGCTAAGAAATTTCCATTGCTATCTGTGTTCACAAGAGTAAGATCGTTCCAAGAGTTGCCGCCATTAACGCTGTAGGACAGCTGGATTGGAGTGAAAGGCACGCCTTGTTGGTCAGCAATTAAACTTCCCGTGATTTCCACTTGGAAGTTAGAATATGTTGTGGAACTTTGGCAGGCAATTGTAAGGGTAGGTGCTGAGGGATTCGGTGTTGGAGATGGGTTTTGGATGGTTTGATTGGAAACCGCGGTGGTGGCGTATGCAGCTTGCCCGTTAGAAGTCACCAAGTCTATTATCAGTGGATCTCCTGGACTGATGTTAGTGGATCCTTGCCCATTTACGTTTAGTTCTGTTCCGAAGCCTCCTAAGACTATTTCAGAATCTGACCAACTGATCAAGTAAATTCCAACATTGTCTTTAGGCACCCATTGGGAATCCGTGCAGCCTGCTTCCCAACTGTCCAACCCAGCCTCATCGTATATTCTTATGACAGGACTGGCTCCACCGATGACAGTGTCCACAGATCCATCGCTCAGGTTCATAAGTTGAGGCTGAATATTCCCGAAGCCACTTCCAGAGATAACAATTTTCTGCATCAAAGCCGCGGCAATCGGAGTCACTGAAGATATTTTAGGCTGCACTCCCATTTGACTGGATTGACTTGAGCCAGCAACCGCGGTGTAAACTGCTTGTCCTTTATTAGTCAAAACCGCAATTAACAGCGGGTCTCCAGTCGAGAGGCTCCATTGGCCAGTGCCATTTGTGCTCAATGCGATTCCGAATCCGCCTAAAACTATGTCTGTATCTGACCAACTCACCAATATAACGCCGATACTGTCTCCGCCAGAGTTGGGAGAATCTTGTACGCCTGCTTCCCAATTGTTCAAATTGCCTTCATCGTATATTCTGATTACTGGCGTTGTACCTGCGCCGATGGTATCCACTGATCCATCGCCCAGATTAATGAGTTGAGGTTGAGTGTTGCCGAAGCCGCTGCCGTGGATGCGAATTGTCTGCAACCTGCTTGCCAAGATCGGGATCACCGAAGAAATAACTGGTGGTGCCGCTGTAGGCGATGATGTGGGCGTCGGCGTGGGATTTTGAGTTGGGGTAAGGCTAGGCGAGGCAGATTCGTTGTCTACTTGCATCACTACATAATTAGGCAGTTGATATGTGTAAACATGCGCTATTGCCGACGAAGAGCATATTGCGGTCATAAGAAATATGATAGCTGTGGCAACTGCAATTTCCATGAGCTTCGTCATTGCTACACCAGCAATCAACCAAACTTCTTAGTTTGATAAAAGACTGTTTGTAAAGATTTCTTGACACAGCTTTTATGTCAGCAGCAATCGGTCAGAAGCGAGAAGGCAGGTACACACCGTCACGGGAATCTTTAACTTCCACAAAAACTACGCAACGTCAAAGTACACGGTGTTCACCTGTACAATCTACATGGGAAATGGACCTTATGTAGCGGGAGATTTATTTGTGGCTGGTTTGACCTTCCGATGCACTCCATAAATTATTAGACAGACAATAACAACCACGAGAACTGCAAAAGCAGCGATAATAGGAATGGCAGCTGATGAAATGAAAGCATCTATCGCTGAAGAAGAGCTTAGATTCGGAGTAGGTGAAGTTTGGGGTGTTTGGGTGCTTGCCTGATTCTGCGGTGAGACTGAGGGCTCTGGCGTGGAATTTGGCAGAGTTGTGTTTGTCCATGAAGGCAATTGGGTTTGAATTGTGGAAGTGTTGAAGGGTGATATTAGTGGGTGACGGTCTGTGATTGTTATTGTGTATTTGGATTGGTCGCTTAGCACATATTTATGAATGGACGAAGCTCCGTTGAGAAGATACATTACATAGGGTGTGTCGCCTATTCCCGAATTATCAATCTCTTTAGCATTGGGGTAGTGTCCGGAATAGTCGCTCCAGTAATTACCCACTGATCCATTATCGAAAATAAGAGAATTAAGCACACCCAAATCAACCATCACACTGCTAGGCGTCCTCGGACCTGCAAATTCAAAATTGTTCTCGTAAAAAGTTCCAACGTTTTGATCGGCTAATGCGATGCCTTGTATGTTATTTCCGTAAAAAACATTAGTTGAATTCACATAAGACTCTACTACGGACGCGTCATTTCCACAGATTTCGTTGTTGCTTGATTTAAAAAGCTCAATACCGAACATATTGTTTTTTTCAATAAGGTTATTGTCGGCATTTCCCAAATTTACACTTCCGTAATTAACTGTGTTATTTAATATTAAATTTGATGAACCAGCTAACCCTATTCCAGAGTTGGAATCGACTGCTGAGAGCAAGCCATAGGGCGTTTGGTAAATTGTAATTTTGTTGTTAATAATTGTGTTAAATGACCCGTCACAAGTCATGCCTGAATCTGTAAATGTATTGTCTACAATGACTTGGTAAGACCCATGCAGAGTTAAACATACTGGAAACAGTCCGTCAAAGTTATTTCCGATGATTTGGGCTCCATCGCCCGATGAAGCGACTTCAAGATCCAAGTAATTGTCTCTTAGTTGCAGGTCTGCTCCATTAACCGAGAAGGATCCCCCATCACTCGTAATTGTGAAGCCCGATATTGAAACTTGGTTTGCACTGATTTGAATCGGGTGGTCATAAGCCATATAGTCAGAGTTATTGAATACACGTTTTTGCAGCGGATGCAAGATTATTTTGGTTGTGTTAGGATTTTCCCCTATGAGCGAAAGACTCTTGTCTATCTCTAAAACCTGTCCTTCGTAAGTTCCATTTCTAACCATTATTTTGTCGCCATCTGATGCATTGCCTACTGCCGCTTGAATTGTAAGGTAATCATCTGGAACGGTAATCGTTCTTGGAGCAGCAGCTTTCACTCTGGTAGGTACCAGTATAACTAACGAAGCCAGAAAAATAGCGACAATCAAGAAAGCGAAAGTCTTACTCCAACAGCCCATATTTACTTTTAGATATGGTTTACGTTAAAAGGCTTATTGTAAAAGATTATTGACTAACTGTAGTCAAACTTTCTTGACTAACGACAAAATTTAGGAAATCAACTTTGGAGCTGGGGATGGGAATTGAACCCATATATAACTGCTCTGCAGGCTGCCGCCTCAATTGCTTTGCTGCAATTTTTGGATTTACTGAAGACAGTTTGTCCGCCCCTACTCCGTTGATACATTGGGATCGCTTTTAAGGCAGTCATAACCGTCAAGGATGCAAGTCTATTTAATGTCGTCTAACGTGGAAACGTTTGCCACTGGTGTTATTTTTTTGATTAGCCGCAGGTCTTCCGTTATCAGTTTTAGTTCTTTTGCCTTAGCAAAATAAACGTATGAAGCGTCATAAAAAGTAATTTTTAGCTTGATTGCAGTATCTAATATTTCGTCTTCGCTGTCGGTTATTTCTATTACGTTCATTATGGTTAAGGTGTGGTTGATTGACTTTGCCAGAATTTTTGCTTCTTGCTCTGAAACCTTTGCTTGTAAGGCATAATCTTTCCATATGATGTTTCCCAGTTCATATCTCGCTAGTTCTAATGTGTAGTTTCCAGTCAAAAACTCAATTTTGTTTTCTTTAATTGCTCTAAATATGGCCGAAGAATCAAAAAGACACTTCATCGGCTATCCCTATCTTCCCTTATACCCTTCACTATATCTTCCATGCTCACCTTCTCAAGTATCGGCTTTAACCTCTCTATCTCTTCTTTTAGCTCTTCAACCTCTCTTTTTTTCACTTCATCTTCAAGGGCTTTTCGCAGAATCTTAGATGGCTTGATTTTGAACTTCTGAATTTTTTCTTTGAGTTGCTTGGGGATTTTTGTGGAAACTGTACATTGCTGCACCATTATTCTCACCACAAATTACTACTTTAAAGTAAGATAAAACAGTTTCCGTGAAATGTTCGGAAAGAAAAGTAACGTATGACGCTGGAGGATGGGAATTGAACCAGGTTTTTTTTATGCTTTCTATTAATTAGCAAACCTACGCTTATGCCAATAACTAATGCCGCCGTTAAAGCAATAGCGGTGATTGCTGGAGTTAAACTGGTTTGGCTAACTGGCGCAAGGTGCGCGATTATTTTTATTTAACCGCTTGCATTAGAGCATGTTGCCTGTGAAGATAAACACGTCAGTCGGAGAAAGGATTGGTAGTCCCATCGATGATGTCAGTTAACGAATTCTGAGGCACACGAAAACAATAAACAAAGCGCGCCTTGACTTGATCAGCAATTCACTGGAAATTCCAAGTTTCTAAGTGCTTAAAACATTTAGTAAAATTTCGTTGGTAGGTATTAAGTTTCTAACCCTCGAATGTACTTGGTCATAGCCTAACCATTTAATGTAAACTTCACGTATGCTGTGGGCAAACGTCTACTTGCTAAAGTTAATGGCTTTTCGATGCCTAATCGAAAGCACTATAATTAGAACCATAGCTAAAACAACTACCGATATTATACCAACCAGTAAAAGTAAGTTAGTAGATGATATTTGAATGGTTATCTGCGTTGACCCATTGCTGTTTATGAAAGGTGCTAAAGTCGGCAAATAAGGCGTTGTAGGATTTGCAGTTGTAGAAGCATAATTGTCAGTTATGGTAATGGTTTGCGTGTTGCTCCACTCACTTTCTTCACCAACAAATTCTGTGTAGTCATAATATACAAGCCCGTGGGGAATTAGAATAAAAGAACCTACCAATGCTTTTACTTGAATGTCAACCTGTCCACCTTGAGTAAAGTCAGTCATACTACCAGAGTTTACCTGATCATTATTCGTTGGAACTGAAATAATTGTATAGTCACCGTTTGATTGAGGAATGTTGGTAGTTGATTCTATAGAGTTGGGTAGCGGAATGTAATAAATTTGCCAATCAGTCGAATAATGCCCCTTAAACTGAACCTGATACCAAAAATCAACTTCTGAACCGTTAACAGAGAAGAGCGTAAAGGGCTGGTTCTTTATTGTAATGTCTATTGATTGATTTTCCACATGATAACCACTCTGTGTTATTATACTCTTTCCAGTGTATGGGTCTATTGTGGTGGTGGGAGCAACATCATATGGGTGACTGACAAGTGCTAAGGTAAATTCTGGTACAGAAGGTTTAGGTATTGATTGGGCAAGAGTTGGCTTAACTATAATTATGCTTGTGACTACTAAGAAGCCAATAAGAAGAATGAAAAAACCCTTGCCTCTGCTATTCATACTTAAAGCAAAGAAAAGGTTAGCGATAAAAGGCTTTTCATAAAAGTTTCTTGACTAACCTTTGTCAAAGTTTCTTTACTAAGAATTGGTCTATTTCTACGCTTTTCAGATTTAAGATTTATCATCCATGAAAACTTCTAATTTAATAAAAAATTGTTAAGGCTAAGGAAGGTGAAAGTGTAGATTGAAGTCTTTCCTTACCCATGTCATGGAACTAGTTGGAGTGTGGAAGTACTAGTTCTGCGACTTGTAAAGGGGAAAGTTGTATCTGGTCAAGTACCCCTTTCCTCTTATCATAAGGTTAATTGAGAGTTTGCTTAACATGGGAACAAAATGGGAACAGAAAACGATGAATCAAAGGTAATTAGGAGCTGGGGCTGGGAATTGAACCCATATATAACAGCTCTGCAGACGCTACAATAAATCAACAATAGGGAATGGTTCACCTGCTCAGGTTACCGTAGAGGCGTAGGAAGCGTTTTGCCAGTCACAAAAAACTAAAAAGCACCAAAGGCGACAACACATATCCAAGAGCTCGGATGAAGATGAAACCTGTACGGCAAGTTTACCTTGATACAAATATTTACTGCCGACCGCTGGATGATCAAAAAGACAGACGCATCAACGCCGAAACTGAAGCCTTGCTAAAAATTGTTGATGACGTTGAAAAAGGCGTTTATAGTGATAATAAGCTCTGACTATGTGAAGTTTGAAATCGAACAAATTAAAGATCCGTTAAAAAGGAAAAACATCCGCGGCTTCGAGAAAATTTTAAGCAACATCAACATAACCAGCAGCAAACGACTAATCACAATAGCCAAAGAAATCATCGCAAAATGCAACCTCAATTCCTTAGACGCCTTACACTTGGCGGCAGCATGAGTAGGGAAAGCGAATTTCTTTCTAACCTGTGACGATGAAATTTTAGGTAGCCGGAATTGCATCGAAATGTTCACTGAAAATAAAGGATATAAGTTAAAAGTTAGGAATCCAATAAACTACGTAAAGAAAAATGAAGAGTGACATAAAAAATGACATCCTCGCATATTGCCACCGTCGAAGTTCCTTTTGAAGCCCTAGCCAAAGAACTTGGAACAAAGAGGGCAATAGAATTCATCAGTGAAATCAAAGAGTGCTATGGCGACTCCGTTGTTGAATTAAGAAACGCCACTGAAACCCTGACTATAGAACAAATCGAACAAGAAATAAAAAACTTAAAAAAGCAAAGAAAAAATCAGCAAACGGACATATAGCTATTCTGAAATAGTAATTTGAAGTTCAAAATTTTTCTCATAAGTAGCCATAGACAATAAGCTTTAGTGAATTTAACTTGTAATTCTAGTATGACATATTCTGGAAAAGTGATTGCACAAAAAAGAATTCCAAATTGCTTTTGCTGTAAGTCGAGCTGGGAATGGGAATTGAACCCATAGAATTTCTCTTTCCCGAAAGAGAGCCTCTGCTAAGAGAGAGGGTTTCATTATTTAGCTCTTGATTTTCCATGTCAAATCGCTGCTCAGGTTCATAGCCTATGTTGCTTAAAAGCCTTGTCATAAGTCGATTTTTACAAATAACGCCTAAATTGGCGTCTTTTAGCCACTTGCACATAGAGCCTTTTTCAGTAAATTTGTAGGTTGGCTTTTAGTAGCTAACTGTTGATGGCTTTTCTTGTTGGCGTGCAAACTGTCTCTGTCAATAGACTTTAAGGATGTTGAATAAGCAGGTGTTGGGTTATTGCAACTTAGTTATCAAAGGAATTTAGTAAGTTGTTGGCTATAGTAGTTGATAACAGGCGATTTTTTATAGGCACTGTTAAAGCGGTTGAAATTGGGGCTGGCAAGGGTAGTTTTGAGAATATAGGGGTAGAGTACACATGGGTTTGGGAAAAGGTTATTGAATTAGCTTAGTGGTTTTCTTTTTCTCAGAAGAAGCAATAGAGCAATGATTACGGCTAACAAGATTGCAATTACTGTGAGAGAAATGGTATTAGTGATTAGCAAAAAAGAAGTAGATGGAGAACTACTATAGGAAGTTGAAGTTGGCGTGGAAGTCGGCGTTGAAGTTGAAGAAGTTGGTGTAGTGTTCAAAGGGACATTTGCAGGCACGGATATTGTCTGTGAATTACTCCAACCGCTTGTCACGCCAGTAAAAGTATATCCCCAATAAGTCAATAGACCAGTGCGTTCATAACTGTAACTGCCGAGCATTGCTTGAACTTGGATGTCGGTTTGAGTACCAGCAAGACTTGGCAATCCCTGACCTTCAATATTGAGAGAGATATTAGTGTATTCAGAACCAGTGGTTTGTTCTGGATTAGGGTTATCTTCACCCCAGCTAATTACTGTCCAATTCTCATTAGGTGTAATTGTATTCTGATTTTTTATTCGAACGTTGTAATATAATGACCCATATGAGAGATTAAACGGTTGATTTTTGATTGTCAATACTACGTAGCTATATGGGTTTGTGTAGCCAATGTTAGCTACAATCTTTCCAGAGTTAGGGTCTAAAGAATAAGTTGTGTTGAAAGTGAAGGGCGGACCAACAAGTTGCATAGTAAATTGTGGAACAGATGGTGCAGGTATCGACTGAGCATTTACAGGTTTAACGGTCAGCAAGGTCAGACATGACATAGCGATAATTAGAGTTAGAAATATTTCGAAAGTTTTGCCTATTTTACCCATGCTTAGAATTAGGCAAGCGCAGGAGATAAAAGGCTATTCGTAAAAGTTCCTTGACTGAGTTTAGTCAACATTTCTTGACTATGCTATGCCGTTAGAACGTAAAGATCACTTTGGAGCTGGGGATGGGAATTGAACCCATATATAACAGCTCTGCAGGCTGTCGCCTGAACCATTCGGCCACCCCAGCATCTTGAATCTAGGGGAGAGTCCAACATAAAAATATTGTTGGGTCTATTGTACCTATTTAGCCTGCGAGTGCTAGTTTGCCATTTTCTACAAGAATGAAACACGTTTTCACGTTGAAAAGTGCGACATCGATTCTATGCAGTGCTATGTTGATTTATGTTTGGCGTCTATTAGAATCATCTAGCTAACCGGGGGTAGGCTGTGAGAGAGACACAGCACCGAGCATGGGATAGGCTAATGCTTTGCAACGAACTACGTCAAGAAAAACGGCTATTTTTTGAACGCTAATCCCGAAAAGAAAGCCACTGTCTTCTCCTGATTCTTAACCGTTACCTGATACAAGCCCATTGTTTTGCCGTCAGAAACCCTGACCGCCTCAGCCGTCAAAACGTCACCTTCAACTGAGGGCTTCAAAAAGTTAATGCTTACCTGAACCGCCACTGCCACGTTATCGCCGAAGTTGCATGCGTGTGCAAAAGCGTAGTCTGCCAGCGAGAAGATTGCGCCGCCATGGGTGAAGCCCAATGCGTTTGTATGTTTCTTTTCCACTTTCATTGATACTTTTGCGTAGCCGTCTTTGGTTTCGATCAGTTTGATTCCTAACTCTTCGGCAAAATAATCTGTTCCTTTCATGCTTTCTTCTTCTCCGGTTTTTCTTCAGTCATTATGTATTTGTAAAACTTTTGGAACAAGGGTGTTAAGCCTTTGGGGAAGAAAATCACGATTAACAGCAGAAGTACCCCTATAAACAGGTAAGTTAAAGGTGGTCCAACATAGCCAGCTTTAGGAAAGAATGGACCAAGTGTACTGTTGAGGCTTTGTGTTACGCTTTGGGTTGACAGAATTTGCCCGACTGAGGTAAAGAAAATCGAGCCCACTATAGGACCGGCTACCGTGCCTAAGCCACCGATAACAGTCATTATAAGCGGCGTAAACGAGTTAGTCGCCGAAAAAATGGAGTTATCAACAAACCCATAGAAATAAACATATAACCCCCCAGCTACGCCAGCGAAGAATGTGCTGATGACAAAGGCGATGAGCTTGTACTTCGCTGTGTTAATCCCAATCATTCTTGCCTCAGCTTCGTTGCCGTGAATAGCTCTGAAAGCCAAGCCCATTCGGGACTTCATTAATAGATACATCACCGAAATTGACGCGACAGCGAAAAGAATCACCAAAAGGTAAAACGGATACCCGCTTGGCACAAAGGTTGCCGGGGGAAAACCATTTATCCCATGTGTGATGGAATCAAACTGGCTTGAGAGCGTTTCAGCAATAACTGAGAAACCAAAGGTAACTATTGCCAGATACCAAGCCTTCAATCGAACGCATGCCAAACCAATCAGCAAGCCAATTCCTGCTGAAAGCAACCCGCCTACAAGAATCACAAGAACCTGAATTAGCACCGATAAGAAGCCTATCGGCATCGTGTAAGCCCCTGAAGCTGAAATTATGGCAACTGATATTTTGGTGCCGATTATGGCTGAGGCAAAACCGCCGATTCCTAGAAAAACAGCGTGACCGAGGGACCCTTGCCCTGAATTAGCTAAAAAATTCCAGCTTGCCGCATAAATCCCAAAAATGAATATGAGGGTGAAAACGAATAGGAAGAAGCTATTTCGAATGAAAACTGGAATCAAGATCAAAATTGCAGTGGCAATTAGGAAAAGTTGGAAGCTTTTTGATTGGGCGAGAGCGCTTAGTTTCTGTTTACTTATCATGTCATTCTCCTTTTTCGCCGAATAGCCCGTTAGGTCTAACAATTAGAACTGCGATTAGCAGGGCAAATGCAACGGCACTTGACCAGATTCCCCCAAGGAACAGAGTTGCCATTTGCTCCGCGATGCCGTACAGTAAGCCGCCAACGATGGCTCCTCGTATGCTTCCTAAACCGCCAAGAATGATAACTGCGAAAGCAATAATAGTTGGCAACTCTCCGCTCTGAAAATTAAATGTGTAGATGACGCCGTATAATCCTCCAGCCGCAGCAGCTAGGGCTGAGCCCAAAGTGAAGGTAATCAAGTAAATTCTATCAACATTAATTCCCATGAGCATGGCTGCCTGATTAATCTGGCTTGTTGCTCGCATTGCTAATCCAATTTTTGTTCGGTATATCAAAACACCAAAAGCAATGAGGATGCCGATAACCGCCGCGACCACAACAAGGAGGTCATAGCTAATCGAAATGCTTTGCAAATTCAAACTTAAACCGTTTAAAGGGCTAACAATCCGTTGAGACCCGTTTCCCCAAAGAAGTACCGCGGCGTTTTCAAAGATGTAAATCAACCCGAGGCTGACAAAAATTTCGTTAAGTTTGTCTGTGCCAAGAACCTTGCGGAAAGTAAACCGTTGAACAACAACGCCAATGGCTGCAACGATGCCTATTGAAATAAGAATTGCAATGTACGCGTTTAATCCAGCTTCAACCGAGATAGCCCAAGCTGCAAAAGCGCCAATCATGAGAAACTGCCCATGCGCGAAATTCACAAGTTTCATAACGCCAAAAATAATGTTTAATCCAGTTGCCAGCAACATGTAAACGCATCCAATCGCCACCCCCCAGATTAAAGTAAAAATGATTGTTGATGCCGTTACGAACATGTTGAATCGTTTTCCTATTCATGATTAGTTTGGCAGTTGGCTCAACTATTTCTCACTTAAGTATTTAAAACATTTTAGTGTCGAATCTAAAGAAAAAAAGAGATGTTTAAAGGGGTTCTTTAGTTTCCAGCAACGTATCCAGTTGGCAAAACGAATGTTGTTTGATTAAAGTTGCTTATGCCTGCAGCGGTTGATGGCCAGATTATTTGTGACTGAAGCTTGTTATGCTGAGTTCCAACTAAGTTGCTCCATGAAGGTTACCGGCTGTATCTCATGGTAGTTAATGCCTGTGCTGAACTGTATTTTTCCAGTTTGCGTCAGTATAAGGCTGTCTTTCATGTTAGTGTTTTCTATAGCTTGGCGCACGGCTGCTTTGTCAATTGTGCCTGCACTTTCGATTGCTGCTTTAGCGATGTAGAATGCGTCATAGGTGTCAGCGCCCATCATTCCCGGCATTACCCCGTAAGTCTGGTTGAATTTCGCTGAGTAAGTTCCGACCGCTGTGCTGTATGAGGGCACCATGAAGGGATCCATCTTTGACTCCATCAGTTGACCATTGCCCATACCGTTACCCATGCCTTCAAGTAGACTGTAGAACTCGGGGTCTTGATTGTTCTCGACTGCAACGTAAACAGTTTTCAATCCAACGGTGCTCCATCCCTGCTGAATTACTAATGGTGTTAAGTTTGGGTTTTCAGCGACAAACACTGCATCTGGATTTGATTGTTGAACAACTTTGAGGTCAGTTGTGAAATCAGTTTCACCCGCAGTATAACCTCTGTCGGAAACGACAGTGATAGGTAAGCTTTCGTTCTGTATCCAGTATTTGGTTGCCTGATCAACGCCTTGTCCAAAGGCGTCATTTCGGTAAAGTATAGCGAGGCTGAAATTTCGGTCTGGTGCTACCATTGGCTTCATTACTTGAGCAAAGAAATCAACTACTGTCTTAGTGTAGTCGTAGGTTGTGGTGCAATAGTGGAAAATGTAACTCATTCCTTCTGAGTCATTTGTGCTGTACGTGCCTGTCGGTCCGAAACCGCCATAGTTGCCTTGTGGTCCTCTTCTTGTGACAAGATCATTTGATGCACCAGTTATTATGAATGGAATCGGTTTTGCATAGCCACTACTTCGTCGGCAAGAGTTCCTGCGCTTCCGTATCCACCGATGAATAGGTCAACTGGGTTTGTATTCTCTAATTGGGTTACGGCTGTCTTAGCGTCGGCTGGAGCATCGCCCTTTGTGTCAGCGGTTACTAAAGTAATGTTCACTTGAGTATTCCAACTGGACACGTAAACGCCGCCTGCATTGTTAATTTCGTTCACAGCCATCTGAGCTGCACGTTGCATGTCTACTCCGACTGGTGATCCAGATACTGGCGCAACTAAGCCTATGTTGATGTTTCGAGCTTCAGCTGAAGGTGCTGGTGTTGAAGATAATTCTATAGCTGCAACTGCTGCAACTGCATATAATTGCAACGATTATTAAAGCAAGTATTTTCTTATTCAAATTTGCATCCTCTCACTTTTTTCTTTGCTATATCTAAGCTAAGTGCTAATAAAATTAACTCATTAACACGCTTTCTCTGCCTAGCTGGAACGCCTTCAGGTTCAAATTAACGTATTTTTCTTTAAGTCTGCCCGCTATGGCTTGCTGGAAAGATTCTTGCTTGACTGGAATTTCTGGAAGAGCAGATAAGGCTCCAAGAAGAACAGTGTTGACAACCAGCAGGTTTCCCAGTTTCTCAGCTATGCCTACGCCGTCTACTTCATGAACCTTAGCTTTTGACCGCAGAATCTGCATTAATTCTTCGGTTTTCTTAGGTTTAACTCCTGAAACAGCGCAGCTTGGCGGAATATACTTCATGTTAACAATTACGTTGCCATTCTTCTTTAGCATTGGAAGGGCTCTTGCAGTTTCAAGAATTTCAAACCCAACCAGCACATCAGCTTTTCCAGTTTCAATCAGCGGAGACTCAACTTTATCGCCGATTCTTGCATAAGCTACTATTGACCCTCCACGCTGCGCCATGCCATGAATCTCCGCTTTTGCCACATCAAATCCATCAAGCATTGCGGCTTCACAGTAAATATCACTTAAAACTACAACTCCTTGTCCGCCGACGCCGCTGAAAACTATGTCAAGCTTCATTTTTCTTTTCTCCTTATCGCTTCAAAGGGGCAGACGGTTTCGCAGACGCCGCATCCATAGCAAAGAGTTGCATCTATCTCGGCTCGTTCGCTTGATAAGGAGATGGCTGGGCAACCGAAGGCTTTCACGCATACTCCGCAAGCGTTGCATTTTTCTAAAACTTCTCTGGGTTTGCCTCTCTCAATTAAAAGTGGGCATGGTCTTCTGCGAGATAATGACTGATGGACCATTGTAATCAAGAGTTTTTCTTATTGCCTCTGTTGTGGCTTTGATGTCGTAGGGGTCAACGATGTCCACTTTGTCTATTCCAAGACCTTTTGCAACATCTTGAATTCTAATTATTTTCGCGTCAGTGCCCATGGCGGTTTTTCCCGAGCTTGGCGTTGGCTGATGCCCCGTCATGGCAACTGTGCTGTTATCCATGATGATTACGCATACGTTCGCCTTGTTGTACACAATGTTTAGCAGCCCAGGCATTCCCGCGTGGAAAAAAGTGGAGTCGCCAATAACCGCGAAAACCTTCTCTTTTACGCCTGCATGAACCATGCCTGCAGCCTGCGAAATTCCAGCTCCCATACACAGGCACGTTTGAACCGTGTTTACAGGCGGCAAAACACCCAGCGTGTAGCAGCCGATGTCGCCTGTGACAATTTTATCGTCTGATTTTCCAGTTAAGCTCAAAGCGCTTTCTGGGCAGAGTGGAATACATTTCGGGTCGCCATTGCATGTGTCGCAAATGATGACTTTACGTGTGTTCGGATGCAGCGTTACCGCGCCGTACTCGCAGGCTTCTATGCACCAGCCGCAGCCATTGCATTTTTCTTCATCAACCAGAATGGCGCCTGTTTCATTTTGACTGCTTATGGCTTTTTCTTGGCAAGCAATGATGCATGGCGCGTCTTTGCATGCTTTGCAGGTTACTGCCGTGTTGAAAGTTTGCCCAATTCTCACCGAGCGAATTCTAGACTTAAGCGGATTGAACACTTTTTCTTTTTCAAATGAACAAGCGTACTCGCATATGTCGCAGCCAACGCATTTCTCGTTGTCACAATTAACATGCTGGTTAACCATGTTTAAAGCGTAATAGAACGCTCTGTGAGGGCATCCTGGGCAAAGAGCTGGTGGTCTAGGCGGCAAATCCAAAAGCTCAGGCGGTTCTGCTTTGGCGGTTAATCCTAAACTTGCAAAGGCTTGGCGCACATTATCGGGCGTGAACTCGCCGATTTCCTCTAAGCCTAACTGGCTCTTTCCAAGCACTTGCAGGCTTAACCGCTGAATGTTTTCCTCAATGTATGGTCTTAGCTCTTCAATCACTATGATTTTCTTGACTTTGGAAGCAAATTTTTAACTATTTCTTCTGGGAACGGGTAAACGAAACCCAAGTTTTAGCCACGAAAACTTTTTTGTGTCCAAAATTGAGCGAGCATAATAGTAACCTACGCCGCTTCCAATAATGCCTATTTCACTTCCGTTATCCTCAATCACGTTAAATTTTGAATGATTAGCAAGTTTTTTTGCTTCAGCCAACCTGTCCTCCAGAACTCTATGTTGCCGAATAGCGTTTGAAGGCACCATCACCCATTTTGAGCCTTTCTTATCAAAATCGGCTTTCCGCTTAGATTTTCTGGAACTCTCCCAGTTTCACTCTTGCCTTTCCATGTGCCACTCTTGTTGTTAAGCCGCAAAATCACTGGCAAATGCAGTTTTTCGCTTAATTCAAAAGCTTCCCTAGCCATATCCAAGGCTTCCTGCGGGCTGCCAGCGTCAAGCAACGGCAACTTTGAGTGGACAGCAAAGTATCTTGTATCCTGCTCGTTTTGGCTGCTGTGCAATGCTGGGTCGTCGCAGACTGCAATATACCATTCCGCCTTCAACCCCAGTGTAAGCCAAAGTCATGGCGGCATCAGCGGCAACGTTTAAGCCAACATGCTTCATCGAAACAATAGCTCTGACGCCTGCCATTGAAGCGCCTGCAGCAACTTCCGCTGCTACAATCTCGTTGATGCTCCATTCAGCATAAATGCCAAATTCTTTTGCAACTTCAGCGAGGGTTTCCAAAATTTCAGTAGCTGGCGTTCCAGGGTACGATGCTGCAACTTTCACGGTGGCTTCCAATGCACCTCTTGCAACAGCCTCGTCGCCGTTAAGCAAGGCAAAACTGCCTGGCTTATCTACTGCAATCTTGGAAGTCATAAGTTAAGTCCTTTACATTTTGCCTTTGCGCAAATCCAGAACTCTTTTTGCTTTTCCTTCTGTTCTCGGAAGTTCGCCTGGCTTAACGATTTCAACGTCAGCGGATATGCCAGTTACAATGTGAATTCTCTTTTGAATGTTCATTCTTTAATGCGTTCTTGTCTAGCTTGTGGATCTTTGGAGGCTTTCTCGGACAATTCAACTTTAACGACAAACGTGTCTAATGCTCCTGGTCTGTCAACAACTATCAGGTACTGAGTGGCTAGTTCTGAGAAGCACATTACTGCATACTCTATTTGTGAGGGGAAAACGTTTACTCCGCGAATAATCAGCATGTCGTCTGATCTTCCGTGGACACGCATCATTCTGGCATGTGTGCGCCCGCATTTGCATTTTTCTGTTTCTATCTTTGGAGATGTCTCTTGTCCTGTACCTGAGCATGGGCAAGCCTGTTTTGGTGAGTGTTGTGAAGACTAATTCGCCTTCTTCTCCAGCAGGCAAAACTTCGCCTGTGTCAGGGTCAATTGTTTCGACGATAAAGTGGTCTTCAGCAATGTGCAATCCATTATGCTCACTGCATTCGATGGAAACGCCTGGACCACACAGTTCAGTTAATCCGTAAACGTCAAAGGCTTCAATTCCCAGGTCTTTTTCGATTCTTTCCCTAATTTTGTCTGACCATGGTTCCGCCCCAAACATTCCGCTTTTAAGTTTAAGGTCTTTTCTTGGGTCAATGCCTTCTTGAGCCATAGTTTCAGCAAGGTAAACTGCGAAGCTTGGGGTGCAGGCTAAAATTGTGGCGCCTAAGTCTTTCATGAGTTTTATTTGGCGCTGGGTCATTCCGCCGCTTGCAGGAATAATTTTGGCTCCAACTTTTTGAGCGCCATAATGGAAGCCTATGCCGCCTGTAAATAAGCCGTAGCCATAGGCGATGTGGATAACGTCTTGTTGTCTTCCGCCTGTGGTGTAGATGGATCTTGCCATTAATTCCTGCCAAACATCCAAGTCGCTTCTTGTGTAGGCGCCGACTATTGGGTTTCCAGTTGTTCCGCTTGAAGCATGAATCTCACATATTTCATCGGATTTAACGGCGACCATGCCGAACGGGTAATTATCTCTTAAATCATTTTTTACTGTGAAAGGAATTTTCTTTAAGGTCATCAAGTGAACGTATGTCTTCAGGTTTTAATCCAACGCTGTCAAATTTTTTCTTGTAAAAACTGCTGTTTTCGTAGCAGTGTTTGACTTGTTCTTTTAGTTTTTTAAGCTGATGCTTTTTTATTTCTTCAGCAGGCATGGTTTCGATTTTTTCGTTCCAGTATTTGCCGTTCATCGTTTTTTCCCTCTCTTTTTTCAAAGGCCTAGATACACTTCTTTTATGTGACTATTAGATAAAAGTTCCCTACTTTTTCCTTCTAAAACGATTCTTCCGTCTTCTAAAACATAGCCTCTGTCTGCGACGTTTAATGAGTCGCGGATGTTCTGTTCCACAAGCAGAATGGTTACGCCTTCGTCGTTGATTGTGCGTATTGTATCTAACACTTTTTCCACTATGATTGGCGCCAACCCCAGTGAAGGCTCATCCAAAATCAGCAGTTGAGGATTAGACATTAAGCTTCGGCAAATAACAAGCATTTGCTGTTCGCCGCCGCTGAGCGTTTGAGCTAACGCTTTTTCCTTCTTTTTTAAGCACAGGAAAAATCTCGTAAACATTTTCCTTTGTTTCCTTAATCTTAGCTTTATCTTTTATTGTGTAGGCGCCCAGCATCAAATTTTCCTCAACGGTCATGCGGGGAAAAATTTCTCTGCCTTCAGGAATCATCGTTAATCCCTTCTTGACTATCTCGTAAGTCGGCAGTTTCTCGATGTTTTCGCCTTTAAACTTGATTGTTCCATTTTTCGGATGCAGAAAACCCATGATTGTTTTTACAAGGGTTGTTTTTCCTGCGCCATTTGGGCCGATGATGCTGAGGATTTCTTTCTCTTCTACTTTGAAGGTTACATCGCGGAGTATTTGCACCATGCCATACGCTGATGAAACATTCTCGACTTCTAACACGTTTACTCCTCCTCACCAAGCGTAAATTTTTTGCCCAAGTAAACCTTCACTACGTTTTCATCGTTGCAAACTTGCTTGGGTGTTCCTTCGCATATTTTTTCGCCGTGGTGCAAGACAATCACGCGGTCGCATAATCCCATTATTACTCTCATAACATGCTCAACTATGAGAACGGTTACTCCTTGCTTGTTAATTAGTTTGATAAGTTCAATGGCTTCATCACATTCTGCAGGAGTTAAACCTGTAAGCAACTCATCTAAAAGCAACAGTTTAGGACTAGTTGCCAAAGCCTTAGCAAGCTGGATACGCCGTAACTCAACAACGTTTAGGTTTTTTGCAGGCACATCAAACTTTTCTTTGCCTAAACCAACAAAACCCAAGAGTTCCTGAGCTTTAGATAGCGCAGTGATTTTATTTGCTGATTTTTTCTCGTTAAAAAGTACACTTGTTAAAACATTTTCGACGGCTGTCATTTCTGGAAAAGATTGAACAGTCTGGGAAGTTTTCGTTATGCCTTTGGCGCAAATCTTGTATGGAGGCAAGTTGGTGATGTCTTCATTTAAAAAAACGATTTGGCCTGAATCTGGATTGTAAACGCCGCTGATAAGATTTAGCAGCGTGGATTTGCCTGAGCCGTTAGGTCCCACAAGCCCAGCTATCTCGTTGCTGTTTACTGTGAAATCCACTTTTTTTAATGCTTGAAGTCCTCCGAACTGCTTTGAAACTTCCGTGCACTTTAGCAAATTAGCTGTTCTCCAATTAGCAAGCAATATTCGATGTTCAAATATAAAGTTTGGTAAAAATACTGTTCATCCGAGTTTTCTGAAGGCTGAACTGAGAAAAAACTCGCATAAAACTTTGAGAAAGCCTAAGAAGCCTATCCGATTGACTGCGAATCGGCGCAGAACATATAAGGCGATAGAAGTGCTCTTTAATTGAACCAAAATGTCCATTGAAACTGATGGTCTTGAACTGCTCCAAACAATAATAAGTCCATGGTACGAATCTCTAGCAAATCCAGAGAAAGCCCAAGAAAAAAAGTTAAACGAATTGGTCGCGTTATATTCAAAAACGGAGTACGGAAAAAACCACAACGCTCCTAAAATAGGTGAAATATCCGATTTCCGAAATAGCTTCCCTGTATTATCATACAGCGATCTTTTTCCTTATTTGGCACAGGTTAAAGAAGGCAATTATCAGGCGCTTCTTCCTGAACCGCCAGAATGCTGGGTCATGACTCGAGGTTCAACGGGAAAGGCAAAAGTGCTGCCCGCCACTGGAACGCATCTTAAACAGATTTTTTCAATCGGCGCAAGAGCACTCGTGCACTTTGCCGTTAGAACAGAGAATTTTGGGGTCTTTTCAGGTGACATTTTGAATCTGAATTTTCCTTCAAGTGTTCACACGCTAACAGTGGATGGAAAAGAAGAAACCTACGGATACAGCTCCGGAACCTATGCCCGAGTCAACCCCATGTTTGACCGCGTCAGCCTTCTTCCACGTCAAGAAGAAATAGATGAACTTGGAGAAGGAATCGGCAAGGCAGACTGGGCGAAAAGGTTCGAGTTAGCCTACCAGAAGGGACTTAACCAGAACGTAACCGCAACGATGGGCGTGACGCCTGTGATAACAGCCTTCGCCAACTACGTGAAACGAAAACACGGAAAAAAACCCCGGGACCTCTGGAAGTTCCAAGCGCTGTTCTGCACTAGTGTTCCCAAAATTCAAAGTAGATACGGCCCCGTTCTCAGAAAATACTTCGGGTCTGTGCCAGTGGTAGAAATGTACACAGCGACTGAAGGCGTATTCGCTCAACAATATGATGACCTCCCATACGTGACACCTAACTACGACGCTTACCTTTTCGAGGTCGATACAGGCAACAAAATAAAAATGCTGCACGAACTTAAAAGAGGCGAATGGGGGCGGCTAATAGTCTCTTCATGCATGTTTCCGCGGTACGACATGGGTGACTTGATAGAAGCCGCCGGCAAAAACTACTTCAGAGTGTTTGGGCGAAGAAAAACGTTAACACTACTTGAACATAGATTGTTTAGATTGTTTTTGGGACGGTTTCTCTAAGTATTTGTAGCTGGAAAGTGACGTCTGGCTCTTGTGGCATAGTAGACGCCGACAACCATTATGATTATGCCGATTGCAACCACCCATAAAGCGCTTGCCTCCGGTCCGCTTGGTACCCAGTTATAAACAAGGTTTGTGTAAGCCACCACACCGAGCAACACCAAAATCAACACCAGCTATCAACCAGCCAGCAAAACGGTATTGACTCTTCTCATGCTTCTCTCCCTTTTCCTGCTTTTCCTGTTTCTCTTGCTTCTCATGTCTATGTGTATAGGTATATGGGGGACGTGTAGCTTGGTAAGTTTCCATTTTCAATGAAGCGCCGCATCTTGGGCAAAAAGTCATTGTTTCGTCCACTTTGTTGCCGCATTTTGGACAATACGACATTAAATCTTCACCTATTCTATTGGTGTTTTAGTGAAGTTTGAGTATATAAAATATTCACCCCGTCAAATCTGAGAAAAACAAAAGTTATATGCAGTATCCACAAATACACATTTAGGGGGAAATAAATTGGGCGAAAAACTCTCAAAGATTGAGCCTGGGTCTTGGTACGGAGAAGGACTCATAAGTGCATTATCTGTGGGCGGAGTTTTAGTTCTGATCGGTACAGTTTTCGTTATAAATCCACATCTCTTGCAAAACATCATTGACTTTTCCAAAGATCTTAGCACAGTCAAAGTATCAGGCACCTCTATACTCTTGCCAGCGCCAACCATGCCCTCAGCCCACACGGGTCTATATATTGCTGCAGCGCAATTTGAATTGGGTTTGGGCATTTTGCAAGTCGTGATTCTGGCAGCGAGACTGCTTGTTAAATCCCGGATTCGCAGGGTAGCAGGGACAGCGGGGAGTCTTGTCTTCTGGTTCGGAGCAGCCTATTTGACCGAAACGTTTCTGAACTCTTCCGCTACACAGGAAAGTTGGTTCTCGTTCTGGGCGGCAATTGTTGTGCTCTTCGGTGTGTCGATAATCGTCAGAGCAATAGTGTTCTCTGCAGTAAAAGCTTTCAAGTAAAGAACAGATGGCTCAATTGAAAACATCGAAGACTTTAAAAAAAGAAGAAAAGAGGTTTAGAAAACGAATGGATCTTTGGCGAATGCTCTTATTCGCCCCAATCTTCGCCTTCAATAGTTAACTCTTGAAGATCTACGTATTCACCTCCACCACTTATTTTCTTAACTTCGAGTTCAAGTCCACAACCAGGACAACTCAGTACTTCTCCTTTTTCTATGTCCCGAGGAACACTAAGTTCTGAGTCGCAGTCTGGACATTTGGCTTTGTTATTTTTATGTTGAAGATTTGATGGTGCGGGATTAATCATTGTTTTCACTTTTCTGGAATAACTCTTTTAGGGGTGCTGATACCTATTAAATATTGTGACTTTTCTGTCATAAAATACGTTATTGATGTTCTATTTGGTACAAACCAGTGCATCAAGATCAGGCAGGAAAAAAATCAAATTTCCAACGCCACATTAAACTTTGGTTAAAGTTAAATATTGTTTGGAACTATTGAGGTATGGGTGTCGTGTTTGCCTATAACTCAAGTAAGTGTCTTTCTTGATAATCATCCTGGTTCCCTTTTTGATGTCATGTCACGGCTTGACAAAAACCAAGTTAAAGTTTTCGCCTTATCAATTGCTGACGCAGGGGAGTTTGGCTTAGTGCGGTTGATAACTGAGGAGCCCCAGAAAGCTGCCCATTTCTTGGAGGACGCTGACTTTAACCTCGCCAAATCCAAAAAAAACACAGAAGTAACAGCGATCTTCATAACTGCTAAGGAAACGCTTTCAAAGATAACTAAGATTTTAGGCGACGGCGGCATAAACATAGAATATGCTTATTCATCAGCTATCCATGTAGATGGCAAAGTCGCATTGATACTTCGCCCCAGCAACGTTGAGAAAGCAGAGCAAATGTTAGTCGCTAATGGCGTTGCTGTTCTTTCGCTTAATGAAATCAAAAATTATTTCCAGTAAGCCAATATCCCTGTTTCTTCAAAGAAAAAAATGACACAACAACCTTAATTATGCATGCATGACCCAGTAAATCGGGAGGTTACATTAAGAATGGTTACATTGAACCTTGACAAGATTTTTAACCCCCGAAATGTAGCCATCATTGGCGCCAGTGACGTTGAAGGCTCGGTTGGTTACGCCATTTTTAAAAATTTTACTCAATTAGGTTATGCTGGCAAAGTTTATTTTGTGAATATACGAAAACCCGAGATTTTCGGAGTTAAAACTTACAAAACCGTTGACGTGATTCCTGAACCTGTTGATTTAGCGCTGATTGCCACACCCGCCAACACAGTTCCAGAAATTATGGAAGAATGCGGGAAGGCACACGTGAAAGGTGTCATTATTGTTTCAGCAGGCTTCAAAGAGACAGGTCCCGCAGGAAAAGCTTTGGAAGAAACAGTTCTCCAAATCGCAAAGAAATATCAGATTCGACTAATTGGTCCAAACTGCCTTGGCATAATTCGCCCAGAAATAAATTTAAACGCGACTTTTTTGGAGAAAATGCCCAAACCAGGCAAAATTGCTTTTCTGTCTCAAAGTGGAGCTTTAGGTTCAGCAATCCTGGACTGGGCAATTCATGAAAACATTGGTTTCAGCAATTTTGTTTCCGTTGGCTCAATGGCCGATGTTGACTTCGGCGATTTAATCGATTATTTTGGCTCTGACCCGAAAACTAAGAGTATAATAATGTACGTGGAAGGAATAACGGACGCTCGAAAATTCATGAGCGCTGCAAGACACTTTTCAAGAACTAAACCCATAATCGTTGTAAAAGCAGGCAAATATGCTGAAAGCGCAAAAGCAGCCGCATCTCATACTGGCTCGGTTTCAGGCGATGATGACATTTATGATGCTGCCTTTAAACGCGCTGGCATAGTCAGAGTTGAAGAAATAAATGACTTATTCAATGCAGCTCAGGTTTTAGGAACTCAACCCTTACCGAAGGGGTCAAGACTTGCCATAATAACTAACGCTGGCGGGGCAGGAGTAATGGCTACTGACGCTTTGATTGCTCGAGGTGGAAAATTGGCTAAACTGAGCGATAAAACAATGAATGTGCTTAACAATGTGTTACCTCCTTTTTGGAGCAAAGGCAACCCGATTGACGTTGTTGGCGATGCTAAAGCTGACTATTATAAGGCTGCAGTTGAAGCATGCCTTGACGATGATACAGTCGATGGAATACTGATTATTTTTACCCAGCAAGCAGGCTCGGAACCGGTTGAGATAGCAAAAAGCATAGTTGAGCTTGTCAACAGTAAAACCTACAAGAACAAAACAATCCTGACCTCTTTCATGGGCTTTGAGGGCGTGCTCATGCAAACAAAATCTTCAGCGCCAACAACATACCAACTTACTCCACACCTGAACAAGCGACAAAAACTTACATGTACATGTACAATTACCAACGCAATCTTGAGCTTCTTTATGAAACTCCTGAAGAGTTACCTGTGGATGCTTCGCCACCCAAACGCCCCATTATGGCTATACTAAGAAACGCCACTTTGGAAAACCGCGAACTATTAACTGAAGAAGAAACGAAAAAAATACTCAAATACTACAATTTTCCAGTCCTAAAAAGCACAGTCGCCAACAACGTCAATGAAGCTGTTGCGTTGGCACAGGGCATGGGTTACCCTGTAGTCTTAAAGATTCTTTCACCCCAAATCGCTCACAGGCGAGACGCTGACGGAATTATCTTAGACATAAAAACTTCAGATGAGGTTCGAGAAGCCTTTGCAACTTTAATTCAAAGAGCAACTGCTTACAATCCGAAGGCGCAAATAATCGGTGTAACAGTTCAACATATGGTTGAGAAGAAAGGTTATGAGTTAATAATTGCTGGAAAAACCGATCCTGTCTTTGGACCAGTGATCTTGTTCGGCATGGGCGGGATAGGTTTTGAGCTCTTTAAGGATTATTCAATCGGGCTTCCACCGTTAAATATAACCCTTATACGCCGAATGATGGAGGAAACCAAGGTTTACCAGCTTTTGAAAGGATACCGCGATACGCCTCCCGTTGATTTTAAGCGACTTGATGAAACTATTCTTCTCTTTTCAAGATTGCTTATGGATTTTCCACAAATAAGAGAAATTGACATCAATCCATTGTTGGTAAATGAAAAAGAAGTCTCAGTCTTGGATGCACGAATAGTTATCAGCAAAGATGATGTTTGCAAGAAATTTGAACCCCACGAGCACATGGTGATTAGTCCTTACCCAAAAAAGTATGAATCCCTGTGGTCACTAAAAAATGGTCAAGAAGTGCTACTGCGGCCAATAAAACCTGAAGATGAACCCATGTGGCTAGAAATGTTCCAAAGTTTCTCTGAAGAAGCTATCCGCTATCGGTTCTTCCAGATACTGAAAGATACACCACATGAAGTTCGAGTACGCTACTGCAACATTGATTACGACAGGGAAATAGCCATTGTCGCAGAATTATCGGAACATGGGCGAAGAAAGATACTTGGAGTAACACGCCTCAGCATTGAATCAGATGGAAAAAGCGGGGAAATGGCTTTCATTGTAACTGATTGTTGGCAGGGTTTAGGGTTAGGCACCAAAATGGTTGATTACGTGCTTGACATAGCTAAGGAAAAAGGAATTGAAAAAGTCTTTGCGATAATGTTACGCGATAATTATCGAGCTTTAAGCCTTACAAAGAAAATGGGTTTCAACCTTGAATACTTGAGCGACGGAACAGTGAAAGGCGTTTTGGACCTCAAACATATAGATGCGGATGGGTACTGTCTCCCGCCCAAGATTTCGCCAAATCTTCAACAGAAAAAATAGGAGTCGCGAGGATTCGGGAAAAAACAAAAGTGAAGGCTGAGAGCAGTCAGAGGAAGCGTGCTTAACCGCTCCAAATTAGTAAAGTTTTAATTTGATATTGTGTGTATTTTTTACGTTTATTCTCTTTGCTTAATGTAAGCGATTTTCTTGCTAAAAATGTGCAAATTGACCATTAAATTAGTCTTAAAATGGAAAAGAAAAGAGTAAACACCTGCTTTCTTTAATCACTAACATCTTACAGGTTGTTTGCCGATAAGCTGTTTTAAATTGGTTGCTTCTTGAGATTTATTTGAATTAAACCTCTACGCTTTTATACTAGGATAATTAGTAATGCCACCGACTATGTTTCCCCATAATTTAACAGGAGGATCAAAGTTTGAGTGAGAAAGACAATAGACGTTTAATGCTTGAAAAGGTTTTGAAAGAGCATAATTATCAAGAAAGCGCTCTCCTAGAAATATTACATCGAGCCCAAGAAATCTACGGCTATTTAGATAAAGATTTGCTAATGGATATTTCGGGGTCGCTAAACATTCCTCCTAGCCACGTTTTCGGTGTCGCAACTTTCTACAGCTTCTTTAAATTTAAGCAACCTGGACAGCACATTGTGACAGGTTGCTTAGGAACTGCCTGCTACGTTCGAGAAGTTGAACAAATCTTGGAGGCAGTTGAAAAAGAATTTAATCTTAAACGTGGCGGATCCACTGCCGACGGAAAGCTTTCCCTGCTTATCACACGTTGCATCGGTGCATGCGCTATGGCACCAAACATCGTGGTTGATGACGAAGTTATTGGTAAAGCCACAAAAGAAATAGTTATTGAAAAAATAAAAAGTGTACTTGGAGGAATAAAAGCTGAAGCTAGCTGATCTTCAAAAAATTACCGAGCAAGAACTTGATTTCCAAAGGGCTTACAAATACCGCATTAACGTCTGCTGTTCAAGCGGATGTGTTCCTTTCGGTGCACTGAAAGTTCTAAAAGCGTTCGAAGACGCCGTAAAAGAATTCGGCGTCGATAAGGAATGCAAAGTTGCGCGAACAGGCTGTATCGGCACATGCTCTGTTGGTCCAGCAGTGCTTATTGAACCAGGAGACTACCTTTACCAAAATGTTACTCCAGAATCGGTTAGAGAAATAGTTCGCGACCACATAGTTCTCGGTTTACCAGTTAAAGAAATGCTATACAAAAATGAGGCATACTTCAAAAAGCAACATCGACTTGTTCTGCGAAACGCTGGAAAAATTGATCCCTCAAGAATTCAAGATTACATTTCAGCGGGCGGCTACTCTGCCCTAGCTAAATGCCTTGCAACCATGACTCCGCAAGGCGTAATTTACGAAGTTATGACCAGTGGGCTAAGAGGTCGAGGCGGCGCAGGGTTCCCAACTGGGCAAAAATGGACTCTGGTGTCGAGGTCACACAACTCTCCCAAATACATCGTTGCCAACTTAGATGAGGGAGATCCAGGTGTCTTCGCAAACAGGACTTTAGCTGAAGCTGACCCACACGCTATCATTGAAGGCATGCTGATCGCCGCGTATGCTGTCGGAGCAGAAAAAGGCTACGTCTACATTAGATCTGAATATCCGTTAGCTATTCAAACTTTGGTGAAAGCTATAGCTCAAGCAAGGTCAATGGCGTTGCTTGGCGACAATATTTTGGAAACATCATTCAAGTTTGACCTTGAACTGCGATTTGGCGCAGGCGCATTCGTAGCTGGAGAAGAAACAGCTATCCTTGCTTCAGTTGAAGGACGCAGAGCTATGCCTCGCCCGCGTCCACCCTACCCAGCGAACTCCGGTTTATGGCAGAAACCAACGCTTATACAAAATGTTGAAACCTTAGCCAACATACCGCTAATCATACAAAACGGCGGCTTATGGTTCTCAAAGATGGGCACGCCTAAATGCAGCGGAACCAAATGCTTTTCATTAACAGGCAAAGTTAACAATCCAGGCTTAATTGAAGTGCCGATGGGAATCAGTCTCAGAGAAGTCGTATTCGACATCGGCGGCGGTGTTCCTGATGGAAAAAAATTCAAAGCTGTCCTTGTCGGCGGTCCTTCAGGCGGCTGTCTACCTGAAACATTGCTTGAACTCCCAATCGACTATGAATCGTTGACCAAAGTTGGAGCAATTATGGGTTCTGGCGGCATCGTTGTGCTTGACGACGAATCCTGCATGGTTGATACTGCAAGGTTCTTCACCGAATTCTGTGTGGATGAATCATGCGGCAAATGCACTCCTTGCAGAGCAGGCTTAGCCCGGGTTAAAGAAATATATGACCAAATCACAACAGGAAACGGCAAAATGGAAGACATTTCCACTCTTGAAAAATCAGGCGTTTTCATAAGGGATGCAAGCCTTTGCGGTCTTGGACAAACAGCACCTAACCCAGTTATAACCACTCTTCGCTACTTCAAAGACGAATACATCACGCATATTGTCGAAAAGAAGTGTGAAGCGGGTAAATGCTTCAAGAAGAAAGAGGAGGAAGAATAAACATGAGCGTTACAAGTGTTAAACTCAAAATTGACAACGTCGAAGTTTCAGTTCCAGAAGGCACCACTATTCTGAAAGCCGCGAAAGATAACGGAATCATAATTCCAACATTATGCAGCCTCGAAGGTTTAACAGCCTACGGCGGCTGTCGCCTCTGCCTCGTAGAAATCAGCGGTTCACCAAAACTCTTTCCAGCATGCACGACACCAGTCAGCCCAGGGATGGAAATTACAACACATTCAGACAAACTCGGAGATTACCGCAAGATGGCTGTTCAAATGCTTCTCGCCGAAAGAACTCACATCTGCTCGGTCTGCGTAGCCAACGACCACTGCGAACTGCAAGCCATGGCAAAAGAGCTTGGAGTTGACCATGTGATGTTTGAGCGGAACTGGACTCGTGACCAAGTTGATTCCACCCATGACTTCTTAGTTATTGACCGCAACCGATGCATTTTGTGCACCCGATGCATACGCGTCTGTGACCAAATTGAAGGTGTCCACACCCTTGACCTGAAACTAAGGGGAAAAGATGCTCAGGTAATTATGGATCTTGATGAGCAATGGGCTAATTCTTGCTCTTGCACTTCATGCCGCAAATGCGCAAAAGTTTGCCCTGTAGGCGCCATCTACATTGAAGAAGAACCAATTGAACACACTAAACGTAAAGATATTGCAGAGTTTATAATGGCGAGGAGGAACCGCAGATGACAGCCACAGGAAAAGTTAGAGTTGCCACCGTTTGGCTTAGCGGCTGCTCAGGCTGTCACATGTCCTTCCTTAGATCTGGACGAGCGGCTTATCGATTTAGCTCAGAAAATACAGTTAGTTTACAGTCCAATTGCTGACATTAAACAGTTCCCAGAAAACGTTGACGTAACCTTGATTGAAGGCGCCTTAGCCAACGAAGAACAGCTAACTATGCTTAAAAAAGTCAGAGCAAACACTAAAATCTTAATATCATTAGGCGACTGCGCTGTAACAGGAAACGTTACCGCTCTAAGAAACGCTTGGCCACACAGCGACAAAGCCATCATCGAAAGAGCTTACCTGAGCACGTCTGACTTAAACCCGCAGACACCAGATCAAGTGCCAAAACTGCTTGTTACGGCTCGTCCGCTTCATGAAGCCGTCAAAGTGGACTTTTTCATTCCAGGGTGCCCGCCGCCAGCAGACCTGATTAACTACGTGTTAACCGAACTATTGGCTGGCAGAACACCTAAGATGGAGGGTAAAACAAAATATGGTTAAAGAACAAAAAGACTGTAAACAAATCGTAATAGCTCCAATCACAAGAATAGAGGGGCACGCCCAAGTAAACATCTTCCTAAACAACGATGACACGGTAAGAGACGCAAGATTCCAAGTGACTGATTTTAGGGGCTTCGAAAAATTCACTGAAGGCAGACCATTCTACGAGATGCCAAGCATCACCTCAAGAGCGTGCGGTATCTGTCCAGTGAGTCACCTGTTAGCTTCAGCTAAAGCATGCGACGCAATTGTTGGAGTTACTCCACCAAAAACAGCAATAATGCTACGGCGTTTAATGCATATGGGGCAATTGATTCAATCTCATGCATTAAACTTCTACCACCTGTCTTCACCTGACCTCCTGTTAGGCATGGATGCAGACCCAGCGATAAGAAACGTCTTCGGCTTAATAGAGAAGGACCCAGAGCTCGTTCGGCAAGGCATTAGACTGCGAAAGTTCGGTCAAGAAATTATCGAGAAGATCGCTGGCAAACGAATCCATTCAGCTGATTGGATAATGCCCGGCGGTGCCAAATGGCCACTTACGAAAGAGCGGGCTGATTACCTTTTAGCTAATTTGCCTGAAGCCAAAGAAAGCACGCTTAAAACCCTTGCCCTGTTCAAGAAGATGCTGGCTGGATTCAGCGAAGAAGTTGAAAACTTCGGTAACTTCCCAACATACTACATGGGTTTAGTGGGTCCCGACGGAGGACTGGAGCAGTACGATGGCAAAATCCGCATAGTGGACAAGAACGGCAAGATAGCTGCGGAATGCGTTGACCCAGCAAAATACAGTGAATTTATCGGTGAAGCTGTTGAACCATGGTCATACATGAAGTTTCCATACTTCAAAGCCATCGGTTACCCAGAAGGCGCCTACCGAGTTGGACCATTAGCAAGACTGAATGTGGCTTCTCACTGCGATACACCGCTTGCAGATCAAGAACTGAAAGAATTCAAAAAACACGGCAAGAATGGAGTAGTTCAAAGTACCTTCCACTATCACTACGCAAGACTGGTGGAGCTGCTGTTCTGTGTTGAAACCGCTGAGAAACTGCTTAAAGACCCAGAAATCCTCTCTGAACACGTCACTTCCAAAGCCATGGTGAACAATTACGAAGGCGTCGGCGTCGCAGAAGCACCAAGAGGCACATTGATCCACCACTACAAAGTTGACCCGCAGGGACTAATCACATCGAACACAATGATGATTGCAACAGAACACAACAACCTCGCCTACAACATGGCGATAACTCAGGTGGCTAAAAAATACGTAAAGGCGAAAGAGCTTCAGGAAGGCATGCTGAACCGCGTTGAAGCAGTCATCCGCGCTTTCGACCCATGCCTGAGCTGTGCGACCCATGCGGTTGGGCAGATGCCGCTTGACATAAAACTGTTCGGCGCAGACGGCAGACTTGTTGACCGTAAGGTCAGGTAAGCCGCTTTTCTTTCCTCTTTCTTTCGTTCGCTTTTTGTGGCGGTTTTTTGTTGCAAATAGTAGGGTAGGTCTATAGTTAGGCGGTTCTGCGTTCAGGGCTTGTTTCAGGTTGCTTATCTGGTTTAGGGCTTAAATCAGCCGTAACCCGTTCTTGCTGTTCGGCGTGGCGAAGCGGGTTTTTGCTGGTTTTTCAGGTATAAACCCATTCATACCAGCTAACCATGATGGCTCTGTCCAGCCTAAGGTACAAGCATAGCAACCATGCGCGCTGCCTTGTCCCGAAATTAAGTGTTGAAGTGTGTGTGCCCACCAAAGTATACACACACAGTTTACCCAACAATCAACATGGGCAAAATCGACCGCACAACCGGACTGCAAGACGTCATCAACTCAGTTAATCAAGGCACAGCACTCCACTCCAGAGACGCTTTCTAGAGGCCAAGCTAATGCTTAGTTCTGAGCCGTTTCAGAAAAATGCTTGCAAAGAAGGTTGCGCTTAAACATGCGACCAATGGAAAGATTGCCAATGAAAATTCTGGAAAAGCCGGTAAATGGCTAGAAGCATGGAAAAGTGTGCAATAGAGGTGTGCAATAAGAATGGGAAAGCGTGCAAGAGCGCGCTGTATGGGGTCTTATTTATACTCTTACTACTATTCGCAGTCGCCACCTTCTCAGGGTATCCATACAGTCAGCGAGCGATTACGGGCTTGTGTAGCCAACAGCTTTTACAGTAAGCCCGCTAAGAGGAGCAGTATTGTTGAATTGAAGAGTCGAGGATGGATTGCTTGCAGGAATCGGGTAATCATTTAATGAAAAACCAAAGCCGAAATTCTGCGCGTTCACATCTACTGTGCCTAACTGCTTGACTATTTGAACAGCGGTGCCGTTGCTCGAAGTATAACTTATGGTTGCTTGACAGTTGAAAAGCGTCCTATCCGAGTGAAAATACGCTGTCAAAGCCGCACCAGAATAACCATGTGTATGCGTTAAGGTTCCATTATACTGAGCTGCGAGCTGCTGCCGGGTGGTCTGCAGAAAAACCAACGAGGCAACTGCTACAACCACTATTACTATCGCAACGAGTATTAGCGTTAATAACTTCCTCTTCACAGTAGCCCCTCACAAGCATATCCTTCAACCAAGCTGGCTATTAAGGATAATACCGCGCGTCTCTTCTTTAATCTCTAGAGGGATGACCTACTTTTTTGAAAACTAAGACCATCGTGGTTATACTTCCAAACATAACTGCAATCGGAAGTGTGCAATAAGTTAGCTCTGGAACAGACGGGGTTGGGCTAGTCAGAGGTTCAGAGCCTGTGTACTCTGCTGGGAAATATTGCTCGGTATCAGAAATGTATGAAGTTCCATTGAAACCATCTCCTATAGCATAGATTGTGTCATTTACTGTTGCTAACGCTTCGTTTGATGCCCGTGGATTGGGTACTGAAGCCCCGATTGACCAGTTGCCAGTTTCAGGGTCATAGATTTGGGTTGGGCAATAAGGCTCTGCTGAACCCGATTCGCCAGCAATATAGTAAATTCTTGTTGGAGCAAAAACGCCGGTGGTTGCTGCTGCAACACTGTAATAAGTGGTAACAGGCATAGGTGAACCAAAGGACCAAGTGTTGGTTTGAGTATCATATATCTGGGTCTCATTTGAGAAGGCGTTGGGTGAGCCATTGTCGCCTCCCATTACATAGATTTTGTCGCCAACTCCTGTCATGGCAAACCCGATAACTGGAGCCGGCATCTTCGATAGTGCAATCCATGTATTGCTGTTTGGGTCATAGACTTCATTTATGCCAATCGGGATCGGCACCGCTAAACCTGTGATTGCTCCTCCCATAACGTAGATTTTTCCGTTAACAGTGGCGGCTCTAAGAGCGCCTTCAGCAAATGGTAATTCTGTAGAATTACTCCAGGTGTCAGTGGCTGGATTATACACTTGAATAGTTGCTGTTGCTTTAGGAAGGTTGTTAACGAATCCACCTATGACATAGATTTGGCCCTGATAAGTCGTCAGACCAAAATCTGATTGGAAATATGGCATAGGAGTTTTTTCTGTCCAATTGTTTGCGGCGGGATCATACAAGTAGTTCGAGTTGGTGCCAGCGTACGCCGTGAAGTTTGTGCCAATCACATACACTTTGCCGTTTAAGACAGCACTATCTAATTCGTGTGAAGAGCTAGGTATCGGTGTTTTTGCCACCCAAAAATCGCTTGTTGAAGCATTAGCAGAGAAGATGGTAAATTCAGTTGCAGTTAACAATGCAACAATCAAGAGTAGGCAGGCAACTGTACGGTTCTTCAAGTTCTCACAACCAAAACGGGCTTAGCTGCCTATTTACGCCTTTCTAAATTTAACGGTAACGATTAATCTTCTCAAAAAAAGGGCTGTCTAATGATTTGGGTAGCGCGAGCGCGCTTCCAACCTTCATGTCCGCAGGCGACACAATCCAGTGGGAAATCAAAGGGGTCGTCGCCGTCCACGGTAGACCCGACGTAACCACCAAAGAAATTCAGTTCCAAGTTATACCGCAAAGCGAAAGACCAGCAAACGAACCGCCAAAAATACGGCTCGTAGCATGCCAATACTGCCAAACAGAAATCCCTGAAACCACTCTCACCTGCCCAAACTGCGGAGCAAGAAGAACCGCGCAATAAACCGCAATTGTCATATTTCCAGGTTTCAAGAGGAGTAATCATGAAGAATTCTGAATGCACAATCTACATCATGTTCAAGGACTTCTGGGTACAGAAGTTCCGAAAGAAAGAGGACGGCTGGAAAGAGTACAGCCCAAACGGCACAACTCACCCGTGTACAGCGGAACAGTTCATCTAAGATTAAATGTCAAGTTTGTCAATTTTTCCAAGTAATTCTTGGTTTATGCTTCTGCCTTAGCGCTTTCATGCTGTTTTCGGCAATCTCTTTCGATGCCTAAGACTGCCAACGAAGCAAAGGGCTCTACAATTCTAACTCATGCGAGGCTTGTTTCCAAGCACAACCGACAACCTACGCGAACTGTGTAACGCAGCGTTTTTTCAGAAGTAAAAATGAACCCCAATCCGACCCCACAAAAGTGTGTGAAAAGCTTTCAAGTTCAGGGAAAAAGGACGAGATTGAAGAAATCAAAGAAAAAGAACGGGTGAAGACTAATGCTCTTAAAGAAAGGTTACAAATTGAGGTAGAAGCTAAGAAAGCAATGAAAAATGTTCCCAATACACGACGTGCTTTTCAAGGGGCCAATAGAGTTGGTTGGGGTAACGCTAATGGATTTGATGCGTTCGAATTAGGCGATATGTGACGGTGACAGCTAAAGATGCCCGCAACAAAAAAAAGGAATAGTTTGCGCTAATTAAGCGCGTTGCCTAACTTCCAAGCCATAATACGTTTAGAGCTATTCCGCCTAACATCATCAATACTCCAGCTCCTCCTAGAAGAAACTGTGCGCCAACACCGATTGGGATGAAAACAGCAATCAATAGTGAAATGAATCCTAACACGATAAGTATTGATGAAGGATTATCTGCAATTACCTCTATCATACCAGTAACTGCTTCAATTATTTGTGACACCTCTCCACCTCCTCAGTATTTATTGGGTGAGAAGCACTAAACCCTTTAAACAGACAGCTTTCTAAAGATAGTAGTCTGTTAGCAGACACTCAGGAGAACATGGTATTGGTAAGGAAAAAAGCAGTGAGGGGAGACAAACTAAGAGATGTTCTCCTGTACGTCTATATGCACAATCGATTTAGTAAAGAAAAAATCAAGGTATCGGAACTTAAGAAAATTGTTGATTACAGCGCTGGTGGCGTTTATAGCGCCTTTGAATCACCCTTCCTAGAAAAGACAGGTGACGAGATTCATCTAACTGAAGAGGGAACAAAGTATGTTAAAGAGAGGATTTTACCTAAATATGGCATCTACCAATCGTATGGAACAGTACTGCTTCTTGTCGGTATCTTTTTTGGTTTCCAATGGTTTGAGTGGACTTTCGTTAAAGTGTCAATAATACCATCATTGTATTTTACCATAATTTTAATGGCTTTTGGGGTTTTCTTACGCTTCTTTATTTTAAGGTTTAATTTCTACATAACTAGAAGGAGAAAAAAGATAGAGCGTTAATGCTTTGGTGCTTCTTTAGTTCATCTGGCTTTCTATCTTTTTGCACGTTACAATAATCTTGCAAAGGCTTTAAAGCAAAAATACGCTATTCCTTTTTATGGTTTCTAAAAAAGCAAGCGAGCTAATTTCAACTGAAAAAAGACTTAGCCCTTTCAACTGTCCTTCTTGTGGTTCAATGAATGAAATCGTTAAGACTTCAAAAAATGTAAAGACGTTTTAGAATGCGCTGATTGCCACATAGACAAGGAAAAGCACGTACAAAAAAAGCTATCGTTTTTACGACAAATCGCTTGGCTTGATAATAAACCCTGTCCTGAATGTAGCTCTAAAAAACGCTATTCCCAAATCGAGAACGGCAAAGAAGTAACCCGTTGTGCTTGTTGTGATGCAATAACGAAGATTTGAGACAAAAGCATTTTCCTGTTTTACAATTATAGTTGCCAAATAATATGGGTTTTCAAAGGCGATAAAGCCCACAATGTTATAAACAACGCTATACCTAACGCTGAACCAAAAGCGAAGGCGCTCCAAATTCTAAAATATTTTCGTACATACGTTCTGTTTTTCCGATTACGCCTCATATGGTCCGATAATATTGGTCGACCTGCTTTCCAATATCTGTCGGAAATTTCAATGGTAAATAAAAAGGTCACTAATGATGCCACTAACGCAAAAACTTGGGCACCCAAAAATGAGTATTGAAATAGACCCGCAATCATTCCAATCAAAACAGAAAGGAAAACATAAAGAGTAAAACTCCATAGATACCAGCAAAATAGCTGAAAAATACTGCTCTTCCCTGATTTGTTTTCACGAATAGCTCTTTTACAATGAAAATAGGGATTAAAACAAGAAAAGACAAAGTGGTTTCTATCAATACACTTAATTTCAATTCGGACAATAACGAGCCCGTGCTTGAAGGAAGAGCTGTAATATATGCTAATTCGGCAACCGCAAGAATGCTTAAAAGGACTAAAGCCTTATCGAAAACCGCATCTAATTTATCCAGTGTAATTCTGTCATTGGCTCGGCGCATGGATTATCATTGTCGGCTTTTTTAAGATAAGCTTTTTCGAGGCAATCGTTTTGCGTTGAGAAAAATGCTAACCGTCGATGATATTGTAACTAACGGTTGTTTTTATAAGCATTTCAATGCTAAATGTTAAGTGCTGATATAATGGGGCAACAATTGAACTGTTCTGTATGCAAAAAGAAAGGCGAAAGTTCCATTCTTGAGAAAAAGGATGATACACTTGTGTGCCCAAAATGTGGCTCATCTTGGCTTATTGATGGCGAGCCGCCTTTAGGTAGATACCAAGAAATGTGGAAGGATAATTCAGCTTTTCTTTTTGCTCAATTGAGACCTGAACTACCAAACAACGTAATGTTAGAGCATGGACTAAAAGAACTTCTCCAAGACTGCTACCAAACTCTTCTTATCGGCAGATATAACGCTTCCATAGTAATGATGGGTATATTCTTAGAGGCTTTAATGAAAGAGAGAATTAGACTTAAGACGGGGAAGGACTACACAAAAGACTACGGGAAATGCATCGATAAAGCTATGGGTATTGAGCGGAGTGGAAAAGGGAAAATTAAAAGCTTAAGTCACGGTTCCCTCATAGAATCAAATGATGTAAGATTTTTGGATAAGTTTAGGCGAACGGTGAGAAATACTTACACGCATTTTGATGAAACGAAGGTTGTCGACGGAAGAATTATCAAAGCTTGGGAGATTCCTGTTGAGGATATAGCAAACATTCTAAAGTTCGACGCTATCATGAAAGAAATAAAAACAGGTGAACGTAAGCCCCTACTGCTACATGCTACACATCCAGCTTTGCGCTCAGTCTCTAAGATGTACACTGACCGCATGACCGCCATCAGTCTTTTCAATGCAGTCTATGATTTTACACTTTGTTTCATTTTCAAGTACTTAAGGCAAAAGGATTACGAAGAATCCAACAACCGCTATCCTAATCCTTTCATTGACCTGTCACCTAAGTGAAGCCAATAAACAGTGAATGAAAAATTTACTGATACCTAATTTAGCGCCTTCGGCGCAATGTCTTTAGTAAAGTGAAAAAGATGACCCACCTTTTTTAAAAACTAAGGCTACTGCAGTCATGGTTCCATAAATGACTACGATTAGCAGTGTGCAATAAGGTAGCTCTGGAACAGAAGATGAAGTTTCTTGATTTGTCTCAGTCTTTGTGGCGTACATTAAGATGGAGGTGTAGCGCGCTGGCGAGGCTGCATGATAGCATGGGTGGGTTGCCGTTAGCGTCTAATGCTAAGCAGGGTCCATCGGCGGAAGTAGAAAAGGTCGTTAATTTTACGTGTTAAGGCTCGCTAAGGTAATCGTTTTGGCGCTATATTGTTTCTGATATATCAGTGCATGTGAATTAAACTTATAAGCCGAAAAATAAGCGTTACAATAATTTATTATCAGAATGTCCGAACGTGAGAGAAGGGGGAGCATCACGAACCAAAGCGATGATAAAGAAGAAAAAAATACCGAATCGATATCGGAGCTTTGGAAGCATCAGCATTGAAGCGCCCACTAAAAAGGAGTGTTTGGAGCTTTTCGAAGAAGTTACGTGGACAAGGCGTGATTCAAGGATGGAAGAAGCGATAAGATAACTGGTAAATTTACCAACAGGGAAAACGGGCAAAGATTAACGTTAATCTTATATTTTCAAGCTGCCCTTTCTAAGCTAGTGATGGTACCGTGAAGAGGCTTGCTTGTTCCCTATTAATTATGGCAGTTTTAGTCAGCAGCTTGCTCCTTGTTGGGGAAGTGCATGCTTCGACATCTGTCGGCGGATTAATAACTAAAGATACCACTTGGGACCTAGCAGACAGCCCCTATGAGTTGACAGGACCCGTCGGAGTCTTAAGCGGCGTAACCTTGACTATTGAGCCGGGAGTAACCGTTGACTTCGGTACGTACTATCTGCAAGTTAACGGCACCCTCAACGCTCAGGGCACAAGCGATAATATGATATTCTTTACAGCCATTAACAGTCTTGAAAGAGGTCTACCAGCAGAAATCCAATTTATGGATTCAAGCGCCGGCTGGAACGACCAAGCAAACTCGGGCTGTATAATTCAAAATGCAATTTTCAACTGTACCGAAGTCTCCATACAGGGATCCTCTCCAAAAATAGCTAACAACACCTTTAACCAGGCGCCAACATGGGCAATAACCTGCACCGATGGCTCACCTACAATTTCAGGCAGCACTATAAACTGTCTCGGTAGCGCTATAGATGCGGGTGGGTCACCAGTAATATCCAACAATTTGGTTCTCGGAACAGGATACCAGTTTGGAATCGGCGCAGGAGGGAGCGCTTCTGTTTCCAACAACGTGATTATTAACACTTATAATGGTCTGGAACTTGGTGGCTCTGTAACAGCCACTGGAAATGTAATAGCGAACTGCCCACAATATGGGATAACAACCTCAGGTAGCCAAGTAACTATTGAAAACAATTTCATCTGCAACAACCATTGGGGCATTTACACTAGCAGCGTTACGGGAACAATCCAAAGCAACACTGTAATGAACAATACAGTTGGAATCCAAACCCCCTCCTCATCGGGACCTATAACAAACAACAACATTTACAATAACACCCAAAACAACTTTGTCTTAACATCCTCAGCTAACGTTGACGCATCCAATAACTGGTGGGGTACAACAGACCAGCAAGCGATAAATCAAACAATCCGTGACTTCAAAAGCGACTTCACACTCGGCGTTGTAACTTTCACGCCATTTTTAACTCAGCCAAGCTCAACGGCACCGTCATCGCCAAGTATTAGCCTCAGTTCCCCTCCCACTCCCGCTTCAACTGTCAGCACTCAAGAGCCCTCAGCAACACCAACGCAGCCGAGCCAATCTGCACCGCCAAGTCAAAGCCCAACTGGGTCTCCTTACCTGCCAGTCAACCAAGTAACAAATCCGCAGGGGAACGCCGACTTAACACAGCTGGCAATCTTGTTGACTTTAGTTGTCGTGTCCATGTTACTGGCAGTTTTAATCATACTCACCATAAGGAGAAGAACATCAGGCCAGAAGACAGCTAAAGGAGCACGAAAAAAGAAAGCTACCCATCGCAACGCACAAACCCCATAGAGTCATGGTCATTTCACTCAATCAACTTCTTAACGAAATCGAGTCAGACGCATCCATCAAGCTGTCCGAACGGAAAAATGGAAAACCTTGAGAACAACAAGAGCTAAACATGGAAGAATCGCTTAGCATTGGCTGAAGCTTTATGTAGTTGAATGGGGGTTCTGAGTAAAAATAAGCACGTATGTGCTATCGAACCAGTCAAAGTGAACTACACATGACTGAGACACCAGCAGCAACATTAGATAAAGAGCCGATAAAAGCTTCCGAGATAGACCCGAAATTTAAGTATGAACTGCTTAAAATGCACGGAAGCGAAAAAATACTCAAATGTTTCCAGTGCGGAACATGCACTTCAGATTGCCCAGTGGCAAGATTCAGTGACAGCTATCGACCGCGAACCCTAATCCACATGGCTCAACTTGGCCTCCGTGACCGAGTACTCAAAAGCGACACGTTATGGTTATGCGCGGCTTGCTTCACATGCACGGATCGATGTCCACAAGATGTTGAAGTGGCAAGCGTAATCAGGGTGTTGCGCAATCTAGCCGCGGAAAACGGCTGTGTACCTCAAGTTTTCAAAGATCAAGCTGCAAGCCTGCTTGAATCAGGGTACGCTTACAAGATTCCTGAGTTAAGAATCAAAAAACGTGAATCCCAGGGCTTACCGCCTTTGCCGAAAGGTAATTCAGAAAAAGTGCGGAAAGCGCTCAAAGGCGTAAAATTCGTTGAAGCCGTCCAAAAACCAGCTGGAGGACAACCCAGTGGGCAATAAGTACCTCATTTTCCTCGGCTGCGCTATCCCATACCGCGTTTCGGCTTATGAGATTTCAGCACGCAAAGTCCTATCTAAGCTCGGGGTTGAATTGGTTGAAATGCCCGAATTCAACTGCTGTGGTTTACCTTTAGATCCAGTTAGCCATGAAACCATGCTTATTTTAGCGGCAAAAAACTTGGCGCTGGCAGAACAGCAAGGTTTGAATATTCTTACGCTTTGTCCAGGCTGCGCTGGCACACTCAAGAAAGTTAACAAAATCCTAAAAGAAGATAAAGACCTAAAAGAGCAAATTAATAGCCATCTCAAAGAAGTGGGATTGGAATTCAAAGGAACCATCGAAACAAAGCATCTTTTGCAAATGCTAAAAGAAGATGTTGGATTACAAAAGATAAAAGCCTCGGTCGTAAAGCCGCTTACTACGCTTAAAGTTGCTGAACACAACGGCTGCCACATCCTAAGACCCAAAGAATACATCGGTTTTGACGACCCAGAAGACCCACAAACACTAAAAGCGCTCATCGAAGCCACGGGCGCCACATGCCTCGACTACATTGATGAAACAGAGTGCTGCGGAGCGCCAAGCGTAGGCGTCAGCGACAAAATTGCACTGCAACTTGCCAGAGACAAGCTAAATCACGTAAAAATGGTTGATGCTCAAGCGTTAATCACGATTTGCCCGTTTTGCCACATAATGTATGATACAAATGAGTTGCGAATCGAGAAGATGTTTAATGAAGTCTATGGAATTCCAATTCTTCATTACCCACAACTGCTCGGGTTAGCAATGGGCATACCGCCAGAAGAATTAGCCTTCAACGAGCTCCGAGTAAACGCGTCAAAAATACTAAAACAAGTGATAGAAGGAGAAATTAAGCAATGAGTAAAAACAAGTTAAAAATAGCTTTTTACTGGGCTGCAAGCTGCGGCGGCTGCGAAATAGCAGTCTTAGATTTAAACGAGAAAATCCTTGAGGTAGTAGCATTAGCCGACATAGTGTTCTGGCCAGTAGCCATAGACGTCAAATACAAAGATGTCGAAGCGATGCCTGAAAAATCCATCGACATAACCTTCTTCAACGGATCAATACGCAACTCAGAACAAGAACACATGGCAAAAGTACTTAGAGAAAAATCCAAGACTCTTGTCGCTTTCGGCTCATGCGCCCACCAAGGAAGCGTACCGGGACTAGCAAACCTGAACGACAAGAAAGAAATTTTCAATCAAGTCTACATAACAGACAAGTCAAATATCAACCCCCAAGCAGTCACTCCTAAAACTCAAACCCAAGTTAAGGAAGGCACCCTTAAAATCCCAGAGTTCTACGATACAGTAAAAACCTTAGCGCAAACCGTTGACGTGGACTATTACCTGCCAGGTTGCCCACCACCAGTCAAATTAATCGCTGCCGCAGTAGATACGATAGCAAGCAACAAGTTGCCGCCAAAAGGCTCAGTCCTTGCGCCGCTCAAAGCAGTATGCGACGAATGCCCAAGAAAACGAGAAAACAAGAAAATCAGCAAAATCTACCGAGTCTACGAGAAAGCGCCTGAACCCGAAAAATGCCTACTTGAACAAGGCATCCTCTGTATGGGACTTGCAACCCGAAGCGGCTGCGGCGCTCAATGCCTAAAAGTTGACATGCCCTGCACCGGCTGCGGCGGGCCAGCTCCGAATGTGCCAGAACAAGGAGCCGCAATGATAACGGCTTTAGCTTCAATACTCGGGTACGATGGCGAACCAGGCAAAACCAAATACACGGAAAAAGAGATTGAAGAGTTGCTTAGCCAAGTGAAAGATCCAGTCGGCACATTCTACATGTACTCGCTTCCCGCTTCAATTTTGAGAAGAAAGGCGATTAAAAAATGAAAGAAATAGTTATAGACCCAATTACACGTCTTGAAGGACACGGAAACGTTTCCATATTCCTCAACGACAAAGGCGAAGTAGAAAACGCTTACCTCAAAATTCCAGAGTTAAGAGGCTTCGAGAAATTCTGCATAGGCAGAAGAGCCGAACTCATGCCCCAGCTAACAACCAGAATCTGCGGAGTCTGCCCCGTCGCTCACCACTTCGCGGCAGTAAAAGCCTTAGACGCAGCATTCAAGGTTGAACCTCCCTCAGCCGCAAAGAAACTGCGCGAACTAATGTACAGCGCCTACTTCATCTACGACCACATACTGCACTTTTACTTTCTCGGCGGACCAGACTTCATTGTGGGACCAGACGCACCGCCAGAAAAACGCAACATCCTCGGCGTCATCGAGAAAGCTGGAATGCCCGTTGCAAAAGAAGTCATAAAACACAGGGCTTACGGCCAAAAAATCACTGAAATCATCGGTGGAAAAGCAACCCATCCAGTCTGCGGATTACCAGGCGGAATCTCAAAACCGCTAAGCGAAGAAAACAGGCAAGAAATCGAAAACATGGTCTCTTCATGCGTAAACTTTGCGCAATTCACACTCAAACTTTTCCACGAAATTGTTCTCGGCAACACCAAATACGTTGACCTGATCAAAAGCCAAGCCTACACCATGCCAACCTACTACATGGGCACAGTTGACGAAAACAACAAAGTCAACTTTTACGACGGCAAAATCCGCGTAGTCGACCCATCTGGCAAAGAGTTCCTCAAGTTCGAATCAAAAGACTACCTCAAATACATCGGCGAGCACGTCGAAGAATGGACATATAGCAAATTCCCGTACCTCAAAGCAGTCGGCTGGAAAGGGCAGGTAGCGGGCGCAGACAGCGGCATCTACCGCGTCGGACCACTTGGACGATTAAACTCTTCAGACGGCATGGCAACCCCGCTTGCACAAGCAGAATACGAGGTTATGTACAGGACCTTAGGCGGCAAACCAATCCACAGCACCTTAGCTTTCCACTGGGCACGTCTAATCGAACTGCTATACGCTACTGAAAGAGCAATGGAGCTCGTTAAAGACCCAGAAATCACCAGCACAAACATCCGCAACACTCCAGGCGAACCAGGAGAAGGCGTCGGCATCGTGGAAGCAGCCCGCGGAACGCTGATTCACCACTACGCATTAGACAAGGATGCACTCGTCAAAGACGTAAACCTAATCGTCGCCACAACAAACAATTACCCCGCAATATGCATGAGCATACGCGACGCAGCCAAAGGCTTAATTCACGGCGGAAAAGTGGACCAAGGCATACTGAACAAGGTTGAAATGGCTTTCAGAGCTTATGACCCATGCTTCGGATGCGCAACACACGCAGCAGTAGGCAAAATGCCCCTAACCGTCGAAGTCTATAACGCCAGCAAGCAACTTGTCGGTTCAGTTTCCCGTTAAGTTAAGCCCTTTTTCCTTTGGGCAACCATTTTTATCTTTTTCCCGTTCGAGCCCTCTCTTTAAAGGGGTTCTATCGGATTTTATTAAAAAGATTGCAGGCTAGGCAAAAGTTATAAGCGCTTGCTTTAGAATACTGCTTTGTTAGCTGGTGAGGCATTTGAAGAGTCTAGTGGTTTTCTATTCCCGAACGGGTAACACCCGCTGGGTCGCTCAAACCATAGCGTCACAGGTTGGCGCTGACATCGAAGAAGTAATTGACCTAAAAAAACGAAGCGGAGTACTCGGATGGCTTAGCGGCGGCAGAGACGCGAGAAGCGGCAAAGAAACCAAAATAGCCCCAACCCAAAAATCACCCACCGACTACGACCTAATAATCGTTGGAACACCCATCTGGGCTGGAAGACCAACCCCCGCCATCACAACCTACCTCAAAAGGAACAATCTTGCAGGCAAAAAAGTCGCAGTCTTCTTTGTGCAGGGAGGCAAAAACAAAACCCAGGGCGTAGAGCAAACCAAAGCCTTAGTTCCCAACTCCAACTACCTTGGACAGCTCTCGCTAATTAACGCTTTAAAAGACAAAGAAGCCTCACAAAATCAAATCGCCGAATGGTGCAAAACCCTCACAACTGCATAAGCAAACCTGAAGAGATTTCCCACATGTAACCCGTATGTTTTAGGGTAAACCCTTATGTGCAGTCTCTGCCCTATCATTTTAAGTTGATTAGCTTGCAGCCGCAACCTCCAAACCCAGAGCATAAACGCATGAAACGGGAAAAGAAAACCATAGGCTACATGGTGGACATTTACTGCAAAAACCACCACGGCACCCAAGGCGAACTCTGCAAAGAATGCACCCAATTTAAAGAATACGCGTTCATGCGCCTTGACAAATGCCCATTTCAAGAGAAAAAAAGCACCTGCGGCAAATGCATAATCCACTGCTACCGACCAGACATGAAAGAAAAAGTCAAAAAAGTCATGCGGTACTCGGGGCCGCGAATGCTCCTGTATCACCTAGGCTTAGCAATGCATCATGCTTGGGACAGCCACCGAAAACCACCAAAACTCGCCAAGAAACCGAACTAGCCACCGCTAATTTTGGAAAGCATTTTTTTAAAAGCTGGAGTTTGTTGACCTTAGAGAATTGTATCAATGGGCTGGCGTCAGAAACTATCACTTTATTCGCCTAAGCTCTTCTTCCAGCTCCTCTTCAGTATTGTTAGTGAATGACGCATTGTGTTTTCCGAGCTCATAATTAAAATCGATTAGATCAACCCTGACAGTTTAGCGGCCTGACCAATCGAAATTTTTCGTTCTTTGTAGAGCATTATAGCTAAGTAAAGTTTGAGTTCCTTCTCGCTGACATCATCTATTAAGGCTTTAGGCAGTTTAAGCTCAAAAGAAGTCCACCTACTTTTTCAATGTTTCAACTTATTAAAATACCTTGTTAAAATTGGCGAAAACAGATTTCAGGTGATAAGCTTTTCAAGTCTCAAAGCGTATTTTCTTTTCATTGATCCAAATGACTGACGCGATTAAAAGTGAGCTGAATAATTGGTTTGCCGATGCAAAAAGAGCGGTTGTGGCTGGGATTGGTAACCCTATCCGAAAGGATGATTACGTCGGGCTAAAAATCGTCGAAAACCTGAAAGGCAAGCTGCCAGCAACCGTTCTTCTGCTGGAAGCTGAGACGGTTCCTGAAAGGTACCTTTTAGACATTGAGGAGTTTCACCCGTCACATGTGCTGTTGATTGATGCTGCTTTTTTAGGTTTAAATCCGGGGGAAGCCAGCTTGGTTGACGCTGAAAAGGTCGCGGATTCTTCGGCGGTGACGACGCATTTGTTGCCGCTGCGTGTTTTCTGCGACTATGTTAAGCAGGCGACTGGAGCGAAAATTGCTTTATTATTGATTGAGCCGAAGAGTATGGAGTTTGGTGAAGGATTAACCGCTGAAGTGGAAGCGGCGGCGGATCGATTAACGAAGTTATTGCTTGATTTGCTTGGTTAAACAGTCCTAAGTCATTTTTGATAATTAATTGTGCAAGAAGATCAAAGCTACCGCTCTGTAAGTGTCATTGGGCGGCAGTTTGTTCTTGAACTTTTCCCTGGAAGAGAAATGGAACTCCAGCCATTGGCAACGCCATAAGCCATAGGTCCATGTTGTGACCGAAAAACCATGCGTACCATTCGCCCCAGCCTCCCACAGCGCCCAGGAACAGGTACATAACAAAAATTATGTCAAAGTACAGACCGAAAGCCACGATGATTACTCCAACCCTTTTCAAGTTGAGCTTGCTGATGTCTCGTGCCCGAATTGTCTTCATCGAGAAATACGTTGCATATATTGCAACTGCGAGCAGTCCAACTGTGGTTAAAAGGAAACTGAACAAATTTGCGGGATAAAGAGTTAGGTAGCTTGTGTTCTTTATCATTACCGCGGCAATCCAGTTGCACGCGTTGTTAAGCCAGAAAACAAAAATGTAGGTGGTGCCAGAAATCAGCCCCCACTTCAAACCGTAGGTTGATGCTTTCTTTGGAGATAAATTGATGAACAGCATGGCTAACACTATCGGAAGCGCGATTCCTTCCACTACAATGGGGATATTGTTTTCGACGGTTAAGCTGCTGAAAGAGCTCCAAGCACTTGGAATCATAGAGAAAATAAGGGAAAACCAGTACGCCGCTTCAAGAATCACAATGTAACGCAGGGAAGTAAGTGCTTCTGGTTCAGAGAGGTCCCTCTTGATAAGGAAGAATAGTACAGTTGTCACTGCGATGAATCCGCCTACTGCTCTGAAGGCGAGACCGGTGCCGCTGGCTGTGTCAGATAAAAGAAGCCAGGTTGTTGCGTGTGGACCTGGATGGGTGTTGTGAAGGATTCCATTTATGAACTCGTAGAATGTAAAAAGGAACCATGATAATGCGATGAGAAATATGCCAGTTCTAATTGTTTTAGGCGACTTAATGGCGAACATTTTCCTTCCGTTAAAAAAGTGCTCGTTGGCTATATTATACTTGCGGTGTTTCAGCCAAAGGTCTGGCTTGGGCTTTTTCATTATAGAATGTTGACGTGTTAATTTGCAAGAAAATCAATAAAAGTGTTATCTTTATAAAATCAACCGAACATATTATTCAGCCGAAGGTTGCAGCTTAACTTGAAGGTGGGCAATTTGCATTTGAGAAGCAAACAATTATCATCTATCGTTTTCTTGACTCAAGCCGCGGGATTAGTATTCTTTGTTATTTTTTCAGCGGCATATTACGTTGAACTTCCTTCAAATGCCAGTCTCATCGGTAATCCGACTGTCAGAACGGCTCTTTCAGTATTTGGCGGATTATTTCTAATTCTCATAGTAGTTTGCCTTGCAGTCTCCAGCAGAGTAAGACAGGAAGACTGAACGAGCGGCAGACAGCTTCTAACTTGACAGTTTAGTTATTGAATTATGAGCGATGCAACAGCTGTGTCGGGTTACGTTAATTAGCCAGTTTTTAGTTAGCTATTCACTGCGTATCATCATGTCTGAAAAAGCAGTTATTGTTATGGGTTCAGAACGGGATCTGGATTTCTCACTGAGAAGTAGCCAAGTACCTTAAGCTTTTAGGCGTAAGCTACGAATTTCGAGTTGCCTCTGCACATAAAACACCCGAAAAAGTAATTGAAATAATCAAAGAATTCGAAAACGAAAAGATAGTTTACATTACCGTTGCCGGACGCTCAAATGCCCTGAGCGCTTTCATAGATGGCAACACTGCCAAACCAGTTATCGCTTGCCCCCCTTACAGCGAAAAATTCGGCGGAGCAGACATTATCTCCTCGCTTAGAGTTCCAAGCGGCATAGGCTCCACAGTAACTATAGAACCCGAGGGAGCGGCAATTGCGGTCGCGAAAATTTTTGCTTTAGGGAACGGCGCAATGGCTGAAAGCATAAAAAACTATCAGGCTTCAAAGAAGAAAGAGCTTGAAAAAGCCAACGAATCAGTAAAGAAACTAAAATAACGCTTTTAATGTCAAGGTGACATCTGTCCTGCGCATTTGTGTGTGCTACAGTCTGCCCTCCGGTCTGCTAGATGAGCCTATTAGGCTTGAAACATGATTCAACATAGGTGTGCAACGAATGAACACGGGCACTTTTGCATGCAGAACGGTGCTTTTCTATGATGAAAAATTGCAGAATTAACCTGCTTTTTTGATTACAACAACTATAGGTTACACTTGTTACTGCCTCGTGACTAAGTCATCGCTTTTTAGGTTGAGGAACCTTTTATTAAAAAGAAATTGACGCTTCTTCCAACGTATGTTTTAGAATTACGTGGGTTATAATTTTAATCCGTGAGATTAATAGATAAAGCGATATAAGCAAAAAATACACTAACTCTGATAGAACTAAACAAGCTAAGGGATAACAGCATGGGCAGCGTAAAAGACCTCGAAGTAATCAAGAAACCAACACAAGACGCCCTGGGAATTGGCAGATTCCATTTTTCAGACCGCTACAGCGTTTTTGACTGGGGCGAAATGCCCGACCGCATAGGCGCCAAGGGAGCAGCACTTTGCCTTATGGGCGCTTACTGCTTTGAACAGTTAGAGAAGAAGGGCGTTAAAACTCATTATCGAGGTTTGGTTGGCGCTAATGGCAGAGCCGTTAAGATTAAAGATGTAAAGCAGCCTTCAAGCATAATGGAAGTTAGTCTGGTTAATGTTTACAAGCCGCAAACAAGCGTGGTAAACGGTAAAATCGTCCATGACTACAGCATGTACACTCCTGCCCTAAAAAACTGCCTTATTCCGCTTGAAATAATCTACCGAAACGGCTTACCCGAGGGCTCATCAGTTTTCAAGCGGCTGGAGCAGGGAAAAATCATCTTGAAAGATTTAGGCTTAGATCATTATCCCAAGCCAGGGGAGCAACTTGTCAAGCCGATCTTTGATGTCAGCACAAAGCTTGAAGAAACCGACCGTTACTTGACATGGGAAGAGGCGCAGAAAATCGCGGGTTTAACCGACCAGGAACTCGCCGAAATAAAATCTGTTCTGCTTGAGGCGGATGAAACCATAAATGAAATCGCTTCGAAAGCTGGGTTGAAGAATGAAGATGGAAAAATCGAGTTAGCCTTCGATGACCAAAGGAAACTTATGATAGTGGATGTCGTTGGCACTCTTGACGAGTGCAGGTTCACCTATGACGGCGTGCATGTTAGTAAGGAAATCGCAAGGCAATTCTACAAGAAAACAAGTTGGTATGCGGATTTGGAGCAAGCCAAAAAGGAGGGTGAAGCCAGAGGAGTAGAGGATTGGAAATCGCTCTGCCTGTCGCAGCCGCCTAAATTGGACCCTAAGCTTAAAACCATAATCAGCGAAATGTACATGTCAGCGGCAAACGAGATGACGGGTCGCAGGCTGTTTAATGCACCCCTGCTTGCAGAAGTAATAGCCAACTATAAAAATTATATGAAGGAATAAACATGATGAGAGACAAAATTGAGAACGTAATAAAAAACTACAATCCCAAAGAGATCCGCATAGGTGTTTTAGGTTCCCACTCGGCGCTTGAGATAGCTTCAGGCGCAAAACAAGAAGGCTTAGAAACCGTGGTCGTATGCCAGACGGGCAGAGAAAAAACCTACACAAAATACTACAAAAACCTCTTTGACCACGTGCTGATGCTGGATAAATTCGCTGAAATAATTCGCGAGGAAAACGTTAAAAAACTGGTTGATTTGAACACGGTTTTTGTTCCCAACCGCTCCTTCTCAGTCTACGCTGGCTACGCGGCAATAGAGAACCAGTTTGCCGTGCCCTTGATGGGTAACCGAGCTATGCTGCGGACGGAAGAGCGCAACACGCCAAGAAACCAGTTGTACTTGCTTCAGAAGGCTGGAATTGCAACGCCGAAAACCTTCAATTCGCCAGAAGAAATTGATCGCTTAGTAATCGTGAAGGTTCCCGAAAAAAAACGGGCTATTGAACGAGCCTTTTTCTTCGCTTCTTCTCCTGAAGAGTACGTGAAGACATCGCATAAACGCATAATGCAAGGCATAATAACGTGTGAAGCGCTGGAAAACTCAGTAATAGAAGAATACGTTATCGGAGCAAAATTTAACGCTAACCTGTTTTGGTCACCGTTAACCGACGAAATCGACCTCTTAGGCTTTGACAGGCGCATTCAAACCGACCTTGACGGCGTCTTGGATTTGCCAGCGCTAGAACAGTTAGAGCTAAACATCCCCACTCAGAACATTGAAATCGGGCACATGGGCGCAACCATGCGTGAGAGCCAAATAGAAAAAATCTTCGAAGCCGCAGAAAAATTTGTGGACACCTGCAAGAAAGAATATCCGCCAGGAATGGTCGGCTTATTTGCATTGCAAGGCGCCGTAACCAAGGACTTGGAGTTTTATGTTTTTGACGTCAGCCCGCGTGTCCCAGGTTGCCCGTGTGTTGAGCCTACTTCACCCTATATGAAGTACAAGTACAGCATGGAAGTTGGTCCAGGCAGACGCGTTGCCATGGAAGTTAAACGTGCGGTTAAGGATGGCAGGCTTGCGGAAGTGGTAACGTGATAACCAGCCCCGACATCGCCAAAATTCTCGAAAAATATGACCAGAAAAAGCTAGCCATCGGCACCTTAGGCTCCCACAGTTCTCTCAACATTTTCAAGGGAGCCAAAGAAGAAGGCTTCCGCACAGTATGCGTATGCAAAGAAAAAGACGCCATAATGTACAAGAAATACCCGCTGGTCGACGAGCTAATCATCGTGAACGACTTCACCGAACTTCTAACTGAGCACATGCAGGAACGGCTCCGCAAACTAAACGTCGTTTTGGTTCCCCACGGCTCATTCACAGCTTACCTGAGCACCGAAGAATTAACCGACAGCCTCTTGGTGCCCATGTTTGGAAACCGCCAACTGCTCCAATGGGAAGCAAACCGCAAATCCCAGGAAGAATGGCTACGCCAAGCAGGACTCCGATTGCCCGCAACATTTAAAACTCCTGAAGACATCGACCGCTTAGTCATCGCCAAACTGCCCGGAGCCAAAGGCGGCAAAGGCTACTTCTTAGCCAATTCACCAACGGCATTCCACAAGAAATTCGGTGAACTGGTGAAACGCGGCTTGCTTAAACAAGAAGATTTAGCGGGCATTCACCTGCAAGAGTACGCTTTGGGAGTGAACGTTTACCCAAGCTACTTCAGCTCAATTTTAAACGACGAAGTAGAGCTGCTAGCTATGGATAGACGCTATGAGTCAGCCGTTGACTCCATCGGCAAAATACCCGCAGCCGAACAACTAGAAATCGAGGTTAACCCCACATACACTGTAGTCGGCAACTTCCCAATAGTACTCCGCGAATCGCTGCTGCCTGAAATAATGCGCATGGGCGACAACGTACACAAAAAAGCCAAAGAGCTTGCCCCGCCAGGAATCATTGGACCATTCTGCCTCGAAACAGTCATAACCGACGACCTGAAAATTTTCACCTTCGAAATCTCCGCACGCATCGTGGCGGGAACCAACGTCGGCATCGGCACTTCACCATATGCTTACCTGAAATACGGCGAAAACATGTACATGGGCAGACGCATAGCCATGGAAATAAAACAAGCAGTTCAGAAAAAGCAACTGCACAAAGTCGTTGCATAAGGAAAATCACCAAAAATAAGAAACGCTTAGTAATCTATTGCTAAGTACGATTACAATAATAAAAGGTAGTCATCTATTTGAGGCAACAAAATGAATCTATGCTAAATAAATTTCTTGAGTTTAAATTGCATGAGCTTTCAGTAGAAGAACGAAATATAATCACAGAGGTATGGAAAGCCAAAGAATCATTCATTAAATGGCCAAAATGTTCAAGGCTTCTGATACCTGGTCGTACAAGACGGAAAAGTGGCTTTTGTGAATATCCACAAGAAATAATTACTGAACTCAAGGCAAAAAGAATCACAGTTGACCGTAGAACAAATGGACCTGCAATAATGTGTTATCTACTTGCTGGTGGAGAAAGGCCAAAAAGAAAGGATAGCAATCTCCAATGGGCAATCCATCATGTTTACGATGGCAGGTTTCCTTTCGAAAAAGGGCAAGAGACATTGCACGCGGTTACGGATGGGTATCATTTTACTGAGGCTGCGGGCTTAGTGGCCATACACCCCGTCGCTGAAGCACTTGCAGAAGAATACTTTTATTTCGCTTGGGAGCTTAGGTGGGAAGCATACAAACGTTTTGGATATAATCCTGACAATATTTTTAGCTCAAAATAGTGAGAGAACAAAGTGACAGACTAAGAGAGGCAAAACTCAAGCAAGCCATCGAAGTTCTCTTTGGTTCTGTTTTTCTTGTAAGCCTTCAACACATCAATCAAATCCAACCTGTTCCTTTCTCCAAAAAGCTCAGCCAAAATCTTCGAGGCGCTGCTGTTTCCAGCAAAAAGGTACTGGCAAACAGAAGTAACATTCGCAACTCTCCGCTCCACACTGGCGGTTTCAAAATCAACAATGAACACCCGATTCGCCTTGTCCACAAGCAAGTGTTTTGGCGCATTGCTGAGTTCTCCATGGTCCAAGCCCGCTTGGTCCAGCCTAAAGCACTGTTCTAAAACTTCCGCCAAAACCTGCTTAACCGTTGCCGCATCTTTGTTTGTTTTCAGCCAGTTGGGAAGCAGGCTGGCTTCGATGAGTTGCATGAGAAGAAAGTTTTTGCTTGCCGCCATCAGTTTCGGAGCCACGCCCACCGAGTTTGCCTTGGACAACATGTTGGCTTCGTGAAGAAGGTCGGCTCGGTCTGCGTCTGCCCGCCGAATTTTCACCGCCACCCTCTCCCCGTTCAAATGCGCAACCACCACGATGCCGACAAAGCCCTTACCCAACACCGGAACCGCAACGCCGAATAGGCTGGTTGTTCCAGAAAACTCAAGAGCCGAGACGCCGTGGCTTCTCAGTTCTTCAAGGCGGCTTTGCAGTTCAGCTTCGCTGGGGCTTGGGAAGCATAGGACTGAAGCGTAAGGTTCTTGGGTGAGTTGGTCAACTGGGACGATTATGGGCTTTTTCAATTATCCGTTCCTTCTGGGTGAGGATATCAGCGTTGGCGAGATTATAAATTTGATATTAGTCGCAGAGAAAAACGATAACATTCTCCATCACTTTTTGAACCGTCTTGTGAATGCACATATAAGCCATGGGGCATGTATGGCGAATATGGAGCCTAATCAGCAGAGAAGCCAAATCAAGTCGGGTACCCGCGTAAAAATTGTTTTGAAGCAGGATCAGCGGAGCGGCAAATTAACTGAGGGCGTTGTTAAGGATATCCTCACCAACAGCTCAACTCATCCCCACGGAATCAAAGTTCGGCTTACAGACGGCAAAGTCGGCAGAGTACAAACAATAATGAAATAACGTTGCAGACGGCTGAGTTTCGTGGCTCAAAAATTGTTAGTCAACAAAGTTTGACTAAATCCAGTCAAGAGACCTTTACGAGAAGCCTTTTATTGCAAACTATTTCCAAGAGTAAGTATGGTTAGCTGGGGTAAGACTCTTGCTTTGCTGCTTGTTGCCTTGTTCTTAACATCTTTAGTTACATTATCATCTGCTGTGACGGTTCAAGCTGCCTCAACGTGGAGTATCCAAACCGTAGACAAAAATGCCTCTGATAGCAGTGTAATCGCACTTGACTCCAACAATAAACCGCACATTGTATGTGACTCTTATCAAGGCCGCGATTATCCTGGCAACTATAACATAATGTACGCAAGATTGAACGGCTCAAACTGGAATATACAAACGGCAATCCCAGGAGCCGTATGCTTCGATTTTGTTTTGGATTCCGATAACAGCCCACACATATTATATTTTAACAGGATTGCTCAGGGCTTAATGTATGCAAGCTACAGAGCGTCAAACTGGACTACACAAATTGTTGATAAAGAAGGTTTCACAGGCACTCTCGCACTTGATTCAGCCGACAACCCGCATATAGCATACATTGGAGGTAATGAAATCATTAAAGTATGCCTAGTTGGACGGGTTCTAGTTGGAGCATTCAAACGGTAGACTCAGAGGAAAGCTTCTTAGACTTTCATGTTTTTTTGGCTTTAGACCACGACAACAATCCGCACATTCTCTACGGCTACACTACTAGCAACAACGATATAACGCATCCACAACAGTCAAATACGCTGCGTGGAATGACTCGGCGTGGAAAATACAAACAGTTATTTCTAACATCGTTGAAGACTTTGGAAACTTGGCCTTAGACTCCAACGGTAATCCAGACTTCACCTATTTGAGTGATGGAAAATTAATCTATGCAAGTTGGACTGGCTCGAATTGGATTAATCAAACTGTCGCCTCAATCTTATATCCCAGTCCCGCTTATCTTGCGTTAGACTCACAGAACCACCCGCACATCGTCTACTACAATGAAGCATCAGATTCATTCATAGGTGCGTTGATGTATGCGAGCTGGGGTGGCAATTCTTGGAACATTCAAACGATAGATCCAAACAATGCAACTGCACCAGGCTCCATAGCTTTAGACTCGAACGGTAATCCATACATTGTCTATTCAGCTCAACCCCCAAATGCAGGTCAACCAAGCGACATAGGGTATTATTTGAATTATGCAACAATTACACAACCCACGCAGACTCCCACTCGGACTTCTTCAACGATTTTTTCAACTTCCACTTTATTGACAGTTTCAATCGCAGTTATCCTTGGAGCAATTGCAACTGTCGTTTACGTTTGGAAGAAGAAAATTCAGAAAAAATCCTAAGCTGATTCTTTCAAGTCATTTTTTTTGGGGCATTTCAAACTTTTTGGTGCAGGTCAACTGATATACTCTTTCTGTTTGTATTTGGTTTCTACCGCGTTGAGTGTTAACGCGGCTTCAAAAATAATCGCATCTACCGTGTCAAAAGCTTGTTTCACAGCAACTTTTATCTGCGGCAAAATGGATCTCTCCAAAATTGCAAGCCCAGTTTTGCTGATCCCTAAAAATCAGAATAAAGCATATCGCAACACTGGATTGCCACTTTAAGGTATCTCAACATTCCTAATATCCATGTGTGGTTTCGCGCGTACAACAACAAAAGGCTAAAGCGCCTTGTTTTCTGGGTTATAAATTTAATAGGGCGACGCCGTATTGGGGTTCTGTTTGTGTATTAGCTATGCCGAGATTCAAGCAGATACCGCAGATTCAACAGCTCATGAGCAGAAAAGAGCTTATCAGAAACATAGGCATAATCGCCCACATAGACCATGGCAAAACCACGCTTGCCGATTCCCTTTTGGCTGGGGCAGGATTGCTGTCTAAGGCGATGGCTGGTTCAGCCCGAGTGCTTGATTACCTTGAGGAAGAGCAGAAACGAAAAATCACCATAAAAACAGCCAACATCAGCTTGCTCTACAAAACCAGCGGTGAACCATACATAATCAATCTTGTGGACACTCCGGGGCACGTGGATTTCACGGGCAAAGTGACCCGAGCCCTGCGCGTCATTGACGGCGCGGTGGTGGTTGTAGATGCGGTAGAGGAGATTATGGCTCAGACTGAAATTGTTACGCGGCAAGCGCTTGAGGAGCGGGTCCGACCGGTGCTTTTCATCAACAAAGTAGACCGACTCATCACCGAGCTGCAGTTAAATGAGGAGCAAATCCAAAAAAAGCTAGACCACATCATCAGCAGCTTTAACGACCTCATAGAACTCTACTGCGAGGAGCCTTTCAAAAACCAGTGGAAAATTGATGCTTCATTGGGCAACGTGGCTTTTGGGGCGGCGCTACATGGCTGGGGCTTCACGTTAAACATGGCGAAAGAGAGGGGCGTGCGGTTTTCAGACATAATAAACGCCTACGCGAAAGGTGACTCAAGGAAGCTTCAAAAGGACTTGCCCGTTTACGAAGCGGTTTTTGAGATGGCGATTAAGAAGGTTCCAAATCCAAGGGAAGCGCAAGCGTACAGAATTGAGAAGATTTGGGACGGGCACGTTGAATCGCCAATCGGCAAGGCGTTGGTTGAATGCAGCGATGAAGGACCAACCGTTTTTTGCGTGACAAACGTCCATTCTGACTCAAACAGCGGCACCGTTGCCACGGGAAGATTGTTTTCGGGCAAAGTTCAGAAAGCCGACCGACTGCATCTCGTCGACGCTTTAGCTGAAACAGTTGTTGCCGAAGTCGCTATTGATATGGGTTCGTTCAGGGAAGAAGTCAGCTGGGTTCCAGCAGGCAACTTGGCATCTTTAACTCTGACAGGCACGGTTAAGGCTGGCGAAACCCTTGTTGACGTGGAGCATACAGATGGCATGGTTCCTTTTGAAGGCATAAGCTACGTTTCAGAACCCGTTGTAACCTTGGCAATTGAACCGAAAAACCCCCGCGATATCCCCGTTTTGCTTGAGGGATTGGAGAAGCTTGCCAGCGAAGACCCGAACCTTAAGGTGGTAGCTGATAAGGACACTGGCGAGTACCTTTTGAGCGGGATGGGCGAGTTGCATCTGGAAGTCGCTATCAACCAGCTTAAAAGTTCCTTTGCCTTAGACGTTGGAGTTTCTTCGCCCTGCGTTGTTTACATGGAAAGCGTCGAGAAAAAGGGTATTGTTGCCTTGGCGAAGAGCCCAAATAAGCTGAACAGTTTTTGGGTGCAGGTTGAGCCCGAACAAGAAGAACAAGCAAAATCAACTGTGGATGAAGAGTCAAGCGGCATCCTTTCAGTTGATGAGCAACGCAACGTGCTTTTAGACTGCAGTGGAAAAACTCAGCAGGTGTCTGAAGAGGTTTTGGAGGCTATTATTGCGGGGTTTGAGTTTGCATGCAAAGCGGGACCTTTATGCGGAGAGCCAGTGCGCCATTTGAAAGTTAACTTGGTTGATTTCCAGCTGGGCGGCGGCGAAGCGTTTAGTTCTGCTGAAGTTATGCGTGGAGTAGGAAAGGCGGTTTTCGGTTCTTTCTTGACGGCGCAGCCTGTTCTGCTTGAGCCAATTTACAAAATTATCATTGTTGTGGCATCCGAGTTAGCGGGCGAATCCTCAAGAATGCTCAGCAGCAGACGCGGAAAAGTCACCTTGTTTGAGCAGAAAGGGCTTCTGTCAACTATCAGCGGCTTTATTCCAGTTGCCGAAACCTTCGGGTTCTCAAAAGAACTGCGGTCCACCACTTCAGGCAGGGCTTTTTGGCAAATGTTTTTTGATCACTGGGAAAAAATGCCTCCGAAACTGTCTATGCAAATTACGGGCGATTTGCGGCAACGCAAAGGTCTCTCGCCACAGGTTCCTAAACCCGAAAAGTTCATGGAGCAGTAGCGATGAGGCTGGATGTCCCGTTTGACTTGGATTTCTCACTTTGTTGCGGGCAAGTTTTCAGGTGGAAAAAGACTGGCGAATGGTGGTACGGCGTTGTCGGCGAAAACGCCTTTAAGATTCGCCAATGCGGCGCAGACTTAGAATTTGAGGGCGTCACGGACGAGTTTGTACGGTGCTATTTTGGTTTAAACGACGATTTACAGCAAATCAGCCACTGCATCGGCAGAGACGATTACATCCGCACGGCACTGCGCCGATTTAAAGGGCTGCGGATTATTCGACAGGACCCTTGGGAATGCCTCATCAGCTTTATCTGCGCAACCTACAAGAGCATAGCAGCCATCGAACTGATGCTCCGCAAGCTTTCCGAGAAATTCGGGGAAAAGAAAATTTTTGATAGAATGGATTTTTACGCTTTTCCACCCGTTTACAAGTTGGCTTCAGCAGGTGAGGAAGAGTTGAAAAGCTGTGGGTTAGGCTACAGGGCAAAGTATGTGCAAGCAACAGCCAAAAAAATCCTCGAAGAAAAATTTGACCTTGAAACTTTGAAAAGCCTGCCTTACCTTGAAGCCCGAAAAAAGCTTGTTGAGTTTCCAGGGGTCGGCTTGAAAGTGGCCGACTGCATACTGGTTTTTTCGCTTGAGAAAATGGACGCTTTCCCAGTGGACGTTTGGGTCAAACGGGTAATCCTAAACCACTACGCAAACCAGTTTCCTGAGGCGCTCGTGAAAAAACTCCTAAGCCACGATTCTTTAACTAACGGTGAATACGAAAAGCTCAACGCCTTCGGCAGAAGCTACTTTGGAAAATACGCGGGGTACGCTCAAGAATACCTGTTTCATTTTGAGAGGACACAGCACTAGGCCGTCGGGTTGGCTAGCGAAGTGCGGAAAATGTTTAAATGTGGTATGAAACAGCAATAATAAACAGAAAAGCCTCGTGGGCCCGTAGCTCAGTTAGGTAGAGCGCCAGACTCATAATCTGTTGGTCAGGAGTTCAAATCTCCTCGGGCCCACCATCTTCCATGCAGAAAAGCAAGCGTTTAGGTGAAGCATGCTCTGAAGCAAACAAGTCCAGCCTACCAAGTAGCATCGTTTGTTAAGAGTCATCAATTGATAATCGGCTTGATGCTGGTGTTTTTCGGGGTATCTGATTTATGGTTTATTCTGCCCAACCTGTACGGCACTTTACCCGACTTGTACGTTAACTGGAGAGTAGTTTACTTTTTTATGCCTGAATGGACAACAACAATTCCCCTCCTTCTCATACTAACCCTAATCGGAACGTTGATACTGACCGTTTACTGCATAAGAGACATACAACCCGCACGACCAGACAACAAACAACTAGCGGCAATGTTGGTGGTGGCGCTCGGGTTCACCTATCAAGTGATTGGGGCGTGGCCGCTGTGGACCCAGCAGTACCCTTGGCCATGGCAGCAGCAAATCGCAAACTACGGAAACCTGCTTGTCTTGCCCCTTTTTATCGGCAGCCTCTTGGGACTAATAGTCGGAGCCGCGTCACTGTACATTCACAGCAAAATTTATCATCAAAAACACCCAGAAATTACGTTGTAAAAATTAGGACAAAAAAATATTGATTTACTTGTGTTTTACTGACTTATCTAATATTGCCTTGGTTATCGGAGCAACCTTCATGATTGGGTTGCCTTTAGCGTCGTAGTCAACGTAGATTCCATATGCTGTCTCTGTGTTCAACGGCAACTGGACCGCGGCAAGAATTTCTTTGTTGCCCTACTGTGTCACCTCAGCGCCGTCTTTGGGTTCAGTTTCCTGTACAGCTGTAGTCCTTCGATTAGGAAAATAATCATAGCCACCGCCGTCATACCTGTCAAAAACAAAAAACTAACCTGAATCACTATAGCTTTTATTAGGTAGCTTAACAATATTATCGTTATCTCGGCGGCGAAAGCGCCTAGAAAAAAGAAGGAGTAAAACATCAATCGCGGCACGAGGTTTCGGCCAACCCACACGTGTCCGTTGATGTTTGTTTTCTCCTTTAAGATATAGTCGCCATAACTGTTTTTCTCGATTAAGCCCATCTCTTCAAGTTTCTGCAGGTGCCTGTGAGCCACGCTTGTGCTGCTTAAGCATGCGCCCCTAGTGACATCTCTTGTTCCAACTGGCTTGCCGGCGTGGACGATGTATGCGTAGACGTTTAATGTGTTGCCCTCGAGTTCGTCGTTAGCCACGCTATACCGCAACCTATGGGATTGGAAGGCTACTGTTTCCTGTTTGTTGGGGTGTCGTTGAGGGTCCGTCTATTGGAAGCGGCAGGGTTCCCTGCATGTAGTTTCCGTAGACAAATCCGAATCCGGAGCCAAGGTTTGTCAGCGTTATGTGTTGCAGGATTTGGTTGCTTGCTGGTGTGGTGACGGTGACGTTGCCGTTGACGGTGACAGTGCACAGTTTGCTCACGTCGATATACAAGGTTTGGGCGCTTCTGAGTTCGGCGGCAGCTTGCGGTAGGTTATTGGGGTCCGATCCGAGTATCCAGTTGCTAACGTACCCGATCGTGTAGTTGGTGGGGAATTGGCCGTAGTTTATGTCTTGGCCACCGCTACCAAAGTTTATGCCTTGGCCGGCGTTGCTGGGTCCGTTAAAGGTCAAGCCGTTTGCGAAATTAATTGTTCCTTCAGGCCCTCCGATGCCAGTAACCGTAACCATGGCTGATTTGCCTTCTAGTACTATATAGTAGCCCAAGTTGATGATTGGTCCTTGATCTGATGAAACTGCGAATTTGTAGTATTCAACCTGTGCATCGGCATTTTTTAGAGCATCAGGATTCAAAGTAAAATTTGCAACTACTTCGATTGAAGCACCGTAAAGTGTCGATGTATCGTTCGAACTGATTTTGTTAGGGTTGCAGTAGGCGTATGTGATGTTAACGTCGCTAACTAAGGGCTGGACATTCGGTATTTCGGTATTTGCTTGTTGGGCGGCATTTGCCTGTTGAGCGTTTTCTTGAGCCTGCGCAGACATCATGTATTCCAATGGTACGATTGCTGCTATTCCAAGTGTTATGGCGAGTATTCCGCATAAGATTAGTTTTTTTTCAATCATTGTTTTTTCACTGCTCTGCTAAGCGGCAAAGCGCCTAATAATGCTCCCTCAAGAACAACATTGTTCCAGCGCTGTTCTCAAAGAGAACAGCCTTTTAAATGCTTGATTATTTTCTACCAGATTGTACTTTATTTGAGGGGGTTGTTTGTGATTGCTGGAGTTTTCCACAGTTTCTTAAATAATACTGTACCTACAACCCAGGCGAGTGCTATTCCCGCGATTTCATCTGCAATGTAGTGCTGCTTGATGAACAGCGTTGATAGAATCGCGCCTGCGGCAATTGCAAGCGCTACAGCAGCCACTGCCTTGGTGGTTTTGCTGGGTTTTATTTTGGCGTATTGGAACCATGTGAAGAAGCAGATTGTTGACACGGCGGCGTGCAAGCTGGGGAAACAGTTGAAGGATGTGTCGCTGGCGAATATGTTGTAGACTTGGGTTGCCCAAAAGTTGCCCACCAACGGATGCGCCAGGAGGTTTTGGCGGTACCAATATGTTGAAACTGGGAAAACGATGTATATCAGTATGGCGACGGCGTTTATTGTGACCAGTGACCAGCCTAACGCGTACCCTTTTTTGTACTCTACGAAGGCGAAGAAAAGCATGGTCAGAATAACCAGCGGATAAAACAGGTATGTGTAAAAGATCACCATTTGAGGCACAAAGGGGATTGCGTTATCTAAGGCAGTATTCAATCGGAAGCCTGAGCCGGCAGGGTACAGTTGTCCAGTCCAATCATACGCCAAATTGTTAAGCAAAAGATAAAACAGCAAAAGCATCAAAACAACATTGCCAATCACATACGTCACATAGACGCTTTTCCGACTTGATTTGCTCTTAAAAAATGCTTTTTCAACTGCCATTTGGAATCTGTCGTGAAGCCTCAAGACTCGGCACTGCCCCTTAAACCACCGATTATGCTAAAAATCCTATAAAAGATAATCGTGTTGAAGCTGGAATGTTTTTGAAGTTTTAAGCGGGGTTTAACTTTAAAACTAAAGCTGCAACCCTTTCTCCGAGCTTTTCGCATTCTGCAAGGTCTCTTTTTTTAGGTGCACCAGTGACGGCGACGCCATAATGCTTGTCGTCTGCTCTACCTTGAACAATCATCCCGTGGATAAGCATCGCCTGCACAATGGAGAGCAACGTGGTTTCGCCGCCTGAAGCTGTTCCGCCGCTGCTTGTAAAAGCGCCGCCGACTTTGCCTGTTAATTTTTTGTGAACTTGGATTGACTGGTCAATAAGTGATTTGAGCGTGGCGGACATTTGCCCAAAATAGGTCGGCGACCCCATAATTATGCCGTCAGCCGCAAGAAGGTCGCTGTTTTTTGTATCCTCTGCCTTCTTAACTGTAACCTCTACGTCTCCGGCTTTTTCGGCGCCTTTTGCCACGGCTAAAGCCATAGTTTCAGTGTTACCAGATTTTGAATCATAAATCACCAAGATTTTCGCCATAAGTTTTCACTTCACAATTTCCCTAATAATTTCGTTAACCATCATTATCTTCGCGTTGTAGACGTATTCTAAGTATTTTAGAGCTTGCTCTTGGTCCTCTTGGGTGAATGCTTCGACGCCGTCTTTGGCGACTACTATGTGGTAGCCTCTGAAGAAAGCGTCAGCGGCCGTATGCCGCACACACATCTGAGTGTGCAAGCCGCCAAGAACCACCGTTTTCACCCCCTCACCATCATAGAGGCTTCTCATCAGCGGATCTAGGCCTGTCTCGTAAAAGCCGCTGTATGTTCGCTTTTCCACAACGTAGTCCTTAGCTTTGTCAGGCTCAAGCTCCGCAACAACCTCAGCGCCAACTGTGCCTTTAACAGCGTGAATGCCCCATTTCCTCACAACCTCAACATCCTGCGGGTAATGAGCGTCAACACTGTAAATGACGGGAACACCATTTTTGCGTGCTGCTACAACAAGCCTCTGCAAGGGCGCAATCACATCTTTGGCTCTTTTAACCTTTAAAGCTCCAGTGACAAAATCATTCTGCACATCAACAAGCACAACAGCTGGTCGAATCAAACAAACCACTTTCTACCAATGACAAAATAAGAAAAACGAATTATTTAGGATTACTTCACTAGCTGGTTCCCAAAAAGTATAATCCAGTTGTAAGTCTCTCAGCACCCTTCTGCGTGACAAGCACTGTATCTTCAATCCTTACTCCGCCATAACCTGGCAGATAAATTCCAGGCTCATCCGTCACCACATTGCCAACTACTAAAACATCTTTGCTGTCAGGACTCAGAATTGGTGCTTCATGAATTTCCAAGCCCACGCCGTGACCAAGGGTGTGAACAAAAAACTCGCCAAACCCAGCTGCCTCAATCACCCGCCTAGCCGCCCCATCAACCTGCGACGCTGGAATGTTTTGGCTTATCGCTTTGAACGCTTTCTGCTGCGCCACCATAACCGTTTCATAAATTTTCATTTGTTTCTCCGTTGGTTTGCCAGCCGTGAAAGTTCGAGTCATATCGGAACGGTAAGACTGATAAGTCGCGCCCAAATCCACCACCACCAAGTCGCCCTGACGGATTGTCCTGTTCGAGCAGGAACCATGTGGAAACGCTGAGCTAAGGCCTGAAGCGATTATGGTGTCAAAGCTTGTACCGTCGGAGCCTTTTTTACGCATAGCGTACTCAACTTCGGCTGCGACACGCCTTTCTGTTACGCCTGGCTTGACGGTTTCAAACGCTACCTGCATGCCTATCTCCGCCAGATTGCACGCTTCGCGAATAAACTTGACTTCCTCTAGGTCTTTCACCATTCTTTGCTCACGGATTAGATTGCCCGCTGCCTCCAATTTTTCTTCGTTGCCGACTGCTTTACCAAGGGCGCGCCAAGCTTCAATTGGCAGCGTATCTAAGGCAATTTTTTTGGGCGCTGTTTGCTCGGCGATTTTTTTCATAAGATCTTCGCCCCGCTTCAGAAGCTCCACAGTTAAGCCTTTAGTTTCTGCTTTTGTCTGCTCATAATTGACGGCTGAAACGTAAAGAACGCTTTCACCTTGCTGGGGGATCAGCAGCGCGGCTGCTCCCTGGCAACCTGTGAAGTAAGTTAAATTGGCGCTGTCAAAAACTAGAAAAAAATCGAATTTTCCTTCTTTAAAGGCTGATTGTTTAAGGGCATCTATTCTGTTCAAGTTTTTTCGCCTGTCAGCAAAACTGAATGCTTTTTAGTCGGTTTAAGTTTTCGCTTGATTTTTGCGTTATGCAATAAAAAACAAGTCGGTTTCAACCGTGAAATTTTAAACCAATTAGCCATTAACTTAATATACTTTTCAATTACCATCCCTTAATAAGCATTGAGGGAAAAATCATGTTTGCTTATGCAGGAAAAATTTTACATGTTAACCTCACAACGGGAGAAACAAAAACCGAGCCATTATCAGAACAGATGGCTAAAGATTATATCGGCGGAATAGGCTTAGGCATCCGCTTACTGTTTGACAATTCAAAACCAGGCACAGACCCCTATGACCCTGATAACCCGTTAATTTACTTAACTGGCCCACTCAGCGGCACCATGGGACCAACAGGCGGAAACAGCTACGCCGTCGTGTCCAAATCTCCCGCCACTGGCGGTATCGGCAACGCTGAAGCCCACGGCTTTTTCGGTCCAGACCTGAAGCGTGCGGGCTACGACGCTGTTATTATCACAGGCAAAGCTCCCAAACTATCTTACCTTTGGCTTGACGACGACAAAGTTGAAATCCGAGATGCCGCATACCTCAAAAACGCAACTGTTAAAGAAACTGACGACAAAATTCGAGCTGAACTTGGCGACTTTTACATCCGCGTTTCAGCCATAGGTGAAGCTGGTGAGAAACTTTGCAGGTTTGCCGCAATCATAAATGATGAGTTCCGCGCCATTGGAAGAAGCGGCATGGGAGGAGTCATGGGCAGCAAGAACCTCAAGGCAGTCGCTGTCCGAGGCACACACGACGTTAACGTCGCGAACTTGGATGGTTTCAAAGAATTTGTTAAACTTATTTATGAAAGAATGAAGGGTCCATCAACCAAGAAATACAAAACCTTGGGAACCCCCGAAAACGTTCTTGTCCTCAATTCTCTCTCGGCATTGGCAACGAGAAACTGGACGAACGCAACTTTTGAAGGCGCAGACAAAGTTAGCGGCGAATACTTTAACGAGCATTACGTTAAGAAAATTGTAGGCTGTGCAACATGCGGTATGCGTTGCGACCACATCGCGGTTGTGCCAGAAGGACCATACAAGGGTTCAACTTCAAGGCTTGAGTTCGAATGCCTCTGGAGCATGGGACCACTATGCGGCATTGACCGTTTAGACGCAATTATCGAAGCGATGCGCATCGTCAACGAGTACGGCATGGACGGCATATCAATCGGCGTCGTCGTCGCATTCGCCATGGATCTCTACGAGCACGGCGTAATTACAAAGGAACAAACCGACGGAATTGACCTTCGCTTTGGAAACGCGGAAGCATTAATCGCCATTATTCACAAAATCGGCAAACGCGAAGGCTGGCTTGGCAATATACTCGCGGAAGGCGTTGCGAAAGCTGCAGACTTAATCGGCGGAGACGCATACAAGTACGCTTGCCACATTAAAGGCTTAGAACTCCCAGGCTACGACCTGAGAACGCTCAAAACCGCCGCGCTTGGATTCAGCGTCTCGTTCAGGGGTGCATGCCACCTGAGAAATGGCGCTTACTCACCTGACGTTAAAGGCAAAACAAACCGCTTCAAGATAGAGAAAGGTAGAGGCAAACTCATTACCGATGAGAGCTACATGTACAACATCATTGATTCACTTATCGTCTGCAAGTTCAGCAGAGGTACATACTACGACGGCTGGAAAGACCTAACCAACTATTACACACTCGCAACCGGCATCCCAATTACTCCTGAAGAAATGATAAAAGATGGCGATAGAATTGAAAACCTCGCCAGACTCTTCAACATCCGAGAAGGCAAAGGCACACGCAAATTCGACGATGTACCATACAAAATAAAGCACTTCCCAGTGCCAGACGAGGGACCAGCCAAGGGCGTCTGCGTTAGCGACGAGGAAATGGCAGTCGGCTTAGACGACTATTACGCTTCAAGAGGATGGACAGTTGACGGTATTCCAACCGTTGAACGCCTGCAACAGGTAGGCCTTGGCGACTTGGCATACATTGCCGAAGACGCAATGAAAGCTGCTCAAGCGGCAAAGGCTCAAGGAGGAAACTAAAATGGTACGACCACAAGACAGAAAATTCGTAACAGCCGACCCAGAAAAATGTATAGGCTGCGTAGTCTGCGAGTACGCTTGCAGCATGGTTAACGAGAAAACCTTCAACCCGACAAAATCACGCATACGCGCCATGCGTCTTGGACCACTAAGTAACATGGCAGTTACCTGCAGGCACTGCGAAGAACCCGCATGCGTCGCCGCCTGCCCAAGAGACGCACTCACCCAAGAAGAGAACACTGGCATAATCCGCGTTGACGAAAATGCCTGCAACGGCTGCGGATGGTGCATCAGCGCATGCCAATTCGGCGCCATGAACATGCATCCAGACAAGAAAATTGTGTTCACATGCAACAGCTGCACAGACAACGACACAAAAGAGCCGCAATGCGTCAAATGGTGCCCAGAAGAAGCATTAACGTACGTTACCGCTGAAACACTGGCGCAGAAGTACCGGCAGAAAGCTGTCAAGAACCTGTTCCAAACAGCAGAAGCCAGCAAAACAAAATAAACCCCGCTTTTTAAAGCGCCTTCTTTTTCAATATAACTACTTATGTTTGTTTCTTCAGATGCTCAAAGTGAAGTTAAAGCCAATTAAATGCAGTGAAACATCGAGGCAAGATCTGGCATCGCTTAGCTGTTTCGTTTTATCGATAAAGAATCTGCTCTTATTCAGCAAGATTTCGGATTTTCTTAAGGCTGCAGATATTTCCACTTCTATGTTCGTTCCTAACGGGCTTATTTCACGGGTTCGAATGGTACTTCGGATTTTTGAAGCTCGAAGATTCTGTGGCAGTTTGAGCAGATGAACCCTTTTGTTTCGTCGAAAATTTCTGAGTTTTTTCCGCAGTAAGGGCACTCGAGAGGTTGTTTATTTCCGCAAACATCACATATTATTTCTAGGCGTGAATTAAGCGTCAAGTTCCCGCTCACGCAAAATACGCAGCCTTCTTCTTGTTGTTCGCGCACAAATAAAATAAGCGGATGCTTTGAGTTTAAAAAATTTGCGATAATCAAGTGTATCGCTTGAATCAGCAAGCACAAAGGTGCTTAAGTTATTTTCTCCGTTATTGCTCCTTTGGTGTAGGGAACAAACTCTCTAATCTGCTCAATCGAGGTTTTTCCGGCTTTCTCCCGCTGCTCCTTCGGCAGCTTCAGCATTAGTGATTTGAGGATTTGCTTCAAAAGCTCCTTTCCTTGGGTGTCGCCCGGCACTAGGACAATGTATATTTTAGTTTTTGCTTTCACCGCATCCATGGGTCCGCCAACATAACTGGTTTCCTCATTGACGATTATGCCGACGGCTGTTCTAAGCGGCACACTTCGCGTCCAGTTCCGTTTGCCCACAACTGCAAAGGCGCCATGGGGAACAGATTCTCCTGAAGGACCACTCTTGCTTAGCTGGTCCTGTTTAACCCAGTAGACATCAGCTGAACCCGCGTTTTCACGCCAAGCACGCGAAAAAGACGCTGCAAACTCGCCTGCTTCATGAAGCGCCTGCTCACTTATGGTTTTGCCTTCAGCTTTAACAACCACGAAGGGTGCGCCTGAGATTTCAGCGTGAAAAACCGCGTCCTCTTGCGTCGTGTATTTTTTTACGAGGACTTCGTTGCTGACTGTGTCTTTGCCCGCAACCACCAAGAACCCGTCTGAGCTGGTGAACCAGCGGAATTTTTCGTACCACTCCTTATTTTCCCTCTCCACTTTGCGTTTAGCGAGCGCTTCCATAAGGGCTGCTGGCTTGAGACTTTTCAGTTCTTCCGCCGCGGTTAGCTCCCGCTCGATTTTAGTTAGCTTCTTCTTTGAATCCTCCAACGCCGACAGTGCTCCTGAGGATTTTAGCTTCGCTTTTTTTCCCCGTTCATAATATTCATTAGCGTTCTCGAAGAGTGAGTGCCGCAGGTTGATGCTGAACTGGAAGTTATCCATGGAAAAGTTAATTGCGAGGTTACGTCCGTCAAACGACTGAATATATGCCTCGGGTGCGTTGCCTGTTTTTTTAGCCGCTAAAGCTTCGCTGATTACTGTGTTCCAGTCTTTGCCTGCCCGGTTTGCATTCAGAAGCTTGTCTTGGAAAGTTTGCAGTTCGTTGAAGTGGGCGTAAATGGTGTCGCCAATTAGTTTGTCTCTTTCTGCTTTGGCTTCATCTTCATGTATGGATTTTTCCTGTTCCGCAACCATTCGTTTTAGCCGTTCTGCTTCCAGCTTTAACTTGTCAACTTCAACGCTGGCAAATGCGTTTTCAGCGGTGGTTACCCGAAGATAAAACTCATCTAAGGCTTGGTTAAAAGTGGCGTACACTTGAGTTTTGCAGCCTTCGTAACGCTTAAGTTTGAGCGGCACGACATCCACGAAGTTTTCTTCTTCATCAAGGATTATGCTTGGTTCCAGGGTGGCTGCTGAAATCTTTGAAAGCAGGCTCTGCAGCGTATCAAAAATTCCCTTGATCTCCTCATCCGACAAGTTTTTGTATGTCTTAGCTTTATCGACGCCAACTCTAAGCAATACTTCTTCAGCGTAAACTCCGCCGATGCCTAACAACCGCGCCATTGCCCTGACAACCTCGGATTCACCCGCATTTCTGAGGGCTTCCGCCATTTCGGCGAGCGAAACTTTGAAGGGGTTTTTGCCGCTTGGAGGAGGAACCACCAAAACTTCGTTGCGTAAGATGTTTCGGTCACGCATGCGCTTAAAAAGTAAAGCCTGCAAAATCATGTTTTTCTCGTTTGTCAATATGAAGTTGCCTTCGCCGAAAAGCTCCACGACAAGCTTAAGCAGCCCTTCTTTGGTCCGAAAAGTCACCGTTACAATTCTTTCAAACTCGTACTGCTCAATGCCCGCTACCCATGCTCCACGCAGATACTTTCTCAGTGACATGCAGAACGCTGGCGGAGCCGCTGGGCTTTCCTGCGCGTAAACTGTCGAGTGCAATCTTCGTCCTGCCTCCATGACTAAACGTATCGGCGTTAAATTGGCTTTGTGAAGCTTGAAAATCAAGGTTTTGTCGCCAAGCTGGTAGATGTTGTTCACTCTTGAATCAGCAATTAGCGGTTTTAATTCATGGGTTGCAGCGGCAATGTCGAAGCTTGAGAACTCTTTTTTGCGCACCACTTACACATCACGCATTGGAGTTGTTATAGTAAACTTGATTATAAAATAACCTTTTCACTGAAACAGTTCAAAATTGCCTTGTGAATGAGATTTGGCAGGCAGAAACGATTAATATCTGCGCATGTTTTTTAAGTAAGAATAAAATATACTGTGCCAAGGATTAGATACTGCATGACGCCTATTGTTCAACTTTACTGGATAAGAACCGTGCTGGGCATAATTGCGGCAGCATTAAGTGCCTTAGTCGCTATTGCGATAGGCGGCGCGACGGACATCACCACTCTTATTAACAGCTTCACCATCGCCCTAATCGTTTACTTAATATCCTACTATGTTTTGAAGGCAATGTACAAAGACAAGGTAGAGAAGCAATCAAAAATATTAAGCACAGGAGTAGCCATGTACTTCTTCGCTTGGTTACCCTTCTTCATTCTATTTTATACAGCAATAAAAATATACTTTTAATTATTCGTCTTCATTTTTCTGCAGAAAATTCGCAATCGTAGCCTGACTTTTGTCGCTTCTTAGGGTTTCTATTTTTTCCTCTTCGGCGGCTTTTTCATGCCCATTTTGCGTGCTTGGGATTTCCATGCGTGTTAAAATGCGCATGCAGTCTGCCCATGCCGAGAAGTATCCGCGATCAAAATCTCCATGCAAGCCGTTGCCCATGTGGCCAAGAAACTCCTTTCTGTATGCGTTTAAAGCTACTTTATCGCTTAAGTCAATTTTTGAAAAGAATGCGTACTCGTCGGTTGATGCATTTTTGCAAGAAAGATAAATGCCATATAGTGCTCGGAAGTATCCTCTATTCCACTCTGTCTTCTGCATTTTCTGTTTCACTCTTTCCAGCTCTCGCTCGGCTTCAGTGAATTGTCTGCTGACTACAAGTTGGAAGTACCGTGCAACTAGTGCTTGAGGTATCGGCATGTTTAGCGACGACTCTTGTTTGCTTTCTCAGCTTTCTCTTCCTCAGAGATATCTTCTATTCCGTTCTCGGTTACTTTAAGTATTTCCTCTCCTTCAGGCAAATACGGGCTTGAAACCAGCCTTGCAATCCGAGTGGGACCGTGGGGAGCTCTTCGCAGGTAAATCCGTGTGTGACTTGTGTGGCCCACGATGTTTCCGCCGATTGGATGGATTGCGTCGCCGAAGAATTGGTCTGGTTTAGCCATTACTTGGTTGGTAACAACTGCTACCGCGTTGAATGCTCTGGCTAAAGCGATTAGTTTGTGCATGTGCTTGTTTAGTTTTTGTTGTCTTGAAGCTAACATTTCTCTTCCAAGATATTCACTTCTGAAATGCGCTGTTAACGAGTCAACTATGATTAGTTTGACGTTGTTAGCCTTTATTATTTCATCAGCGTTTTCAAGAAGGAACATTTGGTGGTCTGAAGTATACGCCTCAGCGTAGATGATGTTTTTTGCCACTTTTTCGGGGTCTAAGCCTAAAAAATTGGACATTTGCACGATGCGTTCAAGCCTGAAAGTGTTCTCGGTATCCACGTATAATGCGGAGCCGTTGAGTCCACCTCGTTCTGGAGGCAACTGAACGTTTACGCAAAGCTGATGGCATATCTGGCTTTTTCCACTGCCATATTCGCCGTAAAATTCCGTTATAGTTTGAGTTTCTAAGCCACCATCAACTATTTTGTCTAAGGCTTTGCTGCCTGTGCTCAGCCGCAAAACGGTTTGGCGCTTCTTGAAAAGTTCGTCTGCTCGGACAAAGGAAATTCCGATGGATGAGCGCGCTGCTTCTATGATTTGGAAAGCTTTTTTTTCGCTTACTCCGACTGGATCTAGCTCCCGCGCTGTCGCCATGGCTAAGGATTCGACGGTGTGGTATCCGAGTTCTCGGAGTTTTTGGGCTGTGGCTGGACCGACTCCTGGCAGATCTTCAATGAAATCGTATTTTTTCGTGTCTTCTGTTTCTGTATTTTCTGTTTCTTTTTGGTTTTCAATGTCGTCGGCTTCAGTCATTATGTTCACACTTTGAAGATGATGTAATGCTGGGGTATTTAAAATAACCTAAGAAAAGGATTATTTGCGCAGTGGGGAGGTGAGTGAAAGTGAACCGTTTTAATTATAAACGGGGCAAGAATGAACCCTCAGGCTTGCTTGGTAATTTAAAGAGGCATAAAATTTAGGTTATTCTTTGCATACTTTGAGGTCGCGGAGTTCCTGCATGGTTTTGTTCAAGATTGCCGTGTCCTGATAGGTTTTTACGACGGATACAGGCAGACATACCACTACTTTGCCGAGAAAGGGCCGTTTGAACCCCAGCTTGCCGGCGGCTTCATCGGTTAAACCGACAAATAGGCTTGTTACTTGCCAAGTGTTCATATCTACGTCGGCGCTTTCTACTTCGCCGAGCAAAATTGAGTCCGCTGTAAAAGCTTTTTTCCAAAATAGCCTTGTAATTTCAACCATTTAAGAGACCTCACGTTAACTAACAGTTGACTTCTATATTTGTTTGTCGGCAACGGTGGCGTCAAAACCTTTTTTATAATCCGAAATCATAGTTAACTGGGTTGTTTATGTCTGCTTCTCAAAAAGAAACCAAGCCGCTTACACCCGCGGAGGAACGCGTTATACTCCGTAAAGGCACTGAAATGCCCTTCACAGGCAAATACTTCGCTTTCTGGGAGAAGGGCACCTACGTCTGCAAACGCTGTGGCGCTGCGCTGTACCGTTCAGAGAGCAAGTTTGAGGCGAACTGCGGTTGGCCGAGCTTTGACGAGGAGATTCCAGGTGCAGTTAAGCGGCTGCCTGACCCTGATGGCGTGCGGACTGAGATTCAATGCGTCAACTGCGGCGCCCACCTTGGACATGTCTTCACCGGCGAGCACTTCACGGAAAAGGATACTCGGCACTGCGTAAACTCGATATCCATGGATTTCATACCTGACAAGGCAGAGTGATTGTGCTTTTTGTGGCTGTTTTTTGTTGTAAATAGTAGGGTAGGTCTATAGGTAGGCAGTTCTGAGCAGGGCTTGTTTTGGGTTGTTTTTCTGGTTTAGCGTTTGATTTGGGTTTTTGGTTGCGGCTGAAAAAGCTACAGAAAATAAGAAACTTTGGGGCAGGCGGCGTTTCCATGAGCTTGCGAGGTCGGGAACGGGGTAGGTTGCCTAAATAGCTGTAAATTTAAATATTGAAATTTGAAGGCTTAATGTATGAGCAAAAAAGGTTCATCTAAACTTGCAGCCCAAGCCTCAAACCTTGCGGACTTGATTGATTACCAAGAAGGCTCAGTGGTCAGCCGCGCAATAATTGACAAGAAAACAGGAACCATAACGCTGTTCGCGTTTGACGAAAACCAGAGGTTAAGCGAGCACACGGCACCCTACGACGCAGTGGTCTACGTGCTTGACGGTGAAGTGGATGTCACTATATCTGGTAAGCCTCTTCGGCTGAAGCAGGGCGAAATGACCATTATGCCCGCAGGCGAGCCCCACGCGTTAGCTGCCAAAACGCGGTTCAAGATGCTTTTGGTAATGATAAAATCCTAGAGCTTTTCGTCCCACCTGTCCCTGAAACAGTAATCGCCAAGCTGCTTTCTTGAGGGCGCAGGCGGCTCCTCCGCTGGGTACCCCACTGCAATCAGCGTCTGCGGCTCAACCTCGGCTGGAATCCCCAGAGTTTCCCGAACGGTTTCTTTGCAGAAAGCGGGCGCACAGAACCAGCATGCACCCAAACCCAGAGAATGCGCCGCCAACAACAGGTTCTGCAAAGCCGCCGCTAAACTCTGCACCGCCAAATCCCGCTCGCACCTCTGCCTCTCATCATCAGGGAATTTAGCCATGCCCTCCATGCTCAGGCACGCAAGCACCAGCGCAGGCGCGGACGCGAATCTCTCCACCCGAAGCTTAAACGTTTCAGGCTCAACGGAGACGCCGTCTTTAGCCAAGTCAGCAGCCCAAGCCTTCGCCATCGCCTCCGCCAGCCGCCTCTTAACCTGCGGGTCCACTAAAACGATGAATCGCCACGGTTGAGCGTTATGCGCTGAAGGCGCCCAGCCAGCAGCCGCCAAAACCTCCCTGATTAACTCGTCTGGGACGGTCTGCGCTTGATATTTTCTGACGCTCCGCCTCTCCCTTAGGATATCTAACAGTTGTGACATGAAAGATTGTATGTCTGCTTCGCTTTTTATCTCTTAAGCAATGATGCCCGCTTAATTTTTGTGCTTATGTTTCTTGAAGTAAACCAGCAAACCAGCACACACCACAACCACCGCTAATGTTCCCGAAACGGCGGCAACAACTGCTATTGGAAGAGACTCTTGCTTTGCTACGGTGAACCCAATGTTTCCTGTAGAGCCCATAATTCCAAATGAATTATTGGCGTAAATCGTTATGCTGTGAAAACCACTTGTCATATTTAACAAGGTATCATTAAGTATTGTACCGCCTAATACATCGCCGTTGCCGGTCAATGTAACGTTTTGTTGTCCATCAAGACTATAACCTGCCCAATTAACCGTCTCATCTACTGTGAAATCTAAATGAACAGTAGAGTTATTGTAGGTCTGGTTTAGCGGCGCCAAAACCGATATTTTCGGAGGAGTAATCTCTTGCATATATTTTAGCAAGTAAGAAGCGTTAAAGGGTTCCAGAAGTGGATACTGGTCCATGTTCTGCGAATCTATTAGATACGGTGCGTTGCCTATTCCAGAATCATCTATCTGCTTGGCGTTAGGAGATTTTGTCTGGTAGTCGCTCCAGTAGTTTCCGCCACTAGGATAGCCATCAGCCCAAATATTAATTGAATCGGAACCGCCAGCCTGTTGCCCCATAGGATTGATCATAAGGTTGTTGTGGTAAACTGTGTTGTTCGAGGCGTGGTCAAAAAAAATGCCCGGACCATAACCTCCATCCCAAGGATTCAACATGTCTGTTATGCTGTTTCCAACAATCAGGTTATTTTCTGTGTTGTAGAAATAGACGCCGTCCATGTTGTTTAACAAGGTGTTTCCAGTTATTACATTTGAACTTCCATCGTCAACATAGATTCCAGCATACAATCCCACTGCATTCATCGCAAGAATCGACCCCATACCAGTTATTGTATTATTGGCAACCACAACGTTTGACGTTTCAGTCAAGTAAATACCGACTTGCTCAGTCTGCAATCCTCCGTTGCCAGTAATGTTAAAGTTTTTAACGGTCACATTAGACACGGCATTCAAAGAAACTTCGCCCATCAGGTTGTACCCTTGCCCGTCAATTACAGCGCTGTTTTTGTATATTGATATGCTTCCGTCTACATTGCTTGTCAATGTGTATGTTGCCCCTGCTTGCTGAACGGGTGCTGTTGAGGGAGTTACGCTGCCGTCGGCATTAATGGTAATATCGCTTTGGTACTGGGCATTAACGGGGTGGGTGCAAACTACTCCTAAAGCTAGCATGCAAATGAGGATTAGAATTGCAGAAGTATTTTTTTTCATGGAGTCCCCCCGTCGTTTGTGGCTTCAATCGTTGGCTTGCGTTTCCTTAAGTAAACCAACAATGTGACACAAACCACAACAACTGCTGCCCCCCCTAAAACAGCCTCGACAGACACAATCGAAAAAGACTTTGAAGGAGGAATGGCAATAGTGAAGTTGACGGTTTCTGAAGAGCCAACGTTGCCAAATGTGTCGTTGGCGTACAACGTAATGTTATGGAAGCCGCTTGTCATGTTTGCTATGGTAACATTAGTTACTGCGTTATTTGTTATGGTGCTGTTTCCAGTTACGGTTACGTTATTTTTGCCATCCAAACTATAACCCGCCCAATTAATCGTCTTGTCAACAGAGAAAACGATGGAAACGCTTGATTCATTGAAAGTCTGGTTTAATGGCGACAAAACCGTTATTTTTGGAGGAGTGGTCTCCAGCAAGTAAGTAGCGGTATTGAAGGGTTCAAGAAGCGGGTACCGATCTTTATTCTGCCCGTCAATAACATAGGGCACGTTGCCTATCCCAGAATCAACTATTTCAGCGGCTCCATTGACTTGCTTCTGGTAATCTTTCCAATAGTTTCCGCCCATGGGGTAACCATCATCCCAAATGTTAACTGAACCTGATTCGTCGGCTTGTGCCCCAAAATTGTTTATGAAGTTGTTGTGGTATATGGCGTTGTTCGAAGAGCCCTCAAAATAAATTCCCTCATCGGAATACTCTGCAGGATTCATGTCGGTTATGTTGTTACCTACAATCGTGTTATATGCGGTATCAGCGAAAAATAAGCCGTTCATGCTGTCTTCCAAGTTGTTTCCAGTTATGATGTTTGAATTTCCATTTTCAACATAGATTCCAGCATACAGTATGCCGTTCATTGCAAGAAGGCTCCCTACGTCCATTATCGTGTTATTGACAACTATGACATTGGACGTGTGGCTTAATTCTATGCCGTACTCGCAACCCATAAAGCTCCCTGTAACAGCAAAGTTTTCAACTGTTACGTTTGATGTCCATGATGAGCCTCCATTAGATCCAATAAGAATGTAACTAAAAGTTTCCCCATTTCCAGAGACATCATGTCCATTTCCGTCGAGAATTGTGTTATTTCTATACACCGATATGCTTCCCTCAACTGAGTTTGTCAAAGTGTATGTGCTGCCTGTTTGCTGGATGGGTGCTGTTGAAGGAGTCACGCTGCCATCAGAGTTAATGGTAATATCGCCCTGATTCTGAGCCTTAACTGTTCGAATGCAAGCTGTACCCAGAGCCAGCAGGCAAATAAGGACAAACGTGACGGCGACAGCTTTCTTCATTCTAATCATCATCCAGAATTTCTAACTGTTTCTAATAAAAGGGTTCTTGTCAACGTTTCTGAACTAAATGCGTCTGGTTTAGTCTATGTTTCTTGACAAAGAACATGCAGGTTGTCTTTTTGGGTGCGTTAAGTCCTGTTGGGTTCCAAAATAACTTTGAGCGATTGCCCCGCCTCCTTCAGTCGCCTCCTAACCAGCGGGCCCATCAAAACCACGAACCGCCACAGCTGAGCGTTATACGTTGAAGGCGCCCAACCCGCAGCCTCCAAAACCTCCCCAATTAGCTCCGACGGTACGGGGTGCGCCTGGTATTTCCTGACGCTCCGTCGCTCCCTAAGCACATCTAACAAACGTGACATGAATAGAGCTATGTCGGCTTTTCTTTTTATCTCTTAACCAAAAAAACGCAATGCAGCTCAGCGAACCAAATCAGGCGGCTTGATCTGCGCAGGCTCGCTTGTTGCAGAATCATAGTACCATACCAACTCTAACAGTTGGATTAATGTTCCTGCAAAAAACAAGCCAAGACCTTGAATTACAAACGGGTGAAGGGAAGTTTGCAGAACGGTGCCGTCTGGAAGAAATTCTGGCGTATTGAGAGCCGCAAGACCCACTCCTACGCTCATTAAGGCAAAGCCAGCTATCATAGGAATTAGCTTGATTTTTCCTGAGACGCTTGTTGGTATTTTAAATTCGACGGCGTTCTTTCTTAGCCTCAGCAACCCAAAACTAATCATGAAAATAGGAATAATTGACGCCGCAATAAAAACTTCAACGTTCCCCCATAGATTTAGGTAAAGAGTGCTGTCATTTTCCGCTAAAGTAAATGCCAACATAAGAAAGCCCCAAACTCCGATATACATCCAGAAAAAGGAACGTGCTACTAGCATTTTATCCATGACTCTAAGTTCATGCGGTTTAGATTTAAAACTTGTCGTCGTGCCTTTTCCCTTCATTGGCTGTAAGCTATCCTCAACTGCAAGCAACGGCGGATTATTGATTTGTTAAGTCCTATTTGGTTCCAAAATGACTTTGAGTGATTGCCCTGCTTCAGCCATCAGCCTGAAGCCTTCCTGTGCTTCGCTTAGACTCAGCCTGTGAGTTATCATGTCTTTAACGTTCAGTCGTTTTGTCGCCAAAACGCGTAGTGAATCTTCCAAGTCGTTTGGCGCCGCCCCGTAGCTTGTCTGCATGGTTATTTCATTTCTCCAGAACTGGTTAATCGACACCAGCAGCTTCACCGTTGGGTCAGGAACAGCGAAAAACAGGATTGTTCCGCCATTGTCCACGCAATCCAATGCCGACATTGAGGCGGATGTGGCGCCTGTGCAGACAACAACTTGGTCGGCTAATCTTCCATCGTTCGCTTCTTTGAGCTTGGCTGGCAGGTTGTCTTTGGCGTCGAGTGCGTGGGTTGCACCGAATTTTTTGGCAAGCTCCAGCCTGTACGGGTTAATGTCGGCTACAATGATGTTTTCGACGCCTTTGAACTTGGCAAGCTGCGTGTGCAGGATTCCTGCGATGCCGCTTCCAATGATGAGAAGCGTGTCGTCTTTTTGCAGGTTCGCCAGGCGTTGACCCCGCGAAACACACGCCAGCGGCTCAATAAATGTGCCTTCTTCAAAAGACATGTCATCGGGCAGCTTGTAGATGCCGAAGTCAATGTTTATTTTTGGAACCCGTATGTACTGGGAGAAGCCGCCTGGGTAATAGTTTGTTGTGTGCAGTGTGTGGCAGGCGGTGTGGTAGCCTTTTTTGCAGTAGTGGCATTGGTTGCAGGGGACGTGGTGTGAAACGAAGACTCTGTCGCCTACTTTGAGGCTTTTGACTTTGCAGCCGACTTTATCAATGACGCCCGTGGCTTCGTGACCCAGCACTATCGGCGCTTTAGGCACGCGGTACCATTCTATAACGTCGCTGCCGCAGATGCCGCTTGCCATAACCTTAAGCAACGCCTCATCCTCCCCGATTTTGGGGATGGGCACGTCTTGAATGCGGACATCATGGTTATTGTAGTAAACTGCGGTCAGCAACAGAATCACCAAAAAAGAGGCTGGGTTTAGGCTTTGCCAGCTATTACCTGATTGTAGAGGTCATCAGCTTCTTGGGCAGTGTAGCCTTCATGGATTATGGCGCGGATGGCTCTGATTGAGGCAACAGGGTACTCGGTTTGCCAAATGTTCCTTCCCAAGTTGACGCCTATAGCTCCCGCCTGCAAGCCATCATAAACGAAGTCGAAAACTTGCTTTTGGGTCTCGGTTTTTGGTCCGCCGGCAATGACAACTGGCACTGGGCATCCTTCGACAACCTTGTGGAAGTTCTCGCAGTAGTAGGTTTTGACTACTCGTGCGCCTATTTCAGCGGAAATTCTCGCTGCGAGTGCTAAGTATCTTGCTTCGCGTTTTTCGAGTTCTTTGCCGACTGCTGAAACTGCCATAACTGGGATTCCGTAGTCTTCGCATTCATCAACAAGTTTGGCTAGGTTGCTTAGACTTTTGTTTTCGTACTTGCTTCCCACGAACACTGACATGGAAACTGCTGAAGCGTTCAGCCGCAGGATTTCCTGCATGGATGTGACGATGCTTTCGTTGGCTAAGTCTTCTCCAACCACGGATACAGCGCCTGAAACTCTCATGATAATTGGCTTTTCAATGGCTGGATCCACGCAGTTTCGCAAGATGCCTCGAGTCAGCATGATTGCGTCAGCGTACTGGTAAATCGGCTTTATTGTTTCGCCGGGCTTCTCAAGGCAATGGGTTGGTCCTTGGAAGTAGCCGTGGTCAATGGGCAAAAAAAGCGCTTTTCCATCTTTCTGGATAAGCCTGCTTAACCTGTTTTTCATACCCCACTCCATAACTCATTACTCCGAGGAACCTTCTGACTTCAGAATTAAATAACCTTTTTCTATTAGCCAGTGGTGAAACTGCCATGTGGTGTACAGGCAGGCGCTGCTGCATTTCTGCCGCGTCTGCTCGTAAGCAGCTGAACCTTCCGCAAGCTTGTTCAGCTCCACCTGAACGCGGCACTGTACGTCTTTGCAGAATTCCCTGCGCGTATACTCAACAAACCCTTCAGGAGTCATCTTCCATCGAAGCCTAACTTTACATTTAAACTAATAAGCCTTGTTTTTCTAGGTTCTGTTAACTCTACGGTTGACGGGACAAATTCTTTTCCCTGTTACTTTTCGGTTGATGGTCACTTTTAATTTGTGACAAGGCTTTAATAAATCATAGGTACACAATTCATAAGCTATGGATAAAGAAAAAGCTAAGGCAGAACTGAAAATTCTACTTGAAAGATACAATGCCTTGAAAATAGAAAAGGAAGCAAATGTAAAATCCAAAGAAGAGGAAAAAACAAAAATAAAATTGATTCGACCTCTTTTTGAGAAAGTGCTTGGCTGGAATTTTGAGGAAGATGTAACCCCAGAAGAGAAAGTGTCAAAGGGTTGGGCTGATTACGGTTTTAGAATAAACGACATTCCAAAGTTCTTCCTAGAAGCAAAGGGCTTGAAAGTTACTTTAGACATAAATTTTTTCCAGCAAGCATACAGTTATGCCTATTACAAAAAATGCGCTTGGGCTGTACTTACAAATTTTGATATAATAGAAATAATAAATGCTGAATCAGAAGCTCCTTACAAGCAGTATAGCCACATGACATTACACGCTGACGACTTTATTGCAAATTTTGATAACCTATGGCTTCTGTCCAAAGATGGCTTCGAGCAAGGTTTACTTGATAAACTTGCACAGAATTTTGTTAGAAGACCCAAGAGAACGCCATTTGACAAACAATTATTGGATGATTTCACTCGGTTTAGAGACATACTTTCAAAGAGCATCATGAAGCTTAATCAAAAAAGAAACTTGACACAAGAACAGCTTGATGAGTCAGTACAAAGAATTTTGAATAGACTTATCTTTATTAGAAATTGCGAAGATAGGGATTTAGAAGAGAAAAAATTATGGGAAGCCAAAAATGAAGCGAAAGTATGGAAAAAAGTCAAAGAGGTTTTTAGCGAATATGATGAGGATTACGACAGCAAGTTATTCACCTATGACTTAACTGATCCAAAGAAATTTCACTTATGTGACACATTGGACATTGAGGATAGTGCTTTAAGAACAATCATTGATGAGTTATATCAATCAAAAGATAGATCGGTTTCTTATGATTTCAAGGTAATCCCTGCTAATGTTATTGGAACCGTCTATGAACAATACTTAAGTCATATCTTGAGAAAAACAGAAAAGAGAGCAGTTCTATCAGAAGACCAAGTACATAGAAAAGAGCAAGGAATCTATTATACACCGACCAATGTTGTTGAATACATAGTTAAAAATACTCTTGGAGAATTGATGAAAGATAAGTCATTCAATATTGAAATGGTCAAAGTTTTAGACCCAGCTTGCGGTTCAGGAAGTTTCTTAACAAAAGCCTTCGACGTACTGAGTGAGGTTAATTTTGGTCAAACGGCTTTGGACTTGAAAAGTGATACATTATTTAAAGGCAAAAGTAAGATTTTGTTAAACAACATTTTTGGTGTTGACTCCGATAAACAGGCAATTGAGATAACTCAGCTCAATCTTTTACTTAAAATCGCTGAGAAAAGGCAAAGATTGCCTCTATTGGAACGAAATATCAAATGTGGAAACTCTTTGATAAACGATGAGAAAATTGCAGGAGACAAAGCCTTTGATTGGGCGAAAAGATTTCAAGGAATAATAAATGGAACAATGTTTGATGTGGTAATAGGGAATCCGCCCTACATAGAGAACAGAATGCTCTCACAAGAAGAAGTGGATTTTTTTCATAAGAATTTTGTTTCCGCAGGGGGCAGATTGAATACATTCGCAATTTTTGTTGAGCAAGGACTAAATCTCTTAAGAGAGGACGGATATTTAGGTTTCATCATTCATAGAAATTCAATAAAATCAAATTATTATGAAGCATTCAGAAAATTAATTCTTGACACCGCCGTAATAAACAAAATTGTAGATTTGAAAAGTGGCGTTTTCAGAGAAGTGACGGGAGAAATGGTCATTTTAATCCTCAAGAAAGAAAGTGACCAAAACAAAAGAAAGAACAACAAGATTGAAGTATTAACTAACATTCAAGACTTGGATAACAAATTCTCAACCCATAAAGTTAGCCAAAAATTCTTTGCAGAACTCCCAAATTCCCGATTCAATATTTCCATAAACACAAACGATATAGCAATACTTGAAAAAACAAAAAGAAATTCTGTTCCTCTTTCCGAGATTACAGATACTAAACAAGGCATAATTGTGGGAGATGAGAAAAAGTATATAACAAAAAAACCAAATTCGCCAAAATATAAAAAAGTATTACGAGGTAGAGACATTGGCAAATACGCACTGAATTGGAATGGAGAATACGTTCTTTATGAAAGAGAAATATTAGTTAGAGCTAGAGAACAGAGAATCTTTGAACAAAAACAGAAAATTTTAACGCAACATGTCAGTGGCAAAATTGTAGCCACATTAGATGAGGAAAATTATTTTGCTCTGCAAACGATAAATTTGGTCTTAGCGAAAGAAGGAACTAAATTATCTTTAAAATATATTCTAGCCCTTCTAAACTCAAGTCTGCTCAATTTCTATTATGACAAATACTTCAATATGGGGTCAGATTTTACTACTGCTGTATCTACTGAAAATCTTAACACACTACCAATTCATAATATTGACTTTTCGAACAAATTAGATATGAAGGTACATGATGAGATAGTAACGAAGGTTAATGAAATGCTATCTCTTCATGAACGTATTAATGAACTCGGTGATAAAAAAACGGATGGATGGCTAAAATTGGAAGAGGAAATTAAGCGAATTGACAAGGAGATTAACGGTTTGGTTTATAGTATCTATGGAATAAATGAAAGAGAAAAGGGTATAATAGAAAATACGATTCTGTGAAGTTATTATTTGGTTGGGAGTTTTACTGTGGCTAAAGAATACTGTTCTGAGCATCTTAGAATTGTTATACAGGCATATCTTGAGTTAGGTGTCAAAGTTGCACATCGTTCTGAAATAATATCAAAATGGAGAGAGATTAGAATAAAAGAGGGATTAAAGCAAATTCATGATAGTTGGGTGGATTATACCTTTCATGCATACCCAGAGTTTTTTAGAAGCGTAAAAAAAGGTAGTGGCATGGGTTCTGTTACTTCTTCGTCAGCTGCATGTCCATGTTACTTTTCGTCTGTTGACTTGCATTCTGAATGAGGGTAAGCCATTTGTTTTTGCCTGCTATGGTTATTCCGCATGCTTCGGAAGGGGTTTTGCCGCTAATGCTTTTTGTTTTCGTTACTAAAAAATTATACAAATACCGTCTGGCATTTTCTATTAGTACAATCGCTTACGGTTAAAGTTAAAAACAAGAAGTTTACAGTGGTTAACTGTAGGCTGATGCATTTGGGTGTGAAGCGTGCCGCAGTGGGATTAGGTTTAATCCTGATTATTGTTGGCTGTTTTGCAGCCCAGATGTATCAGCTGAAAATCTTCTCGTCAGGTTGCACGCAGCAGCCCGTGTCTAGGCTTCAAGTTTACCCTGGCGTAGCCAGCTTGAACGCAGTGGCAACAGACGAGTTTACGGTGCTGGGTTTTTCGCCCTCCACTATAGTGCAGGCATCAACCCAGTCAATCTTGGATAACGCTACGCGAGCGGAAATTTACAGTTACATCGATGAAAACCCAGGCGTCCAGTTCAGAGCCATATGTGCGGGGCTTTGCCTGCCAGTAGGGTTGGTGCAGTACTACTTGGCTGGTCTAACAAAGGCAGGGTTAGTCTCATATATCCGCGACGGCAAATACAAGCGGTTCTTTGTTTCTAAACGGTTTTCCAAACGGGAGATAGCTGCCATTTCCCTACTGCGGCATAAAACTGCTAAGAAAATTGTCGAAGTGCTTGCATGCAAGAAACGGTTGTCACATGGCAGGCTGGCAAGTGAAGTTTCGATTACGTCGCAGGCGTTGACTTGGCAGATGAACTCTCTGCGAAGTACAAAATTTATTCTGCAAGTGAATGATGGGTTAAAAACAATTTATTTCTTGAATGAATCTTCAACGCCGCTGCTGCAGAAATACCTTGATGTAATAAAGTAGCGTGTGCTTTTAAGGTGCGTTTCCGATTTATTGCTTGTATGCCCAAACTGTATCTTCTAGGCGGAGAAAAAGTCTTTAAACGAAGCGCAAGGGAAGTAAACGAAGCAGCTTTCCAAGACGCAGGAGAACGCCCCGCCGTCGCAGTGTTTCCTTGGGCACGAGCGTCATTCGATAGAAAGTACCGAAGAAGAAAGATCCTGACTGATTACTTCATAAGCCTTGGCGCAGGCACAATTACCTTTATAGAATACTCTGACCCCAATGAAACAATCGCCAAAAAAATGGCTGACTCCAAACTGGTTTATTTAACAGGTGGACTAGCCAGCATTCTAATTGAACGCCTCAAAAACATGGGTGTTGACCGTCTGCTGCAAAGCTACGGCGGAGTTATCGTCGGGAGAAGTGCAGGAGCGCTGGCGCTCTGCCGAAAATGCATAATCACCTGCCGCAGCAACTCAAAAGCCAAAATTATCAGCGGCATTGGCTTGGCAGACCTCACGCTTAAAGTCCACTATAAACCTGAAAAAGACAGTGCGCTGGAGCGGTTGTCAAGACACGGGAAAATTTACGCTGTACCTGAAGGCTCAGCGCTTGTTTACAACAATGGCGAATGCTCAGTTATTGGAACAGTGTATTTGTTTGAAAACGGCATAAAACAGGTGTTATAATCGTTCTCTTACTTTTTCGGTAAGAAGCCTCACAACTTTTTCCTTATCTTTTTCAATGAAACTCCAAAGTCGCCTGCTTTCATCATCCGTTGAAGCATCATTTTTGTAGCTGTTTTTTATGCGCCATAAGCTTCTGTTCTCCATTTCCAGCTGCTCCATCAGGTTGTACGTGTCGTTATCAAGCATACATTTTTCACAGTCGCCCAGTTCAAGCGGCTTGTTTTCTGCTTTAGCTTGCTCTTCCCTCTCGATTTCTGAATACACTTTTTGACTACCATCTCTTTCGACAGTTTTGTACACCATACAATTGTCTCCCTCGCTGGATACTGCTGGAAGTCCCTTTGGTTTCTGCATCCAAAATTCATCCTACAACAGCGCTGGTATATCTAAATAGACTAAATAAAATAAATAGGTTACTGCACTTAAGCCTATGTGACTGTAAGACGCCAACAACCCCAAATTTTTGCCTACAAACAATAGCGTTGCAGTTGCAAAACCGTAAAACGAAAAAGTGAAGATTCATCTAATTGAATACAACCAAGATAACGCGAGCAAAAAAGTTGAGGTTGAGTGCAATGGCAAATTCCTATAGTATGGCAAGCGGGAGTGAGGCAGGGTACACTGTTTCGCAGGATGGAAACACAACCGTCGCCGTCAGAAGCAGCTCGCCATTAAAGCCCCGGGCAATCTACGTGGGCGCGGCTAGCCTGCAGTTCTACTGGGTTAGTTCAGGCAAGAGCAGCCACTGGCAGTTTACGCCTACTCTTCTAGAACTCGTCAACGGCGCAGTTCAATGAGGTCACAGACGTTAACCAAAACCAAATCATTAGCGTCGAGTTAGGCAAAAAAATGTTCCCAGCCACAGGAATCCTTAAAACCAACATGACGGGAGAAATCAGGGCGCCAGCAGTCCATTTTGACTTGCCGCATGCCTATGACCTTTGGGTGGCGATTTTGCGTTCACCGTGGTTTCCAATGAGGATAGGCGTCGAAAAATCTTCGCTTACCATATCGCACAGTTCAGCGCAAGCTACCGCACAAATCGAACGCGTCAACTCCAACATTGAGAATGTGGAATCGTTACGTGCCGATGTTTCAATGCATGGCGAGGGGTTCAAGAGAGTTTGGGTTACCCTCAAAAGAAGCGTTCAGAGGGCTTCGATGGAAGAGACCCTTGGTGAATTAACCAGCGGAATGGAAACCTTCACTTGGAAGCCAACCCTGAGAACCTTTGATACGGTGCTGGTCACCTATTCAAACATGTATCTTAACCAATTCTCAGACTTCTTAAAACAGCTAGGCGCAGAAACACACCAGGCTTCTTCATGAATAATTTACTTGACAACTTTTTGCTCTGCGACGGCGTAAACATAGATTACACGGCGCGTCTGACGGGAGAAAAACACGTATTGGGACACGAAGAAGAACAAACCAGAATTACATTAACCCCGTAACCCACTGAAAACTGGTTTTCACTGCATTATGCTGGAATATAGCAAATTGTTGACCAGCCTTCTCTTGATAGGCGATGATAATAACTTTTAAAAGAGCAAAACACCAATAGGCGTAACATGCGTAAAATAAGCTTTCTCGCTATTCTTTCAGCAATACTTATCGCAACGGCATTGTTCACCGCAGCCTTCGCCGACGTCTCCCCCGGCGTCAAGGTAGGCGACTGGATAGAATACACGATGGTTACAACAGGCAACTTGGAAAATCATGATTCTCAGTGGGCAATGATGAATGTGACCAGTGTGCAGGGACCTGTTATATCGCTTAACATAACCACTTTGTTCAACAACGGCACATACTTCCCAGAACCCAACATCGTTCTCAACCTGCAAACGGGCGCCTTAGGCGACGACTTCTTCATCCCCGCTAACCTGACTGCAGGCGACTCCTTCTACGATAAACGCTTAGGAAACGTCACAATTACAAGTTCGCAGCAGAAAACCTACGTGGGCGCCCAACGAACCGTCCTCACCGGAACGGTAGTCACCACCAACGGCACAGAAACTACCACTTTTCAATGGGACAAACAGACAGGCATAATGGTTCAAGCCTTCTCCAACTACACAGACTACGGCTTCACCATGGCTACAATCGCTAACGCCACCAACATTTGGCAACCGCAAAACCATGTGAACGCTACACCAATCTATGCGCTTGCAGCGGGAATTGTGGTAGTCGTAGTGGCTGTTGCATCAATTTTGGTTTGGCGCAAGAAATACAAGTAAAAAACTAATTTCTTTTACAAACTTAGGAACTGGACAAAGAGGCAGCTGAAACGTTTATCTATTTACCTTGGAAGGTGATGTTTTATGCGGTAGGGGTATGGTTAGCTAGACAATTTAGCGAGCAAAAGCGCCATTTCAGATTTTGTGCCAGCTTTTAATGGTCCTTTAAACAAGCATTGTCTATTATGCCAAAGCTTATAGGTAGCTTACTAAATAGCCAAGAATAGATGAAACTTGCTGAAAATTAAGGGGAAAGCTCTTCGTTTTTCAATCTTAGGCTTAGCCTGTGCACTGCTTTTCCTGCTTGCCGCAGGCTGCTTTCAGGGTTCCGCGGCGGTCGCGTCTGCCCAGTCAGTGGCTAACCCGAATGGCCCTGTAATCATAGCCAACTTTAACGTGCCAGTTGACCCAGGCTCATCCACCTTCATGTCGCGCGTCGTCTCCACCGCGCAGGACCAACACGCAGCCGCCATTGTTATCGAGATGAACACGCCTGGCGGACTACTCAGCGACATGCTCGACATAATAAGTTCTATTACGGCTGCGAACGCTTCAGGCATCCCAACTTACACGTATATCGTGCCTAGCGGTCTTGGCGCTTCAGCAGGCAGCTACATAGCCATGGCAACAAACAGCATTCTGATGGGCCCAGGCTCCGAAATAGGTCCAAGCACACCCATCGTGGAGGGCGGCACGGCGCTGGAGCAAAACCATACCGAGGACGCGATGATAAGCCTGATGCAGGGTCTCGCAGAGCAATGGGGACGCAACCCAAACGCGACTGCCAACATGGTCATTTCTGACATAGCATATTCAGCTAACGATGCCGTGTCACTAAACGTTGTCAACGGCATTGCAAACTCCCTGTCGGACGCCATTAACCAATGGGGCTTGTCAGCGAATCCGCAGGTAACGCTTAGTGCAAACCTCTATGAGCAGCTGCTTAGCGTTTTAAGCAATACTATTCTTGACGGTGTCCTCTTCCTCATAGGAATCATCGCGGTTGTGATAGACTTTTTCCACCCAACCATACTGCTAACTATACTAGGCATTATCGCTATAGTTGCTGGTTTGATTGGGGCAGAAGTGGTTGGCGCCTCATCTTTGGGCATTGTCATTCTAGTAATTGCTGCTGCGTTGATTATTGCGGAGTTGAAACTGGGGCATGGCTTTGCTCTTATGGCCGGAGTTGTTCTTGGGGCAGTCGGAATCTACTTTCTATCTTTTAACCTGCCGTATTCGCCTTCGCCATTTGGTGATGCGGCAATAATCGAGCTTAGCCTGCTTGTAGTGTTTGGGGTGCTCGCTGGCTTGTACGTCAGGTGGGTGATTGGACCAATCAGGCGGCGCTCCAAACTCACGGGTCCAGAAGCCATGATAGGCAAAACAGGCGTGGCCATTACTGACTTAAAACCTAAAGGAGACATAAGAGTAGTGGGGGAAACCTGGCGGGCTGAATCGCTGTCGGGAGACATCGAAAAAGGCGAGGCAGTCCAAGTTAAGGCCTTGAACGGCTTAATTGTCATGGTTGAAAAAGTTCAAGAACAAAAAGCACAAGAACCTAACATTTCATCGACTCTTGCAAGCGCTGATAAAAGTAACTTAGAAATCAAGCTCAAAAAAGCATCAATTCAACATGCGGATAATAAAATCTAAACCAATTTGTTCAGCAGGGTTAATAACTAAACAAAAGCATATTTTAGATTGAAGCACGTTTAGTTTTTAGAGGGTAACAGCTGCATTGTCTGTTTCTTACAAAATTGACACCGAAGTTCCACCCAGCTACTACGAAAAACTATTCGACTTCATTTACGACCAATACTTGTCTCCGCAGAAGAATCGGTTCGCCAACCTCTCCAAAGAAGTAACCTCAAACCTCAGCCGCATCTCCTACGTTATCCTTGACGCGCAGGGAAAGCAAATCCTGCAAGTGGAGGTTGTGGGCACTGACTCTGTGAACGTGACCATAACGCCCCTGGACTCGCAGATTTCCGACGCAGTTATAGCACAAGCCCGACAGGACATGGTTATCGCTACGCAGATGTTCGAGGAAAAAGCCCGCAAAGCCACATGGTACTTTGCGTGGCAAGAAGGCGAAAAAATCGTTCCTGAAAAGGTGAAGCTTCACGAAAAAAGCTTCCAACGCATCTTTTTAGAAACCCAAGTTCTCCTATCCTTCGTGTTCATAGTTTTAGGCTTGGGGCTATTCGTTGTGGTTTACACTTATTACCACCCGTATTTCTGGATTGCACCGGTAATCCTGATCGCGTCGCAGTTAGTGTTCGTTTTCTACTCTGACAAAATCATCGCCAGGTCAGGTGACTGGACCATTACCAAAGACAATCCCACAATACACTTCTTAGAGTATCAGCCGCCAATCGGCTCACTCGGCACGCTTGACGACTACAAACAAATCTCGCCCGAGAAACTGGTAGCCATCAAAAATGAAGTCTATGAAGAAATCATCGCTAAACACGGCGAAATCGACTGCAACGAGGCAGAAAAAGTCTTCTCCAAATACGACGTGTCATGTAGGCAAGGCAGCTTGTCAGCCAAAAAAATCAACGTCTACGAGCTAGTGAAGAAGGTAGCTGACCGCTTTGGCTACAAAGTGCCTAAAATCGTAATTTCAAACACCATGATTCCTAACGCAGCCGCTTCAGGGCCTAGCCCCAAACGAGGCATAGTCCTCATAACTACGGGTTTGCTGGTGCAGCTTGAGGAACCTGAAGTAGTAAGCGTTTTAGGACACGAATTTGGGCACCTTAGAGGCAGAGACCCGCTTATCCTCTTCGGCTTGTTAAGTGCTGAGTTCATTTTTCGATTCTACGTCCTGCTCGCGTTCTTTCCATTTATATTCACATCTATACTATTCTTCGTCTACTTCTTCGCAGTCATGACCCTCATATTCTTCATAGCCAAATTCTTCGAAGCCCGCGCAGACCTAACATCGGCTATAATGATGGGGCAACCCAAAACCTTGGCGAAGTCACTTGAAAAAATAGGTTTCCGACGGCTCCTATTCGAACGCGCGCCCAATTTCCGTCTTCAAGAATGGGTCGGATTAGACAGCCACCCCCCTATATACTGGCGAGTGGACCGCTTAGAAAAACTGGACGAGCCCGTAATAGTCAAACATCCTCTTTTCCAATCCATCAAAGAGGTACTCAGTGGATTCCGCGCGTCTCTGTAACTTCAAGCCCTATACACTTAAGAATTAAGCTGATTCAAAGTATTTGCGTTGTAGAGTGCACATTATTTCTGTTTTTTCTGTCTCATTTGTCTTTTTTTCGTGGCGTAGACCAGAGTTACCGAAGCGGTTGCAACTATTGCAACTGCGAGAATTGATAAGCCAATGTACGGAAACAATGAATCAGGCTTATTGGTTGTTGTTTTTTCGCTGCTTTGGGAGGGTTGAATCGTGTTGTTAATGCTTTGAACTGTTAAGTTTCTGAAAATTACTGCGCTATTTACGTTATTTGTTATTAACATCACCGCTTCTTTGTTGTCCGCTGCTTGGTATGAAGCTACCATATTTTGTATGAGAGTGCCATTTGTGTTGTATAAATTGGCAGTTACTCCGTTTTCAGATACACTTTCTGTGACGTGATACCACGTGTTTTGCTGCGTTGTTGCTGAAGCATTCATGAAAGCTGCAGTGGTTCCATTGCTGCCTGTTACGTCAGATATTTCGTAGTCGTCTAAGGCACTGACATTTAAGCTGCAGTTTCCACTGTTATTTTGAAGGATAAAGCAAAACTGATTGTTTATTGTATGATTGAAATCTGCTGGTAACATTAAAGGCGACAAGCCTTGCGGTACATTTACCGGCACTATTATTGTTTGCTCTGGTATCTTTACTTTAGTCTGGGTTCTGCCTACTCCTATTGTTTGTTCACTTGCCGGTATCGTTACTGTTTGTGTTTGAACGTTAGATACTGTATGCCCGGCTTGTAGTATAGTAAAATCGTAGCTGAATGAAGTGCAATTCCCTAAAGGAGCGCTGAGAAAATCGTCAACGCCTTCCAGTGGGCGAACTTCATAATTTGCGAGACTTTGTTCCCCAAATATATAGTTATAATTGGGAGCGTTGAACTGAACAAAGGATTCGGGTCCGACAAAAACCGTGAGTGTTTCGCTGTCAGCGCCGGTACAGTTTGAAGCGCCACTCCAACTTGCTGTAACATAGTAGGTGCCTGCGGAGGTGAAGTTCCAGGTAAACATGTACCCTCCAACGTCATCAGTCGCCGTCGTGAAATAGTTATACGATGAGCCTCTGCTAACGTACAAAGAAACGTTTCCCCCCGAATACGCAGGAGAAATTGAACCGTTAACTGTAAGTGAACGCGTGTACCCTTCAAAACTTAGTTGTTCTTGAGAAATACCGGGGCTTGATTGTTCCTGGGACAGGTTAATTGTTATAGATGACGGAAGCAAAGACGCATCGAGGCTTGATGAAACCTGCGCCGGCGACGACGGCTCAGAGCCATTAAGGGGAATAATCACTGGTGTTGCGCCCGCCAAAGTGTCAGATTGGTCTCCGACTTTCCAGTCCGCCTCTGCGGTTGTTTCAGCTGTCCAGTAGGTTTTGTTGTCGTAGACGAAGCTGGTGGGCGCCAGCCCTGCTGTGTGATAATAGGGCGTGGACGGCAAGGACACGCCTACGTTCATGTGGCTTGGGCTTATCCCGATGTAGTGAATCAAGACAACGTCTAAGCCGCCTGCCTGCATTATGGAGGCTGCTAGAAGCGACAACGCAACGCAGTCGCCCGAGTTGTACACGAGGGTTTCAATGGGGTACTGCGTGTTGTTGATGGCGTAGGGGATTTGGTGGACCAGCGACAACACGGCGTTTGCGAACTGTTCGGTGCTGTGAGGCAGGTTGCCAGTGACGTTTTGGATGTTCTCGGCGATGGGCTCGACGGCTTGAGGAGTAACAAAACTTGGGTAGTCGCCGTCGCCGTTTACTGTGTGGCTCATGTTGCCGTAATAGTTGAAGAGGGAAGGCGGCACTGAAACATACAGTTTGTGGTTGTCGATGCTGAATTGAGCTTGAAAAGTATTTGTGTTTCCAAAGTTGGCTGCTTTAGAGGTAGAGGCGAGGGAAAGCACTAGCAAAATTCCGATTAATAAGACAGTGGTTTTCTGGCACCTAAAATTCATGTACACCCAGCAAGACCTTTTTTATTTCAATCGCGATCCAAGCAAAACGCGTTATGAATCATCGCGCTATTTATATTTTTGTCGTTTCTATGCCGCAAGATAAAATTCAGTAGAACATTGACTTTTTCCCAACAGCATATTTGTGAAAAAAACGTTTAAGAATAAAGCCGTCTCCTTCATATCCTCCTCCTTCCGCCCTACAATCACCCCAGACATTTTCTCATTCGGAGAAAACCGCTTTCACAGTTTCAAACACTTTTCCCAGAAGATACCAGCCGATAAAACAAAGCTTGGGGTTACTCGAATTTCTTACCGCATTTCTTGCAGTACAGGGCATCAGAGTCTCGGTTGGCTCCGCAGCTGGGGCAAACAGCCGTGCTTGCTGTCTCTTGCTTTTTTTCCGCACTCTTTATTTTTTTTCGCGCTTGATGTTCCGTGACATAGCCCACACTTAACAGAGCAAATCCCACGATCATCAAGGGAATGGCGTATTTTTGATAATGCTCGAATGTCAAGCCAATCTCGCCAATCAAGTTTGTTTCGTAGTACACATAGGTGTAAATGCCAAGCAAAAGGGCTACTGCGCCGACAACGTAGCCGATTGAACTTAGTGTTCTCCAATCCAAATACCGCATGGGTCGTCCTTGCCCCCACCTACATTTGTTTTGGTTCAATTTATCCACTCCGCAAATTTAGGAACACGGTTGAAAATAACAATTTTAGCAGAAATAACAAAATTGGGCCAAACCCCTTTTCTCCTCAATATCCTGCTTACCCGGATTGCTTCACAAAAAGAAGCCGACATTTGAGTAGCCCGGGAGATTCGAACTCTCTCTTGACCAAGATCTAAAACGATACTAAAACAACCGCGTTAGCAATAAAATGATTAGAGAAGGGACATCCAGAATTGTGATTAACTCCCTACTGACCGTCAGATTTTTTTTGAAACTTTTTGATAAACTCGTCAGCGTCTTTCTTTAGACGATCATGGGCGCTGTCATCAATTTCTTGGTTGATATAGGCTTTTTCGATATCCTCATCCCTAATTTGGCAAAGGTCTTCCATAGATTTGTCGGAATTCAATGACTTGTTTTGGGAGATGTCGTACATTTTTTTGTACAGCAATATTTTGTTTTTTCTGATTTTGTTTTTATTTCGCAGTACGGGAAGCCATCTGAAGCTCGTAATAGCTACGGCAAGGGCGCTGAAGAGACCTACGATTGTACCTATTGTGTTGAGATTTAATGGAGGAAATGCGATTTTAAAAGCGGGTTTTGGCGACTGCGTTGATGATTGATTATTTTGGGAAGTAGATGATGTAACGGTTGGATTTGAAGGTGAATTGTTAGTCATAGGGGCGAATTTTTCAACGCGGTTATTCCCAGAATCAACGACATAAACATTGCCGGATTTGTCAACGGCTATGCCTTCAGGGTTTACAAATTGATCTGCCTCTTGACCGAAGTTACCCCACGTCGACAGGAAGTCTCCGTTGGAGGTGAATTTTTGGATCCGGCTGTCTGAAACGTAGATGTTATTGTTGGAGTCGACTGCGATGTTTTCAGGGTAAGCGAACTGGCCGTCGTTTACACCTTCGCTTCCCCAGGAGGTTAAGTAAGTGCCCCCTGAGCTAAATTTTTGGACTCGATTATTGTTTCTTTCGACCACGTAAACATTTCCGTTTGAGTCAACACAGATGCCTGTTGGGTAACCAAACTGTCCTGTAGCTTTTCCGTTGCTACCCCAAGAGTTTAGGAAGCTACCGCTTGAAGTGAATTCTTTCACTTGGGAACTATCTGGGTCTACAACGTACACGTTCCCGTTTGCGTCAACGGCAACTCCCTCTGGAGAATAAAATTGAGTAAGGTCTTGACCATACGAACCCCACATCGTCTCAAATACACCATCCGAGGTGAATTTTTCAATTCTATAATTATACTCGTCAGCAACGTAGACGTTGCCTTTGGAATCTACGGCTATTCCCATTGGGTGATCGAATTGGCCAGGGCCGGTGCCGGTTTGTCCCCATGCAGTCACGAAGTTTCCAGTAGAAGTGAACTTTTCAATTTGGTCACCGTTTGTATTTGCGACGTAAACGTTGCCGTTGTTGTCAACCGCAATTCCCCAAGGACTACTGAATTGTCCTTGGTTAGAGCCTGCACTGCCCCATTGAAGTACAAAAACGTAAGTGTTTTGAGGGTTGGTGATAGCGGACACTGGTTGATAGTAATTTATTCCAATTATGAAAAATAGACACATAAACAAAGCACAAAGTTGGGATGCTATTCTAGAGTTCAATATGGATTTAATCTCCCTCTTATTCTATATTCTATGTTATCTGAACAATTAATATTTTGTCCAAAAAAGAAAGAAACAATTACGGATAATTCTTTCCTAATGATTGAGTTTTCTACATGGTTTTGGCAATGTTTGTCATTTAGAATCTGGTGCTGTCTATTCATCAACTTTTCTTGATGGCGGTTCAAGATTTCCTAGTTCCCAAATTGCTTAACGATTTTGATTTGACTACAAGAATTAATTGGTAGCCCGGGAGAGATTCGAACTCTCGTCGGAGGGTCCAAAGCCCTCTATGCTTGACCACTACACCACCGGGCTGCTGGTCTTCTCTTTTGTTGATGTCAGAGTTTTAGGACATTTTTTATCCTAATAAGCGTTCTTCATAAGAAATCGGTGTTGATGGTTTGTTTTTCATTAGCATGTTTTTATCGTTATCTTATAAGTCGGCTGTGAGCAGCGTGTAAATTTGTTAAATAAAAGTATGCAATAACTTTATTAAGACCACAAAGCTTAAATAAGAGAAACGTTCATCAGCTTAGTTTGCGCGGGCCGAATGTACTGTTTTCTAGCCAAATTGGCCTATAGTGACGGTCCTACGCATGTTGAAAAGGAGATAAAAAAATGAGTAAAAAAGAAACTAAAACACAGACCCGCTTGTCTGACAAGTGCGCGGAGTGCGGAAGCGAAAACCTAGTTCACGATTACGACACCGGAGAAACAGTGTGCGGAGACTGCGGCTTAGTCCTGTACGAGCAAATGATGGATAAAGGACCAGAATGGCGCGCGTTTACCCAAGAGGAGAAAGCGTCAAGAAGCCGAGTCGGAGTTCCCACATCATACTCTGTTCATGACAAAGGCTTGTCCACAGCCATCAGCCAAGTTGACCGAGATGCCTTCGGAAGAAAACTGCCTCTATCCACAAGGCTGCAAATGTGGCGCCTTAGGAAATGGCAAATACGCAGCCGAGTCCACTCATCCGTCGACCGAAACCTAGCTCAAGCCATGGCAGAACTTGATCGACTCTCCGACAAAGTCTACATTCCACCACCAATCAAAGAAAAAGCCGCTGTAGTTTACCGAAAAGCCCTCGACAAAGGACTTGTTCGAGGAAGATCAATTGCCGCAATCGCCGCTGCTGCGCTTTATGCTGCTTGCCGCGGAAGCGGAACACCACGTACACTGCGGGAAATCGCTGAAGCTAGCCTTGTTGACAAGAAAGACGTTGCGCGATGCTACAGGCTGTTGCTCCGTGAACTTGACGTTCATATGCCTATCGCTGACCCACTTACTTACGTGTCTAAAATCGCGGAGAAAACTGGCATTTCAGGCAAAACACAGGGTGCAGCCATCCAAATTCTCAGAGATGCAAGACGCAAGCGAGCTGCCGCGGGAAAAGACCCAATGGGGTTAGCTGCTGCTGCCCTCTATATTGCTTGTTTGCAGAATAATGAGAAAAAGACTCAGAAAGACATCGCTGAAGCTGCAGGCGTAACTGAAGTAACTGTACGCAACCGATACAAAACACTTAAGAAACAATTGAATCTTGAGTTGCCAGATTAAACATCCTTTATTTTTCTTTAGATGAGGCATCAGTTTCTTCTTTTTCTTCTTCAAGCTCCATAACTACTGCTCCAACGTATCCGCAGTCTTCACAGTAATATTGTTCACCTGTTAACCAAACAGCAAGATTGCTTGTCAACTTTAACTTTGGGCTACAACATCTTGGGCAGTAAATGCGTGTTGGCTTTCGATGCTTGATAGATTTGAATACTTCGCGAATATCCTCTAGTTTTTTCGTCAATTTGCATCACTGCTTAGATTTTGCGGTTTATTGAACTTCAATGTTTTCAGTTGGATAACCCAATTTCAACAAGAATTCGCGTATTCTGTCTCGGTGGTCTCCTTGCAGCATGATTTGACCGTTTTTACTGGTTCCTCCGCATGCACAATAGGTTTTGAGCTTTTGAGCAATGCTTGCCAGGTTTATGTTTTTGTCTTCCATGCCGTCGATTACGGTGGTTGGTCTGCCAAATTTTCGCGTTTCAAGTCTAACCCGTATTCTCTGCTGCTCTTTCTCTATTTCTCCACAAACGCATAAGTCCTTTGGAAGCCCGCATGTTGAACAAACTTCAGCCATGAAACTCAACAGTGAATTGGCGTCTGCAATATATAAAAGTTTCAAATCCAGAATCCATATTTGGTAAATTTTTAGGAAATTTTTTCTGTGCGACTTTCGCCCTGGCATAAGTTGCGACTTTCCATGTTGCAGCATGTACCAGTTATTGTCGCGCGTCGTGCCGTTTGGGTTTTTGACGGCTTGTAACTGGCGCAGGTTACATTAAAGCGCCTACTATGTTATGCCGCTTTTTGTCTGGTAAGATAGCGTTATGAAGAAATAAAAAGCCACAAAAACTGAAACCTACCGTTTGATAAGACACCCCTCATACACAGGAGTTCTCGCTTTCAATGTGTGAATGATGTTGGCGCTACGATTTGGAGCAGCTTTGTTGGCTGCGCTCATCTGGAGCTGCTAGTAATAAATGTGGACTTGTAACCTTAAACTGAAGGGAATGTAATGACAGAGGCACATTTTATTCTTTAGCGGGAGAGAAAATCGGGTTATCGTTGAAGACATTAACGAATCTCGCTCGTGATCCAAAAATAAGGGCTCCCGTGAAAGCAGGCGCGAGCCGTTGCAGAGAATTCCTTGTCTCGACGTATAAGATTACACATTTCCAAGAGAGTTTGTTCGTATTCTGAGTTCGCAGCAACTGAACGTAATTCATCATATTTCTTGTATGCTTTGTCGGCTCGTCTCATAAGACTTTGACACTGATTCCACAGCGCTTTCCGGGCTTCAACTAAACGTATATCGTTTAAATTTAAGATATTAATTGTTTCCAGCGCCCTCATTTGTGTGAACCCTCTTGACGCTCGAGAAGTAATCTCACCACTATCAAGGAACCACAGCAAAGGTGGATCGGAAAGTTTTGTTGGATCTATTAAAAGAGCTACTTCGTCATCTATGTTTGAGTCTGGAGTTGCCCTTTTAGAACGCGGGTCTAATGGAAATTGATCAGATTTTCCTCTAGCCTCCTCATCAGATCCGGAATGTAAGCAATTGCAATAACTACACGCTAATCGAAAATTAGTATACTCATAAGCAAGCCAATAGTAGCCTTCTTCCTCAGAGCCGTCTTTATTTTTTATCCGATTCTTTGGTCTAAAATGATCAACATGCGGATCTTCTCTCACCCACTTTCTTTCACAATACCAGCATTTGCCATGAGAAAGTTCCTCAAGAAAAGGTCTCAACTCCCTCCAAATGGCATGATGATTGATGAAAAACGCCCGTTGGTCGGCAGGCAAAGCTTGCACTTGGGCTTTAAATCTTCTTGCTCGCTCTTTCCATTCTGGCGGGGGCTCAAATGCCGAAGTGTCTATGAAAATCAAGGCGTTTCCTCTTTCAACTTTTTTATAGTGTTAAAAGCAAGCTCAGCTTGTTTCTTCCTGTCTTCATCGGTTAGATCTTTTTTGTTAAACAATTCGTATTGTTTTATGGCCTTTAAGAAACTCGTATATAGAGGGTCTCTGAAAGCTGTCATAAAACCTAACTTTTCTAACTCTCCATCTAGTTGGCTAAGCTCCTTTCTTTCAGCTTCATTAAGTTCATCCTTGACTGCTAATGCCCTTTTTCGATCAAGTTTTTCTTGAGTTTGGCGATCAACAGAGGTCGGCAATCCGAATAATTCACTTGTTAAAAGCCCGGTAAAACCCATCCCTATTGGATCAATCATTGGTTGGTGAGCCAATGCCCGCTTATCAGGTTCCAAAATTTCAAAAATTTGCACCTGCTCTTTTGTTAACCCTGCAATTAATAACGGATCATGTGTTACAATAATAATTTGACTTGTTTTATTTTCGCCAACAACGCCTTTCAGTAAATCTATGTATTCATACTTCCAAGCCGGATTAAGGTGAGTATCTGGTTCGTCGAGTAAAAATAGTGATTCCTCTTCTTTCGTAAATCTCAATAAGCCCAGCACTGTCAGAAGCTGCTGTTCTCCCTCGCTTAGTTCTGTAAATTCCACTTCACCTTCAATACCTTGCTTTTTGACTTTAATTTTGAGCTCCGCTATTAGGTCTGCAATATATGTACTTTCGAGGGTTTTGAAGAAATCAACATTATTTCCATATTTCCCCGCGAGCTTTCTTAGAGAAGAAAGGTCTTCAACTCGAAGGCGAATCCTTTCTTCAGTTTTAAACTTTCCATAGGGAGGAAGAGGTATTCGTTCCTTCTTTTTGACAGGACCATAGGCAATATTTTTTAGATCGTCCAAAAATCCTCGCACGACGCCCTTGGCGCCCCAGAAGTAATCGTCCTTAGACCTTGGCTTTGAGTACCAATCAGGTTGTTTTAGAATAAACTCTGCATTTATGAAATCGGTTATTCCAAGATATTTACGTAAAAACTCGGTAGGCACATCTTCTTTAAAGGAAAAGTATGACAATAAGACATATTGACTATGAACGGTTCTAGCGTAGAATAGTGGTCTGAGAGGCAAGTTTTTGTTGTCCATTAAATCGCGGTAGAAATTCTCTTGGTGCTCATCAAACAAACATTCAAGCCTCTTGTTTATGCCCGAGTAATAACCAAAGATGTTTTTTGGGAGAAAGCGACGCTCTGGGTCTTCAAAAAAATGTTTTGTGGGAATTTCGGCTCCATCCACAGTGATAGAAAGAGTTTTTGGTTTGCCTGAACTGGCGCTTATCTCAATGTTCCTTTCTCTACATGTGTAGCTGATCTTATATGTAAAAGGTGGGTCTTCTTTGAGATCTAGGGTCTTAAATATCAATACAATAGCTTCTACAAGATTTGACTTAGCGGTTCCATTTCGACCTAATAATACAGTGGTCGAATGTTTTTGGTCAAAATCAATAGTAAAGTCTTTCAAGTTCTTATGATTTTCAATGTAAAGTCTATTTAGCCTCATTTTTTTAGCCTCAAGAAAATCGATTGTCCTTTATCAATTCGCTCGATAATGCCTGAGTCAATTTCCACTTTGAGTTTATCCCAAAAAACCGGCAAGGGGAAGCCCGAAAAATTAAAGGCTTGCTCGATTGAAATTTCCCCCGTCTCTTCAAGAATTGATTGTATACTCTTGAAATCTCTGTTTTTTTTAGGCACTAAGTTCAAAGAGCTACTCCTTTGTATCTTTTTGAGGGATGAAACTTGAGTTTTCTTCTTTTCTTTTATTCGAAGCAAGAGTTCTGATGCGGGCTCATCATTGGGATTTTGAGCAGCTAATTCACCCCTCAATGCCTTAATAAGAATAGCTTGGTCAATCTCGTAAGCGCGAACTCTCGCTATTTCAGCTTCAGACTCTGCTTGGTAAGACAATGTGAAAGTCTCTTCAATTTTTGCGGCAACTCGTTTTTGTTCCTCGAGACCAACATACGGGATAAGCCAACTTTTAATGTCCTCTTGTGAAACTGTTGCCATACCCACTGTTTGTTTGCATGTCGACTCTATCTGATCCCTTGCATATCTTGTTAACAAATAATAGTTTATGTATTTAGGATCAGCTAAGGCCTGATTTAGTCGGATTCTTACGTTCTTACTTTCGAACACAATATTCCCTAGATTTTTAGATATCACCGCAGCTTTACCAACGTATTCTCTACTGTTAACTCGGTTAAGCAATATGTCGTTCTCATGAAGGCCATATTCCTCGATTTCGCTATCCGAAAGAACCATTTCTCTAACGTTTTTCAAGACTATTTTTCCATCTTCAATGTTGTACATTCTGAGACAAGGTGTTCCAGGTCCATAATATTGCGGCTGTTTATAGATGCCATTCTTCATTGAGTCAATCAAATCACCAAATCTTATCCAAGTCCAGCCTTCACGTAATTCAGGTAAGATTTGACCCCTGTTTTTCTCAACACTATTATTTTTAGCCCGTTGTTTGGCGGCTTCCAATGTTTTCTGGATCGAGTCATTCACATACTGATGTCGAGCCGATTTTCTTATGAAGACATGAGCCAAAGTGGATTGGCGCAACTGTTTAGATAACAAAGAAATTTGGTCAAGAGCTTCAAGCGCAATATCTTTGTCAATAAATAAGGCTTCAAGATTTGCAATGATACGTTTCTGTTCTTGCAACGGAGGAATAGGTACTGACTGTTCTAGAACATCGGAACATCTAACAGCAGGATAGTGTGTTCCCCTTTCATGACTCTTTAATGAATCTAAAAACTTGTTTGTCTGAACAAAGTAAAAAATTAGTTTCTTATCTATACCTTCGCACGGTCTTATTATGCAAAAACCGGTCGAAGCTATTTGATTATCATAAGCTTCATCCACAATCGATATTTTCTTGAGATATAATCTCACTGTAGAAAATAGTATATCGCCGGTTTTGATAAGTTGCCTCGCTCTCGATGGGGCATCTTTCCCAAGAAAGTGTTCAACCTGAGTTATTTTTTGCTTTGTTTTATCTATAGAGGAAATCTCGATATACGTAAACTTCTTCTCTGGGCTTTCCCTTGGATCAATTGTTCCTACTTTTTCGCATATATCACTTAGTTTTATCAATGACCAACCAGAAGGTATTTCAAGTAAGTCGCTTGTCATCATAAGTAACCCTTATTTGCTATTTAGTGACTATCACCATTGGAATTGTTATTGCTTAGCTTTAGAGCAAGATCATTAAGTGAGCTCAAAGCACTCTCTAACTTAGTTATTGTTTCAGCAACAATGTCCTCTGGTTCTGGTAAATCATCAGGATTTTCCAGAGAGTCATCGCGCAACCAAATAATATCCAAATTGAAGTCTCTTTCTTCAATATCATCTATTGAAAATTTCTTGAATCTGGAAGTCTCAACTCTGGGTTCACTTTGATAGCAATTTTCGAAATCTTTGAAATATTGATCGGTCAATGGGTGCCGCTTAGTAACTTTGTCGACATTTGTTCTTAGATCATATATCCAGACTTCTTCCGTAGGCTTTCCTTTTCTGAAAAACAAAATATTCGCCTGAACACCTGGAGAATAAGGAGTAAACGTGCCATCGGTAACCGTAATATCGTGTGCAAATTGCACTCATTCAATAATAGCTTGCGTACATCCCGTGAAGCGTGTTCCTCAAACAAAACATTATCAGGCAAAACAATTGCGGCATTTCCTCCCAGTTTCAACACTGTGATAACGTGCTGAACAAAATTCAACTGCTTATTTGATGTTTTTACTCTAAAATCATCCCGTGTAGGGGCTTCACCGGGTTTAATTCCAAACGGTGGATTAGTCATAATGCAATCATAACGCTTGAACACATGAAGGTCATCTACCAAAGCGTCATCAAGAGTAACACCGTCTACGATCTTGTGCAAGTACAAATTCATCAAAGCTAAGCGGCGGGTATCTAAAACAATCTCAATACCTGAGAAAGTGTTTTTCGATAATCGTTCTTTATCTATAGAACTCAAATCGGCGCCTTCATGAGTCTGTTTTAGGATCCATTCGTAAGCACCTATTAGAAAACCGGCTGTGCCACAAGCAGGGTCATGTATGGTGAAATCGTAAGTCTCACGAAAGTCAGGTTTGACACATCGAACAACACAGCGGATAGCTTCTCTAGGCGTAAAATACTGCCCAGCGCCTTTTTGCTCAGCAGCATATTTTTGAAGCAAGCCTTCATAAACGTTAGCTTTTAAATCAATATCTAGTGAGCCCCATTCAGTTTCATCGATTAATCCAATCAATTTTTTTAAATTGCTTGGCTCACGAAATTTGCTCATTGAGCCATTAAAAATATCACCCAGAATGCCTTTTTGCTTGGATAGAGTATTCAGCGTCTTTGAGTAATGTTCGAGCAGCCGATCTGTTTTTTGTAGTTTGAGTGTAGACCAACTGCAATCTGAAGGCACTGCCAAGCTTTTTTCTTCTGCTAATTTTAAGAATAGGAGATATGTCAGCTGCTCTATATAGTCGCCATAGTTTATTCCATCGTGTCTTAAAGTATTGCAAAAGCCCCAAAGTTTAGCAACAATGTCATTCACTTAGTTGTCCCCGTATCGATTCAATGTGAACCTAGTCTCATTATGCATTTGGATGCCTTTATTTGCTTTTTCCATAAACTGGACGTTCCCTTCACAGCCAAGGCTTGGATATACGTTGATTACATGGGGCAAGAGGTAGCTTCCAGCCCAGTTAACTTTGCAAGACGCCGTTTTAACATCGTTTGGGTAAGCGACAAAATCTTCTTGATTTCAGTTATGGAATATGGCAAATGCGCCAAATGGCAAATGGATAGTTTCGAGGACAACTGGCACTACGCCCAAAAATGGTAGCCTCACGTCTTTTCTGATTTGCAGGCGTCGAGACTTGCCATTCTTTTTGAAAGTTCAGAGATTTGTTTCTGGAACTTGTCTCTCATGTTGTTGAAGCGCATGGCTGCTGAAGGATGAATAACTTGCATGTATTCTATGCCCTCCAGCCGCGGGGTATCCTTTGCCGAGGCACCAAGCAGCACGATTATTTTCGGTTTGATAACGCTTATTTGCATGTTTAAGTAGGGCAAGCATGCCGAAACCTCGTCTTCGTAGGGTTTTCTGTTCTGCGGAGAAATGTGCTTAACGATGTTGGTTATGAAGACATCTTCCCGCCTTATGCCATTCTCAGCCAGCACCTTGGTTAAGAATTTTCCTGCTCTCCCAACAAAAGGCCTGCCCGTTTCATCCTCCTCGGCTCCCGGGTTCTGTCCCACCAACATGACGGTGGCGTTTAATGGTCCTTCGCCTGGTACGCCGTGTTTTGCTCCTTGCCAAAGCCTGCATTTTTTGCAATCGTAAATTTGCCAGTTTAAATCTTCAAGAGCCAAAATAGTCGCCTTGTTGTTGGGTTATGACAGTCACACAACCTTAAAAAAACTCGCTCTGCTGCTTTACAGGGGCTCTAGTTTCCTTTAAATAGGAGTGAACCTGTTTCAGTAATGTTGTTTTGAAGGCTTAGGAATGACCGCGGAAGAATCTGTAACTGATTCGCTTATTGGAAGTACCATTCGCGTTCTTTTAAGAGTGGTTTTCGTTTTTGAACCTTTGGCGCCAACAGCTATAACAGTACTGATGAACCGGCAGCTACACCGCTACAAGCTGTCAGGCGCAATCTGCAATTACAAAGCTAAAACGAAGCGTCTGGGAAAGTACCATTACCGCATTGAAATGGATTTGGACGTGACTGGCATGCAGGCGATTCATCTTCTCGCTAACTTGTTTCCAGGGCAATTCAACCAGTTCAGGAGGTGGTTCCATGACTGAAATGGCAGAAAAGAAAGGCAAATTGAAAGTAACAGTAGAGGTTGAAGTAAACGAGGAGCTAATGAATTTAGCTAAAGAAGCAGTGTCTAAGATGCCTATGAGGATGCAGGAAATGTGGAAGATGCACGGCGGCGAAAAGAAAGAATAAACGCTCCGAACTTATTGACCTATTTTTTCCTTTTTTTTGTGACTTTTTTATAAAATTATGTTCCTATTTACTCATTTAAACTAAAAAACTATGTTTTGCCTGCTTTCTTCAGCACCTTCTCTGTTAAATCATTGCGTACTCGTTCGGCTTCCTCTTCAGCTTCCTTAGGATCCTTCACTTTTTGCCTGTGCTCTTCAACGTGCGCTTCAATTGCTTTGCTCATAAGTTTAACATCGGGAACTAACAGAATTTCAACACAGCAAGAACATTTAATTACGGGCAACCCAGCGCTTCCGTGTGCTTTTTTCTTGGAAATATGAACATTCAATTGCTTTTAGCCTTCTTAAAGTGCATTTCACCAACCATACACCTAAACTAAAAAGGTTTATTTCTAAATCCGAATATTACTCCGTGAAAATCTATCATAAAACGTAATCTCATTCGAGAAAAAGTCGGGATTTCTGTTCTTTTTTTGGTGAGCACTTGGAACGAACGGGTTTCATGAACGCTTACTCTTTTGAATTTTTGCGAAAGATTTTATACTCAAAGTACGCACTGTTCCTTAGGGACAAAAATGAAGTTTTTAATCATACAAAAAGTCAAGCGTGAAGTTCCATTAGACAAATGGGCTAAACTGCTTCCTCTGCAATTCAAGTACTTCGATAAATTGGAAAAGGAAAAGACGCTTGAAGTTAATTATCACCTTATTGGCCACCAGGGCACCATGTGTATAGTCAACGTTGACTCAGACGAGCAGCTTTCAAAAATAATCGGTCAAGACCCCTTGTTTTTTGAATGTGTCCGCGAAATCTACCCGCTGACGACAAGGCAAACCCACGAGAAACAAATAAGAGAACTCCTTCAGCCATGAACCAGCGGTTTTCATTATGGTCTGTCACGGCGGTTTCGCCCTTGACGAAGCGACAAGACGCTCATGGTACAGTCCCGAGGCTATCCTGAAAGACTTACACTCGGATATGACGTTCATGGACATAGGCTGCGGAGATGGCTTCTTCAGCATTTTAGCAGCTAAAACGGTGGGCAAAAAAGGAAAAGTCTACGCCGTAGATTCAGATGCCTCGGCAATTGAAAAGTTAAACTACAAAGCAAAAGCAGAAGGCTTGAAAAATATTACTGCCAAGGTTGGCGCGGCTGAAGAAACCGTTTTCTGCCGTGAATGCGCTGATTTTGTTTTCTACAGCATGGTACTTCATGATTTCGGTGACCCAGCCAAAGTGCTGCAGAACGCATTGCAGATGATGAAGCCTACTGGGCGGCTGGTTGATTTGGACTGGAAAAAACAAGATGTGCCTTTTGGACCCCCATTTAAAATCAGATTCAGCAAAGAGCATGCGTCAGACTTAATCAGAAAGGCTGGCTTCCAAATAAGCGACGTTAAAGACGTTGGAAGCTACCATTACGTCGTTGCCGCGAAACCTTTGCCTTAGAAAATCATTTTTGCTCAGCCGTCGCGTACAGTTCCAGCAGGTCCCGTTTGAACAGTTCAGGCTGATCATTATAGGCTGAATGTGACGCGCCACTGTAGACTAAGAGCTTGGCGTTAGGCAGTTTACCCGCTAGAGTTCTCATTTCTTCCCCTGAAATGAAATTATCCTGTGAACCCCAAATTATCTTAACTGGAAAATTAAACTTCCCATAAGAATGCAATAAGTCTTCTTCAAACGCCCTACTAGGCGCAATCAAAAGCAGGCCTTTCACTGGAAACCGAGCGGCATACATTAATGCTATGTGTCCACCTATGCTGGCGCCGACAAGAACGGGCACTGCGGAACCGAACAAGGTCTTAACAGCCTCAGCTGCAACCGCCACGTTAGCTTCGGGGTTTCTGGTTTTAGGTTGGCATTTGCTTCTTAACCCGTAAGGCATGTCTAAAGCTAAAAACGGCACCCGTTTCTCAATTAACAATTCTGTTACCCCAATGCGCTGCCAAATATCCATTGTATAAGATAAGCCGTGCAGAAAAACAATCGGAACGCCAGGCGCAGCGAAGTATAGGGCTGGGCATTTATGACCCGCGGCGGATAATGTTTTTTCCATAATTAATTGTACATTTTCGTTTCTTATAACACTTGACTACCTGCTAACGGATGTACGAAAAGAATAATAGCCCTCTAACGTGTGATTAATTGGCGATTTTATGTCTGTTAAAGTTGGCGATAAAGCGCCAGATTTCACGCTTCCATCCCAAATGGGCGACAACGTGACCCTTTCAGAATTCTTCGGCAAAAAGAACATCGTCCTCTATTTTTATCCCAAAGACGAAACGCCTGGGTGCACACGGGAAGCATGCAGTTTCAGAGATAGCTACGAAGAACTAACAAATCTAGGAGCTGAAGTGCTCGGCGTAAGCGGGCAAAGTGTGGCGTCGCACAAGTCTTTTGCAACACATTACGGCTTGCCGTTCATACTGTTAAGCGACGAGGATAACAAAGTTCGGAAACTGTACGGTGTACCTTCAAGCATGGGTCTACTTCCAGGAAGAGTCACGTACATCATAGATAAGAAAGGAGTTGTCAGGCACATTTTCAATTCCCAAACCCAAACTCAACGGCACGTGGAAGAAGCAAAAAACACATTAAAAGAACTGGAAAAAGAACAGCCCCTAAGCTCGTAATCGCTTAAGTGGAGAGCAGCGCGGATTGCTGAATTTATATAACACCCTCACAAGAAAAATCGAGCCGTTCAAACCCGCTGAAGACATGCAAGTCAAAATGTATACTTGCGGCCCGTCAACGTATTTGCAAGCGCATATTGGGAACTACCGTACTTTCCTCTTTGAAGACATACTTCAACGGTACCTGGAATATTTAGGTTACAGCGTCAAGCGGCTGATTACTTTAACTGATGTGGAAGACAAAGCAATAGAAGAGGCAAAAAAAGAAAACCTCACAGTAGAAGAACTGACAAGAAAAAACGAAGCTATCTTCTTCCAAGACTTCAAACTCCTCAAAATCAAAACACCCGATTACGCCATAAAAGCTTCTTCAGCCGTGGATCAGGCGGCAAAATTAATCACTCAGCTTTTCGAGAAATACTACGTCTACCGCCACACGTATAACGGCGTAGAAAATGTCTATTTTGACCCCTTAAAATTCAACGGCTTCGGAAAACTGGCGCATTTGGACATGAGTAAATGGCCAAAAAAAGAAACGGCGTTTTCACAAGGACACTTACCCTGGCACTCCATGGAACAGGGGTGATTTCATCCTTTGGCATGGCTGCGGGCTACACGATGTATGCTACCAGACGTCGATTGGCAGTGGCAGGCCAGCATGGAATGTTCAAGACGCCGCCATAGTTACTAAGCATCTTGGCTTCTCAATTGATGTTGCATGCGGAGGAATCGACAATTTAGTTAGACATCACGATTATACGCTTGCAATTGCAGAAGCCGTTTCAGGCGAACCGTTCTCGCGTTACTGGCTTCACGGAGGTCATCTTTTCGTGAATGGCAAGAAAATGTCAAAAAGCACAGGCAACGTGATTTACACAGGCGACGTTTTAAAGAAAGGTTTCAGCGGCGAACACCTGCGGTTCTTCCTCACCGATGGTCCTTACAGGAAAAAACTAAACTTTACCTTTGAAAAGCTGGCTGAAACAAGTCAAAAACTGGATTCCCTGCAAAGCATGGTTAAAGACCTGCAAAAACAAAACCCAGACAATTCCATTAAAGAAACGGCAGAGGTCAGCTATGACTCCCTTATTTCCGTCTTCGAGAATGGCATGAATAACGATTTAGACGTGAAAACTGCCTTCGACGGTTTATACGAAGTCGTCAGTGAACTGCATAAAAAGCGTGAAGCATTAAGCGCCAAAGAAGTAAAAAATGTTGTGAGTGATTTGCGAAGAATTGACTCAGTGTTTCAATTCATCTTTTAACGGCACTTCAACTTAGATTAAGTCGCCTACCAGTTTAACTCTCTGAAGATTTTCTTCCTTATGCGGAGCCATCTCTAACTCTTCAGTTAAGTCTCTGCCTCCTTGATGCATTCCCAAGTGGTCTCCATCAAGCCAGAAACTGCTTTCCGAAACATCGTAAACTTTTCCTTTATAGGCGAAGTAGGCTGGTTTACCGTTTTTCCCGTTGTTTTCTTCCAGTTCTTGCTTTGTTACCTTTTTTTCAGACAAAACGAATCACTTCTCACATTTTAAAGTTAAGACTGCATTTAAAATGTTTATACTGTGTATTTTAGCTTTTCTTATGGGGTATTTGTTCGCTTTCTCACATGGGCTTATGGTGAAAAGTATTAAATATTAAATCGAACTAAATAATAAACAACCAAAGTTGAAGCTGCTTAAAATGTCAAAGAAAGCAACATTGATCTTCATTTTGGTTTTACTTTCGTTAGTTGCCACTTTGGAGTTGGCAGGTGCCCAAACCTCTGCAGGAAATGCCCAAGCTTCCGCAGCAAACGCCCAAACCTCCTCGCCTACATTAATTGCTCTATCAAGCAGTCAACTCAACTTCTATGGAACGCAGCAGGCAACCTATCTAAACAGGACTGCAAACATAGTTGGACTTGTAAACCAAAACGTTACCGTGGCAATAGTCTCAGATGAGCTTTACAACAACAGTACGGGAACCATTATTCCCTACACCAAAGTTGAAATTGCCCCAGCTAATTTCACTCTTTCAAAAAATGAAGCACAAAAAGTTAGTTTTTCAATCAAGACTTCCGGGGCAAGGGTGGGGACGTATCAAGGCACATTTCTTGTGACAGCCACGACCGACACACTAAACGTTACAGTCACGAACATTGGAGTCACAGCCAAAATAGACATCGAGCATCAAACTGCTTACAAATATCTCCTTCTTGGCGGCATCGTTGTTTTAATTTTCGCTGCCTTCATGGTTGCAGACAATCTTCCTCCCAAAAATAATAACCCCTCACCGACCCCCGAGCAAATAGAGTTTACCTGGTCAGAGTTTAAGAAGGCTTTTACTTGGAAACAGTTTAAGGACTCTCTGTTTTCGGTCTTTATCTGCAAGGGAGGCTTAGTGATTTTGCTTGGATTTTTTGCGGTCATTCTCTGGGTGATTTTGATTACTTACTCCGCATTATCTTTCACTGACCCGGGCAACATTATTTCGACTGCATTGATTGTTCCTTTCGTGGCTTATTTGATATATTTTATTAAACCCGCTGGCCAAAGTAATCCCGAAAAATAGCAAAAGCTCTCTTTTGCAAAAGCCCGTAGCTTTTTCTTGGTGTCGGCTTAATTTTTAGCAAAGAGCGATTGAATATTGGCATGCCGTGGTTCTGCTGCGAAAATATCGATGAGACTGGTTTTGCCCATCAAGTTTTGGGCTACAACATTTACGTTTGCCTTGTCGCCGTGGAAATTGAAACTCAGCCTCATCGTGTTTGTTTGGTTTGAGTTGTTTGTTTGGTTAAAATTCGCTGAGTAAAACAATGAAAAAACGAAGATGCTTACAATTATTGCCACAGCCACTATAGCGACCAAAGCAATAACTTCGGGTGAAGTGCCTTTTTTCTGAGTTGACCTTGCTGGCGGCGGAAGCGCAGAAGGCGGGGGCATACAGGCTATCACTGGTGTTCCGCATTTGTGGCAGAAATGCGCGTTTTCTTCCAGTTGAGCTCCGCATATTCGACAGTAAGGCAATGTGCTAAACCTCAACCTACGGGTAGTGCATCAAGGAAAATTTAAGCGTTACCTAAATGTTGCCTTTTTTAACAAAAGTTTCTGCGGTTTTGTTTTGCACGCTCTTGTTTTCCTACTGGTTCCATTCTGGCTCAGGCTGCTCAAACCTATTTCTTTTGCCTATTAAGTATCCCGCCAAAGCCCCAACCATTGGTGCAACAAAAATTATCATAATAAAGAAAATCCAATCTGTGCTGGTATAGACCGATATGGAGCCGCTGCTATTGGGTTGATCTGGCCAAGGCTCTTTCAGCCAGATTGATAACAACGAGTTAAGGCACAATATAGACACGAATAATGAGATAAAGAATCCTGCCCACGCTCCGCCAATTATGTAAGCTATTTTATGTCGGGTTAATGCATCTTTGCCAAATAATTTATCTTTGTAGTTTTCAGCTTCGATTTCTGGGAACTCTATCATCTCGTCGACAGCATCATGGCCTTTTCCAGTAAGTGCATATTGCCCGCCCAGCTTTTTTGAGACCCCTTGTTTATTGAATAAGTATTCCTCCTCTTTTTTGGTAACTAAATCGCCAAGAATTTTCAATTGGTCATAAACTTCTTCCTCGTCGTCAATTTTCAGCTCTTTCATCAATTCGTCAAAACCTATGCTGTCATGTTCGCCAAGCTTCAGCAGTATTTTCTGGCGCAGAGGGTCTTTTAGGATTTCATGCAGAGAAGCAAGTTTGTCGGCTTTTTTATCGCTCATAGAAATTTAGGGGGCTTTATGAGGATTTAAGTTTTCTTAATTCCTTGGTCGTGAGGTAGGGGTACCCATACCTCGTAGTGGTAGGTCTACTTGCTTATATTTTTCCTCGGCAACATTTGTCATAAGCCTAGCAATTTTAAATAAGGGCGGTACTGAACGGTTGTTGGAGATACGCTTTGCCTGAAAAAATTCTAGTTACATCTGCTTGGCCATACATCAACGTCACGCCCCACTTAGGCAACCTTGTCGGCTCAGTCCTGTCAGCCGACGTAACCGCCCGATACTACAGGCTCCGCGGCGACGACGTGTTGATGGTGAGCGGTTCAGACACGCACGGCACACCCATCGAGGTTGAAGCGATAAAACAGGGCATTACGCCTAAGGCGTTAACTGACCGCAACCACATCCGCGTGGCTGAGCTCTTCCGCAGATGGGATGCTTCCTTTGACAATTACACCAGCACAGAGAGCCCCGTGCATAAAGAATTCGTGCAGAGAACCCTGCTTGAAATCCAAAAGAACGGTTACATCTTCGAGCAAGAAACACAGATGCTCTACTGCGACCATGACCAGCGCTTTCTACCTGACAGGTTCGTAGAGGGCAAATGCCCCTACTGCGGCTGCGAAAAAGCCCGCGGAGACCAATGCGACATGTGCGGAAGGCTGCTGGAGCCAACTATGCTGATTGAGCCCTACTGCGTCATCTGCAAGAACAAGCCCACAGTCAAAACCACCCGCCACTGGTACATCGACCTCTCAAAACTCTCTGAACCGTTAACCGAGTATCTGCAGAATAACCAGCAGCTTCCAACGAACGTTAAGAACTTCAGCTTAAACTGGATAAAAGAAGGCTTAAAACCCCGCGCCGTCACCCGCGACGTCGAATGGGGCATCCCAGCACCCTTCAAAGGCGCAGAAAACAAAACCATCTACGTTTGGGTTGACGCCGTTTTAGGCTATATTTCAGCAACAATCGAGCAGTGCCAACACATGGGTCAGCCAGAGAAATGGCGGGAATTCTGGTTTAACAAGCAAGCCAAAACCCTCTACTTCGTAGGCAAAGACAACATACCATTCCACACCATAATCCTCCCCGCTTTATTGTTGGCTTCAGGCGAAGATTACAACCTGCCGTGGAATGTTTCCGCCACAGAATTCCTCCAGTTCAAGGGGCAAAAAGCCTCCAAAAGCCAGCGCGTCGGCATCTGGATAGATGAAGCCTTAGAGATGTTCCCAGTGGATTACTGGCGCTTCTTCCTCATAGCCACAAGACCCGAGAGCAAAGACACCAACTTTACATGGAGCGCTTTCATTGAGAAAATCAACGCTGACTTAAACGACACCTTCGGCAACTTTATCCACCGAACTTTAAGCTTTATCGTCTCCAAATTCGACGGTGAAATCCCCGCGCCAACTAAATTGGACAGCGACGACGAAGCGATCCTGCAGGCAATCAAGGAAAAAGTGGAGACTGCCGCCCGAGAACTCGAAGCCTCAAGTCTGCAATCTGCCGCCAACACTTTAATTCAGATAAGCCGAATGGGGAACCAATATCTCAACAGCAAGGAACCGTGGAACCTGATGAAGACCAACAAAGAAAAAGCAGCAACCATATTCTACGTTGCCGCCCAAGTAGTCAAAGCAATTGCCGTGGTTTCTTCTCCCTTTATTCCCAGCACGGCAGAGCAGCTTTGGCAAACCCTCAACCAGCCTGGAAAAGCAAGCGAAAGCCACTGGAGCGAAGTGTTATTACCACTTGACGCAGGACACAAAATAGCTAAACCAAAACCGCTGTTCCACAAAATCGATTCTGACGAGGCAAAATTAGATGAACAGTTGGCTGAGATTAGAGCAAAAATGGTGAATCAGCCTAAATAAAGTTGTGAGGCACACGGTTTGACTGAAAAGAAAACGAGAAAAACAAAGTTGTCCGAGCTTGCTGGCATTGATAAAGAACTTTTTATTAATAGGAAGCCTTCGGAGGAACTGAAAGCAATGCGAAAAGAATGGGATAAGGAGTTCGAGAAACGCATCAAGTAGGAGATGTTGATTTATCCAAATTAACGCGGACCTTCATGTGCACAGTAACTATTCGAAGGATTCGTTGATTACGCCAAAAGACCTTGTCTACTACGCGAAAAAACGTGGGTTGAACGCGGTCGCCGTGACTGATCACAACCAGATTGAGGGCAGCTTGAAAATAGCTAAAGAATCTAATTTTCTTGTGATTCCAGGCATGGAGGTTTCAAGCGCCAACGGGCACATTGTTGCGTTGAACCTCCGACAATTGATTCCGAGGGGCTTAAGCGCAAAGGAAACGGTTGACAAAATACACAGCGCCGGCGGCATAGCTATTGCGGTTCACCCTTACGCCTGGTTTAAAGGCAGCTTAACAAGCCACGTTGAACAAGCACAGTTTGACGCCATAGAGACCATCAATGCTTCAGCTTTTCCATTCGGGCGCTGCAAAAGTAAGGCAACGGCGATAGCTCAGAAGCTTAATCTTCCCCAAGTTGGCGGAACCGACGCCCATTACGGGCCAACCATCGGCTACGGTTACACGGCTATCGAGTGCGAGCCTAACGTTGACGAGATAGCCAAAGCAATTGTCAAAGGGCAATGTCGGGCCTTGGGTCAAAAGGTACCTTTAACGCTTACTCTGCAGCGGCAGTACATAATGATTAGGCGACGCATTTCGAGAGCTTGACTCAGGCTTTTCTTGCCTTGCACAAAATAGAGATGCCGAACAAATAATTTACTTTAGACTCAGCCCAAAGCCATTTTTCAAGAAGCTTTGAAAGCAGTTTTATATTCGATACTTTTTCATGCGGATAATCTTTCTTTGAAAGTTTAATGTAGGTGGCAATTGGCAGAGCCAGCAAATTCCAGTGCCTCATCGACTCAATCTTGAAGCCTGACTCTACGAGTTTACTTTTAAGTTCCTTATTGGAATATCTCCGCTTATGCCCTAAGGCAACATCGTGTTTCCCAAACAAACCTTGGTAAGCTGGCACGTTCACCACGACGCAGCCGCCGGGAGTCAGCATATCGTGAACTTTTCTCATAGCTGCCCCGTCATCTTCAATGTGCTCAAGCACATCGCCGAGAATTACGCAGTCAAATTTCTCATCGCTTTTCCAATCATTAAAATCCGAGACGAACGCGGTGATTCCCTTCTTTCTTGTAATTTCAACGGCTTTCCAATCACTGTCAATCGCCACCACGCTGTAGCCTTTCTCTGAAAGCATTTTGGACAGGCGCCCTGAGCCGCAGCCAACATCCAAGACGCTTTGACCTTCGACGAGTTTCAAAATTAGCTTTACCTTTACTTTGCTCCAAAAATCGGATTCTTCAATTCTCTCTAAGTCTTCCGCGTGACTATGTAAGTTTCCACCCATAATTTAAGAACCCCCCGCCCCATCTTCAACGTGTCCCTAACCAGGTTAAGCTTTGAATCTGGCTTATAACTCCACGTTACCGGTACCTCTTTTATCGTGTAGCCCCTCCTTTTGCATTTGAACAGCAGTTCCGCGTCAAACTCAAAGCCGTTGCTCTCGACGGTGTAGAGGACCTTTTCCAGAGCATCTTTTTTGAAGGCTTTGCAGCCGCACTGTGTATCTTTCACGTTAAGGCTGAATAATGCATTGAATATATGGGAGAAGGCTTTGCCGGCGAATACTCTTGCAAGCGGAGGATAAACCAAAATCTTTGTTCCCTCAACCTCTCGTGAAGCAACCGCAACGTCAACTTCTCCCAGCCAAGAAACTACCTTTTCAACATCTGAGATGGGCACTGGAAGGTCAGAGTCAAGCAACATGACGATTTCGCCGTTTGAGTTTTTGACGCCTTTTTTGAATGCTCCTCCCTTACCCAGCCTCGTGTCTGAGGAGATTAGCTTAACAACAGCGGAATTCTTGGAAAATTCAGTTACTATGTCATCGGTTTTGTCAGTGCTTTCGGACACAATTAAAATTTCACATGACCCGTTGAATCGGTCAACCAAGCTCTGCAAAGTGCCTTTAATCCTTTTTTCCTCATTATAAGCAGGAATCACAATTGACAGTTTCATGTTTGGCACTTGCCGATTTTTTACGCACGCTTGGTTTCATAACATCTTGAGTTGCTACCATAAGACTCTTTTGGGTAAAACCCGCGATGCCACTTCACTTGAAGATTTGATAGGTCAGAATGTCAACTATTTAAAAAACACATTTTCTGCTGGGTTCTATGAATCTGTGAAGCTTCTTTTTGCAAGGTTACACTTGTCGTCTGAAAAGTTCTTCTGACTTACGTTGGGGTTCTTTCGATGTAGAAGTAATATGGCAATTGAGAGCATGAAGAGACAGAAGGGTAGAATGGTTAACACGGGAAACTCCGGAATGGCGGCAGTTGGTGTTGAAGTAAGACCTGGAGTAGGTGTTTGATTTGCAAGGGTAGATGTAGAGCTTGAAGTGGAAGTTGATCCGTTTGCTATGGTCATTGTTTGAGTGTTGCTCCAATCGCTTGTTTCACCATGAAAAATCAATGGCGTACCGAACGTTAGGGATACTTGTTCGTACCCTATCATTGCCTGAACTTGAAAATCTACTTTGGCACCAGCGGGGATTGATAAAGAATTCCACGCATTCGTATTTACTGGAAAAGATAGAACTGTGTATTGTGAACCTGACGAAATTGGATAATCTTGAACGTCGTTGTAGAGGTTAGTCCAAGTTTCGCTATATTGCCCTTTCATGCGAACGTTATACAGCAAATTTACAAGGTTGCCCATGTTATCGTAAACGTAGGGTGCAAACGGTTGGTTTGTTATTGTTATTTCAATACTGCCGTTGTTTACCGAATAGCCAGAATTAGTCACATTTTGTCCTGAATATTGATTTATCGAATAAGCTGTCGGTACCTCGTAAGAAGAATTAATGAACTCAACGTTAAATTCTGGCACTGAAGGATTAGGTATAGGAGCAGGCGAAGCTGTATCGGTCTGAGCACATGCAGGTTTAATCATCAATAAACTAAGGCTTGCGGTAGCCATCGCCAGAATCAGAATTAACGCGAAACTCTTGCTAATACTTACCATATGTCTATTAAAAAATTATAGTCGATAAAAGGCTATTTGTAAAGGTTTATTGACTGGTTTTAGTCAAGGTTTCTTGACTAACGAAGGTTAGCTACTTCAAACCTACATCGCTAAGGTTTTATATTGGTTAAAGTGAAATTTAACAAACACTTTTTTACATGGTTTAATTAATGCTTTGTCTAAGAGGGAGAGGCTGACCATTAACCAATCAAACACATCGCAAGATGCAAAGCGGCAGTTGGCTAGCCCCTCTGCTGGGGTTCGGCTAAAACTCGTAGTTAAAGCTAACAAGTGGCGGCTGGCTTTCCTCGTTTTCGCTGTAGTCTACGCTTATCTGGTTACGTTAAGTCTGGGTTATATGTCGGTGCAGTGGGATGAGATGCCGCATTTGTACGGCGGCTTACTTTTAACTCATGGGCAAAATCAGCTGTATTTAACGACGTACGGTTATTACCCGCCGCTATTTGACCTCATAACAACTGGGTACATGCAAGTCTTCGGCATTAGCTCGGTTGCGGGAAGATTAGTTTCCGTCACTTTTTCCCTGCTTGCCCTCTGGGTTGTCTTCGAGTTATGCAACAGGATGTATGGACCAAAAAACGCTCTGCTAGCAAGCATCCTGCTTGGCACGATGCCCGGGTTCTTCTGGGTTTCAAGAATCACAATGTTGGAGACAATTCTCTTGGTCTTTTTTACCGCGTTAATGTTTGTTTTTTACTCTTGGATAACTAAGAATAGCCGCAAGGCGCTTCTTCTCAGCGGCATAGTTTTAGGCATTGGCATTCTAGCGAAATATGAAATGGCGGTGGCAGCCATAGCAATGGCAGTTAGCGTTCTGTTGCTCAGCCGAAAGAAACTGAAAATCAGCTTAGCCAAGCTTGCAGTCATAGTTGTGATAGCAGTGTTGGTGGTGGCACCTTGGTTTTTAATGGTTTACCACTTTAACGGGCAAACAAAATTCCAAACCATAACTTACGTGATGCAGAGCGGCGCCGAAAACAGACCGAGCTACAGCAACCGATTTTTCTCCCCAGTTTTCTACCTTATCGAGATGACTTCGCCGTACCTGGAATCCCAGTTAATCCAGTTTCCGTGCCCGTCATGATTTTGGGGTTATGCGGCTTAGCACTGTTTGCTTACAGAAGAAAAAAACAAGACATCTTTCTGCTTTCGTGGTTCCTGGTGGTTTACGTTTTCTTCACTGTCATTCCAAACAGGCAATGGCGCTACGTGGATTCAGTTTTCCCAATTTTAGCCATCTCAGCCGCGGGATTCATCATGTTCCTCTTCGGCAGAATTCAATCGTGGAAGCCTAAGCAGATAAATCTTGGTTCAATTCGCTATAAGAAACTTTTAGGGGCGGTTTTCGTTGTTCTTGTCGTCTCAACTGTTGCTTACACGGCTAATAATGCGTATCAGATGACTGCCCGAGACCAAGTTGATATTCCCATACAAGAGACCACCAACTATCTGGCTAGTCACCTAAGCCAAAACGAGTCAGCGGTGCTTGTTTGCGCCTTCAACCTTTTAGATCAAGATATGTTTCGGTTTTATCTGCCCGCGAACATGTCTGAATACCAGGTTTGGCAGTACCCAGACTTAGCCGTTGACGCTTTCACGCCTAACTTTAACATCACAGAATTCCTGAACCTATGCGAACAGCGAAACGTCAAATACATAATCCTTTACGATTACGGAGTAAATACGCCATTCTACAACTCAACATTAACCTACTCAAATGTTCTACAAATGATATTTGACACGCAAAGGTTCGGCGTACCCACAGATCAGCCCTTCTTTGGACAAATGCCACATAGGCTTTTCCTAGTCCGCTTCAACCAAACCCAAACCTGACTCAGCCGACTTCTAAAAACTCAAAACCCGTATCCTTGTCTTTCGCCCTTTTAGCCGACGAACCAGCCAACTCCAAAATCACGGCTTCGCCTATTTGCCATACTTCAACTCCCATGCGGACGCAGCCCGTAACCGCCGTGTCGTTTCTTCCAAAGCTTGCATGCATATGCAGTTTCGGTTTTCCCTGCTCATCAGTGAAGATTGTTCCCACACCGCACGCTTCATGCACCCCCCTCAAAAGCGTCACCATCGGTTCAGGCGGAAGCGCTTTTCCATCTTCTGGTCCCACGACAACTTTGCTTTTGTCTTCAGCGCCACCTAAAAAAAAGCACAATGCACTAAAAACTTTCTTTTCGGCAGCGAATTTTTCTATAACTTCATGGAGGACGTCGTCTTGATGTAGTCGTAGTATGAAGATTCTTCCAAGTTTTGCTTCAGTAAAGTCCATAGTTTCAGCCTTCACTTTGACGACTGGAATGGTTTGTAAATTAGGTATTAAACGTTAGCTTTTGTTTTGCGTGACTTCAGCTATGGATGCGTTTTATCAAGCCATGCCATTGGCGTCTGCTTGCCCATAAAAGACCCGACAGCAGAACTGCAAACCCCACGTATTGAACGGTCATTAAAACGCTGCTTTGGCTGATTGGCGCGTAATTAAAAAGCGAATAGCCGACAGCTTGGTCCAGAGTTACTTTGAAGAGCAAGTAGCCCTGAGTGGAAAGTTGGTGAGCGAGAAGGCTGTTGACAAATATCGACGCTGCCAACAGGAAAGCTCCCGCGGCAACGGCGGCCAAAACCAGTTTTCTGTTAAGTTCAGCTTTAAGTTTTGCCGAGTTCAGGAGCGAAACAGATTTGCCTACTAGCGACGCTGCAATCAAGCAGAAGAAGGGCAAGGCTTGATAATCATACTTGATGGCGTTGTTGTAGGGTGCCTTAAGATTAAGCCCCACACCCAAAATCATGTTGACTACTAAAATGGGCAGAATCGTTGCCAAACAAATAACGTCAACCCGAAAAACCTTAGGCAGCTCTTTTCTGTAGGCTACAAGCAAAAGTAGCGAAAAAGCCGCTGCCGCCACAAAGAAGGCGCCTAAACCGTAGTTCCACAAAAAGACTCCGACAAACGAGTAGGACAATTTAACGCCGCTGTAGTTGAGGTCGCTGAAGTCGCTGTGGTGGAACATGTACAGCAGGTCTTTTCCTAAAACCACTTGATACCACAGGAAAGAGGACAGTAGTGCAGGCAACAGGAAAGCAGTGATCTGACTTAGAAGGAGTTTGGCGTTTTTTGGTCTGTAGTAGAGGTAGAAAAGAAGCAGAGGAATAAGGATGAAGGCGGCAAAATACTTCGTTAACAAGGCGGCTGCGAAGAAAATTCCCGAAGTCAAAGAGAGCTTAATTGAACCTCTGCGGATTGCAAGGATTCCAATGTATAAGCAGAGAAGGCTCAAGAATAGGCACTGTACGTCAATCAGGAAGCTTCTTGACAAAACAAGTTCCCACGGGGTTAAAGCAAAAAGTGCTGCGGCAACTAGTCCAGTGGTTTTGCCGTATAATTCTTTGCCGATTTTATAGGTGACAAATGTGCTTCCAAGCCCAAGCAACGTTACTAAGGCTGTGCCGCTGCCAATTGATGCGCCAAAGCCTTTGAAGAATAAAGCTTCAATGTAGAAGCCTAAGGGCGGCTGGTTGATTATGTTTCCGATATTATTGACGTAGGGTAACCCCCAGTGCAAAACGCCTTTTGCAGCTGCAAATTCCAGGTCTGTATCACCATTTTGGAAAGGCCCGATTGAAAGCGAAACAAGCGTGATTCCAATTAAGATGCTCAGAAGCGGGTAATTTTCAGTTAACAGTTTTTTTATGTCGTACTTGCCAAACATAGGTAACCATTTTTTTTGGGCTTGATTATTCCTAAGACTTTTTGTTATCTATTTTTGACTGTGTTTTAGTATAAAACTTTCCAATTAACCCCGCTATTCTTGCAGCCCAGTCTCTGTGCAGTTTAAAATGGTGCTGACCCGCAAAAATGTTTGTTGGCGCTTTCGCTATACTCTGTTTAAGTAGAGAACTTGGTTTGCATCTTCTTTTCGTTTTTGCGTAGGCACGTTTGATCTGCTGCCGTTTGTTGCTGTTATAACTGCGCTTTCTGCAGTTATCTGGCAGTTTGAAAGGTGCCCAGCTTGATTTTTCTTGGTCATATTTTTCAACCTCTTGAAGAGTCCAGTGAAATATTAGATTAAGCTTATAAACGTTCTCATGCTTAAAAAACAAATTATTTGAACCAAATAATTTATTGTTAACACAAATTATCATAAGAAAATGATTGATATTTAAAACTGCGAGGCTAATTTTCCATTGAGCTGCGACGACAAAATTGTAGTAGTTAAGGAACTCGGAGCAAAAAGACTTTAGAATTCATCGGCGAAACAAGACAATGCTGTGGCGGCTCAGTTGTCAAACTTCAAAGCAACAGAAACGCTCACGCTGAAACAAATTGAAGCCAAGATCGAAGCCTCCAGAAAACTTAGAAAAAACTCTCAGCAACAATGAACGTCACAAATTAAAACGCTGATTTTTCCAAACATCTGCGTTGTCGTTGTATCCTCGTCGTTCCCAAAATCCCAGTTCTTTATTGCGGGTGAACCGTAAATGCACCACCCACAACGCGCTCTTATACGCATACTTGTTTGGAACTATCAAGCGCACTGGGAAACCAAGACCCTCCTCCAGCGGTCGTCCGTTAAACTTGTAGGCTAAAAGCACATTGTCGCCGCTGAGTTCCTCGCGAAAAAGCGAAGTCGTGTACGAGTCAGCGCACTCAAAAGTCACCGCCATAGCCACCTCTCTGGGCTTAACCAGCTTCTCGATTTCCCGGATATGCACGCCCTCCCACTTACAGTCCACCACGCTCCAGCCCTCGACGCAGTGGAAGTCGCTGACCGAGACGGTTTTAGGTAGCTTCATAAAGTCGTTCCAGCTCAGCACCACAGGGTTCTCAACTTCGCCGTCCACCGTCAAAGTGTAAGTTTCAAGCTTAATCTGCGGGTTAGTCGACTTTATCCCCGGGTGATCGATGCCCCACCGCAGAAGATGATCAGTCGCCACCTGATAAGGCGGCAACTTCTTTTTCGGCTGTTCACCAGACAAAAACATGACCCCAAAAGTAAATGGCATCTTCATAGACAAAAACTTTACTTTGTCAGCATGCATGGAAAAAGCTGTCAGGTACGCGCAGGTTTAGACCGAAAAGAACTGAATTAACCGGCGGATGAGCCTTCTGGCATATGAAGCGCTTGAGTGCCTAGCTTCCGACTTATGATATATATCGAATTCCGAAATGACAATTCAAATATACTTCTTGCTGTAGTTAAAGCAACCGGAAGTATGTTAGCTTTAACAAAGCTTATTTTTTTCTTTTTGGGAATATTCCTTTTTAAGATTATTTTTAATATAGAACAATTCCTATTTTTTCCATATCTGTTTTTAAGGCAAGAGCAAGCATTTGTTTCTAAAACATAGTAGAATGCAAAGGAAGGGAGCGTATGAAAGCTAAAGCCAAAATTTTGACGTTGTTAGTTCTAGTTGCTTTATTCGCCTCTCTCGTCACAGTCGTAACTGCCGCCGACCCCAATACCTACACTATCACCAGAACGTCGCCCACCGGTTCAGTCCAAGTTGGAAGCACCGTAACGGTGACCGCCCAAACAACCAACTCCAAGGTTAACACGGTTGTTTTCACCTGGTATGCGCCCGGAGATTACCCTAACGGTCCAGTCACTTACACTTCAACAGATTCTACTCCAAACGACGGATTTACTTCCACCTTCGTAGTCAACACGCTGGGTCAGTGGAATGTAAATGCCACATTTGAAAATATACAAACTTTGAATGGCGGATCGATTCAAAAATATATTTACTCAAACCCCTCGGAGCTGTCGCTGACCGTGAATGCAAACTTCTTCGTGCTGCCAGAGTATCCTCTAATCGGCACTGCCGGCGTAGGAATAGCAATGTTACTTGCCCTGATAGTCTTCCGAAAGACGAGAGAAAGCAACTATCTCAAAGCAGATTAGCTTAAAGTTAAAGCAACCGGAAGTATGTTAGCTTTAACAAAGCTTATTTTTTTCTTTTTGGGAATATTCCTTTTTAAGATTATTTTTAATATAGAACAATTCCTATTTTTTCCATATCTGTTTTTAAGGCAAAAGCAAGCGTTTGTTTCATACAACATAGAGGAGATAGTGGAGAAAATGAAAAACACGAAAAATATTAAAAAAACATTACTTTTGCTAGGTCTTCTTCTGCTTTCAGCTACACTCATGACGGCAAAAGCCTACACCTGGCCAAACTTACCTTCAGGACCCGTCAACATGACCGTTTCAGTTGGCTCTTCAACGTACGTGATGGTAACCCTCAGCGGCGTGCCCTCTGGATACAGCGTTAGCAACGCGAACTACCCGGCATGGTGCGGAAACGTATTCTACGACCTCGGCGGCGGCCCATACACAGTCTACTTATACTCAAGCCAAAGTTCTTCCCTGCCGCAGTCTATTGCAGGAATAAACTGGAATGAAGTAAACTACATACTAAACAACAAACAAGGTGACCCCCTAGATATACAAATGGCACTTTGGGACATTATAAATGGCGCCGAACCCCCAGCGTCGTATACAGATGCGTGGGCAATGGTTAACGCGGCAATCGCCAATCCCACATATCAGGTGCCCACAGGCGGAATCATAGGTGTCATTTGCCTCACCAGCGATTGGGTAAACAACAATGTCAATGACAACTCAATCCAGCCGCTAATACTGGAACTAACAGCCCCGTCGACTTCAACCGTCAGCACAGCCCTTTCAAGCTCAACAATCACACTCGGGCAATCCATAACAGACACAGCGACTGTTACCCCCGGCGCAACAGGTCAAGTGAGCTTTTCAGTTTCAACCGACAGCGTAAACTTCAACGTTTTCAGCACAAAGACACTGTCAGGCGGCAACCCAAACACAGCCGTATCTGACAGCTACACACCCATGGCTGCAGGCACATACTACTTCATGGCAAACTACTCTGGAGACTCCAACTACTTTAACTCGCAAAGCCCTAATAGCGCCGAACCTTTAACCGTTACCCCCGCGTCAGCCACAATAATAACCACCCTAAACGCGACAAGCATAACTCTGGGACAAACAATCCACGACACCGCAATAGTAACTGGCTTGTCAGGCGCAGGCTTCCCTGCTCCAACGGGCTCAGTTACCTTCTGGGTTTCAACGGACGCATCCGCCTGGACCCAGCTTGGCAGCGCAACGCCATTAACTGGAAACACCGCGACATCGCCAGATTACACGCCTGCAGCTGCAGGAACCTACTACTTCCAAGCAGCCTACTCAGGAGACAGCAACTATAACTCAGCCTTCAGTGAAGCAACTGCCGAACTATTCAGCACAGACAAAGCAGTCCCAGCCATCTCAACAACGCTGTCCCAGTCATCCATCGTTCTGGGCGGTTCCGTAACCGATACAGTACAGGTCACAGGCATCGGAGGCAGCTTCCCAAGTCCAACTGGCACAGTGACATTTCAAGTTTCAACCGATAACATGGCAACATGGAACAATTTCGGAGGCGCTAAAACCCTTTCAGGCGGCACAGCCACCTCAGACAGCTATCCGCCTGCTTCGACAGGAACCTACTACTTCCGAGCAGTATATTCGGGCGACTTAAACTACTTTAACTGCCAAAGCGCTGACAACGCCGAGCCGCTGACCATCGGCTCCATAGCCGCCACAGTCACAACGGCACTTAACGCCACAAGCCTGCCTCTGGGAGCAGCACTTTACGACACCGCCACAGTAACCGGCTTATCAGGCTTCCCAGCCCCAACCGGCTCAGTTACCTTCTGGGTATCAACCGACGCATCCACATGGACCCAAGTCGGCAGCTCAGTTCTGCTGATTGGAAACACGGCAACCTCAACAGCCTATGCGCCCTTAGCAACAGGCACCTACTACTTCCAAGCCAGATACTCCGGCGACAGCAACTATAACGCAGCCTACAGCCAAGCAACATCAGAGCCATTCACTACAACAAAAGGCACACCAAGCATCCTGACACAGCTATCACAAACCACCATTGTACTCAGCACCTGCGGCTACCAATGCAGTTATCCATGCAACTGTCAAGACGGTTGCCAATACGGATGCCAAAGCACCTCGCAATACTGCTGCCAAGGCGGCGGTACCACCCAAAGCGCTTCGGTAACGGACAAAGCGATAGTCACAGGTATAGGCGGCAGCTACCCAAATCCAACTGGAACAGTAGTTTTCCAAGTGTCAACGGATAACGGAGTAACATGGACCAGCTTCGGCAGCACTAAACCCCTTATAGGCGGAACAGCTACCTCAGACAGCTACAAAATCACTTCACCCGGCACTTACTACTTCAGAGCAGTCTACTCAGGCGACTCCAACTACCTAAGCATACAGAGCGGCAACACAGCTGAACCGTTAACTGTCACAACATCCATCAAACCCACAACCATCACGACATGCCTGTCATGTTCCGGCATAACTCTGGGCAAATCAGTAACTGACGTAGCCTTCGTCACTATGGGAGCAACCGGCCAAGTGGTATTTGAAGTCTCAACCGACGGAACCAACTTTGTACAGTTCGGCAGCCTCAAAACCCTTTCAGGCGACTACATGAACTCAGCGCGGTCAGACCCATACACTCCAACACAAACCGGCACCTACTACTTCAAAGCCATCTACTTGGGCAACAGCAACTACCAAGGCTCACAGAGCGGCAACCGCGACGAAGTCTTAACCGTAAAGAAGAGCTGCACCGGCTGCCAAGGATACAGCTGCACCTACTGGCAAAACCACCAATGCAGCTGGCAAGGATGCAAGCCAACTGACTGCTTCAACAGCGTCTTCGGCGTGTGCATAACTGTTGGCTACAACAAAAACCCAACTTGCATGGATGCACTTCAATGCGGAAGCGGAGCAACCTGCACTCTGGCACAACAAGCCATAACAGCGCTGCTGAATTCACAGTGCCAAGGCGTAAACTACCCGCTGACGAGAAACCAGATAATCAGCCTCGTCCAAAACGCAATCAACTGCGGAGACCCATCATACATCCAGTCCGTCGAAAAGCAGCTAGCAACATACAACGGCCAATAAGGCGGCATAAAAGCACAGGGCAGATACTGCCCACCCTATTTTCTTTTTTGAACCAAGCCTTTTTTCCTTCCATCATAGCGTAAGCCGGTTTTTCGGATGGGACTACGACTATGTGGCAAAGAAGCTTGTCAGCTGCTTCTGCTTTGGCTCTTCCTTGCTGAAACCCGACACTTTAACTCCGACCCGCCGCACCTCAAGCTGGGTTTCGCCCAGAAACTTCTCCAGCAGCCCCCTCACGTTCTGCCTGATTGTTTCTTTGTCTTTCGCTGGCTGTTCAAGAGTTACTGACCTGCTTTTGCTGGTTAAATCAGTCAGAACCACGTAAATTGCCACTTGCTTAAAGCTCCAGCCCTTCTCGGCGACCTCGCTTGCAACGTCCTCGGTTAGCTCCTCGGTTTTCTGCAAAATAAACGCTAAATCACGGGAATCCTGCTTTAATGTGCCGATTCTGCTTATTGATTCAGCTTCGCCCTGCTCCTGAACGGGTTCGTTGTCAACGGCGTTGGCGGCGTTAAGGAAGTATATGCCCAAGATTTTGCCCCATACTGCTATGAGCCTTTGCACGTCGTAGATTGCTAAGTCGCCGACGGTTTTGATGCCTAAAGAATCCATTTTTGCCGAAGTCTTCTTTCCCACGCCCAAGAGGCAGTCAACCGGCAACGGCGCAAGAAAACTCTTTGCTTCTTCAGGCTTCACTATTGTTAATCCATCGGGTTTATGGCTGTCACAGGCTATCTTGGCAACCAGCTTGTTTGGGCCAACGCCGATTGAGAAAGAAATTCCCACCTGACTTTTCACATCTGCTTTTATTTTTTGAGCGTAATCTCTGGCTTCCTCAAAGCTGCCTTGAACTTGCTCCGTAACATCCAGGTAGGCTTCATCAATGCTGACTTGCTCAAGACCGGTTGCGTAGCCTCTTAGAATCTGCATTATGCGGCTGCTTATTTGCTCGTAGTACTCATGGTCAACTGGCAGGAAAACCGCGTCTGTGCCCTCCAACTTCCGCTTAGCAAGAAACAGGGGCATGCCCGATTTAACTGCGTATTTTCTGGCAACGTAGTTGCTGGTGCTTACGGCTCCGCTCTCCTCAGTTCGCCCCGAGTAAACTCCGACGACAACGGGCTTGTCTTTAAGCGCTGGGTTGCGTAGCTCCTCACATTGCGCAAAAAAATAGTCGAAGTCAACCAGCATAACGACACGGTTTTGCATAGCGCTAGCCCTCCTTCGTCTTTAGGCATAAGCCATGACCCATCACACGCCGCCGTGTTTAACCCAGTTAAGCCTTCCCTGCAAACCCCAAACTTCATGTTATTTGCAACAGCTAGGTCACGGACGCTTTTAAGAAGCTTAAACCTGAACTCTTTTGGCAAAAGCGTGCTGCCGCCGATTTTTTCGCCCTGCTGGAAATAGAGCGGCTTCAACTTTTCTGCTATTTTGGGCATGGCTCGGGTGAGCCGCATCCAATTGTCAGCTTTAGCCTTGTAGGTTGAGACTGTTAAGTGCTTGACGCCTATGCTTGCTAACGTGGAAATGAGCAGTTGAGGCTGGTCATTTACCAGGGGTATGATTGGATCTATCCGCACCGAGACGGGAATGCCCGCTTTGGTTAAGTCCTGCGCCGCCCTAAGACGCTCAGACGGCAGGGGTGCAAAGGGCTCGATGATTTTTGCTAAATTGTCATCATCGGTTGTTATAGTTAACGCTACTGTTGATGGCACCTTGCTTAGCAAATCGTCATCCCTGACAACAACGTTGCTTTTGGTGATGATTTGAATTTTGCAGTTGCTCGCCGCCAAGATTTCGAGGCATCGCCTTGTCAAGCCTTCGGAAGCTTCTGCACGGGGGTAAGGGTCAGATGAGTTGGCTATTGAAATGGTTTCGCCGTTTAGCTTAGCTGCCTCCCGCTTTAAAGCTGCCAGCAGGTCCTTTTTCGGTCTGCAATCCTTAAAGTTGGGGATGTAGCTGGAAGCGTAGCAGTAGATACATTGGTGGTCGCATCCTGTATATGGGTTAAACGTAAGCTTGGGCGGGCATGTGCATAGGCCGCTTTGCCAGGGGTCAAACTTTGAGATCAACGGCACAAATTTCCCTTTATGGCTATTATGCTGTTGAGTTAAACTAAAAGTATTCGCAATAAAAAGGGGTTTAACAGGAGTGAAGCTTGCGAGCTACTTTGGGTTTTTTTTCACTTTTGCTTTAAATTCCATCCTTTGGACAGTTGGATGGCGATGGCTTCTTCCTCTTCGTCTGTCATCTTCCAAGATCCGAAGAAATCTGCTATTTTGCCTGATTTCTTTGTTATGCGCAGAATTGTATCTGAGAAGCTTTCTTTGTTCATTTTCTCAAAAAGCAATGCCTTATACGCTTCTTTTGTTATTGAAATCGTCCTAGTGCCCATACCTCTTTATGTGAAACGCTCATAAATAAGAATTGTTAAAAGTAATTCTGTTTCCGAAACACTGAAGGCTTGTTTAGGGTATTACGCCCATTCTGGAGAGTTCTTCTTTTAGGCTGTCTTTGATATGCTTGAGGCTTTGTCTTTTTTGGACAAAGTCGTCGCCGCTTATTTTTTCGGCTCTAAAGTTGCTGTCCAATTGGTCCAGTTCCGTGGTTATCTCGGTGATTCTTGCCTTAAGTTGATCCACGTAGGAAACGGCTTTTTCTCTAACTATGACTTCTGAAGGTGCAAGGGATGTTTTTATTACGCCGTCTTCAATGCGGAGGATTCTGCTGGATACTCTGGCTACGCTTGGGTCATGAGTAACCATAATTATTGTTTTGCCAAGTTCACGGTTGATTTTAACAAGATACTCCACTACGATTTTTGCGTTCTGCGTATCCAGCTCTCCTGTGGGTTCATCAGCCAGAAGAATAGGCGCATTGTTTGCTAATGCAGCGGCTATTGCTATCCTCTGCTGTTCGCCGCCGCTTAGCTCTTCAGGTTTGTGGTCGGCGCGGTCTAGCAAGCCCACCGTCTCCAGCAGTTCATGCACCCGTTCCTTCCTTTTTGCGCGCGGGGCGCCTGAGGCAACCAATGAGAACTCAACGTTTTCTTTTGCGGTTAATGTTGGAATCAGATTGAGGTTTTGGAAAATGTGGCCCACAATTTTTCTTCGGTAATCTACGAGTTGGCTAACGGAAAGTGCTGTTACTGTTTTGTCTCCTACTTTAACGGTGCCAGCGGTAGCTTTGTCTAGTCCGCCGATAATGTTTAGTAGCGTGGTTTTTCCGCTTCCGCTTGGGCCAATGATTGAGACAAGTTCTCCTGCTGATATGTCCAAGTTTAATCCGCGCAGGGCTTGTACTTCGATTTTGCCTGTGTGGTGCACTTTAACGAGGTCTCTTACCTTAATGTCTACTCCGCTCATTTCGATCTAATCATCCTTTCAAGTTTAGTTACGTATCGTCTTGACATTACCAGGATAGCTCCAATTGTGGAAGCATAAATCAAAACCGCGTACCAAGCCACCGTTTCAATGGAGCTGGTTGGAAAAACAAACTGTGGATTGACAAGCTGCATCGTTCCCACGTTGGCTGCAGTTATGATGCCGTAATCAACTATTAATCCAACGGCTACGCCAAGAATTACTGCGAAGGTTATTACAGCAAGGTTCTCAAGTAGAAACATCCACACCAGCTGCCCATAAGATAAACCTCTAACGCTCATTAAGGTGGCTTCACGGCTTCTTTCGCTTAAGCTAACAACAGCTATCACCACCATTCCCACAGAAGCGGAGAGCAAAGCGAAAGTTACGCCTAAATTCTGGAAATCGAGGACTTGCAGGGTGTAAAATGTAGTTTGGTCGTTGGAGTTTTGTGATTGCCGCCACTGCTCATCAAACGATGTTACACCGTAAATTTCAAGACCCATGCTTCGGATTTTTTCTGCGACTGCAGTTCCATTGACACCTGGATTCAACTTAAGCAGGATTGTTGTGTCAAAATTCTCAAGTTTGTAGGCGTCACTGAAGGGGCTGCTCATGTTGAAGAGATTTCTAGGTACATATGACCATGTTAACCCAGCAGGTTGATAGTATTGAGTTTGGAACGCCGACTGGATTTGGTCCTTGATTACTTACTGGTTGCGGACCAAATAAACCTACGATCTTAAGTGTTCTTGCGACTGATGGAAAATCGATGGCTATTGTATCGCCCACTTTAAGGTTGTATTCTTGGGCGATTGTTCGGTCAAGAATAATTGTCATGTTGTCTGCTTTCATGGCGTTAAATGCCTGTTGCATGCTGGCGCCTGTAAACCAGCCTTTCTCATAGTAGGCTGTTGCAAGAAAAGAGTCGGGATCGATAGTTTTCACAACCGTGTTTCCTTGAGTTTGCTGTAGTTGACAAACCATTGTGGAGTTTTTAATGCCTGTGACATTGCCTAAAATGTCCGCGAGTATTTCAGGGGCTTTTGTAGCGTTTACAACTCCAATTGATATGTCCGCGCCGACACCGTATTTGACTTGCCTAACAAGGTAATCTTGTTGGGTTGCAATTTGCCCTGTTACTTGAACGCCGTATCCGATGATAAATGCAATTAGGAAAGCAATGGCGGCTATGCGCGCGGGGTTTCGTCTTACATTTTTTGCAGCTAAAACACCAAAGTCACCCATAACCCTTGACAATTGAGTGATTAGCCGCTGGAATGCAAGTGAGTTCTGGATGAGAAGTTTTGTGATGCCCCAGAAGAAAAGCAGTGGTCCAATGTAGTTCATTATTACGTCGAATATGAGGACTGGTCCTGTGATAATTGATAGGAAAAATTCGCCTGAGAAATTTATGTGTGAAATCAGAGTAGCCATGTTTACGCCTAAAAGATACTCAACTATCTTGTAGGTTCCAAGTCCAGTTGCTACCCACGGAAGTATCTTTCGATAGGGTTGATACGTATAATCCATGTATTCTCTGAGGGCTTCAACAGTTGGGAGTTTGGAGGCTTTCCTTGCTGACCAAAACATCGAAGCCAAACCCATAGCAACACCGAAAATTACAGTGAAAACCATCGTGTACGGGCTAATTGTTTGTGGGTTAAACAGAGTGCTAAGATTGAAGCCGCCTGAGAATACCTGGTTTAAAACTAAACCGCCAATCACTCCAGCTACTCCACCCACGACCCCAATTGTTATGGCTTCTCCAAGAAACATTCGCTGTATTTGTCCGCTTGAAAGACCCTTAGTTGACAATAACCCAATTTCGCGTCTTCTCATGTTAAACGAAACGTCGGAAACTGTTGAGCCAAGGTACCATGAGACAAAGAAAACTGGAAGAGAGAGTCCGATGAATTCAAGTAAGAGGTATTGGAAACCAGAATTAAAAGAACCTAACGCATTTCCCAAGTTGTTGGTTATATAGCCAAAGGTTTCGTATTTAGAGAGAACGTTATTTTGTATGTCTGTGGCAACAGTGTTTACATTGGTAGCTGAGGCGGGAACGTTCCATGGGCTGATAAGCTTCCCATGATCAACATCAATCAAAAAGGTGGTGCTCACCGTTCTGTTAGCCATCGGCGACCAAACTTTCAGAAGCGTACTGTCCCAGCCGATTATCATTGAGTCTGACCGAGAATTGTAAACTTGACTAGAAGTAACAACGCTGCCTGGATAAAATAAGAAACTGTTGCCTGAAAGAAGCGAGTAGCCTGTGTCAGTCAGATTTGCGAAACCTGCCACTGTTAAATTCATGTAAACAGTGGTGAAGTTATCTTGCATGGGAGTTGGGAACGTAAATTCTGTGGTGATGTTGTCTCCAACCGAAACTTTCGAAGCAAGAGTTGTGCCCGAAATAACATAGGTTTGGTTTTCACCTATTCCGCCCTCTGGCTTGTTAATCCAATCATTGTAAATGTCGGAAGAATTTGGGAAAGAAACTATCTGCGGATAAGCGGTGTAGTTATTGGTTAAATCTTGTATAGGTTCACCAAATCTTGAAACCAAATTTACGCTTTCGACGCCGTTAATGCCTAAAATATTACTTTGCGCTTGATTAACTTCAGTTAAATTAAGATTTGCGTTAAACTCCATGTCCACGTTGACAGTTTTTAGTTGCTGATCAAGCGACTGTTTAGCAGCTAAATTTGCTTTAACATCTATAGATGCAAAAAACGTGGCGGCGAGTGCTATTCCGATTAAGAGTGCAGTGAAGAGTTTCCAGTTGCGGAAAACTCGTTTAATCGGATACATGAACGGCATCAGGCATCGGCTTGACTGTTGCTTTGAACTATTATTAAATCTACTTGTTAGAACACCAAGCTTTCAGCTGATAACTTACACAGTAACCTTGGTTAAGAGGCTAGAAAGAATTAAATTGCCATCCCCTCCTCTATTAGCGCATGCAAAGTTTTCTCGGTCACCTTAAAGAGGAAAACATGAGCTTATTCACTGATTTTTACGAGTTAACTATGTGCGCAAGCTACTTTGACAACAAAAACTTTGAGCCCGCCACCTTCGACCTGTTTATCAGGCGGCTGCCTGAAAACCGCTCCTACTTCTTGTTCGCTGGACTAGAAGAAGCACTGCAGTACCTGCAAAACATCAAATTCACCGACGAGCATCTCGCTTACCTGAAAAAACAGGGGTTCAACGAAGATTTTCTTGATTATCTGCGCGGTTTCAAGTTTACAGGTGACGTTTGGGCTGTTCCAGAAGGCACAGTTGACCTTTCCAAATGAACCCTTAATCCGCGTTACGGCGCCGATAATTGAGGCTCAGCTGGTGGAGACTTTTCTGCTTAACGCCGTCAACCTGCAAACCATGATTGCCACCAAAGCCTCTCGGGTAGTGCATGCAGCCAAGGGAAAATCAGTTATTGAGTTTGGTCTGCGAAGAGAACCCGGCGTTGACGCTGGAATGAAAGTGGCGCGAAGCAGCTACATCGCAGGTTGCCAAGGAACAAGCAACGTTCTAGCAGGGCAAGTCTATGGGATTCCAGTTTTCGGAACCATGGCGCACTCGTTCATCATGTCTTACCCAAAAGAGATTGATGCGTTCCGAGCTTTCGCCAAAACTTTCCCAAACAAGTCCACGCTTCTAATCGACACTTACAATGACATTTCAGGCGCAGAAAAAGCCGCCGTTGTAGCTAAAGAGCTTGAGGCTAAAGGCTGTAGGCTCGGAGGGGTCCGCTTAGACAGCGGCGATTTGGCGCAGACCAGCAAAAAAGTCAGAAAAATCCTTGACAGCCAAGGCTTGGATTACGTAAAGATCTTTGCCAGCGGCGACTTAGACGAATACAAAATCTCTGAGCTCCTCAGTAAAGGCGCAAAAATTGATTCTTTTGGCGTAGGAACAAAAATGGGCACCTCAGCCGATAGACCCTATTTAGATGTGATTTACAAACTCTGCGAAACCATGACGTCTGACGGCTGCTTCTCGCCTATAATGAAGCTAAGCAAAGACAAAATCACTTTGCCTGGAAGAAAGCAAGTTTACCGCTTCAGGGACGCTGCGGAAAATTTTGAGAAAGACACCATTGCGTTGGCTGATGAAAAATTGCAGGGCGAACCGTTGCTTATTGAAGTCATGGAAAAGGGCAAATTAACCTACAAGCTTCCGTCGCTGGATAAAATTCGAGCCACGGCTGAGAGAATCTGTCTAAACTTCCAGAAGAGTATAAGGCGTTAACGGATGCGCCTGTTTACCCAGTGGAGTTAAGCAGAAACCTGCTGAACCTGGTTAAAACCTTAAAGCGCCAGTTAACCATAAACGAGATAAACCGCGGAATTTCTGAAATTCACGGTTAACTTCTCTGACGTTTTTGCTGCTTCTCCTTTTGTATTCGCCGCAGCAGCTGTTTCCGCCGTGCGGGCATTTGTGAGGTGACTTTATCGCATCTTCAGATATTCGCATTTGTGAAAAACGCCGTCTATTCTTATTTTAAGAACCACACAGGCTTCCTTTGCCTCACCATGTGAAGCGCTGCTTAAATTATTAATTTTATATGCATGTTGGTTTAATTCCTTTTTTTGGTGGGGAATATGGCAAACCCTTAATAGTCTTTTCAGAAGAGGTTAAGTGCTATTCAATAAGGGAAGAACGCAATTATGCAAAATCGGCCAGCCATTGTTGCTGTCGGCAGAACCAAGTTTGGAGAGCATTACGGCAAAGAACCAGAGAAACTAATTGAAGAAGCTTGGCTTGCCGCTTCAAACGAATGCAACCTGGAACGCAAGAACCTTGAAGCCTGTTACATGTCTGATTGTTTTCTCCCAATCACAAATAAACTGGGCTTAGAAGAAGGCTTTCTCTCAGAACTAACTGAACTTCACGTTCCCATGGAAGTCACCCGCTCCTTCAGCGCCGCGCTGTTGACGGCTTGCCACGCAATTCAGGCTGGAGTTTACAACACGGTCCTGGTCGGCGGCATAGAAAAAATGACTGACCGCTGGGACAAAATCCGCGATGACCTCATGCTTCTGGAAGACCCATGGAGTTATTATGCAGGTGGAACACCAGAATCAAATCATGAACTTATGCTCAGAGCCTACATAAAAAAACATGGCATAACAGGCGAAAACCTCGACAAACTCAATATGGCTCTGGCTCACATTTCAGTTAAAAATCACGCGAACGCAACCAAAAACAAGTATGCTCAGTTCCAGAGAAAAATCACTCTTGAGCAAGTCTTAAACGCAAGAAAAGCAGCGCATAAGCCTCTGGGGCTCTTTGATTTCGCGCCGATTTCTGATGGCGCTTCAGCGTTGATTCTTACAAGCGAGGCAGCTGCCAAAAAGTTGAATGCTAATCCCGTTTACGTTTTAGGTTGCACTTCTGCGACTGATTACCTTAATTATTCAGCAAGAGATGATTTATCCCGTTTTGTCGCAGCTGAAATGGCCGCAAAGAATGCTTCTCAAATGGCTAAAACTGCTTTGTCTGACCTGCAGGTTATCGAAGTTAATGACCAATCAACGATGATGGAGCTTGTTTCCCTGGAAGATTTAGGTTTCTTTGCGCCGGGAACAGCTTGGAAGAGCATCTATGAAAGCTGCCAAAACAACAGTAACAGCTACGAAATAGACGGCAGGCAACTTTATGTTAATACAGATGGCGGGTTAAAGGCAGATGGAAACCCGCTTGGCGCCACAGGTGGGGCACAAGTTTTTGAGATTTACCGCCAATTAAGAGGCGAGGCTCGGGAACGCCAAGTTAAAGTTGCAGATGGTTCGCCGAAGAGTGGTTGTGTAGTGGAGTTTGAGGGCTTTGGAACTAAAGCTTACGTTACTATTCTAGGAGAGAAGAAACTTGAGTAGTGAACCGATAGAGCGGCGGGTTTCTTATTTAGGCGATAGGTTACGGGCAAGCCGATGTCAAAGCTGCGGCAAAGAATATTTTGAAGTGAGAGATTACTGCAGCAACTGTGGCAGAAAAAGCTACGGAAAAATGGATAACATAGACCTGTTTTATGACAAAGGCAAACTTGAATTATGCACCTTCATTAATGAACCTACAAACAAATTCACGAAGCTCTCCAGCTTCATTTATGGAATTATTAGTTTTCACGACGGCAAAATCCGTGTTCCAGGCAGGATAACTGACCAGTTGATAACCGATGAAGGCACCGTCGATTTTTCAAGCCTTGAAGGAAGAGAAGTGGTTCCGCGTTTTAGAAGGCGCTATTCAGTCGGTGAAAGCGATTTGATTCCAACGATCTCTTTGGCTTTCACGTTAGCTGACGAGTACTATCCGCATCAGGAGTACAGCATACTGGCGCCAAACAAAGAATACAGCATACCCGGAGTTGTAGGATACGGCGTTTACACTTCAAGGTTTCGCATAAAAGAAGGCGGGATGGAACGCTCCGTTCCCTTCATCGACGAAGACTCAGTGACAGCCGCAGTAGAAGCTGGAAAACTTGCGTTGATTCATTCAGGCGTTGACAGCAGGCAGGTCGGCAAAGTTTATGTTGGCTCAGAATCAAACCCGTATGCAGTTAAACCTATCGCGTCTAAGGTAGCTCAGGTTCTGAAGCTAGGCGAAGAAGACGGCGACATTCAAGGTGTCGATGCCGTGGACACAGAGTTCGCCTGTAAAGCGGCTTCAAGCATGTTTAAAGACGCAGCCGCCCTTGTTAGCTACCCGCGGTCAGGCATAAAATACGCTATGGTTATTGGAGCAGATAACTCTCAAGTCAGCCCCCAGAGGCTGCGCAGGCGGTGAACTGGATACGTTTGTTGGGTACGGCGGCGCCGCATTTATTTTCGGAAAACACGATGTTATCGCTGAAGTTGAAGGCTGGTACTCCTGCACGTCTGATACGCCTGATTTTTGGCGTCGAGACGGTGAACCTTTCCCGATGCATGGTGGACGATTCACCGGCGACCCAGCTTACTTTAAGCATGTTCGCAAGTCAACTTGTAAACTTATGGAACGCTTTAACCTGAAGGCAAGCGATTTGAACTATTTTGTTGCGCATCAGCCTAACCCCACGTTTCCAGTTAAGATTGCAAGGGAGCTTGGTTTTAGGGATGAGCAGTATTTGCCTGCGCTTCAAATTAACAAGTTCGGCAACACTTATTCAGGCTGTTCTCCTGTTGGTTTAGCTGCTGTTTTGGACGTTGCAAAACCTGAAGAGCGCATTTTAGTCGCAAGTTACGGTTCAGGCGCGGGAAGCGACGCGTATCTGCTTAGAACCACAAGCCAGCTTGTAGATAAGCGAAGCCGCCAAAAAGTTACTGTTAAATTCCAAGCTGAAAACCCGTTCATAGAATACGTGGATTATACAACGTATCGTCGCCTTAAACTTGGAATGTAGTAAACACTTAATAAATCCCGTGTGAATTCTCCCGTAACGGGGAAGCAAAAATTTGATTATCAATGACATCGTCGAAGTGCTTTACTCACCTGTGAAGGCGTTCAAGAAGATAATCGAGAAACCACAGTACTTGGGCGCAGTAATCATTCTGATTCTTTTCATAGGCGTACAAATAGGCTACGAGTACGTGCAGTTTTCCAGAACTTACACAGAGAACACGACACCTACCATCGACCAGTTGCCAGCATTCATAAACGCCACTTACTGGAACACCACCTCAAACGTTGCTTTAACCAACAACTTCGCTGACCCTTTCAACTACAGCATTTATGTGGCAGCTCTTGGAACCACACCGACCGACCCGAACGGGTACTACCGCATATTTGGAAACAGCAGCCTAGAAATGAACGCCAACAACACAGACAGCATTTCAGCGGCTTTAAGCAACTCCTTCAATGTAAACTGCACCGAACCTTCAGGCTTCCAAAACCTTTCATTGACAATAAAACTGGTAGACCCAGCTGTGACGCCCAAAAGTGCAACTTTAACCCTGTATTCGCTCGGTGAATCAAACTTTTGGCAGTATGATTTAACTTCTGCCCTGTCAAACACAGCAGTTGGAGTTTGGAACAATTTAACCATACCCTTGGGGCAAAACGCGGCAGGTTGGACAAGTACTGGTTCGCCCTCATGGGGCAATGTGACGGCTCTGCAGTTAACCGTCAACTACCCAGGCAGCTCTGACATAACTATTCGCGTCGGCGCCTTATTCTTCCGAGGCCAATACCAGTCGCCCATACAGTACAATAGCACGGGTCTTCTGTTGCAGTTTCTGCAGGCTTTCTCATTGCAGTTTATTTTAGGCTGGTTCCTGTTAACAGGACTCATTTACCTCTTCTTCAAAGGGTTCAAAGCAAATGTCACTTGGAAGCCGTTGTTTGTTGCTTTGTCGTTTGCTTTGTTTGTGCTAGTGATTCGAGCATTAATCAACCTCGTAGCGGCAGCTACTTTGCCCGCGCTCTACTACCCCTATGATGTGTCGCTCGGCGTGAGGTTTGATACTTTCGGAGCAATATACTATCCTCAAGAAGCAGCCAGCGCCTTATCAACGAATTCTCAAGCCCTCTTCAACAGCATTAACGGGGCAACTGCAGGTTTCAGAGACACGGTTCTCGCATTGTTCGTCGTTGCTTACGTCTGGTTGGGCTGGCCTATGCACAATAATCGTTGGAACACTCAAACCAGAGTTTACAATGCCGAAGAGAATAGTGATTTCCGCCGTCACCATAGGCGCAACTCTGCTGCTGCTGCTCTTGCTGGTAGGGATTGTTTAAACAAGTTTAAGCAGCTAAAACCCCTGACTTTGCCATTTTTTTCTTTCTTAAAGCTGATTCAGATGCAGTTAGGCAAGATTTATATGATTGTAGGTCACCTTTGCAAGTGAAAACCCTGAGAGGGGAATTTACAGTTTAGGTGACTTAATATGGCGGCAAATGTGACAGCAATTAAAGATTTGCAGAATGGAATGAAACGGGTCAGCGTTGAAGCGAAAGTTGTTGAAAAAGGCGACCCGCGGGAAGTCAAATCACGTTTTAAGGATGAGACTTACAGGATAGTTGACGCTGTAGTTGCAGACGAAACCGGCAGCATAAAACTAACGTTGTGGAATGAGCAGATTGACCAAGTTAACGTCGGCGATAACATTAAAATCGACAACGGCTACGTCACCAGCTTCAAAAATGAAATTCAGCTAAACGTCGGCAAATTCGGCACACTAAAGGTCTCATAAAGCAGTCAGCACTTAACCGTTGGCTTTTCTTAGGAACAAAAACGCCCTTTTATGAGACACTTCGTTCCAAGTGTCTCTCAATAAGGATGACGTAAACTATTTTTTTAGAACATCCGATCTATTGCAAAGAGTTAAAAGTATTTCAAGAACTTCACTTTACTCATGGCAAGTCCCAGCCAAAACGCAAAGCGATTCAGCAAGAAAAACAAAATAATCATCGCTACGTTGGCACTTGTTGCAGTTCTATTGGTTTCCTTTTGGGTCACCCAGCAAATCTCGTTTTGGCCATCCCATGCCGTCAAACCCAACGTTGCGCCGATGCAACCCATCACCGGCTACTATTTACCATTTCAAGACAACACTACCAAGATATTTGTTGTTTCAGCAAGCATTAGTTCTGGTTTTTACCCCTACTCCACACGAAGCGATCTTAGCAAACCAGGCGGCCCGCCTGTAGTTGAAAAGGGGGAACCATGCGTTATCATAAACGTCACCGTACGCAACGATTATTCAACACAGTACCCACCGCCCAACCTGCCCCCGTATTCTTCAACCACAGCCTTTGCGTGGGTTTTCTTGACCGCAAAAATATTCAGCGGCAGCATTGAAATTAACGCAGCTGATTTAACTCAAGTAGGGCTTCCCCCTGATTCATTGTCATCTGCGAGCTTAAACGGCGGAGAGACGGCAACTATTTCTGTTTACTTGGCAACAGCAAGTGAAAGGGAGATAACAAGTTTCCAGATTGTTCCAGAGTGGATTGGCGGTTCCCCTATGGCGTAGATTCCTGTTATCAGAAGACTCAGTCACCTTGGAGACAAGGAGTGCTTTTAGAAAAAGCCTTATTAGTTCAATTTGTAGGGTCATTTCTTACAGTTTGTGGAGAAAAACAATGCAGTTCGAGCTTACCGCCCCTTTTAAAATCTCGCCCGGTCAAGAAAAAGCAGTTGACCAGCTGGTTAAGAACTTCGCCGCAAAAGACAAGCAGACGCTTCTAGGGTTTGACGGGCTCTGGGAAAACTTTTGTGATGGCAAACGTAATCAACCGATTGCAGAAACCAACCCTGATAATATCCCACAACAAGATTCTGGCAGCTCAACTGTACAGCGAGTTGAAGGCGTTTTTCCCCAACAACCGCGTGGAGTACTTCATCAGCTTCTACGATTTCTACCAGCCTGAATCCTACCTGCCTGCCCAGGACATGTACATTGAAAAAGACTCGGATGTGAACGAAGAAATCGAGAAAATGCGGATGCACGCGGTATCCAGCATCGTAAGCCGAAACGACACCATAATAGTCGCAAGCATAAGCTGCATCTACAGCCTTGGAAACCCGGAGGATTTCAGAAGTATGGCGCTGGAATTGGAGGTCGGAAAGCAAATCACAAGGCAAGGGCTCATCCATGCGCTGGTGGATATGCAGTATGAGCGAAATGACATGGCGCTGGAGCCAGGCAGGTTCCGCGTAAGAGGCGACGCCGTCGACGTGGTGCCCTCATACGAGAACGATATTTTGCGGGTTGAGTTGGACGGCAACAAAGTTGCCAAGCTGAAAGAGGTCCATTTGTTAACGGGCGACGTGAAAGTCCCGCTTGATAAGCTTACGCTGTACCCTGCGCGCCAGTATGTCGTGCCAGAAGAGAAACATGCCCTCGCACTGGAGCACATTCAGCAGGAGCTTGAGCAGAGGCTGCCTGAGCTTCCACCGCTTGAAGCGCAGCGGCTCAAACAGCGAACAAACTACGATTTGGAAATGATAAGGGAAATCGGCTTCTGCGCAGGAATGGAGAACTACAGCCGCCACTTCGACGGACGCAAACCTGGCGAGCCCCCGTTCACTTTGATGGATTACTTCCCCAAAGACTACCTCCTAATCATTGATGAAAGCCACCAGAGTATTCCTCAAGCCCGAGCCATGTACAACGGCGACTACTCAAGAAAAAAGAACCTAGTCGACTTCGGCTTCAGGCTTCCCAGCGCACTGGACAACAGACCGCTCAAGTTTGACGAGTTCGAGCGGAAAATGGGCAAAACCCTCTTCTCCTCCGCAACCCCAGCCGAGTACGAGTTGGAAAAGAGCGGTCCACCCGTCCAGTTAATCACCCGTCCGACTGGTCTTTTAGACCCCGAGGTGGAAATTCACCCCATTTCTGGGCAGATGCAGCATTTGATGGCTGAAGCCAAGAAAACCATTGAGCGGGGCGACCGCATCCTAATCACGACACTCACTAAGCGTATGGCTGAAGACTTGGCGGATTACCTTGTTAAGGAAGGCTTCCGCGTCCGCTACATGCACAGCGACATCGAAAGCTTAGACCGCATCGAGCTTGTGCGGCAGCTGCGAGTCGGCGAATTTGACATTTTAGTCGGCATAAACTTGCTCCGTGAAGGCTTAGACATCCCCGAGGTGGCAACCATCTTCATCTTAGACGCAGACAAAGAAGGCTTCCTGCGGGACGAGCGCAGCCTCATCCAAACCATCGGTCGCGCCGCAAGAAACGTCAAAGGCAGAGTCATACTCTACGCCGACGTGGAAACCGCGTCAATTAAGCGAGCCATGAAAATAACTCAGCAGCGCCGAGAATTCCAGAAGCGCTTCAACGAGGTCCATCACATTACGCCAACAACAATCGTGAAGAGTGTTTCCCTGAAAGAGGGCAAGATTAAAGGCACCCGACATTTGGCGAAATCAGACATTGAGCGCCAGCTAATCGAGTTGGATGCGCAGATGAGGGAGGCGGCTGAGAAACTGGAGTTTGAACGGGCTATTGAGCTTCGGGACACGATTACAGAGTTGAATATGGCGTTGGCTAAGAAACTGGAAAACGAACTTTACACTCAGAATGTCAGAAGCAAACAAAAATAATGCCATTTAGAAAATACTCTTACAGTACCCTGTTTACCTACGAAATTTAGAAAAAACTCCATACACATAGGTTCTTGCCTCTAAGCTTAGCAACAAATTATTTATCGCAAAACAACCACATATACAACTCAATAGCCGAGTGGGTGAAAAGTATGAACCGTTTATGCGCTGTTCTTCTCGTTGTTCTTACTTTCACAGCCTTTTTAGTTCTTGCCATTCAGCCCGCGAAGGCTTCAGGAGATTTATGGGTTAAGCTAGCGCCTATGCCTGTGTCGTCTTCAACTTTTGAAGCTACAGCCCTTAACGGGAAAATATATGCAGTTAGTGCCATCTTCACCTGCGTGTATGACCCATCCACTAACACGTGGGCTTCAAAGACCCCGCTGCCAAATCCACCGAATCCATGGGGTACCTACGCCATAGCTGCATGTGAAGGAAAAGTTTACGCTTTCGGAGGCTACACACCTATATGGTTTGGCAAAATTTCAACCCTAATGTATGACCCATCAACAGACAAATGGACAAGTAAGACCCCGATGCCTACGCCCCGCTTTTCATTGCAAGCTAACGCGGTAGGCGACAGAATTTATTTGATAAGCGGCTGGCTGAATAATACAAATCCGCCCACAAAAGGATTGATAAATATTATTTCCAACGTTACTGAAGCTTACAAACCATTAAGTGATTCTTGGACAGAGTTGGCTCCCATCCCGATACCCGTAATGAACTATGTTTCAGCCGTTATTGGCGATAAAATATACATTATAGGCGGAGAAACCCCTAGTTCCGAGGCAAACGTAACTCAAATATACGACACAACAACCAACACCTGGTCTTTTGGCAAGCCTCTTCCCGCCTCAGTAAGCCCTAACAATATAGAAGATATGGCTGCCGCAGCAACCAAAGGCACGTTCGCTCCAGCAAGAATTTATGTTATGGGCGGAGATGAGCGCGCGGGAAATACCGTAAACAAAGTCTTTAATTTAACTGAAATCTATAATCCGACAGAAGATAGTTGGACTACTGGAGCATCGATGCCGACGTCACGAGCGAACCCGGCGATGGCAGTGGTTAACGATACCGTTTATGTTTTGGGTGGCACAGATTTCTCCCCACTCCCTCAAAATGCAATGGTCACAAGTACCTTCGCGACGAATGAAGAATATTTCCCGTTAGGCTATCAAGGAACCATCGTAACAAACCCTCCTACACCAATTCCGACAGCGACACCTACTACTAGGCCATCTCCTAACTGGGTTAAACTTACTGCTGCCCCTTCTCACGTGGACTCTACGTCGTCATCAACAAACGTAATCATTGCGGTTGTCATTGCCTCAATAATAGCCGCCGCAGCCCTCACCATTGCTTTAGTAGTCAAAACTAGGCGCCGAAGAACCGAACCCTAATCGCTCTCCGTTTTGGTGCAGGTTTTTTCTCTTTTCATGCAGTTTGAATACCATATTAGCTCTTTCTTTGTAATTCTGCATTTGTTCTGGAGCTTGAAAAAACAGGGTTTAAGACAAAAAGGTTCTAATCTTTCCTGATTGAACAGGTACATTTCACGAGTAGTGGAGAAGGAAACGGTTTACATTATGCGAGACAGCATCTCAGTAAGAGGCGCACGGGAGCACAACCTCAAAAACATTGATGTTGAACTGCCCAGAAACAAGTTCATAGTCATAACTGGGCTCTCAGGCTCAGGCAAATCTACCCTCGCGTTTGACACGATCTACGCTGAGGGGCAGCGCCGCTACGTGGAGAGCCTCTCCGCTTACGCCCGGCAGTTTCTCGGCTTAATGGATAAACCAGACGTTGACTCCATTGAAGGCTTATCGCCTGCCATTTCGATTGAGCAGAAAAGCACCAGCAAAAACCCGCGCTCAACCGTCGGCACAGTAACCGAAATATACGATTACCTCAGACTGCTTTTCGCGCGCATCGGTATCCATCACTGCCCAAAATGCGGCAGCTCAATCCACCCGCAAAGCCCCGAAAACATCACCAGCCTAATCATGGCTGAAAAAGGAAAAACCCTCACTTTCCTTGCCCCGATAATCCGCGGAATAAAGGGGACGCATGAGCAGGTTTTCGATGACCTGAAAAAGCAGGGCTACACGAAGATTCGGGCAGACCAAAAAATCTACGATTCTGATAGCATCAAGGAAGAAGTTAAGCTTGTGCGCTATGAGAAGCACTGGATTGAAGCCGTCATTGACACGGGGAAAATTGTTGATGAGGAACGCAGCCGGATTTCTGAGGCTGTGGAGCAGGCGCTTCAAGTCGGCAAAGGAACCATGATAGTTATCGACGCCAAAAAAGCTGAGGTGGAAAAGAAAGAGCTTGAGCGCTTTGAAGATGAAACGGTGTTTAGCACTTTCGGCGCATGCCCTAACCATCCCGAAATCGTTTTCGAAAGCCTTGAGCCCCGTATGTTCTCGTTTAACTCGCCGTTTGGCGCCTGCACAACCTGCCACGGCTTAGGCGAAATCACCGAAATATCTGAAGACAAGGTTATTCCAGACAAATGTCTCTCCATCATGGATGGGGCATTGGCCGTTTACGGAAGCATGGATCTTAGCTGGCGGGCACAGCAGCTTGCTATGGTCGGAAAAAAACACGGATTCGACATTTTCACCCCAATAAAAGATTTTACTGAACAGCAACTGCACGTGCTACTGTACGGCGACAGGGAGCCACTGACCGGTCAATGGTCTAACGGCGCAAGCATGTGGATGCGTGACGGCTGGGAAGGCGTAATCCCCCAAACCAATAGGCTCTACCGCCAAACTAACAGTGAATGGCGAAAAGAAGACATCGAAAAATTCATGACGTCAAGACCATGCAACGCCTGCAAAGGCAAAAAACTGCAGCCCGTAGTTCTTGCCGTAAAAATCCTGGACAAAAGCATCATAGACGCGACCGACTTGTCAATTGAAGAAGCCGTTGACTTCTTCTGCAACTTACCCGCTCAGCTAAACGAGAAAGAATTAGCCATTGCAAAGCAAGTGCTTAAGGAAATCAACGAGCGGCTGGGTTTTCTTAAGAATGTCGGTTTAGGCTACCTTTCGCTTTCCCGAGCGGCAAAAACGCTCTCCGGCGGCGAAGCACAGAGGATTCGTTTAGCCACGCAAATCGGCAGCAACCTGATGGGCGTTCTCTACATTTTGGATGAGCCCAGCATCGGCTTGCATCAGCGGGACAACGCTAAACTCATCAGCACTCTGCATCGGTTGCGCGATTTAGGCAACACATTGATTGTTGTGGAACATGACGAGGAAACCATACGGAAAGCCGACTACATTATTGACATGGGACCAGGCGCAGGAGTCCACGGAGGACACGTTGTAGCTGAAGGTCCGCCGGAAGAAATAATGGCTAACAAGCGAAGCCTCACGGGCAAATACCTCTCAGGCGAATTAAAAATTGAAGTGCCAGAGACAAGGCGCAAACCCATTGACTGCATCACCGTTAGGGGCGCACAGGAAAACAACCTTAAAAACCTCACATTGCAGCTGCCGCTGGGAGTCCTCTGCGGAGTTACGGGCGTTTCGGGTTCAGGCAAGAGCACGCTGATTAATTTGACAGCTATTCCCGTTTTGCGGCAAATGTTCGGCGAACACGTGGACAAAGTAGGCAAACACGAATCCATCGAAGTTCCCCAATTCGTTAGAAATGTCATAGTTATTGACCAAGACCCAATCGGCAGAACCCCAAGAAGCAACCCAGCCACATACACGAAACTTTTCGACGAGATAAGGCGCATTTTTGCTTCAACCAAAGAGGCAAAAGCACGCGGCTACAAGGAAGGCAGATTCAGCTTTAACGTGAAAGGCGGCAGATGTGAAACCTGCCAAGGCGACGGCGTGCTACGCATAGAAATGAACTTTCTCCCTGACGTTTACGTGCAATGCAGCGACTGCAAAGGCAAACGATACAACAAAGAAACGCTGGGCATCCTCTTCAAAGGCAAAAACATCGCCGAAGTCCTGGATATGACTGTTGAGGAAGCAGCGAAGTTCTTTGAGAACACCCCAAGAATCAGCCGCAAGCTCGGCACGCTCCTCGACGTTGGACTCGGCTACATCAAGCTCGGGCAAAGCTCCACAACGCTATCGGGCGGAGAAAGCCAACGCATCAAAATCACCCGCGAACTCAGCAAACACAAGTCCGGGCACGTCGTTTACATGCTCGACGAACCCACCACGGGGCTGCATTTCGACGACACTAAACGGCTGATTAAAGTGCTGAATCGGCTGGTTGACAACGGCAACACAGTCTACATCATCGAACACAACCTAGACGTCATCAAAAGCTGCGACTACCTCATCGATTTGGGTCCTGAAGGTGGAGCAGCCGGCGGCGAACTGCTCGCAAAAGGCACGCCCGAAGAAGTCGCCGAGAACGAGGGTTCATATACGGGAAAATTCTTGAAAAGAATACTGCACAAGCAAGAACAATGGATACCAATTAATTCTTAGTCTCCGCCCACGCAATCCTGATGCTGACAATTATAACGATTATCACACCAGTTGGGGTCTTGGCAAGCGGTGGTTCCTTTCCCCCATAAATTGTGCGATACTGTTAAGTAAAAATACTATCAGTATTGATACTAAATTGAGTATAGACGAGAATAAACCTTAGAACCTTTTAGAATTTGAACACAATAATATATTCTCTTATTTCCTTAACAATATGCATCAGTTTTTCTCCATCTGCCATTATCCCATTTCTCCAAACTTGAGTTTTTTCATCATAAATCGTAAAAATTGCGTTAGGACGAGTAAAGGGTGAAATCGTCCCTCGCATGTTTGGAAAATAGTTAACTGGATACATAGGGCTAATTGTAATCTCAAAAATAACCTTTAGTTCCGAAGGTAGCAGCGAGAAGGCTTTATTATATTTTAACCAATGGTTTTTCTCAATATCGTTTTCTATAGAGTCTAAACCAGCTTGTAGCCTTTCTCTAAGATAAACTGCCCTACCAAATTCTTCAATCGCTAACTCTATAGTGTCGACGGCGTTATCAAGAAAGTTATTTTTGATTAGAAGTTCGGAACAATCTAAATGTCCTTGGGATTTGTCAAGGGATACTGCTATACCTTCCCGAAGTTTATTTTTAGGCATCTTCTTTTCCCATTTTTCACACCCTGATTAGTTCCATTTTTCTACATCATGCAGATTTAAGACTTATCTTCATGAAAACTTCTAAAAACTCGCTACATGTGGGGAATACTGTGCGCTTCTATAATAGGTTTCTTCACCCACGGTTTCCTTAATTACCTTTTTCTCTATTTTCTTCTCTTCAACTAATTTATCTAACCCCTTCCTTACATGTATGGCAAGCTCGTAACTCATTGGCTCTTTTGTGACTAAGTACCCCAGACCTTCCATTATATTCACAAGATTAAAAGCACGATTCACATTATCTTTTTTGTTCAGAAAGGACATTATTCTGTCTTCAACTGGATACACTTTTCCAGAATCCCATTCATCATTATCAACTGGCATTTTTTCACCTCAATTCTATTTTACACTATCCAGATTTAAGACTTATCATCTTTATGAAAATTTAGCTAACTCTACTGAATATCCCAAAACCCATCCTTCTTAGCGTCTGTATTTTTCCATCTTTGTTCAGAAAGTAGCATATCTAATTCCCTTTTAAAATCATCATTTTTGAACAATTCTTTTTTAACGTAGACAATCCAAATATCAGCATTCGGGATTTTGCGCCAAACCATGTCTCCTTCTGGTAAACCATTTTTTCAAAGAATTTCTAAAATAGTACGCATACAAAGAAAAAGTCAAAGCCGCATAAAAATCATTAATGACCTATTTTGCATGGTTAAAACGCCCAAGTTTTCGGCATTGTTTGAAGGAAATGCTTATTGCACTCAAACTGAAGTCAAATAAATAGCGGCAACATTCATGATTAAGTTAGCTGATGCGTCAGAATTCAAAAGCAGCGACATACCCACTGCTCCAGGAGTCTACATTTACAAGGATGAAGCAGGCGAAATCCTCTACGTGGGCAAAGCTAAGAGCCTGCGTTCCCGCGTCAAAAGCTACTTCTTAAACAAAGACCAACCAGCCAAAACACGCCAGCTGGTCTCACGCATAAGAGGCATCGACTGGATTGTTGTAAACAACGAGGTTGAAGCCTTGCTTTTGGAGAACAAGCTGGTTAAGCAGCACTCGCCCAAGTACAACATTGACCTTAAAGACGCTAAAACCTTCGCCTACATCTCACTTACACGAGAGCCTTTTCCAAGGATATTGACCAGCCGCAAAGTGTCACGCAAACTCGAATCCTTCGGACCATACACTGAAGGCTTCATACGACAGGACCTCCAGCGCCTAGTCGTGCGGGTCTTCAAGCTGCGCACATGCAAAACCATGCATAAACGCGCATGCCTAAACTACCACATCCACATCTGCACTGCACCCTGCATCGAAAAAGTCACCGCTGAACAATACGCCGATCAGGTCAAGCAGGCGCGGTCCTTTCTTAACGGCAATTACCAGCAAACAATCGAGGACCTTAACTCTCAAATGCAAACCGCCTCCGCACAGCGGCAATATGAAACGGCGCTTGACCTCCGCAACCAAATCGCCTCCATCCGCCTTTTGACGCAACACCAAATCGTTGACCACGAACGGCGCTTCGACCAAGACATCATGGCGTTCAGGCAGGTTGGCGAGAAAATGCTGGCGGTCCAGATGGGCGTGCGAAAAGGCGTGTTGCGCGGCAAAAACCAGTTCACCGTTGACCTGCAGCCCCAGATTGAACAGGAGTTCTTGAAGGCTTATTACGCAACCAACCAGATACCCCGCGAAATACTGCTAAACAAGCCATGTTGGCAGGGAAATGAAGAGAAAAAAGCTCTCGAAGAGTTTCTCTCAGCAAAGCGGTGCGCTCCTGTTTCGTTGAAGATTCCCAGGCGAGCCGACAAGCTTGCGCTTGTGCAGTTGGCTGAGAAAAACTTGGAATCCACCTTGGAAGTTGACAGTGCACTCGTTGACTTGCAAACTGTGCTCAACCTTCCTGTGCTGCCACGGGTGATTGAGTGCTTTGACGTTTCCAACTTGGGGCAGGAGCATGTGGTTTCAGGCATGGTTAGCTTCAAAGACGCTAAACCAGACAAACGCAATTACCGCAAATTCAAAATCAAAACTTTCGTGGGACAAGACGATTTCGCCGCAGTCAACGAGGTCGTCGCCCGCCGATACAAGCGTCTGGTGGAAGAAAAGAGCCCGCTTCCCGATTTAGTGGTGATTGACGGTGGACTGGGGCAGGTGAGCGCTGCAAAAGCTGCGTTGCAGGCGCTTGGGTTGCAGATTCCGCTTATCGGCTTGGCTAAGGAGCATGAGGAAATTTATATGCCCGATGAGTCGGCGCCAAGAAGCTTTGACAGGAACAGCCGAATGATGCTGCTTTTGAGAAAAATCCGCGACGCAGCCCACGAGTTTTCGCTGAGCTACAACCTTAAGAGGCGGCAGATGAAAATCAGAGAAGAATTCAAAGAAGCAACATAGGCTGCCCTTTTTACCTGAATTTCACCTTTTTGCTCCTTTTCTGTCCTCAACCTGCAAGCAATTCAAGCCCCAAACCAGAAAAGCAATCCAAAACAAGCCCTAACCAAAACTGCCTACCTATAGACCTACCCTAATATTTACAACAAAATCCAGCCAAAAAAAGAGCGATTGTTTAACAGTGATGGTCAGAGGCTAGTTACCAATTACGTTATTTAACAACTTGTGAATTATCAATTGCTGAGAAAGCATGCTTGACATGATAACTTTGCTATTGATGTCCATCGCCGTCGGTCTTCTAGGCTCCCTTACAGGGTTAGGAGGCGCCAGCATCCTAACGCCCATTTTGGTTTTGCTGGGCATCCCCGTTAAAGAGGCTGTCGCATGCGGAATGGTAGCCATAATCGCTACATCCAGCGGGTCAGCCTCATCATTTGTTAAAGAAAAAATCGCAAACGTAAAAATCGCCATGTTCCTCGAAATGTTCACCATCACAGGCGCCATAGTGGGAGCAACAATCACCGTGATAATCGCGCCAGTCTTCCTCTACTTCCTCTTCGCAGGCTTCCTGCTTACCTCCTTCATCAACTTCAGAAGCTCATTCAAAGAAACCTACACAGCGCCAACAAAACAGGACAAACTTTCAAAATGGCTCGGTCTAGAAGGCAGCTACTTCGACAAATCCAAAAACCAAGTCGTAAAATACAAATCCACCAACTCGCTTCTCGGCGGCTTAGGCATGTTTATAGCCGGACTCGCCGCAGGGATGCTGGGAATAGGCGCAGGAGCCTTCAAAGTCATTGTCCACGAGAAAGTCCTAAAAGTGCCCTCAAAAGTATCCAGCGCCACAAGCGGCTTCATCATAGGCATGACTGCACTGGCAGGCGTAAGCGTCTACCTTTTCACGGGGCTTCTGAACCTGACGTTGATGGCGCCAATGGCTGTAGGCACAACAATCGGCGCTGTCGTCGGCGGAAGAGTGCTGAATAAAATTCGCGACAGAAACCTCAGAGTACTCTTCCTCGTCATAGTTACCATTCTAATTATTCAGATGCTGTACAAAGGAGTGGCTTCAATTTGAATTCTGACGGGTTAGGCAGCGGAGAGTCAAAACTGGAAACAATCGTAAGTTACATACTAATCATAGGCGTCATCGTCAGCGTAATTCTAGAAACTGTCGGAATAGCCCTCTTCTACGCTGCTTACGGCAACCTGCAAATTTCCCAAAACAAAACCGTGTTCATAACGGGACAGAACTTTTTCGCCTTCACCTTAGACCAGATCCAACACTTATTTGGAATGCAGAATGCCATCTTATTCATGACGCTGGGACTGATAATTTTGATTTTGACCCCATACATCCGGGCAATCACTTCCGTCATCTATTTTGCTTGGGAAAACAACCGTAAATACGTCTGGATAACTCTGTTTGTGCTTATTGTGCTGACTGTAAGTTTGGTGCTGCATTAGCTCCCCTCATATTTTGCTTGTTATGCTAAGTAGAATTTCTGCGATTGAAAAACAAAGTTAAATGCCCTCCACATTAACAGCGCCAATAGAGCACACAAAAATCTGTTTAAACATACCGTGAAAAAACATAATATGTATTGGAAAGGAATGGAAAGTTTTTTATTCCATAATGCTAAAGCATGGAAGCAGCAACACGGAGGAAATTTGAATGGCTAAATGTCCAAAATGCGGAACAGAAGTTGCAAAACCAAAAAAGACATGGAAAATGGCGGGCCGTCCAGATAAAGCTGGAAAACGCATGCAACTAGAAAATAGGACTCTACGAGTGCCCAAACTGCGGCAAAGTATTCCGAGAAGTTTTAAGTAAAAAGAAAATCTAAACACGCAGCCAGAAACAATCTGATTGCGTTATCAGTCTCTTTCATTTTTCTTTACTAAAACAAGAAGTTTTAAAACATAGTAACTCTTTATCAGTGGTAACACTTTCAATACGAGGCAAAAGCTTGAGTGCTTTAAAAAATATGTGGAAAAACGACAATTTCAAAACAGTGGTTGCCATCGTTTTGATTGTTGCAATAGTTCTCGGCTTCTTAGTCGGCTTGCAACTTGGGCTTCACACGTCTAATCCAGCTTTGACTGTGGAGAGCGGCAGCATGTCTATTCCTTACGATGGAGCCGATAACTTCTGGTTAAGCTTAGCTCATCCGTTTGACCGAACCCTAAGCATAGGCGACATCATAATCGTCCAAGGCGTAAACCCCAAAGACCTAAACACCAACTACCCGAACAGCGACATAATCGTCTTCCATGAGCCGGAAGATCCAAGCGTACTGATTGTGCATCGTATAATAGCAGCCGAAACTGTTAACGGAGTCATATATTTCCAAACTAAGGGTGACGGAAACGGAAACAATAACCCGTGGCCACAAACCCCCAACTCAGGCCAAGACCCGTGGGACAGCAGCAACCCACCCGGAGTTCCCCAAGACATGGTGGTTGGCAAAGTTGTTATGCGGATTCCATGGTTCGGCTGGATAACACTTTTCATGAGGGATAACCCTTGGGGTTTGCCAATAGTTATTGCACTTATACTGTTGCTTGTAGTTATTGAGTTTATCATACCCATGCTGAGAGAGAAAAAACCCGAACAACAGAACCCAACGCAGCAACAGTGACAGATGTATTTATAAAGTCACGTCTTGATTAGGAATATTTAGGGCGGTTAAAGCAAGAGGGGAATTGATTGCCAAAAGTTAAAGCTGTAATAAGCATCGAAAACGTGGTCGCTTCTGCAACACTAAATCAGAAAGTTGATTTGAACGCTGTAGTTAAGGGTTACCCAGGCGTAGAATATCGCCCTGAACAGTTTCCAGGCCTAGTTTTCAGATTAAAACGTCCCAAAACCGCGACTTTAATTTTTAACTCTGGCAAGATGGTTTGCACAGGAGCTAAATCGGAGAAGGAAGCTCGCAGAGCCGTAACAAAAGTTGTTAAGGAACTTAAGAAAGGCGGCATAATAATCATCAGTAAACCAGAACTTAAAATACAAAACATCGTTGCATCAGGCGGTTTAGGAGGCATGATTGATTTAGAAAAAGCCGCGTACTCTCTTGGGCATGCCATGTACGAACCTGAACAGTTTCCAGGATTAATCTATAGGATGCAGGAACCAAAAGTTGTGATTTTGCTTTTTGCAAGCGGAAAACTCGTCTGCACCGGAGCCAAAAAAGAAGAAGACGTCTATAACGCAGTGGAAAAATTGCATACGCTACTTGAAGAAACCAGCCTTATATTTTATGAATAAAATTTGAGTTTACCGTTTTTTTACTTGTTTTCGGATTGTCTTCAGGTTTTCTTGGTCAATGGCGCCTAAATCATAGAGTGTGTTAGCTACCTCGCTTATTTTTAGCAATGTATTAAGGTTTATTCCGTTTTTTTCCAGCAGATATTTTCCGCCTTCTTCCCTGTCAAGAAAAACAACGGCTTCTGTTACCACGCCGCCTTCAGCCCTAACGGCCTCTGCGGCTTTTTTGAGAGTTAACCCAGTGGTTACTAAGTCATCAATTAATAGAACTCTTTCTCCTGACACCAGGACTCCTTCCACTCTTCGCTCTCTTCCGTGCAGTCGGACACCTTTGCGCACGTAAACGAAGGGTTTTTGGAGGTTATACGCAACTTGGGATGCAAATATAATTCCAGTTAAAGGTACCCCAGCCATTCTATCAAAGTTTTTTACTCCAATTTGGCTGGTAATGTATTCAGCGTAGAAGTCGCAGATTTCTCTAAAGGCATCAGGAAAACTGGGAATTACTCTCAAATCTACGTAGTAGGGGCTAGCTTTTCCACTTGAAAGTTTGAACACTCCGAATTTTATAGCGTCAATTTTAAAGAGTATGTTCGCAATTTTGTCTTTCTTTTCTTGGGCAACTTTGTCTTTTTCCAATTTTTTCACTTCCTTTTTGATACTTGATAGATTTTATTCTGTTCAGGAATCAAGCATGCAGTTCTAGGCAATTCATTTTTTATTATTTGCGCGAATTCAGTTTGGCTTGCAGTTAACGATGTGTGATATGGCACTGCGAGCTGAGGCTTAGTCAACCGCGCTATTTCAAAACCTGTTTGCGGTGTGGCGCCCGGCGCTATGCCAACTGTGCAGAAAACCACATCAAATTTTTCTCTTTGTCCTATTGCTGCAAGCTCTGGGAAAGGTGCGCTGTCTGCTGTGTGATAGACTTTGACTTCGTCTTCGCTGGTAATTATGTAAGTTACTGGTGCTTGAGCCGGATGCTTACATTTTTCTGCTTTAACAGAGACCTCGCCGATTTTTATTTCAGTTCCCGGCTTGATTTCTTGGAGTTTTTCTGCGGGTATTGAGTGTTGCAGTTTTTTTGTTGAGGCTGAATCAGCGATTATTGTGCAGTTTGTCGATTTCTGGATTTCTGTAATTAGTCTTGGGTCTAAATGGTCATAATGCTCATGAGTTATCAGGACTGCATCGACGTTTTGGAGGCTTTTGGCTTTTATGTCAACAGGGTCTATAGCAACGGTTTTACTGGGGGTTTTCAGGACTACTCCAGCATACTGGTTGAACCACACGAATAGAATAGTGTTTTTTTCTGGTTTTTTCTGAATCGACAAACTTGATTCCTCATGGAATAATTATGTGCCCAGCTTTAAAAGAAGTTGGTTACAACCACGGAGGGTTTCTCCTGATTAAAAGAAACTAAACCGCTTGTCACGGGTTTCCTATGACATCTTTTATCCATTTAACTAGCGTTTAGTAAGTCTCAATTCCTTAAGGAGTCAACGAGATGAATTTTAACCGTTCAGCATCTTCCTTAACGTTGATAAAGCCATTATTTTCCAGCCCAATCCTATGTCCTCTGAATGGTTCGGCATCTGGCGGTAAAATTTTAATTGTTGAGTTGTGCAACAGGACGGTTGAAGCTGGTTTTTGGGAACAAAGGTTATGTAGGTAATGACGATTTATGCCAAAATGGAGAAGGATATCTTTATGGGGTCACTGAAAAGTTTAGCTAAAGGCTTTCTTGTTGCCACAGGGCTAATCTGGCTATTCAACATTGCCTCACTTCTGAGAGGCGGCGACGCTTGGCTGGGCTTAACATACGCGCTTGTCCTGATTATTCCAGTCTCCAGCATAACATATCTGAAGCTAAAAAATACTGACCTCAAAGCAGCCCCAGACCCTTCTGAGAAATGGCGGAATTTGCTGTTTTCCTTTCAAGGAGTTGCGTTAGCGTTCTGGATGTTTGATATTGCAACAACATTCTACGCCATTAACGTTACAGGTTTAGCCGTTGAATTGAATCCGCTCGGTTGGCCAATGGGCATTTTAGGCGCAATGGCATATTACGCCCCGACGCTGTTTTTCTCTTATATTTTGCTGTTTAAAATTAAAGAAAGCCTCGCCTTCTACGCTGCCATACCGATAACGTTGATTACGCTTGGCATGGGAGCCATGAACTTAATGGCTGGAGCTCAAAACTTCCAAGTATTCGTCGATACCGCTGCGTTGGCGACAGGAATGCAATGTGGACTATTAGCGTTGATTATTGCCGTAAACGTGGCTTTTCCGTTTGCTTTAAAAAGAGCGGTAACTCAGCCTAAAGCCGTTTTGTCATGACGTAAGCATCTTCGCCGTCTGAGTAATACCCATTAATTGTTCTGGTTATTTCAAAACCTAACTTTTTGTATAGCGATATGGCTGCGTCATTTGTCACTCTGACTTCTAGGAAGCATTGTTTAGCCTTGTAATACTGCATACCTTCAAGCGCTCGGGTGATTACTGCTCGGGCAATGCCCTTACGCCTATATTGCGGCAGAACCGCTATGGACACTACGTGTCCCTTCTTTATCAAGCCGCCGAAGCCATAATTTGACAAGCCAACTTCAATACGGCACATGGTGTAACCCGCGATTTGTCCATTTTCCTCTGCCACAATAAACGTCTCAGGAAACCGTTGATGCAGATCCATAAAGAAAAAGTCGGTGTAGTTTTCTGGGAGACAGACCCGGTTAATTTGCATTACACTTTGTAAGTCATCGGGGACGAATTTGCGGAGCTTGAAAGTTTGTTGCATTATTTCGCCTTCTTAAACCACATTTCGCCGTTCCAACTTAAAGGTTACGCTTTAAGCAGCCAATTTCTTGCTTTTTTGCTGTGGAAGCAGATTATTTAGGTCTTTGTTTCCTCTGGCGCCTCAAATACTGGTAACGTGTTACTGCCCTGTGGCATCGCCCAAACTCTTGAAGCTGAACCAGCAATTTTTAATGCTTCAGCAAAGGCGTCGTTTACCGCTCTTGCCGTTTTCAGTTTGAATATGCTTGTGGCGTAGTAATCAGGCAATGAAGAGACTAGTATTATTTGGTGGTTTTGGAGGGCTTTTAAAAGGTAGTAAGCCTTGTGACCGCCCAGGACAAAGTTGCGTTTAATCTCGTGCTCGACATTTTTTAAGTCGCCTAAACGGGTCATCCAATCGTAGAACACTTGGTTCCCATGGCCTTCAGGGCATTCAGCAACGAGAATTATTACTCCTCCGCGTTTGACCGCATCCAACGCGTTATCTAGCGCTTTGTAAGCTTGATAAAGATTCATGTCCGCGGGATAACCGCCTGCGCTGACTACCATGATGTCCGCTCGACGGTCCACTGGTACACGGTACATTTCGTCAACAAGTTTCACTGCCTCCAGAAATGCCTGCTCAAAATCGCCGGCGAAGGCTTTTACGATTTCGCCTTTCTTGTTCTCAACCGCATTAACGATAAAATCCACTTTGGCTAGTTTTGCTGCCTCCATCATGTCCTGATGCACTGGATTGTCATCCAAGTTGCCTGTTCTGGCGTTGGCATGTAAGTAGCATTGCGTGATTTTGCTTGATGGTTTCTTCGCCGCAGACTGCAGGCAGAACGCTTTTTCTTCCACCGCCGTAACCCGCATAATAGTGGAAGCCAACATCGCCTAAAAGCACTCTCACGTTTGCCTCAGCAAATATGCGGTTGACTTGCACTTTGTTGCCGTGTGTCTTGGTCGTGCCCAAGGTCACTAAATCTGTGGCTCGGCAGTCATGGCTAACTGTTTTTACACTTTTGAGCATTTCAGAACCAAGCATCGCCGCGGCTTCTTCAGGCTTAACCGCCCGATGGGTTCCGCAGCCGAAAATAACCGTGACGTTCTCATCTTTTACCCCTGCCAGATTCAACTCGGCAAGCACTGGCGCCAGCATCACTGCACTTGGCGCTTTTCGTGTGCCATCATCAACGACTATGGCGACTTTGCTTTCATCAGTGGCGATTTCGCTTAGACGCTTTGAACCGATGGGGATGGGTTCTTTTAGGGCTCGCTCGACCTCTGCTTTTGCGTCGGGTGCTCCCAGGCGGTCTGCCGCTTCAATTGTTCCAAGGAGGTTTCGGGCTGGAACTCGTATGCATACGTCAGTTTTTCCGTAGGGAAGCCAAATATCAACCATGCCAAGTCACGTATAATTGAATCTACACGACGTAAGAACCTATTAAGCCTTATCAACAACCTCACAAAAAATATGACAATCCCTAAATTAAAATCCCCGGGCCGCTTGGAAACATTAAGTCGGAGTTTCTGAAAAGAGATTGGAATTGGCAACATCTAAGAGTTCAGGGTTTGCTGAGACTCTGGAATGATCTTTTGGAGAAAAGATACAAATGCAATTTTTTTGAATTTTATCCAGAGCCTTCTCAGCCCTCTATCTTTATTCGCTTTTGTATATTTTGAAACTAAAAAAGGGGAAAGTGATGTTTTTGTTTGCCATCTATGGTCGTTTTCTAAGCATCAATAGAGCTAGTACAATGAACCCTATGATGATTACAACGATTATGCTAGCGATTGCGGGAACAAAGTATGTGTCGGCGACAGATGTCGGAGTCGATGTTGGTGCGGCAGTAGCTGCTGGTGCTCCTGATACATACGTGTTGGTTTCTGCTGATGAGCTGCCGTAGGAATTGGAGCCTGCAAACGTCGCGTATATGGTGTATTTGCCTGGGACATTTGGAGCTGTCCATGCGTAGCCGAAGTTGCCGCTTGTGTCGCTGGTGGCGTCACCGATGTGGATGTAGTTGCCGTTGGGGTCAATAGCGTCTATCGATACTGGAACCCCAGTTGCATTCGTCGGCTTTAACTGCTGCTCGTAGATATATTCCATCCACGCTTCTTCGCTAGCTTCGGATACTGCTGGAACTCCATTTGTAAAGCCGAGTTTCGGACCTTCTACTTTGGCGCCCGGAGATTGATCAGTGACAGTGCCCTGTATCATTTCAGTGGATCCTGCCGTCGTATCGGTCAATGGTGCTTCTACTGTTGTGGCGCTTGGCCCCTTGCCGATGCAGTATATCAAATTGTCATATTGATTACAGGTTATGAGGTAGCCGTCTGCAATACTTGGTCCTCCCCAGCTGAAATCTTCTAGTTTCCAAATCAACGTTCCGTCGGTTATGTTGATGCAGCGGAAGTATGCGTCGCGCCAGAGGGGATTAGTAGGCGAGTGCTCAGTACGAGTACACGTAGATTTTTCCGTCGCAAACAGCGCCCAGCATCAGCGGCATATTATTGCCATATGCACTTTCATAATAGTAGGGTGCTGCTGTAGCATTGTATATCCACAGTAGGTTCCCGTTCGTTACGTTATAGGCGTAAATTTGTCCGTAATAGTTGTTTGGATCCATTGCAAGGTATATGCCATTATACACTCCTCCTTGTACTCCACCACCACCGCCGGTGGCGTAGTACCCCATAGGGCCGGTTTGTATAGTTGGTCCCCACAATGGGTTTCCAGTAGTTAAGCTATAGCACCACTTCTGCCTTGTTTGCTGGCACATTAGGAAGAACACTTTAGAGTCATAGTTTACGACTGGAATGGACCAAGTGTAGTTTTGGCCGGGCAGTGGAACTGTTATGGTCTTGTTATAGTTCAGCGAAATTGTGAATCCGAGGTTAGTATTCACAAAAGGAGACAGTGTGGGCCAAGGACTGTAAGGCGCTGCGTGGTCGTTGATGTTTGCAAGCCATATTCCAATTGTATCACCGGTAACGGATCCTCCTATACCAGAGTAAGTGGTTGTAATTGCATTGCCAAATATCTGTTCTGGCACACGTTGGTCATTTTCCAATATACTTATGCTTCCCGGCAGACCTTTCAAAGAAGCGTCTGTTACGTTCAATGTGTATCCAGAATGCGGAGTTAATAGCGCCTGTCCGTAAAGGGCGGGCAAACCCACACCTGGACCCCAAGTGGTGCTGGCATTTGCCCATGCTGTGTCGGCAACGGCGTTAATTACTGCTCCCACTGCAGGTCGAAAACCTTGCAGGCCAGTTGATGTGGGTGACGCTGGATAAATTGCTTGGCTTGAGTTCCAACAAAGAAAGTTACCCGTAGCGGCGTTGTATGTGTATAGCAGTAAATCTCCGTCTTGGTCTGTTGCAGCTGTTCCCGTTGGCACGTTTGTCAGCGTCAATATCAAGTTTCCAGTGGATGGGTCAAGCATGTACCATGTGTTGGTATTATAGAGGATGCCTGAAAGGGATGTTTGTTGTTGCATCCAAAGGAATGAGGCTATTCCGTTTCCGTTAGCATTGTAAGAGTGGTACATTTGGCCAAGTGTGAGCACCTCAAAGGTTTCGCCATACGAGTAAACGTTGCCGCCAGGTTGACTTATTGTGAAGGGGTTGTTGAGGCCGTTGTCGGTGCCGTTCTTATACCATAGCTGTTGCCCGTTATACAGATCCACTGCGTAGTACCCATACTTATCGCTCTGTGAGGATGTCGGTGCATTGTAGTAGATTACTCCGTTCATTATTATCGGCGCTGTCCAAACATTTTGGTAGTCGTTGATGTTGTTTTGCAAACCTGGCCACTCTGCGTCAGCGATTCCTCCTGGATAGCCCTCGCTGGAAGGTGATGTTGCCATTATCGGTGTTGTCCACAGTATGTGGGCGCTGGTCGGTGCTGTACCTTCTGTTTGGAAGCCGTTATACAGCCATGTGCCTTTCAGCCAGTTGCTTGCAAGGGTCGACCATGATCTGTCCTCGCTATTTATTGGCAGCGTCCAGTAATCTGATGGGAGCGGAGCTTCTGGCCAATTAGGGATTGGCGTTTGCTGTACGATTAGTGTCGCCGGTGCGCTTGTGGCACCTGAGAAAGTATCGTTGATGTCTTGTGCAGTCGCGCCGCTGGTACCCGCGTTAGCACCGCTTGGAGCAACTATTCCTCCAGGCCAGCTGAACACAATAGTGTACGTGCCAACTTGAGTGGGGGTGAATGTCTTAAAGTCACTGCCAGTAGCACTTGAACATGTCCACGGTCCTATGATTACTGTGGTTCCGTCAGGCTGCGTGATGTTTAACTGGTAACCAGTCCAGACTTGACCCTCAATACCGCCCACTGTCGGCGAAAACCTGTCAACCCACACGACTATGGTAGTATACTGGTTAACACCAACAATGCCTGGAGCGCAAGTAATGTATGCGGTGGTTGGAACATTCCACGCAGGTGTATGCGCATTAGCGGAAGGCAAAAGCATCATCGAAGCAGTCATGCTCAGTATTAGAAATATTGCGATCGCAATAGAAGTTATTTTGTTTCTTGAGAATTTTGCGGTTTTAGTTTTATTTGTCAAATTTAACATTTTTTTCTTTCCTCTTTTTCTGTGACGGAGAATGTGGTCAAAATGCCTTTTAAAATGTCACAGTAAGTCAACCGACTACCAACTGGCGCATTGAACAAAAAATATGGAAAAAGCTAACTGTAATCAGCAAGTGTTTCTTAACTATATACAATGGAATGCACTGACTAGACCACCCTTTTCAAAAGTGAATAGTCAGTTGTTGGCATTTTACAGCGTTTAAGGTGTGCTGAGGCTCTGGAGCGATCTTTTGGAGAAAAGATACAAATGCAATTTTGTAAATTTTATCCAGAGCCTTCTCAGCCCGCTTTCTTCCTTTGCATTTGCCTTTTAAGACTAAAAAAGGGGAAAGTGATGTTTTTGTTTTCCATTTTATGGTCGTTTCCTGAGCACTAGCAAAGCTAGAACAATTAAGCCCACGATGATCAGGACGAATAGTCCTGCGATTGCTGGGACGAAGTATGTGTCTGCGACTGATGTTGGGGTTGCTGTTGGTGCGGCAGTTGCTGCGGGTGCTGCTGAGACGACTGCGTAGGTTTCTGCTGATGATGGCCAGTATGAGTTGGATCCGGCGAAGGTGGCGGTGATGGTGTATTTGCCTGGGACATTTGGAGTTATCCATGAGTAGCCGTAAGTGCCGCTTGTGTCGCTTGTCACGTTGCCAATATGTAAGTAGTTGCCGTTCGGATCAACTGCGTCTAATGACACGTTGACTCCGGTTGCGTTGGTTGGAATTGGCTTCTGCATGTAAACGTACGCCATCCAAGCACCCTCGCTAGCGTCAGAAACAGCTGGAACTCCATTTGGAAAATCTGCTGCCTGCTCTTTTTGCTTTGTGCCAGCCGCAATATCAGTCACTGTGCCCTGTATCACTACGTTGGTTCCTGCGGTGATAGCGGTCATTGGTGCTTCTACTGTTGTGGCGCTTGGTCCCTTTCCGTAGCAGTATATTTGCATGTCGTATAGATTGAGTGATACCAGATAGCCGTCTGCAACAAACATGCTGTTGTACGAAGACCATCCGGGTATACTCCACAATACCTGTCCAGTGTAAGCGTCAATACAACGTACCTCTGAACCAGCGTACAGTGGATCATTGGAAGAGTGTTCGTAGGTGTACGTGTAGATTTTTCCGTCAGCAACAGCGCCCATAAGGATTGGCCAAACACCGTAGGGTGTTGCAAACCCGGCTGGTTCACTGGTATTCCAAAGTACTGTTCCCGTCGTAAGATCGTAGCAGTAGACTTTGCCAGAGTAGCCAGTTGTGTAGAGGTGGCCATAAGCGACAGCTGTTGCGCCAACTCCGAAAGCACCAGTGGTGAGAGCATAAAAGTCCCAGGGATCTTCAGACGCAGTTGGTCCCCACAATTTAGTTCCGTTGTCGATGCTGTAGGCTGTCCATTGTATAGTTTCTTTGTCATAGAAGAGGAAGACGCGTGTCTGGGGATCCACTTGAACTATGCTTCGACTAATATTGCCTAGTGGCGCCGTATAGTTCTGGATCCACAGCAAGGTACCCCTTGATGACGGTTTCAGGCTTAGGGCGAATGCTGTTCCTCCTGGATTCGCTGGAGCTGCCGTAGTAGCGACTCCTCCGAAAGTGCCTTCAGTGCCGAAGAGCAAATCGTCTTGGATAACTTTATTGATTGTTGGAGTTCCCATCCCCGGCAAACTCGGTATACTGACGTTCCATGAGTAGGCTGCGCTGGCATTGATGTTTTTCCCTAAAGGTCTCCATTGCCATTCATTGGTGCCGGTTGCGCCGTTTAACTCGCCGAGGGCGTCAGTGTTGTTCCAGCAAGCCAACCATCGTGCAGCGTAGTTCATCTGGTAGATCAGTATCTCTCCGTTTGGACCGTAGACTTGGGTGCCAGAGGGAACGTTGGTCAGATTGAACAGCCAGTTTCCGTTGATTGGGTCATATGCCATCCAGACGGTGCCACCATTAGCGGCGTCCGTTATGCTTCTCCACAGATAGCCGTTCGGAACGACCCCGTGTTGGTTGGGTGATTCGTAGTCATAGAGCTGACCGATTGATGGCATGGTGTCATTTATGAAAAATAGTTGTTGCCCTGTTGTTAGGTCTACGCACACGTATCCGTCGCCTGTTGGAGCGTCGCTTCGTGGCAGAGCATAGTAGAGATTTCCGTTCATGATTATTGCGCTTCCCATTTTGCCTTCATATGTGCTTCCTGTGTAGAAGCTTGAGGCAGGGAAGCCTGTGTTGCTTCCTCCTATTTCGCCTCCAAACATGAACGGCTTTGACCACATTATGTGGGGACTGTTAGGTGCTAGGCCGTCCGGTTGGACTCTTCCAACAATTTGGGGGCTTCCCAGCCAGTTTGATGCAATCGTGTACCACGCTGTATTCTCTCCTTCTATTGGTCGCGTCCAGAACGCTGTTGGGAGCGGATAGCTTGGGTTTTGTGGTACGGCTGTTTGCTGCACAATGAGTGGAGTTGTTGCGCTACTGGCTAAGTAAGTGTCGTTGACGTTGTCACTGGCCCCGCCTAGAACTCCAGTCGGGGTATCGAGGGTAGCTGTTTGTTGGGGAAAGTTGAACACAACAGTGTACGTGCCAACTTGATCGGGAGTGAACGTCGTGTAGGCTCCTCCAACTGGGTCAGATGTGAACGACCCCAGTGATTCGTTGGTTCCGTCGGGTTTCATAACGGTTATTTGCAAGTTAAGCCATCTGTCACCACCGTCTCCTCCTGCGGTTGGCGGTGTCTTGTCACACCAAAAAACCACCATTACGTTTTGACCGACACCCACGGGGTTTGGTGCAGAAGTAACGTAGGACCAAGTCGGAATATTCCATGCGGGTACATGCGCGTTAGCAGATGGTAAAAGCGTCATCGAAGCAGTCATACTCAGAATCAGAAATAGAGCAATTGCAATAGATGTTATTTTGGTTCTTGAGAATTTCGAGGTTTTAGTTTTATTTGTCAAGTTTATCATTTTTCTTCTTTCCTTTTTTCATGTGCAGGAAACTGTGCTCAAAACGCTTTTTAAAAGGTCACAGTAAGTCAGCCGACTACCAACTAAGCTGTAAGGAACTGAAAATTTTAGGGAAGCTAACTCTGGTGGAAAAGTTTTTCTTAATCATTAAAATGTTAAAATGCACTAATATAGACTAGGCCACGCGTGATAAAGTTGCCCTCATAGAGGCCAATTCAGGCTTTTTATATTAGTATGGCAAAATAGATAGCTCCCTTTTTGTGTTTCGTTTAAAATGCTCCTTTTGAAAATTTAGCGAAGAAGCTTTGGTCGTGTTTTTGCCTAAAAATCCTTTTTCTTACTGATATTTTTTTAGTATACCTATTTCTGGGAAAAACTTAAATGTAATTCGGAAACAATTTGAATGCTGGGGGCAGAAACTTGCTGCTGCAAGAGGAAGCAGTTCAAACGCTAGTTAATTTGGGGCTTACCGTTTTGCAAGCAAAAGTCTACATTGCTCTTGCTAGATCGGGTGCTTCAACTGGGAGAGTAACGGCTAAATTAGCGAAAGTGGCTTCACAAGACGTTTACCGTGTACTTACTGAACTGCAAGAAAAAGGACTTGTAGAAAAAATAATTTCTAAACCAAACAAGTATAGAGCCATACCTGTGAAAGAAGGCCTTCTAATGCTTCTTCAGCGAAGAAAAAAACAAACGGAAGAACTTAATAGAGCAGTATTTGAATTGTCTAATAGCTTTCTTACTATCAATGTACCTGAAGACAAACGCGAAACAGGTACCTTCGTTTTGATCCCTCAGGGTGAACCAATTGAAAATAGGCTAGTCGGAGTCTGGAAGACTGCTCAAAAGAGTATTGATTTAATGAATGATTTCCAAGAAGGAATTGTTTGGTACGAAAAAAATTTTGAGTTAAACATCAAAGCCCTCAATAGAGGCGTTAAAATCAGAGATCTGTTAAGCAAAACCCAGAAAAGATATCATATAACAAAGACTTTTTCAGTTTTACTGGAGAGGAAGCCCGAATTCCAAGTAAGATATCTTGATTTTCCTCCACCAGCAAAGCTAATGATAAAAGACCGTAAAGAAGTGTTTATTTCAACCACAAGGGAAATAAATTCATTAAATTACCCTTGCCTCTGGTCAAACAATCCGATTGTAGTACAGATAATTCAACAGTGGTATGATATTATGTGGGAAAAAAGCAGCAGAGAAATCCCGATCAATGCAGTAAAAATTCCAGCTTGAGATATAAGCAATATTTCTTGTCAACAACCGCGGGATTTTTGGTTTCATAAATTAATAAAGGTTGCAAAAGCTTTTTTTTAATCAATTTATGGATTGATACAGCTGTAAACCACGCAGTAAAAGAACGCTTCTTCCTTATTAGGGGCCTCTGTTTTTAGCAATAAAAAAAACAACGAAAAAGATATGCTGTTTTAAGCAGCTTTTGGCTTGGCTTTATCCACAGCGTCGGTTAAGCTTGTCATTTGTGCATTTGCTTTTCTTATCAAGTCGCCTATTGTTTCTTTGGTCGGTATCGCAGCGCTGACGGCTAATGCAACAGCTTTCTGATGAGCATTCTGCAGTAGAGGCTTGATTGTTTCTTTGGTCGGGTAAGCGATGCCCATTGCCAAGGCGAAGGCTTCCTGATTGCTTTGCTCAACGCTTCTTCTTGTGGCGTCAACGTCAACTTTCAGCTGTTCCCCAGTAATCATTAAGCCATTGTCAAAAACTGCACGCATTGATATGCCCAGTTCAACGGCTTTAATGCCTAGTTTCGAGAGGACACCTGCAAGGCGCTCGTTGATTTCTTCACCCTTACGAACCACCAGCGTGTCTTTGCTGACCCAAACGCTGCCCGATTCAATCCTTGTAGGCAAGCCAACAGCGTTTAATTGGCTGATGATTGGACCTGGAGGTTGACCAGTGTTGCCCGCTGGAACAACCACGTCGTTGGCGGCGAAGTCACCTGACTTAGCGGTTGTTCTTACTTTGCCGCGTTCTAGCAGCAACGCCAGCTTGAAGGGGTTTAGGTCTGTGAACAAGTAAACGTTGGATCCGTCCAAGTATTCCTCAAGCTTTTTTAAATCTTCCTGATTCATCTCGTCGATGGCCAGTTTCATCAGCGTGTTCTTTAAAACGCGGAGGTAAACTTTGCCAGCCATAGTTTTCTTAATTTCTTGAAGCTGTGAAGCACGAACCTTCTTGAGACTAGCGATACCGATGGATTTGTACTCTTTCAGTATGCCTTTTATTGAGTCTACTTGGCTTGATTTTTCCTCTAATACTTGTTGGGACGGCATGATTTTTCTTCTCTTGTTAAGGTTTAATTTTTACGGGCTCACCCATAGATGTCTTGATAAAAGCGTACTTTACGTTTTTCAAGCCACGCTTTAATCTTCCATCTAAAACACGAAGAATCGCCATGATGTTATCGACAAGTTCTTCATCCTTCATCTGTTGAGAGCCAACTGAAACTTGAATAATAGGTTGATTGCGCATTCTCACAACTACGGTTTTGCGGTGCTTATTTATTATCGCTGCAATATCGGCGTTCGGTGGAACAGGAATTGGCATTTTTCCTCGTGGACCTAAAACGGGACCGAGAATTCTGCCTACAAGCGGCATCAGCGGTGCTTCAGAGATGAAAACGTCATATTCGGTTGCAAGTTTGCGAAGTTCCTTTTTTTTGCCATTCAGTGAGTCCAAGTCAGCGCGTTCAATTACATAATCGGCTTGGGCATTTTTTGCTTTAAGTGCAAATTCTCCAGAAGCAATGACACAGATCTTATTCGGTTTTCCAGTTGCGTGAGGAAGCTCTACAACTTCTTGGATTTTGCCTTCTGGTGCCTTCATATCGATCTCTACGATGTCCAAAATCATGTCTACTGTCTGGTTGAATTTTTTTTCTCCAGATTTCGCCTTTGCCTGTTTAACTGCTTCTGAAATTGTCTTGTTGTCTAGGGGCATTTTTAAGCCTCGTGCCAATGAGGGATTGGAAACCCATTATAAAAATATTCGCTTATCATTATTCGTTACCAAATAGCTGTTCGTAGTTGCCTGCATCGATGTCTTTTTGCACTTCTCGGGGGTCTTTGCCTTCTACGGTAACGCCTATACTGACGCAGGTTCCAAGCATCTCTTTCGTCGCTTTCTTTAGTGTTGGCGCTAAAAGTTCAGGGCGTTTGATTTTTGCTATTCGAACCATCTGCTCCATAGACAAATTGCCTACTTTAACAGTGTTAGGTGTTCCTGAACCCTTCTCTATTTTCAATTCTGCAACGATGAGTGCTGAAGCGGTTGGAGTGCCAACGGATACTTCGAAAGTTTTGTCTTCAGTGTCAGCGTTGATTTTCACTGGAACCTTCATTCCAGCGTAGTCTTTTGTAAGCTCGTTAATTTTGTTAACGACTGCCATGATGTTGAGGCCTAATGGACCGAGAGCAGGACCTAATGGTGGACCTGCGTTGGCTTGTCCTCCGTTTATGAGTAGTTCTACAACTTTTTTTTCTCCCATGTTTTTCGCCTGTTTTATGTTTTTGCTTTCTCCACTAATTTAACGTAGTCTGAGTGTACGGTGATTGGCAAAGTGAATGTTGCCTCTAGTAATTCAAGGGTTACTTCGCCTTTTGCCTTGTCAAGTCTGGTGATTTTGGCTCTCATTCCTTTGAAGGGTCCACCGGTGATTTCGACGACGTCGTCCTCGTTGAGGTCTTCCATGACTGGTTTTCGGACAATGTACCGTTCTATCTCATCAAATTTTACTAGCCCGGGAATTCTTGAGCGCACGTGCCTTAAACCCGTGATGGCTTCTTCCACCAAATGCGGGCCGTCAGCTTCAACGAACACGTATCCTTTAAGGGTGTCTGGTACAAGAAGGGCTTTTATTGGGATATGATTCATTTCCACTTTTGAAGCAATCAATCTGGCAACATTTCGTTCTTGACCAGTGGTGGTTTTGACAACGAAAATTTTTGCTGGCGGTTGCTCTTCTTTCTTTTCCATAACCCAAAGTCCCTTTATGTTGTTGATGTTGCTGCTCCTGATGATGCGCCGCCTATTGCGTAGGATAAGAGTTTAATTACGAAACCGATTAAGCCAACTGCGCCTATGCCTAAGAGGCTGATTTTTATTGAAAGCCACAGTTCTTCTCTTCCCGGTTTAACAGCTAACCTTAAGGTTCTTGCTGATTGTGATAGCCAAGATTTTATTCCCATACTTATCGCACACTCAAGATTTCATTATTAAATAATAAACGTTGCTGTAGCTTGGCTTTAAAACCCAAGTTTCCAGGACTTTTAAAGTTTCCTAAGAGCGGTTCCGCGTTTGGCTGGTTTCTTCTTTTTCCGGTTTTTCCGCGCTGGTTTTTTCTTGAAAAATTTAAGTTGCGACTTTTGCCGCCGTGAAAGTTGCGACTTTCCGCCTTGGCAATTTGCGTTTTGGGTTGCTTTTTTGGCTTGGGGTTTGAGGCATTTTGCGGGTTGCGACTTTGGTTTGGTCGGCTGCGGCTTTCCATGTTGACTCCATGTTGAAGTTACTGTCGGTTACGGGCGCGGCGGTTTATTCGGCTCAGGCTCGATTTAGCTTGGGTTTTGGTTTTCTACACAGTGCGGACAGAGCGCCAGCCTCCTAAGTTGGGGGTCGAGGGTTCAAATCCCTCCCCGCCCGCCAAATCCATAAATGGGCTGTTTTCTACCTTCTTTGTCCCCACATCTGTTCCCATTTTTGCGGATTTGTTCCTAACTGACTGATGAATTTGTTATTCCTTCTGAGATGGAGTATAAATATCGTTAATCTTCCTTACTTAACGCGGCTTCCAAAGCGCGTACTAAGCGATACATCACTTTCTTGCCTTTGCGCTCGCTTGTTACATATCCTCGTTTTTCCATATTTTCAAGCTGAATGGAAACCGTGTTTCTGGGTTCTCCAAATTTTACAGCAATTGCAGCTGGATAATTCGAACCATTAACGAGTTCGGAAGCAATTCTTTTATGAGTGTTATCCATCCGCGCTAAAAGGTCGTTTCCTTTTTCACAAAGGATCTTACGTGAAGCATCAACGATCTCGCCAGATTTAATTTCTTCATTGCACAAAGATAGATTAACCGCAGCATAACAGATTTTAACACAATCGCGAGGTACGCCGCTGGATTGAACCCATAGCTCGTGAATGGCATCCTGAGTGAACGGCTCGATGTCCTTTCCTGATAGACGAACTGGATTAAGTCTAGATGCTACAAGTTTGCTCACTTCTTGTTCAGTTAACCGTCTCAGACGCATGCGTTCCGCAAAAAGGTTGCCAATAGTTGGTTCTATTCCGATGAGGTCATCAAGAGTTTTAGGATTGCCGCCGACTACAAGCATAAATCGTGTCTTCTGAAAAAGCAGGCGAAATCTTTGAAGGAGCGACTTAGTTTTTTCTGTTGCGGCATATCCGGCTTCATCTAATATAACCATTATTGTTTTGGCATCTATTAATGAGGAGTTTACAACCGTTTCCAAATCAGGTATAATCTCAGTGATATCCCGATATGAACTCCGTGTTTCACTCGATTTGCTTTCAACACTTGTTCCAAAATGAACTAAAACGGTAAGTGCCGCGGTTATTCCCACTTTGTCCTCCTTTTTTGTGATTATCCCCCTGACTCGTTTTTCTATAAGCGATGTTTCTGATCTAATTAAACCAGTTTTCTTTTCAACCGCTCGAATAACACTCCAAACCAAACCTTTGAAAAATATAAGTTCTGTAGTGTCCGTGGTAATTTCTTGGGGTACAACGAGAACTTCGCCATACAATGCAGCTTTTGCTTCAAGATAGTTCAAAAGCGAGGTCTTTCCACTTCCATCTTCACCAAGTATGGCCAAATTTTGCTTGAATCCCGAAGCAACTTGTTTCATGATTCGTTCGAATTGTTCGATTTCGTCAGTTCGATCAATGATCAAACTTAATGTATCCTCCGATAAAGGGCGATCCGTAAATGGATTAACAGATAATACGTCTCTGATCAATTTGGTCATTTTGCAGTTACACATCCTCGTGTATATAAGGTGTTCAATCCATTTAAGCGTAGCATTGAACATATTGTACCGTTCTGTATGTTCAATAATTTCTATAAATTAAATGAACATAATGAACAGTTCACCATGTTCAATAAAAATTGGTTAAATTAATGAACATCCCTTAAACAGCTCGCAGTTTTAGGTGCAAATTAGCCCATTTTCACTTTGAAAATTCTATAGCAACATCGAGAGCATGTTGTTTTTTTAACGAAAGTCTCGTCTTTTACTTTGAGATAGGTACTTATCCTTCCTGATTAAATATGTAATGCGGGTGGATTCACTGGCAACCCGTAAATACGCCGTTTTGCTTGAAGCCGCAGAAGAAGGGGGATTTATAGTTAAATCTGCCGAACTCCCGGTTGCGTCTCAGGGCGAGACAAAGGAAGAAGCCTTAATGAACATTAAGGAAGCGATAGAAGGTTACTTGGAAGTCAAAGCTCAGTTTCTCAAGAAGAAAGTCAAAGTTGAAAAGGCTGAAGTAGTTGTCGAAGCTCCCTCTGCTCTCTTGGCAGAAAGTTGTTAAGACCCTTGCGAAAAATGGCTTTTAAATCGTCCGACAAAAGGGCAGCCATTTGATTCTTGCGAAAGATGAAGTAATAGTTCCTGTTCCTAAGCATAAAGAGATTAAGCGTGGATTGTTGTTAGAGATAATAGCCGAAGCGGGGCTGACAAAAGAGGAATTTCTAGAACTGCTAAACGAATAATCGGCTTGTTATGAATTTTTTCTCGCCGTTCAATATGGATAGGGCACCGGTCTCCTAAGTTGGGGGTCGAGGGTTCAAATCCCTCCCCGCCCGCCATGGACAATTCCCGCCAGTTTGAGGTAAGGGCTGGGGTCTGACGGTTGTTTCTTTCGCTATCCTATCTCTTTTCTTCTCTCTTTCTGCCAAAGCCTTCATTATAGGTTTTAATCCTATGGCAGTTTGCGCATATTAATCGACATAGGCCACGATTGAAGTCATCCATAATTTTATTTGCCATTTTTTCAGACCAATTTACTCCATAAAACTGTGCCTTATGACCATGATTAGTTGTTTTAGTAGCAGAACTGATAGGTCGATAATGTCTGCGGTCTGGAACAATCGAATCAATGTCAAATATTATGTGATTCTTTCCATCATACTGTATTCCGCATTCGGCGCATTTTCCCCCCAGATGTTTTATCACTATAGCTTTGTGTCTGACAGTGTTACATTGTTGATAGCTCATTCCGCATTTTGGGCAATAAAAATTGAAGCTTCCAACTGGTTTGATCAAATCAAGATTGCATTTCAAGCATTTCATGAATGTTAGGTTTAATCTCAGTGCTAATAATTCTTTGGTAAATACCCAAAGAAAAGAAGGTTGTTTGGGTGAAATCGTTAGCAGGACCTAGGATCAAATCCCTCCTCGCCCGCCAGTCCTTAATTTAGTCTTAATTCTCCCATTTTGTAGCTTTCTAATGTTTTTCGTCTTGTGCGCTTAGCCGTAATAAGCTGTTTCAGCGTTGGTTGTTGTTTACGGTAGTTCTTTTATGGGCGTTAGAAGGCGAAGGTTTTTTAGACTTTCTTGTAGGGTAACCCAGCCTCTTGCAAGGCAGCCAAGATCTTCGGTTTATCTTGGCTTGCAATTCCTTTCCAATCAAGGACCGACATCGAAACCTTCTCTAGGGTTTTCTCTATGCACTGCGAAATAATCGACGCATCGATTTGGGAGAGGGCGTATTTGGGTATCATGTGCCCGAAGGCTGCTTCGCCAGCCAGAGACATGCGAGTGAACTTCTGGTTGTAGTGTGGTCCGCCGATGCCGAGAGCCGCCGAACCCGAGGCTGCTGAGAAATTGGTGATTGCCGCCATAGCTGCTTTGCCGACGGCTTGTGCAGCTTTCAAGTTGCTCCACTGGGGTTCTGAACTGCCTAACTCAACAAACATGACGGGCACATTAAGGGTTGGACCATGATGCGTCCCCTCGTACGCAACCTCATAATCAAGCTTCATTTCCTGCTTCAAACGGCTTAGTTCTTTAAGAGCAACCTGCATCGCCCCGGCAGGCGCAACAGACACGGTGCGGGGCAAACCTCCAAGTTCAGCTTCACCGAAGTTCCCCGTCGTGTGAACGGAAAGGGTGGGTTTCCCGCTTTGGCTGCTGTGGCGTGAAATGAAAACGACGAGTTCCGCGCTCGGGAAGTCCTCTTGCAGATACTGGGCGTTGATTGTTTCTTCGTTCAGCGTTAGGAAGCTGACCTGTTTGCCGTTTATTTCAGCCGCTAAAACTGGGCTTTCACGGTATGTCTGGTTGGTTTTTGTGAAGGGGTAGTGCTGAAGAATGCTCTTTGCTATGTTTAAGCCTGCAACGTCACGGCTGGAGTGAATGAGCAGAATCATCCGCAGCACTTCCGCATACCGTTTAGTTTCCTCTCGTTAAAAATATTATCATGGCTTAAGTTTAAAAGCTACTTGTGCGGGTTTGTTCATTGAATTTTTCAAAAGAAAACAATGATTTTATTAGCCATTTCGGTTCTACTGTTCCAAGAAGAAACTTTGAGCCCGCCAAGCTTGGCGAATAAATTGAAGGAAGATTGCAACAAAAGAGACGACCCAAAAGACCGCGTTTTAGAGAAGGGAAACTGGAACGAGGTTTTGGAATGGTTCTCAAATCTTGAAAAGGATGACGAGCTTGCGGACAACATTGATTTGGCGGCTGAGCATATGCGTAAAGGGTTCAAGTTGCGAAGAATAAAACTGTGAAGCACAAATATGTCAATCAAGAAATAGTTTTCTCGAATTGGTTTGCCGTAAAGCTTTTTATGGCTGGGTTGATTCAGCGTACCTGAAGGCACCAAAAATGCATCTGATTAATTTCAAAGAATTATCAGCCGAAGACCTTACTGCACTGGTTGATTTAGGCGTAGAAGTTAAGCATAACCCCAAAAAATACAGTAAAAAGTTTGAGGATAAATCGGTTGCTTTGATTTTTCAGAAAACTTCCACTCGGACTAGAGTTGCTTTTGAGGTTGCGGCGACGCAGCTTGGCGGTCACGGCTTGTTTATCGATTGGCGAACAACCAACTTTACGTTGGCGGACATCGCTGATGAGATTCGGTATTTATCACGTAACGTTGACTGCATCATGGCGCGGCTGCTCTGTGACACGGACCTCCTGAAGATGGCTAACGCTTCTCGCGTTCCAGTAATCAACGGCTGTGACGAGAAGTACCATCCAAGCCAAGCCTTAGCCGATTTAATCACAGTAAAAGAGAAAAAGGGCTCGCTCAAAGGCGCTAAACTGGTTTATATCGGCGTTCACAATAACGTCTGCAACTCGCTGATTGAAGGCTGCACCAAAACAGGCGTCAAGCTAACAACGGTTGCACCTATCTTCAACGAGGCGGCGCGAGACGATGAGTTGTTGGCTGAGGCGAAGAAGACGGGTCTTTGGCAGTCAACTTTAGATGCAAAGAAAGCGGTCAAAGACGCCGATTTCGTTTATACAGATACGTGGATTGACATGGAGTTTTTCACTGACCCCAAGTTTGAGGCGGAGAAGGAGAAGCGGATTAAGCTTATGATGCCTTACCAAATCAACGCTGCGCTGCTCAAAGGCAGCAACGCGTATATTATGCATGACATGCCTATTCACCGCGGCTACGAAATAAGCGTGGAAGCAATCGAGAACCCGAAGTCAGTGATTTATGAGCAGGCAGAAAACAGGCTTTATGCAGCTAAGGCGATTTTGCTGAAGTTAATGAATGCTTAAGCGCTTGTAATTAGGTTTCTTTTTTAAGAACAAGGTCGGTGTAGACGAAGTTCTGTTTAAACGCCTTAAATTCTGTTCCATTGCCTTTATAGAACTTGCTGAACCATTCGTAAAAGTGCAGTCTTAACGTGTGGATGAAAACGATTAATCCCTCAAGGGCAATTACGAATATGTTTCCGCCGACTATAATTATTCCGCTTAGAACTAAGCTTAAAATCGAAGCAGAACCTATCAAGCCGGCGACAGTGTAGATCACAAGGATTAATGCCCAGTGAGCCATAAGTAGGGCGAGAATTCGAGTGTAAGAAATGGTGTTGCTAAGTAAGCGTGTAACTAAGTCTCCGCTTTCGAAAAGACTCTGTGTGAACGTGCCCTCGCCCTCTTCGTTTAGTTCCACTTTACCTTGTGTTTTAATGGGCGGGGATAAGAAATTGGATGCTGCCACAAAGGTGGGCTTTGCGATAACTAGAAGAATAAACGGTATTATTATCAGAAGAAGTGGGCCTGAAAACCATGTGCCAATATTTAACTTGTAGACTATGATAACGTAAACTGCGCCAAGATAAAATGCTATTTTAGGAATCGACGTTAAAACTGCGTCAATGACGTTATGCTTGAGAAGGAAGTTAGTCATTTCCATAGCTATACCGCTCATGATTTGTATTACGCCGACAATTAGGCTGAATATCAGGAAATCAAATACATTATTAAATGGGCTGAACCATAAGGGCGCAAACAGTTCCTTACCGAAAAACTCGCCGAATAGTGCCCCTGCAACGATGGCGGCGGCGCCGCAGGCGGCTATAATAAACGAAACGTTTTTTATTCCTTGATTTTTCTTAACCAGCAATCCAACCGTTAACCCACCTACTAACAAGAGTAAGCCGTGACCCATGTCGCCGAACATTAACCCGAAAAGAATCGGAAACGTGATTGCCATGACCGGCGTTGGATCCAGTTCGTCGTAATGTGGTAAACCATATAGCTTAGTGACCTCTTCAAAAGGCTTGACAAATCTGTTGTTGCTGATCTTTGTCGGTGGGTCTTGAGCCTTAGCTACCTCTTTCTGCAGCACTATAGCTCTTTCTCCTAGCATCACGTGGATTTTTTCAGTGAGCTCAGGAAACTTTTTCTTCGGCACGAACCCTTCGACTGTTGCAAGTCGTCCAGACTCGAGTATCTTTCTTTTCGCGTTCAGTAATGCAAGAATGTTTTCGATAGTTTCTTTCCAAGAAGCAAGTTTATTCCGGTTTTCTTGACTTAACTTAATAAGCGACGTAAAAACCGCTCTTTTGTTTTTTGCATTCTCTTTTAATCGATTATTAACTTCACCGAGCGCCTCGGCTACATCGTGCGGTAAATCCTCTGGAATCGCAAAGATTTCAGCATGATGCACCTTTAGAATTTTCTCAACATCTGGGCTTTGTTTGCTTGGCATAGCTAAGAATACAAAATCAGCTTCTTTGGTTAAGTAGCGACGATGCAGAATAAGCGGAAACTCGGTAAGCGCCGTTTTTAGTCCATCAAAGTTTTTATGTGGCACACTTGCAACGGCAACACTAATTAATTTCAGATCTTCCACGGTTGCAAGGTCCGCTTGCATCTCGCGCATGGTCACCAGCATGGCTTTAATGTGTTTAAGCTGGGCGGTTTTTTCTTGTCAGGCTGGATAGAGAAGCATTGAGTTCATTGACTTCCTTTTTCAGCACGGAGACTTGTTGGCTTGTGGATTCTGAGAGGGCCTGCCAATTTTCTGCGGTTACCTGTGTTTTAGTTGGTTGTGTAATTCTAAAAATGTCCAAGAAACCTGGTCTTTCTCGGCTAAGCTGTTTTATCAGCTCGTTGACGTTTACGAGTGACTCCTCAACCGCCTGGACGCTCGAGTTGTACTGGGAAAGGGTTGCATCTTCAGACGCTTGCTCTATGTGAAATTCTCCGAAACTGCTTAGCGCTTCTAGTACCGGCTCGACATCTTTTCTGGCGCAGATTATGGAGGTAAAAGTCATTCTTTCTGGTCGGAGCATAGGTTTCTAACAAAATGTTGATTAACCTAAGAATATAAAGCTTCATTAGGAGAAAAGAATGCTTGGTTATGTTATCGGCGACAGTGACATGATCACTGGCTTTAGGCTTGTCGGAGTTGAAGGTGACGAAGTAACTTCAGTCGAAGCGGCTGAGCAAGCCCTAAAGAAAGCGCTTGAGCGTAGTGACTTGGTACTTATAATCATAAGCGAAGAATTTTCCACTCAACCGCGACTACGTGAGACAATCGATAAAGTTCGCCTTGAACGTGAATTTTCCTCTCAACCACAACTGCATGAGACAATCGATAGGGTTCGCCGTGAACGCAGGAACCCCTTAATCGTGGAGTTACCTGGAAGCAGGGGAAAACCAAGCGAAGCTCGAATGTCTGCCCTTATCAGCAAAACCTTAGGTATTAGATTATAATGGTGACTTAAACATGAGCATTAAAGGCGGTCTTTCAGGGATTGCAAACGAAGTTTTAGGGGACGTGCAAAAAGAAGCCGAAGCCATAATCTTAGCGGCTGAAAGTGAAGCTAAAGAAAGCTTGAAGGAAGCCAAGGAAAAAGCAGTTCAAAATTACTTAGCGATAATTAATCAGGAAACAGCGAAAGCGGAAGGTGAAAGGCGAAAAGTGGCTTCCGTAACTGAAGTGGAACTGAGGAATCGTCTGCTTCAAACAAAAGAAGATTTAGTTAATGCTGCTTTCGAAAAGGCCCTTATCAACCTTAAGGATTTCGTAACAACTGAAAAATACAATGGCTATCTATTCAAACTTATAGAAGAAGTGGCTGAAAGAATCGACCATAAAAATCTCCTCGTACAAGTCAACGCCAAAGATAAAACTTGGCTAACCCAAGACAAACTTGACGGTTTATCTGAAAAGTTACATTGTGAATTAAAACTATCCGAGCAAGCAGAAGATTTCATCGGCGGCTGCAAAATCCAAACCGTAGATGGCAAAATATCCTATGATAGCACTATAGATAGTCGGTTGATAGAACTTAAGCCTGCCTTGCGTGTTGAAGTGGCAAAGGTACTGTTTGGGAAAGAGGCATAAAAATGACACAGGCTAAAGGCAGCGTAATCCGCGTTGCAGGACCAGTCGTCGAAGCTAAAGGCATGGCGCAAGTCGTCATGCATGAACTGGTTGAAGTAGGCAACGAAGGCTTAATCGGCGAAATTATTCGTTTAGAAGGCGACCGCGCCACAATCCAAGTCTACCAAAACACCACTGGCCTCAAACTTAACGAGCCAATCTTAGGCACTGGAAATCCGCTTTCAGTGGAACTGGCTCCAGGATTAGTAGGAAATGTTTTTGATGGCATTCAACGACCTTTAGAAGTGCTAAGAACACTTACAGGTCCATTTATCAAACATGCACATGGGGTATCGCCGATTTCAAGAGAAAAAAAGTGGCCTTTTATACCCAAGGTTACAGCTGGCACCAAGCTTGTAGGCGGCGATATTATCGGAACCGTAGCAGAAACAGATTTGATTGAACATCGTATACTTGTTCCGCCGACTTTGCAAGGAAAACTTGTCGACATTGCACCGCAAGGCGACTACACTATCACAGATGTAATCGCCACTATTGAAGCAAACGGCACAAAAACCGAGCTGCCAATGCTGCAGAAATGGCCAGTAAGAAAACCCCGACCGCATAGTCGCAGACTTCCTCCATCTGTGCCGTTGATAACTGGGCAACGCGTAATTGACACGTTCTTTCCGATTGCAAAGGGTGGAAGTGCTTGTATTCCAGGCGGTTTCGGTACTGGGAAAACTATTACTCAGCAGCAACTTGCCAAATGGTCGGATGCCAATTTAGTAATTTACGTGGGCTGCGGGGAACGCGGTAATGAAATGGTAGATGTGCTGACTAGCTTTCCCAAGTTAACTGACCCTGCAACTGGGCACCCACTCATGGAACGAACCATACTTATCGCTAACATAAGCAACATGCCAGTCTCCGCCCGTGAAGCCAGCATCTACACAGGAATAACCATCGCTGAATACTACCGAGACATGGGCTACGCCGTGGCTTTGATGGCGGATTCAACAAGCAGGTGGGCAGAAGCGCTAAGAGAAGTTTCAGGAAGGCTTGAGGAGATGCCTGCTGAAGAAGGTTTCCCAAGCTACTTACCGTCAAGACTAGCAGAATTTTATGAACGCACAGGCGTTGTGGAAGCTTTGGGCGCAGAAAAACGAGTAGGTTCAATTTGCGCGATTGGAGCGGTTTCTCCTCCAGGCGGGGACTTTTCTGAGCCTGTTACGCAGCATACTAAGCGTTTCACACGGGTTTTCTGGGCTTTGGATCCTGAATTAGCAGATGCTAGGCATTATCCCGCGATTAACTGGATTCAAAGCTACAGCGGCTACATTAGCGAACTTGCAGGTTGGTGGCATAAACAAGTGGACAAAGAATGGAATAATTACAGGGAAGAAGCAATGCGCATATTACAGGCCGAGGACGACTTGAAAAACATCGTTAAACTAGTCGGTCCAGAAGCTTTGCCTGATAGGCAGCGCTTAATCTTAGAGACAGCCCGAATAATCCGCACTGCTTTCCTGGAGCAGAATGCCTTGGACCCAGTGGACACTTACTGTTCCCCTGAAAAACAATTCAAAATGCTGAAAATAATTTTGGATTTCCACAAATTGGCTGAGAGCGTTGTAAACAAGGGTGCCCCAATCTTCAAGATTACGCAGTTGCCTGTCACAGAGGAAATTATGCGCATGAAGACTTCAGTGGCAAACGACGAAGTCAATCGTTTAGATGATTTGGAGAGACAGATGAATCAGCACTTCGAAAATCTGGAGGCAAGTTTGAGGTAAAGCGTATGGCAAGCAAAGGATTAGAGTATAAAGGTGTAGCCTCGATTTCTGGTCCAATAATCATAGTAGAGAACGTGCGAGAAGTGGGTTACGATGAACTTGTAGCGGTGAAAACACAAACTGGAGAAACGCGGCTGGGCAAAGTCATCGAGGTAACTCAGAAAGCCGTAACCGTCCAAGTCTTCGAAGGCACGACGGGCTTGTCGCCTTCGGAAACGCGTACTCGATTTCTCGGAAGACCTCTAGAAGTGCCTGTATCGACAGAGATGCTTGGGCGCGTAATGAACAGTTTCGGCGAACCCATTGATGGTTACCCCAGGTTTTTCACGGAAGAAAAGCGCGATGTGAATGGTTTCCCGTTGAATCCGACTGCCAGGGAATATCCAAGGGACTTCATCCAGACAGGCATATCTGCAATTGATGGTTTAACCAGTATAGTGAGGGGGCAGAAGCTTCCCGTCTTCAGCGGTCCAGGCTTAGCACATAACGATCTTGCAGCCCAGATTGTAAGACAAGCCCAGATTCGCGGTGGAGGTGAAGAATTCTATATCGTCTTCATCGCAATGGGACTCGAACATGATGATGCTGCTTTCTTCCAAAAAAGCTTCGAGGAAACCGGCGCAATAAAAAATGTAGCAATGTTCCTTAACCTGGCTGAGGACCCGCCTGTAGAGCGAATCATCACGCCCAGGGCTGGTTTGACTTTGGCTGAGTATTTGGCGTTTGACCAAGAGTCACATGTGCTCGTGCTCTTAACGGATATGACGAATTACTGCGAAGCCCTACGTGAGGTTAGCGCTTCGATGGAGGAGGTACCCAGCAGAAAGGGGTATCCAGGTTACATGTACAGTGACCTTGCAAGTTTGTATGAGCGGGCAGGCAGAATCGCGGGAAAGAAGGGTTCAATTACACAGGTACCTATTTTGACTATGCCAAATGACGATATCACGCATCCTATTCCTGACCTTACGGGTTACATTACCGAAGGGCAAATTGTTTTGTCTCGAGGTTTAGAGAAGCAGAGCATTTATCCCCCAATCAATATCTCCACAAGTCTTTCCAGATTGATGAAGGATGGCATAGGTAAAAGCCGCACACGAGACGATCACGCTGATGTTTCAAGTCAACTATATTCAGCTTACGCACAGTACAATACAGTGAAGTCTTTGGCGACAATTATTGGCGAGGAAGGGTTAGGGAGCAGGGATAAAGATTATCTGCGCTTTGGCGAGCATTTCGAGCGGTCACTTATTAATCAAGGTAGAAACGAGAACAGGTCAATCGAGCAGACACTCTCTATTGCTTGGGATATGCTGTCAATTTTGCCAGATGAAGAATTAACGAGAATACATCCTGAATTCATTACGAAGTATTATCCACAAAATGCCAACGAGGTAAAATGACGGAATGTCTTTTGAAAACTTTAGTCCAACAAGAATCAATCTTATACAAACAAAAAAGACATTGCGCCTAGCAATTTCTGGACGCGACGTACTTGAACGTAAACGCGACATTTTGCTCCGCGAGCTAAGAAACAGCATTTATGACGCTGAAAAAATTCGTGAGGAGTTATTGGATGATCTGGCAGAGGCTTACCAAAGTCTCAAAGAGGCGAATATGGCTAAGGGTTCGGAGACAGTTGCAAACGTGGTTTTGGGCTCAAGTTTTGAAGCTGATTTCCTCTTAGATTTCAGAAGTATCATGGGCGTGACTGTTCCAACTGTAAAATTTCAAAGTGAACCTAATGTGAAGCCAGATTACGGGTTTGCCAATACCAGCGCGGAACTAGACAAAGCGTTTAAGCAATTCTACAGTGCATTGAAGTTAATCGCGGATTTAGCGAGGGCTGAGGGTACCACGTTTCAGATTGCCAACGACGTGCAAAGAACTCAACGCCGAGTGAACGCATTGAATCATGTCCTTATACCCATGTACCAAAATATTACCAGGAGGATTGAACTTGTTTTGGAAGAAAAGGAACGTGAAGAGTTTGTTAGGACTAAACTCATTAAGCATATGATTAGGAAGCATGAATAATATGAGTTTAAATTTTAGAAACATCCAAAAAATTCTGATTCCCACCGATGGCTCAGATTACAGTATGCGTGCAGCAGAGTACGGCATAAGCATCGCCAAAATGCTTGGTGCCCAAATTCTGGTAGTTTACGTGATTGATGCGGTGGCTCTTGACCAAATTTCCAAAGTAACTGAACGCGAGGATGTTGAACGGGAGCTAAAGCAAAATGGTGAACGATACATCAACTATGTTCTCGGCTTAGCGGAGAAGGAAGGCGTCAAGGCTGATTCTTTACTTGCTAAAGGAGGACCATTCGAGCAGATTGTGCATTTAGCTAAGGGGCTAAACATGGGTTTAATTGTGATGGGTACGTATGGACGAAGAGGCGCAGAGAGGATTCTTATCGGCAGCGTCGCTGAAAGAGTGATTGAGTACTCTCCCTGCCCTGTTCTAGTCGTTAAATAACAGCGGTAGGCGTGGGATCAATGTCGAAAAAAGCCAAGTTAGAAAAAGACTACATGGATCTGAACCTGAGCATAGAGCGTGAGGCAAAAGACGAAATAAAGAAAATCCACGAAGAAACCGCTGCACTTAAAGAAGAAGCAAGCAAGATAGGCGAAGCTGTCGAGCTCTCCCTAAAAGCGAACGAAACTCAGACAGCCAAGAAAAAAGTTAATAAATAGTGTGTGTTGTCTCTATTGGAGCTAGGTTGATTGGTTTGAAGACTCGAATATTAATTTTGTTTTTGTTGTTTCCGCTGGCTGTTCTCCCCATTATGGGAGTAGCTGCAGCATTCACAATTTCCACAGTTCAAGCAACTACGACAACTGTCGGAGTGTACGATAGAATAGGCATCGCATTCGCGGCTGGGCTGGCTATAGGCTTATCATCGTTAGGCGCTGGACTCGCGATTTCCGCCGTTGGCAGCGCTGCAATCAGTGCATTGGCCGAGAAACCTGAAACTTTCTTTAGAAGTTTCTTGATTGTAGCGTTGGCTGAGGCGCTGGCGATTTATGGGTTAATTATGGGCATTCTGCTTTGGATAAAACTATAGAAAACAACCAGTAAAGAGCAGCCTGTTGAAGAAAAAATTAGGCGATCAAATCAAAAGGCAAAGCCTCAAATTTAGAAAAAAGCAGCAGAAAACCAAGTTGGCTTTCGGGGCATTCGTAATCTTTGTGAAAGCTTTTTTGAAATCTTGCTAATTCGACAATTGAAATATCCAGCGAGTTTCATTTTTGAATGAAAAAAGAGCTTGAGTGGCGCGGGATTTAGGTTTACTTCACGTTTTAATTTCATATGAAAAAGAACTAACCCAAAACTTCCCAAAGTTTAGCGGTCAGAATAAATTTAAATAAAGCGTTATAACGCTTTTAGATTAGGAGAGCGAGCATTTATGTCCGATTCAAAGAGTTCTGATAAAAATTTTTCTAGGAGAAAATTTATTAAAACAGGAGTTCTTGTAGGCGGAGCCGCAGTTGTTGGCCTTGCAGTTGGATTGCCTTCAATTGCAAAAATTGATAAACCAAGAACAATTTCAAAACCCCAATCCAGTCTGATGCCCGCCATAGTGGAAGCGTCGTATGCTGTACCGGGGCAAGTTGCTGTCGACGGCGCCACAATCACAAAGTACGTAGATCCCCTGCCAACCTTTGTAGGCGCAAGGGTTGACGCATCCAAAAATCCCACGATAACCGTCAACAACATGGAACTCCAACAAAAAATCCTTCCAGCAACTTTCTACGCAGGCTTAGCTGCCCCCTTCAAAGATGGAACATACGTGTGGGGTTACAGCGTTACAGCAGGCAAAACCACCAAAGGTCCACTGTACCCAGCTTTCACAATTGAAGCAAAGCGAAACGTGCAGGCTAAAACAACCTACGTAAACAGCATAAAAACTCCATACCTCCAGCGATATTTAAGCGTAGACCAAACGGTCCACTGGGCAAACCCCACCCAAATAAGAATGGATGACCCAACAATCTTTATGCAACCTTACAGCGGCTTAGTGCCAGTCGTGACTCACCTTCACGGAGGAGAGGTTCCGTCATCTTCAGATGGCGGACCAGACGCATGGTTTACTCCCGACTACGCGCTTAAAGGGCCAGCATGGAACCAAGGTGTCACCAAAACCTACATTTATCCAAATAAGCAGGAAGCAACAACCCTATTCTACCATGACCATGTTTTAGGCGCGACCCGCATAAACCTCTATGCAGGACTGGTCGGCTTCTACTTCATAAGAGACCAATTTGACACAGGAGTGGCCGGCAAAGGACTTAATCTTCCAGCAGGACCATACGAAATAGAACTTGCTATCCAAGACAAGATGTTTGACGTCAATGGGCAACTCTTATTCCCTGACGGGTCAGGACAAAACGCGCCGACAGCAAATACACCCAACGGACCCGCTGACGGAGCAGGATTCAATGGACCACCACCCAACCCTAGCATTCACCCATTCTGGATTCCAGAATTCTTCGGCGACATAATTCTTGTAAACGGCAAGTCATGGCCGTACCTAAATGTGGAACCACGCAGATACCGCTTTCGCATCGTAGACGGAGCAAACGCACGTTTCTTCAACCTCACAATACCTGGGTTAAAATGGTGGATAATCGGAACGGACGGCGGCTTGCTCGACAAACCAGTAGCGTCAGATGCATTGTTCCTTGCACCAGGCGAACGCGCGGATGTCATAGTTGACTTCAGCTCAGTTGCGGGAAACCAAATAATCATGACAAACGACGCAGTTACACCTTACCCGAGCGGAGGATCAGGTCCAGGCCAAGATCCAGGTCCAGCACCAGCCACAAGCACCTCTTTCGAGAATACAGTGGGGCAAATCATGAAATTCGTCGTCGGCACAACAGTCACAGGCGGAAAAGATAAAAGTTTCAACCCAGCGGCATCAGGAGTCTCCCTCCGTGGCAGATCGAGACAACCACCAGCCATCGTAAGACTTGCAGACGGTCTAGGCAGCATAGCAACAGAAGTGAAAATTGACAAGAAGAGAATGTTAACCCTTGTTGAAGTTGAAGGCCCTGGCGGTCCAATTAACCCACTTGTTAACAATACAGGTTGGAAGGGTTTACGAAGCGACGACGTGACCCCAATCCCTGACTTTAAGCTGGTTAACGGCAACTATTTGTCCGAAACTCCGCAAGTGGGATCAACTGAACAGTGGGACATCGTTAACATGACAGCGGACGCACATCCAATCCACTTGCACCTCGTTCAGTTCCAGCTGATAAACCGCCAAAACTGTTTTGTCGGAACAAACTTCGACGCAGACCCTCAGACAAACGATCCTAAAGGATACAGAGCCCTCTACGACAGCAAATTCCCCTCAGGCAAATTCGAGCCTAACAACGGTCCGCCGCTGTCATATTTTGTGCCCAACGCCGCTGGAGCAATCGGAGGAAACCCCGACGTAACCCCATTCCTAACTGGCCCAGTCCAAGCGCCATTATCGTGGGAAGTCGGCTGGAAAGACACCTTCAAGATGTTTCCGGGCCAAATGACCCGCATTATAGTCCGGTGGGCCCCTCAAGACCTAAAAATCAATGAAGTCGCAGCAGGGCAAAACAAATACACTTTTGACCCAACTAAAGGACCGGGATATGTCTGGCACTGCCATATTGTAGACCATGAAGACAACGAAATGATGCGACCATACATACCTATTGGAACAAATAAATAGAACGTCTAAACGAATCTAAGACAAACCGCCTTTTCTTTTCTCTTTTTTGTTTTGAACACGCCTTCACATTTGCTTGCTGCTTGTAGTCACCTTTAAAGGAACATTAAAATGCTCAAAGAATATAGGTCGCTCAAGAAGATGTTTACGTGAGGTGACTACACATGGAAAACTTGTAGTCACCTATCGAATATGAAGAACATTTGACAGGTAAGGAAATGAGCGCAAATCAAAGCTTTTCTTAAATGATTGTTCTACAAATGACTTTTCCATTAACTATTTTTTTTTGAAAAATCTCGCATCCATTATTCAAAAAATTAGTGGCGCGGGATGTGAGGATTTGAATCACAAAATTTATGGTTCTGCGGCGGTGTCATTTGGCAACTTAATTATCATGGTGTAGTGCGTTTTGATGGTATTAGTTAATTGGGAGTCATTGTAAACAATGTCTACGCGTTCACCATATTGATTCATATAGCTATTCGCCTCGGACCACACCGCCCGCGAAACCGCGTCACCCGCAAACCCCCAAACAGTGTCATCTGCGCTGCGGAAGCCGAAACCAATGTTTTGGGGAACAACCAACGCTATGTCTGCCTTTTGACTGCCATGTTTGCTTGAGTTTTGCTGAACGTACGTCCAAAAGTTCTTGAGCGCTTCGAAGTGTTGGTCTTGCAAAATTCCATATTGATATGGCTGGTAAGGCACCATTACTTGAGCAGACGGCGAAACAGTAAGCGCATAATCAAAAACTACCGCGTATTTTGCCCCCGAATTGTAGCCTAAAACTAAATCATCATATAGCTCTGGTCCGGACTCTAAAATTGTTCCATTGTAATCTCTTGTCGTAACCATAATTCCCCAGTCCTTGCCCTGAGCAGTAGCGGCTCCTCGGCACAACGAAATCGGCAGTTGCCTGCTGGCGTTGTCTCCTCCCAACTCAGCCAAGACAACATCGTATCCTGCTTTGTAGTCAAACCAGTATAGAGCATAGTCAGAGGTATAGGTCAATAGGCCCGCATTCAGGTAGGGATGAATTTTGCTACTCACGTTAGCGACGTAGGAGTCTGCTGCGTTTTGGTAGTTTTGTTCAGAGAGGGGGGTCAATTTCTCCTTGCTGCCGTCAAGCTGGTTACCTCCAGGCTCGTCATAAACGTAAGCGCCTAAGAAGCGGTCTCCATACTTAGCTGTCTCATTTTTGACCCAAGCCAGTGGAAAAGAGGATTGCGCCGAAAAGGAGGTGTCTACAGCAAGGTCACTGTAATTCTGGGTGGGTGAGAAGTAAACGGAAACATGCATTCCTGCTTGGTAAGCGTAATCACACACTTCGTTTAAGAGGGATGCATTCTTGACGATTTCAGTTGAGCCTACTACGAACAGATTAGTATAGTCCTTCACCTTCTCAATCAATGCTTTGCAGAGTGTCACGTTGTCGTAGCCGCATTCTACGCCCACATAGAATTCGGGCTGGCTCGCTCCCTTGTTTTTGGGATGCACCAAATTTTCGGCGGAAAAGAAAAATGATAAAGTCAACAACGCAACAATCACAATCGCGAGCATTGCATTTCTTTTTTTCACTGTTTCCTCAACCTTCCCAAATTACAGTTTTTTCCTATCAGGCAAGCCCAATGCTGCGCAGCCATATATGAAATATGGCATAATGCCCTGCTCCCTCTCACCATAAGACGTCATGGAGAACTTAAAGCATGTTCTTTTTTTCCCATCCGAGTGACTTAAAAAGATTGGGCATACTTTGGATTTGAACCCAGCCGGCCTTTTTCGATGCGAGCTATGTTTATTTGAATGAGAGCGATGAAACGATTAATTGCCTTTGTAGTCACCTTCAAAGCAAGGTTTAAATTGACGTAGTCACCAATTACCGTTTCGTGCACATTGAAATTAGAGAAAAGAACGGCTCACGAAAATATTATTTAGCCCACTCTTTCAGAGTCGGAAGCTCCGTAAAAAAGGCCAGAGTTTATCTGGGCACAGACTTTACTCCGGAGGAACTCGAACAAAAAAGAAAATCCGCAGAGGCTAAGCTTAAAGACAGAATAAAGGAAGCTCAAGCAATTCATGACCCATACATGACCGCTCTTTCATCTTCAGAACTAAAAGAGCTTGAATCTCTTGAAGCACGCGGAGAACCACGGGTACGTCACCTCTCAAAACTTGATTGGGCTAAGTTCAAGGAAGCCTTTACCTACAATACCAACGCGATTGAAGGTTCGCTTGTTGAATCCAAGGAAGTCGCCGACATTTTAAGAAAAGATAAATGGCCTGAGGACAAAAGCAAAGAGGATATATCTGAAACCTACGGAGTTGCACAGGCAGTTGACTTCATTCGCACAACGGAAGAGCATGTTTCAATAAAACTCATAAAAGCTCTTCACAAAATAGTTTTTAAGAATTCGAAGCTTTTTGCAGGGGAATTCAGAGAAAAAGGTGTAGAAGTGGTAGTTGCAGACGCCTACCGAAACATTATACACCGTGGAGCGCCCTCTTGGCAAGTTGTAGAATTGCTTAAGGAACTGATACGATGGTATAATCGAAACAAGGAAAAATGCCCCCCACTGGTTTTGGCTGCTGTTATCCATAATCAATTCGAGATGATTCATCCCTTCCAAGATGGAAACGGCAGAGTTGGAAGACTACTCCTGAATAATATTCTGTTGAAACATAATCTTCCGCCTTTGAATATTGAACTAAGTAATAGAGCGCAATACTACGCCGCACTGCAAGCCTATGAAAACGACCATAATATACGTCCGACTCTGGATTTAATGCTCAAAGAATACCGAGCACTCAAGAAAATGCTCACATAAGGTGACTGTAATTACAGAACGTGTAGTCACCCAATAACTTCATCTGCAAGATAGGGATGAACGCAACAGAACCTTTTTTTTGAGTCCTTAAATCAGACAATTGAACTGCGAAATTAGAGCGCTTCACGCACGCCTAAAATAAGGAATTATGATAAGGGAACAAAACAATAGCGCAATATCCAATCACAAGGGCTTTCGAAAACTCAGCTATGGAGCGTGAGTCGGCAGCAATACAAGTAGCTGAAAGATTCAGAAATTCGCACGCATCATAATTTTTTTTTTAGTGTTTATTGAGCCTTATTTGGATAAATAATCAATAATTAAGCTCTATTTGTGAATAGGGCATATTACTTATATATTACAATCAATTCTCAAACCCGAACTGAATTTTTATATGCCTTGAGAGTAATTAGCATGTATTAAAATGAAAGCGATTTTATACCTAAAATACGGCACACCCGACGTTCTTCAACTCAAAGAGATGCCGAAACCAACCCCCAAGAATAATGAAGTACTTGTAAAAATATGTGCGACAACAGTAAACCGAACAGACTGCGCCTTTTTAGGCGGTAATCAATTAATTAATAGACTTGTCAGTGGTCTCTTCAGACCAAAAAGAGCGATATTAGGAAGTGAGTTCGCTGGAGAAATTGAGGCAGTAGGTAAAGACGTTAAATCATTTAAGAATGCTGACTCTGTTTTTGGATTCAGTGGAGTCAATTTTGGTGCCCATGCCGAGTATATGACTATGCCAGAACAAGGCATGCTTGCAACTATGCCAGCGAACATGACCTATGAAGAAGCCGCCCCTAGTGCTGAAGGTGGACACTATGCACTAAACGATATCAGAAAAGCAAACGTTCGACGCGGACAAAAAGTCTTGATTAACGGCGCGACGGGTGCTATCGGTTCAGCGGCAGTCCAGCTTGCAAAATATTATGGTGCGGAGGTTACAGCGGTGTGCAATACCCCAAATGTAATGCTAGGTAAAATCTCTTGGAGCGGATAAGGTAATTGATTACACTGAAGAAGATTTCACAAAGAGCGGTCAGGAGTTTGATTTTGTTTTTGATGCAGTTGGTAAAAGTTCATTTGGTGCTTGTAAAAAACTGCTGAAACCAGGCGGGATTTATTGTTCAAGCGACCTTGGTTTCTTGTGGCAGAACCTATTTTTGACACAGTGGACTTCAATATTTGGCGGGAAAAAAGTTATATTTCCAATTCCAAAAGAACGAAAAGAAGACATTCTTTTTTTCAAAGAGCTTATTGAGGCGGGAAAGTTTAGGCCAGTAATAGATAGATGTTATCCGTTGGAACAAATTGCCGAAGCTTATAGGTATGTAGAGACAGGGCAAAAAACAGGGAATGTAGTCATAATTGTGGGACATGATGATAGAACCTGATGAAGCACCCTTGGACGAAGACATAGAGGAGAAAGTCTCAGCGTTAAGAACTGACATTATGAAAGCTTGGGCTTGCGTTAGGAAGAGTTAGCTAAGTGGGACTTAGTATGGTTGGAAGAGTATCATCGTTCATTGGCAGCCTGCTATTTGGGGCTTGGCGCTCTAATAGTTTGCGACTTCACTGTCAGGTTGCTGTGCGAAAACAAGTTCTGCCAGAGCCGGTCTGGTTGATAACCCACTGGTGTCGTGCATTGAAGTAAAAGCCCAGACTGTCTTCGAATAGATTGGCATTTTCAAAGGTCTGCCAGATTCATTTGTTTAGTGGATGCTAAGAATTAGAAACACTTGTCCAGTGAATACCTGACCTGAGAAAAACTTAAAAGCGTAAAGTAACATAATAAAAAGTGGTCGTGTGGTAGTTAATGTTAACTTTTTATGTAATGTCAATTTTCAAATGTAAAAAACTAAGGGAGATTTTATGTAATGTCAACTGAAGGAGAAAATTCTACGAGCAAGCAGAAGAGCTTTCTGCGATTCGGCGGTATTGCAGGCATACTGGCTGGCATCTTCTTCATTTGCACCATCGTCACGCTAATTAATTTCGGGAATTCGACAACTGCCAACGCTGCAGATTTGGTCAATAATTTTCCCGCTCACAGAACGGGCCTTGCGGTGGGGAATGTCTTCTACTTTTTGGTCAGCGTCTCATTGGTTGGTCTTGTCCTTGGCCTGTATCAGGCTCTCCGCGGAAAGAGCCCCGTAATCGCCGCCTTCGGAACCGTCCTATACGCACTAGGTCTAGGAGTTACCTTTGTCGAAGACACAACGCAGGTCGCCTTCGACCCGATCTCCAACCTCTATCATGCTGCCGCGGCGACCGCTACTGACAAGGCTACACTCACTCTCTTGTGGCAGGCGACCCAGGGCATGTTCAATCAGTTTGACGTTGGAGCCACACTCCTCCTGTCGACAGGCTTAATCGTTCTCGGAGCAGCAATGATCAGAGTATCAACTTTTGGCAAGATCTTCGGCGGGTTGAGCATTGCAATCGGGGTGGCTCAAATCTTGGGGATAACTTTCCTTTCGACCAATTCCGCCGCGTACGCCCCCTTTGCCCTTCTCGCCTTCTTAATCTTCCCAATCGTCTTCGGATGGAAGCTCTACAGCCTATCTAGGAAGGCTAAGGAATCTTGAGGATAAGTGTAAACTGGGGGAAGTAAGTCAACCCTATTATTTGCCGTCCTTTTTTTTAGATAGCTAACGCTTTTTTCAAAAAATATTTTGAGGCTCTCTAGAAGCGGGGTCCATTGGGCGATGCATAGCGGACATTTTCTTAATGGAACGACGTGTGCGGCCGTCCGCGAACAGATCTGCGAATGGTATGGTACCGAAGCCTTCTCTGAACGCAACTCGACATCCAACTAATTACTTTCGAGAGGGGCAACTTACACTCTGTCTCTTTCACCCAAAGTTAGTCGTTCAAGCGCTAAATTATTGTACTCGATAAATTGTGACGTATACGCAATTCTTAGCATTTATTGAACTTATTTATGTAAATAAGCAATAATTAAGCTCCAATTGGCAAAGGAGACTGGACCGCGGTGTGGGATTTGAACCCAAACGGCCTTTCGACCACTGCTTTAGCAAGCGATAAATCAGTGGACACCGTTGGTTCAATGAGTGCGCGCGCCACAGCTTGCTAATTTAGCTTTTTCGTGTTAATTTCTGCTTATTTTTGAAAGCTTTTCAAAACTTTTCTTTTATCCAAATAACTCATGAGAACCGCTATTATGAATATAAGTAAAATTGCAGCTCCGACCGTCGAGAAAATTGCGAGGTATATATCGAGAGGTATTTTTAAAAATATGTACCTGTAAAAATTGCTTACTGAACCAAAAATAAATAATGCCTCTAAAGCCAACATACCTATGACTGTTAAGCGGTCTTTAGTTTTTTGGTTTAGCTGTGTAATTTTTCTTCGCTCCCCAGAGAACTTATCAGACAAAGTAATACCTATTTTGCCACGGGAAATATAGATATTTTTGTATTAAATTTTGTCTGATAAGAAAAAGTAGAAACCCAGATTTAATAAGTGAAAAAAGGGCTTTATGGCGCGGGATGTTGGGTTTACATTCACGTTTAAATTTCACGCGAGAAAACGTTTGAAAAAGACCATTAGCAAAGTTAACCCATGAGCGACCGTCAATACTGAAACTGCAAACCCAAAGAGAGGCTTACTAATAACTAGCTTATTCTACATTGCCATTTATTGTTGCTCTTTAGGAGGCTTTGGGCGTTACATATTTGTTAGATAGTTTTAAATAGATTTAACCAACAATTGGGGAATATGCAGTCTCTGATAGATAGGAAAGCCCTTAGCACTCTTCTAGTGGTTGTCGTAGTAGTTTTAGTCGTTGTCGCCGTGGTTATATCAATTGCCGCGTTTTCATATTGGTATTTTACCGGCAACCAAGAAACAAGAACATATTCAAATTCACAATTTACACAAGTCAACATAAGCTCAGCTTTAACTGCCAACATAAAACAATCAAATACTTACAGCATAACTATTACAGCCAACGCTAGAACGCTTGATCAGATAGTTGTTTCTCAGAATGGAAACACCTTGGCAATTGCTGTAAAACCTGGCTTTAACGTTGGCGTTTTCTTTGCGAAAGCCGAAATAACAATGCCAAAGCTTGACGCAATTTCGGTATCAGGGGCCTCGCACGCAACTGCAACAGGTTTCGGCAACGAGGATCCATTCAACGCAAATGTCACAGGGGCAAGTTCATTGCAAATGAACAGTTTTCAAGCTGCAAACATCACTGTGGACTTATCGGGCGCTTCTATATTAACTGCCAATGGTCAAGCAAATGATCTTATGGCAACTGTTTCAGGCGCTAGCACGCTAAACATCAGTGGTCTTTCGATAAACGATGCAGATATGCAGATTAGCGGGGCAAGCCATGCGACTATTAATCTCAGCGGGAGGCTTGACGCCAATGTAAGTGGTGCTTCAAGCTTACAATATAGCGGACAACCTACACTTGGAAAAATCAGCAGTTCAGGTGCATCCACAGTAACCAAAAAATAATCTTTTTGAGGGTTCAAAGAACCCAAGCTTCGGCTACTCAAAAGCTCGAATCATTGGGTTTAATACAAAAGAACGGGGGGTCATCTTCTGCTTAGCCGGTTTGGGTTTGATCGCAGTGTCTCAATAAATTACATGCTTACCTTCATCGGCGTGGGTCTCATAGCCGTTGGCACCTATTACTTTGTGGATAAAATGAGCTTGCCGGTTAGTAGTCTCTGCAAATGTTTCTTAGCATTTTTAAGTTTTATTTACGCAAATAAACAATAGTTAGGTTCTAATTGGCAAAAGGAGCTTGGCGCGGGATGTGGGATTTGAACCCACGCGGCCTTTCGACCACAGACTTAGCAGGCCTGCCCCCTACCAGGCTAGGGCAATCCCGCAGTCTAAGCCTCTTTGAATGTGCCTAAGTCTGGGTTACACTGTAGATTGTGCCGCCCGCATATTTTTGCTTTCTGTATGCCGAAAACTGCATGCATCTTGTTTGCCGCGGAAAAAGGGCGAAGGCAACGCTTGGCTTGTTGCTTATTTGGCTTTTCCAATGGGTACCCGGCGCAGGCTCTTATAGCAAATGTAAAATTAGGCTTTCCCATGGGTAACTATCGGGCCTGTTATATGCCAACTGCGACGCAAAAAATTGTATCTTCATTAGCTTTACAAGCAAACATGAATGGGCACAGCGGCCCATTTTAAGCAGTAGTGATGTCGTCCACCTTCCAGCTACTGACAAACTGAAACATTTTCAGTATGGAAAGCTAATAGGCTAAAAGAAAAAGGATTAAGCAAAGCGGATTTAAAGGGGAAACAGTTCTAGAGTTTTTGGTGAATTAGAATTGGAAAATCGTTGTTCTACCGAAGAAGGAAAAATGGGTTTTAGTTTGTTCGGGAGAATAACTTTTAAAGAGATATGTTTAACACTAACAGTTGACAGAGAATTTTTGGAGGTCTAAAGTGATGGGAAAACTATCTAAAGCTGATGTTGCGTTTATGCAGCAGTTGCCTGTGTGCAGACTTGCTACAGCAACTGAGGAGTGTGAGCCCGTGGTGAGGCCTGTTTGGCCCGTTTTTGACGGCGTTTTTATCTACATCGCATCTGACCCTGACACTCCCAAATTGGAGCATCTAGAGGCAAATCCCGAAGTATCCTTGGTCTTTGATGACTATGACCGAAACAACTGGTCAAACATCAAAGGCATCCGTGTACAAGGAGAAGCAATCGTCTTGTGGACTGGCAAAGAATACGCTTACGCTCATGCTCTACTTAAAGAAAAATACCCTGAATACCAAACTGAGGAAGGCAGCTGGAAAGAAGGCGACGTACCCATAATCAAGATAACGCCGACATCTTTCACCAAATGGGTACAAGGCGAATGGAAAAAGTAGCAATCAAAAAGTTATTTTTCTCCTTTAATTATGCCTATCCTGCCCACCATGAACGGCAACTTTAAAGCTGCTGGGATAAAGGGTGCGTTTCGGGTTTCTACGAATTCCACTTTGGTTACGCCCCAACTTTTTATGGTGGCAACTAACTCGTCTGGGTTGCCGTATACTTGCTTGAGCAGGAAGAGATCTTGGAAAGCGAATTTTCCGCCCTTCTTAACCACCCGCAACGCTTCACGGATTACTTCACGCTTATCTTTTGCATCGGCAACTTCGTGGAAGCATAAGTTGCTGACGGCGGCATCAAAATATCCGTCCTCAAACGGCAACTTTGAAGCGTTGGCTTTCTGAAAAACAACTCTATCATTCACGCCTTCAGCTTTAGCATTTGATTCACAAGTGTTTTTTGAGTACTCCCACCGTTCGCCCCAAAAATCAATCCCAGTTACCCGCGCTGAAGGAAAGTTGCGTGCAAGCTTCATGGTTAATGCACCGTTTCCGCAGCCGATATCGAGCGCTTTTCCCTCGCCGTTCCAATCCAAATTTGAGATTACCGTTTCCCAGATTTTGTTTTGTATGTTTCTGCCTTTGGGTGAAAAAAGGTGCCGTGCATACGTAAAATACAGCGCCATCGCTAAGCTCAGAAGAGCGGAAATAATTAATTCCCACAGCAGGAAGGCTGATGCCGCAAACAACATGCCCAGTACACAGAACGTGTAGATTAGTCGTTTTGAAACCCAGTTGCCATAATCTGGAGTCTTATTTGCCTGCTTAGCCATCTCTTGTCGCTTCAGCGAATACTTTGCCAAGGAAGTTATTTAACATTTAACAATCCTAAAGACGATACTGTTAAGTTAAGTTACCTGGCCTCCAAAATCTTAAATTCGCATTGAGACTTAAGCAAGTGAGAGGGGTATCTATTGGAAAGTAGGGAAGATTTAGAACTTGAAATAAAAGCGCTTGAAAACATGAGAAAAGAGTCAGCTGATAAATCGCAGGAATCCCAAAGGCGTCATGACCTAATGCTTGGCGCAACTTTGGGGCTGTTCCTCGGAATAATAGGCGGCTTCTTTGTAACAGTTTTTTATCCTATTATTCAGACCCTTGTCACTCAAGGAAAATATGACCGCATGTTTTGGGTTAATGTTGCTCTGGCTGTAATATCGCTTGTCATGATTACTGCGCTTTCAATCAATTACCTGCGCCGCTTAGACAAAGCAAGTAAAGATGATAAGAAGGCTCAAGGTGAAGCTGACCTATACGGAAAAATCCTTGAAAAAAGAAAACAGCAACTTGCCCAGTTAATTAGGGCAGAGGAAAACGAAGAAGCGGAACGCGAAAGGGTTATGAAAATGAATATAGCGGCGGCAACGGAAAGTGGCGGTGTCTAAAGCGTTCCTCTCCTTAATTTTTACTTTATTTTAACTCTTTGTTTAATGCGCTTTTCATATTCCTCTTCCGTTATGATGCCTTTCTCAATGAGTAAGTCAACTAGGGCAGAGTGCATGTCGTCTAAGAGGTCTATTTCTTCTAAAGGTTCTCGCTCAATTTTTGCTTTCTTCATGCTTTTCACGACTCATCACGCTTTTTGTCTCCTTGACGCTCACCCTACAACTGTCATTGCAGAAACTAGGGGATTACCTGATGAGACTCGGGTCAAACTTATCGAAGCCACCAAAGAAGAACGCAAAGAAAAGCCAAGTCAAGTTGCAATTAGAAAGGCTGTAAGAGTTGCAAAAGAAGCGGATGAACGAGTCAGAAACGATTTCTTGAAAGGCGAACTAACCCTTGATAAAGCTGTTGAAATGACGGAAGTTGCAAAGAAAGCGCCTGAACCTTTGCGACAAGCCATAGCCAAGAAAGAGATTGAACCTGAAGTAGCAAAGAAAGCTGTAAAACTCTACGAAGAATTAAAACATGAAGGCGTAGAACTTGACCCAAACAAAGTAAGCCTTCATGTTGAGGAATTGAAAAAAGAGTAAAGCAAAAAGTGAGATTGAGTTAACCCTCTTATGTAGAATAATCTTGCTTTTTCGTGACTATATTAGGCATATGCATTCCAACAAACTTTTGCAGTTTCCAAATAATTAGTAAAACGTTTTTAATGACTATATTTATTGAAGCAAAGAGTTTCCCTTTAGTCAGTTCATCATAGTAGATTCTTCTTGAGGAAACAAAAATGATTTGCATATCTTCAGGCGGGTTGGGTTTTAGCGCAAAATCGCCTAATTCATTATTCGCTGCGAGGGTCATTTGTATGTCCCAAATGAAATCTTCTCGTTTATCTCGGCTCCTTGATTTCAGAAGTGCTTGCTGGTCTGGAGCAACAGCGATATTTCCAGCTATGAAGATGCTGTCATTGAAAGGTGGGTTTTGGACAATGTTCACGCCTATTCCGCTTTTGGTTGCTTGAATATTGAAGTAAGCATTTGGGTCTTGTTTTTCTTCCGCTGCAAAGCCCTCTTCCTTTAACCAATCCATAATTTTTTGTTTCGTCTTATTGATTTCTTCATTGGGCATCTTTAGACCTTCTGAGGAAGAATTAGAAGAAGCTGGCTTAAAGTTTGCGATAGATTTGTTGGGTAACTTAACTTAACTTAACAGTATCCCTAAAGACTAAAATTTTTAAGCTTAAGCTTGTTAACGGGTGCTATGCAAAACATTGACCTGTTGTATGCCATTCAACCCATAATTGTCATCATAATCTGTATCGTTGCTCATGGTATACTGGTATTTTAAACGGCGTTTCCACGCGGGGATTTGGGCATATTCAGCGATAGCTTACTTTGTCGCCATCGCGGTTAAAAACGCGGTGCTGCTCTCAACAATCCACATGGTAATTGGCTATTTTGGAGTGCACAGCATTGGCTTAGGAGTTTACTATGGGCTTCAAACTGTGTTCTTCGAGGTAGGATTGGCTTTTCTGGTTGCTTGGTACGCAGTTAAACGTGGAAAGCTTGAAAGGAAAGATGCTGAAGCTTACGGTTCCGGATTAGCTTTCTGGGAAAACGCCATCTACTTAGGAGCTCTTACTCTCCTCAGCATCATTGGACTATACGTTATTCTCTCTTCAAACACGCCAGCCGCACAGACAGTCTATAATCAGTTTATGGCTAGTCAACCTGGTCTCTTTGCTACCTGCGACCCAAGCCTTACGGTCAGTTGCCATAGGCACAGTTGAGCGAATTTCTTCAATTCTGTTTCATTTCGCCTGGGGGTACCTATGCGTGATGGCTGCAGTTTACCATAAGAAACGGCTGTTCCTGATCGCTTTGCCTATGGGGTTTGTAGATTTTCTTGTTCCCTTCGCAGTGCCAGGAAACATTATCCTTTTTGAGACAGTTGTGTTTACATTGTCTGTTGTCTCTGTATTGGTAGCTTGGTATGCAACTAAACGAGTAAGTAAAACCACTGAAAACAAAATTGCCTCACCTAAAGTTAACGCTTAGTTGCAGTTTCGAAAAGCTTATCCCTAACCCACTTTACATAGACATAAGGAATCAACATGTCGTTTGAATCAAGCCGAAAACTAGGCTAACGGCCGCATAATAAACGTTATAGTTCCAGTCATCACGTTAGTCTTATATGGATTTTTCATTTTCTCCATAATTGCCGCAGCTTCCTCTGCATTTACAAGTGGCGGAAGCACCTCGCCATTTGGTGCCTCTTTTCTTTCTACCGCGGGATATCGATTGCATTTATTGGGATTGGAGTACTAAGTCTGATTGGATTTATTTTCTTTATAATCGCGATGTACCAGTTGAGTCATTACTATAATGAGCCAGGCATTTTCAAAAATGTGCTGTACGGCTATAGTCGTCGGCATTGCAGGATCAGTTGCATTGGGCGTAATATTGATCGCCGCTATAGTATCGACGATCACTACAGAGCAAACACCGCACCAACTGCTGCTCCATCAATAGGATTGGTCATCGTTGGATTGTTAGCTATAATTGGAGCATTTTTAGTTATTTTAATAATTAGTGCTTTCTTTTGGAAACGTGCCTTTAACAAGCTAGGCGAGAAATCCGGAAACAATAATTTCAACACTGCTGGATTGCTAATTTTAATTGGTGCAGTCCTCTCGATTGTTGGTATTGGAGGGATCATAAGTTGGATTGCTTGGATTTTTGCTCCATGGGATTTAACTCGCTTAAACCAAAAGCACCGAAACCTACAAATTTCCCCTACTCCCCGCCACAAGCCACAACGACTAATTGCACGCAAAAAAAGTTCTGTCCTTACTGCGGAATAGAAAATACTCCAGACTCAGTTTATTGCGTAGTTTGCGGCAAGAAAATACAATAAGCACATAAAAACAAAATCAAAAGCAGCCATTGTAATTTGCAGGTAAATATATTTTTGTTCAATTTTTTCTCTGATTTTGTCTTTCATAAAAAATCTTATATCTTAGTGATTGTTCCTTTCTGGGTAGAAGTTGTGATTATTTATGGCTGTTAAAACAACCCCTGATTACGTTGACTTGCTGAATAAAGCAGTTGAACGTGAAATAGCAAGTTTCGCTTCAATATATGCTTCAGCATGCAAAAATGGAAAAGCTCGTGCGCAGAACTATCCCAGAAAACATCCTTCTTGATAAAACGACTTATGATGCTGTTGGAAAGTTTCTGCGTGAAATCGCCATCCAAGAAATGAAGCATGCCGCAAGCATAATTGAGCGCATTTACTATCTTGGTGGACAAGCAACAACTAAATCAGGCAAACCAAGCATCGGCGACAGCATCAGCGAATTTGCTAAATTAGGCGTCAAAGCTGAAGAAGAAGCCTTAACGCTTTACCGCCAAATCATTGAGACCTCGGGGAAAATGGGCGATTGGGAAACACGTGAGCTCTTCGAGAAAATCTATGGCGAAGAAGAAGGACACTTATTCAAATTCCAAGAGTACACAAAGTTCCAAGATGAAAAAGAAGAGCCAAGCAAAGTGCCTCTTGCTGAATGGCGCAAAATCTACACAGCCGATTACTTTACGCTTTTGAACAAGGCGGTCTCAGCGGAAATCACTGGAATCATCCAGTACACCAACCAACATGAGAAAATGGCTTTCCTTGAACTCCGAATGAAGAACACATCGCTAGAAACTGTCACTGAAACCAACAAAGCAGCCGTGGTTAGCAAGATACTGAAAGACGTCTTCATGCAAGAAATGGACCACTTGGAAAAAATTAGTGAACGCATCTACCTGCTTGAAGGCGAAGCAGTGGTCAAACCGGACCCGCTTCCAGTCGTCGGCGACACAGCACAGGATTTCTTAAACTTGGATCATGCACTTGAAAGCAGCGCAATTTCACTGTACCGGCAAATCATCGCTGAAGCACTCAAACGCTCCGACACAACAACAAGACGCATGTTCGAAGACATAATACTACAAGAAGAAAACCACTACTGGACATTCGACGACTTCGTAAAATAAACCAAACCCTCCCCCTTTCTTACCCCTCACCTTAAGCTTAGATTAACTCAACTTTACTTTGCCAGATTTACGCCCGCAAATTCTCAGCGACCCCTTGATAAAGAGCAACAAGCCTGACGCACATAGGAAACTGAAAGGCTACTTTGTTTGACATTAAGCCTTCGATTAATTTCTATTTTGGGGCTCATCTAGTAGATCGAGGGGATAGGCTGTGAGAGAGAAAGAAGGTGCTTTATATAGGAATTTTTAGGAACCCTGCGCCATAAATACTTGACTTAAGCTCTAAACCAAAAAAGCAACTTTAAACAAGCCCTAATTAAAAATGCCGCCTACCTATAGACCTACCTACTATTTACAACAAAAATCACCCACAAAAAGCAGACAAAAGCCCAAAAGCGAAACGCAAAAGATCATTTTTTTTAAAACCGTGTTTTCCGAAAGCTTAATTCCTAAGGTTACACAAGTAAATGTGGCAGAGGCGAAGTGTGATGAGCAAAAAAGATTTGCCTCGTTGCATGAACTGCGGAAATTTTATCGACGATTGTAGTTGCGTATGCCCGTACTGTGGGGAAACAGTAAAATGTACGTGCTGTATAGGCATCGATAAGGCAGCAGGCGGCGGGTAACCGCTCTCTGAGAAATAAAATTATTCAAACGTGAGGCAAAAATGGTAATTGAAAGCATAAACTGGATGGCAGGCGGACCACAAGGAAGCGGCGTTGACTCAGCATCCAACATATTTGGCAGAGCTTGCGGCTACGGCGGCTTATGGGTTTTCGGCAGAAGAGAATACCACTCAAACATCAAAACAATGCATAGCTATTTCCTCCAACGCGTATCCAAACAGCCAACCTTAGCCAACATCAGCGACGTAGATTTGTTGGCAGCTTTTGACGCTGAAACCATTGTAAGGCATGTCGGCGAAGTCGTGAATGAAGGCGGCATAATAGTTGATTCACGCGACTTAGACGTCAATGTCCTAAAAGATATAGCGACGTTCTCTGAAGAGTATAAAGATCAAGTTCGCACTTTCATGACCGAAAATAATATTGGCGAAACAATCAGCGACTTCTTAAATTACGCCAAAAACAAAAACATTAAGGTCTATCCTGTTCCATACACGGACTTGCTTAAGCAAATTGGTCAAGCAGTCAAAATTGAAAAAGTAAGCATCCTTTCAAAAATGATAAATGTTCTAACCATCGGAATATCATTTGCTCTTCTTAAATACGACAAAAAACTCGTTGAAGACGCAATCCGAGCAACCTTCCACGAAAAAATCGCCGACATGAACGTCACAGCCGTAGATTACGCTTATGACTATGCTGAAAAAAACTTAAATGTGAACAGTTTTAAGGGTAAACTTGAAAAATTAGAAGTTCATGAGCCACGAATTTTCTTGACGGGAAACCAAGCTGTCGCTATGGGCAAAGTGCTTGGCGGCTGCAGAGTACAAACATATTATCCTATCACGCCTGCGGCTGACGAAAGCGAATACTTGGAGTCCCATGAAATCCTCAAAACCCGAAAAGGCCAAGAAGCAATAGTTGTGATTCAAACGGAAGACGAAATTGCAGCGGTAAATTCTGCTTCAGGCGCTTGCTTGACAGGTGCACGAGCAGCAACCAGTACATCAGGACCAGGATTTTCCCTTATGGCTGAAGGCTTAGGATGGGCAGGAAACAACGAAGTACCACTGGTAATAACATATTACCAGCGAGGTGGACCTGCAACTGGCCAGCCAACACGGCACGGCCAACAAGATTTGCGTTTTGCTATGCATGCTGCTCACGGAGAATTCGGAAGAATAATCCTTGCTTCAGGAGACATAAAAGAATGCTTCTATGACGCGGCGGAAGTGTTTAATTTAGCTGAAAAATACCAGATGCCCGTCATTCACTTGCTTGATAAAGGCATGGCTAATTGCTCACAGACATACCCCGTCTTCGAGTACGACAAAGTTAAGGTTGACCGCGGCGAAATCGTAGGGGAGAAGGAGCTTGAAGGCAAAGAGTACAAGCGCTTCCGATTCACCGAAACAGGAGTTTCTCCCAGAGCTTTTCTGGGTACAAAAAACGCTGTACAATGGTGCAGCGGCGACGAGCACAACGAAAGCGGCAACATAAACGAGGAACCAATTATCCGAAGGAAAATGATGGAGAAAAGAATCAAGAAACTCGATTTAGTGGACAAGGAAGTACCGTTAGAAATGAAAGTTAACTTTTTCGGAGATAAAGACTCAGAAAACATAGTGGTCAGTTGGGGCTCACCAAAAGGCGCCATAATTGAGTCATTAAACCAGCTAAAAGACGAAGGCTTTAGTTTAGGCTACTTGCAGGTTCGTATGATACATCCGCTTCCCTCTGCCGACATAAAACAAATGCTCCAAGGCAAAAAACGCATAATAGACATAGAAGACAACATCACCGCCCAGCTAGGCGGCATAATAACCCAGTATACAACCATCAAACCCAACTTTTATGTCCTCAAATACACAGGCAGACCAATGATGACAACCGAAGTATACCAAGCAATCAAAAATATACTAACCGACAAAGCCCCAGAAAGGCAGGTGTTAATGCTTGGAGCATAAACCTTCAGAATACAAAACCAACGTCTACGTCGACTGGTGTCCAGGCTGCGGAGATTTTGGAATCCTAAGCGCAATGCAGATGGCATTCGCGGAGCTCAATCTTGAGCCTCATAAAGTCGTCGTGGTTTCAGGCGTAGGCAACTCATCTAAAACCCCTCACTTCATCAAAGCCAACGGCGTCCACACGCTTCATGGAAGAATGCTGCCGTTTGCCATGGGGATAAAAGTGGCAAACCCCGATTTGGAGGTTGTAGGCGTGGGCGGAGACGGCGATGGCTTGGGAATAGGGGCAGGACATTTCGTTAATGCGGGAAGAAGAAACATCGACATGACCTACCTGCTATACAACAACGGTGTCTACGGCTTAACTAAGGGGCAGGCTTCTCCCACGCTTTCGCTTGGAGTGAAAACTAAGGCGCTTCCAAAGCCCAACATCAACCAAGCAATTAATGCCGTTGCTTTGGCGATCACTGCAGGCTACACGTTCGTGGCAAGAGCGTACTCTTTTGACGTTATGCACCTTAGAAACATGATAAAGCAGGGAATTCAACACAAGGGCTTGGCGCTGGTCGAGTGCCTGCAGCCTTGCCCCACGTACAACGACATTAACACCAAAGAATGGTATGGTGGAGAAGACAGAAAAGACCCCAAGACGGGCAAGCCGCAATCAAGGCTCTATAAGCTGGAAGATGAAGGCTTTGACCCGGTTGTGCATGAATGGAGCGAGGATTTCAAGAAGAAAATGGCTGGCATGGAAAAGGCGCAGGAGTGGGGTGACAGAATCCCCGTAGGCGTCTTCTACCAAAACGGGTTAGAACCAACGTTTCAAGACCGCTTAACCCAGAGAATACCATTTTACATGCAGAACCCGCCTGCTAAGCAATCCCTTAAAGACGAAAACAACGTATCCACGGCTGATTTAAGCGAGTTTCTAGACGACTTAAAAACAAGCTAATTCGCCCCATAAAGGGCGTAAAAGCCCCCCCTCTCTCCACTTCCTTAGTGTTATTTACTGCTTATAAATCGCTATTTCCATAATCGATATATTACAGCTAAAAATTTTTAACGGGGCTTGCTTTCTGCCTCTTCATTACAATAGCAGTCGGCAGTGAATTTTGGGGTGCAGACGCAAAAGAATACTAAATCGGTGTTTCCAATGTTAGTTATTCTCTGAGAATAGCCCGCTGGAATAATAATCATGTCTCCACCGCTTACTTTCGCTGGTTTTAGGTCACCAACGTCTACTTGCCCTTCGCCGCTGATTATAAGGTAATATTCATTTACACTGTTGAGGTGATGCGCCATGGTTGTTATTCCAGGTTTTACCCGAGCCTGCGCTATCGAAACCTCCTCACTGCTGTAGTTTTCTGATATGGAGCAGCGCTCCGGGGTTGAAACCTCCTTTAAGGAGTTCGCCTTCACAATTTTTGGCTTCATATACTCTATCCTGCTGTTTCTCTTGCATTTAAACAAATAAAAGGCAACTGAGAATATATGCGTTAATTTAGTTGTTCTTCTTGCGAAAACTTTAACCTAACTACTATTTACGTGGAAATGGGCTTTTTTTCCAAACAAGGGCTTTTTTTGATTTTTTTATTTTGCGTTTTTTGTTTATTTTTGATGGAACTCTTGTTGTCTTAATAGTCTATATTTCAAGTTTAATGTTAAAACGCCTTATATATACGCTAAATATAGTGTGTTCGTTGAACTTGTCGACACTACGTATATATCCAAGCGCGGGTATGTTAGAAATATGAGATGTCCATACTGCAACTCTGAAAACTCCAAAACTTTGGAAACGCGTGATTCACCAGAGAACACCACGCGCAGACGCAGAGAATGCGTTAGCTGCGGAAAACGCTTCACAACCTACGAGTACGTTGAAACCGTGGAGCTTATGGTTAGGAAAAAAGACGGCAGACTTGAACGTTTCGACGTTAACAAGATAATCCGTGGTTTGCAGAAAGCGTGCGAGAAAAGGCCTGTAACTATGAGCCAAATCAACGATTTAGCCGGGCAGGTGAGGCAAGACCTCATGCTTAAAGACACTGAAGAAGTTGCATCCCAGGAAATCGGCGATTTAATCATGAAGCACTTGAAAGACGTCGACCGCATCGCGTACATTCGGTTTGCTTCAGTTTACAAGAAGTTTGAAGAGCCTGAAGATTTCAGGCGGTTACTCCTTGAGGTGAAAAAATGAAGTTTGTCTTAAAACGTGATAGTAAATTAGAATCCTTCGACCAAGAACGTATAACAAACGCCATTTGGAAAGCCGCAAAAGCATGCGGCGGAACAGACAAAGCACTGGCAAAACGGTTAAGCGACGAAGTGGTGGCTGAACTGCAAAAAACTTACGGCGACGACGGCGTACCCACAGTTGAGGAAATCCAAGATGTCGTAGAAAAACGGCTGATTGAAAATGGGCATGCCCAAACTGCAAAGGCGTACATTCTGTATAGAAAGCAGCATACTGACATGCGTGAGTTAGCAGCGTTATTAAGTTCCTCCGATATGGTGGATCAGTACCTTGAGGTCGAGGATTGGCGAGTTAAAGAAAACAGCAACATGAGCTACTCCCTGCAGGGATTAAACAATTACTTATCATCCACTGTAATAGCCAAGTACTGGATATCAAGGATTTACCCCTCCAACATCGCTGACGCCCACTTTTCAGGCGACATGCATATCCACGATTTAGGCGTATTAGGCGCATACTGCGTGGGCTGGGATGTAAGCGAGCTGCTGCTTTCAGGATTCGGCGGTGTATCAGGTAAAATTGAAAGCAAACCGGCAAAGCATTTTCGGACAGCACTGGGTCAAGTTGTGAACTTTTTCTATACACTGCAGGGTGAGGCAGCGGGAGCACAGGCGTTCAGCAACTTTGATACTTACCTTGCGCCATTCATACGATATGATCACCTCACGCAGAAAGAAGTGGAGCAGGCGCTTCAGGAATTCTTCTTCAACATGAACGTGCCCACCCGTGTAGGTTTCCAGACGCCCTTTACGAATTTAACGTTGGATTTGACTGTGCCAGATTTCATGAAGAACGAGGCGGTTCTTTTCAATGGTAAGGTTACTCAAGACACCTACGGTGACATGACTAAGGAAATGGAAATGTTCAATTTAGCCTTCGCAGAAGTCATGCGGCAAGGTGACTCGAAAGGCAGAGTTTTCACTTTCCCAATTCCCACGTACAACATAACGAAAGATTTCAATTGGGACTCGCTTGTGGCTCAAGCTATCTTTGAAGTCACAGCTAAGTATGGTGTGCCGTACTTCTCGAATTTTGTTAACAGTGACATGAAGCCTGAAGATGTTCGAAGCATGTGTTGCCGACTAAGAATAGATAACCGTGAGTTGCGCAAGCGGGGCGGCGGGTTCTTCGGCGCCAACCCATTAACAGGCAGCATTGGCGTTGTTACTTTGAATATTCCTAGAATCGGCTACTTAGCGAAGGATGAGGACGAGTTCTTTGAGCGTTTAGAAGCCTTAATGGAAACTGCGAAATCAAGTTTGGAGATTAAGCGTAAAGTGCTTGAGGCGTTTACAGATAACGGTTTGTACCCGTATTCACGGCGCTACCTACGCCATGTTAAAGAAGGCTACGGCAAGTACTGGAAGAACCATTTCTCCACCATAGGCATAGTGGGCGTGAATGAAGCAATCATAAACCTGCTTGGACAAAATATTGCGTCGCGTGACGGACAAGCTTTCGCGGTTAAAATGTTGGATTTCATGCGGAACCGTTTGGCGGATTATCAGGAGGAAACAGGCTGCATCTACAATCTTGAGGCAACCCCTGCTGAAGGCACATCTTATCGACTTGCCCGCATAGATAAACGTCGATACAAAGACATCATATTCGCCAACCAAAAACAAGTATCGGCGGATCATGCAGAGCCATTCTACACGAATTCCTCCCAGTTGCCAGTGGATTTTGCTGGCGACCTGTTTGAGGCGCTGGAACATCAGGAATCTTTGCAGACGCTCTATACTGGAGGCACCGTCTTTCACATTTTCCTCGGCGAGAGGCTTAACTCATGGAAAGCTGCTGCTGAATTAATCAAGAAAGTGGCTTGGAACTCAAAGCTGCCGTACTTCACGTTAACGCCGACTTTCAGCGTTTGCCCAACTCACGGTTACACAAGCGGCGAACACAAGATTTGTCCCACCTGTGGAGCAAACTGCGAGGTTTACTCACGGGTGGTTGGCTATTTGCGGCCTGTGGATCAGTGGAATGATGGAAAACAAGCAGAATTCGCGATACGTAAAACCTTTGACCGATCAGCCATCCTTTCTTCTGCTCCTTTAGTGTCTTGAGGAAAATGCATCATGAAGTTCAGCGGATTACAGAAAACAAGTCTTCTCGACTACCCCGATAAAGTAGCAAGCGTATTGTTTACTCCAGGCTGCAACCTGCGCTGCCCCTTCTGCCACAACTGGCGCATAGCCGTTGACCCGCAGCCGCCGTTTCTGCAGGAAGCAGGTGCCATAGAAATCTTGGAAAGCCGCAAAAAATACGTGGACGCTGTAGTTATCACGGGCGGTGAGCCGTGCATGCATAAAGAACTGCCTAAATTCCTCGCCAAGCTCAAGGAACGCGGCTTCACGGTTAAGTTGGACACGAACGGTTTCTTCCCTGATGTGCTTGAGGAATGCTTGGCTAGCGTGGATTACGTGGCTATGGATGTGAAGACTTGCCGGGAAAAATACAAGCTACTCGGTGCACAGGATACAAGTGGGCTGATGCGAACCATGGAAATCCTAAAGACAGGAAAGGTCCCGTATGAGTTTAGAACAACTGTGGTGCCGCAAATTGTTACAGCGCAGGACGCCGTATGCATTGGGGAACTTGTCAAAGGCTCAAAAACCCATGCGCTCCAGCAATTCATCCCAGACGACACGTTGGACAAGAGCTACCAAACGCTTAAGCCCTATGCGCCCGAAACAATCAACGAGTTTGCAAACGTTATTCGCAAGTACACGGAAAATGTTCTGCTAAGAATCTAATCTGCCACAGGCATTTACCGCCCCTTCTTTCTGTCCAATATGCTTGCTTTTGTTTTGGTGTTCCTGCGCTTTTGCAGTGCCTCTTCTCTATCGCCTCAAAACATCTTTATTTAAAAGCGCCAGCCGCTTATCAAAAAGATAATAAGCATAGGTCGCCGAGTTAGCTCATATTTAAGGAGGAAAAGTTGGGTTGAAGTTAATTTACGTTGCAATTGACGGCATGGGAGATTTGCCGATTAAAGCTTTAGGCAACAAGACGCCGCTGGAGGCAGCTGACACACCGAACATGGATGCTCTTGCCTCAAATGGCAAAACAGGCTTAATGTACACTGTAAAAAAAGGTGTTGCACCTGAAAGCGACGTTGCAGTTATTTCCCTTTTAGGCTATGACCCTTTCAAGTACAGCACTGGCAGAGGAGTTATCGAAGCCGCAGGCGCAGGCTTAAAGATGAAGGACGGCGACTTAGCGCTTCGATGCAACTTTGCAACACTGGGTCAAGGGAAAACCATAATTGACCGCCGAGTCGCAAGGAGCTTAAGCACTGAAGAAGCCACCGAGCTTAGCGAGGCAGCTAACGAGCACGTTAAGCTTGAATCTTACCCCTCCACGTTTGAGTTCAAAAACACGCTGGGACACAGGGCTGTTCTGCTGATAAAAAGCATGGCAAACCCTCTTTCAAGCAACATAACAAACAGTGACCCAGCCTACATAATAGTCAACGGCATCGGTGTTGCAGAAACTAACGTTGAAATGGTGCTGAAAACCTGCGAACCTACCGACAGCACGCAGGAAGCAAAGGTCTCCGCGGCACTGGTGAACGAGTTCATAGAGAAAACCCATAAACTCTGGGAAAATCACCCGATAAACATAAAACGAGCAGCGGAAGGCAAGTTGAAAGCAAACGTAGTTTTAACCCGAGATGCAGGGCACCTCCTCCCAAAATTCTACAACATAAACAAACACTACCATGTTGACTTCGCAGCCTTGGCAGATATGCATGCTGAACGAGGCATCGCTCAGTTGGCTGGAATGGACTCCATGCTTTTGCCCCCGCCCTCTGGCAACCTCCAAGAAGACTGCGAATTAAGAGTTAAAGCCCTGCTGGATGTGTTGCCCAAGCATGATTGCTTCTACATTCACCTCAAGGGTCCAGATGAACCGGGGCACGATGGCAACTGCATCTTAAAAACCCATATTATCTCAGCCATCGACAAATACTTCTTTGGACCCTTGCTAAAGCAGATTTCTCTAAAAGATAACTTGATCTGCATAACTGCCGACCATGCGACGCCCTGTGCACTGAAAGTACACAGCGACACGCCAGTTCCCATCCTGATTTCAGGCGACAAAATAAGCGGCGGCAAAGCGGTAAAATTCTCAGAGAAAGAATGCGCAAAAGGCAGCTTAGGCACGTTAGCCCGGGGCTGCGAATTAATGCCAAAACTCATGGCGCTAATCAAAAAATAGTGGTGGTGAAAAAAATGGCTTACACACGAGAAGAAAAAGAAAACCTTGAAGTCTCATATCCCCTCGCTGCGGTTTGGGAAGCCATTCCGAAAGCTATTGCAAAGCTTGAGTGGACAATTAAAGAAACAAACGAAGAGACACATTACGTTAAAATTAAAACTAAAGGCGCCTTCTTATCCTACCCCTCAACAATGGAGGTAAACTTGTCACAGATTGATGAAAAAACCACGAGGATGTCTATTGCGGCAGAGACTCCTGTAACCACGATTACTTCAGTGGCGGACTACGGCAGAACAGGAGAACGTGTTCAACAGTTCGTGTCGACACTTGCCAAGCTGATGAGCAGTTAAAGCTTTTTTTATTCTAGTATTTGTGAGCGTTTGAGTGCAACCCAAGCTACTACTAGGAAGCCTGCGATGTATGTTAAGCCGACGAGCGACCGATCTAAGCGCCACTAAAGACGTTGGCTCCGTGTAGAGTACGCCGATGATGGGGAGACTTGATCCGGTTGTTGTACCGCCGCCTGTTGTAATGGTAAGATTGTATTTGTAATAAGTGATATTTGCCGAAGGATAAAGCGCATAATTGACGATGTTAACGCCTATGTTGTCTGTGCCAGCACTTACCGAGGTTGCATTTTAGCCGTGAGCAGTGTTCCAGTTGAGCTCCAGTATCCAGGCACATAATTAAGCGCCGGAGAAGGCTCGCGAATATACTGAAATAAGCGGTCCAGCTAAGAAGAGCGCCAAGAACAAGATTATAGCGACTATAACAGTTAAGATTGTGTTCTTTGATATAGAGCCCACTGCAAACAGTAACGATACCCATATGAAAGTGCTTATGAGGCTTCCCACTACGATGATCGGCATGTACTGAAGGTTGTTCTGCGGACCATAAATAGCGACTGAAGCAATTGTAATGTAACCGTACAGTATAATGTATGAAACAATCAGAAGTATGAATGCTCCAAAAACTTTGCCTAAGAAAATCATCGTCCGTGAAACAGGCTTAGTTACCAATGGCACGATGGTTCCGCTTTCAAACTCGCTTGAAATGCTGTTCACTGCTGTCCCGATGGCGAAAAGCAAGAACACAAAGCCGTTGCCGCCGAATGTTATTGCATAGTTGGGTTAGCATGTTATTGCTACGCCTGGCATATCTGCTGACTGATAACTGGTACCACCAGAATTAAAGTGGCGATGATAAATACGGCTATTAGTATGCCGATGAATTTTTTCTTTCGGATGTTCCAAAGCATTTCATATCTGACTATAGCCCAGAAACGGGTAAACCAGCTTGGACGTGGTTCCTATGTGTTCTCTTTCGCGGTCACTGTGGTTTTCCTTCCTTGTCTTTTGTGACAAGTTGAATGAATATGTCTTCTAAATTGGCGTTTTTTTGGCTCATACCAACAATCACTCCGCCTGCACCCGTGACTGCTTGGGAAACCTGCGCTCTAATATCATTGTAAGTATTTACCTGAACCAGCAGGGTATTGTCGTTCTTCCATGTGCCAGAAACAAACCTCAAGCTCTTGACGGCTGCAATAACTGCGGCAGATAGGTCAACCAACTCGATATGTATCATTGCTGGTCCAAGTTTATGGGAAATATTTTGAGGCGTATCGGAAACCAACATTGTTCCATTGTTGATGATTGTGACATGGTCGCAAAGTTGCTCTACCTCAAAAAGCAAATGTGAAGACAGGAAAACAGTCATGCCTTCTTTTGAAATCGTTTTAACTAGCTCCCGGACTTCCACCATGCCAACAGGGTCTAAACCGATGCTTGGCTCGTCTAAAACCACAAGTTCAGGGTTGACTCAACAATGCCTGAGCGATGCCGATGCGTTGCTGCATCCCTTTGCTGTATTTTCCGATAAGGTCATTCTCTCGGCCTTTTAAGCCAACTAACTCGATTAGCTTGGGAATTTGCGCTGCCCTTTCCTGCTCCGACATCCCGTACATGCGACCGTAAATGTCAAGAAGTTCGGCACCTTTAAGATGCTTGGGAAACTTGGGCAGCTCAGACATATAACCGATGTTTAACCGTGAATCTGCGTCGTCCACATGGACCTCGTGCCCAAGCACCTTAACTGAACCCGACGTCGGTCTAAGTAAGCCTACAAGCATCTTTATGGTTGTTGTTTTTCCCGCCCCGTTTGGACCAAGAAAACCGTGGATTGTGTTTTTTTCGACCTTCAGATTTAGCTTGTTAACTGCGGTCAGGGAACCGAAGCATTTTGTTAAGTCTGTGGTTTCGATTGCGTAGTCCATTGGAGCCGCTTCCTTTTTAATGCCTTTAGTAGACTTTTGGATATAAGCTTTGACTTGCACTTTTTGGGTTTAAGGTTTGGCTTGCACGGCTATGTCACGGTACATCAGCATAGCCATTACAAAGTACAGAACAAACGCTAGCATGAAGCCGCCAGCCATTCCATAAGAAATGCCATCAACGGTAAAATTTGAAGCAGCAAATCGGGCGCCATTCACAAAAGCTGACAGAACCGATATGAAACCTATGATGGATAGGGCTCTGTAAACATTGCTTTTATGGATGACAAGCGCCAAATTTACTGCTCCAACAGCAATTATGCCCATGTCAATTGATGAAGTGGCTTGTCAAAAGCAAGTTGCCTCCTGTTGCGGCATAAACTATTGCATCTAAAAATGAACTGGCGTTTTTTGGAAAAGTGGTCATTGGCGGGAAACTAACAGGTTAAGTGCCATTCCGACAAAGAATTGAGCTGTGAACAATCCGAAAAGAATCAGCAGGGATGTTGATAGGGCTCCACGCTCCATTTTAGCAACCAAAAGCTCGTTCACCGATATTTCAAAGCATAGAAAGTTATTTGAGTTCTTCGGTCTGATTAATCGGTACTTGGCGGTGCATTGAATGACTGGCAAGCGTATTCAAGTCACTTACAAAGGCAGGCGCATAGGCATTGTTGCTTTAACTGCGGCGCAACTGCTGATTGGAGCCATACATGTTCTCTTCGCGATATGCTTCTCACCGTTGAAACTTCGATAATGCAGACAACTGTAGCCTACGACGTTTACACCTTGGTTTTCGGCTTGCTAGTTTTAGTTTTCGCCGTGTTTATTTGGCAGGGCAAAAAAGCAGGATGGATCGGCACCGTTGCGGTCTCGCTATTCGTCATTGTCGCAGATACTTTGACGGTTCTGAATTTGCCAAGCATTCCTGGAATACCCAAGTTCGCAGCGTTAACCGAGATAGCGTATAGTCTTTTGGTTATCATTTACCTGCTGCAAAATGATATTAGAAGAAAATATTTAGCCTACTTCGGGAAGGCATGGCAGCAAATAATGCGCAATCATAGCCTATCTAAGAATCATTCATTTCTCCGGGTTGATGCTGCGGTGGCCTTCTCCATACTGGAATGGGCGGCTAAAGTTTTTCTCAAGTTTTCTCTGGAATACTTCATCCAAGTTCATGTGGGGACAAGCCAAGCGGCTTGCATCTAAAACGTAAAACATAACGTCGATTAGTTCTTCAGCTATTTTCTCTTCGGGCAAACCTTTTTTCCACGCGTCGCTGGCTTCGCCGAGCTCTATGAAAGCGAAAAGCAATTTTTTAGGAATGTCTTCAGGTTTATTGTAAAATCCTTTGGCGATGACGAGAGCTTCAATTTCCTTCTTCATTTCTTCTAACTGCAACTTCTTTTTCCGCCTCAAAGCTTACAAATTGCAGTGATGTATATTTAGCTCTTAGTTTTTTTGGCGCTTTTTGTGGCTGGTTTTTGTTGTAAATATTAGGGTAGGTCTATCGGTAGGCGGTTTCTGTTCAGGGCTCGTTTTGGGTTGTTTTTATTGTTTAGGGCTTAAATCAAGCATTTATAGCGCAGGGTTCCTAAAAACCCCTATATAAAGCGCCTTCTTTCTCTCTCACAGCCTACCCCTCTGCCGCAATGCGTCATATCCGTCATTAAATCAGCCAATAAACGCATAAGAAGGTGAAAAAATGAAATGTGAAACTTGCGGAAAAACTCTTACTAAAGACGAAAATGAGAGAAAAGCACATTTATGCATTGATTGTGAAAAAATATTAGAAACATACGTTCAACTTAATTACCCTGAAGTCTGGAAAGAATTTACTGATTCAAGAAAAGCGTTTGTAAAACGGAAATCAGCCAAAACGCGCATAGGGCAAAAAAGCGCATAAGGGCAAAAACTAAAAGCAGACTTGTTAAACAAAAGCGTATATGCTCTGCAAAGTAAATATAACTTGTGAATTCAAACCAAAATCAGGATAAGAATAACGACATGATGCATCTTGGTCATTTTGAAATGAAGGTTTCTGACTTAGCTTTTGCATCAATAAGAAACAACTTGTTTTTGATTAAAGACCTTCGAAATCCTAAAGTGCATTACTCCATGTTTATCATCGGTTCAAAATTAGACTTTCATATGACCTCGGAGGCTGGCTCTGGGAATAAGCATGTTAAATTGTGCGAGTTAGAGATTGATTGGGATTATCTTTTTAGAGGAATAATTTCGTACATGCAAAACAATTTTAGCTCTATTATATTTCAAGGCAAAATCGCTGATTCAAGATTTCGAGACCTGAACATTGAATTTTTATCTCCTGAGATGCTTAAAGAAATCTTTCAAAATAACTTAAAACGAAAGAGATTGACTATTGACGAAAATTTATTGTCAAGACTTGATGAAGCTATTAATAGTGTTAAATTGAGCGAATTGGAAAACGAAGGGGTAACTGTAGGATGGTCATCAAAAGGTTATTTTGCCCTGACCAACGGAACCGATTGTTTTGTTATTAGTTTTGATAAGCTTTTCAAAATAATAAACAAGAATCTTGACCTGTCCATTAGAAAATTCAATATGAACTATTATAATTTAAGAATGATTGGTTTTTGGATTAAAATAAAACTTTTGAACCTAAATCGAGTTACGGTTAATTATCTGAGAAGAACTCCGAAGGAGCCAAATCAAAGGCAAGCGATGGCAAAACTTAAAGCTTCATAGCGCAGAAAAGGCTAACATGAAAATCTCAATGGATAGCTGGTCAAAGAAACCTAATGAGATAAAAACGATTACCATAATTTGTGGTGTTACAGCGTTCCTTCTTTTGTTCGTTGGTTTAGCAGGACTTACTGGAGTCATTTCATATTCAGATGGATTTACTTTCATTAGCGGGATGGTCGCTGGAATATTTGGTATTCTTATCGGTTTCTCTCTTGACCGAATGAACGATAGGGCTAATGAAGAAAAAATAAAGCAGACATCATTAAAACTTATTTTTGATGAGCTAACAAAGCTAAAAAATACAGCAGACAAGAAGCCTGATGATTTTGCATTTGTTCGTTTTCATACTAATATCTGGGATTCTATCGTCTCAAGCGGAAACCTATGCCTATTGGATTATGAACAGATAGTCAAATTATCTCAAGTTTACAGTGATATTAAATCAGCCTTAATCGATTCCGAAAGCATTAAAGCAATAAGTAAGGAAATTGAGGAAATTCTTAAAAAGAAATGGTGGAATCCAGTGATAGCAAAAACTTAAAACCGAATAGCTAATAGATAACAAATATCGGGCTTAGTTGCTTTAGGATAGGCAGTTTTTATCCAATCCTCTGTTATTGCAGTTATGTGCGTCATGGGCTTAGTGATTTTTCGCCCTTGTTTATTCACTGTTGGCACACTCCACTAATTTTGTATTATATGATAAGAACATTATGGAAAAGTGTTGGATTGCTACAGTCTTCCTAATAGACGCCAAACATGAATCGACATAGCCCTGCATAGACGCAGAGGCCCGCGTTTTCAACATAGAAGCGTGTTTTATCATGTACAAAAACAGTAAGAAGCAGAAAATACCACGCAAATTCTTTTGTTTATACTTAAATCTTGCCAGTGATAGCTGGCTGGTTGCTTGCTTGTGACTGCAACGGCACTACCACAAATTTTTATTTATCTAGTAAACGCGTAGGATATTGTCGACGACGCAACGAGTCGTTTGGTAGATAAACCTGCTGCCAAGATATGGCTCCGTCCCTAATTTGCACTATGGGGCTTAGGCTCCCAAATGCGCATTTCTGGGCATCCTTTCAGGCAGCGAAAATAGTCTGCCAAACGGCACTTCAAATTATTCTAGCAATTATTGGTTTTGTTTTTTCTCATTTTCCAAGTGGAAGTGGTGCAGGAACCTGTGGAAGATTGGAGCGGCAAAAATTGCAATCGCTATCAACTCAACTAATCCACAGTATAAAGCGTATACTCCGGCGAATATTTTCCCCGCGTTAGTGTGCAACGCACCGACAGGTCCCATTCCACCCATTAACATGGCTGCGTTCAGGAAGGAGTCAACCCACGAGTAACCTTCAAGTGCATGGTAACCGATCATGCCGATTATCAAGGAAACAATAATTATACTCAGAGAAATCAACCGTACTTAACTACACGCCTAATAAACAAACGTCTAGGCAAAAGCTTTTCATGATGATGCTCAAACATTACAGCTCAACCTTTACTCGATTAGCTATCTTATTGTGTCCGCCTTTATACTTTTATAAATGTTGCACAATCAACCATCAGCACTTTAGAAATATGAACTAAAAAATAAAGTATTTAAGTGTAATATTACACTTTTACACTAGAACCAAATGACGTCAACTATAAAAATTGACGATGCAAAAAAGCAAAAACTTGACCGCTTCCTAGCCCAGCTTCTACTTCAAGAAGGGAAAAAAATAACGCTACAGGAAGCTGTAGGCTTAATGATTGACCATGCACTGGAAAATCAGGATGAGTTTAAGCAAAACTTGAAAGATCTGCCCCCAATCGAGGAGGACCCACTTTGGAAAATGATGGAAAATGCAAAACATTGGGGGGTTAAAGATGCTTCGACTCGAGTGGATGAATTTGTTTATGGAAGAGACACTTGATGGTGGTCTTCATCGACACGGGCATATTCCTCGCCCTATATAATGTCGACGATCATTATCACGAAAGAAGTAAGCAGTTAATAAAAAACGCTTTAAAAGGAAATTTCGGCACAATGTTTACCTCCGATTACATTATAGACGAAGCTATAACAGCCACTTTCGTAAGAACTAGAAAACACGCGATTGCAATAGAGTTAGGTAAATATATAATTGAGTCTGCGAGAATGATAAAACTGGTTGTCGACCAGGAAACATTTCATGCCTCATGGAAAAAATTCCAAACTCTAGATGATAAAGGTCTAAGCTTTACAGATTGCACCTCGCTAGCGCTAACAGAAAAGCATGGGATTAAACAAATAATGAGCTTTGACTGCGGCTTCGAAGGCTTAATTCAAAGAATTTGCTGATTAACTTTCGTTCCTTAAACAAACCGTTTTTCCGTTAGTAAACTTTTAATCTAATGTTACTATTGGGCTTATTCGATTGGTATGGCTCGGCTGAAATGTGGCAAATGCGGAAACGTTTTCGAATATGAATATAAAGTATTAGCTTCAATGGTTCACCTTGGACCTTACAAGCGAATCCGGTGTCCAGCCTGCGGAAAAAGCAGCTTCTTCAACGTTTACTCATCAGTGAAAGACCCAGTAACCTGGCCGCCTCAGCAAAAACAGCAGCAGCCAGCTCAGCCCCAGTTAACTGAGGAAGAACTGGAAAAGAAACGCATAGAACAATCAAAATACGAAAAACCCTAAACCGATCAAGCGTATGGAAAAGCGGTTTTTACTATTTCCCCATGTATAAACCATTTATGAGACTTTTTCCAATTCTTTCAAATCTTTCTCAAACTCTTCCAAAGTGTAGGGAACTTCGGTTTGTCTCTTTTTCGCTTCCCCCATCATTTCCCAAATGGAAGCCGGCATTTTTCGGCGGCCTGCCGAAGCGTTACTTTACCTTGCGCGTAGTCTTGCAAGCTCTTTTCAATAAGCGATTCTTCCGGCATTTAATAGCCTCCCTTGTTCATACATTGTCTCTTGAGTTCTCTTTCTTTTGTTTTCCAAGCGCACAAAATGCTGTCTATTGCCTGAATTTTGCAAGTGTTCCCTCCTGATCAAAAAATTTCAAGTTTAATTCGATGAAAGCGGTTTCGCCTAACTTAAATAGCTATATATTGGTACGGTTAGCAAATAAAACAAAGTCAAATCGATGGAGACAGTAGAGCATGATTGATACTGAAAACTTAACCCGAAAATTCGGCAACCTGACAGCCGTAGACAGCGTTACACTGCATGTTGATGAGGGTGAGGTTTTCGGTTTTCTTGGTCCCAACGGCGCGGGCAAAACCACCACCGTACGCATGCTCTGCTGTCTGATCGGAAAAACGGGTGGACAAGCACGCATCGGCGACTACAGCGTTGACAACGAGGACGCCTGCCTCAAAATCAGAAAAATAGTCGGCTTACTGCCTGAAAACGTTGGGTTATACGATAGTTTAAGCGCTTATAGAAACTTGGATTTTTATGGGAAACTCTACGAAGTTCCAGACCAGAAACGCCGGGAGAACATCGAGCGGCTTCTGAGGCTTTTGGGAATTTGGGAGCGGCGGGAAGATGCAGTTGGCGCTTTTAGCAAAGGAACAAAACAAAAAATAGCCATTGCAAGAGCACTAATTCATGAGCCGCAAGTGCTGTTTTTGGATGAACCTACCGCTAACCTTGACCCTGAAGCAGCTAAAACAGTGAGAGATTTTATTTTGGATCTTAAAAGAGAAAAAAGAACCATTTTTCTTAACACTCATAATTTGGATGAGGCAGAACGGCTCTGCGACCGAATTGGCATCCTTAAAACAAAGCTTATAGCGGTTGATTCGCCTAAAAATTTAGAACGCAGTCTCTATAATCGGAAAACTATAGTGCATTTAGAAAGCCGTTACAGATGCCGTTCTGGCTGCAGTTCAAAGCTTAGGCGCAGTCAAGAATGTGCGAACCAGTGATAACAAGTTAATTCTTGATATCGATAACCCTGAAAAAGATAATCCTGAGGTGGTCCGAGCAATTGTGGAGGCAGGAGGCAACATCCAGTATGTTACTGAGCTGCGTTCAACGCTTGAGGATGTTTATTTGAAGTTGATTCGGGAGGCTTCAGCGCAATGAGATTTTGGAAATCGTGGATTGTAACCCAAAAAGACCTAAGCGTTATCAGGAGAAACAAGTATGTCTTTTACTCTTTAATTGCCATGCCAATAATACTTGGCGTTATTCTACCAGCGACTTTGTTTTTGCATTAAACGCAGAGGTCTCAGTGCTTCCACATGATCAATTCGTTGCCGCCTCTAACCAACTTGTTGAATACCGCGTCAATGTACCTTGTTCTTATTGCAGCAATTCTTCCCTCAATCATTGCTTCATATAGTTTTGTCGGGGAAAAAGTTGAGAAAAGCCTTGAGCCTTTATTGGCTACGCCGACAACTGACGGCGAATTGTTGCTTGGCAAAAGTTTAGCAGCCTTCGTTCCCTGTATAGCGGTAACTTACCTTGCTGCCGCCATATCCGCTGCAATCCTTGATGTCTGGTCATTCATCCGAATCGGCTATTTCTTGATACCTAACTTATTTTGGTTTTTAGCCGTCCTTGTAATCACGCCCTTAGCATGCATAATGAGTGTTGAAGCCAACGTAATCGTGTCATCAAAAGTAAACGATATACGAGCAGCCCAGCAGTTGGGCGGCTTAGTTGTGTTGCCGATAATTGGCTTAGTTATTGTTGTTGTGATAGGCGCCGAGCTCTCAATGCTGCTGGCCATTCTTGTGTCAATCGCATTAGTAGTTGCAGACATCGCCTTGTTCTTCTTAAGCAAGGAGACTTTCCAAAGAGAAGAAATACTTACCAAATGGAAATAGTTAATCGATGTGCAGAGGCATTTTTTGATAAATAAACATTGAACCACTGCAACATTATCCATCTTCATGAAAAAAATCTCGCAAGTGGCCACAGCTAACTGAAGCCAAAAACAAGCTTGGCTCCAGTTGCCTTTGATTCGGGACAGCGGCTGCCTCATGGATTTTCGTGTGAGTTTTATAAGTTGCTTCTTTGTTAATCCTGCCCCTGGAGTAGCATCGAGTCTTTTGTACACTTTTCCTTTTTTGAAGAGAAGCACAGTGGGGTAATATTCGATTTGAGTATTTATCGCATAATTCTGGTTTGTCATCGATTACAACGCTCATGCATTCGCGCGGATTGGCTTTTGCATACTCGTCAAAAATAGGCAAGAACCTTTGGGAATGTGGACACCATGAAGCATAGAAGAGCACAAACGTTTTCTCTTTATGACTTCAAAGCATCCTCAATATTTTCTTCACTTTTGATTGTTAAGCCATTCTACTTCTACCTCTCTTCTTCTTCAGGATAATGACTGCTGTCACAAAACGGCTTATTTGAGGATTTTCCGCAACGGCAAAGTGTCACTCGATTTCGCGCTTCGTAGAGTTTTCCATCTGCAGAATAGATTGGAATTCCGCCGCGAACCCAAAATGGTCCACTGGCGCCTATACTTGGATCTTCAATTGCGCCTATCGATTTCTCTAAAACAGGCTCCATCGTCAACCCCGTTTTCTTATCTACAACCACAAGCCTTCCTGAGGGACAATCGAAAGCGTTTGCAATAACGTTTTCCCTAGCTTTAGGGTCATCTGATCTGTGAATTACATCCCAGATGTCTCCGCCTCTATGGCAAAAACGTGCAGACGCACAAAGAATCTCGGCATCCTTTAAGCTTAATTTTGGGCCATCAATTTCTTTGGCCATTTTTTCGTAAGGCTCATTTTCGCTTGTTTCTGTTCCGTCAAAATTCGCTTTCACATGGGAGCCATCGCAAAATGGCTTGTTGCTTGACTGCCCGCATCGGCATAAAGCATAATTTTCTTGGGTATCAAGCCGTTTTCCAATTATCCATTTGGTTGGGGTTCCTTGTCCATCGCATTCTATTGTCAGCGGGATACAAAGGGGATGCCTCCAAAAACCAAAAGAGGTCCATTTTTGGTAACGGTTATCTTGCAATCTTTTTTTGCTTCTGAATTCGTTGGCAATTTCGCTTCCTCGCATTTACTGAATAAAAATGAAAGTTATAAAGAATATTGCATGTGATAAACGAAGAAGATGAATTAGCGGGCAAGTTAGGAAGAAAACTAAGTCTTTTTCACTTTGCTAGCTCCGTAATTTCAGAGCGTCTCAATTGCCGTTTTGCTATTCCTGCAAAGACCTTGTAAAATTCTTTGAGGGCAACTCTGTATCCCTTATCCATGAAGGACATGTCCAGTAGGTTGTCAACCCAGCGGAGGCTGTGTTCTGCGCATTGGAACATTAGTTGCTCATGCAGTTTATTGACTTGCGTTTCCCTGAACCAATCTTTGTTTTTCAATCGACCCAAGGGAACAAAGAATAACGGCACGATGAGGCTTCGGCAATCTTTAACGTCATCGACTAATTCCATTGTTTTTATGATGTCGTCTTCTGTTTCCTCTGGAAGCCCAACAATCAGCGTTGCCGCAGGGATTAATTTGTGATCATGCATTATCCCAAAACCTTGCCGTGCAACTTGAGGCCATTCTTCAGGCTTAAATGGAAACGCTTTTGCAGGCATAATTTTTTTCGCAAGTTCCGCTGAACCAGTTTCTAAGCCTATTTCTGCTCCCCACCATGCTTGCTTCTGAAGTATAATTTCAGAGAGTTTAGAGACAAGCTTTGGTTTTGAAGCTACCGCAGCCAATGAACAGTGGCTCCAACTGATTGCGTGAACTTTGCTCATGACTAACTCATGGAGCTTTAGCAGTTTTTCATCGTTAGGCACTGCGTTTTGGGAACCATAAAGCATTACGTCTTCTGCATGCAGACAGATAACGCGATGTTTGCCTATTTCGACGTTGACTGCTAATTCCCGGATAATTTTGTCGTACGGGTACCAGCGTAGGGGTCTTAGTGTAACGTTGCAGAATTCGCATCCTCTGCAGCAGCCTCGTCCAAGTTCAATTAGACCATTAACGGATGGCTGCACAATGTCGGGGATTTCTTCCAGCCGAGGTGCATCTTTAGCGGAGACTTCATAGTGAGATTGAAGTTCCTCGCCGTTTATGGCGGCTTTGAAAATTTTTCCAATAACGTTTTCTGCTTCTCCCTCTACTACGCAGTCTATTGCTTTCTTTTCAACAAGCTCGGGTCGGTAGCGGAACTGCCATGCGCCGGGACCACCCACTATCACCTTTAACCCGTTTCTTTTTGCTTCTCTGATGACTGGGGCTGGTTACTAATGCATGGAAATGCCTAGCTAAAAAGGGCTCTTTTTGGAAAACAGATGCCAGTGTGGTTGATGCTGGCCCGAAACCAAAAGGATCCATCGTGTGGATGCCGATAACTTTGGCTGTTTTAAGGTATTTTCGAAGGTGCTGTGGGCTGACTGTTAAAACTTTGAAGCCTTCTTTCAGCAGTTGTGCTTCAATTTTTCTTAAGCCATAAGGTGCAGCTGTTGGCAACCCCTTGTTTGTTCCTATTGGCGGGAAAAACAGGTAGCTGTACAAGACATCAGGGATGAAGTTGGAGGGAGCGCATGTGCCAAAACCCAGGAATTCGTTGCCATGGTAATTGCTCATCAGTGTTCTGTCGGCAGTTAGGAGCACGTCCACGTTATTATTTGCCATTTGGAAATCATCCCTGTCAAGCGTGTTATTTTTCTCTATATTTGTATATCATCTGCATAGCACTTAGGATTATTGGTGCATTCAAATAAACCTTACATCGTGCATAATCTTGGCTGAGGAAGATTCGTCTAATCAATTGCTGTCTTATCTGGCAATAGACCGCTTCAACATTTTGCACTCAATGCACATTTGTAAATTGTCCAGTATCGATTGTCTATTTTGGGGCTTTTGGCTCTTACCAATGTTTACAATATTTCAATTTAAATGCGGTTATGTTTATATATAGCTTTTTTAACTAAACAAACGTCAAATAAACCATTGAGGTGTGAGACGTTTTGGGCTCAAAACCGAGTGAAAGCCCAAAGAAAAAATTAGATGCCATTGATCTGCAGATCATACGAGCATTGGAAGAAGATTCACGCGCAAGTTTGCGCAAGCTCGCTCAAAGAATTGGGATAACCCCCAACATCCTACACAATCGCCTCAAAGGTTTAGAGCATGAAGGCATAATTTTGGGTTATGTGCCACTTGTTGACTCAGCCAAGATGGGTTATGCCTTAACCGCTATTATCATGATTCAGGTGGAAGGCGGTCATATTATTGAAGTAGAGAATGAAATTGCCAAAGAAAGCAACGTCCTATCTGTCTACGACATAACTGGAGAGTATGATGCAGTTGTCTTTGCCAAGTTCCGAGACAATGCAAGCCTAAATGGTTACTTGAAAAGACTGTTGACGGAGCGGTTCATAAAGAGAACCACTACGATGATTGCCTTGAACGCTGTAAAGGAATACAGCAAGGTAATTTGATTTTGAGGTTTCCTAGACTTATTTACGTTGGTTCTATGTTTCATCGTTAATTTTGTGAAGCAACCAAACTTTGGAAAATTGTAAATACTTAATATTACTTGAGGAAGTATTACTGCATTTAAAATGAGAGCTGGGGTTTGAGTTGAAAAGCCTCAAAGGTATCTTGGTTGTGGGAGAAAAAAATATTTTTAGCGAGCTTGCTCAAATCGTCGACATCGGCGCTGAAGCGAACACTCTTGTGTCAAGCATGTTTAATGTAGATTTCAAAGAAAAACAGGTAAATGAAGCCATGCATGCCCTGCAGACGCTTGAGAAAAAATCTGATGATATAGCCTTCAAAATAAGCGAAGACATTACAAGCGGCGCTATCAGCCCTAACATAATCGATGACCTGCTCAAATCCGTCGACGTTGCTGATGACATAGTTGACCTATATTATTACCTCAGCAGGGAATTGGATCGAATGTCAAAGGTTTATTCTGTGGGTTTCGAAATGAAACATGCTGGTTGGGACTCTGTATACGTGAACATTCTTGCACTCGCGCAGACATCCCTCTTGAAGCTCAAGCAGGCGCTCTCCTCGTCCAACGTGACGGAGATTTTACGTTTGCGCGAGGAAATTGAAGCCTTAGAAGAGCAAGGCGATGAATTAAAGGACGGGGGATTTGACAGGCTATACGCTATGACACCGAACCTGCGTTACTTACAGTTCTTTCACTATTCCGAACTTTTGCACAAATGCGACGACGTGCTTGATTCCTGCGAGGACTTCTCAGACTTGATTGTCTCTGTGGTTACTTCCATCCTTAAGTGACCTCCAAATGCTGTGGCTTTCAATCCTTATTCTTGTATTAACTTTCATCACTGTAATGTTAGTTTCAGGCAACAACCTCTCTGCCTGTGTTGGCCCCGCCGTAGGCTCAAGGGTCATAACTAAACGATTTGGTATGCTGCTGGGCGCTGTAGGTTTTTCGCTGGGGCTCTTGATCCAAGGCGTCGGTATGACAAAAACAGTAAATGTGCTGCTGCCGAATGTGGCTTTGCAGTTTCGGGCGGAAGCTTTGGCGGTGGCGATAATAATTTTTGTTGTTGCCGACTTAATCAGGGTCCCCGCGTCCATTAGTATGTCGCTTGTTGGCTTGCTCGCAGGGCTATCTGTTGCGAATGGTGCATTAACAAATAGTGCTTATGTGACTGAGGTAGTTGCCATGTGGGTTGCGGCGCCCCTAATTGCCATAGTTTTTGCTTTTTACCTCATCAGAATCATAAATAGGCGATCGCCTGAAAACTTTTGGCGAAGACTGCAAATCTACAAAATCCTGCTGATTGTCTTAGCGTTTTCTACTTCATACGTTCTGGGAGCAAATACTCTGGGTTTGATAGTAGCCACGGGCGGTTTCAATGCGACAACGATTGCAGCTGCAATTGTTGCAATTTTTGTCGGGACGTTTTACTTGAGCGCGGGCGAGATTCGCAGGGTTTCCCAAGAGCTTTTTCTCATGCGGTACCCGAACGCGACGGCGACGCTTGTGGTTTCAACGGTTCTCGTAGAGGCCGCAACAACATTAAATATCCCGCTTTCTAACACGCAGGCTCTTTCGGCAGCAGTTTTCGGAACAGGCATCTCGTACAAATCCAAATTCGTTTCGGTCAAACCGTTTCTGCTGATAGTGGCAAGCTGGATAATTGCGCCTCTGCTAAGCTTCACAATTGGGTTAATTTTAGGTTCTATTTAGGTCTATATTTTATGGGTGGACGGTTTAGGAAATAGCTTGCTTAGGATGTGACGGGCAAGGTTTTGGTCTTCATGTTGGTTTGCGCAGACGCCTCCTGATTGATTATCCTTAAATATTCAAAAGTAATATTGACAAACAAAGTTGTCAATATAATGAAGCAATCCACAGTTTTCTTAATAACTGCAACAATAATCGGGTTACTGCTTGCCGCCTCCTTTGGCTGGAGCACAAAACCCATTGCCCGCGCAGAGTCAAACAGCACCGTCTGGCAGGTAAGCGTTAACGGACTTGTCAAGAACCCATCGAATTTCACGTTGGCAGACTTGGAAGCTCTGCCCCAAACCACTGTTTCTGCCAGTTTGATTTGTGTGGGTAGCCCAGGTGTTGTGCTGTCAGAAGGCAACTGGACAGGAGTCCAGCTTTGGACATTAATCAAGGCAGCAGGAGGAGCTTCCCCTGGCGCAATCAAGGTCGCCTTTAAAGCAACAGACGGCTTCTCAACAGACCAGTCAATAGCCTCAGCACAGAACAGCTCCATAGTGCTTGCATATGCAGAAAACGGAAATCCTTTGACTGATGTGGTGCGCTTGGTGGTGCCTGGCGAGTGGGGATACAAGTGGATAGACAACGTCACAGCCATACAACTTGTAAACTACAACTTTTTGGGCACCTATGAAAGCGTGGGATACGATGACAACGGGGTCTCCGCCGCCCGAACGATAAATATTCCCACGTCGGTCTCGACGGAGTCACCTTCGCCCACTTCTTCGTTTTCACTTTCAATGACAAATTACATAATTATTTCTTTAATCGCGATTTTGATTGCGACCGCAACAGCCACAGTTATTCTCGGAAAGAGGAAACGTATCCAAGCGAAAAATAGCCACATGGCGGCCTTAATCTTAACTGAGGTCTCAGGGAAAAGCTTGAAAGATCGGGTTTGAATTAGCGGTAGGTTAGAGGAAAATTGGGGAATTTAGGATTAATCTGGGCATTGAAGTCTTTCTATGCCTTGCAGCTTCATTTGTCCATGCTCAAGTAATATTATTGGAAACACATTTAGTTTTTCATAAAAGTTATGAACAAATATTAACTACATTTATATTCTTTTGAACATATCATTCTGGTTAAATTGACATTGGTGTTACTTAATGAGAAAAGGTTCAAAAATCAGACGGAACATTGAAGAACTGATTATCATCGACTCTCGCGGACAACCGCACAGTATCTACCAAAAAAGAGTTTTGGAGGTACAGTAGGTGGCTACTGAAAACAGCTCACCACAAATGAAGAAAACTCTCAGCCTCTCAGGTTTAACCATCAACGCCATGGCGCTAATAGCGCCTGGAGCTTTCCTCTGGCTTACTTTCGAATTACAAGCTGCACAGGTAGACCCTTCAGGAGTCTCCACAGCACCCGACATATGGACAGGCCTATTCCTAGCATTGATATTGTCTTTCTTGACTGCCGCGTCCTACTCGTGGCTAGCACGCCGTTACCCAGACGCAGGCGCAGGCAGCTCATACTACTTTGCCCAACGTGCATTGCTTGACAGAGGCAGCAGCAACAAGACCGCCAGAAACGCAAAGTTCATCGTTGGCTGGCTCTCCCACCTGTACTACTGGGTCTATCCAGGTGTCATGGTTGGTATGATGGGCTTCTTCATAACATACATCCTCTCAACAGTCGGCATCACCGTAACTCCGCTAACCGAAGTCGCAATCGTAGTTTTATTCGCAGTTCTTGTAGGCCTAATAGCTTTCAGAGGAATCAACGGCTCCACGCGAACAAACCTCATGATCAACATCGCGCAAATTGCCACGCTTATCGGCGTCACTGGTGTTGCATTGGCTTATCGCTTCATAAACCCACAACACGTGAGTTTTGCCTTCTCAAACCCCGTTAGCGTCCTAATACCAAGCAGTGCAAGCCACGTGCTATTCCAAGCCACCATCGCCATACTCGTGCTCGTTGGCTTCGAATCCGTAACCGCATTGACCGCTGAAGCGAAAAACCCCAAAGATGTGCCAAAAGCAATCATCCTCTCACTCGTCATTCAGGGCGCATTTTGCTATCTGCTGGAATACTATGGCATGATGGCTTGGATGAACTCAAAATACACATTTGCAGCGGCAGCAGCATCGAACTCTCCACTCGGCGACATGATAATTCAATCGATTAACGGGTTGTTTGGCGGTGGCGGCTTCATAATTATGATTGTCGTCGCTGCAGTCGTTGCATCTGCAATACTAGGCACAACTCTGTCATGCATGAACACGGGTGTAAGAGTAACGTATGCAATCAGCCGCGATACTGAGGTTCCTGAACCGCTCGGAAAACTCAACCCAAGATACGGTACCCCTGCCATCGGCATATGGGTTATGACTGGTGTAGCAGCTGCCATAGGTGCCTTCGGTGTCCTTTCGTTAACAAACCTGAGCGCAATCACATACCTGTCCAACTTCGGAACTTTCCTGCTGTACGGTGTAACATGCCTCATTGCAGTCTATGCGCTGTCCCGTGAACGCCGCTCATTCCTGACCAAATACGTAATTCCTATCGCTGGTTTAGCCGCCAATGTAGTCATGATGGTAACCCTCCTCTGGCTAGCTGTCATAGGTGGAGGCTCCACACAATTAGCAGGGTTCATTGCAATAGCTGCAGCTGCTGCATGGATGGCTATAGGACTTGCATACTTTGCGTTGAACTCAAGAAGCACGGAATCAAGAATCTTCCCATTCCCCGGCAAAGAAACTGCAGAAGACAAAAACAGAAAGTACAGCCTTAAAGAGTTTGAGGCCAATTAGCCTAGGTCAAATTTGTTTGACCTTCTTTTCTGGATTTTTTTTAATCCAATCTGGTAGAAAATATGCAAATTAATAAAACTCTTGTTTAATTCTTTCGAGGGTGTACTTTTCAATTTCGGGAGAAGACCGCAAAGTTTGGAAGATGTGTGTTTCAACATTTTTCCTGACTTACTTTTTACTAGCAACCATGTTTTCAATTATTAGATCATTTTATTATAAATTAGTTCAAGTTTTCTGAAAAATTATGCACAAATCATACATAAATTTTAAACTATTGAAAGTCAACGAATTGACATCCTCAAATAGAAAACAGAGTTTGCGCAACTCAAAGACGCTATCAAATAATATGTTGATACTGCTTTAATCACCTATGTGCCTGTTCGTAGTCCTCTGACGGGAAAAATCAAAACGTAAAAACAGCAGTAACGACCGGAGAGCCTACAGGGACTCCCCTATGAGTCTTCCGTGGCAAGTTTTCTAAAGTTTCAAGGAGAGTTATGCTAAAGATACAATCAACCATTAATTGGCTTATACTTCAATTCAGTGGATCTGTCTCTGTTTTAAGTGTGGTCGTGCAGTTTAAGTGCTTCAGAGCTGGTTTTGGTGAA
>CAVXXA010000012.1:0-71498 GCA_963765605.1 Candidatus Bathyarchaeota archaeon | reverse complement strand
ATAGTGCATTTAACAGTATCATCTGGTGCGGATGTTATAAAACTTAAAGGCTCAACTGAGTACGCTCCCGGAACCGTCATAGCCATAACAGCTGACGCAATTCTAACAGGAAGAAACCGGGTTATGAGTGTATCAACATGTCTTAATGGCGAATATGGCTTTTCAGACGTTTCAATTGGTGTGCCCGTTGTTATTGGAAAACAAGGAGTTGAAAAAATAATTGAGCTTAGAACTGTCAAATGAAACAAAAGAGCGTTTTGGGAAATCAGTTGCTATCATTAAAGAAGCGATTGCAGCACTAAAGAGCTAATGCTAAAAAAAACAGTTGACCCTTAGCTGGTTAAGGCTAAGGTCGGTAACAGAATCAAAAAAATTTAGCTGTGGATTTGTTTGGGACGTGCACAGTAAAAGTTGCCGTTCACTTTTGTGAAGGCTGGGCATTTACCGTCATGGCAATTTTCAAGCCATTGGCATGGTGACCTAACATCATATATTCTGGGCATATATCCTTGAGAATTAAAAGTTTCTTTTATTTTTTGTCGTTTAGAAATTTTTTCCATGATTGCTTCCATTTAAAACACCTTTAAAATCTCTAATTTGAAATAGTATTGCAAACGGTTGCTATTAAAAATGTGTTGCAGTCGCCAAACAACAACAAAAGCATATAAGCACTAACTTGGCAAAGAAAAACAGCGAATGGTCATACAAAGTGTTATTTAGCAGTTAACGGCTTTCTTGTTTTTAGGTGCCTTCAAAATGGAGTTCCAAGGAAGAGACATCATTTCAATCGAAGACTTCTCGCGTGAAGAAATCAACCATATCCTTGATGTCAGCCGCACAATGGAGCCCCTTGCCTCAAAAGGTTCAGATATGCTTAAGGGAAAAATCCTTGCCACATTGTTTTTTGAACCCAGCACTCGCACACGTTTAAGTTTTGAAGCAGCAATGCTGAAACTTGGTGGATCAAACATTGGTTTCGCGACGCTGAAATTGCTTCGGTGAAAAAGGGCGAAAATCTTGGCGGATACTGTGCGCACAGTTGAGAACTATGCTGATGCTATTGCGCTTAGGCATAGTTTGGAGGGTGCTGCTAAGTTGGCTGCGGAGTTTTCTAAGGTTCCAATTATAAACGGTGGCACAGGCGCAGAGGAGCATCCGACGCAAGCGTTCACCGATCTGTATACTATGCGCAAAGAAAAAGGCAAGATTGACGGGTTAAAGATTGCTTTAATCGGTGATTTACGGTATGGGCGAACTGTTCACTCACTTGCCTACGCCCTTGCACTTCTACAACATAGAGCTTGTATCTTGTTTCGCCTGAAAGCTTGCGTATGCGCAAAGATGTTCTTCAAACAATAAAAAACAAAAATTCCAGTTACTGAAGATGCAAATTTGGAAGCAATAATGCCGCAAATCGACGTGCTATATGTTACCCGCATACAGAAGGAACGTTTTCCTGATGCAGCGGAATACGCCAAAGTTAAAGGCGCCTACAAAATAGACTTGAAAACGCTAAAAAACGCCAAGAAAGACATGATTATTCTGCATCCGCTTCCCCGAGTGGACGAAATTGCCCCTGAAGTTGACAATACTCCGCAGGCACGTTATTTTCAGGCAGGTTTGAAACGGCGTCGTAGTGCGGATGGCGCTGTTGGCGCTGGTGCTTGGCGCCGTCAAATAAGCTTTTATGTTGAAGTGAAGCGGTCAAAGGTTGCCAGGTTGCTCATGGAGCCGCATGATGGGCATTTATGCAGTGTTCCAAACCAGCTTTTTTTGCAGTTGTCACAGAAGCTGATTATTCGGTTGTAAGTGAAGAATTCCAAGGATTGATTTTCAATTAAGCGCCTGGTTAAATCCATTAGCGCTTCAGGCTTAAATTCAGCGTCCTCCAACTCTATGATGTCTAATGCTTCCGCCAGCGTTTAGCCCCTTCATTTTTTGCGCCGTCTCCAACATTTCAGATGATAATGACAGGGTTTCGCCTATTGTTTTAACTTGGAATCTTTTAGCGGTTGAGTAATAGGGTTTTTCTCTTGTTCCCGAAAACTTCACTTTGGCAACCCCATACTTCTCGATGTCTAATTGGGCAAGCCTCTCCGATGCTTCAGAATCGCCAAGAATCACGGGGTACAAGCGTTTTCCATGTTTTCTGCCGACTTTCTGTTTGAAAGCCAAAATGTTCTGAATGATTTCTTCAGCAAATTTGCGGCTCTCTTCCGAGTCTATGTTTTTTTCAGTGAAAGCTTCTACTGCTTCTTTGAAACCAGCTAAATTGATTATTCTTGAGCAATTTTCAAGTCTGAAATATGTGTCTCCGCTTGAGCTTTTCAGCAGAAAAGGCAAGGAGTTTTTTCCGAATTGTTTAAGCGCGTTGTTTTTGATTCCTAAAGCGCGGGCGGCAAGTTCAAAACGTTCTCTCACTAACTCGAAAAACTTGTTCTTATCCTTCTCGCTTTCCTGAACTATTCTTGGCAAATTAATTGATACGCAACCAAGACAGCCTGTGCGAAGGGTGTCAGTTTCCCAGTCTCCAGTCAGGTCAGGCGCAAGTTTTACTCCTGAAGCTGAAAAAACGTGTGTTTTCGTCTTCTTTCTTTGTCATGTTGGCAAAGTAAGGTGTTCCTTTTTCAGCTGCTAAACGGTGAGCCTTGAGGAGAACTGCTTTGGCGTTTTCATCTGCTAAAGTTGTCGCTGTTAATTTTTATAACTAGCTTGGGGTTAAGAAGTGGCTTTTTGGCGTTTTCTTCGGCAAAAACTTCAAGGATAAGTGAGGCTAACAGTTGGCTTTCTTGGGCGAAGTCACCGTATTTGCCCGCTATTTTTCCGTTTAGACCAATTGCTTCTTTTTCCGCTGTTGATTTTGGAATTGAAAGTTCAAGCGCCAATGTAAGCTTCAGCATGCTGGTTTAAGTTTAAAACGAATAAGCGTAAGTTTTCTTTTATTCTTGCTGTTTCAGCGCCTCTCGCAAAGGGAGCCAGAAAAACGTTGAAGTAATCGCAAGTTTGAGCACGGTTTGTTTCTTTGCTGGCATGCAAGAGAACGTTGAAGGCAACTGCCAACGCTGATTCAAAGTTGCTGGGCGGCTCCATTGAAGTTTGCAGTGGATTGTCAAGTTTGACGCCGTTTTGGAAGAAAAATCGCAGGTCATGGCTGACTTCGTTTGGTTTCAGTATCCATGTGCCTAAGTTGTCAATGTGGATGGCGCCTGAGAGGTGGGCGTCAGCTATGTCTCTTGGGAAAATGTTAAGCAATGTGTATTCGCCTATGACGGTTTGGCCTGCTTTTGTAAGTACCGCTGTTGAGTCTGCGGGTGAATCTTTTGATTCTATTGAGGCGGTTACCTCATGTATGGGCATGCCGACTCTTGTAAGTTTATGGCGGTACTCTTCATAGCCCTTCTCAATCAAAATGCCATTCACTACTTCCCTGATTAAAGCGGCGGTGAGGTATTTTGTTTTTGATTTAACTAAGCGTTTTTCAGCTTCTTTCGCTGCTTTCTGCGCTAGTTCAGCTGGCACTTTGGCTTCTTTTATGAGTGAATTTGCAATTTTGTTTGCGTCAAACTCTTCCATGGTTAAATGGGATGTGCGGACAAGCATACCTCTTGGTTTCACTGCTTTCTTTTCAATGCGGTCGGCTACGTCAAGAACCATTTTGCCAAGGTCTGTTAAATAATATTTTTTTGCTTCAACATCTGCCTCAACCAAATCTGCTTTTAAGCATGAATTTTAAGTGGTAGGCAAATCTGCCTGCGTCTCGGCTGGGGTTCATTTTTAGCTGGTTCATCAGTTCGGTGTATGAGAGAGCGCTTTTGTCGAATAGCAGGTTTAGGATTTGCAGTCTAAGAGGTGAAGAAACTGCTTTGAGCACTTTTACGCCGTGTGCACGTTGCGGTGGCTGATTTACCATAAACCCCTTTCCCCTGCGCTCCCAGATTGGTGCTCTACTTATTATTCACGGCAGACTTTAAACTTAACTAACGCTTATTTTTTCTTGTTAACTATATTCTCTTACTTTAAATTCGGCTTGATTTTGCGAGGCTCGATATATGGCGGTAACGGAATCTTAAAATCAGTAGACCTTTTTGAATTTTTTCGAGGCGGTAAATGCAAAAGCTTTTATCGCCAAATATTTTGTATTAACTCCATTTAGAAGATTATCGGAAGGCATCGTATTTGGCGAAAAGTGTTAACGATACCCAACGTAGAAAAACTCGCTGATGAGGTTCGTTCCGCCTCGTTAATTGCTCGAAGCCTCTTTGAAGCAAGCCTTGACCCTCTGGTAATGTAAAAATGAAAATTAAAACCCAGTTAATAATTTCTATCGCCGTTTTCACTATAGTACTGCTTATTATTGCTGCCTCAGTTGCAAACACGGAACAGCAAGTGGCTCAACTTAATGTTCAAGAAGAAATCTCCGGCAGCATCGAGCAGGGAGCAAGCAGCTTAAACAGCATAGCTATCAATTACTTCCTGTACCAAGAAGATTTGCAGCTTTCTCAATGGCAATCCGAGCTTTCTTCTCTCAATGGAAATGTGTCAAATCTGCAAGTTACCAGTCCCCAACAACAAATACTTGCAAAAAACGTTAGCTGAAGATTTGCAAAGGCTCAACGAATCTTTTGCCGTGGTAGTTGCCTTCTTGCAGAGTGCGTCTCGAAATGTAAGCGTCAGGATTGACCCTGCATTTCAGAGTAGATGGAGCAGCATGGCGGTTCAGGGTCAGGCACTTGCCTCTGATTCCTCCCAGCTGTCGCGTTCGATTAAGTGATCAATCCCGCCAAGTTGATGATACAAACATCTTGCTTATTGTCTCGCTTGTGGTCACATTCGGCGCTTTCCTAGTAACAATTTACCTTATGATTTTCCGAAGAACTTTAAAATCAGTAGCAAAACTCCAAAACGGAATCAACACTGTAAGCTCAGGGAACCTTGATTACGTTATAGAAACTAAAAGTAATGACGAGATAAGTGAGCTTTCCAACGCATTCAACCAGATGACAGCTAACCGCAAACTTGCCGAAGAGAAGTTACGAACTGCTTCTCTGTATTCTCGCAGTCTTATTGAGGCAAGCTTGGATCCTTTAGTTACGATTAGCCCAGAAGGCAAAATTACCGACGTGAACAGATCCACCGAAGAAGTTACCGGGTACTCTCGTGAACAGTTGATTGGTACAGACTTTTCAGATTATTTCGCCGAACCCGAAAAAGCCAAAGTAGGATATAGTAGGGTTTTCACTGAAGGTTTCGTGATAGATTATCCTTTAACCATAAGACATAGATCTGGAAGAATCACCGATGTGTTGTACAATGCCACTGTTTACAAGAATGATAAAGGCGAAATTCAAGGGGTCTTTGCAGCGGCACGTGATGTTACAGAACGTAAGCGGACTGAGGAGGCTTTGCGTAAGCAGGCGGCGCTTATCGATCTTAGTCCTGATGGCATCATGATCAAGAAGCTTGATGATACTATTACTTTTTGGAGTCAGGGTGCAGAGAAACTTTACGGTTGGAGCAAGAATGAGGTTATTGGTCAGCGTTCTCGAGACCTCTTAAAAACTACTTTTCCAGAGTCGTTAGACAACATCGTTAACCAGCTCAAGACGGTAGGCAATTGGTCGGGCGAGCTGTCTCATTATAAGAAAAATGGCGAAAAAATAGTTGTTCAAAGTTCTTGGCTGGCATCGTTTGATGAAAACGGTGAAGTTACAGAAATACTTGAATCAAATGTAGACGTAACTGAACGCAAGCAGGCTGAAGAGAGGGTGCGTGCGGTTTCGCTGTATTCGCGTAGTCTAATTGAAGCCAGCTTAGACCCGCTTGTCACAATTAGCGCCGACGGCAAAATCACTGATGTTAACAGGTCTACTGAAGAAGTTACTGGCTGTTCGAGAGAAGAATTAATTGGCAGTGACTTTTCAAATTACTTTACCGAGCCCGAAAACGCGAGGGCTGGTTACAAACAGGTCTTCACTGAAGGCTTTGTTAGAGATTATCCATTGGCGATTAGACATAAGTCTGGGCAAATCACGGATGTGCTTTATAACGCTACGGTTTACAGAAACGGGGCAGGCGAGATTCAAGGCGTCTTAGCTGCAGCAAGAGATGTTACTGAACGCAAACTTGCCGAACAAAAACTGTTGGCTGCATCTTTGTACTCAAGAAGTCTACTTGAAGCAAGTTTGGACCCATTGGTTACAATCAGCAAAGAAGGGAAGATTACTGACGTTAACAAGGCTACTGAGGATGTTACTGGTTGCTCTCGCGAAGAACTTATCGGCAGCGATTTTCTGAACTATTTCACTGAACCAGAAGAGGCAAGAGCGGGATATCAAAAAGTTTTCACCGAAGGATTAGTTAAAGATTACCCGCTGGCAATTCGGCATAAGTTGGGCAGAATAACTGATGTTTTGTATAACGCTTCAATTTATCGAAACCCGCAGGGCGAGGTGGAGGGTGTTTTTGCAGCAGCAAGAGACATCACCGTCCGCAAAGCAATGGAGAACGAAATCAAACAAACAATGGAAAAACTCCAACAATCAAATGCCGAATTGGAGCAGTTTGCTTACGTTGCATCGCATGACCTGCAGGAGCCTTTGCGTATGGTAGCAAGCTATGTTCAGCTGTTAGAGCGAAGGTACAAGGGAAAACTAGACTCTGATGCTGACGAGTTCATCGCCTACGCCGTGGACGGTGCCAACCGAATGCGAGGATTAATTGACGACCTCCTGACTTACTCGCGTGTGAGCAGACTTGGCAAGCCCTTTGAGCCAACAGACCTTGAATCAACGCTTGACATTGCGCTTTTGAATTTGCAGGCGTTAATTACTGAAAACAATGCAGTGGTGACGCATGATAAGCTGCCAGTGGTTATGGGTGACGGAGGGCAACTTGTTCAGCTCTTCCAAAATTTGATTGGTAACGCCATAAAGTTCCATGGTAAAGAGCCGCCCCGAATTCATGTGTCCGCTCAAGTTAAGGCTAATGAGTACTTGTTCTCAGTACGCGATAACGGCATCGGTATAGCCCCTGAATATTTCGACCGCCTTTTCAAGATTTTCCAGCGACTACATACCCGAGAAGAGTATCCAGGCTCGGGAATCGGCTTAGCCGTCTGCAAAAGAATCGTTGAGCGGCATGGAGGGCACATCTGGATTGAGTCGCAAGAGGGAAAAGGTTCAACTATCTACTTTACATTAAACAAACTAAAAAGGAGTAATTAAAAGATATGAAAAAAATTGATGCATTGGTAGTGGATATTTTATTAGTGGAAGATAATCCTGGAGACGTTCGCTTAACCAAAGAAGCCCTCAAAGACGCAAAAGTGCTAAACGAAATTTACGTGGCTAAAGATGGCGTTGAAGCAATGGATTTCTTAAACAAAAAAGAAAAATTTGCAAAAGCCCCTATTCCAGACATGATTCTGTTAGATTTGAATTTGCCGAGAAAAGACGGTCGAGAAGTCTTAGCTGAGATTAAAAAAGACCCAAAGCTAAAGCATATTCCCGTAATTGTATTAACAACATCCAAGGCTGACGAAGACATCATTAAATCCTACAACCTGCACGCAAACGCCTACATTACCAAACCAGTTGACCTAAACCGATTCGTTGAAATAATACATACACTTGAAGAATTCTGGTTTACAATAGTAAAACTGCCACCTAAGGAGTAAAATAAAATTAGAATCCTCTTAGTTGAAGACAATGCCGGAGACGCCAGACTTATACAAGAAATGCTGAAAGAACAAAAGTTTGCTATGAGCAACTTAGAATGGGTTGACAGGCTTTCAAATGGACTAGACCAGTTGTCAGAGCAATGCATAGATGCAGTGCTACTAGATTTGGAATTGCCTGACAGCCAAGGGATCGACACTTTTGAGAAGATGCATGCTGAGGCTCAGAAAATCCCTATTCTGATATTGACTGCCCACAAAGACAATGAATTAGCCTTAGAAGCAGTTCGAAGAGGTGCACAAGATTACCTCATCAAAGGAAAAATTGATGGCGAACTACTAATTCGAGCAATAACCTACGCCATTGAACGCAAAAAATTGGAGGATACAGTTGAAAAACGTACGCTCTCGCTGAAAGCAAGCGAAGAGAAGTACCGAACATTGTTTGATTCAATTGACGAGGGTTTTTGTATTATTGAAATGATTTTTGACGCTGAGGGCAAACCTTCAGATTATCGCTTTTTGGAAGTCAATGAGTCGTTTGAGCGTCAGACTGGACTGCATGATGCGACGGGAAAACTTATGCGCAGTCTTGTTCCGAACTATGAGGAGAATTGGTTTGAAATTTACGGAAAAGTCGCTTTAACGGGGCAACCAATACGTTTTACTAACGAGGCAAGAGCGTTGAATCGCTAGTATGATGTTTTTGCCTTCCCAGTCGGCGAAGGAAAAATCCGAAAAGTTGCCATCTTGTTCAACGATATTACTCAGCGTAGGAATTTAGAGAGGCAACTGCAAGATTCTGAACGCTTAGCCGCAATTGGCGCTACCGCCGGCATGGTAGGTCATGATATACGCAATCCGTTGCAATCTATAATTGGCGAAATATTCCTGTCAAAAAAGGAAATAGACGATTTGCCTGAAAGTAATACCAAGAAGTACCTGAAAGATAGCCTCCAATCTATAGAGGATAATGCATTTTATATGAATAAGATTGTTACTGATCTTCAAGAGTTCGCCAAACCCTCAACGCCTTCTTTTGAAGAAACCGATTTTAAAGAGACTAGTTCAAGACGTTTTATCGACCTTAAAAGTTCCTGAAAACATAAATGCCGTTTATTATATTGAACCTTGTTTTACAAAACTGATGACTGATCCTTTAGCCTTGAAGAGGATACTAACAAACCTGTGCTCAAACGCAATTCAAGCCATGCCTGAAGGCGGAAAACTAACCATAGATGCTGCCTGCAAAGATGACAAGATATTCGTAAGCGTTCAGGATACTGGCTTGGGTATAACAGATGAAATCAAAGATAAACTTTTCAAGCCCTTATTTACAACTAAAGCTAAAGGTCAAGGTTTCGGTTTAGCAGTGGTCAAAAAGCTAACCGAAGCATTAAACGGCAAAGTAACTGTTGAAAGCCAAATCGGAAAAGGCACCCGATTCACCCTTGAATTTCCTCAAAAAAATGACCGCTCCCATTAGTCGTATCCGTCCTTAAGGATGAAGAGGTTCACCCAGCAAATATAGAAATCTAAGAAAAAATCGTTACCTTGTTACTGTGAATGTACAGTCACATCATTATTTATCATTCAAGACGCATTTAATGTATAAGCACGCAGAAAAGGTGAGCCTGAAAGCGTGAGCTGAATAGTTAACTTAGACGCAGATGACTGATTCCCCTCTCTCTCTTCCTGAATTTTTTTGTCTGCGTCTGAGTTAACCTATTTCGCTTAAACCCGCAATAATTCATGTTTTCATCAAATAAAAACGTGTTGTCATGAACTCGGTCTCAGTTTTCGGTTGAGTTTAGGTTTTTTAAGTGGTGGCTGTGAGCTTGTTTTAGCTGTAACAGCAAACGCTCTATTGAAATTAGAAAGCAGAAGCAGATTTGCAATTTAGGCCGCTGAATATGCTTTACGCAGCCGTTACAAAGTCTTGATAAATAAAATGGGCAATATAGAACCAATAACATGGAAAAATCGGCTCTATTCAATTTAAGGCAACATAACTATTTATTAGGTTAAGGTATTGACAATAGTTAGTTTATTGGGGTTAAAAAATGAAAGCATTCATAATTCAGTTTCCGTATGGAGTTGCAGCTTTCGACGACAAAAACAGTTTAGTTGAGAAGGTTCTGTTTCCAAAAAAACCTCAGGCGGCAGCAAGAAGCCTGCTTAAAACTGAAGCAGGAAAAATGTCTGATGAAGTTTTCTCGTTAATTTCTCTTCTGAAAAACGTCGGTTTCGACACGTTTGTTTTTGAAAACGCCAACTTGGCAGAAGAAATTCAACGCAAAATGAACGTCACGGTGGAAGTTGCAAAACCCGCCGAAGCCGAAGTTCTCCGTTCACGCATGAATGAAGTTGCAGTTGAATCAGGCTTTGTTAAAGATGAGCAGGAACTTAGCCTTTGGAACCGCAACGTCAGCTTGGAACTTGCCAAACTGCGAATTAAAGGCGCCTCAGAAAAAAGAGACTTAATCATCGCTCAGGGTATTCAGACGCTGGATGATTTAGACCGCACAGTTAACCTGTTCATGGGCAGGCTAAGAGAATGGTACGGCGTCTATTTCCCAGAGCTTGACCGCTTAATCGAAAAACACGAAACTTACTCCCGGCTCGTCATGAACCTAGGCGACAGAGAAAGCTACACAATTGAAGCCTTGGAAAAAGAAAATATTCCTAAAGAGCGGGCAGCCTTAGTTGCGAAAGCCGCTGAATCATCCATGGGCGCAGACATAGCTGAACGCGACTTGGAGCAGATACAAGATTTAGCCAAAAACGTGCTCGGATTCTACGAACTGCGCAAGAACATGGATAACTACGTTGACAGAACCATGGAGGAAATGGCGCCCAATGTTCGCGCTGTTGCAGGTGCACTTCTCGGCGCAAGGTTAATCGCTATCGCTGGCAGCCTGCAAACCTTGGCTATGAGACCAGCAAGCACAATTCAAGTTTTAGGCGCAGAGAAAGCGCTGTTCCGCTCATTGAAAACGGGCGCGAGACCGCCAAAGCACGGCTTAATCTTCCAGCATACACTGTTGCATGATGCTAAGAGGTGGCAGAGAGGAAAAATCGCGCGGGTAATCGCTGGGAAACTAGCTATCGCCGCCAGAGCTGACGCTTTCGGAGGCCACTTTATCGGAGACAGATTAAAAGCCGACATAAACAAGCGCTTAGAAGAAATCCACGAGAAATACAAGGAGCCGCCGCCACCAAAAGAGCCTAAGCCAAGGCCAGCATTTGAAAGGCAACCATTTGAACGCAGAGAACAAAGACCACCCGAAAGCCGAGGAGGGCAATCGTTCAGGGAACGTGACCGTGGCAGACGAAGACGCCGCAGCGGTCAGAATCGGAGTAGAGACAGACGTGCCCCTCAAGGTTAAACCGCACGTAAAATTCAAGGAAATCTACCAAGCCATTCTGGAAGAAGGCTCACAGCGGTTGGCTACACGCAACCTGACGCCTGGCTTAAACGTTTACGGTGAACGCCTCGTAAAGTTCAAGGGCGTTGAATACCGCATTTGGGATGCTTTCAGAAGCAAGTTGGCAGCCGCCATTCTTAAAGGCGTGCAAAACGTGCCCATCGAACCTGGCAGCAAGGTGCTTTATTTGGGCGCTGCTTCTGGAACCACCCCCAGCCACGTTTCAGACATCGTCGGCGAAGGCGGGTACGTTTACTGCGTCGAATTTGCTCAGCGCTCCATCAGGGATTTAGTAAACAATGTCGCTGCTTATCGACCTAACATTTCACCGCTGCTGGAGGACGCGCGGATGCCTGAAAAATACGCGATGTTCATCTCTGGGAAAGTGGACACGATTTACTGTGATGTGGCGCAGCCGGAGCAGGCTAAGCTGCTTGCTGACAACGCCGACGTGTTCCTTAAACCTGGGGGCTGGGTGATGTTGGCTGTCAAAGCGCAAAGCATCGACGTAACAATGGATCCCGACGCGGTGTACCGGCAAGAAGCCAGTATCCTGCGGAAAAGAGGCTTTGACGTCAAAGAGGTTGTGAACTTGGAGCCCTTTGACAAGGCGCACGCGATGATTGTGGCGCAAAAACCATAAACAACAGGAAAACACCCTGTTAACAAAAAGCAACCCCAAACAAGCCCTGACGCAAAACCGCCGACCGGTAGACCTACCCTCATATTTGTGCCAATTTCCAGCCACAAAAATGCAACCCGCCAAACAAAAAACAACCACAAGAAGCACCGCCAAAATTGCATCCTCCACCTTTTTCTTTAAACTCCGAGGTTTTGGAAAAGCATTATAGCCTAGAATACAAACGCATTCATGTCTTAAGGATGAACTGAAAAATGTTGGTTGCTGGTGTTGACGAGGCTGGCCGCGGATGCGTTATCGGACCCTTAGTGGTTGCAGGCGTCATGTTGAAAGCTGAGCATTTGCCCTCGTTAATTGAATTAGGCGTGAAGGATTCAAAGCTCCTGACACCCAAGAAACGGGAAGCCCTTTACCCCGAAATCATACGGTTAACCCAAAACCACCAGACAATAAAGCTTCTTCCATACCAAATCGACAAAGTCGTTGGCAGCGCCCGAACACTGCACAAACTCAACAGGCTTGAAGCACAAACCATGGCGCAGATAATTGAAGCCTTAAAACCAGACGAAGCCTACGTCGACGCAGCAGACACCGTGGAGCACCGATTTGGAAACCACATCAGAGAATGCCTAAAAACCAAAACCAGAATCATCTCAAAACACAAAGCAGACAGGATTTACCCAGTTGTTTCAGCCGCATCCATCATAGCTAAAGTAGAACGCGACAGAGAAATCGCAAGCCTAAAAGTTGAATACGGCAACTTCGGCAGCGGATACTTAACCGACGGCAAAACCATGATCTTCCTGAGGCAACTGCTGGAAAAAAACGAAGATTACCCAAGCTTTGTTAGAAAATCATGGAAGCCCGCGAAAAAAGCAAAAAGCGAGAAAGGCACATTACAGCAAAAACTTGCTTAACCACATTTTAAACATAAAAGTGCCTTCAATTGTAGTCAAATGTTTCAACAAAAAGTCTACAAAAAAACATTAATTATATAAATGGCGAGTCACATTTTTAAATTGAGAGACAGCGGGGTTTTAAACGGCGGTTGCATGAGTGAGCGAAAAAGATGTAACAAAGTTTTTGCAGATTCTCGGGCTTTCAAAGAGAGAAATTCAGGTCTATATGTTCCTTGCTAAAAGCGGTGTCCAGTCAACCAGCTTTGTGGCTAAAAGGCTTAAAATGGAGCGAGTCCAAGCTTATCGAACATTCAAGAAGCTGCAGGAGAAAGGCTTCATTGAAGCAACATTGGAGAGACCTACGCGCTTCACGATTGTGCCTTTTGAAGCCTTAGTTGACTCATTTATTAGCGCTAAAAAGAACGAGGTTACCAGCCTATCTGATCAGAAACAGAGTCTTCTAACGGCTTGGGAGTCAATTAGCGCCCCGAATCAGAGTATCCAGTAGCTAAATTCTCCATAATTGCAGGCAAGAAAAAAATTCATGCTAAAATGTTGTCTATGATTGAGGAATCGAACTCTGAAGTCATAGTTTTAACAACAATGTTAGGTTTAATTCAGGAAGACATAGCAGGCATCTTCGACACAGCTTTCACCTCTTCCCAAGAGCGAAACATACCCTTCCAAATAATAACAGAGATTTCCCCTGAAAACCTCAAAATCGCGGAAAGGCTAGACAGAAGTATTGCTGAAGAAAAACTAAACATTAAGCTTCATCACGTGAACATGAGCTCCAAATTTTTCCCGCGATTTTTAATTAAAGACGAGGAAGAAGCCATCTTGTACGCGCCTTTCAGCAATGAAGCATCCGTGCTTAATTTGGATGATGAAGGCTTATGGATAAATGACAAAATGTTTATTTCAGTTCTGAAAGCTTTTTTTGTTCAGATGTGGCAAAGCGGAATTGACGCTTCAAGACGCATAGAAGAGCTGAAAAGCGGAACACCAGCAGGCGAAACGCTTGTCATAAAAGACCCTGAAGAAGCTTGGTCAAGAGTGACTAAGGTTCTTGAATCGGCAAAAAAAGAAATTGTAATAATCACAACATCACAAAGCATTAACCGCCTCTCCGAAGATGACCCGTTAATAAATTACTTCAAAAAAGGTTTGAAAGTACGATTAATGGCATCCATAGATTTAGATAATCTTGAACCAGCCCAGCGGCTGTCAAGTCGATATGAAATCAAGCATGTGCCAATCAGCTACCTAACAATGATGCTAGTTGACAACAAGCACCTGTTCATGTTTAAGATGCCGCCGCTAAGCGACGTAGGAACTGAATCTGCCTTTTACCTGGCTGACACATTCTATTCCAGCGACACCAGCCAAATAGAAAGAGTAAGCGAAATGCTCAGTGACATCTGGAAGAGGGGCATAGACATCTCGGAAATTAGCAGTCAAGCAGGCACCAAACTTCCCACGGTTGAGGTTTCCACAACTGACGCGATTGCTTATCTCGTCGATAAAATGTTACAGAACAGCGTCCCTTCAATTCTCATAACTGAAAATCATAAACCCGTTGGCGTAATAAGCGATAGAGACCTCTTGAAGGAAATAGTTGAAAGACACAAGGACCCTAAGAAAACTCTTGCAAAAGACCTCAATTACACGCCGCTTATAATTCTTCAAGGAGACGAATCGATGTTTACTGCCATGAAGCTTATGGCGGAAAAGGGCATGAATCGAGCTGCCATGGTTAAAAACGGGCAACTCATAGGCATGTTAACCGAAGATGTTGCTAAAAGAGCCTCCCTGCAACTTAAAGCCCCCGCCCCTTAACAATTTTTTAAGTTTAAAATAGCCTCACTTCGTATTTAAAAGAAAAACGATATTAACAAAATACGCTACTCTTTAAACGAGGCAAACTGCTTGAAACTAAAAACGCCCATAATCATCGTAAATTTTAAGACTTATCTCGAGTCCACAGGGAAAAAAGCCGTTGAACTTGCAAAGAACGCCGAAAAGGCGTCTGAAGAAACAGGGGTATCCATTGTGGTTGCGCCGCAGTTCGCTGACATCTCAAGGATAGCTGAGGCGGTTGAGATACCTGTTTTCGCTCAGCATATTGACCCTATTAAGCCTGGGAACTGTACAGCTCATGTTCTCGCGGAGTCAGTTAAGGAAGCAGGCGCCGTTGGAACATTAATTAATCATTCAGAAAGGCAGCTTAAACTCGCGGACATTGATGCAATCATCGCTTTGACTCGTGAAAAAGGATTAGTTTCCTGTGTGTGCGCAAATAATCCCAGTGTAAGCGCTGCCGCCGCCGCATTATGGCCCGATATTGTTTCAATTGAGCCTCCCGAACTTATCGGCACGGGTATCGCGGTTTCTAAAGCGCAGCCTCAGGTAGTTACTAACACAGTTAAGCTTGTTCGCCAAATTAACCCAGACATCACTATTCTTTGCGGTGCAGGGATAAGTCGAAGCGAAGATGTTTCAACAGCTTTGAAGCTGGGAACAAACGGAGTGCTTGTTGCAAGCGCTATAGTGAAAGCGAAAGACCCATATAGTATCATGCGTGCATTTGCCGACGCAACAAAACAATAACTGTGTGAATAAACGTTGAAGGTTGAAGCTGAATGTGAATCTTGCCTGCTTGCACGGGGAACAACGCAGACCTATCAAGCCACAACAAACCCTGCCCTACGCTTCAGATGCGTCGCTGAAATTGTTAAGCTGCTAAATCGAGAATTCAAATCAACATCGGTGGCTGCGGATTTAGGCACAAAAAGAGACCGCATAATTAAACAGTTATCAGGCAACAATGACCCGTATCTTCGAACCAAGAGGGAGGCTAACGAGAAAGCGTTGAAAATGCTGCCGCGTGCAAAAAAACTTGTTGAAGAGGGCAACAATCAGCAGGAACGGTTCAAGAAAGCATGCCTTTGCGCCATCGTAGGCAATATTATGGAGTTTGATATTCCAGGACACAAGTTCAACTTGAACAATTTGTCGGGTTGTTTTAGGGAAGCCGCTAAAGACCTGATTATTGATGATGTTGACAAAGCATATGAGTTAGCGAAGAAAGCAAACGGTGTCCTCTTTTTAGCGGATAATGCCGGAGAAATCGTTTTTGACAAGTTGCTGGTTGAACAGTTAAAAAACATGGGGTTAAAAGTAACATATGTCGTTAAAGGCGGGCCTGTCATTAACGATGCGACTTTAGACGACGTGGTATTCACAGGCATGAACAAAGTAGCCGACGACATATTAACAACAGGAACCGATGCGGTTGGCTTGCAGAAAAAGGAAGTTTCACCTGAATTCCTGAAAATTTACGATGCAGCCGAGTTGGTTTTCGCGAAAGGCATGGGGTACGCTGAAACCCTCACAGAATACAAGTTGACGAAGCCTCATCTGCTACTGTTCAGAACAAAATGTGTCCCAGTAGCCAACTATTTCTGTGTCCCACGAGACAAAAACATTGCCAAGCTGATGCCGTAAAAATGAAAGTGCCCACCATAGCTTTTGATCAAGAAAAGCTTTCTCATTTTGACGAGGTTCTGCGGTGGGAATGGCTCATAACTAATGGGTTGGGCGGTTACGCGTCAAGCACCGTTTTAGGCATTAACACAAGGAAATATCATGGCTTATTGGTTGCCGCGTTGAATCCTCCCGGCGACCGCACAGTATGCGTCTCAAAGCTCGATGAAGATGTCTTTGTGGGCAATGACGCTTTTAGGCTGGGCACTAACGAGTTTATCAATAATATTTACCCGCAGGGATTTAAGCTGCTACGGAATTTTTCAGTTTCGCCTTTTCCCACTTACTCATATGTTTTCGGCGGCTTGGAGCTCGATAAAACGGTTTTCATGCCTAAAAACAAGAACGCTGTCTCAGTGATTTATCAGGTTTCTAACAAGAACAGCCTTGAAGCCAAACTTAGGATATACCCGATTTTAACCTGCCGGTACTTCCACACTGTTTTAGACACAGTGAAAACCACAGTGGGCTTTACCCAAAAAAGCAGCGTCAAAGAATCCGAAACAGTTTTCCAGCATCCCCAAGCAACAATTCTTTGCCGTTCAAGTGACGGGGAGTTTACGGAGAAAATCAACTGGGTGAACCGTTTGTTCTATCGTATGGAAGCCGCAAGAGGCGAAGAAAGCGTAGATGACTGCTTCCAACCGGGGTTTTTTGAAGTTCAAGTCCCGGCTCAAGAAGACAAATTGTTCATGATAAGCGCCGCCGTAAACTTAGACGGACAAAAGACACGTGAAATTTTAGATTCAACCGGCGGCTCAACCAACGAAGTTACCGCCTCCTTCAATCAGGAACAATCACACCAAAGAAGTCTCCTCTATGGCTTTTACGGTTTGCATCCTGAGGTTTCGGAGAGCGATTGGCTAAGCTGGGTTCTTTTAGCTGCCGACTCCTTCATCGTCTCGAATGCTGCTGGCAAAAAAGCTGTTATCGCCGGGTACCACTGGTTTGAATCATGGGGCAGAGACACCTTCATTTCGCTGCCGGGCTTACTGCTTGTTACCGGTAGATTTAACGCTGCGAAAGATATTCTTCAAACTTACATTCAGTTCTGCAAAAACGGGCTTATTCCCAATTTTTTCGCCGACAAGTCAGGTGAACCAGCCTACAACGCCGTTGACGCTACACTCTGGTACGTTAACGTTGTGCTGCAGTACCTGAAGTACACAGGCGACTCCGCTTTTGTTCAAGAAAATCTTTGGGGCAACCTGCAGGGAATAATCGATTATCATGAGCGGGGCACTTTGTTTGGCATTCGCTTGGATGACGATGGCTTACTTATGCATGGTTCAAGGCTAACTTGGATGGATGCGGCGGTAGGCGGCAAAGAGATTACGCCAAGAGTTGGGAAAGCAGTGGAAATCCAAGCGCTCTGGTACAATGCACTTAGAATTATGCAGTTGCTGGCAGACAAATTTGGCGAGAAAGCTTTAGCCCAGAAATACGCTGTGATGGCGGAGAAAACCAGTCGAAGCTTTAACGAGAAATTCTGGAACCCCCAGGCAGGCTGCCTCTTTGACGTTCTGCAAGCTGACGGCGCTGATGCGTCGCTTCGCCCCAACCAGATTTTCGCTGCCTCACTAGATTTCACTATGCTTGATGCGGACAAGAGCGCTCAGGTTGTCAATCTGGTGAATCGTGAGTTGGTGACGCCTTTTGGCTTGCGTACATTAGCGTTAACTGACCCAAAGTTTGTCGGCAAATGCTTCGGCGACAGGCTCAGCAGAGACACCGCTTACCACAACGGAACCATCTGGCCTTGGCTGCTCGGACCATTCGTAACAGCATATCTGAAAGTCAACGGCTACAGCGCCGAGTCACGCGACTACGCCATGAAAAACCTTATTTTGCCCTTCTTCGTCGCGGGCGTTAACCAGGCAGGTCTGGGCACTTTGAGCGAAATATACGACTGTGACTCGCCGAACACGCCGCGCGGCTGCATCTCGCAAGCGTGGAGCGTCGCCGAGCCGCTTCGAGCATACGTAGAGGACGTGCTGATGGTTAAACCACGGTTTCAGTCTACTTAGTATTTTGGCTTTTTTGTTGCATTTTTGTGGCTGAATTTTTGCACAAATAGTAGGGGTGTCTATAGGTAGGTAGGCGGTCTGTTCAGGGCTTGTTCTGGGTTGCTTTTGCGGTTTAGGGCTTGATTTGAGTTTTAGCGTGGCTGGAAAATGTGCGAAAAAAAAGGCGATTAGTGAAAAGTATTTTGGTCGCCCTCTTTTTTTTGTGTAAACAATGCCTTGGATGGCAAATCTGACGGCAGTGAAGTGTTCGCCTTTCTGGTTTTCAATCTTTTTCCAAAAGTGTAGGCAACTGATGAAATTATTATCGCGACTACAACTGCGACGAGTATTGCGCCGGCGGTGGTGGTCAGCGGGGAGAGGGTCGGTTCTGAAATCGGAAGCGTCGGCAACGGCAAAGAAGTAACATTTGATTTTACAGCAATAACTGCGCCTGGTCCTTCATCAAGTTCATCGCGGAGGGGGTTTACAAAAGATGCATCAATGTAAACAGTGCCATTATACGCCGTCGGAGAAGATATTACCGTGTATCCAAGCGGGTAGCTCCAAAGTTCCTTGCCGTTCGCCGCGTTAAGCGCATAAAAACTGTGCTGAGTGACAAGTGAGAAAAGCCCAGGGTCACTCCATCCCACGTAAATTACGCCGTCGGCATACGCTGGAGAAGTTGCCGCAGAGCCAGCGAAGTTGCTGGCTACAAACTTCCAAATCACGCGTCCATTATAGGCGTTGAAGCAATAGACGCCTGCAGGAGAGCCCACGTAAAAGTAACCGTTAACAAGCAGGTTAGAACCCAAGCCCAGCTTGCTTGAATATTTCCAAATCACCCTCCCGTTGGAAGCATCAAGAGCATAGATACCGGCGTTGCTGGAAACTGCGTAAACCATGCCTTTACTGACGATTGGTGACCCAACGGAGCTATTGATTGAATAGTTCCAGATTCGGGTTCCATTTGAAGCGTCGAGCGCGAGAACTCCGCCTTGGTAAATGCTTCCGCTGGCATTCTCAAAAAGCGTATTTCCTGTTGTGTCCGCGAAGTTGGAGCCGACGTAGACGTTTTGGTCGGCGGCAACAAGAGAATTAAATTGACCAGGCGCAGTGTAGTTCCATAAATTCTTGCCTGATGAAGCATCAAGTGCGTAGACAACGCTGTGATATGAGGCGTTTGCTATTGAGAGTGAAGCGCTAATTGCGTATAGATTTGCGTCGGCTAAAACGAAGCTGTTAAAACTGGTGCCAGCTGGAGCCGAGTAGTTCCATATTTCTGCTCCTGTTAAAGCATTCAGGGCTAAGGCGAAATTTGTGCCGTCCACGTAGACGATGCCTCCACCTACGATAGGAGCGCCTAACTGGGTGCGGTAAGAATAATTCCAAAGTTGGCTCCCGCTATAGGCATTTAAGCAGGAAATAGCCCCATGCAAAATTGAAATACCTTGGCTGGGCGGTTGCGCTTCAACTGCCTGACTAATGTAGACGTATCCATTTGCAACTACGAAGTTGAGGAATGTCCCTGTGGTGTTCCATGCCTGAGTGCCAGTGGACGCGTTGAGGCAGAAAAGGGTAATAGCGCTACCGAATTTGTTTTCAGAGGTTACGTACACGAACCCGTTTGCGACAACGGGAGAAAAGACTGAGTCTTGATTGGTCGTGAAGTTCCAAAGCAATGCGGGACCTGTTGAACCAGACACCTCAGCTAAAGGCATGATTGGAACAGACGGATTAGATATTAAACTTGTAGAAAACACAAAAAACGAAACAGACAAAATAAGAGTCACTGTCAACACGGCGGCAATGGGCATGGAGCGGCGCTTCAGTTTAAATGACAAGTGGTCGGGTGGCTGTGGGCACCAAAAACTTTTGAATCTTTTACGTATTTCCATCTTTGCTCATTCCTGATTCTTGACGGCGGTCCTTCTTACGCAAGAGCATTAAGAAAACTAGTGCGGCAGCAATAACGACTATAGCTATTCCCCCGATCACAATTGGTAATGTGTTATACGACGTAGGAGAAGGAGACGGCGTAGCCGAAGGAGATGAACCGCCTAATGCATAAACGTTGTCGTCAAGGGAGCCCACGTAGACTACGTCGTCGTCAACAGCAGGTGACGATTCAATGGGAGCGCTGGTGGCGTAACTCCAGAGTTTGTGGCCGTTAGCTGCGTTTAAAGCATAAAGGTTGTAGTTATCCGAGCCTATGTAGACTACGTTGTTGACTACGGCAGGGGACGAACCGCCGCCGTCATACGGGTAGCTCCATAGTTTGTTGCCGTTAGCCGCATTCAAAGCATAAATGTTATCGTCGGCTGAACTTACGAAGACCACACCGTTGGCGACAGCAGGAGACGAATCGACCTCGCCGCCCACAGGGTAACTCCAGAGCTGTTTACCACTTGTAGCGTTCAAAGCATGAACGTTGCCGAAAGAATCTCCCAAGTAAACCGCATCACCAGCAACAGTTGGAGATGATCCCACCGATTTGCCGTCAGTGTAACTCCAAATTTTGGAGCCGTCGGAGGCGTTTAAAGCATAAACTCTGCCGTCTTCTGAGCCTATGTAGACTACGTTGTTGACTACGGCAGGGGACGACCAAACCGGAGCACCAGTGGTGTAATTCCAGAGTTTGGCACCGTTGGTTTCGTTCAAAGCATCAATATTGTCGTCCAATGAGCCTATGTAAACTACGCCGCCGACTACGGCAGGCGATGAGTAAACATCGCCGCCGGTAGTGTAATTCCAAAGTTTAGCGCCGTCGGCAGCGTTTAAAGCATACACGTTACGGTCATCTGAGCCTACGTAAACCGCTCCAGCTTCTACGGCAGGAGAGGAATTAATCTCATTGCCCGTTTTGTAACTCCAGAGCTTTTGCCCGTCGGTAGCGTTCAAAGCATACACGTTGTCATCATAAGAGCCTACGTAAACTACTCCGTCTACGATAGCAGGAGACGAGAAAACAGAGCTTCCTGTTGTGTAATTCCAGAGCTGCGTGGGAGTAAGCGCGGGACTGCCTGCGCCAGCACCGCTGTGAGACGGATCCGCACGGAACATTGACCAGTTACCAGTCGAAGGGGTTGTAGCCACATTAAGTAACGGCACGACTGGAGCAGTCGGATGGGACAGGATGCTTGAAGAAAATACGAAAAAGGAAACGCTAAAAACAAGGGTTACTGTGAACACCGTTGCTATAGGCATTGAGTAACGTTTCAGTTTCGTGTTAAATCGGTCTGGCGGTTGCGGACACCAATCCCTAAAATCCCTAAATCTCTTACGTACACCCATTTTTATTCACCCACAATTTTTGCGAATAAGGCTTCTGCGAGTTGGGATGGCAAAATCTTGCTCGTATCATCCAGCAGTAGGAAGTTGCGGTCTTTAGCCTCGGCAAGCAGGGTTTCTCTGCAAGTTTCGAGTTTGCTGCATTTTTCGCAGTCGCCTTCGTGTTTGTACCAGACTTGAATGCCGTTTTTAGCAGAGAAGGTGATGAAGGCTTGGGATTTGAAGTGGCTGCTGTAGCCGAGCAGGAAGCCTTTGTCTGGGTCGATTTTTCGGGTTTCAATTTTGTTGATTTTGGCGGTTTCCACGAGGGCTTCACCGATTTTGACGTTAGCGGTGTCGAGGGCTTTGTGGACGGTTTGGCGGGTGACGTTGAGTTTTCTTGCGATGTGGGCTTCTTGTAATCCGCTGCTTTTTAGGTCCCACATCACTTTTTGTTTAGGAGTTAAGTATCCGAGGCTCAGGCTCATGTTTATTCCACCCAGTAAGCCTCAAGCGGCTTACATAGTAAGCAGAGATGCTTTAAGGATTTAAGATTTTCCAACCCAACCAAAACGCAGCCACAGCTCAACCCAAAGCACTGCTAATTTTTAGGTCCCATCACTCAATAAAGCCTAAAAACCAGTCACTGAGCAAAATTAGGGTTCATTGCTTTTCTGAGGCTTTCGGCGGCGGTTTCAGGCGTCACCGTGTTGATGTATATCCCAGTGCTCAGCTCGAAGCCTGCCCAAATTCCCAGTTTAGGATAAACTTCCAAGTGCCAATGATAATAATCCTGCGCCTCTTTGTTTAATGCCAAGTGGAAACCGTAATTGTACGGCGGGTCATTTACCACGTCTTTCAGGGCTTTAAGGCTTAACTTAAGCGTTTTTGCAAACGCCGCTACCTCCCCCGCATCCAAGTCAACGATGTTGGCGGCGTGTTTTTTGGGCACTATCCAAAATTCCATCGCGTTGGTGCTTGCGTAAGGAGTGAAGACAAAAAAATCTGAATCTTCGTAAATCAGCCTTGGACCCCGTGATTCCTGCTCAATTAGGCTGCAGAAGACACATTTGCCCTCTTTTTCGTAAAATGTCTTACTCGCATCCAGCTCTTCCTGCACGGTATCGGGAACGATGGGGGTTGCGATTACTTGGCTGTGCGCATGAGAAAGCGAGGCGCCTGCTTCTTTGCCGTAATTCCTGAAAATCGAAACATACTTCACGTAAGGCTTTGCGGTTAAGGCTTTGAGCCTATCGATGTAGGCGTTAATGACCAATTCCAGCTGGGGAAGTTCAGCGTCGGCTGGGTCCTCATCATGATTAGGCGACTCAACAATAACCTCATGAGCCCCAACTGCGTATCCAAAACAGTCGCTAATCAATATTTCCGTTTCATCCCGAGGCTGCTTGGGAGGACCGAAGGCTGGATAAAGATTCGGAATAACACGGACAAGCCAGTTTTTTGGGCGTTCACCAACCAGGGGGTCTTGAGCTACGTTTACTCCGTCTTTCTCTTTAAGATACAGCATTACGGCTGGAGGAGTCATGTTCTCGTTGCCAACACACATGGGGCAAACCGGGGTTTGGGCGGTTTCAGTTTTTGGTTTGGCAAAGTCGGTGGGTCTGCGGCTTCGTTCCGTCGCAATTACAACCCAGCGGTTTAGCAGGTAATCTTTTCTTAATTCATTATAGGGCATGGGTTAACCACTATGAAAAAAAGAAGAACTAAAACATTTTACCATTACAGTTAAATTAGTATTAGGCCTTTTTTTTATTATGAGATTTTCAGCTGACAAAATTGTTATCACTCCATCCTTCAGTACTTTAGTTTCAAATAATAAATACCTTTTTCCTTAATACACCAGACTTTACTAACTGTTTTCGTGCATCTGAGGCTATTTAAAGGGTAGCCCATTGATTTTGAAGAGTACACGCACGTTATGAAAGGAGCAATTGGAATCAGAATTTGTATTTTTTAAATATCTAAAAAGACTTGAAAAGCGTTTCAACTTCGCGAAAAAGTCGCCATAAGACACCGCTTTTTACGACAATTAAACCATCATTAAACATTAGCTTTAGGAAAGTGTTATAAATAGAGTTGTTAGATATTGGAAATCTAAAAATTAATGGAGAAATAAGAAAAAAATGATAAATTTGACAAGGAAAAATACAACTGCGAAATTCTCACGAAACAAAATAACATCTATTGCAATTACTTTATTTCTGATATTTATTATGACTTCGTCGCTTACGTTTTTGCCATCCGCCAATGCGCACACGCCAGCATGGACCAATATTCCTACACACTGCTTTATCGATTCTCAGGACACAATTGGCGTCGGTCAGCAAATACTCCTTATTTGGTGGCTTGACTGGATACCGCCGACATCATATGGCTATTACGGTGACAGGTGGAAAGTCAACGTGAATGTCATGAAGCCTGATGGAGCCAACGATACATATGGTCCGTTAACTTCGGATCCTGTTGGAGGTGGATACATTATATACACGCCGACTGAAGTTGGCAATTATACTATACAAGCTTTCTTCCCGGGACAAGTACTGACAGGCACTAATACTCCCAATGGTCTACTTTCACAAAACGTCTACGTCAACGATACTTTTGCAGCCAGCACAAGCCAACCAGCTACATTCACTGTACAAGCGACGGCAATCCCCTCATACTTAGAGACACCGCTCCCTACTGGTTACTGGGAACGCCCCGTGTCTGAGGTTAACAGAGGCTGGGGTGCCGCAGTGATGGGACAATGGCTGGGCGGAGCTGCTTTTGAGAGTACAACTACAGGATATAGATTGCACGGAGGAATACCCAACCAACAAGGTCCAGCAAGCAGCCACATACTATGGACGCGCTCAGTATGGAGTGGAGGACTCATGGGTGGAAATTCTAATGACACTGGATATTACACTGGAATAGCTTACCAACAATATGGTGGACCAAACATAGTCTTAGATGGCAAGGCATATTACGCTGTGTCACAGCCTCCAAATCAAGGCTGGTACTGCATTGATCTGTATACAGGTAACCCATTATACTTCCGAAATAACACAGATGGAAGTGATCCTATGCCCTCGTTTGGTGAAGTCTTTAACTATGCAAGCCCTAACCAATACGGTGGCTTCGATTACTTATGGCAAACAACCGGGCAGACCGTACCCGCTGGCAGCACAAGCACTACAACTTGGCAGATGCTTGATGGATTCACAGGAAACCCCATATGCAAAGTAGCCAACGTTTCTGCTTCAGGTGCACAATTCATAGACTCCGAAGGCGGTGTATGTTACCTCAATTTTGTCAATCTTGGAACCACAGCATCACCTAAATACTACATGCAGATTTGGAACACAACCCAAGCTATCTGGTGGCGCCCAGAATATGGCGTATATCCGCCCGCAACGCTACTGAATGGTTCTACATTAACACCAACAGCGACATCCAACACCTTTTGGATGTGGAGACCTGGTTCAGTAACTCCATCTCAAGGCGGCATTGGATACGGCGCAATATATGACGGCAGAAACGGCTACTCAATGAACGTATCAGTAGCTAGTATAGTGGGTCCAGCGAATTCAATTGTCAACCAAACAGGCTCCATCTGGCAGATTATTCCCGACCAAGACGTAATTGTTGGAACTAGTGGGTCAAAATGACGCTAAGAGGGACAGTTCAAGGCTATCTAAGGGCTTACAGTCTCGCAGCACCCACTTGGGGCCAAACACTTTGGACAACCACTTTCACACCGCCATTAGCATTAGACCCCTTACCCAACAGCACGTATCTCGGAGCAGCAAGTTCCCCAGTGATTTGCGATGTGTCTCAGGCTAACGGTATCTTCATCTTCCAGTCTAAAGGGACAGGATGGGTGTGGGCGTACAGCCTCGCGACAGGGCAACAACTATGGTCAGGCGACCAAACTGACCAATTCTCATACTATGGCAGCAGTGGAAGCTCTCTGGACAACGTCATCTATCAGGGTCAGGTCTTCAGTATATGGAGAGGCGCATCACTAAAGGTCTACAACGCTACGACTGGCCAGCTCGATTGGACCTACACCGAACCATCAGTCGGCTACCTTGAAACTCCGTATCCAGCTTCGACACAACAACTGGTCTTCTTTGTTGGCAATTACATGTACTTGCAACCGTATGAAGGCGCTGGTTTAAGTGATCCGATTAGACGCGACGGAGAACTCATCTGCTTAAACACAATCACGGGTCAACAAGTCTGGGCTATCACAGCATGGCCAGGTTATACACCAGGCACATCTATGCCGGTAATCTCTGACGGTCGCATCTTATACATCGATGTTCACACCAACCAAATAATCTGCATCGGCATTGGATCAAGTGGGACGACAGTTTCCGCGCCGCAATCAGGGGCATCTGTCGGATCTTCCGTAACGATTACAGGCACTGTTACTGATCAGTCTCCTTCTGGTTTGCACAACGTTGATGGTGATTTAACCACTGCACTCAAGGGCACCCCAGCTATAAGCGATGCAAGTATGGATGCTTGGATGGAATACCTGTTCCAAAATCGTCCAATGCCCACCAACGCGACAGGAGTTCCAGTATCACTGGACGCTATTGATCCTAATGGCAACTACATTCACATCGGCAACGTCACAAGCGACATAACCGGCACCTACGGTTGCTCGTTTACTCCGCAGGTTCCAGGCATATACCATATCATCGCCACCTTCGCAGGATCTAATGCATACGGCGGCTCATTTGCAGAAACCTATCTAACCGCAAATCCAGCGCCAGCAACAATTGCTCCAACTCAAGCACCATTGAATACTTCATCGATTGAGTCATCACTTATGTCATATACTGTGATCGCTGCAATCGCCATAATCATTGCAATCGCCATAGTCGGCATATTGATTCTCAGAAAACGCTCATAAAACAACCAATATCCTTTTCTTTTTTTTTGTTTTCGCTTAAAGTGATAAAGCCTCTGAATCGAGTTTAAGGTAACACCATTTCAACCAAACTAAACGCTTAGAGTGTCAAAACTTATAGCCCTCAATAAACCGTTTAGAACTGTTTTTCATTTAAGGGGATCAAAAGAATTTTAGCTCTCTAAAGCTGGTTTTCTTTCGTTCTTTAAGGCTAAAATGTGTCTGGTAAGGGTAAAGCATATATCTGTTGACTTATCCTCTTTAATTTTCATCTTTAAGGCGAATTGGCGAAAACATGGCGTTAGCCGAAAAAATCCTCAAACTTAAGAAAAAAAAGAAAGCAGTTATTTTGGCTCATAATTATCAGCGGGCAGAAATCCAAGACATAGCTGACTACGTCGGAGACAGCATTGAACTGAGCCGTAAAGCAGTAGAGGAAAAAGACGCTAAAATGATTGTTTTCTCAGCTGTAGATTTCATGGCTGAATCAGCGGCGATATTGAATCCCGACAAGAAGGTGCTTTTGCCCTGTTTAGGCGCGCGGTGCCCAATGGCGCAGATGCTCACCGTTGACGAAATAAAACGGGCTAAAGCCCAATACCCAAACGCTCCAGTTGTGCTGTACGTTAATACTTTGGCTTCATGCAAAGCCCACTGTGACGTGTGCTGCACCAGCGCGAACGCTGTGGAAGTCATAAAGTCGCTTGATGCCGACACCATACTGTTTGGTCCAGACCACAACTTCGCTGAATATGTATCTGAAAAAACTGGGAAAAAACTTATTCCCATTCCCGAAAACGGGTTCTGCCCAACGCACCTGCTTTTCCAGCCTGAAGACGTGACAGTGCTGAAGATGGAGCATCCTGATGCCACGGTTATGGTTCATCCTGAATGCAGCTTAGAAATGCGCAAAGTCGGCGATTACATCGGCAGCACCTCGAAAATGTGTCGACACGCCAAAGAATCCAACGCAAAAAACTTCATTGTCGGGACTGAAGAAGGTATCCTGCATCGCCTGCGCAAAGAAAACCCAGAGAAAAACTTTTACTTAGCCTACGAAGGCGCCGTATGCCCAAACATGAAGCTTACCACGCTTGATAGGCTCTACGCTGCGCTTAAAGAAGAAAAGAACGTTGTTAAAGTTCCTGAAGCAGTTGCCAAAAAAGCCCGAGCTTCACTTGAACGGATGTTTGAAGTTTAAACTGTTACAATCGTGGTTTTGAGGATTTTTACTCCTCTTCTGGTTGTTAACTCGTCGCTTAAGTGATGTATTTCTGAGGCTTTGCCTTTCACCGCTATGGCTTCCAGGCAGTCTCGTTCGCTGATGTGAATGTGCATGGTTGAGGTAATCAGTGAAGAGTGCTCGTGCTGTGTTTCAGTCAGTTCGCTTTCAAGCCATTTCACTTCGTGGTCGTAAACCATCAGTATGATGCCTGTTTGGATAGTATCTTCTTCTTTGAGCCATTTTCGGTCGGAGACGTAGAGGCGCACGGCGTCTTGTATGGCTTTGCTGCGGCTTTCGTAGCCCATTTTGCCTATGATTTCGTCGAAGTCTTTGAGGAGTTCAGGCGGGAATGTTACTCCTATGCGGGTGACTTTTGACATGGGTATCGCTGGTGAATATGGGTTTTTTGTACCTAAAAGCTTTTATATGGTCAGTAACACGAATATTAAATAAAGTGTTACTGAGGAACTTTTAGAATTGACGGCAAAAAACTCGGCGTTCGGTCTTTCTCGAAACGAGAAAATTAAAGTAGCCACAATCTTCGCCACCATCATTACCGTCACCATAGTTGGTTTCTCAGCGGCATTTGTCATAGGCAAAATAGCCGTGGTCCTTGCAGGTCTCGGATTAGTGTGCTATGTCTTTGGGCTGCGCCATGGTGTCGACGCTGATCACATCGCAGCCATCGATAACACGACAAGAAAGCTAATACAGGAAGGAAAACGCCCATCGACCGTAGGGCTGTGGTTTTCGCTCGGTCACTCCACAGTGGTCGTTGCCCTCATCGTCGGCTTAATAGTGGCAACACGCACCGTCGCCGCCAACATTCCTTCGCTCCAAAGCGCAGGTGCAGTCATCGGAACCTTAGTCTCAGGAAGCTTCCTCTGGGTTATAGGCTTCATAAACGCCGTCATAGTCATCGGCTTATACAAGATATTCCAAACCCTAAAACAGGGCAAACTCAAACAACAAGAACTGGACAACCTGCTGGAGAAACGCGGCTTCATGAACCGCTTCTTCCGCCCGCTCTTCAAAATCATACGCGAACCGTGGCACATCTACCCTGTTGGCTTACTCTTCGGCTTAGGCTTCGACACTGCAAGCGAAGTTGCCCTCATCGCCATAAGCGTCGGCATAGGTGTCTCCACAAACATTCCCCTCTACTACGTTCTGATTCTGCCGTTACTGTTCACCTGCGGCATGGTCACAGTGGACACAGCAGACGGCGTTGCAATGCGCGTGGCGTACGGCTGGGCTTTCCTAAACCCCATACGAAAAATATACTACAACCTAACAGTCACCGTCATATCAGTTCTGGTGGCTTGGGCAATAGGCACCGTGGAACTTTTGCAGGTGCTTTCAAATGAGCTGAACCTTAACGGCTGGTTCTGGGGCTGGGTCAACGGACTCAACTTTGAAATGATAGGCTACGGAATAGTCCTCATCTTCATTCTATCCTGGGGCTTCTCCTTCGGGTACTGGCGTTTCAAGAGGTTTGATAAGCAGATCACATTCAATCAGGCAGGGCAATCTTCAGTAAACTCAGAACGCAGATAGAAGCTAGATTAGCCAAGAGCTTAGTCCGTTTTCAGGGAAATTAGACTAATATTTAAATTCATTCACCCCTGATTCAGAAATCAAAGGTAGCAAGAATGAACAAGATTAGCTCGGGCATGCGGCGCGCATCCGCAAAAATAGAATCTTTGGGAACTTTTCAGAAGTTCATTCTAATAGCGCTTGTGTCCTTTTTCGTTTTTGCTTTAACCAAAGGTCCGCCACCTGGGCAAAATCACTTCGTTTATTTAGCTGAAGCTTTCCTTCACGGCAAGTTAGGTGTTTCAGGCGGGGGCACTGCACTTCAAGAAATCGTCCCTCTTCACGGCAACTACTACGTCGTTTACCCGCCGATGCCTGCCGTTCTTCTGGTTCCTTTTGTCGCGGTTTTCGGCACATCCTTTGATGAGAGCCTGTTATCAATAATTCTTGCCAGCCTATGCGTTTCGATTACGTGGCTTATGCTTAGAAAAACCGGCGTTAAAGGAAGCAAAGTTTTGTGGTTAACGGCTCTTTTCGGCTTTGGAACCTGTTTCTGGTACATTGCCTCAGTCGGTTCTTCATGGTACATTGCACATGTCGTCGCGGTCCTCTTCCTAACATCCGCCATAGTGCTGGTTTTGTATAAGAAAAACGATTTTTTAGTCGGGTTATTGCTGGGGTTTTCTACCCTGTCGCGCCTACCAACGGCACTGGCATTTCCGTTTTTTCTTCTCCTGATATACGAGCGAAACGACGCTTGGAAGCCGCGGCTTAAGCAAGCAGCCTACTTTTTTATAGGGTTAGCCATACCCGTAACTTTGTATCTGCTATACAATTTTGCCAGATACGGAACAATTCTGGATGTAGGCTACGGTCTGATTCCTGGAATACAGCAGGATCAGTATTTTCAACAGGGAATCTTTAACATTGCCTACATTCCAAGACAAATTTACGCGATACTTTTCCAAGGTCCTATCCTTCTTAACTCATTTCCATATTTCAAGCCTTCATGGATGGGATTAGGATTGTTCTTTACCACGCCCGCATTTCTTTACATTTTCAAGGGTCCTTGGAACAAGCTGAGCAAATATTCCGCTATAGCCATTTTATGCATTCTTCCCCCAATCATCACTCACGGCTCCGTGGGCTTGACCCAGTTTGGCTACCGCTTCAGCCTTGATTTCACCCCGTTTCTCATGTTGCTGACAGCAAAGGGCATGAGCGAAAAACTCGGGTGGCAGTAAAAAGCCATCATAATTCTAAGCTTACTAGTTAACCTGTGGGGAACCGTGGCAATAATCAAATTCAACTTTGTAAGCTTTTAGTCCCACTAGCAAATGGTGCCTCACCCGCTGTCCTTCCTTAAAGGATATTGCTTTTTCAGCGTTCAGAACACTTTATATCAAACAATCCAAACTTATTTTCAAGGGAGTTTAAAACAAATGAGTACTGAACCTTTTCACGTAACTGACGCCAACTTTGAGGAAACAATCAAAAAGAACAAACTTGTTTTTGTTGATTTCTGGGCTAATTGGTGTGGACCATGCCGAGCTTTAGCTCCAATCGTCGTGGAATTAGCAAAAGAGTACAGTGGCAAAATCTTAATTGGCAAACTTGACGTTGACGAGAACTCAGTGACGGCGCAGCGTTTCCAAGTCTACAGTATACCAACCATGATAATTTTCAAGAATGGCTCTGAAGCTGAAAGACTCGTGGGGTTATGCCCAAAAAACAGGATAACTGAGTCGCTAAATAAGCATTCAATGTAGTTTAAGTTCCTTTCATTTTTTCATACATTTTCTCAAAAGTCCAGCGGATGCTCGACTTAAGCTCCTTGAGTCGTTCATCATCCACGTTTCTGATTATTATTTCTCTAATCAAGTCTCCCTCGCGGACAATGTTGTAGGAGAACATTTTGTCCGCCGTTAACTGTTTTGTCCTGACTAATTCGCTGTCTTTTTCTTGCATTTTAGCGAAGATTTTTTCAACAAGGAAATTGCTGAAAGGCGGCGTGTTAACGCTGAAGTTTTTGCTTTCATCAGGCATCACATGCATGCCCTGCTTATCAAAAACAATAATCGCCAACGGTTCATCCGACATAGTTCTCAGGGAGATAACGCTTTCCTGTTCAGGTACACGCTGGGCAACAGGCTTTGAAGCTTCAGCGGCGTATTGGACAACAACCTTGGGGGGTTCAGGCTCTTTTTTTGGCAAAACAACCTCTTTAGGCACAGGCGCCTCAGCCACCTCTTTAATGTCTCCACGCCTGAAACCCTTATCAAGCAAAATAGAATTAACCGTGTCCAAAGCATCTTGGATCTCTTTAGCTTCAGCATTTAATTTTTCCAGTTGCTCCTCCATTCGCTTTTTGAATGCGATGAGCGATTTCATTTTTTCCTGATCTTGAGCCAACACAGTTCACGCCTGCTCTGTATTTGAGCGGTGGATGCTTATCAGTTTTAGCTTTTTGGATATTGTTAACTAAAAGAGGTATGAAGCGCTTTAGCGTCGGTTCCCATGCGAAGTATATTATTTTTTAATATTGACAACAATTAAATACTTGCTAAAGCCCAATAGGATTTGACGGGTAACATGACATCAGAAGCTGAGTTTAAAGAAATTCGGAGTCTACTACTGGAACTCAACAAAAAAGTTGAGGGATTAAATGAGCTCTTGGAAAAACGACTAATTGGATGTGAAGAGCCCTTACCAGACGAGTTGAAAGCGACCGAAGAATATGAATCTTCAAAGAAAAATAAAACTTTAGAACTTGTTCCATGGAAGAAAGCGAAGAAAGGAAGATAGTCTTTGCCTAAAAATTCGGTTTTCATTGATAAAAAAGCGCAAAGACAACTTGAAAAACTACCAAGCAAATTGCACGATAGAATAAACGATGCTATAAGTATCTTGCAAGAAGAAGGCTTCTCAAGATCACTTGACATTAAAAAATTGCAAGGTTTAGGCAAAAGCTACCGTATCAGAGTGGGCAAGCACAGAATACTTTTCGAGCTTGCAATTGACGGCTCAATTGTTGTATACGCAATTCTTCCTCGTGAAACCGCATACAACAAAATGTAAATGCATATTTTTTAAAAAAGTTACGTTTGCTACGAGTTTCAAACAGTTTTTTATGGCTTTTGGGGCTCGCTGATTTTCTTAAGTTGCGCGCGATACATCTCCACAATCTCCTTTGAAGTGGTGGCGTCTTCTGGGCTTTTGTCGGTTCGGTATTTACCTGTGAAACGTGGAAAACGAATTGCCAAGCCCGCTCCCTTGCGTATTGAATTCATCGCGCACATGTGGATGGGGCTTAGGGTGACTTCTGCACCTAAAATCTCAAGCACGAGGCTGGGTTCAAACCAAACATCTGCCTCGCAGCATCGATTGGACGCGGGAGTTTTTGCGGGGAATCACATGTTTCTGAAGCGTTTCATGGAGCGTTGCGAGGTCTTTATCTGTGAAGCCTGTGCCGCATTTAGTGACTGTTTCAAAAGTGTCTGCTTCATCATTGTAGGTGGCTAAAAGCAAAGCGCCGTAGGTTCCAACCCGTTTTCCTCTGCCGTGGAAAGCGCCGACCACCACAAGGTCTACGGTGTCAGTCATCTCGCTCTTGTAGTCGCGTTTGTATTTTATCCACAGCCAACCTCGGCTGCCCGCTTGGTAAACTGAGTCTTTAGCGACGGATTTGCACATCAAACCTTCGCAGCCCTCCGCTATGGCTTCCTCAAAGAAATCCTCAAGCTCCTTTGGGTTGTTGACTATTTTTTGAATGGCGGGTGTGACGCGGTCGGTTTTTTTAATTATTTTTTCAAGCTCTCTGCGTCTTTTGGGGAGAGGTTCAAGGGTTAAGTCTTTGCCGTCAACATAGAGTAGGTCAAATGGGAAAAGCGAAATAGGATACTGCTCTATAGCTTCTTCCACGCCATACTTGCGTCTCCTATGCATCAACTCTTGGAATGGGCGCATATCGCCAGTTTCTAAATCCATCGCGACGCATTCGGCTTCCAAAATCGCCTCTTTTGCAGCTATTTTTTCTTTAATTAATTCCACGGCGTCTGGATACTGGCTGGAAATGTTCTCTAAACGTCTCGAAAAAAGCACCACTTTGCCGTCTTTTTTGTGCGCCTGTATCCGTTCTCCATCATACTTGTATTCAGCTGCGCATTTGCCGCTGAATTTCTCCAAAATCTCCTCAGGCGAAGCCAACCGCTCTGCCAGCATGGGTCTTATGGGTTCAAAAACGACGACTTGAAACTTTTTAATCCCATCTAAACCTTTCTCGACCACTACGTCTGCAACTCTGCCCAAATCAGAGGAAATGCTGTAGGCCCGTTCAACGAGTTCGCGAGCCTCCTTTCCGCCGCCGTACGCGATTGCTAACGCGTCAAGAACCGTCATGTCTGCAATGCCTAAACGCAAGTTGGCTGTTACAGTTCGAATTATCCACTTTGCCTCTTTCGGCGTTGCATCAGTTAAGAGGCTGCAGAGAAGCGCCATTTTGGTGTCAACTGCGCCTGACCCGGAGGTTTTAGCCATTTTGTCCAGCGTCTCATAAACGTGCTCTACCGTAAGCTTCCGTGTAAAGAATGTGGATTGTTTGCGTTTAGCCAAAAGCTTCTCAGAGGTTTCGCCGATGTCCCCACTCTTTTGCAGTTCAGATAGAATCGCACTTTCGCTCTGTCCTGACGCTCGGGCTAACGCTTTTACTGCTAGTTTTTCGGCTATGCCCATTTCCACGCCCGTGAAGTCGGGGTACAATTTGCCCTGTGTTAAATAAACAACCCTTGCAATGACGTCTTTAGGCGTTTTCTTCAGCAACTCAACCAGTAAATCCGTCATTTCCAGGCGTTTGGTGGTTGCCTCAATTTTCTCGTAGGAATCAGCGATTACGTCGTAATCCATATCTTTTCGCTCAAAAGAAATACTGATAGCAGCACTTATTAAAATTATATCAACGTTTAACTTGCCTTTTTTTAAAAAAAATTGAACCCCAAAAATAAAACTATTTTTCCAAAAGGTTTTTCGATAGTTAATCCATCGATTTACTGGTTGGAATTTTGGTGTCTTCATCTTCAAGGTAAAGCTCGATTGCTTCCCGCAAATTACCAAGAGCTTCCTCTACATTTTTCCCTTGGCTGGCTATGTCCAGTTCAGGGGACCAAGCAATTTGCATTTTTCCTTCTTTCCAAAGTATTGCCGAAAAAGTTATACTTTCAGTCATAGCAGCCACATAAAGTAGTCCGCCTAAGTTATAAAAATAGTTTATGCAGCCAAAACCAAGCAATACATAATTTTAGTGGCAGAATTCAACAATAAATACGCAAAGACAAATGCCAAAAACTAAACGAGGCGATATATAAGCTTGGTTCAGGCTACGTTTCAAGCGCTTTTGCGGAGGCGTTGGCGTAAATTGACCCGAATTTGTTTATGAGGTCTTTCTGTGTGTAAACTGAGGCGTGTAAGTTGAAGAAATTGCCCATTCTTTTTGTTTCAACACCGATTCCGATTACTATGACTCCCTTGCGCAGTAAATCGTCAACGCTTTCCTTCAACGCCATTGGCATGTTGGGGTAGCCATAGGGCCAGCCGTCAGAAATTACCATTAAGCAGCGCTGTTCTTCAAAACGTTTAGCCAGCATTTTTCCAGCGATCTGAACTGCGTCTGGCAGGTATGTTAGCCCTTTAAATTTTAGGCCGCCGATTCGGGCTCTAACCCGCTTTGAATAGGATTCCGAGCTATCCTTTAATATATATAATTTGTCGCTGAAACCAAAGAACGTCCAGGAGGTTGGGTCAGTCATTAACTCTTTGGCTGCCTCAGCGACAGCGATAGCTAAGGCTCGACCATACTCTCCTTTCACCTGCATACTGCTGCTTACGTCAAAAATAATTGACCAGGCAAAGTTCGGCTTAAGATATTCATCAAGGACAAACACATCCGTCGCTGGCTTATTACTTGCCAAAGATTGAATGACAGAAGCCAAATCAAGCTGCCCCATCTCCTGCCTCGGGTCCTCATCCAGGTAATTGAAGGCTGATCGGAGAATGTCGAGAAGTCGACGGCCCGCTCCTTGAACCAAATTTCTGGCTCTTAAATATTGAGTATAATCTTCCTCTGGAATAGAGACGCCCTTAAACCTGGTCAAAGCCACATAGGTGCTGATTTTCGAAAGAATTTTTTCCTCGCGTTGCTTTTGGTAGCTGTCGGAATTGAATGCTTGCAATGATTCTGTCTCCTGCTCGGGTCTCCAACATTGGTCTATGGTGTCTACTGTAGGTACGTTGCCGCCTATGCTCATGAGGGATTGTACAAATAAACTTTCAAAATCATCCGATGACGGCTCTGCTTCGCTGTAAATGCTACAGGGCCCCGTGCTTTCAGTATGCCTCAATGAGGGTGCCTCCAAAAATGGTCCAAAAGGCTCAAGTAAACGCTTTATCTCCTTGGCTTTTTCGTCGAATAATTCTTCCAGTTTAATCTCTTCACCAGCCATTGACGCCAAGAATCTTTCTTTTAGCTCCGTTAGGTTGTTGAATAATTCATTTACTGTTTGCTCTTCTTCTGTACCTGGAGAATTCTTGATTAAACCCATGTTAAGCTTCGTTAATAAAGCCGCCATGAGTTTTGTCGAAGAAGTAAAGATTCGCTCTGAAGATTTTATTTTCTGGTAAGCCAACGCATTTGCGTAAGCAAGGTCAAAGAACCTGTCAGGATACCACGCTTTGATGTAAGCGTTGACGTAGGTGTCATTAATCAGCGAATTGGCGAACGCTTCAATAATCGTGCCCGCAACTTTAGGAGCAATTTTCTCTTTGGAAAACGGCACCAAAGTGTGAGTTGTCAGATGCAAAACGGACGCCCTAAATAATCGCCCAATTTTTGTCTTACCCATATTGCTATCTGGGAATTTATGTCCAAGGTACGAAAAACATCCGTCTGGCAACGTTTGAACTGTCGGGAGTTTAATCGTGAACCCAACATCGTCCGCCCGCAAAGTGGGTTGGATTAGAGCTGGGTCCTGAAGTATTTTCACTTTAGTATTATCTTTCTGCAACGACACAGCCCAAGCGTAATCAATAAACCCCAATGCAGTAACTTCCGATTATTGCGATTTAACAAAAACGGCTTCTATGATTCTTCTCACGTCGGATTGGACTTCAACGTTGTCGCTGGTTAACCCAATTATGGTTTCTTCAGCAGCTCCCATGGGAGTATTTCCATCTTTAACTAAAGTAGCCCAGTTAATTAAATCGCCCAACGAGGGTCCATAGGGCAAATCGCCTGCTTTGTATTGTCTTCTCAACTCGGCGCCTGCTTGAATGATTTTGTAAGCGGTATCCTGATCAATCTTTGTTCTTTTACGCAACATGTCCACCTCATCAGGAGAGATGGTTTCTCCAACGCTTAAAAAATCAAAGTTTATCCAGACAGCCATGCGTCGCCTCATGGCGGCGTTTAGGGGTTTGGTTCCTGAGAATTCGGCTGTTGCCGGGTTCATGCTGATTATCATGTATCCGTATTTATGGCGCTCGATTACTTCGCTGTCTTTTTCGTTCAACACGAGATGGCCTCTTGTGTCTAAAACTGGGTTTAATCTTGTGGCGACATCCTGCTTCATCATGTTGGCTTCATCCAAGTACATGATGCCGCCTTTCCTCAGCCACTGCGTTAATAAACCGTCTACCCAGTTTTCTTTGCCTAAACCGATGAATCGCCCGATGAGGTCAAATGATGATGTTGATAAGCCGCAGTTGACTTCCCAAATCGGCAAGCCTGTGAGCTCTGCCACTAAGTAGACAATGTGAGTTTTTCCTGTTCCTGATGGCCCAATGAGGCTGCACTGCTTGAAATAATAAAGTGCGCGAACGATACGTTCAACATAGTTTAGCCCGTGGTCAAGGTACTCTGGCGTTCCCTTCGGAATCATTTCATCTAAATGCGCAAAACTGAAGTTTGGGTGAAGATCATATCTCTGAATGTTATATTTTTCGTATAACGGACTCTTCGACATGGGGCGCTCTTTATCGAGAGATACTGTTACCTTGAATTTGTCATCTTTGAGAGATGTAACTTCCTGAATTCTGCTTGCTTCAGCTTTTTCTTTTAAACCTTGATGCCCATAACTCAATAAGCGCAGCCTCCGAGGCAATAATGAAATTTGAAATCTGATAATTAAATATTATGAATTACTACTTGATATACGCACGCGCGATACACGTATAATTCCGAAAACAGAGTTTCAGGATGACATACATTTCGTTTGAGGCGAAGCTCTGGAGAACATTCATACGCTTTGGCAGGGGATTTAGCCTTTGTTGTGCTTAATGTGGTGTGTTGTTATACTGTACCGCTACGCAACGTTTATATTGATTTCTTAAATCTTAAGATAACGTAATGTGGGAGGCAACCAAAAATGGGCACAATCATGAAAGTTGATGAGGCTATAGCTCAGTTTCAACAATCAAGATCTGACATTGTGCTGATGAATATAATCATGCCTCCGGGACCCAAAGCGAGAGATGGCATTGAAGCACTTAAGCAAATAGTGGCAAGTGACCCATCAACAAAAGTAATAATGTGCAGTTCAATGGGTCAACAATCACTAATAGCTGAATCATTAAAGTCAGGCGCGAAAGACTTCGTCATAAAGCCATTTCAACCCCAAAAAATCATCGAAGCTCTCACAAAATACTGTTGAAAAGCATGGTTCAACATGCCCTACAAAATAGAAAATAATTCAGTGCTTGCCTACCATCAAGAGTTAGCACCATGCGTAACAACATTTGCTGACATAGGTCCAAAGATGGAGGAGGTTCGAGTAGACATGGCAGATATGAAAGTCGAAAGCAAACCAGTTGAGCTACTGACAAGTGTTGGATCATGCGTGGCAATATGCTTGCACGATTCAATACATAAGTGTGGGGGGTTAGCTCACATTATGCTTCCGAACTCTGCTAATGGGCCACTGGAACCTCTTCCATCCAAATTTGCCAAAACTGCAGCTCCCGCCCTAGTAAAGGAATATGCTATTTTTCTGGTTTTTTTCACACATTTTGGTAGCTCAGTTTCATCAACTCAATGTATTTTGTGAAAGTCAAGTCTTGGTCAAGCCAACTTTGGGCGTCCAATTTACATAGGCACCCGACTTTTAGCTGAAGATTTTTCATAATCAAGAGTTCTATGTGTTGGGCTCCCAAACCGAAAACGCGGTGTAGCGCATTTGAAAAATCATCCAACTTATTCGGTATTTCCTGTGTTCTAATGTTGAAAAAGTCTTTGAGATAAATATAAAATGAAGCTTTCCCAGCTTCTCCGAGACCTGATAATCCTTCGTCTACGGCTTCTAATAGAAGTTGGTCAAAATTCTTATGCTCACTCACTTTTGCCAATTATTTTTTTTCTCCGCTTTAGCTTCAATAATCGGCAATTTCCACCTTATAATCAGAGCAACTATAGTTCTTTTCCTATTTTTCTTTTGTGGTTGATTAGGTTTGAGTTATCACGGCAGAAGAGGTACCAGTTATGGTTCTCAGATTAGAAGGGCTAGAAGGGTTCAAGCTAGGCGGAGCGGCAAACAGCTTTTTCACAGGAAATGGCTGCAATAGCCAACAACGTTTCGGGTACTGCAGAACAAGTGGCAAAGATAACTGAAAATGTTGTCGGCGAGCCAAAGAAATGGCACAACTCGCTTGGGGCGTAGTTGACGACGCAGCAAAGGTTGAAATTCGGCTAAAGAAATGTTGTCAGAAGTTGAAATTGTTGGAAGAAATTCAAACACTGTAGTGAGAGAAGTTACGACAATTGCGGAACTTACGGAGAAAATGAAGATTGACCTTCAAGTACTCGTTGAACAATGGACAAAGATGCTCAACAGCTTCCTTGAAAAGAACGCCGAGAACTAATACGAGCCAGCATCAAACCAAAAACAAGATTTTCTCTCCTTCCTTTGCCTCTCAGCAGCGTCTCTTTTTGGTTTAAATTTTACAAGTTCAATCGTAACCTGTTTTCTCCTGTTCGAGTGGTTTTAATAGTCTGAAGCAGTAAGCTTGGTTGAATATTATGTCTAGAAAAGCTCAAGAACGCCTCGCACACACCGAACGAAGAGTGGAGCGAAGAGACAAAATGCTGACACACGACATGACCAAGGAACGAGCCACTGTGGAGGAGGTTTTTGACCAAACAACACGCATGGTTGTCTTTGACATGCTAAACAGCGGCGTTTTCTACGAGCTCAATGGGGTTGTAAGTTCAGGCAAGGAAGCAAGGGTTTACTGGGGTACAGACAAGGAAGGCAAGGATTTAGCAGTGAAAATTTACTTAACTTCATCCGCCGAATTCAAGAAAGGCATGCTCAAATACATCGAAGGCGACCCACGCTTCACAAATATTAAACGGGACACAAGGTCGCTGATCGCCATCTGGGCACAAAAGGAATTTCGCAATTTAAAAGAAGCCACGGAGGCAAAGGTGCCTGTCCCAAAACCCATCGCCGTCAAAAGCAACGTAGTAGTAATGGAGTTCATCGGGAAGGATGGCGTTAGCGCCCCATCGCTGAAAGAGCAGCCGCCAGCCAACCCTGAGCGCACCTACCGCTTACTGGTTACCTACGTGAAGAGGCTCTACCGAAAAGCCAAACTTGTGCACGGCGACCTGAGCGAATACAACATTATGATGTGGAAAGGCAAGGTTGTGGTTTTTGACATGTCCCAGTCCGTTTCAATTCAGCATCCGATGGCTGACTTCATGTTGACAAGGGATTTAACGAATTTGAATAGGTTCTTTAGTCGGTTAAACGTCAAAGTTTATCCAGTTGAAGAACTTCATAAAATGGTTGTTGGTTAAAAATGCCTGGTCTAGATATGTTTGTTAAGATTCCGAAAGAACGAGTTGGCATACTTATTGGTCCAGAAGGCAAAGTGAAGCAGCATATTGAAGAGAAACTTCAGGTCAAACTTGACGTTGACGGCGAAGGAAGCATCACCCTTACCCTCTCAGAAAAAGCAACAGACCCATCCTTACTATTGAAAGCAAAAGATGTTGTGACAGCCATCGGCAGAGGCTTCGCGCCTGAAGTAGCTTTCCGCCTGATACGCAACGAAGACGAAATCTTTGACCTGATAGATTTACGAGTGATTTTTGGGCGTTCAGAATCTGACATTAAACGAATAAAAGGCAGAATTATCGGCGCTGACGGCAAAACAAGAAAGCTGATTGAAGAGTTAAGCGAAGCTGACGTGGTTGTTTACGGTCACACGGTTGGGCTTATCGGCAGTTTCGAGCAGGTGGATACGGCACACAACGCCGTGCAGATGATCATTGAAGGCTGCCAGCACCACACAGTGTACAATTACCTGCAGAAGAAAAGAACAGAGCTAAAGAAGGAAAAGCTTGAGTTATGGGAGAAACCCCGAGAAAAATAAGGTTTTCCCTTCTTTCAGCGTTAACCTTGCCCTTACCCGTTAATTATCATCAATAACCGCGCCATCAAAGCCTTTTTTCAGGCAAAAAAGAATTTTCGGAATTAAACGGAATAGCTCCCAGCAAAAACTCACGTAAAGAACGGTAGTTTTTCTCTGATTTCCCATGGTTCAGCGGAAAAGTCAATTGGCTATTTGGCAATCCATCTTTTTCGTCTCAGGTTCATAAATGATGGCTACGTCTTCTTTTTCAAGCAATAAAATACAGTTGTACTTTTCCAAAATTTTCTGTATAATCTTTTGGGTTTCAGCGTCGAAGGAGGCTTTAATGTAGACTTGGTAACCCTGAGAAAGCAAACTTGAGGCGTTAGGGGGTATCAGAGCCATATATGTACCGTTAAGATACTTGCATTTATCGAAAATTTCTTTAAGAACTATGACTGCTTCTTTTCGATTCAAAAAAAACGTCTTCCTATAGATTAAAAAACAAAAATGCAATAAACCTACAGTTAACGCTTGCTAAAAAGTATTTCGATTTCTGGTTCTTTCAAGTCTTCGGTTGATGGCTGTCCATGTCAAATTTCGGTTGTTTTTCTTTTGAGGGATACTGTAAACTTATTTGTCATGACTTCCCCAAAACCTTTCGTAAAGGTATTTTGGCTATTCTTGTCATGAGAATAAGAAACAGAAAAACGCCTAAAAAGACTGCAAGGCTGGCAGCCGTAATAGCATAGATATATGGAGGCAAATGTTCTGCTTCATAAAACGCTACAACGTAAGAGTCAATCATTCCAACTACGCCCCCAATAAGAGCACCTAGGATTATTCCATACCAAAAAATTCTGGAACTTAGGAATTCTTCCTCTTCTTTAAACTTCTTGAATGATTCGGCTAACGCATTGATGCTTTTTGAGAGTTCAGACTGTTGGCTTGATAGATTATTTGCGCTTGCTGATAACTGGCTTGATATTTCCGCAATCTTGTCGTTGAGTTTCTTAAACTCTTCTTCTTGTTTCACCAATCCATTTCCCTTCAGAGTCAATACTTGCTTCTTTTGATATTTGTCTTTTGAGGTTGAATGGCTTGGGACACAAATTAGCGCATGTAAGGGCTAAACTTGCCTTGGTCTTGCCTTGGTTTTTTCTTACATGAAGAACAGATTTAGCTTAAGCAAGATAACAACTTATTTTGTTGAGTGGTGGGCTGGAATAGACCCTCAATCGAAGTTTGCCATAACAACACTTGCAGGACTCACAATAGCCTTATTCTGCCTTATCCCTTTTCACATTAACGGCTATGTTCTCTTTGGCAGTATCTTTGGAGTTTGGATATATGCAATAATTATTTCTGATAAAATCTCCACAGAAGGTCACAAAGAACAGCAAATACGGTGGCATGATGCCGAAAAAGGAAACCCTCGCCAATACGATTGTTAAGTTATCGGTTGAGATAGCGAGGTTCTTAGGAAAAGCACTTGTGTTTATCTCAAAATGGTTTGTTTATCTTTGCAGGTACCCTTTTGTATCAGTACCATTAATCGGTGCCTTATCAGGCGCTTTCCTATATTATTTTCACGGAACGGAACTTGCAACTTTTTTCATAGTTACAATAATTGCGTGGTTAGCTTCTGACGTTTTAACTCCATTTATCCTTCGAGGTGGAAAGGGGATTTTCCAATTTAGACTTCGCGGAACGCATACAATGCCTGAAGGATATGGTTTTTTGACCTTTTTTGGTGTAATTTTAGGGGTTACTTTTTTCATTAATGTTCTATGCGATAACACGACAAAAATGTTATCGGTTTATCTCAGTGATTTTTGGGTAGCTTTTACGGTCGGTCTTGTTCTATCTTCTTTGGTTTTCGTAGATTTAGTGGCGAAATTTTACAAACACGAAAAATCGAGCACATGAGAAAGACGGATAAAAAGCAAAAAGTTGAAGGATTCAACAGCGACAATTGATTCAGAATTATTATAGACACGCATACAGCGAAAACGAGCACATATAAGAGATTTAATTTTTTACTAAAGTCTTCCATGTCACTCATTTTTTATTCCCCATAAGAAAAAGAAAGAAGATGCATCAACCGTTTTTTGACAGACAACCCGAAAAGTCACACATCAACCGAAGACTTGAAAGAACCCGATTTCTCTTGTTAACTAAATTAAGGAGCTTTTCCATTTCGGTTAACTTACCGTTCTCCAAGGGTAAATGCTAATAAGCAGAGACAGTGAACCGATAGGTAGCTTCACATGTTTCATCGTCTGAACTCGAAAAAACTGCTGTTTATTTTAGCAGCGATTATCATCATCGGCTTGAACTTCTATACTTTTTCTGCTGCTTACCCAATGATGGCTCATCCTCTCAACCTTGGCGGGGCAGACCTGCCGAGAGATTTCTCAGTCTACTACATAGCTGCTTGGCGAATGTTTCACAATCCATCACAGATATTCACGACTGGATCCCTCGCCGACGGCGAACCAGCAATCTACCCGTCTTTAACGCCCTACAAGTATTTGCCGTCTTTCCTAGTATTGATTTCACCCCTGGTTAACCTCAGTTATTACCAGGCATTCTGGGTCTTTGACGCCGTCCAGTTTGCACTGTTGCCACTCATAGCATTTTTGCTCTACAGTCTTCTGGAAAAAAAGAACCCGATTGTTGCTTTCCTGATTTTAGTGGCTGTTCTCCTGTTACCTTATCCGATGCCTGGAAGAGGCTTATCGGTTAGCTACTTTATGAGTTGGGCAGAGGGGCAGGCGAAAATTTTCCTGTCTTTCCTGTTGCTTGCCTCGTTTTATCTGGGTCATAAGAGCAGACCTGCCCTTTCAGGAGTCGTCTTTGCGCTCGGCGCTTTTGACCCCCGATTTGCCGTTTTGGCGTTGCCGCTGTTTCTTTTCTACAACAAAAGCAAACTTCGAACAGCCTTAGCCCCTATGATAATAACGCTTTTTGCCGCCAACCTGCTGGTTCTTTACCATGGAACAGCCCAAGGTTTTCTAAACATGATTTTAAGCTCAGGCGACACCACCCCATTCTACACTCCATCTTGGATACCTCTGGTAATGATTGTCTGTCTGATCGCGGTGAACGCTCGGCAAATGGCTGACGCACTAAAAATGGCTTACATAAGCACCAAAACTTACCACCAACGAAAACAATAACTAGTTCACAGCGTAAATCACAAATGTGACTCAAGATTGTCAGTTAACAAGAATGGACTCGTGCAGGTAATTAGTGAACATTCTTTTGCAGACACATTCGAACGGCTAAAGTCCATTGTCCTATCTCGAGGGCTCACAATTTTCGTCACAATAAATTTTAGTGAAGATGCCGCGCGAGCAGGGTTAAAAATGAACCCCGCCCGATTGCTTATCTTCGGTAACCCGAAAGCGGGGACTCCGCTTATGATTGCTGCACCAACTCTTGCCATAGATTTTCCCCTAAAAGTCCTTGTTTCTGAAGATGAAAACGGGCGAGTATGGGTATGGTACAATTCGCCGCTGTACCTGAAGGAGCGCCATCATATTCCAGACCAATTGCTGAAAAATATTTCTGGAATAGTTTCAATCGCAGAATCTACGGCTAAATAACGTGTTGTTAAGAAACGGTAGGTGGGCTCTTAGGCGTGCACCTGAAAATCAAATGCAACCAACGCACTCAAGATCCTCATCATCCTTACGTCTTCGGGGCCAGAGTCGTCATTGCCCACCCAGAACACAGAACAGCCTACGCGACCATTAAACGTTAAGGTCGGTTGTCTGCGGAGACCAATCATTCCGCCGTACTGACATTGAAAGATAGTATTCAACCAGAACCAATGCGCTGACCCTGTCAGTTAGCAATTCGGTTTTTAGATTTTTCGGAAGCATTGGAAAAATCGCCAGGCAGAAGTTAACTGGCTTAGAATATTGAAGATTCTCCCAAACGATAAACTTAAAGTTTAACGCTTATTTCCAATCCGTCTCCGCCAACTCGAACGAACCTGCTCCGATACTTTCCAGAGTTCCTAACGTAATCCAAGTAGTCGCGCATTTCGTCAGCAAAGATTCCTGCGTTATCCGCGACCACAACCGAGCCCTTGCAAAGTTTATCTTCGGCTAAAGTGAGGTATTGAAAGTACTCGGTTTTTCCTGCATCAATGAAAGCGAAGTCAAAAGGGCCCTTCAACGTAGGGATCACTTCCAAGGCGTCACCCGTGATAATCTTAACTTTCGCTGGGATATTTGCCTTCACAACATTTTCTCCTGCCTCTTCAGCCTCGCCGCGGTGAATCTCTACCGTTATTATCTCAGCAGTTTCATCCAGCTCTTTGCCCATAAGAACAGTCGAATAGCCGATTAAAGTGCCAACCTCCAAAACGTGCTTGGGCTTAGCTTTCCGAATTTCCTCTGCCAAGATCTTTCCTTTTTTCGGTCCGACGATTGGCAAAAACTGCTTTTTCGATGCCGCTTCAATCTGCCTTAAAACACCGTCGGCGCTGCTTAAGCCTGGCGTTTTCGTTGTCACAGGGGCACCTTGATTTTGTCAAAAAAACGCTGCTGCAACTTAGCAATTTTCGGGGCAATCACAACTTGGCAATACGGCTCTTTTGGATGTTTTTTGTAGTAGTCTTTATGGTAAGTTTCAGCTTTGTAAAACACTTTAAGCGGCTCAACGGCTGTAACTATTGGCTTGTCCCAAATGCCCTCTTTTCCGAGTTCCTCAATAAGCTTTTCAGCCGTGGCTTTCTGCTCTTGGGTATGATAGAAAATGGCTGACCTGTACTGCGTCCCCACATCCGCGCCTTGACGGTTCAGCGACGTGGGGTCATGCATGGCAAAGAAAATCTCCAAGATTTCTTTGTAACTGATGACTTTGTGGTCAAAAAATATCTGCGCTGCCTCAGCGTGCCCTGTTGTGCCCGTTGAAACTTGTTCGTAGGATGGGTTAGGCAAGTTGCCCCCGGTGTATCCTGGCTCGATGCGCTCTACCCCTTTAATTATGCTAAAAGCCGCTTCAGTACACCAGAAGCAGCCCGCGGCGAGGGTTGCAACCTCCAAATTTTTGTTCTCTTTGAGTTGTTGGCTCATAGTTTTTGCTTCCTTGAAAGATAATTTAATTCCTCTTGCTTAAGCTGGGTACTTTGAACTTAACGGTTTGTGGCTGTCACCACACAGCAACTTTTATCCAGCGGTCCTTTAAGAAAACGCTCCAGCAGCGTTAGGCGCGTTCTCTGGCACCATTTGGGTGATATCCCAGTACTCGACTATCTTGTCTCCGCTGAAGCAGAAAAGATGAACTTGACGTAGCCCTCCTTCACTTGGTTTTGCGCTGGAGATTTGAGTATGTACTGCAACCAAGTCGCCGTCCGCAAGAACCTGCCTGACGGTGAGCTTAAAGTCAGCTTTTGACCCTTTTAAAATTCCTTGGGTTCCCTGTTTTTGTACTGCAATCATAGCGTCAGTTAATTCTTCCATGCCGCCAGGAGTGTAGGGGTTGTGAGTCTTGCAGTCAGGAGCAAAAAAACGCAGTCCATCCTTCGGTTTTCCCGCACCGATTAAACGTAGAAATTCAACGGCAATGTCCTTGCGCTCCTTATTTTCATCGTTTTCAGATGCTTCAAAACCTGTTAATGTACCCACTTTTTTCACCTAAAAAAAATTAGGGATTAACGAAATTTAAAGGTGTTGGCAAACTATTTTCTCGATTAGGGTAGCTATCTGTTGCTTGGTCTTGCCTGCATTAATAGTATTTATCTATGCATCTGAGAAGGTTTTATTATAGCAAAAATACTATAATGTTATAGTAAAAAAATAAGTGAATGCCGAGTGGGTAAGGTACTTTTGGGGATTTTCAAATTTTATCTGAGCTAAAATGTTTAAATCTATGTACCTATATACATAATATTATGTACATACAACCTTTAAATAAAACTTCGGTTGAGATTCTCGTTCATTTAACCTCAAGAATTCGCGAAAGCTTTACTGTACGTCAAATTGCTGATGCGATAGGAAAAGACTATAAAATCTCTCATGTAATGACCATGCGGCTAGCAGAACAACACTACATAATAGCGGAGAAGAAACCTCCGGTTACATACTGCAAACTGAACTTAAAGGGCAATTCTTCCCTTCTTGCTTACATAGAGGGCGTCAGAGCTGGTCGGTTCTTTGAGAAGAACCGCGACTTGGAAATCCTCGTGAACGATATTTTATCTAAATTTGATTCGCCATTCTTTAGCTTAATGATCTTCGGCTCTTATGTCAAGGAGACGGCGTCAAAAAAATCGGATCTGGATGTTCTTTTTGTTATTCCCAATAGAACGTTGGAGAAAGAAGTATCTTGTGCCGTCGGGTCTATTGAGCACATTAGCCCTATTGGTTTTCACGATGTAATCGTAACGAGTGGCGAATTCGCTGACCTTTTAAAGCAGAAAAAGGTTAACGTTGCTTGGGAAGCAGTGGATAATAGGATTGTTCCCTATGGAGCCGAAGCGCTCTTCAAAATGCTGGAGGCAGTGTTATGATAGATAAGGAAAGGTTGGCTGAAGCAAAAAGAAACGTTAAACAATATGTTGACGATGGATTGTTGAAGCTTAATGACAAAGACTCACCCAGATTTGTGAGCTTCTTCATGGCGAATGCTGAATCTTCTCTGCGTACAGCGTCGGTTTTGCAGCAAATATCTGATGAAGATTCGCTGAAAGAAACATTGAAAGTTGGATCAACTTTTGAGTCTTATTTATGGGTAATCGTATCTTCTTACTATGCTATGTTTTATGCAGCGACCGCAATTTTGGCAAAACAGGGCATCAAGGCTTCAGGCCAAATAGTGCATAAAGTTACCGCAGATGCACTTATTCATTTTTTCGCGTCGAACGAGAAGCTGGCGAAACTGCTTGAGCAATACGAAGAGGCGCAAACAGTTGGGCTGGAACTGATTGGAAGAGAAGAGCTTATGAAAAAGATGCTAAAGAAGGCTGATGAGTTAATAGTGTCCTATGAAGGCGAGCGGAAGAAAAGAAGCAAATTCCAGTATGACATAGGCGTCCAGGCAAAAAGGGGCTATGCGCAGACTTCGCTTGAGCGAGCGAGAACTTTTGTGTTTGAAATAAACAAACTGATAAAAACTTGAAACTCACGACTAATTGTAAGACCGCATGTTAACCCTCTCCCCGTTTACCTGTTATTTCTTCTGTGAATTTCGGGTAAGTTTTTGATTTTATGAACATACTTACGCTTATATTTGGATCGGACAGATAGTTACAGTACAGGAAGTTTGATGAGGATAAAACATCTGCAAGATTCATCTGATAGTTTCTGTCATTATTGGGTTTTTCAGTTTAATCCTGATATTTACAATTGGTTTGGTTGGATAAGCGAAAACAGAGATAGTGAACAATGGCTGGTAAGTCGATTTGCTAAATTAATTTGTGTAGGAGACAAAGTGGCAATTTGGGCTTCTGGAAAAGAGAGCGGAATCTATGCTCTTGGTAAAACAATGACTTACCCGTTAAAGACACCGCTCAACCCTGAACAAGCTAAATACTATCGAACAAAAGAAGACGCAGATAAGTTTAAAGAAAAACCAAGCGTTTGTATCAAATATCTAAAAGTCTTTGCAGAGAACCCAATCTCTAAAGATAAGTGCAAAAAAGACATTGTACTTTCCTCTCTGGAAATTTTAAACAATTTTACTAACGCAACCAATTTTAAACTTAAAAAAACACAATGGAATAAAATATCCGAAATGGTAGAATAATCCCTTTGTGCACAACTTGACGGTTCAAACAATTAAGTCCAAATAAACAACATAAAAAACACCCTAAACTATTTTGAAAAGCAGGCATTTCTGTAAGCAAAGTGCACCGTCTTATGTCCATGTTGACCTATTCTGAATCATGTTTGGAGTCTATTTAGAAGCATATAGTAGACCGAAGTGGTAAGTTGTGAGAGCAAACAAATGCCCTAAGGGGTTGGCAAAGCAGCGGAATCCATTTTACTGCCTAAAGTGTTAGCCAATTAGCAAGAATTCTCAGTGAGACTGCAGCCATGGAAAAAGAAAAACCCGATAAGGCGCTAAGCAAGATTAAGGTTACTCCGTTGGCAGCGGAAAGTTTCGGCGTCCGCAGCATGTGCACACTGGTAGAAACGCCCGATGTTACATTGCTTTTGGATGCTGGAGTTTCGCTTTGCCCTTACCGTTTTAGTTTGCCGCCGCACCCCATTGAATTTCAGACCATCGCCAACTTACGCAGAAAAATAGCTGAAGCCGCTGACAAGGCTGAGGTGGTAACGATCAGCCACTACCACTTTGACCATCACACGCCCTCATACGAGGACTGGGTAGTAAACTGGACTGAGGCAAACGAAACCGCACGCCAAATCTACCAAGACAAAACCGTGCTCGTCAAAAACCCAAAGGAAAAAATCAACGCAAGCCAAAGACAACGCGCTTGGGTGTTCCAAAAAACCGGGGGCAAATACGCCAAAAAATTGGAGGCAGCCGATGGCAAAGCATTCACTTTTGGAGGGACGGTGTTGCGTTTTTCTGAGCCTGTCGCTCATGGCTCTGAAGATTCAATGCTTGGCTGGGTTACAATGGCAGTTGTAGAGCATAAGGGTGAACGCTTCATGTTTGCTCCTGACGTTCAAGGACCAATGTCCAACCATACTCTTGAACTGATTTTGAAGGCAGAACCAACCGCGATTATGTTGGGTGGGCCGCCGTTTTATCTTGGAGGCTTCCGAGTTGAGCTGGCTCAGCTCGAGCAGGGTTTGAGAAACCTTGAAAACATTGTCAAAGCGGTGCCGTTGGTTATTTTGGAGCATCACGCGCTGAGGGATGAATCATGGAAACAAAAAATAGAGACCGTTTACCAGCAAGCGTCTAAGGCTGGACATAGCGTCTTGACGGCGGCAGAATACGTAGGCAAAGAAAACGTGTTCTTAGAGTCCAAGCGCCGTCAGCTTTACGGGGATTTTCCGCCTTCAGCGGAGTTTAAGCAGTGGATGAAAACTTTAAGCAGCAAAACAATCGCTAAACCACCAATATAACACGCGGAAAAGGTGGAAGATAAATAAACAAGTAGAACAAAAATATCACACAGCAAAATTTGGGTAAATGAAGTGCTTTGGTGGACTTTAGCTTTAGTTTAGCCGCGTTGGCTGCTTCCTTTGCGCTTATTGTTGTGGCGGAAATGGGCGATAAAACTCAGTTTTTAGCCATGTCTTTCGCCACCAAATACAACGCCTTCAAAGTTCTTTTCGCGATTTTCTTAGCAACATTGGCTAATTTCGCAATCACAGTAGCTATAGGACAGCTTCTAACTACAATTGTGCCCATAGACGTAATCTCGCTCGCTGCTTCAGTTTCCTTCATCGGCTTTGGATTTTGGACTCTTAGAGGAGAAAAACCGAAAGAAGAGAACAAAAAAGCTTCACGGTTTGGAGTGGTGGGAACCGTGTTTGCAGCGTTTTTTATTGCAGAGTTTGGAGATAAAACCCAGCTTACAACAATAAGTTTAGCTGCCGAATACCAAAACGCAGTAAGCGTGTTGATTGGAGCAACCTTGGGCATGCTGGTGGCAGATGCAGTCGGAATTGCCGCTGGAGTGGTTTTAGGCAAACATATTCCAGAGAGAATCATTAAGTGGGTTTCAGCCACAATATTCCTAATATTTGGGTTAGTAGGCGTCTATGAGGTTCTTCCCTCAAAGATTGGTTTAGCTTACACGGCATTAACTTTAGTGCTGCTGATTGTTTTTATCGCCTTGACGATCATGTTTATAACGCGAAAACGGAGACGGCGAAAACTGTGTTGAAAGCTTTTTAGGTCAATCAGCGTTTCTCCCTCACCCGTTGCCGCTTTAAAAAAGCTCTGTCTGCTTCGGAAGGGTTTTTAGGTGTATTCTCGATAGGTGTAGCCGCATTTTAGGCATCGGAAAAACTGAGTTGAAGATTCATCTGACCCTCGGGTCTGCACTTGCCAAACGTTAGCCGTGTTATTTCCACATCGCGGGCAGTCAACATGTAGGGTGGGCAGTACGCTTAGTTGTTCTTCTTTTCCTATGACAGCCACAAACTGCTTTGGGCTGTGCTCAAAAATTTTGCCAGTGATTAAAGCTTTACTGTTTGGTTCTTGTTTTTTAAATTGGCATTTAGTGCATGCCAGCATGATTAAAGCTTGTTTTCCCGAATTTACTTTTTTAGGCACAAGACGAGAACCGCACTCCGCGCAAAACTCCACAGCAGTCATCTCCTTTAATAAAAAGTTTATTTGGCAAATGATTGAGTTAACTTGACGCAGGCAAAAAGGGTTGTTCGGAAGAGAGAGGGGGAACATAACTTTGCTGCTTGCGTTTCAGTTAATCGTTCATTTGCCAAACGCTTGGGATTTCTAAGGTCCTACGCGCTTATTAGTCAATAGAGCAGGACAGCCATAAATAATGATGTGACTGTATCGACACTACAACAAGTTACAAGCAGGCGGCTTAAGCTAAGCGCATGAATCACGTTCGGCTTTTGGTTTTTCTGGGCTTCGCCATCGCAGCGGCTTTTTTTAGGTCCAACGGAGATTTGACTTTGAAGAATGTTCGGAAATCAGGGTCCAACTGCTCAACAACCATCGTCGAAAGGTAGCGTACCCCACGCATTTTACTCACCATTGCCTCCATGTCAAGCTCACCGCTTGCCAACGCCTCTTCAGCCGCCTCCAACGCCAGCTTCGTACAGTAAACTGCATGCAGCGGTTCAATTTGGCGGTCGGGCCACCTTGGAATAACAGCTGACTTGCCGATGCAGCAATCAAAAAGCAGGGAAACCACCTCTTTGGAGACAAACGGCGCATCAAACGGCAAAAGCAGCGAATATTCGCCTTGAGCAGCCCCAAAACCAGCCAAAGCCATGCCTAAAGGTCCGTTTGACTCGTCTTCATTTACGGCAAATTGAACATTAGCCGACGAAACCACTTTGGCATATGCGTCCGCCTGCGCCTTTGAAGCGGCAACCACCAGCACTTCGCCCACCATACCCTTCACAGCGTCAACCACATGGTTCAACAACGGCTTATTACCCAACTTCAAAAGACCCCTATCTTCACCCAACTTGCCCTGCGACCCCTCAGCCAAAATAACTGCAGACCTATCCAAACAGGTAACCTCTCCACCCTTAAATTACAAACAAGTTAAAAAAACATGCGGAGCACCCACAACTAATGCTTAAAAGAAGCTTCGCGTCTAAAACTTCCATAGGGAAATGGATTCAAAAAATCCAAACATTCTACTTTACTTTTGAGTTTTAACTAATCTCTCGTATTCGAGGGGTCTGATGATTTTGATGTGTTTGATTTTTTTCCAGTCCCTTCCAGGATTCTTCAACAAGTTTGGTTGCATCTATGTTGAGGGGCTTGCCGAAAAGGTTCCAGAGTGCATCGGAGGGGTTGGAGAGGCGTTTGGGGGATTCCATTATTATGCGTTTGTTTTCAGACGTTACAATGAGTTTGTCGCCAATTTTAACGCCAAGCTTAGAGCGAACGCTTTGGGGTATAGTAACTTGATACTTTCGGGTCACTTTTACCTCTTTATCCAAATAAATTCGCCATTACCACGTAGAACTAGCGTAGTACTTAAAACTTTCCAAATAAATATCGATTGCCCGCAACTGGTCATTTAAAGTTTACTTGTCGTTTAGTTCTGGTATAACCTCAGCCAGCTTGACCCAGTTTATGTATTTTTGAAGCTTTAGCCGCGAAGCAGGTCAAAAAAAAGTTTGCTTATTCTTCATTTTGGCCTTTTTTCATAAGCGTTGCAAGCGTCATAATGTTTTCTACCATTGCAACATAGGCTTTATCAAGAATTTCGATTTGCTTGCCTTCAATGCCAAGCACCTTTAAGATAGCGAGGTCAATCGCTTTTCTAACAAAATTTTTAGTTTTTAATTGCTCGATAATTGATGGAAGAGGCATACCGGCATATTTATCAAAAACTGCGACTAATTGATTTTTTTGCGTATCTGAAAGCGTCGTGGGATCAATGACAAGAAACTCATTAAGAATGTATTGGTCAATTCCCATGAAAGCACCTTCTGTTTCTGCGCGTTTTGACAAAATCTGAGAAAGATTGATTGTGGAATTGAACCATAATGCAAGAATTTTTGCATCATCATTTTTCAGCCCTTGAATTGCCCAAAACATCTTACATGGTGAAAACATTGACTCACTATAAAACGCCATTGCCCTGGTATTTTGAGCAGACAGGTTAAATCGTCTTGAGACTACAAAGTTTGTTCTTCGGCTTTCTAAGTAATTGCGCCATTTCTTCACATAAGAAGAAATGTTTTTTCCTTTTTCAATTAAGCTCTTTAAGAAAAACGGTTCATCCCCAGAAAAACGAGAAATAATTGCCCAATCAATTTCGCGCGATATGTCAATTGACTGGAGGCTAGATGGTCTCCTCAGGGCAGGAATTACGCTTTTTTTTGGAATTAATATTTCCACGTCTACTAACCTATCTTTAACCAAGATGGAATTTTCGTTGATATCTTTTAGAATCCATCTGTCATCTTTTTTCAGTGCGTGCCGTTCTGAAGATAAAACGAATGCTGACGAGACTGAAACTGGTTTACCCGTACAGTGCTCTATTCCTCGACATATCTTGCCTTTTTTAAGTTCGAGAACTTTTTTGAGAGTATTTAGCTTGCTGGGTGCCTCTACTAAACAAACATCAAGCAATGAGTTCTGGCCTGTTGCTGTAATCGTGCCAAACCAATTCGCTGTGCTTTTTCTAAGTTCACCTTGACTTACGAACGTAGTTGATAAGTCTGAATCATTTAACAGCTGATTTGTTGATTTAGAAGAAATAACCTCATCCGCGAGAAAATCCGAGTCGGATGCATCTACTGGTATCCTTTTCAAATTTACAAAAAGGCAATTTGCGGAATCATCCATTTTTTTTGTTTTGGTTGCAACCAACAGAATCTCCCTAAAGCGTGCCGCCTCAGAAAAAGCGGACCTTTGTTCAGTTGTGACAATGTATTCAATAAGATAGTTTTCAGCCAAAAACTTTCTGATGCCTTCCAGGCTCTTTAAACGGAGAATCGTTGCAGGAAGAACAAATGCTAACCGACCGCCTTCTTTTAGAAAAAGATCTGCCAATAGAATAAAATACGCATGGAGTCCCATTTGACCGGTTAAAATATCTGAATATTGGCTAAATCTGTCTGTTAGTTTGTTTTTATATTCCTCTGGAAGTCTTTCTTGGCGCGTAAACGGAGGATTCATTATGACAACGTCAACTTGCTCTAATGAAATAGCGTCTCCTCCAACACCTTCCGAGGTCACTGCCCCCTTTTTAATGTAGGCGCTTTCTTTGAATTGAGTGTGGGCGCTCTCATTTGTAAAGACGTCTATCTTAGGATTAGCATAGGCTTTACTCAACTCTCGAGATAATGCAGGAATAATTTTTCCCGGACGAACTGTTGGTTCTGTGGAGTCCCAAACTGCCAATCTGACTCTTTGAGTTTCATAGAGAGGTGCTTGCAATGACAAATGAACAGCCGCTAAATGTGCCGCAAATGGCATAATATCAATGCCTGTCAGATCATTTTCAAGGAAGCGCACGTGATCTTGTGTTGTGAATTTTTTATGTCGTGCTTCTAGCAGCTTCTTTTTTCTACGATAAGAGGCGACAAGCAAAGTTCCTGAACCGCAAGCGAAATCTGCAACTTTATTGTCTGGACTAGTGACGGCAAGTTTCGCAAGAAAATCTGCAGCCTCATTGTTAGTATAGAATGCTGCAACCGCTTTTCTTACTTCAAAAGGAATTAAATCATGAAATATTTTACCGAGAATCTCTTGCTGAATTTTCTCAGGTTTTAGAGCCATTATGATGTTAATCGTTTCTCTGACGGGATCTAACGCTTCTTGTGGCAATCTAGTGGCAATTTTGAATCCGAAAGTCGGGCGATAATCAATTATTAGAACTTTGTCAAAGTAAGCCTGCAAGTCGCTTAGTGATTGTATCTTATCTTCATCCAACGCATCGAAATCTTTCGGTCTGGCTTTAGAAAGAAGATGGTAAAACAGTATCTGATTAACAAGTAGGTAAGCGGCACCTTTCCTAAGCTCTTTTAACGGATAGTTCTTCTCTTCGAATTGGAGGATATTGTCAAATACTGATTTGCCGCCAAAGATTTCATCTATGCTCTGCTCATTGACACCCACTAATGTTGCGGAAACATAATCCACCGCTTTTTGAATTATTGAGATAACCTGCGATGTTTTGGTTTCAACAACTGGTCTTTCCTGCAAAACATGGTCGGAAATCCACGTAGTGATTTCATTAAGGCTACCACTGAAAAAGTCTTCCTTACGATCATCGTTAAAAATTCCAATTCCTTGAAAACGAGCAGCTTTCGCCTGCCTAAGAAGAGCAGGTCTTGGCATGGAACGCTTAAGTCTATTTGAAAACATGACAACAAATACGCCTTTTCCACCCAGACGCTGATATCTGGCGGCTTGAACCAAGCCTTTTGTTTCATTTCCTTCCCATTCGGCCTCAACAAAATAGTTTTGTTTTTCACCGATTGTCAAATCTGGCTGTTTTCTTCCAGACAGCTGAGGATAACTCATTTGAGTTAGTACTTTGATCTTTCTTTCTAACTCTTCGATAAACAAGTCCAATATTGTGCTCTCGGTGGCATGGCCAGTTGTTTTGAACGTTCCAAATCCAAAGTCATCCAATATCTTTTCTGAGGGCATGATAAAATCATACTCATCAATGACTATATAATAGTTAGCAAGCTTTTGGAATACAAAATCTTAGAATAATTTTTTGAATAACATGCCTTATTGACTTCTCAATTGGAATCATCATCGTTTTTAATCTGAGCCTACTTCTTTTTTTCTAAGAAGGTTTATCTCATGTTGATAGCTTTTTGTTTATGTATGAAAAGTCCTCTTTTATCTGCCACTGAAAAAATGGAAATAGAAGAAAGCGAAAGAGAATTCGCTGGGCAGACTACACAAGTTTATAACAGTGCATCTAACCTTCTTGATGCGTTGCACGCTGAAAGGGAAAAAGCACAAACCGCTAAAAGAGCTAAGTAGGCACCTAATTTGTGGAAGGTAAAACCGTCAAACCGATTTAAATCAAGCTACAAAAACCTAAGCGATAACATAGCTCAAAGAGTTGATTCTGTGCTCAAAAGCTTGTTGGCTTTGGACTACTATTTCCTTAATCACAAACTTTTTTAAAATGTTTGTGAATAAGAAATATCTATGGATGTTGAAGAGCTTAAGGCGGTAATCGCTTCGCAGCGTGAGGATATAGATGGGTTATTCAAAAAGGAGAGAATAATAGAGAGAGATCTTGAAAAATCTCGGGTTAAAAACTTTTTAGCAAAGCCTAACGTGTTAGCTATCCTTGGGGTAAGGAGATGCGGCAAATCTGTATTTTCGTGGCTGCTTCTTGAGGGAGAAAAATTTGGCTACGTAAACTTCTTTGATGAAAGGTTAGTTGGGCTGAAAGCCGAGGAGTTAAACAAAGTAGTGCAGGCATTTTACGAGTTGTACGGTAATGATGTGGATTATTTTGTGTTTGACGAGGTGCAGAAGGTTCCTGGGTGGGAAAGGTTCGTAAGCAGGCTTAGAACGTCGAATAAGATTGTAATTACTGGCAGCAATTCTGACCTTCTTCGCGGAGACCTCGCCACTTTCCTGACGGGCAGGCATATTGATGTTGAGCTTTTGCCCTTCAGTTTCAGAGAGTATCTCCGGTCAACAGGGGTAGTCTTAGCCGAGAATTGGGAGTATTCAACAAGCAGCATCGCCACGGTAAAGAAAGCCCTTTCTGAGTTTATGGAGAAAGGAGGCTTCCCAGAGGTCGGCAAGTTTGGCAGTGTAATGCTAAGCGGAATCTACAAAGACATTATAGAGAACGACATAATTGGGCATCACAGGATAAGGAATCCCCAGAATCTGAGGGAACTTGCAAAATACTTAATATCAAACATCGGACGGGAAATGACCTACAATAAGCTGAAGTCACTGGGAATAAAAGATACACACACAATAGCAAAGTACAGCGCCTACATCTCTGACTCATACCTCATATTCTTGCTTGAGAGGTTTTCCTACAAACTAAAAGAGCAATTCATAGCCCCAAAGAAGGTTTATTGCATCGACTCAGGCCTCGCCAATAATGTCGCGTTCAAGCTAAGCAAAGATCCAGGCAGGTTAATGGAAAACGTGGTATTCATAGAGTTGCTAAGAAGGAAGCTTTACTTCAACCCTGACTGGGAACTGTATTATTGGAAAGATCATAGAGGCAGGGAGATTGACTTCGTTGTTAAATCCGCCGAGTCAGTTAAGCAGCTCATACAGGTAACCTACGCCTCAGGGAAAAACTGAAATAGACGCAACGCGAGATCGCATCATTTGAAATTGCCAGCCTCTGAAATGAAATGCGACAACATGCTTGTTATAACATGGGACTACGAAGGAACAATGCCACTGGGAGACAAAACGGTCGTATTCATTCCCCTGTGGAAATGGCTACTTAAACCGTCTGAGACGAGTTTCTAAAGGATAATCTCACTTTCACTCACCCCTCCACTGCTTGGAAATGTCGTTTCTGCGATTTTTAATAGGGGAGAACAGTTGCATTTTGCTATTCTCCGTATGTGGAAAAAGCATCGTTTCATGTTGAAAAGTGCCAGTTCAACATGCAATTTTGCGCACTTAACTTCATTGAAGTATGTTGAATCATGTTTGGCGTCTAATAGGATCATCTAGTAGACCGAGGGGTAGGTTGTAGCACACACATAAAACGGACGTTCAAATCTTGACAGGCTGATCGCAATGGAATGGCGAATTATGCGTGACATGAAGAAGATGCTCCGCGACACTGATCTTTCAGTTGAATGGAAAAGACACGTTTGGCTAATGCTTTGGCTATCATGCAAGCGTCCTAAACAAGCTTCTTAATCAGAAAGGTGAGGCTGACCCACTTTAACGAAGCTACATTGGGCGATTTTATCCGAGACATTGACCAGAGCGCACGCACGCTGGTGAGAAGGGATTTTGAGGTTTGGACGAGAAAGCTTTCATTGAAAAAATAACCAGCGACCTAAACTTTGCCGCCTCAAGTATGCGAAGGCTTACTGCGAAAGACCAACAGCGCTAAGGCAATTGCTCGCCCACAAAGAAGTCGCCAGCAAACTCGTCGCTGACCCAGTCTTTTTTGCCATTTTAATGTGCGGCGACAAATGGCTAATCGAAGCGCCTGAACATCAGAAGCTCCTTCGGGACACAAGCCCAAGGCAGGTGGCGGTTTGCGGTCGGGGATGGGGCAAAAGCCTGGTTTTCAGCAGAAAAAACCTCTGGCTCCTGTACACTAAGCCCAAGGTTGAAAGCCTCATCGTAAGCAGCACACAACGGCAATCGATGATTATGTTTGATTACTGCTACTTCACCATCATGGCTAACCCAGTTGCTGCGGCAGATGGTTCAGAGACCTGGAACAACCCGCACAACGATAAAGCTTAAGCCGCCGCTGGGCGGAAAAATCGTTGCCCTACCATGCTCAAAAGACAAGCTCAGAGGCTACCATCCAGACTACGTCTTCATTGACGAAGCATCAATTGTTCCCAGGCGAGATGATTACAAGCGAAATAATGATGATGCTAACAAAACCCAACGCATCGCTGGTCATGAGCGGCACACCCATGGGCGCAAGACCATGTTTTCCGCAAAGCCTTCCTCGACACAAAACGCTACAGCGTACACCACTACGCAAGCTACCAAAGCCCGCTTGTGAGCCAAACGCAGCTTGACGAGTGGAAAGAAGTTATGACAAAAGAAGAGTGGCAGCGTGAAGTGGAAGGCATATGGGTAGAAGCAACCCACACGTTTTTCCCCATGGACCTAATCGTAGCCTGCGTAGACCCAGAGCTAGGCAACCCAGACTCGCCAGCCGCCTACATCGAAGACATCGAAAAAGTCACGCCACGAACAGAAACTCAGAGGACCCTACTACGCGGGCTTAGACCTTGGCAAGCAAGTTGATTACAGCGTGCTTGCTGTGGTTCAGAAGGGCTACAGCGGCGAGTTTAGGCTGGTGCATAAGCGGCAGTTTCCTTTGGGCACAAACTACCCTGATGTCATCGGCTACATTGCCCGCGCGCAGCAGGTTTTCAAGTTTGAAGGCTTGTATGTGGATAAGGGCTGCATAGGCGACGCCGTCATCGACGAACTAAACAACATCCAGATACCCGCGGTCGAAGGCGTATTCTTCACCGACACAGAAAAAGAAAACATGCTAAACAACCTCAAGCTGCTGATGGAGAAGAAGCTGCTTAAAATTGCGGGCGACTACAAAACCCTAATCGCACAAGTCAATGAGCAGCAGTACGAGTATCTGCAGCCTAAAACGGCTCAGGAACGGATTCACCTTAAATTCTGGCATCCGCACGGAAGACACGACGACCAACTGATGGCATTGGCGCTGGCATGCAGAGCAGCCAAACGCGGCTCCTCCAGGCATCGGCGCAGCCCTCCTCTAACGAGAACCTGCAACGAAAAAACAAATTAAACATAAAGAAAAAGGGCTAGTTTACTTCGTTGTTCTCTATTTTTCTAGCCATTTCAGCTAAGATTTTTGTGAAGGGGTGGTCAGGTTTGTCTTCGACGAATATCAGGTTGCCTTCGGCTCTTAGGATTTCGCAGAAGCAGGGAACGATTCCAAGCATGGGCACGTGGTAGACTGTTTTTACTTTGTTGCTTATTTCGGCTTTTTTTGCCGTGGCGGATGTATCCAGCACTTTGTTCAGCACGAGTCCTGTTTTCTTCTCAAACAGGTTGTACAGCTCATCCAGCATGCGTTTGGTTCCGTCCACGTCGGAGCGGTCGCCTGTTGTCGCCACAACCACGAAGTCGGCGGCGACAATGGCGTTTATTGAAGAGTACTGCAGTCCGGGGCTTGTGTCAAAAAACAGGTAATCAAACTTTTGATCTACAAGCAAGGTTTCTTTCAGCGCAAGCAGCCGTCCCAGCGCCCGCATTTCCCATTTTCTATCCTTTGACGACATATCCCGGATTGCTTCGGTTGCGGGGTTTGCTAAGCCAGCGAAAAACTTGCCGCCTCCACCGATTTTGCTGCTTATATCCATCAGAACTTGCTGGGCTTCGCAGGTGCTGTTTAAGTAATCGTTGAACCAGTGCTCGACGTTTTCTGCTTTCAGGATGGAGAACAAGCTTGGCGCTCGAAAATCAAGATCAAACACAGCGACTTTCTTGCCGCCCTTAGCGAAGGTGGCTGCTAAATTCACGGAGAGAAGAGTTTTTCCCGTGCCGCCTTTATAGGAGTGTACAGCGATTATTTTGCTCATAGCGCTCAACCCTGCGTTTCCCTCTCAACGTAAAAATACGCTTTCCTACCTTTACGTTCCTTCTTGAGGTAACCCATAATCACAAGCTGATTAAGATATGCACTTTCCACCGCCCGCGCCCGACTCGTCTGCCCAGCGATCTCTTCAGCAGTCGCCCGTCCGCATCTACAAATCGCCATAGCAGTCTTCCGTAAATGATCCGGCATAGAAAGAAGCGTCATAACATCCAACGACGCATCAGGCAACACCACAGTAGACCTCAAATTTTCACTACCATTTTTCTGAATTTCAATAATAACTTCCATCTTCTCATTCAACCTCTCTAAACTTTCCTCAATCTTCTCAAGCACCGAACCCGGCTTCTTAGTCAATATCTCATCTTTAATGACAAATCCCTCACACATGTTATCCGCATATACAGTTGAAAGATTAATCCACTGAGCTATTTATTAAGTCTTACGAAACTCCGATATTTATTTGAAACACCTAAATTTCAGGATATGTTTGGTAAAATTGGATGTTGATGGGTTTAGATGTGTTGTTAAAATTTCTTTTGTTTTGGTGGGTGATGGTGAAGTTGTGGGTTAGTAGGGGATGGCTGTTTGGTTTCGTGCTTCTTCTATTATGGGTAGGACTTGTTTTAGTTCTTTGAAGTATTTTAGAACTGTTATGCCTCGTTGTGTTACGGCGTAAACTACTCGTCGTTTTCCTACGGTGCGTTCTTCGACAAGGCCTTGTTTTATGAGGAAGTCGAGGTACTCTTTGAGGACGCTGCAGTTAACGTTTGCTTTATACATTACGTGTGTAAGTTTTAGTGGTCCTCTATGAGCCAGAACCGAAAGGATATCAACGTACATTTCGAGTTTTGAACGGCGCACTTTTTACTCCTCTTTTGTATCAAATCCAAGCATTTAGATATAAATCATTTACGTATTACTAATCAATATTTTTGTCCATATTTGTAGTTAATTGGCGCTTTTTCTCCATGCTTTGTTTAACACATTTAATCTATTTTCGAAGGCTGTGACCATGTCATCTAGCAATATTTCACGCAAATCGGTCGGCAATTTACCTATTTTTTCTTGAAAAACATCCTCTAGCTTAGCTTCGAGTTCTTTTCGATCTTTTTCTGCGATTTGTTTCAAATACTTTCCTCCAGATTCCATTAGCAGACAGAATGGCAAATGCTATTTAACTAACTTATGAAAGCAACCTATGAATCTAAAATAAATACCCTGAAACAAAATGTTCCCCGTTTTCTGGAAGCTTTTTTGCTCCTAACTAAGGGTTTTCTTCCCTTAACCGGATTGTTCAGCTTTCAAGTATGCCATTTTTAAGCTCAGGTTTTATTGTAAAAGCTAATCATAGGATCAAGATAAATTATTACATGCAATCAGTTGTAACATACATTCTGTTTGAAAAACGTTGTTGCCGTTTATCAGTCACAAATTTATTTAAGGCTCAATATGTACTTCATATGCGATGACGCATAAAACGCGCGTCGCACTTGAATCTTCTTGGGGCGTTCTTTGTGATTTCGCACTATTTTAAAGAGAGATCTTGGAGTGTATCTCTCATCAAGGGGCACGTTTCAAATGATCAAGTCAAGGCTGAGTACTGTGAAAACTGCAAGTCAACAAGTGAAGTTTTAGCGACCAACTTTAGCAATCCTAACTTGCTGTTGTACGGTTGCAGAGACAGCAAATGCAAACACAGGCTTTTGCGCTTGGATTTAGACGAAGAACATTTACTAGGTTTAAGAAGAAGGACATTTCTTAATCTGAGAAATTGTCCTTAAATTGTTGACTGGAAAGTTTTCATTTTATGCAGTAATTTCCATGCCGGGGGGTTTGATTCCAGATCTATAAATTAAAAGAGAACCTTGGTCTTCTTTCAAAATCATTCCATGTCTATTTACGATTGATTGCACGTCGATAAGACTTTTGGCGTCAAGAGACACGTTTATTCTGAGATCAAAGTCTCGTTTGGAACTTGTCCGCGGCATGAGCAATATTCTGCTTATGAAAGCGTCTGGGACACACTCGCATATTTCACTGAAAAGTCGGGCTGCCTCGCTCCTTCGCATAATGCTAACGCACAACATTTGCTTTAAGGAAGCTCGAGCTTAAGTGAATTGCTCTCAAACTTAAGTAAAAAATGGCAGACAAATGCAAGACAAATGGCATCATTTTTAACACAATTTCCATGGCAGATTATCCCAGAACAAATCAATGCAAATACCTTACAACATTATAATAAATCTGCAAAACCCAAGAGATCATGATACGTTATTCAACAGAAAAAAGTCCACCGACAGTTCCACTTATCAAGAGATATGAAAACCATTTTTGACACCGCTTTTTCGATGCCGTAGATTAGAGCATGACCACGCCGATGCCAAGTGGAGCCGCGTTTGCCGTGTGTCCTTCTGAACCACCGCAAGCACGCTGAAGTCAACTTGTTTGCCAAGGTCTAACCCCGCATAGTAAGGTTCAGGCGTGACTTTTCCGATGTTTAAACTAATCAGCAATCACTTTGCATCGAACTCTTTGGCGGAGTCTTTAACTTTTATAAATTTGCCTGCTGAAGGGTGTCTCTATTTCTTTGATGAATTCTGGTCTTAGAGCGAGGCTCAAATTGGCATTCTTCTTAACGTTTAATCATGAGTTATTGTTTTTTGGTTAGTTCTTCGATGATTTCTTTGGCTCTGTCCACTCGGACTTTGCGTTCCTTAACCATTTGTTCTGCAACTTTGTCAACCATGTCGTCTTTGGCGCCTGCGGTGATGGCGATGTTTCTTGCGTGCAGATTCATGTGGCCGCGCTGGATGCCTTCGTTTGCCAGTGCTCGTAGGGCGCCGAGGTTTTGGGCTAATCCCACTGCGGCTAAGACTTCTGCGAATTCGTTGGCTGTTTTGACGCCGAGGATTTTCATGGCTATTCTTGCGATGGGGTGGGTTTTTACTGCGCCGCCGATTAAACCGACCGCCATGGGCAACTCGATTGTGCCTTCTAAGTCTCCGTTCTTGTTTTTTGTCCATTTAGAGATGCTGGTGTATTGTCCTTTTAAGGCGGCGTAGGCGTGGGCTCCGGCTTCGATGGCGCGGTGGTCGTTGCCTGTGGCTAAAACGACTGCGATGATGCCGTTCATGGCGCCTTTGTTATGTGTCGCTGCGCGGTAGGGGTCTGCTGCTGCAAAAGCTGAGGCGTAAGCGATGCCGTCTACGACTGCTTCTCCGCCCAGGGCTTCTTTGGGTACGGTGCACCATGCTTTTGCCAGCCGCTTAGTGGCTAAGTTGGAGATGATGCGCAAATAAACGTGGCCGCCTGTAAGCTGCTCAATCATCGGCGCTACGGCTTCAGCCATCGTGTTAACGGCGTTTGCGCCCATGGCGTCTCGGCAGTCAACGTACAACTCGACAATGACCATTTGCCCCATGGTGGTGTCGATGATTTTGGCGTCGAGGTCTTTTGCTCCGCCGCCGAAACTAGTTCAGAACTGGGTCTTGGTCGTTTGCTTTTTTGAGGATTTCTGCTTTGGCGTCTAAAACCTGCTTTTTCGCGGCTTTGGCGTCTTTGATTTTGACAAGCTTGGATTTGCCCAATCATGACTGGCGCTGTGCTGCTGGTGTGGAATCCTCCGCCGTCGCGGACCATTTTGGCTGCGTAGCTGGCGGCTGCAATCACGCTTGGCTCCTCAGTAGCCATTGGAATCAAATAGTCTTTTCCGTTAATTTGGAAGTTGTTTGCCACGCCTAATGGTTCTGGGAAGACGCCGATGACGTTTTCTACCATGTGGTCAACCACATCAATGGGCAAAGAACCAGTCGCCATCAAGCAGGTGGATTTCCTCATCGGTTAACCCCGCAAAATCTTTAACAATCGCCAAACGCTCTTTCGGCGACAGCTTATAGAAACCTGAAATAACAGATGATTTAGTCATTCTCCCCATTCCTCTACAATTTAGTAAGTTGAGATAGAGTAGTTTGATTTTTCGCTTTTAAGCTTTAACGTTCTTCAACCAGAAACCTAACGCTACAGCGTCATTTGCCCCGGAGTTCTCGTCAGAGACCTCGGCATGGGCACTGCGGAAACGCCGAGGCGCTTGCGGATTTCCTTGGCCAAAACCGCGCCCTGACTCCGATAATTGTCCGTGATAACTTGCTTTGCCCGTGAACGCTTAACGTACTCTATTAAGCCGTCAAAGTCGGAGTGGTCACTTAAAGCAACCAAATATTCCCTGTCGCCGATCTGCCTGCAGGGCACAGTGAACTCCCATCCGCTGACGCAGATACGCGAGTTTTGCAAGCCCACGTAGCCGCGGGAGTTCATGTGGTAAAATGCGACGCATGGAAGGTTGCCGCCTAAAAGTTCACGTCCATCCTCATCTGTAGAAAGCGACAGGCAACCCAGCTGCATACCGTGCTGCTCGCAGACTTTCGTAACATCGTAAACCCGCTGCGGCATAACAAACGGCACTGATACATCTGCGTTTCTTAGAAGCTGCATGATTTCCTGCAGTTTGCCGTGGTACCCGAAAACGTAGACTGTGCCGCCCCGTAAGCGTTTTTCAATCATAGAAACCAAAAGTTCACGCACATCCAAGCCAAAATTGCGCCTGCACGATGGACTCCCATAGGTTGCTTCAACAACCAAAACGTCGCATTCGACAACGGGTGTGTCGTCGATTCTGAAGTCGCCCGTGTAAGCAACTCGTATTCCGCCTGCATCCTCAAGCAGCACCTGCGCTGCACCCAAAATATGGTCTGCCCGAACAAGCGTAATCAGTTCCTCGCCGTACCTGATGGTTTTGCCATACTCAAGTGTCTCAATTGGCGCGTCTCTCAGCTTAAGCTGGTCATTAAGTGTTTCCGCAAGGTCTCTGGTGGCTTTAGTCATCAAAACCTTCTCGCAGCACTTCAAGCTTTTGCGTAAGCCGCCAAGGTGGTCTGCGTGTGCATGAGTTACAATCCGCAAAGGTCTTGACTCGCAAAAAGCGTCGCAGGCTACGCTGTCGCCTAACAGAACTGCGCCGTTTTTGCTGACTTGAGCCCTTGCAGACAAGACTGAGCCTTCTATCTCTCGGTTTTTTCTGCCAGCCACTCGATTAGCTGCTGTGGACTATCAGTTTCAATTGTTATTCTTATGGGTCCTAGGGGTGACTCCGCGGTTTCTTCTGAAAAAGAGACGTGCCCCGCAAACGCTACCTGCTTGTGTAGGCAGAAGCTTATGGTGTTTCCTCTTATGCTGTGGAAAAGCGCTTTTCTGGCTGCATCCCGAATCCTATCACCCCGCAGTATATTGCGCAGTTTGATCAGAGAATCCTGTCCATTAGCTTCAGCCGTCAAGATGCTTGCTCTGCTGGAAGGCTTGATTGTTATGGATGCATTGCCTAAAACGTTGCCTACAGCCGCCCTAACCTTTTCCTCGCTTTCAGTCGGGTTAATTTCGGCTTCAGCATGAACGGCTACTTCAACCATTTCTCCTCAATCCTCCGCAAAGCCTCCGCAACCTTAGCCTTAGTCTCTGAAACGCTGTCCTCGTTAACTATCATCTGCTCAGCCATCGCAATCACATTTCCCAAGCCAACACTGAGCTCTCGCACGTCACGGTCACGGAAAACCTGCCACCCGTTTGAGTCGTCGCTTCGGCGTCTGTAAGAGAGGCGGGTGAACCTTGTCTCAGGGGACGCGTGCACTGCGGCGATGCTGAACTTGGCAAAATGCGCTTTGAAAGCGTCAACCTCATGCAGGCTGCGCAGTCCGTCGATTAGGACTTTGCTGCTTTCTTGCGACTCGATTTTCGGAATGCATTTCTGCGCGACCACTGTGACTCCGCCGTCGGCTCGCAGCTGCAGCATGACTTTTCCAACGTTCTGCGGAGTAAGCTCTAACCCAAGTTTCTTGGTTTCTTCCCTAATCACGTCGCCCATAACCACGATGGCGTAGCCTAACTCACGTGCAGTTTCAACGACCAAGGATTTGCCTGACCCAGGCATCCCAGCCAAACCCACAACTATTTTGTCAGCGCTCATAACCCACCCCTTTTTTTGGTTCATAAATAGCTTATGTCTGCATTAAAAAGGATTTGTGAAAGCTAAGTGTCAAAAATAGTTTAAGGAGGCGGGTTCTGAACGAATTAGCAAGTTGTATACTCTTTTGAAAAGAGCGATCTTACTCTACAAATCGCTTGACCTTTTCTACGGGGATAATAAATTCAAATTGAACCCCTTGAACTAGCTGACCACTCTCTCTTACCCTCCAGCCGTAAACTTCACATATCTTTTTTATCAAGTACAACCCAAATCCAGTGCCTTTTCCAAAGCCTCTTTCAAATATGTGGCCCTTAAATTGTGGATCAATGCCAACCCCGTCATCCTTGAAACAGAGTTTAACAGAGTTTTCATCAAGTTTTTGTGCGAAAATACTGATTGCGCTTATTTTTTCACCGTATTTCAATGAGTTGTCAATAAGATTGTAGAAAACCTGCGTTAGCAAAGAATCCGCAATGACCTCGAACCCAAAACACTGGTTTTCGACTTTCACACCTTTAAGATCCGAGAAGAGAGAAAGCGCATTTTGAACCATTTTACCGATATCCACAGGAACCAGTTCTTCCACGCCTATCATTTCATATGTTTTCGCAAAATCAAAAATATCACAAATGTTCCTGATGGAATCATCAATACCGCCAAGATACTTCTCTAAACATGGTTCAATTTTGCACTTATTCCTAGCCAAATACAGATTGCCTTGAATTAAACCAAGCTTGTTCCTGACATCATGCCTTGTGAAACCGCCTAAAACCACGATCTTTTCGTTTAATAATTCTGCATTTGAAAGAGCGCTGGCTAACACGTTCTGAACTATAATTAAGTTAGAAATATCAAGATAAGCCATGAAAAACCCAACTATTTTTCCTTTCACAATCAAGGGTCCGCCTGATAAACTAACATCAATAACTGTACCGTCTCGCCTTTTGCGTTTTGTTCTAAAAGCCACGGGCCCCTTCACAATAAGAGCCTCGATCGTTTTGGATTCTTTTTCAAGTTCATCAGGAACAATAATATCCATAATCTTTTTGCCTTTGACCTTTTCAAGGGTAAACTTGAAAAGCTCTGTGAAACTACGGTTGACATCGGTAACGCAGAAATTTTTATCTGTGAAAACAATTGCTTCTGGATTATAGGCAAAAAGCGCCTTTAGTGTCTGCTGGCTTTTCTCTAATAGCTGTTCTTGCCTTTTGCGGTCACTGACATCTCGAACAATGCTTACTCCAAACCATTGGCTATTTTCAATAAAAGCTGAAAAGGAGAGTTCAACGATGATTTTTTTGCCCGCAGTGTTCTTGAGGGCGAGTTCAACTGTCTTCCCCGTCATTAACAAGTTGCCGTCGGACAATTTCTTAAAGCCCTCGCACATATTTTGTTCATAGGTCGACGCGAATTGTTTATTAAAATGCTTGTTTAGTGCCTTAGTAATTTGATCTTTAGCATAATCTAAGATGCTTTTCGCCGCTTTATTATTGTAGACAATTTCTCCGTCATCATCCATGACTAAGATGGCGTCGACGGAAGAATCAAAAATCGCCCTAAATCGTTTTTCGCGGTTCTTCAGCGTCGCTTGAGTTCTTGTATAGTGGGCGGCTTGAAGAATGCACGATGTCAATTCAGCGTATGTCGCATCTACTTTGCCGCGTTTATCGATGTACCTGAACGCGCCGGAATTTAACGCTTTTACCGCAACCTCATCCCGTCCCTTTCCCGAAAACAAAATAAAAGGTGTAGTGATTCCTGTAGCCTTTATTTCTTCCAAAAATTCTAAACCATCTTTCCCATTCATCTGATAATCTGAAATTATGACGTCAAATTGCTTTATCTTAAGCAGTTCAATCGCTTCTTCTGTTGACTGGGCTGATTCAACTCGGATGTCAGCGTGCATTTCTAAGCATTGTTTTGCCATGCTTAAAAAAGTGGCATCATCGTCAACATGCAGTATGCTGATGGGGGTGTTGGGAATTAACGCAATTTTAGTTTCTCTTAAAGCGGTTTCAAACATGACATCGCCAATTAGCATTAACTGGACATTGAGTCTACGATTTTAGCAATAAAATGGCTTACGAATTGAAACTCAAGCTTAGAAATAATGATGCACAGTATAGATTCGAAATGAGCAACAAATAAAAACAATTTTTATGTTATGTAACTTAACTTGAAGGTAAATACATTGAAGAATATTCTGGTAGTGGACGACGACAAGGAAATGCAGGAAATGTTAGTTGAAATCTTAACCGATAAAGGATATTCGGTGACATGTGTTGGAGACGGCGAAAAAGCTATTGATGAAAGTTTTAAAGAACTCTACAATTTAGCTCTTATCGATATTCATTTACCCGATATGGAAGGGACAAAACTGCTAAGCAAACTTAAAAAATCAGAGCCCGAAATGGTGAAGATAATCATAACGGGGAACGCAACTTTAGATAATTCTATCGAAGCAGCAAACAAAGGCGTAGACGGCTACATCGTGAAGCCATTTGACCCAAAAAAAATGATAAGTCTAATAGAAAAAAAGTTGGCAGAGCAGCGAAAGAAAATAGAATTTGACGAGAAAAAAGTGGCTGAATACATCGAACAAAGGTACAGCTGGATGGCAAACGCGAGCCTTAAAAAATAGTGTCTGATTCAATTTTTATTTTAGGATGAAACTCAAGAATTTTTTCTGTTTCATGCAGTATGTGTACTAGTCTATCCTCGCCAGCTGTCTGGGTTCTGATACTTGGTGAATGGAGTTGCTTCTTTGGCTTCTTCAACCGCTTTAATCATCTGGACATACTCGTTTGTTTTAGTTTCGAGGATGCTTTTTATCATTTCTAGCATTTCCGAGATGTTGACAGGTTTTAATATGTAGCCGTCGGCTTTTTCGTTCACTGACTTGACCGCGTTTTCAATTGAGGGATGGCCTGTGATTATTATTTTTACCATTTTTGGTCGAAGCTGCCTCAGCGTTTTGAGAAGTTCAGTTCCCCTTATGTCAGGCAGTTCTATATCGATGAGGGCGATGTCAAAAGGACCTTTTTTGCAAAGTTTAATGGCTTGTTTCCCGTTTTCTGCAGCCTCAACTAAATATCCCGCGTCAGTTAAAACCGTGGAAAATAAGTTTCTTGTTCCCTCGTCATCATCAATAATTAACACATTAGATAACACAACAGACACCCCTGCTTTCTTGAAACATAGATTATAAACGTAGATTGTGAATTATAAAAACTGTGAAGCAAAAAACTGAATCCCCACTCAATATTAATAATCAATCTACCTCGAACAAGATGCTGCATTAAAAAGCATTTATGAAAGCTACGTGTAAAATACTTGAAGGAACATGCTATGTCCGAGCAAATAAGAAGTTTCATCGCGTTTGACATGAAAAACGAGCAGGTCCTCAGCAGGCTTGCCGCCGCACAGAAGCTTCTGGTTGAAACGGGCGCAGACCTCCGACCTGTGGCGCCGCAAAACATCCATATAACGACCAGATTCTTAGGCGACATTAGCCCTGGCATGGTTGATAAAGTTTACGACGCGATGAAAAATGTAAAGTTTACTCCTTTCAACATCAAGCTCTGCGGTTTAGGCGTTTTTCCCAGCCTCAATTACCCCCGAGTTGTTTGGGCAGGAATGACCGAGGGCGTAGAACAGCTTAAAAGCATTTTTACTCAGCTGGAGCCTCAGGTTCGCGCTTTGGGATTTGCGGCGGACGCTTACGGTTTTAGCCCACATTTAACTATTGCACGGGTGAAGTCAGGCAAAAATAAAGAGCGCCTAGCTGAACTCATAACAAAAAAAGCGAATTACGAGTTTGGCATTATCAAAGCTGACTGTCTTCGCCTCAAGCGGAGCCAGCTTTCGCCTAAGGGTCCAACTTACTCAACGCTCAAAGAATACTGCCCTGCACAGGAGCAAAAATGACCGCCATGCAGGAAATCGAAACAGTAACCAAGCAAGTTCTACAGAAAATCACGCCCAGCAAAGAGGACCGCCGCAAAGTTGAAGCCATAACCCATGAGCTGGAGCAGAAAGTAGCCTTAGCTTGCAGGGATGAGGGCATTGTAGCGGTTGTGCGTGTTGAAGGTTCAGTTGCCAAAGACACTTGGCTTAGCGAGAACCCAGACATCGATATTTTCATGCGCCTACCAACCTCGATTCCGCGAAAAAACCTTGGAGACATCGGCTTAAAAATTGCTAAAAAAGCAGCAGGCACCTACGAGGCGATTGAACGTTTCGCAGAGCACCCTTACCTTGAAGTATTCGTTGAAGGCTACCGCGTGGACATTGTCCCATGCTACGATGCCAAGCCTGGCGAGTGGCAAAGCGCCACAGATCGAACACCCTACCACACCGACTACATCAACAGGCACTTAAGCCCGCGTTTGCTTGGGGAAGTTCGGCTTCTTAAAAGGTTCATGCAGGGCACAGGCGTTTACGGTGCGGAAATTAAAGTCGGGGGATTCAGCGGCTACCTCTGCGAATTGCTGATTATGAAGTACGGTTCTTTTGCTTCGGCAGTGGAGTCTTTTGCGCATTACAATCGGCGCGTTGTAGTAGACATCGAAGGCTACTATGCTGACAGACAAAACGAGATTCGGCTGCTTTTCCCTGAACCCTTAGTGATTATTGACCCTGTGGATAAAGGAAGAAATGTTGCTTCAGCCGTGCAGCCTGAGAAGCTTTACGTTTTTGTCGGCGCAGCCAGAGCCTTCCTGAAAAAGCCTGATGCCGCATTTTTTTATCCGCCTAAAACCCAGCCGCTGCCAGTCGAAAAGCTGAAGAGCCAGCTTGCAAGCCACGGTTCATCCATCCTTTTTCTGGTAGTGGAACAGGTGAGCGCTGTTCCAGATGTAATGTGGGGGCAACTTTACAGGACAAAGCGTTCCTTGCATAAGCTGTTAGAGCTAAGTGAATACAAAATCCTTAAAGACGCGGTTTGGAGCAACGAAAAAAACCTCAGCGTCTTCGCCTTTGAGCTTCAGCAGCAGGTTTTGCCAAACATCAAAAAACACTTGGGACCGCCGCTTGAACGGGAAGCGGAAGGCGAGAATTTCTTGGCTAAATACGCTGGTAATGAGGGAGTTATTTCTGGTCCGTACATTGAGGATGGACGCTGGATAGTTTATGGTTCCGCGCAAAACAGCTGATGCCGCTGCACTTTTGAAGGAGAAGCTTGCGGACGGAGGCAAAACCGCGGGCGTTGCCGAATTGATTGCGCGGTCAATCCAGTAGAAACCTCAAAATTCTGGTCAACGGCGAAATAACTGAAGTCTACGCGGAAAATGGCGATTTTGCCGAGTTCCTGACGGATTTCTTTTCAGGCAAACCCTTTTGGTTGCCATCAAACAATGACATGTAACTGTGAATACTCAAAAAAATGCTTTCTGCCAATTGCTTTGTTTAGATTATACATGAGAATAGCGAAAAACGGCGGCGAAATTTACACGGAGATTTCCTCGGTTTAAGCCTGCTTCAGGATACGGGAAGAGATGCGCTTTATCAAGAGGATAAGCTATTGTTATTTCGTC
>CAVXXA010000011.1:0-316112 GCA_963765605.1 Candidatus Bathyarchaeota archaeon | reverse complement strand
GCTCGGTATTCCTCCTGGAAAACCCGACCCGCCGGAAGGTGAAGTTGCCAATATAGGCTCTGTCCACAGTACGTGGGCGCTGGTCGGTGCTGTGCCAACAAATTGGTAGCCTCCAGGCAGTAGCGATGTACCCTAGAAGCCAGTTGCTTGCAAGGACTGACCATGTTCTGTCCTGGGCATTTATTGGGAGCGTCCAGTAGCTTGTTGGAAGCGGAGGTTCCGGCCAATTAGGGGTTTGGGTTTGCTGTACGACAAGTGTCGTCGGTTGGCTCGTGGAACCTTCAAAGAAATCGCCGATGTCTGCTGAGGAGTAGATGGCTGGGTTGTTAACAATTGCTTCTCCAGGCCAGCTGAAGACGATGGTGTAATTGCCAACCTCGTTAGGAGTGAACGTCTTGTAGTCACTGGCAAGATCGCTTGAACATGTAAATGGCCCAATAGTCGTGTTGGTTCCGTCTGGCTGCATAATCGTTATCAACCATCCATCCCAGCGCTGTCCATTTAAACCGCCGGTAGTCGGCGAATACCTGTCAAGCCAAACGACAATGGTGGTGTACTGTCCAACGCCAACGATGCCCGGTGTACAAACAGCGTAGGCGTTGGTTGGAATATTCTGTGGAGGTGTATGTGCGCTAGCATTTGGTGCCATTGTTGTTGAAGCTGTCATTGAAAATATAAAGAGTATAGAGATCGCAATAGCGGTAGTTTTATTTTTAGAAAATTTCATTTTTGTCATTTCCTTTTCCTTTCGTTTTTTGCCTTTTCTAAGGCTTTTTCCTATGTTCGTTCAGCGCATATTTAATAACTTGTAAGTGGAGAACCAACCTACAACTTGATGTGCTTTGTTTTTTTGTTCTGATGATTAGATATTTTGCGGTAAACCTTTCTCCCTCTATACCCCCCAATTTATTGAAGGCCTTCAAACGCCCAAAACACCGCGTCCATTGGAGGGCCAAAGTTCTAACCGACAGAACTATAAATTTTTTTATTGCACATTGGTTGATAAGATCAGAAGCTTCTCAGGCCTAGTGATTTCAAACTTAAATATCGTTAGGAATAGCAAACTTAACTTGTCTTCTTTATTGCTTGGCGTTATTGAAACTGATAACCGATTATCAAAAGCTGGTTTGGCAATCCATTCGCCAAAGCTTTTGTTTACAAAAATGAAATGGCTAAATGGAGTGTAGTTACTTGACCAAAATATTCTTGGTTTTTAGCCGCAAATAGTTAAATCGCCTGATCGAAAATCTAATCGGATATCTGCGGAAGAAGCCGGCCAGTCAATATGCATCTTTACATAAAGATCGATTGGAGCAAAAATCGCTTGGACACGATTCATTTCCGAAAATTGTTTGAAGTGACTTATGAAACTCTCCAAAAGATTTTCTTCTGGAGGTATGGTCCGAATTTCTTTGCAGCCACTGATGCGTGTTAGCAGATATTTGGTCTCCGAAATGACCAGATTTTTCGCAAATTGCTCAACTGCTATGTCATAGAAAATATCGTTTCTAGTAAACCACTCTTTTGGAATGTAGATCTTTGAACCAAGCTGCAGGAAACCTTCTTCATCAGCCCTGAAATCCCTAGTTTTTACTATGCCACTGATCTCACTGTTATCGTAATATGTCTTTTGAAGAAGAGCTATTGCTCGGGTAACTTTCTTTTGCATATTGGCATCAGGTATTTTTTCTGCCATTATTTAGGATCCTCCCGTTGCTGCTGGTTCAGGCTGAATAGTCGTCGAGAGTCTGATGTGCTGGCGGAATATTTCATTGAGCAAACGACTGAAGCTTTCTTCCGGCCTTTCAGGAGCAAAATGCAATGGTCGCCATAGTTTCGTTGCCTTCTGAGGAATGCAGTTATCGCTTTTTGAGAAAATTATCGTCTTGTTAAACAAATTCTGTTTCTTTAGAAACGCCATTTCTTCTTTGACTGCTTGGCGATTCGGCGTTTCCTCATGACAAACGTAAACAATGATATCGCACTCAATAAATTTCTTCTTAATTAGTTGCCTCTGTTCCACATCAGGTGTCCCCTTTGGCATGTCATGGCTATGAGGACTGAGCTAGAAAAACCTCCAAGTCTTCATCCTTCAAATATGAACGAAGTTTGGTTGCAACCTGTTCTGCAAGTAATCCACCGTATCCAATAGCGACCTGAACCATAATTGATCCTCGGATGACAGTTGACAGTTTAGCAGCGATTTCATATCGGTGCCTCGGCTTTTATGTTTTATCAAGAAAACGTGTGATTAGGCTATTTACATGAGTAGCCCTAGTCTCTCCTGACTGCATACACCTCAGGGCATTCTATGCGGTGGGAAGATTTTCTTCATCGCGGGGCAGCAGACTTTTTGTTCCAGTTTGTTCGCCTCCGTTTTAAGTTTTCATGAAGAAAAGGGGGGTTTTGCGAGTGAAATCACGAGCAGGTCGGGGGTTCAAATCCCCCCCAGTCCACTCCAACATGCTTTACACTGATTCCCGATCCTCTTGCAAACAAGCTGTTTATTTTCGTTTTTTGAAAATCTTGTTGGCACCGAAATCGCAAACGAAGGAGAATCCAGATTCTACAAATTTGTATGCTTCTTCTTCCGTATGGGCGGCAACTGCGGAGAATTCGTTATCGTTGGAGCTTATGAGTTGAGCAGTAAAAGCATGGTGTTATTCGGTGATTTGTGCCCGAGGGCTTCCTTAACGTGAAGAATGTCTCTTGTTTTGTGATGTTCCATAGTAGCTTTCAAGTGGCGGAACAGTTGGGTGCGTCCCAAAATTTTCCAGAAAAAATTTCGAGCAAAAGCTTGCTATTTATGCAATGAATAGTAAAAAGGCAAGGTCAAAAGTTAAGTGCGCGTTGTTTTTCCTTTTTTCCGTTTTCGTTGGGTCAGTGTAAGGATTATGATTATAGCTATGATCAAAAGTAGAGCTCCTTCAATCAAACCCATTGATGAGCTTACAGGAGATGTAGGAGCCCCTGTTGGCGTGCTTGTAAACGTTGGATAAAACGGATTAAACAGACTACCCCCTGGTTCATTTGTAGGGATCGGCGTACTGGAGGTCGGCTGGGGGGATGCAGTTTGAGACGTCTTAGAGGTAGGGTTGGAGGCGGTGGTTGTTGTGGGAGTTGAAGTAATTTTGGGGGAAGATGTTGGAATAGTTGACTGCGACGGAGAGGCTGTGGGATGGGTTGATGGTGAAGTGGAAGCTGTTGAAGAAACTGTTGGTGACGGCGATGGATTTGCAGATGGGCTTGGCGAGGGACTTTGAGTATATGCATTGATAAGTGTCATTTGATCGACGTATAGTATAGCAGGGGCTGGGCTTGAAAACGCAAATTCAATAATATTTATATTTTTTAGATCAACGTTTCCAGATGAAAAAGCAGTTGCAAAATTAAGGGTAAACTGCTGCCAACCATTAAAGTTATCCTGAATGGGATCTGAATAGTAATTGTTGTTTTTGTCGAGGATGTCAAAGTTAATCCATGTGCCTGAGTTGGAACCGTAAAGCCAAAAAGATACTCCAGTAGACGCGGACCAATCTACGTTGGGATAAAGACATGATAGAAGCCGACGGTTTGGTAGGCTCCTACGGTAATCACTTGTTTTAGGCTGAGATGAGCCGCTATGCACGACGCTGGTGTCAGTTGTGATTGTGGCAGCTATGGAGCCTGTTCCGCCGTTGTGGGCTGTCCAAAAGCTGGTGCCCTGGTCGTCAAAAAGTGCGGTGTCGGCAAACGCTGGAAGAATGAAACTTGATGTTAACAAACATAGTAAAAGGATTGTAAGTGCAAAGGAACTTTTTGCGCGTTTACCATTTACTGGATTCATTTTTAATCTCGCAGATTATATTTGAAGTAACCTTATTTTGTCGCAAACGATATAAAAAGTATACGCTTTTCCACTTGCTCATAAAACTGGTAGACGCACCTTCAGGTTATATTAACGGGAAATGCCAGCAAAGTGGCTATTTAGAGGTTCCGCAATCAGGGCAGCTTACGATTTTTTGTTCCAGTTTGTTCGCCTCCCGTTTTTTACAATATTCATTTCATAAAGAAAGAGGGGATTTTGCGAGTGAAATCACGAACTTGACGGGGGTTCAAATCCCACCCAGTCCACCAGCTCATGCTTTTCCGTGAATCAACTTTCCTTTCGGGTTGTTGTGGCTGTTTGCCTTTTTTCTGAATAGTGTGTTGCCGCCGATGTCGCACACAAGTTAAAAGACAGCTTTAGGGAAGACTTATAAAATATGAAGCCGCTAATCGAGGCTTTTAAGAAGAAAAAACGAGGTTTACTAAATGGGTGAAGAAAAACCAAAAAAGAAAGGACATTCTGTTGGGCTAGGTAAAGTCATCGGAATTGTAGTTGTGGCTCTTTTCGTCGGAATGATTCTTGGCGGATACTTAAGTTTCTTTGTAATTGCACCAGAACTGCAGAAATTGAACATAAACATTGGGGCCTCTTCGAACAACAACAACCAAAACAGCAACAGTAACCCAACCACCAACAATCCAAACAACAACAATAACAATAACGGAAACAACAATAACAACAACGGAAATGGAAACCCAAGCGGAGTAAACAACAATAATCCGTCACCGAGCAACCCGACAGCCAGCTACGGCGGCAGCGGTCAATTTGATCTTACAATGCAATCAAACGGAAACACACTTTCCGGAACAATGACGGCAAACATCAACTGCGCAGTGGAGCAGAATGGAAACAACATACAATTGAGTCTAGACCTATCGCCAACAAGCGTTTCAGGAAGTCTTCAGCAAGCAATCCCCGCTGGCGGCAGCGACACGATCTTTAACTTTGTCGGCACAACTTCTGGTTCACAACTTAACGCAAACTCTCAAGGCACCGCTGGTGACGGCCAGACCTTTAACTTTAACCTCAACGGTTCAATCGATTCGAATACACTGACCTTTACGATGACTTCGGCATCGGGCTCTCAGATCACCGTTTCGACCCCGCAGCAGATAGTAACTCATAACAACGCTTAATATGCTTCAGAATGAGGCTGCATCACTCTCCTCTTTTTACAATAGTGAGCCAGCGTTCTTCTATTTTACAACTAGTTGCGTTTCCTAGCCTTACGATAATCGGAAAAGTTGCTATTAAAGGACAAATGGCAAATAGAGGATACCCCAAAAAGACCCAAATTGACACTTTCTCCTTCCAAAAAGATACATTACTTGATCTCTAAAGATAAAGTAATGTATGGCTTAAATAATCTGAGAAGCTAACGAGTCAAAGATAACAACCTGCCAGGATTGCTAGCCTCCAATCCAAATGCCTTTTTGAGCAAACGGCACAAAGGAAAAAAGCTTTTCTTGACGCCAGAAATTGATTAAAAATGTGAGAAATTGCAACAAACCCTGTTTTCTCCGTGTTGGGTGATAATACGGAAAAGCATATACCCTGTTTAAACTTCATTATAACTAGAATGTTTGCATTCGCTATTAACTACGATGCAAGTAAACTCCTAAATGACTTCTTGAATCGCGAAAATCAAACGAAAGCTAACCCGGCTGCTGAATCTGTTTTTGCAAGTTCAGACAGCATCAAAGCAGAATTATTTCAGATTCAACTTAAAGTGAGCGAGAAAAACCTTGAAAACCAATAAGCTGTTAACTGCTTCATTGATATTCTTTCTATTAATTGCCTGTTCTTACGGGTTTTTCTTGATTCCAAACATCGCCGCCCAAGATTCCACCTCCCCAAGTTCGCAACTGCCACCTCAACCTGTAGCGCTCATAAAAAATGGCGACAATCCAGCAATTAGCATGCCTGCCTGGGTAAAAGACCCCTCGCTGTTGCTTGTCAATGACACTTGGTACGCTGCAGTGACATATCGTGACCCTCAAAGTGGATTTCGATTTGTGAGAATGTTTAACAGCACAGATTTTTTTAGTTGGCAAGATATGGGCATAATTATTTCGCCTGCTGCTGATTGGGAAGGGAACGTTGTAGCTGCACCTGCCTTATACTATGACAATGACAGCGGCACGTACTATTGTTTCTATCAGGGTGATGTAGTCGGCACTGGTGGAATTGGTTATGCTTCTACATCAAACATCGCTGATCCTTCTTCATGGGTTAAAAACAGCGACCCAGTCATTACTCCCACCCTTGGAGAATGGGATTCTGCGCAAACATATGACCCCGACATAACTAAGGTCGGGAACACTTACTACCTTTACTATATTGGCAGCACTCAAAATACAGCAGTTGTAAACCGCCAGTTAGGATTAGCTACTTCTAGCTCAATCACCGGTCCCTACACAAAGTACAGTGGAAACCCCATCTTTTCCAATAATGATTCATGTTGGATGGGCAATCAGATGGGAATAGAAGGATGGGAAGTTTTTCGACATAACAAGGTTGAATACGCCCAAAGTGTCATGTGGGCAGCTTCTGGAAATTGCGCCGGATCACAAGAAATTGCCCTATACTACGCAACCAATGAAAGCATGCTAAATTGGGCTGTGCTGAACGAGAGTTTCATAACCCCCAGCCAAAATTGGGAGTCAAACGCCATTGGAAGCGTCGATTCAGGAACAGGACATGCAGGATTTTACGTTCATGGAGACGAACTGCATATTTTGTACCAAGGTAAAAGCGCAAACGATTGGGCGATTGGAGCAGCTACAGCTCAATTTCAAGATTCATCTTCAATAACAACGAATGACTCAACCCCGACACCAAGTCCATCAGCCACAGCAACACCTGCCCCCACAGACACACCCGCTCCATCCCAAACTTCAATACCTCTCTCATCTTCACCATCATTTCCTACTCTAAATGAAATACCTCAAGCTACTCAACCTCCATCTACAATTAATCACTCTCCAAAAGCTTTGCCGAATCCAAATCAAACCTCCTCTTCTTCCCAGAATTTTGTAGAAACGATACAGATTATAAGCGCCCCAAGCTCGCCGCCTTCAGAACTACAATTATCTTTGCCGCAAGCATCTAAACTTCAACAAATAACCTTATCGAAACCAAATTACCTATTATGCGTAATTACAGGCAGCATAACGCTTGCTGCAATAACACTTCTGCAGATTAAGAAACGATCGTAATTTTGGATAATTTTTTCTAAACTTTGAAAAACACAAATCGTTGCTAAATCCATAAATATTTGTGGCTAATAACTCTGATTTCGATGGAGCATCTTAAATCGCCGACTTTATGAATTCATATTTAACTGACGTAACTGGAGTTGAATAATTTATGTTAAGCCACAAAAACGGTAGGAACCTTTTTTTCGTAAAAACATTCATACTTGTAACTTGTCTGGTCTTTTCCAGCTCTCTTCCTCTTGCTCACACTCAGACATCTGGAGGCTTTACCCTTCCCTGCACGATTAACACAATCGGAAACGCTTGGGCTGGAGAGATAGCATTTGGGCTATTCCAAACTAGTCTGGCAAACGGGCCGACTGGCAGTTATCTGGTTGTTATGAACACCAATGGCAACCTAGAGTATCTTCGTCAAACCAACGCTGCTGATATATCTGACCAGAGTTATGAAGTTGTTAAAAATATTGCGCCAGATACTCTTATGTTCACAGGGGAGCCCTATCTAGGTGGAGCGAACACGGCACCCCTTTTTCCAGTACACATCTGGAATTATGTTACAAACACAACCGAAGACTTCCCAAATGTCATTGGACACCATGACATTGAATACGACCCGGTTAACAACACCTTCCTTACACTTCAGGATTACGTAATAACGGTCAACGGCAACCCGACACTGTTTGACAAAATAGTAGAATTTAATGCGACAGGTTCAATCTTGTGGAGCTGGGACACCTATAATTTACCCTTAAGCGAAGCCGACCCCTACAACCTTACCTCTATAATAAATGGGACAACCGTAGTGGATTTCACACATGCAAACGCACTCTATTGGGACTACAATAACAGCGTTGTCTACCTAAATGTGAGGAACCTTAACACTTTCTACAAGATAGACCAAAACACAGGTAACATCATATGGGCATGCGGCCAGTTTGGCAACTTTACACTTTTGGGTGCAAACGGCGCGCCAGTTACAAGCTTATGGTACCACAGCCACGCCACCACTGAGGTTGCGCCTGACGTTTTTGCCATGTTCGATAATGACTTTGATAACGTCACTAATCCCGATGATTGCCACAGTCAATTGCTGGAGGTAACATTAAACGAGACGAGCATGACTGCTTCCGTCAGTTGGAGTTGGACAGCGCCAACAAGCTACTGGAGTGAATACTGGGGTGATACTGTAAGATTGCCGAATGGCGACCGAATGGGAGTTTTTGGAACGCAAACGCATCAATTTGCTCAAAATCAGCCCTATACTACCAGTGACACTGGAGCTATAATAGTTGAAGTTAACCCTCAAGGTCAAGTAGTCAGAACTTACACGTTCCCCGTTGGCTGGGGAATATACCGTGTAATCCCGTTAACCTACCCATCCTCAGTGGTTCCGCCTCCTTCTCCTACTCCAACCCCGTCACCCACTTCAACTTCTACTCAGACCTCATCCCCATCGCCCACTTCCAGTCCAACTTCGACCCCGTCACCCACTCCAACTTCAACTCCCACTGGTTCACTAAACCCCGTAGCTCCCGAGTTCTCAAACAAAACCTTAACCACCGGAATAATCGCATCATTCTTGATTGTCATAACAGTCCTAGCGCTAATTAAGCGAAGCTTTAAAGAAAGAGTACATGACATTCCCAAGCAGTGATTTGGGAGCCAGTTTTGTAAGCGTAAGTTCCGTGGAATTTATTTAACTCCTTGCTGACTATATCCTTAGTTGGGGTAGTACGACACGAGTAACGGCGACACAGGTAAACTATCAGTAGACGACGCCATAATCGATTTTCTGTCTAAGAAAGTCATAACTGACCAAACAGAAAAACTGGTTCTTGCTCGAATCAGCAGCAGAATGGGAATCAGCAACGAGCAAGTTGGGTTGGGCATCAACAGATTGAGCGCAAAAAACTTGATACGCAAAGTTTACCTGCAAGGCAAAGTTGGTTTCGAGCTTACTCCAAGAGGAAGATCAGCAATCGAAGTTTTAGCAAAAGCAGAAACTGCTCGCATTACCAGACAACTGCAAGAAGCAATAGACCAGGAACGAAAAACAAAGCTACGATCAAACACTGTTAATAAAATGAAGTCAATTGAATATGAATGGCAAAAATATCAACTTCCTGATAGAAAACTAATTGACACAATTGAACATGAAGCCAAAAAATCTCTTGCAGCAACAAAAGAAATTAAAGAAAAGCAGCCTTTCTGCAATGTAGATCCCGAAAACTATGATCAGAAATTCTCGGAATACAAACTTCAAATAGAAAACCTGACTGAACAAAGTAATAACCTTATCAGAGCAGTAAACAACTATGCAAAAATCAAAGATTGCTTGCTATCAATATCGGCTGACATTGAAAGTATTAACAAAACCATAAACAGGTTCGACCCCATCGCAGAAGCTGCTGCTCAAGTAAATCAACTTAAAAACTCTCTTTTAAAACTAAAATCAATTCAATCACAACTTCAAGATTTTGATAAGGACCAATTAGCGCAATTTGAAGAGCTTAAGACCCTGCTTGCAGATAACTTTAGACTTTTAGCAATTCTAAAGAGGCCCGCTCACGAATTTACCCCAATAAAGAGGGAAGCCTTAGAAAAGATACCTCTGTATCCTGACCCTGAAGGCCCGATTAAATACGGCAGCAAAACAAGTAGGTACCCCTTAGTGGAAAAATGCAGCAAGTGTGGAAAAGAACGAAGTGCGACACCTGTTGACATCGGATAAACCCTTGTTATCCTAAAACGCTTAAGCTCGTTTATGCTCGCTGTTTTTTCAATAGAAGACACGATTAGAGTTTAACCTTGACTTCTGGCGATTGGATTTGAGCACTTGAGTTGCCTTTTTACTCATTTTTGTGAGTTCAACCGTGATGCCCAAAGGTAAAGCAGCCAGTAACCTACCCATTTTCCATAGACGGCGGTAATTCTTTCGATTGACAGGTCGGCGCCGTAAATCCGATTGGCTTCAGGCATTATCATTTTTAGGTTTTGTGGAGGTCGCTCCATTCTTCCAAGACCCCGCGACAGAATGAATGTTGCAGACCAGTCGCCTACCCCCTTAATCTGCATAAGCGTTTTCTTGGCTTCGTCATAATCCTGTTTTAGCAAAGAACCCTCATCAATTCTCTCATAGCCGCTGAACAATGAAGCGAGATATTGAGCTCTTGTTTTGTTTCTTATTATAGAGTAAAGTTCTTGAGAGCTCGTGTTCTTCACTCGAGAATAATCTGGGAAAGCCCAAAACTTTTTTCCATCTACTTCGATGCTCCATCCAAACCTTTCGATAAGCCTCTGTTTCATTTTCTTTGCTATCGATAGAGGGGCACGTTGAGCAAGAATTGCCCAAGTGGCGGTTTCAAGAAGAGTCAAAAACTTCACGTGGTGAAAACCCCAGAAGCGTTCGATAACAGGGTAGAACTTGGGGTCTTCTTTTCGTGCAATCTCGTAGAAGGGTTTAACGTCTTCGTTCAGGCTTAAAAAGAAAGAAATCCTGTCAATTACATTCTCACAAACAGGCTTATCCAACCTCTCAGGCGAAATCAACTCGTACTCCACAGCGTCATTGTCCTGTGTGCCCTTCTGTTTAATCTTGAATAGAATAATTTGTCCATGAATCATAATTGCCTTCTCAATGCTGCGGTCAGTTATTTTCTGCTCATCTCTCATCGGTCTAAACATTTCAAGAAAACGAGCAGATCTGTACAGATTGAAAGGCGCAGCTGTTTCAAGAGTTCCTGAAATTGTATACATGAAAAAGATTCTCCATTTATTAAATCTCACAACTAAAAATAATATGAAACAGATGTTTATTTGCTTATCACATTTTTTTTATCAATTATGCCGAATTGTGTTAAAATCATGAGTAATTACGCAAAAAATATTAACGCGCATCGCCTTTCGATTGGCATTAAGGTAAGCTAATTGTCCAACCAGACTAAAACTCGCAGTGTAGAAGAGATAAACCAGAAAATCCGTAAAGGCGATGTTCAAGTTTTAACCGCTGAAGAAATGAAAAAACGAGTAGAAAGCAGCAGTGTGGAAGTCGCTTTCAAAGAAGTTGATGTGGTTACAACGGGAACTTTTGGAGCAATGTGTTCATCTGGCGCAGTTGTTAACCTTGGTCACTCAGACCCTCCCATTAAAATTGACCACGCATGGTTCAATGATGTTGAAGTTTGTCATCCGGGCGCAGCAGTAGACCTGTTTATCGGCGCAACCAACATGTCTACTAAGCAGCCTTTCGAGTACGGCGGTGGACACGTTATCCAAGACCTTGTAGCTGGAAAAGAGGTTGAACTGCGCGCCACAGCTTACGGAACCGACTGTTACCCGAGAACTCAGCTTAAAACAAACTTAACAAAGGACGATTTGAACCAGTTTTACCTATTGAATTTCCGCAATTGCTATCAGCGCTATAACTGCGCAGTGAACACCAGCGACGAAACCATTTACACCTACATGAGTAAACTCTTGCCCAGACTGCGAAACGCCACCTTTTCTGGGGCTGGCGAATTAAACCCGCTTATGAACGACCCTGACTACGAAACCATCGGCATGGGCACCCGCATTTTCCTTGGGGGAGGACAAGGCTACGTCATTGGCGAGGGAACACAACATAGCCCCAAAAACCTAAACGGCACCTTGATGGTAAAGGGTGACGCGAAGAAGATGTTGCCTGAGTTCTTGCAAGGTGCTTCTTTCACTCGTTATGGCACTTCAATGTATGTTGGCTTAGGCATCCCTATTCCGATTTTGAATGAGGGCTTGGCGAAGAAGACGGCGATTCGTGACAGCGAAATCTTCACTAATGTCGTTGATTACAGCGTACCGCGGAGAGAAAGACCGACGCTTCGGCAAGTGAGTTATAAAGAGTTAAAGTCTGGTTCAATAACAATTAATGATAAGAAAGTTAGGGTTAGCTCCCTGTCTAGCATAAAGATGGCAAAGCAGGTTTCTCGGACATTGAAATCTTGGATCGAGGAAGGCACCTTTTTCTTAACTTCACCTGTTGAACGATTGCCTACTGACAGCGTGTTTAAGCCTATGAGGCAAACTGAGGAAATTCCCTTCGTTATGAGTGTTATGCATCCAGCGGTCACATGCACCGAGAATGAAGAGATACGGGCAATTGCCGAGCGGATTGTCACTAAATCAGTTAACCACATTGTGGTGATTGATGAAGTTGGCAAGTTACTGGGTATAGTAACGTCTTGGGATATCACTCGGGCTATGGCTGAAGGCAAAAAAGCGTTAGCCGACATAGAAACAAAAAACGTAGTGACAGCTAAACCCGATGAGCCGCTGGAGATTGCCTCGAAGCGGATGGCTCAGAACAACATTTCAGCACTACCCGTAATCGATATTGAAAGAAAAGTAATGGGCATAGTCACATCAGAAGACGTGTCTAAACTGCTAGGACGCTGAAAGTATGGTACGAATTCTCTTAAGGTTCTCTGAAGAACAAGTATCACAGCCGATAGCTTCCCAGATAATTATAGAGTACAAAGTGCCGATGGCGATTTTGTCAGCGCATATAAACTCTAAGGGCGGCGAAATACTTGCTGAAATCCCAGATGAGACGCAGGACAAAATAGTAAAAGCTTTCCGAGACAGAGGCATTACAGTTACAGTACCAAAACTCATCGAAGTTGATGCAGAGAAATGTTTCAGCTGCGGTTCCTGTGTGGCGCTTTGCCCTGTGGAAGCCATAAGCATAGATAAGGATTCCTCAGTCAAGTTTGATAAGGAAAAATGCGTTGGCAGCACCTGCAGCATCTGCGTTGAGGCGTGCCCAGTCAGAGCCATAAAATCAATTAAGCAAAGCAATGGGCAATCAGTAAACAACAGGAAAAAACAATGACTAAAACCCTGTTCAAAGAAGCCTTCATCCTAAAAGAAACTCAATGCACCATAATTTCTGACAGGCAAAAAGCCGTCCAAGCAGCCATCGAATCAATCAAACGGAACAGGCAAGAACTCGAACTCTACATAAGAGCAAACCCAAAATTTCTCCATACCCTAACTCCAATCCCGCCGCCCGAGAAACCTCTTGTAGCAAAAATAATGGCTCTGGCTTCCGAGAAAGCAGGTGTTGGACCCATGGCGGCCGTGGCTGGAGCCATAGCCGACTTAGGTGTTGACGACATGAACCGTTCCGGCTGTGAAGTGGCTGTGGTGGAGGACGGCGGAGAAATCTCAGCGCAATCAAACATTCCTGTTGACGTGGCGGTTGCTGCTGGTGAAGAGCCCCTGTCGAAACGGTTCGGCTTTCGGCTTACCGAGTTCCCAATCGGAGTCGCCACCAGCTCTGGAAGGTTTAGTCACGCACTTAGTTTTGGTGATGCGGAGGCAGCAACGGTTTTCTGCAAAAACGCCGCTTTAGCTGATGCGGCAGCCACAGCTGTGGGCAACATGGTTAAGGGTGAAGATGCGCAGGCTGGCATTAAGGCAGGAATCGGGAGAGCGCTGTCGATTGAAGGCGTCGAAGGGGTGCTTATAATCTATAAAGGGCAAGTGGGCACGGCGGGGAAAATTCCAGAAATAATTAAAATAGAAACATAATCAGCGCATAGCAAATCCGCACATTGCTTCGTAGCTTTTTTGGGGTGGAAATGCTGTTAATTTTGGCTTAAACCTGAAATCTTAAGCGATAGCTCGCGATGTTGCGGACTATGAGTTGCTTATGTATGTTTTTCCCCGCTTCACAGGTTTCTAATCTCAAATTAAAAGCTAAGCCAAAAAAGCAACCCAAAACAAGCCCATTTAACCCTACCTAACCCCTACCCTACTTTTTACAACAAAAATCCGAAACAAAAAGCGTCGAAAAACAATAAACAAAAAAGCAAGGTGCCAAAATAGACTTAAAACCAACAAATCCACCTGCCAATCACAAAAACTCTTAAATGATACAAGACCCAACTGAAATGCAAGGTCCGTTTCATGTCATCAAACACTAACACACTTGAAATCCAATGCTACGACGAATCAGAAAAAATGTTCCTCATAAAATCACCCAGAGGAAACATCGTGAAGGTTCAAGATACCTTTGCAGAAATGTTCCCGCTTTGGGTAGGAAGAGTTTTGATCACCGCACAAAACGAGAAATGGGCACAAATCGCCGCAAGCTTAACCACGGGGTTTGCTACAAGCGTAATTGAGGCGACTGCGGAAGCGGCAATTGAACGGGCTGTTCCAGCAGACCAGACACCCGATAAGCGTCCGGGCGTCCTTATTCAAATTTACAATCGTGACCGCTTCGAACTCAAGCACCAACTCATGCAGCGTATCGGCCAATGCACCCTGACTTGTCCAACAACCGCAGCCTTCAACGGGCTAGTCGGCAAACGAACATTAGACGTTGGCAACAGCCTAAGGTATTTCGGCGACGGATTCCAGAAGAAAGCCATGGTTGGAGGCAGAAAATGCTGGAAAATCCCCGTTATGGAAGGCAACTTCATCGTTGAGAACGGTTTTGGCGCTATGGAGGCAGTTGCAGGCGGCAACTTTATGATTTTCGCAGAAACCCAGGAGGCTGGGCTTAGGGCGGCTGAAGCTGCGGCAGATGCAATCCGAGCAAATGCTCCTGACGTAATTATGCAGTTTCCAGGCGGAGTTTGTCGTGCAGGAAGCAAAGCTGGCTCGCTTAAATACAAGCTGAAGGCTTCAACCAACCATCCCTACTGCCCAACGCTGCGCACGCTTGTGCCTGATACTGTTGTTCCAGAAGGCGTGGCTTGTGTTTATGAAATTGTTATGAATGGCTTGTCATTAGACGCTGTCAAAAAGGGCATGAAAGAAGGCGTAACCGCCGCTATCGGCGTTCCTGGCGTCGTTAAGATTTCTTCTGGTAATTATGGTGGAAAGCTGGGTCCGTTCAAGGCTTATCTCCGAGAAGCTATTGGTGCACCAATGCCTGAGCCAGCGCCGGTGCCACCAGCTAAGCCAAAAGCCTAAATCTTCCTTTTTTAAGTCGGAACTTTTATTTGATTCCTTTTAACGTTAGTTAACCAATTAAAGATGTTAGTGAAGTTATTTGAGCACGGCAAAAAAATCGTCTCTTGAACTATTCAGATTAAGAAAAACACTCAACACCTTAGCCAACAAGGAGGGCAGCCACACCGAATTAATCACCGTTTATGTTCCGCCAGGCAAACAAATCAGCGATGCCTTAAACCTTCTGCGGAACGAGTATGGAACCGCCAGCAACATCAAATCCAACGTTACCCGAAAAAACGTGTTGGACGCCATCACTAAAGCCCAGCAGAAACTCAAGCTCTTCAAAGACCCAGGCGAAAAGGGCATAGTGATTTTTACTGGTGCTCTTCTGCAGGAGGGTGGTGCGCCAGGTACCGAACGCATGGAATCCTACGTGATTGTTCCCCCTGAGCCGATTAAGATTTTCTTGTATCGTTGTGATTCTCGTTTCCACACTGAATATCTGCAGGAGATGTTGCGGGAGAAAGAAAGCTATGGTATCTTGCTGGTGGATGCCAATAATGCTACCATCGCGGTTCTGCAGGGCAAACGGCTAGATATTGTTCGCCAGATGCATTCGGGTGTTACAGGTAAAACTAAGGCAGGTGGGCAATCAGCTAGGCGATATGAACGTCTGCGGGACATGCAGCTAAACGAGTATTTTACCCGTGTTGGGGTGCATGCGAACGAGGCTTTTCTGCCGCTTGACAATTTAAAAGGCATTATTTTGGGGGGGCCTGGTCCGACCAAGTACGATTTTGAGAAAGGCGGCTATCTGAACTATCAGTTGAAGGAAAAGATTCTTGATGTTGTTGACACGGCTTACGTGGAGGAGCAGGGTGTTAAAGAAGTGATGGATAAGGCGCCGGAGATCATGAAGAAAGTTCGCTACATTGAAGAGAAGGCGATTATGCAGAAATTTCTCTACGAAGTTGGCCACGACACTGGAATGATAACTTATGGTGAAGCGGAAGTTCGGCGGCTGCTGCAGGCGGGGGCAGTGCGCTTGCTCATAATGTCTGAGAGCCTTGATTTGGTTCGTGTCACCGTTAAATGCAGCGCCTGCGGCTACGAGGAGCAACATACCCTAAAAAGCCCAGAGGTAATAAGTTTCGAGCAGAGCTTGGTGGGGAAACCCTGCCCCAAATGCGCCGCGCCGTCAATGACGGTTGTAGAGAAAAAAGACGTCATAGACGATTTGGCTGAACTTGCTGAACTTTCAAATACGGAAGTTGAGGTCATTTCCACTGAAACTGAAGAGGGGCAGATGCTCAAGAACGCGTTTGGCGGCATCGCGGCTATGCTTAGATTCAAGCAACAACAAAGCTAACCGCTTTTTGTGGCGGTTTTTTGGCGCAAATAGTAGGTAGGTAGCATTTTTAGTCAGGGCTTGTTTTGGGTTGCTTTTTTGGCTTAGGGCTTGAATTAATTGCCGCTGTAAACGCTTTAATCTGGTTTTTTGGAATTAGCCGAGGCTTAGTGGGCGCTGTATGTTGCGGTTACGTCTTGGAATGAGCCGTCTTCAAACGCGTAGATCCTGACCGTTGACCCTATTCCCGCGCCCCAGTCCCAGCTCAGGTACCTTGACGGGTCGTTCCACACTTTGTCGGAGGGATCCACATGCACCCAAGTGCCGTTGTAGTAGTCTTCAGCCCAAGTGTGAATGAAGCTCCAGGTTGTCGTGTCAACAGCCACCACAAGCCTGCTCTGGTAGCCAAGCGCAAGGCAAGCCGAAACATAAACAATGCTCCACTGCACGCAAATTCCGTCGCCGCTGTCCAGAATCTGGAATGGATCTTCAAATGAGCCCGCTGGATCATTAGCAAACGTCAGCTTGCTTCCCTCCCATGCAAAGAGGTCTGTCTGATTGTAATTTGGGTTAAGCATCGTCGCCATTTTGGTTTTGGTTTGGCTTGAATTCAAATTTTTCATTACCCCCAAGTAGTCGGCTGCAAGAGGTTTGAATCCTGCTGGCATGGTATTCAGCAAGCTATTGTCCACCTTGTTACTTTTAGGATACCAAAAAAACGCTACCGTGCACAAAATTGCGATAAGAACCACACCGTAGAAGACCACTAACCCTCTGTTGTTTTGCTTACGCCTCTTTGCTGGACTGGCTTTCACGGCGGGATTCATAGCCTCTTATTACGTTCTCTTCAAACGTAAAAGCGTTATCCTTTCCCAACCTTTTGCTTTCTCTTGGGAACACGGAGTAGTAAAAGCAAAGGGTTATAGTATTTTACTTGATAATTTAATGGTTGAAGAACTATGACTTACAAAAAAGAGAAAACACACCACTGGGGAACCCCTCTAAATAACCGTCTTGATATTCTTACCTAAAAACTTTTTGAACAAACAGCAATTAACAGTATTTTAGACATCAATTTAAACGATTAAGAGAAAAGCCTTTAACTCAATAAGTAGTACTTCTCTTCAAACCAGTTAGCTATTGTCGCTCACGTAGTTGAGGAGTGTGGATACAATGATGCAACAAGTAAACCCTATCGAACTTTTTAATACACTTGACAAGTCAAAATCCCAAATAAAGAATTTAAGGGATGCTCAACGTGAGGTTTTGCAAAAATATACTACTGAGCTTCAGACCTTCGAACGCATTGGAATCAAGCTGCCGACTGGTTCAGGAAAAAGCCTAATTGCAATCCTAATTTTGGAAGCGTGGCGAAGAGCAGGCAAGATTGTTGCGCTTGTTGCAGCCAACAAAGGCTTAGCTTATGATATAAAAAAAAGGTGCGATGAGCTTCAAATTCCGAGTGCGACAATTTTCGGAGGAACTGGTGATCAGGCCTACCTTTTTGAAAGAACACGTAATTTGCTAAAGTACCGCAGGAAGCAAATAATAGGAATTTTCAACTATCATGCTTTTTTATATGGAACTGAATACAAACAGGAAATTTTTCCTCCCGATGTCTTAGTAATTGATGATGCCAGTGACTTTGAGACTACACGGAATGATTTTTTTACAGTGAGAATAGGCAAAAGTCAGCACTCGAAAATATACTTATCAGCAATCGAAAAACTAAGATCAAATTCAACATTATACCCAAAATCTAGGTGAATTTGAAGAAGGAAAAGCTGGTCCCTCGAAAGTTGAATTAGTATACTTTACTGATGCTCCAAAAATTTTAGCCTTAATTAATGAAAAATCCAGTGAGCTTAAAAAGGATAAAAATTTTTATTTTCCATATGAGAGGAGTCTAAGTTGCTTGCCATCCCTTTTAATTTTCATTACGAATGATGAAATTGAGCTTCGCCCACTTTTGTCTCCAGAAGAGTCTCTGAAAATGGGCAAAATAAATCAAGTAATTTTTATGAGCGCGACACTTCCAGATGAAGAGCTCCTTCATAAGATATTCGGCATCCGACGGTACCAAGTGCATATGGTGGATGAAAGAGCCTTAACAGCAGAGACGCTAAATCAGACCGAGACTATGGGAAAACGATTAATATTCCCGCTAGATCAAACTGAACTCGGGGCTAGAGTTAGCCAGAAATGTCTTGATTTGATAGTAAGACTGATCGATGCCCATAAGAAGGTTCTGATATTGGCGAACTCTTTCTACGATACACTAGCAATAAAGGCTTTTTTGGATTACAAGCAAGTGCCAACGTTAATTTTTAAAACGGAGAATGATTCAGAATATTTTGCAAACAAGATGTCTTCTGGTGTCTTGCTTTGCGCAAATAGATACCTCGGACTAGATTTTCCCGGAGAAACTTGTAAAGTGGAAGTAGTAGTAAGATTACCTGCTATATGGGATTCTATCGATGCATTCCAACAAACTGTCTTGAGGAATGACTTGTATGCCGATCAAAGGATTGGGAATCGCCTGATACAATCTTTCGGAAGGTGCAATAGGCTTGAGAACGACGAGGCGTTGTATTACATACTTGATTCGCGAATCTTAGCTCGGTTTACCGGAAATGAGGGTTTTCTTCGATATATGCCTCGCAATATGTATGCCGAGCTAATGACGGGCTACGCTCTATCTCAGGGAGGAAACATCGAACAAGCACTCGATTATGGCATAAAGTCATTCTTCGGAAAAAAAGACGAAAGCTATGAGAAAATACTGAAAGAAGAAAAAGAGATGTGGACTCCTCAAGAAATTAAAACTTTCATCGGAAAATATGACTTAGAAATAGAAGCATGGGAGAACGCATTAGTAGGAAGTTATGAAAATGCTGGACAGTTGCTTGACTACGTCGGGACCAACTTCAGGGAAAACTCGGATGCTTACCCTGATCAAAACCTGAAGATGACAGCAGCTTTTGATTTCTATCTGTCTGCAATGTTTTATCATAATGCATTCATATTTCACGGAAACGCAAAAAACAAACAACTCTGCGCTGATGCTTTGAAAAAGGCAATCGACAACGGTGGAAATAGCAGTTGGTTCAATCATTTAAGGGCAGTATACAATTCCATCGTTGAAAATGAGAGCGAGAAACTATCGTTTGATTCTTTAAGAATTGAAGTAAGACAAGGCAAAGAAGACATTGCAGAAAGATACGACGACTTCATTAACTCAAATTCATCAAAGAATAAAAACTGGAAGGATGTGCTGAACCAATTAATAGATGATCTATCTAAAGGTTCACATGGGCAGATGCATGTCGCTCTTCGCCAATGCTTTGAGTTGATGGGCTTTGATGTCTTTTTAGGCGATAATGCAAAGGGCGAACCAGATTTGTTGGCGGTTTCTCCTCTTTCGTCTTGGAAATACCAAGTTTCTGTAGAAACCAAGAGCAAAGAAAAGGGGAATGAAGAAGGAGTTGAAAGCGTTACTCAGGCTATGGGCGATGCTACAATTGTCAAAAAGAAAAGTAATTCAGAAGTCTTTGCGGTGTTACTGACACAAAAGGACACGTTTTCCTTAAAAGCAATTGAAATGGCGAAATCAAACGTAAGAATCATTCCTGCTCGTTTGTTTGGTACCCTTATGAACAATATCTTAAAGTCAATCGATGATTGGAGTAATCTTTCACCATCTGGAAAACCACAGTTTATCGACTCGATAATTTCGAGCTATGAAATCAAACAACTGTTTATCGCGTCTGAAACGCCAGTGCTTACAACTGAAGATATTCATCGGATCATTTAGCAATCACTTACCACTAAGAAACGAGGGCTAACTAAAATTGCGGACTTTATTTCTATTTCGAACATAAAATGGTTTTAAGGCAATCGTAATAATAAATCTACTCTTATGCACTTTTTTCCATTTTTATTGTTGAAAATTTGGCGTAAGTTGTTTTTGGGGTAAGGTGAAGGGGGTTTGCCCCTCTCTCCCTTGAACTACACTTCTTTACACTTGTCTTAAGGGCTTGTTTGGTTTATAAGAGATATTTCGATTCTCGTAATATATCCAGTTGTACAAACAAACTATAACTGCAGGAGTGTTCTGCTTGGCTTTTTGTTATGATGACTTGAAGAAATTTATTTGCTGATACAATCTGCGTTTTTACTGTAAGCAAACTGATTAACTTAAAATCTCAAGCATTTGGCTGACCCTCAATATCTCTATCTTATCAAATTTCTTTAATGATGCTAGATGCTTATCTCCGCTGACAATGTAGTCTGCCTTTCCATTGAGTGCTGTGCAGAGAACTATATCATCATCAGGGTCTTCCAAGATAACCTTGAAGATACAATCCGCTGAGACTATCATGGCTTCTTGCAGCAAAATTGAAATAAACTTTTCAACTTGAGAGCTTGTTGCAGCGAATTTGTCTCTTGAAAGTACATCAACTAATTCAGCTAACATCTGACTAGACAATATTACAGTGTGATTCTTTAGCAATTCAAGGAGTAGCTTTCTTGGTTTTCCATCAGTAAGGAACGCTGACACTAAAACATTGGTGTCAACTACGACTCGAGTCATCTTACGCGCCTTTTTTGGCTCGCTTCTCAAGTCTATAAGTCTGAATTTCTCTTAAAATTTCAGCCTCAGAAACCTTCTTTCCTTTACGCTGTTTATCGATTTCGCTAAAAAGCTCTTTCAATTCTTCCCCTAAAGGCGGAATCTGAAGCTTGCTCACCACAAGCTTGTCGCCCTTTCTGTATACTATGAGCTTTGTTTTTGAAGTTATTTGTAACTCTTTTCGGAGTCGCTGGGGGATAACTATTTGACCTTTTGTTCCAACGATTGCGATTTCAGGTTCTTCTTGCTCCATCTTTATCATTAGTATAATTTTCATACCAGCAATTAAGGTTTTCTCATTTTTGGTTGAACCGAAAAAACAATAATTCAAAGATTAGCAATTTATTTTTCAACGCAACTGCAAAAATTTTTCAGCTTGGGTTTTGGTTATGCCTTTAACGAACAGTTGTTTCTGTCTTGAGGTAACGCCAGATGCAAGCTCAACTCTGGCGCGCAAGAGTTTTGAGAATTCCTTTATTATTTCCTTATTAACCTTGCCTTTAACTGGCTCTTCAGTGCTGTACACAATAATTTCTTCGTCGTCAAGCTCTATTTTGAACCAGGGGGCGTTGGGTTTTACAAAAATTGTGATGATTACGCCGTCTTTGGTTTCGCTGATGCTCATGCGGTTATGCACTCGGCGGGTTGTGCTTTGCTGCTTTGCAGTGCCCAGCTGAATTTGTTGCGCAGGGTTTTGGGGTAGAATTTTTCGATGTCAAACTTGACTTTTTTTGCCCATTTCACGTAAGCCGTTGGGTCAATGTAGGATTTCAGCGACGTGCCCAAATTGTATTCTTTGGTTAGTTTGGTTAATTCCAAGTCAAGCTTAGTCTTCTCTATTCGGGTTTGAAGCGATTCGGTTTTTTTGCCCGCCGCCTTCTTTGCCAAAAGCTGGACTTCAAGCGATTTGAGGTTTTCTTCTTTTTTGGCTAAGCGCTGGTCAAAGGTTGGTGAAATTTTCTTCTTGTGGTTTGCCACTTCTGCCACTTTGAAGTTAGCCATTTTCGCCGCATACATTTTCTTGTAGTCAGGGTCTTCTTTCACGACGCCGCTTCTTTCAAGTTCTTCTCTAACGGTTTTTGTGCATCTCCAAGTACGGAACACTTTAGCCGTTAGCTTCGGCATTTTCTCGGAGAGGAATCGGGAAACTTTTTTGGAGTCCACGCCTTCGAAGAGGTATTCTTTGCTCGTTTGCATGTAATGCTGTATGTTTCGGATGACTTCTGGCGGAGCTTTGACGTTTTTTATCCATCTCACGGAGTCTTTGCCGAGGAAATCGAAGTGGATGGTGTCGCCTTCTATTTTGATGTGCTCTGCCCGAAGCGTTATAGCGCCTACGGTGTCGGCTTCATCTGGGTCTTTTTCGTCGCCAACCCTCATATTAGGCACCAAGATAAGCCACGAAACCGTCGCCACTTTACGCCGCGCGTCATCCTTGGAATCCAAATTCTTCAGGATATGCTGCTCAATCGTCTTGATTTGCTTGCCCAGCGTTTCGGCTTTCTGGAACTTCTCCTTCTCCCGGTTCTGCTTCAGGAACGCTGTGTCGCTGAACCAAACGTATTTGATTTTGCCCGTAAGCTTGTCCTGCCACTTTGCAACGTACATTTTTTTTGGTTCCCAAACTATGTCCTTCCAATTTCCAGGCGGTCTGTCTACCAAGAGATTGCCTTTTTCATCCTTAGGCAAGTTGAGAATTATGTCTTTTTGGCTTGGTCCTTCCTTCCATTTTCCACGCTGCGGATGATCACCGCGTCCCGCAAAAAGGCATGATGGCTCAGAAGTCCAGTTGGCGATTTCCAGCTTTTGCCCATCAACTTCTGCGTAACCATAATTTTCTTTTAGTTTTAGTCTGCTAGCTTTACGTTCTTCAGCCCGCTGCTTTTTCACTTCCTTCGTGAGAGCTTCTTTTTCCACTTTGTCTTTAGTGATACGATCTTCAATTTCTTTAAAACTAATTTCGTTAGGTTGACAATAATCGTTGTTTTGGGTTAGTGACTGATTATCGAAGCTTTCTAAATATTTTGAAATAAAATCATCCAAGAAAGTATCTGATGGATACTCTGCTTTGAGTTGTGCAAGGAATTCTTTCATGAAGTTCTTTTTGAAAACGTTGTCTGGGGGAGATACAGTTGAAAGGCTTTTTCTTACCCATGCAACTGCCATTTGTTCACTTTTTTCCTTGAGTTCTATCTTGTGATTATTAATTGTAATACTAAAGCCCTTAGGCTCATAAATTGGAACGAATATACCCTTGTGCTTTAAACTTTTCATAGTGTGTTTCATAATTAAATCTCAATCTCCATGGCAAACGACTTTGATTGTTTAAGTCTTGCCAATAATTGTTTATACATGGTTTTTTTGCTTTTCGGTCTTAAAGCTGCAAGTCCCATAACCTTCCAGCGAAGCTTAAATGTTCACCAAAAAACCGTTCAAATTACTGGAAAAAAAGCTTTTTCTGCTTTTTCGTAGCCCGATCATTCTGCAGCTTCTTATAGACTGCTTCAACATTTTTCCTTTCAACGTACCCTTTATGCGGGCGAAAACCGCCTGAGAAGCCGCCTGGAATATGCATAAGTTCATGAATCAACGTTTTCTCCTTATCGTCAGCAGACATTTTGTCATATATTTCGGAGATAACCTCAATGGTGTAGGATGGCGGCAGGTTCAGGACTCCTTGCCAGATCTTGCCTAAACCGTGAATGCGCGCGATTGTGCGCCTCGCCTTGGAGCCTTTGCTTCTGACGCAGAAAACGAATTGAGGCACAACATGGTAAAACTCGCATTCTTCAGCCAACTGATCCACTTGCTTCTTGATTTCTGGCGCTTCAAAATATTTTATCGGCACGTCCCTCTCTCTCCCTATGGGCTTGTATAGGTATGTTTGGGTTAAAAAGTTAAGTGCTTCTCCACTTCATTTAGGCGGCGATAAAGGGTTTTTACCCGATTATTTTTTTCACAAACGGTATTTTCATTAACGGGTAAATTATCAAGCAAGTCACCGTGAACGTCAGCAGGGTGAGGACTGGAATTTCTATTATTGGCACCATCGTAAAAACGTATAATTCGTAGCCTAAGAATCCGCTTGAAATCACTTCAAGCACCATAACGTGAAAAAGATAAATGGGCAGAGTATTTAGGCTGATCCAATGCAGCACACGATTAAATTTGACGTGGTTTTCAAATCGGTTTGCAGGAACCGCCAGTAAAAGCAGGAACAATGCGCCAGACGCTATTATCGTCGGGAAGATTAAGTATTCATGGAAGAAACCGTTGAACTGAGGCGAATAGAGGGTTACAACCCAGTCGCCGATTACTGCGGCTGCAACCCCTAATGCTAAGGTAAGGTAAAGTATCCAAGAACGCACCTTAGATTTCAACAGGAAGACTCCTAAAACAAAGTACCCTATCCAGCCTGAAAAAACGAATAGCACAGGGTTGAAGTTGTATCCGATAAATACTTGGATAAATGGAACAGCGAAGCTGCCGACCACCCACAACACCAGAAAATAGATGAACCGTTTTCTGTCAATGTACTTCACAAGTATCCGTAAAATGGGGGTAGCAAGGTAGAGTCCGATTAGTATGTAGAGGAAGCCCAAGTGGTAATATGACCCGCTAAGCAGCCCCTCAAAAATGCTGGTTGCTGTAAGCGCATATCCATGAACAAAGTGCCCCCATGCGAAATAAGCTGCTGTCCAAAAAATCATGGGCACCCCGATGCGTGCAAACCGCTTCTTAAAGAAAACACCCATTGGCTCGTCACATTTTTCTGGGGTAAGCAGCAGTACGCCGGTTAGCATGACAAATAATGGCACGCCGAAGTTTGCTACTGAACGGTATGCATCAATTGTCCACCAGTTTAGCATTAACGTCGGTGTTATCGTACCTGTTACGGTGTATGGGAAGAAGTTTGCGTGAACAAAAATTACCAGCACCATCGCTAACGTGCGGATGAGATCTGCAGAAAAGTTCACTTCGGCTGGTTTGGACTGCCCGTTGTCCCTAGCTACCCCTCCCTTTCCATCTCCCTTAGCAAAACGCCGTTAATAAGATTAGTGAAACTTGGGCAAAAATGAGGGCTCAGTGAAGCATGGTTGGAGTTGGAAAACTATGTGCTTCTTTGGAGTATTTTCTTGATTTCCATCCAGAACGTCGCCGCTACAGCTGCAACAATGATTACTGTCCAGTCGGTGGATGTTAAGATTGTTGTTATTCTGAGGGCGCTGGCTATGCCCGCCACGTTTGTAGCAAGCAGCAGTGTACCTATGACAGCCACAGCCCAGAGCACCATAACTTTGTTTGAGAAGACCCCCAGTTTTATCAGTGGTTCTTTGTCGGAGCGGAGGTTCAAGGCTAACAGGATGTGGCCCAGCATCCATGTGGCGAAGGCAACTGTCTGAGCATGCGTAGTCTGAACCGCTATTGAACCGGAACCGGGATTTATGTACCATGTCAACAGGTAAGCTGCTGTTACTGCGGCGAATAAGCTTACTGCGCCTAAGCCTATGGTTTTAAGATAGTTTCTGCTCATGAACTTCTCGTTGGGGTTGTTGGGGGGCTTTTGCATTGCGCCTGCTTCTTGGGGTTCAGCTACGAAAGTTGCGGACGCCGCTAAATCCATGAATAACTCCAGCACTATGATTTGAATGGGTGCGAAAGGCAGTGGGATGCCCAGCAAGATTGGAACAAGGAAAATGGAAACCAACGCCACTTTGCAGGCTAAGTAGTAGCGGACGCCTTTGCGTAGGTTGCTGTAGAGTTTGCGTCCTTCTTTAACCGCGGTTTGGATGGTGGCGAAGTTGTCGTCGGTTAAAATCATGTCTGCTGTTTCTTTAGCCACGTCGGTTCCTCGGATGCCCATTGCTATGCCGATATGTGCTTCTTTGAGGGCTGGAGCATCATTTATTCCGTCGCCCGTGACAGCTACAACTTCGCCGTTCTCTTTTAAGAGGCGAACTAACCGAAGTTTATCTTCGGGAGTAACTCGGGCGAAGACATAGGTGTTTTTTAATGCTTCCTTCAGGTCGCCGTCGGTCATTTTTGAGATTTCGATGCCCGTGAGAACGTTGACGCTGTCTATGCCAACTTGAGAAGCGATGGCTCTGGCGGTTTCCGGGTGGTCACCCGTAATCATCATCACTTTTATGCCGGCTTGTTGGCATGTGCTGATGGCTCCTTTGACTTCTTTTCTCGGCGGATCAATGAAGCCTAAGACGCCCACAAAAACAATGCCGCTTTCAAGGTCCTGTCTGCCAAGCGTTGAATCACCATTTAGTTTGTGGTAGCCAAAACCGAGTAGGCGTTCACCAGACTGAGCCATCTCCGCCATAGCCTTGCTTACGCCGCTTTTAATGGCGTCCGTCAGCGGGGCTTCTTCGCCTCTGAGAAGGATTCTTGTTGAGTTAGCCAAGACCCTTTCGGGTGCTCCACTGGATAAAACAATTTTGGAATCACCGTGTTGGTAGATGTAGGAGGCGAGTTTGCGTTTAACATCAAAGCTTAACTCGTCTTTCAGAACCCAGTCTTTAGCTACGCTTTGCGCATCAATTCCATCTTGCATAAGGTGCTCCAGAATTGCCCCAGCCATAGGATTGCCCAGAACCGCGTTGTTCGCCGTGTTTCCGACGGCGTCGCTGGCTAAGAAGCGCGGTTTTTAATGCTGCTTTATCGTTTTCCCCGAACTCTTGGCTTTTGCGGACTGCGCCGTCAAAGTAGAGGTGTTCAAGACGCATTTTGTTTTCTGTTATGGTGCCCGTTTTGTCTGTAGCGATGACTGTGACGTTACCGAGGGTTTCGGCCGCCCGTAAACGCTTCACTATGGCGCCTTTTTTGGATAATGCGTAGCCGCCGACGCCCAGAACCATCGTTATAATGATGGGCAGTTCCTCCGGAATAACAACAAACGCTAATGATAGTCCGTAAAGAACTGCTTCGGCTGGACTGGGCTGCAAACCTCTGACGTAGCTTAGCACTGGAATAAGAATGCTGAAGAAAAGCGCAACCCACACCAGCGTTTTAGAAAGCTGCTTCATAGCCAACTGAAGGCTTGTTTTAGGCTCCTTTGCAGCTTTAGTTATGCCTGCGACTCTTCCAAGCTCCGTGTTGACTCCCGTTGCAGCCACCAGAGCTTTGGCTCTTCCTCGGGTAATTATTGTTCCAGCGAAAAGCATGTTAGTTTGATCTGTAATTCTGGTTTCGCTCGGCAACACCGCCGCGGCATCTTTCGCAACCGGAAACGACTCGCCAGTTAATGATGATTCATCAACTTCTAACCCGAAGGCTTCAAGCAACCTCGCGTCGGCAGGAACTCTTTGGCCCATTTTTAAAAGCAGTATGTCGCCTGGAACAAGAAAATCCGTTTGGACCTCTTTCGGCTGCCCATCTCTAAGCACCAGGGCAGTCGGCGGCGCCAGCTGCCTGAGTGAAGCGATTGAGCGTTTGGCGCGGTACTCATTCCAAACTTCAGCTAAAACAAGGATAATTATTACAACAATTATTGTTAGGGCATCCTCCAAATTGCCTAGCACGCTGTAGAGTACTCCTATAGCGATGAGCAGCAGAATCATGGGTTCAGTTACTTCTTCTCTGAAAATGCTTAAAAAACGAATTTCCCTCTGCTGGACCAAACTATTTTTTCCATACTGGTTTAGCCGCTGTGCTACCTCTTGGTCTGTTAATCCCTCTTCAGGGTTAACCATGGATGCACGAATAAGTTCTTCTTTCTCTCGCGAATGCCACTGGCTCATCGGCGCACCTGCAAACTCTAATTGTGGATAATTGCGAACTTGCGGTTAAGAGGGAATTCGCCCTAAAAAGATTGCGCAGACATCGCTGGAACTCAATTGCCGTTTATTTTTTTTTTAATTGCTTATGTTGGGGCTTAGGCTCTGACCAATTAGAAAAGTGCTCCACCCAGGCGAAGGAACTGCAACTTAAAGTTTAATAATTTAGTGAAAACATGCAGGATTCCGCGCTGGAAAAAACAAGAAATTATTTTTCTTAACCAATGTTTTGCTAATTATGCAAAACTTTATAACAGCCCCAAACGTTTGGATTTTAAAAAGGTAGAAGCAAATTGAAATTCGGCACATACATGTTTGAAGCAAAAAAAGTTCCAGGCTTCGACTATGACCTTTTCCGCGTTAAACCAGAAGTAGGCAGACGATTACCGCCAAAACCTGACATGCACAGCAACATCGCGATTTTCGGAGACAACGTGACAGCTCGTAATCACCCAGATTGGATTTCACAGTCAGACCTTGGTCCAGCATGGAGAACAAACGACAACTTCAACGTCCGATGGGACATTCTCTGCGCAACCCAACCAGAACACCGCGCAGAACAACTAGACTACATTGAAGACGTTGCACGCAAAAGCCCAGGCATATGGCTAAACAGCATCCACTTCGCAGACCACGGACACTGCACATGCCCACGCTGCAAAGAACTCCACGCAAAAAGCGGCTTAAGCTGGTATGAATGGCGAAGAAAAGAAATCACCGATTACATGGCTCTGGTAAGCGAACGAGTTCGCGACCGAGCTAAAAGCAAATTTGTCATCGGTGTTCTTCCAGACCCAGTTACCAACTATGAACGCTTCGGCGTTAACTTTGATGACTTAGCCCCGCTGACGGACGAATTCCTCGTCGTTATGTTCAGCAAAAACTACGCTACACCTTGGTATTGGGAGATGCTTACCCGCAACTTCAAGAAACTCTTCAAAGACGTAAAACTAAACATCGCACTGTACGTTATCGGACCAGGCGACGACCCGAGAGAAACACCAACCCTAAGCGAACTATTAACAGTTTCAGTCCGCATGGCAAGAGCAGGCGTCGACGGAATCCTATACTTAACAGACAAAGCTTACCAGATGGCAGAGTTCCAGAAAGCTACAATAGCGCAAAAAGATACGCGTGAACGCCTCAAGAGCTACGGCGGCAAAGCAGGTCAAGAAGTTCTTGACTTAGTTACAAGCTGGGAAAAGATCGTAGAATAAGCCCTTAAAAAACAACATTGCAGACATGAGTGGTGAAAACCACCAGGCTGCCCTTTTTATCTAATTTTTTAATGGATGTACTCTAAGGTTTTGTCTTTGTCTTGCGTATCATGGATTTCTTTCATTGATTCGTATTGTGCTTCAATTAGGATTTTGAGGGAGTCAATATTTGTCTTTATGTTCTCTATTTCTGCCGTTTTGAGGAGCACTCCAGACTTGGTAAGTTGTTCGTCGATGTTGCCGACTGTTACCTCAAGCACTTTAACCTTAAACGCGAATATCTGAAGAGTATAAAGCAAACTAAGCTGCGCGTTCAGGTTTTCAAGATGATCTAAATAACGAGTTTTCTTGATAAACGCCATGATTTTTTGGTCCTGCGAAGCCTCAGGCGACTGCACAATTTGCTCGTATAGAGCTGATTGTCTCCACGTTGCCTCTTTTGTTTCATCCACAACTTTCTGTATTCGCTTTGCCGTTTTATCTAACAATTCTAATACATCATCCAAACCCTTTCTCCCCCAAACTTAACTGTAATTGCACTTTCAAGAGACTGTAACAACCATTATATATAATTTTAAATATCAGCTGAAATGCGGCTTGCTTATTAGAGCGGTTAGGGTGAAAGAACTGCTTCCGTTTTTGGGTAAGTGCCTATAGTTTCGTTTCTTTAAGATGGCTACTTGGCTGTTTTTGTAAACAAGGGCGAACGTAAGGTTGTCGGAGACTTTGAAATCTGGGTGAGGTCAGATGGTGCAGCAGCGCTACTCATCTGGTCAGAGCTGTACTCCATTCTTTTGCGTTCATGAAGCATGGGGACGACGGGTTCTTTTTCCTGTACTCATGGCTGAGCCTCACCGCCATCGGGGGTATTATGCCCGCTTTATCAAGTAAGTCTTCGTCTGAAAAGAAGCCTCTGGTATACCCGTCATAAAGCACCGTGCCGCTGTGCATTACTATTACTCGTTTCGTGTGTTCGGAAACCAGAGTCATGTCGTGGGTGATGGCTAAGATTGTTGTGCCCGCCTTGTTTAGTTCTTCAAGCAGGTCCATTATGTCCTCGGACATTCGGAAGTCCTGACCTGTTGTGGGCTCGTCAACTATCATTATCTTCGGGTTCATGGCAAGAATAGAAGCCACCGTTAGCCGCCTCTTTTCACCTTTCCCCAAAAACATGGGGTCCTCATCAATTTTCGGGAGCAAACCAACGCTTTTTAACGCTTCTTTGACTCTTTGGTCTATTTCTTGCTGTGGCATCTTTAGGTTCTTTAAGCCATATGCTACTTCGTCGTAGACTTTTCGCATGAAAATCTGGTTGTCAGGGTTCTGGAACACGTAGCCGACGTAGCAGGGGATACGCTCAATCACTTTCTTATCACGCAGGTCCAACCCCATCACTTTGGCTTCCCCCTGAAACTTCTTGTACAAGCCACTGATTATCTTGGAAATTGTTGATTTGCCTGCGCCATTTTGCCCTATTAGCCCCACGTACTCGCCTTTTTTTATAGAAAAAGTTACGCCTCTAAGCGCCTGTGTGCCATCTTCATAGGAGAAGCCGAGGTCTTTGACGCTTATTATTTCCTCTGCCTTCTCGTCCGGCGGGTCATCCTCGACGTTTGCCAAGGTTTTTTGTTCTTCACCATCAAACGCCTCTATCATTTCGTCAACGGTGAAGGGTACCCTGCCGTTGTAACTTACGCCTGACTGCCAGCCAATCCTCGCAATATCTGATGCGTAGAGTCCATTTTCTTCAAACAGTTTAGATTGACCATACACTTCTTCTGTGGTTCCATATGCAATCGTTTGTCCATTGTTTATGGCAAGCACCTTGTCAGCGTATTTTTGGATTACTTCGGGGTTATGTTCAACTACAACTATTGTTAAGTCATACTGACTTCTTATGTTATCAATAGCCTGAATGATGCTTAGCTTTCCCTCAGGGTCAAGATTAGACATGGGTTCATCCAGCACCAGAGATCTCGGGTCGCAGCGCAATGAAGGAAGCTATCGCAGCCCTCTGCTTTTGTCCGCCTGACAACTCGCTTGGGTGAATTAAGGTCTGCGATCTGCCACAAGTCACCCAAACCGACAATTTCCAATGCTTCTTTAGCCCTGCTCTCAATTTCGTTTACAGGCAACCCGAGAAGCTCCATGCCGAAGGTAATTTCGTGGAGAAGATCCATTCTTAAAAACTGGTTCTCCGGGTCTTGAAGAAGCAATCCAACTCTTGGATTCTGCCTGTTTCAAACCGACAACTTTGTCAACTAATTTGCCAGTTTTTTCATCGGTCACAGATTCTACTTTAGTTAGTGTTTGCCCGAACAGTTTTATTTCGCCTTTTATGTGCTCTCTCGCTTTGCCCAAAGGAACTGTGAAAACGTGCGGTATTATTCCAGTCAAGGCGTAGCAGAGTGTAGTTTTTCCTGCGCCGCTGGGTCCGATAATGCCGAAGAAATCTCCTTTGTTAACTTTGAATGACAGGCCCTTCAACGTGAAAGGATTCTGGGCTCCTACGTAGGATCGGTATTTCCACCAGAAATCGTTGACTTCCAATACCGACATGCATTATCTACCTCATAATAAGGCGGTGATGGAGTGCCCAAGGAAAACCACGTATATTAATAATGCGGCTAATATCGCAATTATCGATAAAGTCCACTATGCTTAATCGCTTTGTCTCCTTATAATCCGTCATATTGGTTTGACGCTTCAAAACCTCTAGCGTAAAGCGCCACACCCATCTCTGTGGATCGTCCTAATCATGCTTGCTACTAATGGAATAGACGTGTGATGCGAGGTCTATAATTCTGGAAAATATGTTTTTTCGAACAACGTTTGCGGCTCTTGCCGTTTGAGCCATTCTAATATCCTGATAATCCAGCAATAATGTGTTCAAGTTTCTGAACATCAGTGTTACGAAAAAACGCTTTCCTGATTGAAACTTTAAATTGCCTAAAAACTCCAGCAATCTCAACGTCTCTTGTTGTTAAAACAAAAAGGAAAGAGGTATAGATCATTATACCATACCCGAGAGCCTTTGATAAAGCAACTGTAGGGGACCAGTGGGGAATTGAAAACATGAAGCTATGTTCCCAAGGGGATTTTCAACCAAGTAGCCACTGGTGACAAAGTGAGAGCACTCGGCATCAGGGCAAACCACCACAAGAATAGTGAGGGCACAAGAGACAAGATGATATTTCGGCTCTTATAATAGACGAGGGCAAAAACTCCCGCAAAGACTAATGTTGAAACTCCAATCGGCAAGAATCCTGGCCACAAATATAAAGCCATTTTTGGCCCGGGTAGAGAATTGTTAAAGAACAGCCAATAAAAGTACTCGCCTAAAATCACTGGCAACGCCAGTATAAGATAAGAATTTACTAGATGCTTTGTGGTTCCAGACATTGCCAAAAGTGTGAATACTAAAACTAGCAAAAGAGTTAACCCAATTACGTCTGGTCCACCTTTGTTAACGGGGATATCGAACATGTATAGGGCAAGAACAGACATCACCACGATCAACGTTAATTTTGTTATCACGTGCAGTTTCTCAATTGGTGTTCCCGTTCTCATAGAAAAAATAAAGGTGCACACGTACTTCTTGGAAGTACGACGTGCTTCCACGTCTTGACTTGCCAACTATTTTCCTCTTTATCTTTATAGAAGCCCAGTTCTCAAGTTACCCAGCCGTGGTTTATCAAGCCTTGCCTTTCGACGAGATTTGTGAGTCCTTTGACAAGCACTGGAGTTATTACTACCATCGCCACCAAGTCGCCAACGAACCATCCCCACCAGTATAGCCAGAAGAGGTTGCTTGGAATAAGTCCCATTTGATATTGTATCCCGATGCCAAGTTCTGCACTGACCAGGTTTAGTACGACTCCGTTAATTAGCACAAACCAAACCCACGCCATCGATCTTTTTGTTTTGACACCTGCAACTTCTTTGTCTGTTAAGTCCCTCCACAATGGATCAATGCCTCGCTGTGCAAGTAGCCCGCGGTAGACTATGAACGCGACGAATGGCGGAACAAAGTCACTTACAGCGTATACAATCGACGGAACTAAAGGTACACCGACGAACAGTCCTGCTCCGAGCACACACCCAATATATGCACCCGCGATGCCCCAGATTCCCCACCACATGGTAAACACCAAGAAGAATGGGTACACAAAGTAGAAGAATGATATTCCTGAGAAGTTTATTGGACCAAGCGCTACGTAGCTTAAGTATGATAGAACAATGATTGCTGCGATCTGCACCGCGTACAGCACGTACTGCGTTGTGGAAACGGGTTCTCCTCTGCCTAATTTCAGTGTGTAGTTGCTCCAAGGAAACTTGCTTTCCGTTTTAGATACTGTCTTTTCTTCCCCACTCAATTGAATCCCCTTGGTTTCCTTAGTCAGCGGTATCACTATTTAATACTTTTCAACAAAATTCGAACAACATTTCCATCAAAAAATTTATTAAAAAATACAATTAACCATAATAAGTTCCAGTTAAATTCTAAACTGCCATTTTTTTAAACTAAATTATACATAGATTTTCAAGATCGCTTGTCAGTTCGCGTCACTTTTTCTAATTCTCAACCGCTATGCATAAAGAACAAGTGTTTGGGGCACATTGGAATTTCGGCTTTTTGTTTTAGTTTCCTTGCTCTTCAAGTATAAAACTGTTCCAGCTAACACTGCAAAAATGCCAGCGACTGGAACCCAGAACCACCAATTCTGCCAAATAGGTGCGCTTGCCGGTTCCGCGGCTACATTGAGGATTTTTACGTTGTCTATCGTGGTTATGGCGTCGTGCCCTATGTACAATCCCGACATCTGCTCGATTGACCCGGCGGGATTCTGTGTTCCAGCGGTAATTGTTACATTTTGTTCCACGTCGTTAACGTAGAGGTGCATGCCTGTTTTTGTGCTGCGGATAAACACAACATGAGTCCACACGCCTGGAGAAATCACTGGTTGAGTAGTCATAATCTCGTTGAAGCCCGCCTCGTCGGTTGTGACGTATCCCCGTAGAGTCCCCAACGCCGGGGCAGTGCTGTTGCTGGGGGCAACACCGTTTACGGCAAGTCCAAGAATCCTAGTTGAATATTTGGCTGTCGTGCCAACGGCTTCGGCTACCACAGTGTTGTATGTCACATTTTTGAACTGGCTCAGGTTAATCCACGCGTCAATGGTGATGTCAGCTGGAATTGCCAAGCTGGGCGAGGCTGGAGCGTAGGCATACGCGTTTCCATCAAATTTCAGGGCTTTGCCGAACTTGCCGTCAACCAGCTGAGGAGTGAAGGAAACATTAGCTGCCATGGTCCCTAAAACCGCTGGGTTACACCCGGTAGCGTCGGCTGCAACATCACTGTGTTCAATGCTGTCAAAACTCCAAAATGCAGCAACGTGGTCGGAGCCTGTTGCAGGCAGGTTTTTTCCGCCAATTGGAGCAACTGCGTTTGAAACGTTAAAAAGCGTTTTGAGCGGGTCACTGTCGGTGTTGTTGGCGCAGATTGAGTAGGGCAAATTCATTATTCCAGAATTAGCAATTTCTGTGGCGTTAGGGCAGGCCTTTGAGTAGTTGCTCCAGTAGTTTCCTCCTGCGGGGTAGCCTTCGTCCCAAATTTGGATGTTGGAAGCCAAAGTGGAGTACGCGTTTTGCTGGTTACTCACGAAGTCATTGTGGACAATCGTGTTATTGGTGGATAAGCCGAAACTCGGGACTGAATACACGCCGTATTTGTTGTTGGCGACGTAATTTGCGGATATGATGTTGTTTGAGCCTGTGAGGTAAATGCCTGAATTGCTGTTTTGCGTGATGTTGTTCCTGAAGATTACAGAGTAAGTCGCAGCTAACCCTATGCCCATAGTGTTGCGAGACAGGTTGTTTCCTGTTATGTTGTCTGAGTAGCCTTCGATGGCGATGGCGGAAGCTGTGTTGCCCACTATATTGTTTTCTGAGATGGTGTTGTTGAAGCCGCCGTAGAGTCGGATGCCGTCTTTGTAATTCCCTGTTATGTTGTTTTGAGCTATGAAAGCGGAAGACTGCACCGAAGAGAAGATTCCTGACAACGCATTCAATATGTTGTTGCTTGTTATCGTACACTTATCTGCTTCAATCGTAACGCCGTAGGCGTAGTTGGCAGAGTCTGAATAGTTGACGCTTGATATGGTGAATCCTGAAACCTTCACGTCGTCTGCCGCAATCGTGAAAACACTGGCTCCCGCCGATCCGCCTGTTCCCACCACCACGGTGGTCGCGCTATTTTCGCCTTGAAGCGTCAAGGGTTTGTCAATTATCGGGTTTTCAAAGTAAGTTCCGCTTCGAACAAATATTGTCTCTCCCGCAGAAGCGTTTCCGATGGCTGCGGTTATGGATGGGTAATCGTCAGGAACAATTATTGTTGATGGCGTCGACAAAGCGTTTGGAACCGAAGATACCAGAATAGGAACGTAAGATGCTGACGCATACTCAGGTAAATACGTCATCATAATTAAAGCTACAAGAAGAAGAGCAGGGATGAACCGTTTTTTGCCTAATTTCATAGACTTCTCTCTCCCACCAAATAGTACTTGGTGTACACCTGCATATAGCTCTCCCCAGAGAACACATTGTTCTCCAAGAAGAACAGCGTTTAGCACTTTTTTCCATTTTCGGTTTTTTATGTCCATTGCAGGTAACAGCTGTAGCAAAGCCTGATGCACCTTTCTCGCTGGGAGTTCTGAAAGAGAGATTATTCCTCTTGGCTTCGCGCAGTTGTTATGCCTATTTTCTTTTTCGCTGATAATCCCTCTTTAAGGAAGAGGATCATAGCAATCCCCGTTATTGTCAAGCCTAAGAGGAAGAAGACTTTGAACTCATAGGTTTCAACTTCGTAATGAATTGCTAAAACTACAACTTCGGTAATGAAGAGCCCGAAGAAAAAAATAGAATAGTACATTGCGTTTGGCAAAAGACTTCGGCCAATCCAGTGATATCCACTGATCCTCATTTTCTTCTTGAGGAAATATTCACCGTACTCGTTTTTCAACAATAGTTGGGCGTCTTCAAGTTTCTGGAGATGCCGATAAGCTACACTTGGACTGCCAAGATTCAAACCACGAGTTACGTCTCTCGGACCAACAGGTTTGCCTTGTTTAGCCACGTAAACGTATACACTAAGGGTGGTGCCTTCAAGCACTGTGTTGACATCTTCCGACAAGCCAAGGTCCTCAGAATAGTTCCTTGGGGCTTACTCCGATTTCTGTTTTTCGCTAAGCTTCGCAACTTTTCTTCGGGCGAAGAAACCTAACTTAAACAGGAAACGCGTGGCGTTACGGTTTCGTTGCCTTTGAAGACTTGTGCAGAAGAGCATAGAGTTTCCTCAACCAGACTATGAAGCTCTTGCAGAAGCAAAGCTAACTTTTCGCCTTTAGCAGTCAGGCAGTAGGCTTTAGGCATTCTTCGGGTGAAAACCATCTTCTTTCCTTTCAGCCGCCTAATGTACTTGTAAGTTGCCCGAACCGTAAGCCCTGTTTTTTTGGTGAGTTTCTGGGCGGAGATTCCATCGTCAGGCACTTCACTGTAAACTTTGCTTTCGGTGGAGGAAAACTTTTCTTTTGCAGGGTCGCGTTTTGATCTGAAAAAGAATACATAATCTCTTTCCGTAGGCGTTTTCAACAGATCCACCTTTTTCAGTCTCCTTAGGATTCGCGAAACATTCCTTTCGGAGACGTTGCCTTTTATATCTTCAAAAGTTTTGGGTCCGCTGAGCAAAGTTTTAAGCACTGTTTCTTCGTAGCACTCTGAGTTAGCTGGCAAAAAGTTCACCGCATCAGATGAACCTTCAATTAATTCCGTGAGTCTGACGCCGAACGTTGTGGCGTAGTATTGTCCCCCTTGAGCTTCAACGGCTAAGCCAACTTCTAGCAACGGATCCAGGTACCCTTTACCTATGATTTCCTGACTGAATGAGTGACCCGCCTTTCTGAGTTCCTGTTGAATTTTATGCAATGAATAGTGACCTTTAGCTATGGTCATAAGAATTTGTAGTCGCGTTTCATTTTTCAGTACGTTCATTAGGTCCTTTGTGAATTCTGGGTTTTCAATGGCTTTGCGTAGCCTTCTAAGTTCATTTTTCAGCTTCCATGTTTTGCAACTTGAGATGCATTGGAGCGGGGTTAGTGGAGTACACTTGCGGCATTCTTCTTCTAAGATTCTGAGCATCCTTGGCAAGTCGCGTTCTTTTTCCAAGCCTCTGACCGTTGGCGCTATCATTTGAGCATTCATGCGGCTTTTCACCTTTTCAGCTACGAGAAGTTGCGTCATTTCACAACTCACCCTCTTCGCCGCTTAGCGGGCACTGCGAACAGCTAATGATGTTCTCTATAAGATTTTTCAGACACACTTGATTGGTGATTTTGCTGCATTTCGTCAGCGGCTGTGATACTTGTTTATACTTGAGTATATCGACGTTAAAGGCGGAATATTCAGATTTGCCGTTGGATAGCCAAACTTCGAGAGTTTCGCTTCGGAACAATTCTTCGATTGTTTTGGCTTCTTGTTCAACCACTAACGGTTGCAGGACAGTTTTCCCTTCTCTTTTCAACATTGCCACCATAATGCATTTCGTCTCAGTGCTTAACAGGTCTACAGGCTCGTAAGCGAGATCCTGAACTTGCTCACTCCCAGGTCTTTTCATATCCGTACCTTCTGATGATGAGTATATGGATGTTCTTTACGTTAAATCGGTTCTTGTAAAGATTTATTGACACAAGAAAAATGTACCCATCAAAACTGCTGTGCCTTTTCAACTAAGCAATATTCATGTTTGGACAGCTAAGTTAATTTAACTGAGTATAGTTTGTGTGTACCTAAGTGCTTGGGGATGTCGGGGTCAGAGGAAGAAACTTACTCAACTATGTTCAGCTCTTTGAGGCATCCTGCTCGCCGTAAGATCCTCAGGATGCTTTCAGAGAAATCATTAACTTTTTCTGAGATTCTTGAGCACCTCGAGATTCCAAGTTCACATTTGACTTATCACCTTGAAAACCTCGGCGAACTTGTGATAAAGAAAGACGACGGAAAATACAAGCTATCCACTTTCGGCGAAGCCGCTGTGGTAATGATGAAGGGAGCGGAAGAGGTTCCTGAAGTCCAAAAGAAGAACTTTTCAGCGTTGCCTTTCAGATGGAAGTCGCTGTACGCGGTCTTCATAATAGGCATTGTGATTTTGGCAAGCGTGTCCTACGGTCAATACGCCTCCTATAATCAGCTGTCTAAAGACTACAGCGCCGTGAGCGCTAATTTTCAAAAAGTGCAATCGCAAAATCAGCAATTGCTCTCGTGGAGCACCTCAACTCAGAAAGCAATGACAATGATAAAGGACGTTTTCCAGATAGATGTTTCAAAATACCAAGTGAGCCTTCTCAGCGACACAGTGCAAAACAGAGCCGACTTGGGCGGTGTTACGGAGGAAACGCTGACATATTCTCTCGTGAACAATGCCAGCAACATTAACGTGGTCTTAACTTTTAGGAACGGCAACTTCTCGCTTTTTCAGCTCTCCGTAATTGAAGGAGTGCCAGCTTTCACGCCGATTTACACCCAACGTCCGCCGACTGACCTGTTAGCGGCGGCAAAAGATGTCATATCCAGGTACGTTTCTGACGACAATGCTTCTTACCTGAATGAGATGAGTCAGCTTCTATCTGTAGCCAACGAAAATCAGCCGTCGCAAGTTATGGGTGACATCAAACTGGAAATCACTGAAAATGGGAAAAATGCTCAGTTCGTTTTGCTGTACATGGAGAACGACCTCAATTTCGCCGCCAAAAGTGTCCAATTAGTGTTTACAAATGGCATTTTGACTTCTCTGAGTGATGATTGGCCGCTCTACTCGATCGGCAGCACCCAAGTCAACGTCTCTCAAGATCAAGCAATTCAAATCGCAAGAGATGCAGCGAAAACCTTCTCTTGGAACGCGAGCGGAGTGCAAGTTACAAATTTCGGCGTGCTTCAAGAACCAGTCTCGGCAGTGTTCTTTCCACATCCCCGATCTAACCTTTCCTTATTCCCCTACTGGTACATCACACTGTATCTTGACAAGACTTATGCGGGGGGAGTTAACAGCATAGCGGTCGGAATATGGGCAGACACCGGAGAGGTTGCGAACATTCAAGCGCTAAGCAGCTAAAACTTCTTTTGGTTCATTGGAAGAATTAATTAGTCTCTAATTTGCCATATGATGCAAAGGCTCAAACCATGGTTTCAGACTTCTTTTTTCTGCATCTTATTCTAGCATTCGCTGTTGGAAGCCTATGGGTGACCGCAATCACAGTTATTGCAGAAAAGAAAGGAAGCATCTTAGGCGGGATCCTTGGCGGTCTACCCTCTACGTCGGCTTTCTCGTTTTTCTTTATTGGAATTAATCAGTCTTCAGCAGCGGCGGTTCAAGCGACAACGGTGTTTCCATTAGCCTTCGGAATCACAAGTGCTTATCTTTTTTTCTTCGCTTTTTTTGCCCAGAAAGGGTTTGGTCGCGGCATTTTCGTTTCGCTTCTCATATGGTTCGCAGTTTCAGGTTTGATTGCAGCGTTTGACTTGAAAGATTTTGCTTTATCTTTAGTTTCAGGCGCTGTAATTTCGGTCTTAACTTATTACTGTTTCACTAAGCTCAAACTCAGAAACCTAAAAGGAGAAGAAACATCCTATAAAGTTCATCAAGTTCTCTTGCGTGGAGTCGGTGCAGGCGCGCTTGTTTTAATTTCCGTGTTTCTGAGCCAAATAAGCGGTCCCGTCCTAGGCGGCATCGCGGCAGCGTTCCCAGCCGTTTTCACCTCAACATTGATAATATTGAATAGGAGCAGGGGAACAGAATTCTCCCGAGCCATGACTAAGCCCTTAGTGTTTTCTGGAATTTTAACGATTATCCCCTTCTGCGTAGCTGTCAGGTTTTTTTATCCGAGCATTGGAATCTGGCTTGGAACCTTGGCTTCATATACATTTGTTACGCCATTAGCAATTTTATCTTACTATCTGGCGCAACGTTAAGGAAGAGTTAATGATAACAAAGTTAACATATTCGGGATGGGCGGCAGAGGGTACCTGCTGTTTCAGTCGCAACTTTGAGCGAACTAATCTGTAATCCGACAAGTGACAACAACTACGCTACAATTGTGTGCTCATACATTTGAGGACCTGGCTAACTGAAAGGTATGCCAGCTTTTTGCAGCTAAAATAGCCACGCAAATAGTATCCCTCTTCTTTTAGTTGGTAACAGTTAAACACAACACAGTATGTGGCAGCAAATTTTGGGTCGATGAGTTAGTTGGTTTGTCGAACCAGTTTTATCTGGTAGAGGTTTGGCCACTCCTTGCCTGTTACAAAGAGTCTGTCATTTTGCTGGTCATAAGCTATCCCATTGAGCACGGCATCTGGGTTCGAATTGTCTGCGCCTGGCAGCCCTGTTAGGTCTATCCAAGCTTCCACTTGGCCAGTTTCCGGGTTGATTACGGCGATTGTTTTTGTTTGCCAGATGTTGGCGTAAACTTCACCGTTGATGTATTCTAGTTCGTTTATGTTTACTACGGCTTTGTTTCCATCATGCACTTGGATTTGTCCTGTCTGCCGAAAGGTTGTTGGATTCAAGAAATATAGGTGGTCTGAGCCGTCGCTCATAATTAGCTGTTTGCCGTCATATGTTAAGCCCCAGCCTTCTGTGGGGAAGGTAAAATTTCCCAGTATCGCAAACGTGGTTTTGTTGTAGATGAAGCCTATGTTTGACTGCCATGTTAGCTGTATGATTGTGTCGTTGACGACTGCTATTCCTTCGCCGAAATACTGAGCTGGCAAATTGTATTCCTGAAGCACGTTGCCTGTGTTCAAGTCAACTCGACGCAGAGATGAAGCGCCATTAAGTCCGGTGCTCTCGTACAGAAAGCCATCCGAGTACACCAGCCCCTCTGTGAAGGCGTTTGTGTCATGCGGGTAAGTGTTGACTATTGTGTATGTGTAATGTGTTGCAGTGGATTTTGCTGAAGTGGCATTGTTGTTAACGATGACTATTATTGAAGCGGCTAAAACGATAATGACCACAATAAGCAGGACCGCTGCAACTAGCGCTTTCTTCATTGCGACTTCAAGTAGCGCAACTTGTTAATATGCAAAACGGAAAAAGCCTCCCTTTTTGCCCCTACAAACCTGAAGCTAAGCGTAATTTGGTCGCAGAAGGTCCATTTGCAGGTCAGAGCAATGCTCTTCAACCTTGGTCGGTAAAGCTGTTTTTGAGTTTGATAATGAGCAATTAAATATCACTGCATATCCATAGGTTTGGCATGTAGGCGTTTATCTGATGGGTTTAAGAAGCGAAATTCTGGCGTTAGCTTTCGGCGCACTTTTAATCTTTGTTACTTTTGGAGATGGACACATTTACTGGTTTATCGGCAACTTGGACACCATTTTTGGTCTTGCGTTCTGGCATGTGCTTGACACTTTTTATCCACTTGCCTCAATTGCAGTTTTCTTGCTGTACGGTTGGACGAAGGGTAACGGACTCAAATTTGATGCAATCGCCATTTTGATGTTTGCTTCGTTTGTTACATTGCTTGTATTGGTTGATATTGATGATTTCCTGCAGCTTCTCAGCATCACTATGGAGCCATCAAAAACTTACTGGGCTATAATGATGTGGATTTATCCAGTTTACTCGGGCATTGACTTCTTCTTATTCGGCAAAAAGCAGGAAAAAATTAAGGCTTCGCAGAAAGTTGCCTGTTGATAAGTTGGTACACGTCTAGGTTTTTTTACTTTGGTGGCTCAGAAGAAGGACGTTGCTAATGGAAAAGTAAACATGCATGCTTGTTTGGTTTGGATGTGTAGAACCGAGCAGATACTATGAAACCACTGGTCTTTCTACTAATCCAAAATTTACCTGCTGGTCTTGCTCAGTTGGTTGTTGGAGTCGTTCGTATATTTGCAAGGTTTGTTCTGCAACTTTTCTCCACTGGAAATATTGTAAAACCCGTTTTCTTCCGTTTTTGCCCCATTGTTTAGCCCTGTTGTCGTCATACAATACCTCTTTTATTCCCCATGCAATATCGCTCGGACTCTCTCCATTTACGTGTACACCATTTTTGTCAGGGCCATCAGGCATGACTTGCTCTCTGAAACCTACCACGCCGTGAGCGCCCACAACTATTGGCTTTTCCATTGACATCGCTTCTAGGCTCACTATGCCAAAGGGTTCGTATGTTGAAGGGAAAATGCACAGGTCAGATGCGGCATAATGTAGGATACGCTCTTTTTCTGGCACAAAATCAAATCTGCAAATAACGTTTTTTGCTATTCCAAGTCTATGCGCGGTTTCTATGATGTCGTTTTGTTGTTCTCCCTTGCCCAAAATTACCAGTTTCGATTTTGGATATTCAGCCAGAATTATGGGCATCGCTTGAACGAGGTTCATGACTCCTTTTACCCATGTTAGCCTACCCAAAAAGAGTATCATTTTTTCGTCCGATTTGATGCCGTATCTTTCTCGAACAGCTTCTATCTCTTCGCTCTTGCAATTCTTTAAACTGTATCGTTCAGTATCTACGCCATTCCAAACGACGCTTATTTTTGAACTTGACCAACCGTGCTTCGCTAAATCTTCCCTCATAGCGTGACTTACAGTCAAGATTCTATCTGCCTTTTCAGCTGTTGCCCATTCAAAATGAGAAACCACTCCTGAACCTGGTCCTCCGCTTCTTCCCCATTCTGTGCTATGGACATGAAACGCCACTGGGATTTTCGTTTCGTTCTTAACCATAATCCCAGCTACACTGCTTAGCCAGTCATGCACGCAAACGACGTCAAAATTGACTTTTTCCTTTTTTAGCATGCTGTTTAGAAATTTTGATGCGCTCAAAATGTTGTAGGTGAAAATGTCATTGAACATGCGGATGTTTGTTCCCCATTTTTTTAAGTCATCAACTACAAACATTGGAAAAACATTGCTTGCATCCGAAATAAGTGGTCTGTGAACTTCTACGCCTCTCATTACTTCTCTTGTTTTTAAGTTGCCTGGATTGAGCGTAAAAAGGGTTACATCATGCCCCATAGAAACATATTCTCTCGTTATGTTTTCTGCATAAGTTCCTAAACCGCCAACAATAGAAGGGGGATACTCCCAAACGAAAAATCCAATCCGCATCTAATTCCAACCATATTTTTCTCAAAGGTAAAGTTAATGCTTCTTTGATAAAAAATCAATAAAACACTTATGACGCAGAAATCCCAATTCAAAATAAGAATTAAGCTGACGCCTTCTGGTGCTTGTTCGACGAGTACGTTACTGCAGATTTAAAGACCGTTAATTTTGAGGGTGAAAATCTGAAATGTTTAAATAAAAAGACGATGGCTATTTTGGATTATGCCAACCTCTCGCAGATTCAAGAAAAATCAGAACCAGAAAAAATTCCAGTACAGCAAGCCACCTCGAAAAAATAGGAACAAAATTTACCTTGCTATAGGCATAATCGCAGTCGCGGCAGTACTTATTGCGGCATTTTTGTTCATTGACCAGAACGCTTTGTTTTCAGCTCAATCACCCAATGTTACGCCCAGTTCAACAGCTACATCAACCCCAACTGTGACTTCTACGGCGACACCCTTGACTTCGCCAGCAGGTGAATACAGTGCAAATGGGACGCAGGTTCTTCTCGAAACCTCAGTGGGCAACATAATCATTCAAATGCGAGACGACAAGCCTATAACAACGCAGAATTTCGTGAACTTGGTGAAGGAAGGCTTCTATGATGGCACAATCTTCCACAGAGTCATCGCTGGCTTCATGATTCAAGGTGGAGCAAATGATAGCATTAATGTTCCTACAATTCCCGATGAGATAGGAAACGACAACCGCAATTTGCCCTATACAATAGCTATGGCTAAGACAAGCTCGCCTAACTCTGCCACAAGCGAATTCTTCATAAACGTTGCAGATAATGGTGGCGCAAATAACCCCAGCTTCGATTCTACCTATACAGTTTTCGGAACCGTTATCTCAGGACAAAGCGTTGTAAGCGCAATAGCTAACGCTCAAGTAACTACGAATCCTACCACAGGCGAAAACAGTCAGCCCGTGAACCCCGTCACCATAACTAAAGCGTTAGTTATATCTTGATTAGACGCTGTAGAGTATTGCTTACCTACACTCGCTTCTTACTTTTTCAGGAAACCTTAACTCATTAAAAACCCAAATAGTGGAAAACACTACCTGATTTTAAATGCTGATCCTTTTACCAGAGTTTCCACGGCAGGTCGTCCATGTACTCGTTAAGCGAGCGTATTGAGGTGCCGTTTTTGCCTTTCTGCTTTAACACGTCTACTAAGGCGGCGGCTAACTGCAAGTTCGTGATGACGGGCACGTTGAATTCGACGGCTTGGCGCCTTATGATGTAGCCGTCGGTTAAGATGTCTAAGGAGCTGGTCTGCTTGTTAGCTATAGGCACGTTAATGACAAGGTCTATTTTGCGTTCCTGAAGGTAGTCAAGAATGTTCGGGTTAGCTTGGGATTCTTTTACCTTGTAGAGCACCGTAGCGTTTACGCCGTTATCGTTGAGTACAGCGGCTGTATGCGCGGTCGCGTAGATTTTGAAGCCCATGTCAGCAAAAGCTTTTGCGATGGGCACAACTCGTTTTTTGCGTTCTTGATCGCCGCCAACACTGATTAGCACTGTGCCGTCTTTTGATGGAATGTTGAATTCTGCCGACTGCAGCGCCTTTGAGAATGCGTCAGAGAAATTTTCGCCCAAACACGCTACTTCACCAGTGCTTAGCATTTCTACTCCAAGAACGGGGTCAGCGCCGCTTAAACGCATAAAGCTGAACTGCGGAACCTTAACTCCGACGTGAGGTGCAACAGTCATTGGCGACAGTTTAACGCCGTCGATTTTCTTGCCCAGCATCGCCAAAGTTGCCAGTTCAATGAGGTTTATTCCACGTGTTTTACTGACAAACGGCATTGAACGCGAAGCTCGCAGGTTGCATTCAATGACGTTAACTACGTCGTCTTTAACGAGGTATTGGATGTTGTAGGGTCCGTGAATTTTGAGTGCTTTAACTATGCTTAGGGTGCAGTCCTCAATTTTCTTCTGCACCTCCACCTTTAACGCTTGAGGCGGGATGGTCATTGTTGCGTCGCCGCTGTGGACGCCAGCGTTTTCCACGTGTTCCATTATGGCTCCGATTAACACGTTTTCTCCATCTGAAACTCCGTCGACCTCAACTTCTTTGGCGCGATTTATGAATTTGCTGATAACCACAGGGTGGTCAGGCGAAACTTTTGCGGCCAGCTTCAGGAAATTCTCCAGTGACGTTTCATTGTAGGCGACACGCATCGCTGAACCGGACAGCACATAGCTCGGACGCACAATCACTGGGTAACCTATTTTTTCCGCAAACTGCTTCGCTTCCTTGATTGATAGAAGTTTGCTCCAGCTTGGCTGAGAAATTTGCAGTTGATCTAACAGTGCACTGAATTTCGAGCGGTCCTCAGCTAAATCCACGTCTTCAGCGGAGGTTCCGAGCAGCTTCACTCCTGAGCTGGAGAGTTTCATCGCTAAATTATTTGGAATTTGACCGCCGACGCTGGTGATGACGCCTAAGGGGTTTTCTTTCTCGTAAATATCCAGGATTCGTTCAGTTGAAAGCTCCTCAAAATACAGTTTGTCAGAAACGTCGTAGTCCGTGGAGACGGTTTCAGGGTTGTAGTTAACCATTATTGCTTCTTGAATCCCGTTCTTTTTGAGCGCCCAAATTGTGTTGACGCCGCACCAGTCAAACTCTACGCTTGAGCCTATTCTGAAAACTCCAGCGCCTAACACGATAACTTTGCTTATGTTATTTTTCAGTTCAATGTCATCTTCGTCTCCGCCGTAGGTCAGGTAAAGATAATTTGTTTTAGCTGGCCACTCAGCAGCCAAAGTATCTATCTGCTTGACAACTGGGAGGATATTTGCGGTTTTTCTGTATGTTCGAATAGTAGATTCATCGGTGCATTGGCATTTGGCGATTTGCTTATCGGAAAATCCTATGCGTTTGGCTTCACGGATAACTTCAGCTGCTGAGGCTTCTCCAAGGTTTAGTTGGCACAGGTCTTCTTCCATGTTGATGACATTTTGAATTTTGTGCAGGAAAAATGGGTCAACGCCGCTTAAACGGTAAATCTCCTGGATGGATATGCCCATTTTTAAGGCTTTTACAATCTTGTAGAGCCGCTCGTCGGTGGGGTTCGCGAGTTCATCACGTATTTTTGCTTCGCTCTCCGGCTCTGAATCTTCAGGGTTGCAAACTAAACCCATCTTGCCAGTGTCCAACATGCGTACAGCTTTCTGGAGTGCCTCCTCAAAACAGCGTCCAATAGCCATAACTTCACCGACGGAACGCATCTGCGGACCAATGTGGCGGTCAGCGTTTTTGAATTTCTGCAGGTCCCAGCGTGGAATTTTCACTGTTATGTAGTCCAAGGCTGGTTCGAAGCAGGCTGTGGTGACTTCGGTTACTTTGTTTATGAGTTCAGGCAGCAAGTAGCCCAAGGTCAGTTTTGTGGCTATGTAAGCTAACGGGTAACCTGTCACTTTGCTGGCTAAGGCGCTGCTTCTGGACATACGTGAGTTAACTTCGATTACCCGGTACTCTTCAGATGTGGGGTTTAGCGCCCATTGAATGTTGCATTCGCCGATGATGCCTAAGGCGCGGATGGCGTTTATTGATGTTGAACGGATAAGGTGGTATTCACGGTTGGACATCGTTTGCGAGGGCGCAACCACTATTGAGTCTCCCGTGTGGACGCCCATGGGATCAAAGTTTTCCATGTTGCAGACGGTTAAGCAGTTGTCTGCGTAGTCCCGCATAACTTCGTATTCAACTTCTTTCCAGTGCCCAACGTACTCTTCAATGAGTATTTGGCTTATTCGGCTCTGAGCTAGACCGCGGGTTGCTATTTCTTTTAATTCTTCAGTGTTGTGGGCTACGCCTGCTCCTTTGCCTCCAAGAGTAAAAGCAACCCTGATTATGACTGGGTAACCAATCTCGTCAGCTACTTCCAGTGCATCTTTTACGCTTGTGGCTGATTTGCTGTTTAACGGTGGAACATTTGCTTTAAGCATTGCTTGTCGGAAGCGTTCGCGGTCGCCTGTGTCCTCTATCGCGTGGACGGGTGTGCCTAAAACTTTGCAGTTGTATTTTTGCAGGATGCCTTTCTTTTCAAGCTCCAAGCCGCAGTTTAAGGCGGTTTGTCCACCGAAACCCAGCAAGATGCCGTCGGGGCGTTCTTTTTCGATTACTTTTTCAACGTATTCAGGTGTGACTGGAAGAAGGTACACTTTCCCTGACAACCGTGGGTCAGTCTGAATAGTTGCAATGTTAGGGTTAACCAGGACTGATTCGATGCCCTCTTCCCGCAGGGCTTTAAGGCATTGGCTTCCTGAGTAGTCAAATTCGGCTGCTTCCCCGATTTTTATGGCGCCGCTTCCGAGAACCAGCACTTTCTTTATCCAATCAAACTTTGGCATCCTTAATGAACCTCCAGCATCTTTGCAAACTTATCAAACAACAATTCAGTGTCGTATGGTCCTGGCGACGCTTCTGGATGCCATTGTACTGCAAAGACGGGTTTGTTTTTGTGTTTGACGCCTTCGGTGGTTTTATCGTTAGCGTTAAGGAACCACGTTTCCAAAGGGGTTTTCTTCAAGGATTCTACATCTACTGCATAACCGTGATTTTGAGTTGTAATGTAGCAGCGGCCGGTGGTTAAGTCGAGGGCTGGCTGGTTTTGGGCTCGGTGACCAAACTTTAACTTATAAGTGTCTCCGCCAAACGCCAGCGCCAGTATTTGTGCGCCTAAGCAGATACCCATGAATGGAACTTTTTCAACCACTTCGCGGACGCACTCTATTGTTTTGACGCATTTTTTGGGGTCGCCTGGACCGTTGCTTAAGAAAACGCCGTCAGGATTAAAAGACATAACTTCGCTGGCTGAAGTATCATAGGGCACGCGTACAACGTTCACGCCCCTTTTCAGAAGGTTGCGGATGATGCTGTATTTGACTCCGCAGTCGATTAAAACAACGGTTTTTTTGCCGTCCACGCTGTATCTGACGGGTTGCTTCACTGAAACTTCCTTAACCAAATCAGTCAAGTTAGGGTCTGCAATGTTTTTGCCGTCCTTTAAGAGAGCATCCAAATCAGGCTCTTCACCAGCCTCAAAAACCTGCAAGTTTCCAAGCATGACACCGTGAGTTCGAAGTTTCTTTGTTAAGCGTCTGGTGTCAACGCCGTAGATTCCTTGAACCCCTTCGTCAAGGAGCCACTTATCTAAGGTTCTTGTTGATGCCCAATGGAAGGGTTCGTGGCATAACTCGTGGATTATTAAGCCTTGCACTTGGATGTGTTCTGACTCGAAATAAAGCGGGAGACCAAGGTTTAATTCGTTCGATGGAACGCCATAGTTGCCTACAAGCGGGTAAGTGAACGTTAAAATTTGACCTTTATACGATGGGTCAGTAAGCGCTTCAGGGTAGCCAACCATCTGGGTTGAGAATACCACTTCTCCTGAGATTTTTCCTGTTGCTCCAAAACCGTTCCCGATAAATGACGTTCCGTCTTCAAGAAGCAGAATCGCTTTTTTATTTTTGTTGGACGTACTATGTTGTGGGACCAAAGCCCTATTCTACCTATAAGTCTGGATTTTTAAGTCTTACGTTTGATGCTGCGTTTGAAGCAGCGTAAGATTCAACGTTTGCATTAAGAGTCTTCTGTCCATTTGCGAGGTTCTTTTCAAGTTTACCTATACTGTTTTTTGTGTGTTCCATGTTTTTCTTTCCTATTTTGATGGCTCTTTCAACCTCGATGGGTGAAGGACCACCTTGTACTTTATATGTTTCGACTAGTTTGCGTGGATTCGTGCAATCAATTATGTCTTCTTTTTTAACCGTTAATTTTACGCCTGCCGCTTCCAGAGCTATCTTCTGCAGCAGTTCAGGCGTTGCATCTATCAAAGTTTGCTTAGAATCAATCAGCGACTTGACGAGAGCGCCAACTATCTTATGTGACGTTCTAAAAGCAACATTATATTTCCGCACAAGCATGTTAGCAAGCTCCGTTGCGCCCACAAAGCCCGCCGATGCCTTACCCTCAATGTTGGTTGATACTTTCAGGTTTGGCACAAGCTGCGACATTATGCTCAGTGAGCTGGCTAAGTTGTCTACTTCAGCCCAAAGTTTCGGAGTTATCTCTTGAAAATCAAGATTGTAAGTTGACGGCAGGCTCTTCAGGGCGGCAGTTGAAGCGACGAAATCGCCAAGTGCATAGCTGGCTCTTGCACGGATAACCTCAAGCACTTCTGGGTTCTTTTTCTGCGGCATTATGCTGCTGGTTGAGGTGAATTCATCTGGCAGCTCGACTGTGCCAAACTCTTGTGAACTCCAAATTATCAGGTCTTCCGCTAGGCGGCTCAAGTTGATTGCAAGCAGCGTTAGTGCGGCTTGGGTTTCAAGTATGAAGTCTCGGCTGCCCACCGCGTCAATCGAATTCTCCAACACCGCGTTGAAGCCCAAGAGCTCCGCTGTTCTTTTGCGGTTTATCGGGAAACTTGTTGTTGCTAATGCTCCAGCGCCCAGAGGGCACAGATTAACCCGTTCATAAGCGCCCTGCAATCTCTCTAAATCGCGCTCTAAACCCTGAACATGCGAGAGCAAGTAGTGGGCAAACGTGACTGGCTGCGCTGGTTGCAGGTGAGTGTATTCCAGAATGACTGTGTCGACGTGTTTGCCTGCTGTGTCAAGGAGGCTTTCCTGCATCTGCAGCACTTTAAACATCAGTTCGACAAGTTCACTTCGTAGTTGCATGCGTATGGCGGTTGTGACTTGGTCATTTCTGCTTTTGGCGATGTGCAGGTTTCCGCCGACTTCAGCTCCAGTTTCGCCTAGGACAACTTCTTCCACTGCCATGTGAACGTCTTCAGCCGCCGGGTCAAGCTTAACCGTGGACAACCTTGAAAAAGCTTTAAGGATTTTTGCGCCGTCTTGCCACTGGATTATTTTCTGCTCCATCAGCATGACAACATGGGCTTTGTTGATGTCAACTACAGCCGCGGCTAAACGTTCATCATCTTTCCGTGAAGAAGTAAACTTCGCCACATCCTCACGCACAGATGACAGCCGTCCGCCATGCAGTATCTTTGACACTTACTCGCCCTCCAGCTTACTCACCGTTCACTTTGTTTTCTCGGCAGCTTTTTTGCCCGATTTTTTGAGGGCGTTGTACATTCTCGTTTGGAGTCCCCACAGTTCAATGAAGCCTTTAGAGTAGGATTGGTTGAACGTGGTTTTGATGTTGTAGTTGGCTAGGTTCTTGTCGTAGAGCGACATTGGGGAGGAGCGTCCGATAACTTGCATGCCGCCTTTGTAGAGTTTAAGTTTAACTTCCCCCGTGACGTTTTCTTGTGACTTATTTATGAAAGCGTCAAGGTCATCTTTTAGGGGGTCAACCCATAAGCCAGCGTAGGCTAAGAAAACCCACTCTGCATCGATTTGCTGTTTAAACAAAACTTCGTGACGCGTCATCACCATTTTTTCAAGGTCTTTGTGCGCTTCCAAAATAACGGTTGCGGCTGGGCACTCGTAAACCTCCCGTGATTTTATTCCGACTAGGCGGTCTTCAATGTGGTCTATGCGTCCCACGCCGTTTTTTCCAGCGATTTTGTTCATCGCTTCTATCAGCTCAAGAGGCTCCATATCCTCATTATTAACTGCTACTGGTACCCCAGTCTCAAACTTTAGGGTAACCAACTCTGGCGTGTTTGGCGCTTTTTCGGCTGAAACAGTCCACTCATAAGCGTCTTCAGGCGGCGCTTGGCTTGCGTCTTCAAGCAGTCCGCATTCGATTGCTCTTCCCCAGACGCTTGCGTCTATGCTGTATTTTTTAGCGGCGTTAGAAACTGGGATGCCTTTGGCTTTTGCGTATGTGATTTCTTCTTCACGGGTCATTCCCCATTCGCGTACTGGAGCGATAATTTTTTTGTCTGGTGCTAAGGAGCCAAGTGTTACGTCGAAGCGTACTTGGTCGTTGCCTCTTCCTGTGCAGCCATGTGCCAGGGCTGTGGCGCCTTCTTTTTCGGCAACTTCAACCATCTTTGACGCAATCAGCGGTCGTGACAGGCTTGTGCTTATCGGGTACTTTCCCTCGTAGAGGGCGTTGGCTTTTATGGCTGGGAAAATGTAGTTTTTTGCAAACTCTTCTTTGGCATCTATTGAAAAATGTTTGAGTGCGCCGAGTTTTTTGGCTTTTTCCTCGGCTGCTTTTAGGTCTTCGCCTTGGCCGACATCTACGGTAACAGTTATTACTTGTGCGTTGTATTTTTCTTGGAGATATTTGATTAGCACGGATGTGTCTAATCCGCCTGAGTAGGCTAACACGATTTTTTCGGTTATTTTTTTGCTCCCCCGTTTTTTGCTGTGAATTATTCCCGTTACCTTCAACGCTGTATTTTTAAACATTGTGACTTTTTTGTTACTTAATAAAATTTAAATGTACCATTTGATACATTCAGTAGTTATTATGACAATAGCTCAAAACGTAAGAAACCATCTGCGAAACAAACCTTACCTGCTGGAGGCATTGGAAAAAGGCATAGTAAACCTAAGCGAGCTCTCAAGACAGATACAAAAAGACTTAAAAACCAACGACATCAGCGCAATAAAAGCCGCCCTACGCCGTTACTCAGAAGAACTGCAAAAACACAAACAGAAAAGAGAAGAAAAAGTGCTCCAGCTCCTAAAACGAAGTGGCATAGCCGTTTATGACCGAAAAGCTGTCATGATAACGGGGAAAGAACTTACCTCCAAAACCGGCCTGAAAGTCGATTTAATGGATAAATTCGTTTACCTCCTTGACAGAAGCGATTTGCCTGAACGCATCAGCACTTTGGTCAAACATGACAACTGCACCATGATTGTAATTCATTCACCTGAAGAACTGGAGGTAACGCCGGGAGTTGTCGCGTTCCTAGCCACATTGCTGGCAGAGCAGAACGTGAACATTATTGAGTTCATTTCATGCTGGACGGAAACAATAATGGTGGTTGAGAAAAAAGACAGCCTGAAAGCCTATGAGGTTTTATCTAACATGGTGGGTTAAGAAGCACTATGGGGAACAACAAAATTAATAATGCCACAATTGATACTTCAGCTACATCATACGTTAACAAGTAATGAAAAGGCGGTTAAGGAGATTAAAGCATGACACATCAGGAATGCATAAACTGCAAAACAACCTACAATATAGATGAGATACTTTATTTCTGCAAGAAATGCGGAGACATCCTTGAAATAAAATTCGACTTTAAAGAGTTAGCCCAAACTCTCAAGGACAGCGACTGGAAAACAAACCCAATCTCTGTTTGGCGGTACCGCGACTTCATGCCCATTCACGAAGCCGCACGCATAGTCACCTTAAACGAAGGCGGCACTGGTCTGCATCGTTCCCAGCGCTTAGGCGACGAATTAGGACTAAAACAACTGTACGTTAAGAATGAAGGAGAAAACCCCACAGGCAGCTTTAAAGACCGAGGCATGACCGTAGGCGTCACAAAAGCCGTTGAACTCGGTGCAAGACATGTAATATGCGCTTCAACAGGCAACACCAGCGCAAGCTTAGCCGCTTACGCCGCAAGAGCAGGAATAAAATGCACCGTTCTTATTCCCTCTGGCAAGATTGCCTATGGAAAATTGGCGCAAGCCATGATTCACGGCGCCAAAGTTTTACAGGTTAGAGGCAACTTTGATCAAGCTTTAGAGTTCGTGCTTAAACTGGCTGAGAAACACAAGAGCATTTACCTTCTTAACTCAATTAACCCCTTCCGTATCGAGGGACAGAAATCTCTGGGTTATGAAATCTGCGAGCAACTAAACAATGAAGCACCAGACAGAATCATCATACCAGTAGGCAACGCTGGAAACATAAGCGCAGTTTGGAAAGGCTTAACTGAATTTCACAAACTTGGCTTCATAAAAACACTTCCCAAAATGACTGGCATACAAGCCGCTGGCTCAGCTCCCATAGCCCAGGCAATCAAAACTAATAGCGACAAAATAATTCCAGTTGAGAAACCCGAAACCATCGCCACAGCCATCCGAATCGGCGCCCCAGTAAGCTGGAAGAAAGCTCTCAACGCGATTCATGAATCGCAAGGAACCGCTGAAACCGTAACCGACGAGGAAATTTTGGATGCTCAGAAAATGCTTGCTCGGATTGAGGGCATTTTTGTGGAGCCTGCAAGTGCCTCATCCATTGCAGGATTAAAGAAGCTAGTTAAGAATGGCGTTATCGATAAGGATGAACGGGTAGTCTGCATCACGACAGGGCACGGTTTAAAGGACCCTGATACCGCGATTAAACAAAGCGAAAAACCCATTGAGGTTGACGCTGAAATATCCGCTATCGAACAGGCTTTAGGATTAAAAACGCCAAGAGTTATTTTGGCAAGGTGAATATGAAATGAGAATTATCTTAGTTGGCTATGGCGTAGTGGGGAAAGGCGTAACAACTATTCTTGCCCGCCGATACGCAGAAAAAGTTAAGGATTACGGGTTTAACCCAAAAATCGTCGCCATCGCCGACATAGATGGCGCAGTCATAAACCCAAGGGGTCTAAGCCCAGAAAAGCTGGAAGCTATTAAGCAACGAGGCTACCCCATATCCGCAGACCCCGATTTTGGTCACCCAGGAATTTCAGCGTTAGATGTTATTGAGTCGGTTGAAGCAGAAGTGGTTGTTGAAGTCACGCCCGTTAACATCAAAAACGGGGAACCAGCGCTATCGCACATCACTAAAGCGTTCAAAACAGGGAAACATGTCGTGACAACCAACAAAGGACCATTAGCCTTAGCAATGCCAGCCCTCACAGAACTAGCTGAATACAACAATGTTTACCTGCGATTCAGCGGAACAGTCGGCGGCGGAACACCCATGCTTGAGTTTGCCAAACGATGCCTCGCAGGAGACAAAATCCTAGCCATACGAGGCATACTAAACGGCACAACAAACTACATACTAACTGAAATGTCTCAAAACCGCGTGACCTTCCAAGAAGCGCTGGCAAATGCACAGAAGCTTGGTTACGCTGAGAGAGAGCCATCCATGGATATTGACGGATTTGACACTGCCTGCAAAGTAGTCATCTTGGCGAACTGGATATTGAACAAGAAAATAACTTTAAAAGACGTAGACAGAACAGGCATCCGCGACGTATCCCTGCAAGCTCTTGATGAAGCTTCAAAGAGAGGCAACACAATCAAGCTCATAGGCTCAATAGACGGCAACACGACAACAGTTAAACCCACGGAAATAGCCAAAAACAACCCGTTATGCGTCAGCGGAGTCTTAAACGCAATAACCTTCTCCACTGAATACGCTGGTGAAGAAACCCTCGTCGGCAGAGGCGCAGGCGGAATTGAGACTGCCAGTGCAGTTTTAAGAGACCTCTTAGACATAAGACATAAGTTAGCAAACCGAATGCTAAATAATAACTCGGAGTCCTAAAAATGAAAATCGTAATGAAATTCGGCGGCACCAGCGTTGGCACAGGCGAAAACATACGCCACGTAGCCGACCTAGTTATCAAAAACGCCAAAAAAGACCAGCGTCACCGTGGTTGTTTCAGCTTTAGCAGGTGTAACCAACAGCCTAATTGAAGTTGCTGAGCTGGCCAAAAAAAGCGATGAAAAACACATCCAAGCCTTTACCAAAGAACTGCTTGAAGAAGCATTTAGAGGCGATTTCAACCGCAATTAACAGCAAACAGGTGCAAAAAGAAGTTACCGCAATCATTGAGAAAACAATAGCTGAGCTAGAGAAGGTTTTAACGGGCATCTGCTATGTTGGCGAACTTACGCCAAAATCTAAAGATTATGTGGTTTCCTTTGGTGAGCGATTATCTGCACCTATTGTTTGGGGTGCCCTAAAAGACGAAGGGCTTGAGACTCAATGGTTCACAGGCAAAGAAGCAGGCATTGTCACCGACTCCAACTTTGGTGAAGCCGACCCGCTTATGAACTTCACCACTCACCTCATCCGAGAACGGCTTGTACCGCTGCTGGAAAAAAACGTCATCCCAGTTGTAACAGGATTTATTGCAGCAAACCAAGATGGCATTGTAACCACCGTTGGCCGTGGCGGCTCAGATTACACCGCGACCATTTTAGGTGTTGCTTTAGGTGCTGATGAAGTCTGGATATGGACCGACGTCGAAGGCATAATGACTACAGACCCGAAAATTGTTCCGTCAGCCAAAATGCTTCCGCAACTGAGCTACCAAGAAGCGGCTGAAATGGCGATTTTCGGTGCAAAAGCTATGCATCCACGCGCCCTTGAACCAGTAATAAAAGAAGGCATCCCTGTCAGAATCCGCAGCATTTTCCACCCAGAAAACCAGGGCACACTCATAACCAAAGAGCCAGATGGGAACGCAAAGGAAGCCGTGAAAGCTGTAGCGATGATAAAGGATGTTGCCATGCTCAACGTTAGCGGCGCAGGAATGGTCGGCGCACCCGGAAGCTACGCTAAAGTGTTTGATGTACTGGGCAAAAACAACATTAACGTTATGATGATTTCCACCGCCGCTTCAGAAGCCAACATCTCAATGATTATCCGCCGAGGACTCTTAGGCAGAGCTATCAGCAACCTTGAAATCGCGCTTTTGGACAGAGGCGGCTTAGTCAGCGAGGTTTCAGCTGAAGACGACGTTGCCGTAATAGCTGTTATGGGCGCCAACATGAAGGGAACCTTAGGCGTAGCATCAAAAATATTCTCAACCGTCGCTAAGAAAGGCATAAACATCCGAATGATTGCACAAGGCAGCTCAGAACTAAACATCTCGTTCGTTGTCAAAGAGAAAGATGGAGCAGCAGTAGTTAAAGCCATCCACGAAGAATTCAACCTAGACAAGATTTAGATTCATACGCCTGAAAGTTCAGAAGCTTTGCCAAGCTATCATTTGCAGACAACTCGGTTGGCTCCATCTCTGCACCCATCAGGCTAAATAAGCAGAACGATAATAACGATCAAGACAATTACTGCGGCAATAAGTATCTTATTTGCGGTTTCTAATCTTTTAACCGTTTTTTCTAAGGAATTTTCCATTTTTCATTTCTCCATCTAATTGAGCAATTTTCAATTCTTATGCATCAAATAAATAACAAAATGATAAGAAATATTGATAAACCAAGGACTGCGTAGCTCAACAATTCGTTCCTTCTCAAAGCTTTTTGGAATCGGGTTTCCAATTCCGAATTATAGTTTCCGCCTGACCATGAAGTAGAACTGGAACTTGAAGATTGGCTAGGGAAATCTGGTTGTGACTGAAACGGTGTAGACGTCTGAGGCTGCGTGGAAACTAAAGATGCTCCGCATTTCCCACAGGCAATTGCGCCTTCAGGAACGGTCGCACCACAATATGGACATATAGGCATTCAAATCAACATTCCTTTTTCAAACCAATTTACATTAATCACAAATGATTTATCAATGTTTCAACAACCAAGCGGAATATATAAACAATACTTGCTATGTTTTAGTATTCTTCATCCAAAATTCTTGCCGTTTATTTCTGATTTCTTAGTTGGCTTCCTCTTTCACGCCTAACTGTTCAAGCATCACCCTGAGGCTGTTGGTCGGTGGGAAGCATGTTTGGTTTTGGCAGACGTAGGCGGTTGCTTTGCCATCGATTTGCTGGTAGCCTAAACCTGCTTTGTCTGGATGTTTAAGCTGGATGATGGTGGATGGCAGGTAATGTTTTCTTAGTGCATTAAGCATATCAACTGTTTCTTTTTCCTTTAAATCACCCACTAAGGTCACGCTGTAGGATGGACCGATAAGAAAGCCAAGTCCTGAAAGGAAGAAAGTGTACGCTTCAGGCGCGCCTTCTACTTCTTGAGCGAAAGTTCTTGGTCATTTGGGTTGCCATTGTGTCGTATGCGGGCTCGTTTGTTAAGCGGCTTAGCCGCAGCAGCGATTGCAGCGCTACTGAGTTGCCTGAGGGAGTTGCGCCGTCATAGAGTTGCTTTATTTTCGGCATGGCGGCTTCGCTGTTTTGGGTTTGGTAGAATCCGCCGTTTTTGTCATCCCAAAACTTCGCCACCATAGTTTTCGTTAAATCAGCGGCGGCTTGAAGATATTTGTCTTCGAAGGTTACCTCGTAGAGCTCTATCAGTCCATATGTGAAGAAGGCGTAGTCGTCGAGGAAGCCGTCGATGGCTGTTTCGCCTTTTGCGTAACGGTGGTAGAGCACATTACCTTGGCGCATTTGGTTTAGGATGAAGTCGGCAGTTTTGATGGCAGCTGAAATGTACTTAGGCTGATTGAGAACATTGCCAGCTTTGGCTAAGGCTGCAATCATCAAGCCGTTCCAGTCAGTGAGCACTTTGTCATCTATTGCGGGAGCGGCGCGTTTTTTTCTGGCTTCAAAAAGTGTGTTTTGGATTTTGCCCAACCTGATGATAAGTTCGTCTAATGTTAAGCCTTTGTATGACGCAAGCTCGTCGAGTGGTTCGGCGAGGTGGAGTATGTTTTTCCCATTGCTGCCCGGAAAGTTGCCTTCCGCTTTTAACCCAAACAAGTGAACAGCCAAATCTGCATCCGACGGGGGCAAAGCATCAAGGACTTCCTGCATAGTCCACAGATAATATTTGCCTTCTTCGCCTTCTGAGTCGGCGTCTTGAGCCGAGTAGAAGCCGCCTTGTGGCGAAGACAAATCTCTCATGCAATAATCTATGGTTTCTTTAGCTGTTATCATGAATTTTCCAGCACCTGTTACCTGATACGCTTCAACGTACGCCAACGTGAGCAGAGCTTGGTCATAGAGCATTTTTTCAAAGTGCGGCACCAACCACTCTGCATCTGTACTGTAACGATGAAAACCAAGACCGATTTGGTCAAAGATTCCGCCCAGCCGCATTTGCCGCAGCGTCTTCTCAGCCATGGCTAAAGCCTTCTTTTCGCCCGTTCGCGCGTAGTAACGTAGTAGGAATAGGAGGTTGTGGGGTCTTGGGAATTTTGGTGCACTGCCAAAGCCGCCGTTTTCCTCGTCAAAATCCAGTGTTAAGCGGTCGTAGGCGTCTTGCAGGACCATGCTTTCCGAGTTCTTTTTGGGGTGTTCTTTTTTCCATTGCTTCTATTCGGCTCTTTATGTCCGCGCCCACAATTTCCAGTTGCGAGCGTTGCAGTTTCCATATTTGCGTGACTTGAGGAACAAGATCCAACATGCCAACTAAGCCTGGCTCTGCTGTATTTTGGTATGTAGCTGGCAGCAAAAAACGGGTTAAGCTTAGGCGTCATCAGTATGTTGAGCGGCCAACCGCAGTTTCTGCCCATAGCTTGACAAACAGCCATGTATGCGGCGTCTAAGTCGGGTCTTTCTTCGCGGTCAACTTTAATGCACACAAACGCCCCGTTTAGCAGGTCTGCAACTTGCGAGTCGTTGAAGCATTCCTCTTCCATAACGTGACACCAGTGGCAACTGGCGTAGCCTATGCTGAGAAAAATCGGTTTGTCCTCAGCTTTAGCTTTGTCTAAGGCTTCTTGACTCCACGGGTACCAGTCCACAGGATTGTAAGCGTGCTGAAGAAGATAGGGGCTTTTTTCGTTAATCAGCCTGTTAGTTTTCTTTTCTGGATTTGGCTGCAAAAAGTGATCCTCCTACTTCCTTTATGAGACCGCAGTTTTATTAAGTGTTCGAAATTTCAGCGGCATACCGCTCAAGCATTGAAATGTCTTGCTACTTTACGCAATGCATCACTGTCTTCTTTGAGCTTCAATTTTCTTAGCAAATTTCTAAGACAAACCCAGCCCAAACTTGTTAACACGAAGGGAAAGTTTAAGAAAATCCCAGATTGTTTTATCCTAACGAACGAAAAAGACAATCGGCTAAAATTGGTCTTCAACCTTACTTTCCTACCTCTGAGGTGGCGCGATGAAAAAGAAAGTGTTCATATCAGGCCCTATTCTGGGAATGGAAAACAACCAAGAGTACCGAGAAAAAATCACCACTATCCTTGTCAAAACGGGATTTGACGTTATTAACCCTTGGCTTCGAGAAAAAATCACTCTACAAGGGAGATGAAAAATGCTGGTGGGATAAAGTTCCCATGTTTGACTTTATCCAGCGCGACTTAGATGACGCTGACCGATGCGACATAATGATTGTTTATTTACCTAAATTGTCGGCGGGTGCATGTATGGAGCTGTTTTACGCGAAGCGTAAAGGCAAAAAAATCGTAGTAGTGTCGGAGATTGAGTGCTTGAGCCCCTGGATTATTGCACATTCCGACTTGATTTTAAAGAGTTTTAGTCAGCTTGAGGATGCCCTGAAAAAAATTCAATAATACATTTTGCGGCAATTCTCAATTCTGTTCAGTTGTTTTGGTGTCAACTGATTTTGCCTGGCAACCATTTATTGGTGAGCAGGCGCAATCACAAAATCTTTATAATTATCATGCATGCTTTGTTACTTGTTTTGGAGAACATTTGTTGGGTGGAGGTGAATTTTTGAAAGAAGATCCGCGTAAAAAAGAACCGAAAATTACTATACCAGAGCCTGAAATAACTAAACATAAAAAGTTCAAGTGTCCTCTGGACCAATCGATATATGATAGCAAAGAGGATTACGAGAGGCATTGTAAGGAAGAGCACGACGTACTTTAAAATGGCCCATATTTTCAAGCTATAATTTTCTTTTTATTGTGAAAATATAGAACTGGTAGGATAAGGCAGTTTGATTTGGCGCTTCGAATTATCGTATTGCTTCGTCTATCCTTGAGTCACGTCTAGTTCTGGTGACTTCCTTGAAGAGTTCCAAACATTCTTTCTTAGTTGGCGCTTCGATGCCTATACTGCCATAAGCTCCTATATCAATTCTATATTTTTTTCTGTCTCTCTCCTCTTCTTGGCTCATGACTTCTCCCCTCTTCCATTATACTTATTCGGATAATAGATTGTATTATCTAATAGTCATACGATTTATAAGGTTAATGCCAATTTACCGATAAAGTCACTGATTTTCTTAGGGTTAAAAACGCTAAAACGTGCATTCCTCATGTACCTACCGATTTTCGGAATCAACCCAGCAGCATCGGTTCCAAGTTTACAGGTTAAAGCGTGCTCAAATAACCCTAACACCTCCGTGCCAATAATGTCCCTGTTTAGCCTCGCCCGTTCAAGCACTATTTCAATATCGCTAAGTGACGCACCTAAAACTATAAGTCTGTCTAAAAGAGACTGCTGCCATAAACGTATTTTTTCGATTTGCGCCGTCGACAATTCCGCATCCAATTTATCTTCGCCATTTACGCAGATTGCCTTGATGCTTAACGGTAAACTCGCTTGGAACCCATAGGCTTCCGCGATTTTCTTTAAATCTGCTTTTTTGCCGCCAGCAAGTTGAGCTTGTAAATGTGTCACTGGTATGGTTGCTTGGATTATCTTTGGCTCAAAAACGCCTACATCTACCTGCAATTCTTGTTTTTCGGTGTCAACTTTGGAGATGTACCCCTTTAAAACTGAGAACTTGTCAATTTTTTTAATGCTTGATCGGGCAGGTTCCTATGTTCTTGCGGATGTAGCTTGTAGCTATGACTTCGTCTTCTCCTGAAACGGAAACTTGAACCCACCTGTTAACGGGGTTTCCTAAAACCTTTACGTCCAAATCCAAGTTCTCAAACTCAGATTTCAACAGGTCATCTATCTGTTTTAGTTGACCTGAATTGGAGGCTTTAACAAGCAACGTTAAGGTCGCCATTTTTAATCTTCCAGCAGACGTGTTATTTCTTCGTGGAGCTTTCTAACTCTTTCGGCGGCCTCTTTGTGCTCAACCTGAAGCCGCTCAATCTCTAAGTCAATCGGGACTCTTCTTGACTGGTCAATCAGCTTGTCGGCGTATGAAACAATTTTCTCTTCTAAAGTTACCGGCTCATAAACGTCTTTTGGCCAACCAAACTTCTCAGCTTCTTGAGATGTGATTCCGCCGCCTACATGCCTCTTAATTATTCTAACCACCGATTCTGGCATGCCTTCGGATTCGGCTATTTTGGCGCCGACAACTCCGTGGTCGACAGCGTGGCTTTTTGAACGTCCGATGTCGTGTAAAAGTGCGCCTGTTTCAACGAGTTTTAAATCGACTTTTATGCCTTTCTTTTCGATTTTGCTTGCGATTTCTAAGGCGAGGTCTGCGACTTCTTGGCAGTGGCTTATGACTTTGGGTGGGCAATTGTTTCTGCGTAGAAGCTCGATTGCTTGCTCCCTTGAAGGAAGCTCTTTACTCACCGAGTTCCTTCCTTAGCAAATCAACTTTTTCAGACAGTTTATTTATCATTTTTTCGTTTGCAAAATGCACGAGTGGTTTGCTGCAGTTTGAACAGTGAAAAACTAGTTCAACTGCCTCTTCAAATGGCACTCGTTTGCATTCTGCGCTTCCGCAATAATAAAAGTCATGGTTTTTTTCGTATTCTAATCTGACGTTGAGCTTTTCGAGGACTCTGCGTTTTTGGCTTAAAATGAAGCCTTCCAGCTGGTCTGGTTGGAGTTTCCAGTGGAAAATGAACCATCCTGTTTTGGGGTCGCGTGTTCTTCTGAGGCTTACAAGGGAGTGGTCGTAGAGTTTGTAGAGGATTTTGCGGACTGAATTGAGGCGGATGCCTGTTTTATTGGCGATTTCGTCATCCGTTATTTCGTCTAGTCCTTTCAGGAACTCGATAAGTTTAACGGCTTCTTCGTCGCCTAATGCCATGGCTACTTTAATCAAGGTTGCATCATCAATAGTCGATAACATAATCAGTATTCCTTAATGCTTAATACTGCAACTTTCTGCCATAAAACTCTTGTTACGTCTTTACGTAAAATTCTCCGTGAAGTTTTGGTTTGTTTGGCGTTGGCTGTTTTTTGGGTTTGGTTTTTTTCGGATATTTTTAAGTTGCGACTTTTGGCTAATGGAAAGTTGCGACTTTCAGAGGTGGCTTTTTGCGTTCTATGTTGCTTTTTTGGTTTAGGGCTTGAACCTTTCTGCAGGGTGCGACTTTTGGTTTGGGCGGTGGCGGCGGTGCCTTCAAAACGGGGCGCTGAGACCGAGGGTTTTGGGCGTTTCCATCCGTTTCGGCGGAGGTTTTGTGTCTGACCGCGTTCTTCGGAAAGTTGCTTGAAAAAGCCGGCGAATCAGGCGGAAAAATCGATTTATCACAAGATAAACATGGAAACAGCCGATGCAGCACAACGCCACATCGAAAGCCCCCCAAAATCACCCGCCAACCCTAAACGCTACGGCCACAGCACCCGACAAACTTACAGAGGCTTTGCACGGAAAAATGGGCGATTAAAGAGCGCCAGTTTCCTAAGTTGGGGGTCGAGGGTTCAAATCCCTCCCCGCCCGCCACAGCTTTAGAGGAGGCAACGTCCGCGATTGAACGACAAGCGACGCCCGATTAAATTATTTGTAAGTTGCAACAGCCAGCTTATCTGATTCTGGCAAGCGTTTACAAAAAGAAATAGTTATGCCATGTCTGTAGTATTCTTGGGAAGTTTACTATTTCATCTAACTGAATAAACCACCTGTCTAGTCTCAGGAATAGCTGTTATCTTAGAGGCAACTGACCGTATCTCTTCTCTATTAGAAGGTATACTTGCCTTCAAAATGGTCTTAACCTTGTCCTCAGAAAGGTCCATCTGAACCATTTTTGTCAATAAGGCTGTCAAAGCAGCGTAATATCTAAGATCATCCCAAGAATAAGTTAGCTTTCGAACTAAGAATGGGCGAAATCGAGCTAAACCATCGCGAAGGATTCTAAACTCTGAGAGCGCACGCGAGCGTTGTTTCTTTGGCAATTTCAGGATTGCTTGTTCACCCGTGCCTTGGGGAAGACTTGCCACTTGGCAGGTAAATAACATATCTGCACAGCACTCGTCCAATGAAAAATCCTTGCTCCGAATTTTGGATTGCAACTCAATTGCTTCATGAAACGCTGTGTTGCAGTCCTTAAAACTGAAATCCCCTTCTTGCAGGTTTTTTATGTCATAGAAGTGCTTGGCATACTCAACACCATTTCGACTATCCACTAAACGGCGTCCCATAGTATTTGGTCCGATTGTGCTAAGCTTATCTCCAAGCAGGGCACCAATTGTTGGCGTAGTTATGGTCGTGTCTGAATCAAAAAATTGAGTCTTAAGTGCAACTTGGATTGTAGCATAATTGGGTTTGATTCCCATAACATCAAGCAAACAACTTCGAGTTTCTCCAGTTACTACAATCGAAGGAGCCTCAAAGATGTAGAGATAGAAAGGTATCGCTCCGCCCATCTCTCTATCTCTAACCTTAAAAGAAAAAGCAGCCTTGTCAAATTTCTGGTAAATATTACCCATAATTTCAAGCAGTTCTTTTTCTGAAACATCTGAACATATGTCAGCATCAACGCTAAGACGCGTCCATTTATCTCGTAGAATCACTTGAATCGCAGAACCGCCCTTTAAAATAAAATCCAGCCCTTCTCTTTGCAGTTGGCCTAAATATTCAAGACTAAAAATTGCCTTCTCCAAATTAGCAACATTATTAATCAGGCCTGTAGTAACTAATTCATTAATTCTCGCAGGATCAAAGGTTGCAGCTGTTCCCACTGTCTTAGTCTGTGTTAATCACGTCTTCTTGCCCCCTCAACCATAGTGGCGATTGTGTTAAAAGTCTCTCTTCTGCCTAAGAGAACATGCTCGGTAATATTTCTTGCCCACCTTAGAGTTAGATTTCATTAACTCATACAAGAAAATCAATACTTCTCTAAAAATTCCACGGCGCCCAGAATATCTTAACAGTCGGTCGAAGTTTATTCCTCCCCTATCAACCATAGCTGCAAAGATAAGACCAAGCTCATAAGGATCAAAAACAAAGCCTTTCCTAGTAGAGAAGTAATAGATGTCTGCCCAAATCCTCTCTGGCGTCGGTATTAGGTACCCTTCAAACTCCATGAGCCCATAAAGTTCTTTTCGTTCCAGAATAAATATGGGCACTTCAGAGTAGTAAACGAATTCTTGGAAATCTCTTTTCTCAGGCTGTAATACTGCTCGATATCCCTTTGAAACGAGCACATCACGCATGCTTGCTGATAGCATCTTGGAAGTTTCAACGAACATGAGGTCTTTTCCAATCATATAATGAGAGTAATCTGAAAGCATCTGCAAGGACCAAACGGTAAACTCAGCCATCGGAAAAGCACTCTGAAGCTCTTCCGCTACCTTAGCCAGCGGCGGCAGCCGGCCTCATGATAACTTCCTCGCTTTTTCCTACCTGGTAAAGCCCACGACCAATACTCTTGATTTCGCCAATCTGGGCAAGGCGGCTCAGGTAGTTCCTTGCTGTTAGCTCGGTCAAACCGAATGTTTGAGCGATATCATTGATTGAAATTACCTGTTTGTCTTTGAGGTAATCTAGTATTTTTGGTGGAACTGAAGATTCGGGGCACATAGTACCTCAATATACCTTTGTCAATATATATAATTTGTTGCCAAACGTATACAGCAAGACAACCACCTGGCTACTTAACAAATATGCTCAAGGTAATACGGGGAAGAAAAAAGGGAAAGTTGTTGCAGAGAAACTTGGCTGTGGCGATTCTAGCGCCTTGACGAATGAGATCCAAATCCCTCCCCGCCCGCCAATTCGTGCTTAATTTTGGTCCTATGTCGTGCTCGTTTCTGCAAAAACACTTTGCCTACAGGCTAGCGTTGCATTTGTTTCAAAAAGTAGTATTGCGCTCTAAAGCCTCATTTTCTTTGCCGCTTCTTTAGGTATCGGATTTTCGATGATGAGACCTCGCTCCTTGCATAGTATAGCGATATGGGCGTCGTTGCTTACGATCACGGATAATACGCGACGATTATTCTCATCTTTTCCACGCATTCTCCCGTGAGAACGCCTTATCACGTGCTTCTGGGTTACCAGTTTTGCAAGGCTCTCTTAGAGAACGAATTGCCAAATCGTCTTCTCCAGTCAGTGGAATCAGCTCGATAGCGTCTTCTCGGGCTACCAACTCCAGTTTACTTTCCCCTGAAAGACCATATTTCTCCCTGATTTCTTTCGGAATGACTATACGTCCTTGCTTGTCAATGGCAACTTCCAAATTGAAACCTCATATGCTCGTTATCACTACTACTCACATAAGCCCTCCGCTTGACCAGACTCCTATGTTGGGGGTCGAGGGTTAAGTCCCTCCCCGCCCGCCACAAATAAACCCCGTCTGTTTTGGAGCGCGGAAGATGCTTGCTTACGCTTTCTGAAAGCCTTGTTATTTCCAAAATCGCAAATAAACCCAAAAGAACTAAAGCCTGCACCCTAGTATTTTTCGTAATCTTGCTTTCTCAACATTATTATAATTAATAGTTAAAAGGCTTTTTTGGTATTGATCGAAGCGACAAAATTGATCAAAGTGCATGCATATTAGAAATATAACCGCCATTCTGCAGACCTTATTCGCCATTGCGCAGACATTGTCACTGTGTTTTTTGTTAAAAATAAGGTCGCTATTAGTGGTGAATAGATTCATTACAATAGGATCTGAGGAGTGAATAAAAATTGAAGTCTCTTGATATAAATCGTCGTTAAGATCAAAAATCGTTTTCTTGTTGTTAGAACTCGAATCTATTTTTTCAAAGTCGGTGTTATAGTTTTTAAGAGCTGACAAAAATGAAACTCTTTCAAGATGTGTCCTAAGCGTTTGTGGTGTTATACCTAAACTGTATTCAGATGCTCCCGATCGGACAGCCCACAACTCCTGTCTGTGATCCGAATAATAGATATGTCTGTATAAATTCTCAAGAATACAGCGAAAGTGAAGATAGCATCCGTGATAATTATTTGAATAGTATTGGTTTAGCAGAAGCAAAGAATCCGAGTAAATCTCGCTGAAGTATGGAGAGAAAATTTGACTTCTCAGATTTTTATCCAGTTCAAGAGAAATTCTTGTTCTATAAAGTGCACGTCTAGTCTTGCAGTATTTTCTCTCTATTGCCATCTTTTATACATTGGTCAAGTTCCATTTCTTTTGAAGGATCAACTAAGTAGCCAGGGCTGGTTATAGATTCAATAAACACAAATAAGGGATACATTTTAACGAATATTTCGTGTTCGTATCCAATGCCCAAATTATAGTTATTTTCGTGGTCTGATAGATTCTTGTGAACAGTTCTTTTGAATTCGTCAAAATAAAGCGAAAAATCCCCTTTAACCTTGTTTGAGTGAACCTTCATTTCTTGCTTTCCCGTTCCGACCCATATTTTGCTTTAAATTGAGAAGTAACCAACGGAATTAAGGTTTTTAGCATGGTTATTTTTTCTGGCACTTCTTTGGACTTATAAATTTCGTAAAAATAGAGTTGAATTTGGTCTGCACTATTAGTCAGCTTTAAAGATTTTTTGTCTAGACGAGTTACATAAGACAAAATGTTGTACAAAGCAGTAGGATCATCTTTGAAAACCACTCCAAATTCATTCCACATCCAGTTGCCAAAGTTTAGCAATAATTCCTGGTCAATTTTTCGATGGTGAATAATTAGGTTGCGCAGTCTCGTTAATGTCCAAAAACCGGTTTTGTCGATCGTTAAGGGAGTGCTGATTTCCAAACTCATTCTTTTCGTTATCGAAGTTCTAATTGCCTTTATCTTTTCGGCTTCGGGATTCATCACTATATATTTGTGAATAGTTGACATCAAGATTTCAAGCTCTTTCTTCGAGCGGATGTCAAGCTTGCCATAATCCTTCTGGATTTCTTTTATGAATTCTTCAAATTCAGTCAAAATAATCAATTCCACCTAAGTTTTTTGTATAAACTCATCAGTAAAGTCATCGAATTCATCTTTTACGGGCTGATGAGCAGCTGAATCTTCGATCGTAACTCTGTTGCCGTTAGCAATCTTATAGTGCTCATTCTCATGTATTATAACTGCAAAAGTGGTGGTTCCCCATGCCCTGACTATCAAAGTTTTTTGATCCGTTTGATTGGCTTTATCTTTATAACGTACAAACGCTAATCCGACAATACCTATTTTTGTTTGGTAGTCTTCCTCATGCTCTTTTATCACTTTTTTCATCAGTTCGACACCTTGAACTGCAAAAGTATCAGCCATCACCGGAACCAGCACTTTCTTTGAAGCATTTAATGAGAGGGTTGTAAGAATTGAATTAGTTGGGGGACAATCTATGAGAATATAATCATATTGGTTAAAAAAGGTTGAATTCAAGGCCTCTTCGAGCGCAAAAGGATTAACGTAAGTGCCCATTAATACCCAACTTAAATCCATCTCAGAAGGTATTAAATCCAGTCTTGCTCCAGTGTTTGATGTTTTGCGATTAAAAATAAATTCATCATAGTTTACTGAAAAAACAGGTTTGTGAAAAGGTCCATACTTGCGGTAGCAATTAATGAAGAAATCGGCAACCGTTTTTTTGTTGTGATAATGACTTTCACGTTCTTGTATGGTCAAACCAAGAAGTGTAGCGTTCGCCTGCGGATCCATATCAACGATAAGAACTTTCTTGCCATGTTTATCAAATAGATTGTTCGCTAAATTCCATGCCAAAGTGGTTTTGCCAACGCCGCCTTTCATGTTTATGATTGCAACAATTTTTGCCATAACGGTAAGTTGCTGTCTCAAAGAATAAGCTTTTCTCTTATTACTTTTCGCTTAAAACTAAAAAAAGAAAAGAATAGCAGGCCCTGATTTCTCTACCTACTGTGAGTGCAGTCCCCTCCACCAAAAAATAAGAATCAATTACTATTTGCTCTGCGATGAGTCTTGTTTGGTTGGTCATCAAAGTCAAAAGCTTCATTCCAATTTCTTTCTATAAGAGCGTAGTACTCCTTTAAACCAATGATTTGGATTAAGTCGTCAATGCTCTCGTAATTGATGTGTGCAATAGGCAATGATTTTCGACAGAGGTATACTTTACAAATGGGCAAGCCATCTCGCCAATTATAAATTTTGCAAGAGTAATAGGGCTGTTTGCTGACCTTACGGGAAAAAGGGCAGGTTAGATTGTATGATTTGGGAACTGCTTCAGCATCGCCATATTTGGGGATTCTTATATGCTTCAAGATGTCATTTCTACCCATTTCTTTCCATTCAAGCGCTTGTAATCTACGAATTTGTGCTCCTTCCCAGTTCTTACAACATAGTCCACATCGAAGGCATTGAAAATTGCCAAAGATAATATGTTTGGGGAAATGTTTTTCATCCAAGTGCAAGCCTAACTGAAATAATGCTTGTGGGTCAAACGAAGAGCTTGGAAGGAAACTGTCCATAAAGCCCTCAATTGTGAAAACATCAAAATATTGCTCATTTTTTCCATTGGAGGATGTGTATATTGTTTCAGCGATAAAGTTATTTTTCCAAACCACTTTTCTAAGTCCTCAGTCTTTGATCTACATTAGCCCTAATTTTTTGATTGAGTTAATATCACCCTTTGTTGCTTTGACACACTCGAGGCATTTGTGAAGTTTTTTCTCTTGAGTTATTTTTTAGCTTTAGTTAGTTTTCTCATAGTTCTTTTAGCCAATCAACTGTCTAAAGCACTCTTGATTAAATCCCAGCGGTTTAGGTACTGGGAATAGTCTGTTAATTCATTTCTGCATTCTGTCACTTCTTTTCCGTTAATATGGAAATAGAACCGATAAATTCCCTTTTGCCCTATTGGTTTATGCTGTATCAATCTTTCCAAGTCCTTGCTGGGCATAATAAGAAAAGGTGTCTCTTCATCGGTTAAATGAGTGAGAAAAACATAAAAGTTTACCAAGTGCTTGTCTCTCAAGAAATCCCTTTCTTTTATTTCATGCCAACTGTGCCCGAGCTTTCCCTTGCTTTCATGGTATTCATGGTATCTACTTTCTCTTACTTGCAGCGAAACTTCTTTTCTCCCTTTGATCACATTCAATCCTATACGTTTGTATTTATGAAATCGAACTGCTGGAACTTTTTTAGACAAGGCTTCTTTAGTTAACTCGATTCCTTCCATTTGGACATCACATGGGGATCAATGATACGTTGTACACTATCAGATTTGCTTTAAGTCTTTTTAAAATATGCCTAATTTGCATTCAAATACACAATGCAGGTGATGGTTTTTTCGTAAATTTTAACGTTCGAGACAGGTTGGCGATATGTTGAGCTGGTAAATTGTTATTATTGTTCTAAAAAAGCTCTGTACAGGAGAGCAACTGAAATTTCGCAAATTTCAAAGTTGCTAATCCCTACGGTTCTCCAGCTTTTGTAATAGTGACGGTAAGGCTTTGTAATCTTGTCCTAACTCGGCGAAAGAATACCAGTTGTATAAAGCTCTTACCATGTTAACATGCAGGGCGAATTTCTCTAACTTTTCCGCCCAAGCCAAGTTCGTCCAAAATTAGTTTCATAGTTTTTTCATCAGGCGATTCAACGACAAACAATGTCTCACATGTTTTCGGGCAATTTTTCTCCATAAAGTACTTTACTAGCGTTGTAGCGTATCCCTTTCTTCTCTCCGTCGGGATTACAAAAATTTGATTGAGCAACGGTGTTCCCCGACCTTTCCAGTTTGGAGTGAATGATAGATAGCCAATAAGTTTGTTTGCATTAGTTCTTTATGGGCGCAGCTAAACTGGATGAAACGTCGCTGTGTTTTGGGACTGCAAGGCAGATTAGGATGCTTAGCCTCCATTCGCCTAAAAACATTGGAATATCACTCGAAAATTAAAAAGAACAAATTAGGGATCCGTGTCGCTTTTTATTTTCTTTCCCCTCGCAGACGGCACAATCCTCATTTTCGCCCCGCCAAAATCCTTAGCCAACTCTTCACCCGCAAAAAAACGATCCAAAAAAACGGCGAGCGCGGCGCATTCCGAATGCGGCTGGTTTCCAATGGAGACGTTGAAGTCTGATACGTCGCTTGAGTAGAAGTCGCCTGGAACCTTCTGGCTGCCAACGACGACCAAAACATCCTTGTTTAAACTTTTAATTCTGTTTAGAACGTCGCTTGTTTGAATGTTTTCCCCGTAAGCCGTTAAATGAACGACGACGCCGCCTTTTGCCTTCCAGTCGCGGACGGCTTTTTTCCATGGAGTTCCCATTTCAAAATGGAATGTTCCGCCCCAACGCTCGGTTATCTTCCTTACGGTTTCTTCTATGTTTTGGTCTTCCACGTCTGAAAGAATAAAGCCTGAAGCGCACAGTGCCCTCGCCGTTAAGGCAACATGGGTAGTTAATCGCACGTCTCGCTGCGGTCGGTGCCCCCATCTTAAGACCACAATCTTGGGCGTGTCATTTGGTTTTTGGGTTGGTTGTGAATTTGCCATTTAATTCTTCCACTTTTCTCCTCACTTGCTCACTTAACTCTGGGCGTAGCCTCAAAGACCACTTGAATTGAATCGTTGGTGAAATCTTCTTTTTTGACTTCTGTTTTTCCATGAACCCAGGAAATAAACGGCATAGCGCTGTTGGTTAGCGGAACTGAAAACTGCGCTTGAACATATTTTTCAAGAATTCTCAGTATTTCCTCTCTCAGCAGATCAAGGTTTGTTCTGCATTTTGCTGACAGGAGAATCGGATTCTTAATTTTATCTTTGAGGGCTTCGAGTTTCTGGTTTATTTCCGCTTCGCTTAGATTAAGTCAATCTTGTTTAGAGCGGTTATGGTCGGTATGCCTGATGCTCCAAGACGGTCGATTGTTTCATTGCAAACGTCGAGTTTCTTTTCAATTTTTTCCATTGGCTCGCTTAAATCTAACATCAGTATGATTAGGTCTGAAAAAATGGTTTCTTCAAGAGTAGAATGAAACGCTTCAATCAACGATAAGGGTAAACGGTCAATGAAGCCAACAGTGTCAGTTAAAAGAAACTTGCGGTTGGAAAACTCCACCATCCGCGTAGTAGTTGAAAGAGTAGTGAATAATGCTTTGTCAACTTCGACGGTTTCTTCGGTTAAAGCATTAAACAAGGAGCTTTTTCCCGACTTCGTGTATCCAGCAAGCGAAATAGTCAATAAACCAAGCTCCGTTCGCCTCTCCCGATGCAGAACCCTTTTTTCCCTGATTTTCTCAAGTTTCTTAAGAATTGTTTGGACTTGCCGTTTTATGGCGTCACGGTAAACGTCTGCTTCGTAGGCTCCAAGACCCATAAAGCCAGGCTGCTCGCTTCCTTTGGCTAATCTGACTTTTTCCTTTGCATGTTTGAGTTCGTTTCGCAGGGTTGCCAGTTGAATCTGAAGTTGGGCTTCGGTTGTTGTGGCTCTTTTGGTGAAGATTTCAAGTATAAGCGCGAAGCGGTCGATGACTTCCACGTGGGTTGCTTTTGCCAGATTGTATGTTTGACGAGTTTTCAGTTGGTTGTCAAAAATTACTTTTCCAGCGCCGTTTTCTTCAACCATCTGGGCGAGTTCTTCTACTTTTCCAGCGCCTATTTGGTAGCGTGCATCAGGCGGTCGGGTTTGTTCCATTGTGCCGACAACGGTGTATCCGGCGGATTCTGCCAATCTTTTAAGTTCATCTAAACTTGATTCTTCACGGTTCAGCCGGCGCTGAACTATGACGGCTTTCGTTCTGCAGCCGCCTCCCCGCCTTTCTTATCTATCTCGATCAGGTCTCCCAAAGTTAATTCTTGGTTGGCGGATTTGAGGAATCGAGGCGAACTTTTTCTTCTGAGATTGGAACAAGCAACTTGATTTTTAACATGTGCTCAAGTTTTGAGGCAAGCTGGTTGTTCGGCGCCATTTTGCCCGCTTCAAGATTTCTTAGAACGGAGGCTTTCTCGTTTATTTTTTTGCCCAGTTCCTCATGGGTAAGACACCAGTTTTTCCCGTGCCGCTCTTATTTTGTTTGCGTAGTCTTCGGTGAGTTCCTGAGTGATTTGCACGTTGGCAACCATTGGTTTCTTTTGAACCAAGGTGACGGGAGCCTGCGGTTTTTTGAGGGCTTGTTTTGTGGAAGGGCAACTTCTTCTTGAGGGATTATTTTTCCATGTTTTGAGCATTCAACGCAGACGGTTAGTCTTGCTCCTTCAATTACTGCCGTTATGGGTTCAGTGTGAATTTTGTGTCCGCAGACTTCGCATCTCAATGTGAACTTTCACCTTTCACTGTCTTTATTATCTTGTTATGTTTATACTTGTCGAAAACAAAAACCATATTGACGGTGGAAACGTGGAGAACGAGCTTGGCAAATCAGGGCCATTGCCGACTACCAGTTTGGAAAAGGCGTAGGTGCAAAACTGTTTCCCAGAGAATGTTGAAGTTCAGTTTTCTCCGAGAACAGGCAGAATCCGCTTCATTAACCTAGACGGCGAAAGATTAGCTACTCTCCGCCCAACCGACGGCCTGCTTTCGTTAAGCATCAAAGCAGCCAAGTTCATGGCTGAAAACCCTCCTTTCGCCAAATGCTTTGTCACGGTCAAAATGACGTTTCAAAGTTCATCGCCGAGGGCGGAGATGTTTTTGCGGTTCACGTGGTAAAGTTGACGAGGAAGTCCGTGCCAAGGATGAAGTCATCGTTTTGGATGAGGCGGGGAATGTTTTGGCGGTTGGGCGCGCCTTGCTTTCAAGCTTTGAGATGACTGCTTTTAAAACGGGCGTAGCAGTTAAGGTACGGCATGGCTGCAGGGAAAGTTAAGTATATCAAGCTCATCGGCAGAATACTTGGGTGGAAGTGAAGTCTATGCATAAACGCATGAATCCAAGGGAGCAAAGACGCATGATGCAGCGTATGGGCATGAACATGGATTCTGTACCAGACGTTCAGCAAGTTGTGATTAAAACAAGCAGCAAAGACATAGTTATCGATGAGCCTGAAGTGGCGATTTTAGAGGTGCAAGGTCAAAAAATGTACCAGGTTATCGGCGGTCAAGTTTCAGAGCAAGCTCCATCACAGCGCCAAGCAGCAAAACCAGCTGCAACCTATTTCGGAGGAAGATGTGAGGCTGGTGGCAGACCAAACTGGCAAAAGCCTGGAGAAAGCAAAAGACGCGCTTGAGGAATGCCAGGGCGATCTGGCGAAAGCGATACTGCTGCTTCAATCCTGATTTGTTAATCCTTATTTATCTGTCTCTGATGTCATATTAGTCATGAAGGGGCTTGGGCAGTGATTCAAAACGTGGATGTAGCGGTTATTGGTCACTTCTCAATTGACACAATTCTTTTGCCGAGCAGAACTGCCCCGTTTGTTGTTTTAGGCGGCGCCGCAGCTTACACTTCATTTGCCGCTAAACGTTTAGAAGCCTCAGCTTCTGTCATCTCCAAAGTAGGCGGAGATTTTCCCGAAGCGTACCTCTGGTGGCTGAGGCAGGAAGGCATTGACCTTTCAGGCGTTACTAAACATGCAGATGAACAGAACACAGGTTTTGAGTTGCGCTACAACGCAGATTTATCTGGTAGAACCCTGAAACTGAAAAGCAAAGGTGCCCCAATAAACTTGGCTGACGTGCCAGATGATTTGCATGCTAAAGCGGTTCATATTGCGCCTATCGCCAATGAAGTTTCATACGAAGTGGTGGAGAAACTCAGGCGTTGCGCGGATGTGATGTCGCTTGACCCTCAAGGTTTGCTTCGAAGCTTCGACGAAGCGGGAAATGTAGTAGAAAACGCTTCGGTTGACAAACGAATATTTGGTTTAATCAACATTTACAAGTCTTCACAGAACGAAATTTACGCGTTAACAGGCAAATCTGAACTTAAACATGCAATGAAAGCTATTCATGACTTCGGAGTTGAAACCGTCATCGTTACCATGGGCGCAGAGGGCTCAGTGCTCTCAGTTGAGGGAGCACAATACAGCATCGCCTCTTGTCCTTCACGAGTTTTAGTTGACCCAACAGGCGCAGGAGACGTTTTCATCGGAGGCTTCTTAACCGAGTATCTGCGCGAAAAAGAATCAGTGTGGTGTGCCTGTGTCGGTTCAGCTGCGGCTTCGGTGGTCGTTGAAGGGATCGGACCTACTTATTTGGGCAAAAAAGAAGAAATTTATCAGAGAGCCCAGGTTCTGTATGAAAAGGAACTTAAGCAATAGCGTATATTTACGTAGTAAAACTAAATGCAGAGGCTTTAACTGTGGGACGCGTAGAAAAAGGAGTTAAATGCAGCGTATCAGGCTGCGGCAGAGAAGCTGTCCGTTCAATTTCTGCTGACAAAGTTAAGGCTGCCGGCTTAAACGTCAGCAGCAAGGAAAAGCGTGCGTACATTTGCAAAGAGCACTATAAAGAATATAAGAAAAAAACCAAAAAAGATAAAACACTTGATAAGTGGCGTTACGGTCACTGAGAAGAGTGAAATGCCGTGCGAATACTTCAGTTGCACTCTAACTTTATAGTTTTCAAACCCATCCAGAAAGAAATCGCCATAGCTGAGGAAGCGGAACAAAAAGAAAACCGCTTGGAAGAAGTTGTGGTGTTATTTATCGCCATTGAAGAAGGCGACACCGAGGCAACAGCTCAGAAAGCCATCGACGACGTTCGAGCTTTTCTGGGTAAACAGAAAACGAACCGCATCCTGATTTACCCCTTTGCACATTTAAGCAGCAGCCTCAGCAGCCCAAGCGAAGCCCTCACAATTATAAAAGCCATGGAAGCCTACGCTAAAGAGAAAGGGATCGAAACCTACCGTGCTCCATTTGGCTGGAACAAGCAGTTCACCATATCAATTAAGGGGTACCCGCTTGCTGAGCAGGCGCGTTCCTACGCGCCAACTTCAGCGGCGGCGGAAGGCGTCTGCAAAAAAGAGGAAGAGCCAGTTTCAGCCGCGTTGAAAGCCGAGGACAAGATGCAGTCTTTCTGGCATGTGCTGATGCCTGACGGCTCCTTGGTGCCTATTGAAGAATTCAAGTTCAAAGGGCATGTTAATCTGCAAAAGTTTTCGCAGTATGAGATTAAGAAGGCCCGCGCTGTCACTGTAATGCCTCCGCATGTGACTTTGATGAAACGGTTAGAGATTGCGGATTATGAGCCCGGAAGTGACCCCGGCAACATCCGCTGGTACCCTAAAGGCCGCATGATTAAGTCTCTGCTGGAGCAATACGTTTCGGCAAGGGTGGCTGCTTACGGCGGCATGGAAGTTGAAACACCCATTATGTATGACTTCAACCACCCGAGTTTGAAAAGCTACTTAAACCGTTTTCCAGCCCGCCAATATACGCTTAAATCTGAAGATAAAGAACTTTTCCTGCGTTTTGCGGCATGCTTCGGCCAATTCCTAATGGCGCACGACGCCCAAATAAGCTACAAACAGCTGCCTATCAAACTCTATGAGTTGACACGCTACAGTTTCAGGCGAGAGAAAAGCGGCGAAGTCGTCGGGTTAAAACGTCTGAGAGCTTTCACAATGCCCGATTGCCACGCCTTGTGCGCTGACCTTGATCAAGCAAAGAAAGAATTCATGGTTCGCTTTAACCTCTGCATTGACGTTTTAAGCAACATTGGATTTGTAAAAGATGACTACGAAATAGCTATGCGCTTCACAAAAGGCTTCTACGATGAGCATAAGGAGTTCATCACTGAAATCGCAAAAGCCTACGGCAAACCGATGCTGGCTGAGGTGTGGAATGAGCGGTTCTTCTACTTCATCCTCAAATGGGACCTCAACTTCGTGGACAACCAGGACAAAGCCGCGGCACTCAGCACCGACCAAATTGACGTGGAAAACGCTAAACGCTACGAAATAACCTACGTTGACGAGAGGGGCGAAAAACAGTACCCTCTGATTCTGCACTGCAGCCCAAGCGGCGCCATCGAACGCGATATCTACGCGTTACTGGAGAAGGCTTACCGTGAACAGATGGCGGGTAAAGCTCCGATGCTTCCGCTTTGGCTTTCGCCGACGCAGGTGAGGCTTATTCCAATATCTGACAAGTACCTCGGTAAGCTGGAGGAGCTTGCGGGGCAAATCGCTTCCCACTGCATCCGAGTAGACATTGACGACAGCGCATCGACGCTGCAGAAGAAAATCCGTGAAGCCGAGCAGGAATGGGTGCCCTACATCGTTGTTGTCGGCGAAAAAGAAGTTGCGTCAGGAGCCCTCTCCGTACGGGACCGTGAGCTTAAGGGTCAACAGCTAAACATGACCGCTGACCAGTTAATATCGAAGGTGTCGGAGAAAATCGCTGGCAAACCGTTCAAGCCGTTGCCGTTGCCGCTTTACCTTTCCAAGAGGCCTCAGTTTCACGGTTGATAAACGAATTATAGGGTTCGTTGAGGTAAACTATATCAAATAATTGAACGATATGAAACAATCAGGCGAGAAGTGAAATACAATGACCGGTGAATTGGAAGTCTACATTGACGGCAAATACTATCCTAAATCAGAGGCTAAAATATCCGTCTTTGACCACGGGCTCCTCTACGGCGACGGCGTCTTCGAGGGAATCCGCGAATACAACTGCGTAGTCTTCAAACTTAAAGAGCACATTGACCGGCTGTACCGCTCAGCACACGTGTTGGAGCTGAAGATTCCCATGACTAAAGAGGAAATAACCCAAGCCGTCATCGAAACCCTTCGCAGAAACAAGCTGAAAGACTCATACATCCGCTTGGTAGTTACAAGGGGCGTCGGCGACCTTGGACTTGACCCCCGCAAATGCCCCAAGCCAACGGTTATAATCATAACTGACAAAATCTTGCTGCATGCAGACGGCGCGAAAGAGAACGGAATCACCACAATGCTGTCTTGGGTGAGGCGAAACCCCGTGGACGCAACCTCACATGAGATAAAATCACTCAACTACCTAAACAGCGTACTGGCCAAGATTGAGGCAAACGCAAACGGCGTTGACGAAGCTATGTGCCTTGAAAGCAACGGCTACGTGGCTGAAGGCGTGGGTGAAAACGTTTTCATCGTGAAAAACGGCGAATTATTGACCCCGCCCACTTCCACAGGCGCGCTTGCTGGCATCACCGCTGAAGTCACCGAGAAGCTTGCCGCTAAACTTGGCATAAAACTCACCGTCACTAACCTAACGCCGTTCATGGTGTTCACGGCTGATGAGGCTTTCTTCACTGGAACGGCCATGGAGATGGTGCCGATACGTGAAGTCAACAAACGCCAAATCGGCACAGGCAAACCTGGACCCATAACGAAGAAGCTGATGGCGGAGTTCCAAAAAGTAATCGAGGACCCGTCTCAGGGCACAAAAATCTAATTTTCTTTCCTGCATCATTTTACCGTTATTTCTGTATTTTTTTTGCTGCTATTTGTGGTTGATTTTTGTTGTAAATAGTAGGGTAGGTCTATCGGTAGGGTTTCTGTTCAGGGCTTGTTTTAGGTTGCTTTTATGGTTTAGGGCTTGAATTGAGCATAGGCTGATGTGCAAAAAAGCTGGAGAAGCAGATAAAGCGCAAGCTCAAGCGAAGAGTAAACCGTTAAGTGAAAATAGAAAGTTACCGCCAAGATAACATTTTATTCAAAGCACGGACGCTTGCGAGCATGATATTATGATTTTTGCTTTTCAGTTCGATTGAGATATATAAACTCCGTAGGGAAGTCTTTTATGCACTTTAACAAAAAATGATACTAAGCCACTGCCATTGAAGCTTAGAAGTGATAAGTGGACTGGTTAACAGAGGACGGGTATGGTTAAGTTTAGTTTCACACGTAAGAGAGTCATAACAATAGTAGCAATCTTGTTAATTGTAGTCTTGCTAGAAGTCTATGCGCACACCTATATTCAGGTAGGTGCTCTCACGGCGACTCCGCAGAATAATGTTATTATTTGGGCTACGAATGACACTGGGAACTATACGTTTTCGCATGACAATTGCCAGTGGATTGTAAGATGGCTCGTCGGAGGCACAGGACCCAGCCATATCCCATTTATGGTTTACATTTTCAAAAATGGAGACAGTAACCTCTTTGGCTCCGAGGGCATTGTAGTTTCAAGTCTGAAACTAAGAATCTAACCCATCCGTTTCACTGCAGATTAGCCCTTTTGGCATCGATGAAATAAGTGCTCATTCCACAGGTTTGCTGAATTTGGTATCTAACGAGACACGCGAGTTTACCTTTGACTTGAAATTAAACTTTTACTTGAATACAGCCATCGGAACATTTCCAAACGGAGAATTGACAATTCCACTAACGACAGCAGTTCCACTAACCCCTCCAGTAGTAAATTATTCTTGAAAATAAGTTCTTAATCCGCCTCGCTAATTCAAGAAAAAAGACTTGTCGCACAAAGTCATTTTTAAATTGCGTGCGGCTTTTTGTTTTTGCTTTTCTTCATAAACCCTTCCAGCGCGTCGTATGCTTCTTCGAGCTCGGCTATTGGCGGTAGGAATACTATTCTTGCGTGTCCTTTGCCGTAGACTGGGTCGAAGCCTGAGCCGTTGACGATGAGCACGCCTGTCGCCTTTAGCAGGTCAACGACGAAGTCCATGTCGGTTTTCCAGCGGGTGCCGATGCCTTCGATTTTTGGGAATATGTAAAACGCCCCTTCAGGCTTGGTGGTGCTTATGCCTTCAATTTCGTTGAGCCGTTTCCACGAGTAGTCCCTTCGCTGCCTAAGTCGGTCAACGATGTCCTTCACCATTTCCTGCGGGCCATTAAGCGCTTCTGTGGCGGCTATCTGCACGGGCGTGTTGGCGCAGATGCGTATGCGGCATTCCTTCTCAACCCCCTCTTTTAAGGCTTCGAGTTTTTTGCCTTCGCCTTTAAAGTACATGTAGCCGAGGCGCAACCCAGTCATCTGATAAACTTTAGAGAAGCCGTTTAACCCGACAACTGGCACATCCTTCGAGAGGTATGCGGCGCTGACGAATTCTTTCTCGTAAGTTAGCTGGTCGTAAATTTCGTCGGACACAACGGGCAGGTCATGTTCGCCTGCTATGTCAAGTATGTCTTTAATCATTTTTCTGTCGTACACTGAACCAGTCGGGTTGTTTGGGTTGATGATTACTATGGCGCGTGTTTTTTTGGTTATTTTTCGGCGGAGATCATCGATGTTCGGGTGCCATCCTTTCTCTTCAATTGTCTCGTACGCAACGGGTGTGCCGTCAAAAAACCTTGTGTAGGAAATGTACGGCGGATAGGTTGGGCCTGGGAAGAGAATTTCGTCGCCTCTTTCAACGAGGGCTCCAAGAATCATCTCTATGCCTTCAGAAATTCCCTCAGTTATCAGCACTTTATCCGCCGTAATGTCAACGTTGTTGACTTTTTTCTCTTTTCGCACGATTGCTTCTCTGAGGTCGGCTCTGCCTTCTGAGGGTGAATAGTAATTTTCATCTGTCTGTACTGCTTCACATAGGGCATCTTTAACGTTTTGAGGTGTTTTAAAATCGAATGCTGCTGGGTCGCCGATGTTTAGGTAATAGATTTTTTTGCCGTCCTTCACTAACTGCGTGGTGTGCGCTATGACGTCTCGTATGGCATACTCGATGTTTGATGTCCTGCTTGTTACTTTGATGCCCAAGTTTTGCTACCTGTAACCCAAACACTTGCTAACCAAAAAAATAAATCTTCCTAAAATTGGTTCTGTTAAGTTCTCGGTTATGACTTTTCTTGTCAAAAATCGGTTGCCGACACCTGTTACCTTTCGTTTGATAAGGCTAAAATCGGTTCTGTTACCTTAGCGATTGATTGCACCTTTTCTTTTCTCTGTTACTTTTCGGTTGACAAAATAAGCGTTCTAAATATCCCTGTTGAACAGTCAGATCCTAGAGTCACTTTGTGGTTCCGCTTCCGCTTTTTTGGCTACGGATTTTGTTTTGATAGAAAATTGTGAGGACACTAGCGGAATGAGACAGTTTATACAAAGTATACACACTATGCTAAACTTTAATTATGGCACATCAATATGCAAAAGATACGCATAGTCAATTAAACGCAAATGGTGAAATCACAAAATAGTCAACAACTAAAGCATCAACACACGCATAAAAACACACACTCACGAGCTCTCTCACCGACACGAATGTCTTTTAATATTTCTCTAAGTATTTCGTTAAGTAATACTCTAAGAACCTCTCTAAACTAAACCTTAGAGAGGCATGGTTTAAACAATTAATTAATCACCAATATTCACCAATTATACATTCGAGTTTCGCCATTTTTTAGGGTGGACTTGCGATAATAAAGGATAAACCTTATATTCTGCCACAGATACATAATAGGATTATTACACTGGAGCTGAATATTAAAAAATGACATCGAAGGACTCGGATTCAATCGTTGTTGTTATAGGTGGTAAGAAGACAACAGTGGCTGAAGTAAAGAAGTCTTATGCAAACCTTGAATTTCTAAGCAAAGGTTCTGCCATTAGCATAGTTAATGTGCTTCTTAATAGTAAAGAACCGTTAACTAGAGAGCAAATTGCTAAACAAGCATCTCTATCGGAAGGCTACACAGTTCAAGTCCTAAATGGTTTAATGAAATATGATTACATCACAAGCTTTCACATAGGTCAGCGAAAACTGATTTATTATGCTCTCACTGAAAAAGGCTATAACGCACTAGTAAACAAATCGAGAAAAGACGAAATATCATCATAGTAACTGGGAATGGGCATGGTAAAGTCCCATAAGCCAACCCTGAGAGTGGTTCAACGAATCCCTCAGAGCCAAACTTTCTCTTTGCCATGCTCACCAAGTTATATTTGTAATAAATAATTCGGTACCTAATATACTTTTGTGTTCAACTTAACGTGCTTTCTTTATTTTTAAGACTTTTCCATCAACTGATGGAATTAGAAGGTCACCATCTACCCATTGTAGTTGCTCAACAAGCTCTGTTGGCAGAACAATTACGTATTTAATGTATTCTTTTTCGCCTACTTTGCGCGATTTTTGTTTTTGCAGTTTCGTTTTAGGCACCTAAGTATGTATTGTGTTTTCGTGCTTTTTAACTTTTAGGTACCAAACGTTTAGTATCTGAAAGGGTGGTGTGTGGGTACCTAATTATATTTTAGGTGCCTAAAATGACGGCCCAACTAACAACATAGAGAGAAGAACGCCGAGTCAGCAACCGAAAGTTGACATGAACCCGAAATAACCGACAACTTGACAGAACCCTAAAATTAACATAATCAATTGGCTTGTTTTGGCTAATCTGAGGCACAACTGTTGTTTCTCAGCACATTTTTATTTTCGATTCCTCTTTGAATATAGTGGTTTTGGTGAACAAGGATGTTTGGCTGGACTGGTACTTTTCTGCATATAGATTTAACCAAACGTAAGGCTGTTCCAGAAAATTATGATGAGGCTTTAGCGTTGAATTTTCTGGGCGGCAGAGGCTTCGCGGTCAAAATCCTCTGGGACAGCCTTAAACAGGGGACCGACCCACTATCGCCTGAAAACAAACTCGTTTTTGCCACTGGACCGCTGACAGCTATTGGCTTGCCAAACAGCGGAAAACTTGTTGTTGCCTCAAAAAGCCCCTTAACTGGTGGTTATGGCGATGGAAACATGGGAACCTTGGCGTCTGTGAATATGCGCAGGGCGGGTTACGACGCGCTCATCATCGAAGGCAAAGCGCAGACGCCAGTCATCCTTCATATTAAAGATAAAATCTATGAGTTTGTGGATGCTGGGGATTTTTGGGGTTTAACATCATTTGAAACCCATGAGCAGTTGGCAAAGAAATATTCGCGCATGGCAGGCATAGTCTCTATTGGTCCAGCTGGAGAGAACCAAGTCAAGTTTGCGACGGTTGTTTCGCAAGAGGGACGTTCGGGCGGGCGACCTGGAATGGGCGCCGTTATGGGCTCCAAAAATCTAAAAGCCATAGTGATTGAGGGCTCTTCTCAGATACCGCTTGCCGACCCCGAGGGTATGCGGAAGCTGGCGGCGGATGGTTACCGAGAAGTATTATCTAAACCGCTTTACCCGTTTTGGAAGCGGCAAGGAACCATGTCCACGGTGGAGTGGTCACAGGAGAACAGCGCTCTTCCCACGTTCAATTATCGTCAAGGAGTTTTCGATAAAGCTGAAGAAATCGGCGGACTTGCAATGGAGAAAATCAAGATTTCAAACCGCGGCTGCCCACAGTGCAACATGACCTGCGGCAACGTTGTTAAAGACAGTGAAGGGAAAGATTCAGAGTTAGATTACGAAAACGTCACGATGCTTGGCTCCAACATCGGTTTAGGCAATCTGCCGCAAGTCGCCACTTTGAACCGCATGGCAGACGAGCTTGGGTTTGACGCTATTTCTCTTGGGAACGTGCTTGGCTTTGCCATGGAAGCCTCCGAGAAAGGGCTGATAGCTGAGAAGATTCAGTGGGGCGACTTTGAAAAAATCAAAGTGCTGATTAACGATATTGCCTTTAGGCGTGGTTTTGGCGCGGTTTTAGCTGAAGGCGTCCGCTCTGCTTCCTTAGCCATCGGTAACGGGTCGGGCGATTGGGCTATGCATGTTAAGGGCTTGGAGGTTTCCGCTTATGACTGCCACGCTGCGTCAGGTATGGCTTTAGCCTATGGTACCAGCTCAATCGGCGCGCACCATAAAGACGCTTGGCTGATAACGTGGGAGATAAAGGCGGGCAGAGAAAACTACGATTCAGCGAAGGTTGATCGCCTCATTGAAACCCAGTTTATCCGCGGCGGACTCTTCGAAGCGTTGACCGTTTGCCGTTTCCCCTACAACTCGCTTGGCTTTGAGCTTGAATGGTACCGAAAATACCTGAAAGCGGCAACAGGCGTCGAGTTTTCGCTGGAGAGGCTGAATGAGATTAGCGATAGAATTTTGACTTTGATTAGGGCTTTCTGGGTTCGGGAATACAGGGAAAAGTGGGCGAGAGAGTTGGATGTGCCGCCGATGAGGTGGTTTAAAGAACCCTTAACGGAAGGACCGTTGAAGGGCGCGATGCTTGACCTCCAAAAATATGGTCAAATGCTGGACGCTTATTATGAGAAGAGAGGCTGGGATAAGAGGGGAATTCCGAAGCGGTCCACTTTGGAACGGCTAGGCTTAGACCATGAGGCTCAAGAGCTTAATTCTTACGCAAGCTTAGAAGCAAAGCCTACTGTTAATACGACCTTGCAAAATACACCGTTTCCTTAGCTTTCTGCCCACAGTAAATGCAGTTTGCCGCGGGTTCTTCTTGCTGGAAAGGTCGAACCCTGATGGTTGCGCCTGTTTCATCCTTAATCTTTGCTTCGCAGTCAGCGCTTCCGCACCATGCCGCCTTGATAAAGCCGCCTTTGTCACAGACGACTTTTTTGAATTCTTCGTAGCTCTGCACACTGCTGGTTTTTTCTTGCAGCAGAGCTTTGGCTTTCGCAAACAAGTTATCCTGAATTTCCTGCAAAGCTTCTCGATGGCGGCTGGGAGGTCTGATTCCTTAACTGGGTTTTTTTGACCAGTGTCACGACGCACCATTACCACTTGCCCTTGTTTGAGGTCCCGTGGACCAATCTCTATTCTGACTGGAACGCCTTTGAGTTCCCACTGGTTAAATTTCCATCCTGGCGTGTACTCGCCGCGGTCATCCAAAATAACGCTAAAGCCCTTCGCCCTAAGCGTTTCAGCTATTTCTTTGGCTTTCGCCGCTATAGCTTCGGGTTCCGCTCCTCTTGAATGGAATCGGGACGATAACAACCTGTGTAGGCGCCACTTTGGGCGGCATGATTAAGCCTTTGTCGTCGCCGTGAACCATAACCATTGCGCCGATAAGCCGGGTGGTGATGCCCCAGCTGGTTTGCCAAACATAATGGTCCAGTTTGTCTTCGCCGATGAATTTTACATCGAAGACTTTGCCAAAGTTTTGGCCAAGGTTGTGGCTGGTTCCCATCTGCAGGGCTTTGCCATCAGGCATAATTGACTCCAACGCCGTGGTGTAGAGTGCGCCGGCGAATTTTTCGCTGTCACTTTTCGTGCCAGCAAGCACTGGGATTGCAAGGTAGTTTTCGATTATGTCCTTGTACTCACTTAGGGCGTACATGACTTCTGCTTCAGCCTCCTCGCTTGTTGCGTGAGCGGTGTGGCCTTCCTGCCAGAGAAATTCCCTTGTTCGCAAAAAGAGCCTTGTTGCTTTGGTTTCCCACCGCACAATATTGCACCATTGATTGATTTTGAGGGGTAAGTCGCGCCAGCTGCGAATCCACTTGCTGAAAGTGGCGTACATTATGGTTTCGCTGGTCGGCCTTACAGCCAGCTTCTCTTCAAGCGGGGTATCGCCGCCCATGGTGATCCATGCCACTTCAGGCGTGAAACCGGCGAAGTGCTCGGCTTCCTTTGTTAGTAAGCTTTCTGGGATGAACATGGGGAAATATACGTTTCGGTGTCCTGTCGCCTTGATTTTTTTGTTCAGGATTTCTTGTATTTTCTCCCATATGGCATAAGCGTCTTCGCGGATAATCATGCAGCCCTTAACTGGCGCGTAATCTGCAAGCCCAGCCTTCAAAACAACTTCGACATACCACTCGGAGAAGTCCTGGTTTTTCTTTACGGTTACTCCAGTATCTGACATAGCCTTTCTCTTCGTTCCAGTTCTATGCATGCAGCATATAAAACCGTAACGGGAGAGTTACTGAAAACAGCCTTCAATAAGGCAAGTAAAAAACGGTGACTAACATCAAAGAAAAAAAATTTAAAGATGCTCACTTCAGTCGGCTGAAGAGCCCCTTTTTTTCAGGGAAATCTTTGCATTCGTAGATTCGCAGTTGCCTTTGAGGCTCGATGCGGCATCTCTTGCGCGCGTTCTTCCGTCTTATCAATGGCGCAAGTTGAAAGAAAGGGCATTTAGAGCAAAGGGTACTCAATTTTCATCCTCCATTAATTAATTGCTAATCGCAGGTGCCTGACGCACATATTTTTCATCTTCAATTTGGCTGAGCATAAAGCCTGCAATGTCGGCACGTGAAATCACCGAGCCAACCTTGCCAGTGCCTACGTAGCCCGCCCTGATTTTTCCAGATTTAGGCTTGCTGTTAAGCATGGTCAGACGCACTATCGTCCAATCAAGGTCAGATGCACGCACTGCTTCGGCGACGCTTACTATGTCCTCGTACGCATCATTCATGGTGCGCTTAACTAGGCCGACTAAGAAACTTTGCTCTGAACTCGGGTTTATCGTTAGCGTCTTTTGCGCTCAACGTTGAAGTTATTATTAACCTGCGCACGCCCTGCTTTTTCATGGCGGCAATAATGTTTTGTATTCCTTGAGTTAGCGGTTTATTTTTTGACCCGCCCCGAGGCCCCAAAGTGCTAAGGACTGCATCCGCGCCGGCAAAGGCACTCTCAACCGAGGTAGCATCCGACAACTCGCCCTGAATAGTCAACAGATGTTCATCCTTGATGGTGAGTTTTGAGGGGTTGCGGGCGTAGGCAACGACCTCGTACCCTGATGCAAGCGCTTGTTCCACAACCTGCTTTCCTGTTCCGCCGGTTGCTCCGAAGACAGTAATTTTTTTCAAACTACTTTTTTCCTCCAAGCAAGAGTGCTCAATTGAGTTTTCTCTGCATTTTATCTTGTCATCATTCGTCTAAACACTGGCACCGCGATAGCTATCATGACTGCTCCGAAGACTATGAGCACGATGAGGTCGGTAGATATCTGTGGGATTCCAGCGCCCAACACCATGACTTTTCTGAGTGCGTCGGAAGCGTACGTTAATGGCAGGATCCTTTGAGATGTCTTGCATGTACCAGGGCATCTGCTGGATGGGGAAGAAGACGCCGCTGAGGAACATCATTGGAAACATCAGTGTCATCATCAGCATCTGCGCGGTCTCTTGGTCTTTTGTAAAGGAAGTTATCACTATGCCTAAGCCGACAAAGGAGAACACACCCAGCAGGAGCATGGCGAATACGAGGAGTACACTTCCTTGTATTGCAACTCCAAACAAGCCTATAGCCAACACGAATATAATGACTCCTTGAAGCAGTCCTCTTGCAGTTTGCCCCAGAGTCTTACCCAGGATTATTGATAGCCTGTTGATTGGCGCCACCATCATGCCGTCCATCGTGCCAACCTCTTTCTCCTGCGAAATAGCAACTGGCAAGCCCTGTCATGACACTCATCATAACGGTCATAGCCATAATGCCTGGAGCAATGAAGTCAAAGTAGCTTGGGTTGCCTGAAACAACACCTTGAGTCTGCACGTTAAAGGGTTTAACGACTGCTAGAGTGTTTGTTGCATTCAGAGGCGCCACTTTTTGCTGCGCTATGGAGGTTCCCATTGCATCAAACACTCCTGTTAAGGCAGCATTAATTGTCGCGGAAATTTGCGGGTTAGACTGATCACTGACGATGATTAGAGTGCCCTGCTGCCCAGTCAGCATGCTTTCAGAGAAGTTGCTTGGAATTACTATGCCGCCTTCAATGTCTCCTTTCTGCACCATATCTTTAATTTCCGCTGCGCTAGAGACGTTAGAGATTTTTAGCATGTGTGTTTGGCTGTTAATCTGTTGCAAGCCCATAGATGAAGCTTTGGCTGGAAATAGAGAGTTGTGAAATCCTGAATCTTCATTAACCAAGCCAACTTGCAGGTTAGTCACCGTGCCGTTGGATGGATAGATGAATCCAACCATAACCATCATGAACAGAGGCATCACAATAAGCAGAACTAAACCCAAGTCGGTTTCTGAACAGTTCAGTTAAGTCTTTCCAAGCAATTCGCATAGCTATGTGAAAATAGAGTTTTTGCGGTCATGTTGCTCACCTGATTCTCCTTTGCGGCGCTCCAAAACGCCTGTGTTGTTCGACAGGAATTTTCTGGTCTGCGCTGTCTCGTACCTGATGACCAGTAATGTGAAGGAACACGTCTTCAAGGGTTGGCTGAAGGTTTTCCATGGAACTGATGTTTCCCCCGTTTGCCCGTATGGCATCTATAATGTTGTCGAATGCTTCGTTGCCGTGGGCTAAAATTTTAAGTTCTGTCTGGTTTTCTTGGGTGACTGCGTCTGCGCATTGCAAGCGCCTGAAGTTTTTCTATTAGGACGGACGAGAGGTTAGGTATGTTAAGTTTTATTATGGATGTATCCGCTCCTGAAATTATCTTTTTCAAGTTGGCTGAAGTATCCAACGCCACGATTTTTCCGTGGTCCACAATGGCTATGCGGTCACATAGCAAATCAGCGTCCACCATCATGTGAGTGGTTATGACGACAGTTGTGCCGTTCTCACGGTTCAGTTTCCGAATGAATTCTCTGATTTCAACTGAGGATTGAGGATCCAAACCTAATGTGGGCTCATCCAAAAAAAGCACTTGAGGCATGTTAAGCAACGCTCGAATCACGTTCATTCTTTGGCGCATGCCAGTTGAAAACGTGCCCACTTGGGCGTTCTTCCACTGAGTCAGCTGGACCAGTTCCAAAAGTTCATCAATGCGCTTGGTTAAAACGTCTTTGGGAATGTTGAAGAGGCTGCCGAAGAACCACAGGTTCTCTTTGGCGGTTAAGCGGTTGTACATTATCATTTTCTCGGAGACGATGCCGATGAGTTTGCGCACTTCAGTGTCATCTTTAACGATGTCGTAGCCGCCTATTGTTGCTGTTCCTTTTGTTGGTCGGGCTAACGTGGAGAGCACACGCAGGGTTGTGCTTTTGCCTGCTCCGTTTGGTCCGAGTAAACCGAAGATTTCGCCTTTTTTGACGTCAAATGATATGTCGTCTACTGCTGTGAATTTGTTGAACATTTTCGTTAGGTTTTTAACTTCGATTATCGATTCAGTTGCCATTGCAAACCACTTCGATTTTAATATGCTTCAATGCAATATATTGCGGTAAAATATAAGTATTACCCCATTACAATATAGATTCGAAAACACAATGGCAGCAGAAAAAGAAGAAAAGACAACCGCAAACTGGCTGAAAGAAGCCCAAAAAGGCTACATACGCATGGGAATCCTCATCCTTCTAAACAAGAAACCCTCCCACGGCTACGAAATCATGAAAGAAATCAACAGCCGAACCAAGGGTTTCTGGAAACCCACCGCAGGCGGCGTTTACCCAATCTTGCGGGACTTAGAAAAATCAGGTTACATCAAAGGGGAATGGCAAACTCAGAAAAACCGCAAACTCAAAGTTTACAAAATCACTGAGTCGGGTGAACTTATCCTTCAGACGAGCCATTGTAAAACAAGCCGAAATCTCAAACTAACATCGGCAACCTTTTCCGAGAATTCGCCCGAGATGTCCTCAACATCGAGACTCTCACGTCGATGCCGACTATGCCTTCACTTTTCACACCTTTCCTTGAAGAGAAAATAGACGGCGAAGAAAACCTTAAACAGCTCGAACGCGAGCGAAAGCACGCCTACGAAGCAGTCAAAATGATGCAGGATCAACTAAAACAGATTGATAAGAGAATTAGAGAAATCAAGAAACAAGCAGCCAATGACTCGTCTCCAGCACCAGAGTAGCGGACTGCGAAACTGTTATTTGGCAACCGCTTCTAATAGCATTCAAGGAAACTAAAGCTATGACAAATGAACACTATGCTTACATGCTTACGGTTGACGAAAAATACTGGAACCGATTATGCCAACGCAACAGCGCTCGGATTGAAACGCACGTTTTTATCAGAAAAAGCCGAGTTGCGCCTAAAGAGGCGGAGCAGTTGCTGTTTTATGTTACAGGGAAAAAGCAGGTTTTGGGTGTTGCAGATTTTCTTGAGCGCTTAACCGGCAATTATGAGGATTTGTGGGAAAAGTTTGGCGGTGAAAGCTGTTTTGAATCGTTTGAAGAGTACAAAAGCTTTCGCTGACGGGCAGATTAATGATGACTTTCATAAGGTTCAGCAATTTTAGGGAAATCGCTAATCCCCGAACCGAAGGAGAAACTTGTTTTGGTGCTTGGGTCTTTGAATCGCTTTGGAACGGGAAGACACCTTGATAAGGAAACAGCCATGCAATTAGTGTAAACAATTAAATGCGTGACCTAATACTTCCTAAGTTAAAAGGAGTGTACTGAATGTTCCGCGTGAGAGTAAACAAAATTGAGTCAACCCGCGATTTAGACGGTAACCTTGGAAAAAGAATCGAGCTGCTTGAAGAGCAAGAAGTCAACCCCTACGTGCTGAGGCCACAATCAGATGAAGCCAAAATGGCTCAGGACATCATGCAAGCACTCCAACAGCAAATGCCCTTTCTGCCTCAAAAAACCCAGCTTGCCACACCAAAAATAATCCTGTTCCTAACCGAGCAGGAATACGACAATTTAGGCATAAGCTTTGATGTAAACCAAGTTTACGAAGTGATGCTGGAAAACCAAACAATCCGTTTCAGGAAAGTTTAATGATTTCCGCTCTCATCTGCCTTAGCGCTGAATGCTTAGGGTGAAAAGACAAAACAAACATCATGCTTCTCAACGCTGAACATATCTCCTCTAAATCAGACATTTTTCCTTCGTCACAATACAGTGGAATAGGTTCGTCGCCGTCTGTTTCTTCGTAGTAAACGTAAATCGGCGAGCCATCCCTATCCAGCTTTACCATCTTAAAATCCAAATTCAAACGTTTAGCCGTTTCCTGTGTGGCATTTCTAACTGACTCCAACCGTTTCCTGCTTGGAACACCAGTTGACGCGTAAACCATCAGTTTTCCGCTGTTTCCTTTGAACATGACACACTCACCAAGCCACAGTATGCGAAAAAACTCTTTTAAAACAAGCCATGAAACGACAGTTTCAAGCAGGGGAGGGGTGAGTGAAAGTGAACGGCGCAAAACGCCAAATGTGTTGTAGTGTACTAGCAACCACAACTGCTTAAATTCAAAATAAAAATCCAGTCTAAGTGTGAGGTGAAAAAAATGGCGATTGGCGAGAAATTATGGGAAGGAAAAGGCAAAAGTGGAGCAGGCTTCATAAAATCAGTGGGAATGGAAGGCGTTACTTCAATCTATACTTGGACGGCTCAAATGAAGGGCATGGGGAAAGCTAAAGGCGTAGACTGCAACCTCAACGTGACAGGCAAGAGCATGACTCCTCCTAAAGGCGTTGCTTGGTCGAAAGATCAAGGAATGATGATGACGATGACTGGTGATATGGGCATAGTGAAAGGAGTTTCTCTGATGAAGATGGCACCAGGTAAGAACCCGACAAGCGTAGGATTATGGACTTTCATGACTATGTCAGAGAAACTAGGCTGGCTCAACGACACGATTGCTGTTGTCACTTTTGAAGCGACAGACCCAATGTGGACGGAACTCAACATTACAATCTGGGAATGGAAGTAGACCTAATGCAAGAGCAGCATTGGCAGGCTCCTGAATGGTGGTACCGAGGAAAACGCCCAACCAGCGATGACGCTTACTTTGAGAACATGTGCCGCGTTATTTTTCAAGCAGGGTTAAACTGGCAAGTAATCGACAATAAATGGCCGTCAATCAAGAAGGCATTCTTGAACTTTGAAATCGGAGAAAGTGGCATGCTTCACCGAAGCCGACGTTGCAAGGCTCATGCAAGACACGGGAATCATTAGAAATAAAGGGAAAATCAAAGCAATCATACAGAATGCACAGAACTTCAAAGCCATAGAAAAGATATATGGCTCATTCCAAAAATACCTTGACAGCCTAGATAAGTCAAACAACTACGAAAACGCCGTTAAAGACTTAGTTAACAAATTCAAGTGGCTAGGACCCCCTTCAGCAAGCCTTTTCTTGTACACAGTCGGAGAAAAAATCAGCGTTTGGGATTAAAACCACATTTTTCTTTTTTTATTAAAAATTAGATTTTTAAATTTGAACCCCTTAATTTTACCTGAGAAACCCAATGGTTAAAGCTAGAGCACACGTGTTTGTAAGCGGCATGGTTCAAGGTGTTTTCTTTAGGCAAAAAACCAAGCGGCAAGCAGAAAGTTTAGGCGTCAATGGTTGGGTAAGAAATTTGCCAGACGGCAGAGTGGAAGCGGTTTTTGAAGGCGAAGAAGACAATGTCAAAGCTCTTGTTGATTTCTGCAGGAGTGGTCCAAGGGGCGCTTTGATAACAAACGTTGATGTGGCATTCGAGAGGTTTACAGGTGAATTTCGTGATTTTGAAGTTACCTTTTAGGTGCCTTCCCTTATCAGCCTTAAATCTGAGGCTTCTCTCTATTTGAAACAGCGCATATTCATGAATGTTCTGGGTTTAGTTGGTAGCCCAAGAAGGGGCAGCAACACTGACCTGCTTGTAAGCGCCATTCTCGAGGGCGCAGCCACAAGCAGTCATGCCACAGACAAGGTTTACCTCTATGACTTTGACATCTTGCCCTGCGTCGACTGCAAGGCATGCAAACAAGGTGCCTTCAAATGCACTTTTGGCGACGGCATGCAAGCGCTTTACCCAAAACTGGAGAAAGCCGACGTTATAGTCTTCGGAACACCGCTGTACTGGTATGGACCCACGGCGAAGATGAAGCTTCTCGTGGACAGGCTACGGCCATTTGTAGCTTCGCAAAAGCTGACGGGCAAAAAAGCCTTGTTAGTCATCCCGTCGGAGGAAGGACCCGAAGCCTGCAAATTCGCTGTCGGCATGTTTACCCTGTCCTTAAAATATTTAGGGCTGGATTTGGTCGGCAAATTGCTGCCGAAAGTCTCAGAAAGGGCAGAAGTGAGAGACCATCCTAACAAGCTTAACGAAGCGCACGAACTTGGAAAAAACCTAAAGTAGAACGAGTTGGCTTTACGCTTTTTTCTTGGGCACCCGAAAATGCGAGTCTTTTCCGGCGCTGATGTATTCTCCGCCCATGCCTCTTACTGCGGAAGCGATTTTTGCAAAGTTTTCTGAGCCCAAAAATTGCTTCGGCTTAATTATTATGTAGTCGCCTTTCTCATCAAAGCTCAGCCGAGCCTCCAGTTCCTCTGGGAATGACATGCGCATTTCGTCAAGGGATCTCTGTTTTGCGCCAGTTTCGGGTGCTGCGGGCGCAGGGGCAACGGGCGGCTGAACAGTTGGCGCGCCTGCAAGAGACTTTAGCGCTGATGAAACGGAACGCATTTCTTCTGAAATCTCGCTTAAAGTTTTAAGGATTTTATCAATTTTTACTGTTAGCTCGTTGAGTTTTTCTTTGTCCGTGCTCATCTCTAACGCTCCCTCTTAAACTTCTAAATAATCCAAGACGCTTATTAATTATTTGCAATACACACAATAGCTTAAACCTGGAAGAAAAATGGGCATGATTGAAATCGACGGTAGCCAAAAAAGCGGAAGCGGCACAATACTTCGCCTCTCTGTGGCGTTGGCATCCATCACAAATGAGCCGCTTCACATCTGCAACATAAGACAAAGTCGCCCTCAACCAGGCTTAAAACATCAACATTTGGAAGCAGTGCTGACAGCAGCCAAACTATGCAACGCCAAAGTGCAGGGCGCGGCTTTAGGTTCAAGGGAACTTTGGTTTACACCCCATCAAATCAGCGGCGGCAACGTTGAAGCAGAAATCCAAACCGCTGGAAGCATTCCGATGCTGCTGCTGGCGACGCTGCCAATTTGTTTGTTCGCCGATAAATCTGTGCGTTTGCATGTGGCTAAAGGCGGAACAGACACTACCCATGCGCCCACCATCAACTACATGCGAAAAGTGCTGCTGCCAGCGCTGAAACAGATGGGCGTTGACGCCGACATCGACGTTCAAAAATACGGTTATTACCCGAAAGGAATGGGAGAAGCAACATTGACCGTCAAGCCTAATCCTGCGCTAAAACCACTTCAGCTTGAAAATTTTGGCAAAATAAAAGGCGTGAGCGGCGTTTCAGTCTGCACCTTTTTGGCTGATAGACAAGTGGCTGAGCGGCAAGCAAAAGCAGCGCAAGACTTCCTTTCTCAAAGGGGCTATGACGCTTCTATCGAAGTTGTAAATGACCAGTCTAACCCTTTTCAAAGGGGCAGTTCAATCGTTCTGTGGGCTGAAACCGACGCAGGAGTAATAATTGGCGCTGACGCAATAGGCGAACTCCGCAAAATGAGTGAAGCCGTGGGAAAAGAAGCCGCCGAGAAACTTCTCAATGAATTATCAGTTAAGCCAACGGTTGACGTTTACTTAGCTGACATGCTTATTCCCTACATGGCGCTGGCACGGGGCAAATCAGCCATCTTAGCCAGAACAATCACGGAGCATATTGAAGCCAACATTTGGCTGATGGAAAAAATGTTAAACGTTAAATTCACTATTCAAAAAATAGATAACCTCTACCGAATAGAGAAAAGCAGCTGATTACATGCCTAAATCAACCGTTTGCATAAAAGTTCCAAAACAGCAAGGCGAAAGAGCAATTGCCTTAGCCAATGAACTTGAACTTATTGATAAGTCATTGGAAATCCAGCGGGATGAGAGCAACCTTTGCATTCCCTTAGTCAAGCAGCCTGATGAGGATGAGTTGGCAAAGCTAAAAAATCAAGTGCCAGAAACACGTTTATCAACTGGCACTTTCAGGGAAAAGCAAGCTCCACAACAAACACTTATGCAGATTCTCGAAAATCAGTTGCCGCCGCATTTGCTGGCAAGCTTGCCTCAAGCACTTAGACTTAATCGGCGACATAGCTGTCATGGAGATTCCGCCTGAACTCAAGCCGTATGAAGGCGAAATCGGCGAGGCAATCCTGCAAACGCACAGAAACATCAGAACCGTGCTTGCAAAAGCAGGCGCAATAGGCGGAACTTACCGTTTGCGAGAGTTCACTTTTATCGCTGGAGAACACAAAACGCAAACTGTTCACAGGGAATTCGGCTGCCAATACCGTGTTGACGTGGCTAAAGCGTATTTTTCTCCTCGGCTTTCACATGAACACCAACGTGTGGCGTCACTTGTGCAGACTGGTGAAACCGTGGTAGATCTTTTCGCTGGAGTTGGACCTTTCTCGGTGCTAATTGCCAAAAGAAACCCAAACGTTAGGGTTTATGCTGTGGATATTAATCCCCAAGCAGTTGAGTTGCTTAAAGTGAATGCAAGGTTAAACAGGGTTGAAAACCGCGTCTTCCCCATTCTTGGAGATGCAAGGCAAATTACCGCAGACAGGCTTAAGGGCTCAGCTGACCGCGTGATAATGAATTTGCCTGAAACAGCCATTGAATTCGTCGACGCCGCTTGCCAAGCAATCAAGCCTCAGGGAGGAATAATCCATTTTTACGCTTTTGTTCGTTCGCCTGACTCAATAGAGAACCTCAAACTCCGTTTTTGCCAAGCTGCTGAGTCAACGGGCAGAAAAGTGGAGACGTTTCTTTATGCTAAAAGTATTCGTGAAACTGCGCCGTATGAGTCGCAGATTGCTTTAGACGCTAAAATTGCTTAGCCACGAATGATTAAGGTTATGTTGATTTTCTGTTCTGGGTTTTTTAGCTTCTCCATAAAGTCTCTTGGTAAATCGTTTGCTGATTTGTCAGCGCGAATTGCCAACGTTCGGTCTGAGATGTAATCGCTTTTTCTAATCACTATGTCGGTTGGATGAGTTAAAATCAATTTTGGGGAGCCAGAGGCGTTAATTTGCTCGCTTAAGCCTTCCGCCTCGATAATTATGGTTAGTTTAGCGTTTGGTTTTCTAAGAGCGTCTTTGAATTTTTGGCTTAAGCCAGCTGCCGCCTTATCTGCCGCCACTCCGACGATGCAGTCCCCAGTTTTCGAGAGCTGCCTTTCTTTTGTAAACATTAAAGTTGAGGGGTGGACGGCTTGAATGTTTTCATGCCCGAACGCCACGATGAACTCTTTTGTTTCTTTAGTGCTCAATTACTCGTTAACCTCGATGGAATCCACTTTGCCGTCTCCGTCTAGATCAAACCCGTGGATCACAACGGCGAAGGTGTCCTCGCCCCTGTATTTCTCCAGCGTTTTCTTCCAGAAATTAGCCAAGGCTAAAACGCATGCTTTTGTTCCTACGGCTTTGTTTCCCGCTAAAACCACTATGCGTTTGGTGTCATCCCATGGATTAACTATTTTAGCTATTAATCCTGAAGCATCTGAAGTGTAGACCTGCAAAGTTTTCTTTGACGATAAACCGCCCAGCAAAAATCCTTGTTCTGAAGACTGCATTATGAATTTGATGGGCAAGTATTCGTTTATTTCCTGTGTAAGAAGGTTTGTTCCTGGGCCTCCAACAAGGATTAAATTGTTTTTTTCCTCTTTCTCCACTTTCACGTCAACGTCAAGTTTCACAGCGAATTCGGTTGGCATTTTCGCAAATTGCCCAAGGAAAAGCGCCAAATGCGCTGCGTAGTGTCCATCTCTGGCGCTGGTTTTAAACGGACCATGCGGTTGCGGGCTGCCAACCACTATTTTTCCGTCAAAAACGCCGTTACTGATGAATTCTTTGAAGAAATCTTGGAGTTGCTCGTCGACGCTTAATAGACAAAGGTTTTGGATTACTTTATAGCCGTCGGGAAACTCGATGCCGAAAGCTGGTGAAACGGTTTTGTAATATTTTGCTGTTGCCCCTTTCTTTTTTTCCTCGCGCTGAACGGCTATGGCTCCTGCTTTAGCCAGTTTTCTTATGTGGTAGTAGACTTTTTGCTCATGCATGCCGAGTTGCCGCGCGATTTCTAAGGGGTACATTTCTTTTTTTGACAGCATTGTTAGGATTTTCCAGCTTAGGCTGCCGAGTATCATTTTTAGTTTTTGTGAATCGTTCGTTATGCTGATTTCTTTTATTTCTTGGGTGTTGCCGTTGTCTTGGAGAAGCAGTTTTTTATTCATGTTTACTCGGAAGGTTAGATAACATGAAGGTGCTATAAAAAATTTATTTATAATGGTTCAAAAAATTTAGTTTCAAGTTGGCACTGGAGCTTTCGCTTACATGGCAAATGAGGCAGAACTGCTAAAAAAAATTTTTGGGCGGTGAAACTGAAATCTTAAAAATGCTTATTAGCGAAACACAGACTCCATAAGCCTATAACATGTAGAATGCGAGGCTTCTGAAAATGTGTGGAATATTCGGTTGTGTTCTAAAAGAAGAAAACGCCGCTCCCCTAATTCATGCATCACTTAAACGTCTTGAGTATCGCGGCTACGACTCAGTAGGCATAGCTACGATAGCTGATGGTAAAATTTTCCTGAAAAAGGACCAGGGAAAAATCGATGACGTCCACAAAATCTTAAACCTTGACGATTTACCAGGCAGCATAGGTATTGGTCACACACGCTGGGCGACACATGGTGCCCCACTAAAAGTGAACTCTCACCCTCATTCCGACTGCACAGGAGAAATAATGGTTGTTCACAACGGAATCATTGAGAACTTCATGGAGCTTAGAACGGAACTGCAAAATCTTGACCACACCTTTGTTTCCAAAACAGACACAGAAGTAATTCCACACCTCATCGAACAAACCCTCAAACAAAACCCTAAGCTGTCTCTTGTCGAGGCAGTTCAAGAAAGCCTCAAGCGTCTCGAAGGCTCCTATGCTCTTGCCGTAATCTCCACAAAGGAGCCTGACAAGATTATCTGCGCCAGAAATGAGAGCCCCCTGGTTTTAGGCATCAGCGACAGCGGCGTTTTCTGCGCCTCTGATATTCCAGCGTTTCTGCCCATCACCAATAAAGCTGTCATGGTAAATAATGGGGAACTCGTTATTCTGTCAGCGCAAGGTTATGAAATTAAGAAGATTCAGGATTTGAGCCCTGTCAGAAGGGAACCGGAAACCATTGAGTGGACCGCTGAAATGGCTGTTAAACAAGGTTACCCGCACTTTATGATTAAAGAGATCCATGAACAACCTGAAACCCTACGCAACACGCTGCGAATGCAGGAGCATTATCTGGATTTACTTACAACTTTTCTGGACCGCGCAAACGAGGTTTTTCTTGTTGCCTGCGGAACCAGCTACCATGCGTGTTTAGCGGCTTCATACATGTTCTCTAAACTTGCGTTCTTACCGACTTACCCGGTTTATGCTTCAGAATTCATTGAGCAACATGGCAAATCAGTAAGCATTGACAGCACCATTTTAGCGGTCAGTCAATCAGGCGAAACAGCTGACACCATAGCAGCTGTTACCTGTGCCCAGCAGCGTGCAGCCACGATTCTAAGCTTAACTAATGTCATCGGTTCCACTTTGACGCGGATTTCCCGTGTTTATATTGGCACGCAAGCTGGTCCAGAGATTGGGGTTGCAGCAACGAAAACTTTTACGTCTCAGCTTTCCGTGATGGCGCAGCTCGCGCTGAGATTGGCAAAGAAGAGAGGCAAAGTTTCTCAGGATGAAATCGACAGTCTTGAAGAGAATTTAAGTAAACTACCTGAAATTGCTGACACAATAGTTAAGACGCAAGAGGAAAAAGTCAAGCAAATCGCCAAGAAATACAAGGATTCAAAAGTGTTCTTTTTCTTAGGCAGAGGAATCAGCACCGCCACTGCTTATGAAGGCAGACTCAAACTAATGGAAATCGCTTATATCCCATCGATAGCGTTCCCAGCAGGCGAAAGCAAGCATGGTCCAATCAGCCTCATTGAAGATGGTTTCCCAGTAGTTTTCGTCTGCCCAAAGGATGACTGCCGCAAGACGCTGATTGGCAACATTATGGAGATGAAAGCCAGAGGCGCCCATATAATAGCCATTGCCGAGGAAGGAGACGAAGACATCAAAGTGTTGGCTGACGACTACATTGAAGTTCCCAAGGGCATTCCTGGTGTGCTGTCGCCGATTCCTTTTGCAGTGCCTCTGCAGCTTTTAGCCTACTACGTTGCGCTTGAGAGAGGATATAACCCGGATATGCCGAGAAACCTAGCGAAATGCGTTACTGTAAAGTAACAATTTCATCTATTTACCTCATGATTAAAGCGTACATCCTTATTTTTCTTAGAAAAAACTTGGATAAAGAATAAATGGTGTGCTCTTTGCTGTGCTCTCAAAATGTCATTATGCGGGTTTAAGAAGGGTTTTGTTTTGTTTCTTTGCTTATTAGCAGTTTTATTATGAAACAAGCATTTACCACCAAAAATAGGATAAAGACATAGAACGGGTAATTTGGCAATGACATTGCAATCGGTACAGTAACTTGACCAACCTGCGCAGGCGTTATGCCGATTGAGGTAAGGCTATATCCGCTTAGTGTCGAACCATTGAGTTCGGAGAGAACTAATTGGCTGGAAAGATAAAGAAGCAAACCCATTATGATATTGGCAGTAAGGATGATGGCGGTAAATCGTTTTGTCATATCAGGTTATTTTACGACTATCCAGATTTAAGACTTATCTTTATGAAAACTTCGGTAAATGACACAAGTAATAAGAGCTGTTCTATCCTTCAATGTTCTCTCCCTCAATTATTGGATAAGCGGGAAATCACTTAGTGTTTGGTTCCACTTATATTGTAGAAAGTAAGGATATTCAGCGATTGTTTTCAAAGAACCTTGATTGCTATGTATTGATAGCGAAATCGAAAAACTATTTGCAGCGGGGTCAATAGAAAAATAAACATCTTTTGATGCAGGATTACCTGCTTTAAGATCAAACCTGAATTCTGCTGAAGTTGCATTGATCTTAGTGTACGGCTGATCTGTTATCGCTGAAAAAGTCGCATTAACAAATTGTATTATAAGATTAAAATCTCCAAACGTATTGCCACTATTATCGCAGTAGATAACAATGTAATTCTCTGTTCCCGTACTGTTAAAGAAAACAGGTGTTCCTGATAACGAATAGTAGATGACTGCTTCGTTTGCGTTAACGGTAGATCGGTGATCTTCGTACATTACCAAAAAAGTAGCAACTAAGACAATCGCTATAATTGAGATAACACCAATCAATTGTTTATTTCTTTTTTTAATTCCGAAATCCTCAACTATTCTGTTATTTTTCATGCAGATTTAAGACTTATCTCTCAAACTCTTTTAGTATCAGGCGAAATCGCCAGAACTCAGCTTTAACTGAACCATTTTTCCAACGAAACTTTGGCTTTCTGCTTCCTGCTGCCTTCTTGCATTTTGTCTAAGGATTTTCTGACTCTGTCCTCTGCGAACTCTTTTTGTCTGCACATGAAGTCGACTACGCCTTCAACATCTGGCGCTCTCCACTCTATCCTGTAGCTTTCTGTTACTTCGGGATGAAGAAAGACGGCTCGTATGCAGTTTGGGTCAACTGGGAAAGAAGCGTTTTTTATGTTTGGCAGAGCGTTCTCTAATGTCCCGTACTGCTTGATTAATTTCAGGGCGGTTTTTGGCCCGAGACCTTTTATGCCGTTCGGATTGAAGTCTGTGCCGATTAAGATGCCCACATCGATTAGCTGTTCATAGGTTAAACCTGTCTCGCTGAGCGTTTTGGACAGCTCCATCACTTCAGGGACAACGTCGACGTAGATGTTGCCGCGTTTGCGCCTGCCGGAAATCGTGACGTTTCTCAGCATTTTAGGGGCGCCAAACAATAGGCTGTCGTAGTCTTGGCTTGCACAGTAATCAGCGTCGCCGCGTTTAGTCATCAATGCGGCTTGGGCTTCCCCTTCGCTTGGCGCCTGAATCCACGGCAACCCCATAAGCTCCAAAAGTTTTTGGCTGTCTTCCTGCATGTAATCCTTCATGCTTGTTGATGCTTGGGCGAACAGGCGCATTTTGGCTGTGTCGCCTTTTGCCGCTGCTTTCTTATAGTGCACGGCTGCTTCTACCTTAACTTGTCTGCGCCGCTCAATCTCTGCTTCCTTCAAAGTCGGTGGAATGCCGTCGAAAACGTAGATTGGTTTTATGCCCATTTCCACAAGGTTGCTTGTGCGGTAGAATAAGCCGCTTAGGTGGCTGGTGACTTTTCCCGTGCTGTCTTTGAGCGGTGTGCCGTCGGGTTGGCGGATAATGGAGAGAAACTGGTAGATCGCGTTAAAAGCGTCGATGGCTATGACTTTGCCGCTGAGGTCTTCAAGCTTCACGGGGGTTTTCGGAACGAGGTCTTTGAAGTCTACACCCAAAACTTAACACCAAAAATAGAATGGCAAGATACTCTCTTAATAAACTTACGAAACAAATGGAAAACTCTTTTGAAACAAGGCTATTTTCGGGAATAAATTACTCGGGAAGCTATTTTTTTCCCAGTGATTGCATCCCATTCTTCTTCTGTCCTGTACCAGTATTCCTCAAATCGTTTCTTTTCTTCGATGGGGTTAGTGTACACCTGAATTTTATGTTGTGTATTTGCGATGGAACCAGATTTGAGATCCGTTCCGAAATCGATTGCAAGTCCTTGGCAGACATTTTTTCTAAATGCCGTTGACCCGTCGCAAGCGAGCCATCGTTGGTGCATCTTGCCTCCAGAACTCTGAAAAGCTGCCATTACATCGACTTCTTTGATTTCAAGAGAGCGGATGCTCTTGCCAAGTTCTGCGGCCTTCCGTTGAATCAACGTTTGAGGTGGGTTAATTACCGAAGCAATAAATTTTAGATTGCAACTCTTCGGAATTAGGTCCAAGAAATCAAAAGTTGAGCCGTCTATGTAGTCCAAAATTCCGAAAACGTTTCCTCTGAAACTTTTCATTGTTTCTTCAATTATGCTTTTTGCCGTGTTGTGTTGCCCCATTTCGACAAATTGCTGACAAATAATTTGTTGATTGAATTGTTCATCAATTCTATTGATTACAGAAGAATTAAGGTCAAGGGGAACACCATAATTGGGTTTTAAGTAATTGACTGAAGCAATTATTTCGTTCCCTTCTGAAAACAGAGTCATATAAACTGCTTGAGATTTGGAATTTAGCCTCAATTGAACGCGTTCTTTTCTTGAAAGCTGAATCAGATAACTTGAAAACTCGATTAAGTTCAAAAAACGCAATGGGAAGTCCATTGGCATTTTACTTTTACTCATGTAGTTAACGATGAAATTTGGTGATAGCAAATTGCCCTCAAAAACTTTGAATTCATAAGTGTCAACAGAATAATATTTTTTGAGTTCTTCATCTCCCAAGTAGAAGCCATATAAATAATTCCTCCATGGCCAGAAAATTATTGTGAAATCTCGGGGAAGCGTATTGGTTAATAGAATAAAAGAATATTGCTCCTCTTTTTTTAGAAATGGCGAGAGATGCTGTTGAAGTTCTTCAGCATTCTTAACCCTGAAAGCAGGAACACCATCGCAACTCCTTAAGTATGGAAAAACAGTTTTACAGCAATCTATTAACGCATTAGCGACTTGCTGTGCATCCAGATGAAGTCTTTCAACGGTAGCGGGTTCTATTGGAATATCTTTTTCTGAATAACGATAGTAGTTCTCTACATTTGTGTAATTTGGAAGAAATGATCTCATGCCTTCCTGTTCAATTAGGAAGGCCTCAATTGCTTCCCTTGTTGGAACATTTTCAATCACTTTTTCCTCTATTATTATCTTAACCGCATAGAAATCGCACAATGAAAGATTCCATAAACAGGACCACATGTCGGATAAAACTTGGGCGACATCATAATCCCCAGATTCAATCTGCGAGCACCACGAATTATATGCCATTTGTGCGTTCCTAAGGAATTGTCGTGTATCTCCGCCATTAAACAGTGGAAGCAACTCCTGTAATTGTGATTTCATTTGATTGAACGAATCTTGCTCTTTGGTTGTAGGTACAAAAAATATCGACGGTTCACCCTTTGCGAGCCAATCTGCAAAAGCATTTAGGGAGTATCTTTTTCCAACATTTTCAAGCAATAGCTTTACATCTGATGGGACTTGAACTTCACCTACTCTTGTTGAATCATCTACTTCGGATTTCACTGACTTGACGGGAATCACTAGATATAATAATCTTTTTTCTCTCAGCAACTCCAAGGTTTTTCCGTCGATTTTTTCACCTTGCCAAAAATTAACTAAGCCTTGTACCGATTTCCTAAAAGTATCAGGGTCAAGATCTTTTGACAAGTTCACTATTTGCGTTAGCGCATCTATGGCTTTTGGAGAATTCTTAATACATTCATAATATTTTTGGCCTCGCGATTCTCGGGTCCTAATAATCTCGTCAGTGAGATTTTTCGTAATTTTTTTCTGATCTTTATTTGCCGCTTCGATTAAGCATATTCGGCAAGTTTCCATTATTGTTCTAACGATACCATCTTCCTTGACTGTTATTAAGGCAATTGCATCATCGTCGAAGATATTCGTGGATTCCCCTGAAGATTGTTTGTCGGCGATTCTTTTTTGAATTAACAAACTTGCCTCAATTGGGTTTATAGGAGACAGCGAAATAGGTTCACCCAGATAATTTAGGTCTGAATTTTTTGCAACCTTTTCGCTCCATTCAACATCTGCCGTCAGAAAAATTGAAACATTTGCTAATTCCAGTTGCTCAAACAATGCTTGAGCATGGTGACTACATAAAAAGCGTAGCGCAATATCTTCATTATGTTTGTCATAGTTGTCGATTGAAACAAGGGTCTTGATGTTTTTAAGCTTGAGATACTCGAGTAATCGTTGCAGCTTCTTTTCGATTGCAGAATAAGACCATAATGGATGTGATTCAGCAACCAATCTGCCTTCCTTTGTGATGCCTATTTCTTTTGCTATTTCTAGCAATTCTGAATTATTTTCTTGATCTTCGTAAAGCAAGGTTGCTCTCGTCAATTCCATAAGCAGTTTCGAAATCGTATCATTGCCTATTCCGTGGACTGGGTCAGAAAGTCCCTCTATGACTGATGGCTGATGTGAAACATAACAAGCGACCACATTTTTCTTCTTTCTCACTACTGAAATTGCATAATGTAATATGGTTGATTTGCCGGAGCCACGGGGGCCAACGACCATGCGCAAGAACGGTCTTGATTCTTCAAAATGATCAAGCAATGGATCAATGTATTTATCAATATCGTAAGGTTTTATGAAAAGAAGTTTAAAATCGCTTTCCGATTGTAGCGGAATCGTATTAAAAGGGTCTCCAGTTAACTGAAAGAACCTGATCCAATCTTTAGCCATCGATTTCATCTGCTTCATTAAAGCATACTATGGCTTGAATATGTCAACAGTGCTTAAGAATTTTATTGAAAAAGGTTCTGTTACTTCTCCGTCATTTGCTTCTCCCTGTTACTTTTCGTCTGTTGGCGATAAAAGGTTTTTAAATAGTCCTTCAGTTTATTCAAATAATTAAGCGATGGTGATTATGACAGCCACAATTAAAGTTCCCGATTTTGGGGTTCCTATAGTAAAAGAGGGTTTGAAGATTCCTGTGCATAATGGCAATGATTTAGAGTATGCAGTCACAGACGGCCAAGCTAACAAGTGGAATAATCTCACAAAAGGGCAACAACTTGAATTGGTGAAGAAATCTTCGAAAGAAAAAAAGGACCTGCGAGATTATCTTTAAGCGAAAATAGGCATCCTTTACCATTTTTGAAACCAATGTATCAAAGAAAATTGCAACTATATGTAGAAATACGTTTCTAACTGACTTTTGCTTCTGGCTAAAATGCCTTTTTAGAAGCATTCTGAATTAGAGTAAGCCCTTTGTTTTTTCCCTCAATCGTTATTTTACATGCTACTGTGGGCATTTTGCCGTCTAGTGCTTGACGTGGTTTTATGAAGTTACTATAAAACTGCGTTATCCTTGCAGAACAGATGTATTATCCTTAAATGACCCGGGTTCATTAAATAAATTTGTGAGGAATTTGAAACAAGAGCAAAGGAAAGTTAGCTCAAAGGGGCAAGTTACTATTCCAAAGTCAATACGGGTAGCCCTGAAAATAAAATCAGGCTCCGAGGTTACTTTTTGGCTGGAGGGTGATAAGATAGTAATAAGACCTTTTTTTGACGCGCTCGCAGTCTTTCGAAGGATAGCTAAAGAGACCAACTATAATGGGGAAATAGACTCTCACGCCTACGAGGAAGAACTTGAAGAGAGATACCAACGTGCTCTATCTGGTGCTAACGAGCAGGCAAAGGGCTCAGCAAATAATGTAGAATAACATTGTATTTGCATATAAACCGCTGGAGAAATTGAGGATTAGGGCAAAGCACAGCATAGCAGATATAAGTAAGACTTACAATTTAAAACCGCAAGAGATGTAGATTATGACAGAAAGAGCAACAACACTTTCCTTGGTTACCTGTACAAGCTGCGGCAAACCGATTCCGCCAGGCAGCGAATCCACAAAATTCCTCTGCCCCAGCTGCGGCGAAATCCAGATTAAACGCGACGGGAAATGCCGCAAATTCGGCCGCATATACAAGTGTCCAAAATGCGGATTCACTGGACCATAAAGGGCGGTTTAATATGGGAAGCGTTTTAGTAACTTACAAGGTGTTTCCAGAAGACATAGTGGAAAGCTTTGATGACCTCAAAGCGAAAATCCAAAGCATCACGCCTGAATTCTCAGCAATCGAAGGCTGGGGCGAAGAGCCCATCGCTTTTGGACTTAAAGCGCTGCTTGTTCAGGTCAAGTTCCCAGAGGACAAAACAGGCATTGTTGATGAGTTCGAAGAAAAACTCGCTAAACTTCCAGGCGTCAGCCAAGCCCAAACCTTCAATGTGCGTAGAACAAGCAGATAAAATGCTTGCGAGTTTTTTTCTGGAGAAAAACCCTTAATCTCCTCCTATTTAGCACCTGAAAGTCTTGGCAGTTACGCTTTAAAGTTTATATAGTATCAAAGGTTCTTTCAAACATACCTTTAGCATCGGATTATTTGGAGGATTCTGTTTGAGCGAAGTTCAATTACGTGTCGGAGACGCAAGGCAAAGAGACGTGGGCAGAGGAATCGCCCGCATAGACCAGCGAACTATGCAAAAACTAGGCATAAGTGCAGGCGATGTAATAGAAATTATTAACAAACGCACCACGTCAGCCATAGCTTGGCCAGCCTACAGTGAAGACCAAAACCGCGACATCATCCGTATTGATGGCTTCACGCGCAAAAATTCTGGCGTAGCCATAAACGAATACGTTGTTGTGAAACCAGCAAAAGTCAAGACAGCGCTAAGCATAACGCTTGCTCCAGTTGACATGCGGTTAAATGTTGATGAGGACTTCACCAATTTTGTTAAAAACCGCCTCATGGAACGCACCCTCGTTGAAGGAGACACAACTTTGGTCATGATGCTGGGACATGCTATACCATTTACCGTGTCAAAAACGCGTCCCCACGGCATAATAAAGGTCACAGCCGAAACACGCCTAACCATCCTAAACGAACCCGCACCTGAAGGCAAAGGCTTACCAAGAACCACTTATGAAGACATCGGCGGGTTACATGAAGAAATTCAACGCGTCCGCGAAATGGTTGAGTTGCCACTTCGCCACCCAGAGCTCTTCCAGCGCCTCGGAATTGAACCGCCGAAAGGTGTTCTGCTTCATGGTCCCCCTGGCTGCGGCAAAACCCTGTTAGCCCGAGCAGTCGCTAATGAGTCAGAAGCCAACTTCTACTTAATTAACGGTCCAGAAATCATGAGCAAATTCTACGGCGAATCTGAAGCTCGTCTGCGGGAGATTTTCCAGCAAGCCCAGCAGAACGCTCCAAGCATAATATTCGTCGATGAACTTGACGCTATAGCGCCTAAACGGGAAGAAGTTACGGGCGAAGTTGAGAGACGCGTAGTTGCACAGCTCCTCGCGTTAATGGATGGTTTAAGCGGAAGGGGAAACGTCATAGTTATCGGCGCAACCAACCGCCCAGGCGCACTTGACCCTGCACTGCGCAGACCAGGAAGATTCGACCGCGAAATAGAAATCGGTGTTCCCGACAAGAAAGGTAGATTGGAATGTCTCATGATACACACAAGGGGTATGCCTCTCGTGCCTCTCTCCAAAGAGGGAGAAAAAAGCGAAGGAGAAAAAGATGAAGGAGTAAACCTTGAACGCCTCGCCGAAATGACCCATGGTTACACAGGAGCCGACCTATCTGCACTAGGCAGAGAAACAGCCATGAAAGCATTACGCAGATACCTACCACAGATTAACCTTGAAGAAGAACGCATTCCACCAGCCGTCCTTGAAAAGATGGAAGTGCAAATGAGCGATTTTGATAACGCTTACAAAGAAATTACACCAACAGCCATGCGAGAGGTGTACATTGAAGTCGCAACGGTGCATTGGAGTGACATAGGCGGCTTAGATGATGTTAAACAGCACCTGAAGGAGTCGGTTGAGTGGCCCATCAAAACCCCTGAACTGTTCCAACGTATGGGCATAAAGCCCCCCAAGGGCATATTGCTCTACGGCCCTCCTGGCTGCGGCAAAACTCTACTAGCGCGTGCAGTAGCAACTGAGAGCGAAGCCAACTTCATCTCAATCAAGGGACCTGAGGTGTTCAGCAAATGGGTGGGCGAATCGGAGAAAGCAATCCGTGAGGTATTCCGAAAAGCCAGAATGGCTGCTCCAACAGTGATTTTCTTTGATGAGATGGATTCGCTTACACCTATGCGCGGTTCCGGGAGCGGCGAAAGCGGAGTTTCCGAACGAGTAATAAGCCAGCTCTTGACCGAGATGGATGGCATCTTATCGCTGCAGGATATTGTGGTCATAGCAGCAACAAACCGACCAAACCTAATTGACCCCTCGGTGCTTAGACCTGGAAGATTTGACAGGCTAATTTACGTACCCGAACCAGATGAAAAGAGCAGGCTTCAGATTTTTAAACTGTATAGCCAACCCATGCCACTAAGCAAGGATGTTGATTTAAACCAGTTAGCAATGATGACCAGGTACTATTCAGGCGCGGACATAGAATCCTTATGCAGGGAAGCCGCGATGCATGCATTAAGAAGGGATGTAAACTGCCGAGAAGTTACCATGAAAGACTTCCAAGATGCCATGAAAGAAATGGGTCCATCAGTGTCGCCTGACATGGAGAAGTGGTACAAGAGCTTCATGCAGCAAATCCGACAAGTACAAAAGCCAGCAACGCCAGTTGCTTAGAAGGAAAACTTATGCCTCAGATTAAAACGTGGAAAACAAGACCAGCTTACTTCGTTATGTTGGAAGTTCTCACTAAAAAGGGAGACTTGACTGATGATGAACTCTTTGCGCAGCTGAAAAGTGAGTTTGACGATTTAGGCTACAAAGACTTCAATGATTTACTGCTGAAACTTGAGGTAAGCGGGAAAATCCGCAGTTCTTCAATGGCCCGTGGAAAACGCCGAATCGAACTAGTCCAGTAACATATGACGATGACGCACACTGTGCAACCAACAGCCGATACTTTAGACGCCACAATTATCGGAGGCGGACCAGTCGGCTCATTTGCTGCTTTAAAATTAGCTAAATCAGGCGTTAAAGCAACGGTTTTTGAAGAGCACGCTGAAATTGGGTTGCCGTCACATTGCGCTGGGCACCTAAGCATTCGGAGCTTACGCACTTTGGGTTTGTATCCGCTTCCAGATGGGATTGTAGAAAACACTTTTTGCAAAGCCAACTTTTATTCCCCCGTAGGCACCAAATTTTCAATTCACCTTTCCCGTCCAGTGACGGCTGTCTTGAACAGGGCACGTTTCGACAAGTACTTGGCTGGGCAAGCAGAAGCGGCAGGTGCACGCTTCATTTTAAACGCCCGTGTCCAGTCGCTGATGGTGGCGGATGGCTTTGTCAAAGGCGTGAATATTCTGCGAAATGGCGGAGAAGAGAAAGTTCATTCTAAGATTACTTTGGATGCGGAAGGCATCTCTTCTAGGCTTTTAAGGCAAGCAGGTTTAACAGCGCTTAATTATAAGGGGCTGGTTTATGCTGCTGAAGCTGAAGTGGAAAACGTGCAAGGCTTTGAGCCTGACGCCGTTGAAGTTTACTTGGGCAAGAATTATGCGCCTGGTCTTTACGGATGGCTTATTCCAAGGCTTGATGGAACAGCCAAAGTTGGGTTGGCAACAAACAGGGGAAACCCCCGTGACTTCCTGCATCAGCTCATGACTAAGCATCCTGTGGCGTCTAAACAGCTTGGTGAAGCCAAAATAACGCAGATCGGCTACCACGCCATATCTTTAGGCGGTCCAATAGGCAGAGCTTATGGAAACGGTTTTCTTGCCGTCGGCGACTGTGCTTCACAGGTTAAACCGACAACTGGCGGCGGAGTAATTTTTGGGTTAACATGCGCCAACATCGCGGCGGAAACCGCCTGCCAAGCCATACAACAAGGCGACGTTTCGTCCGACGCGCTGCGGGTTTATCAGAAACGGTGCTCTGACCTGTTAGGTTTTGATTTTAACGTTATGCTTAGGCTTAGAAGGTTTCTCAACTCTTTATCCGACGAAAAGGTAGACGAAATGCTTCGGGTCTGTGGCAAGTTAGGCGTCGATAAAGCGCTTGGCAACGAAGACGAAATTGATTTTCAGGGAAAAATAATGCTTAAAGCCGTTTCGAAGCCCTCGATGTTGGCGGCTATTGCCTATTTTGCTATGCTTTACTTGGCTGCAAACCGTTGACGTGGTTAACGACCTAAAATGAAGTGTTTTATTAGTTTATCTTGTTCTTCTTCAAGCACTTTTCGAGGTGGCTCAAAGAAGTTAAAGTGCTCAAAGACGCTTAAAGTGTCATTAATTGCCATCTCTTTACTTTTTCCAATTATCTCTTCGATGGTTGCTTTCCTTGCAAGCTGTATCTTATCAACATTGCAGACATAAAAATCAAGCATAGATCTATTTATCTCGGTGGTAACCAATCGTCGACCACTCATACCAGTAAGTGTGATTAATATGTGCAAGCCATCATCAAATATCTTTTTCTTGGCCAGCCTTGCACCTAATTCATAAATTTCAGTGAAGGTGTAAAGTGTGCACAAGAATTCCAAACCATAACCCGGAGTTGTCGAGCTTTGCTGAGACCAAAAGATTTTGACATTCCCCCACCAGTCTTCCCAGAGGGAAAAAATATGGAAAAACTGAGCGCTTTTATACATCCGCCAATACTCTATGTGTTCCGACCAATCCGTAATATTTTCTACCCAATCAATCCCACTTTTAATACCATATTTACTGCTTATATGAGGATAGTCCCAGCCTCGAAATCGAACTTGATTTTCTTCGATTAGTTGTTTACAATTACCTAGCGAAAGACGGTTCTCAAAAAATTTTAGCGGTCTAATCACTATTTCCCAAAAACCGTGTGATTTAATCTTTGCAATTGTTTCGTTAAATTTGGGTTGAGCGGACTCTGTCAAACCAAACCCTCCAATTGTCGATTAAACTTTTCTTCATCACCTATTTGTTCCACCTGTGCTTTAGGCGCCCAAATTCCTGTCCGTTGAAGTCGTTCAACAAAGCCAGTGATACCTTTGTCTACAGCAATTTCGATTATTTCACGCATTTCAGCGTCACTTGGTACGGGAATACTTTCGGGTTTGCCTTTAGACCTCACATAAATTTTTCCAGAATGAATGATTTCGCCACAGCTTTTTTTGCAGATTACTGGTAATTCGGTAAACTCAGCTACTTTAATTAAAACAAACTTCTTACCATTAACTTCTTTCTTAATAACGACGAAATTAACCGGAGGTTCAGCATATCCATATACAAATGCTTTAACACAATCGGGATCAAAACTATCAAATTCTTGCTGGGACATACCCACTAATTTGAATGTTCTGTCGGGTTGTTCTTCCTTCCCAACAACAATCCATCCGCCATCTTTTAAATTGGCCATTGCCATTATAGACTTCGTAATCTTTACTTTGATATCCCCATTCCAAGAAACGGGCCCTTTGAACTCTAAATAACGCTCTTCACTAGGATATTCTATTAAATCTTCAATCTCAATAGCGGACATTATAGCAAGACATTATGGATTGAATATAAATAAAAGACTTTTTAAAACGCTTTACCTGTCTGCAAACCCTTAAAATCTTGGGTGCTAACATAGAAGCGGGAAATGCAATGGGTGAATTTGATTACAAGCAAGTCCTCGTGTTCCGCACTGATTTGAAGATGGGTAAAGGCAAAATGGCGGCTCAAGCTGGACACGCTGCGGTTTCAGCCGCTCAAGATGCTTACACGCATCATAAGAAGTGGTGGGAAGCTTGGCTATACGAGGGGCAACGGAAAATCGCAGTTAAAGTTCCAAGCGAAAAAGAGCTTCATGAATTAGAAGAAGCCGCTGAACAGTTAGGTCTGCCCCACGCATTGATTGTCGACAGGGGATTAACGCAGATTCCTGAAGGCACAGTGACATGTTTAGGGATTGGTCCTGCCCCAGAGGGAATGGTTGATAGGTTAACTGGTAAACTTAAGTTATTCTAGGCGAGTGGTTTGCCCGTGTCGGCGCTCGATAAACAGTTAGGCATCGAAGTTTACGCCAGCAAAAGCCCAGGCGTCGGCGGCGTCATCCGTGAAGTGGTTGACGACTTTGTGGTTGAAGAGGTTCTTGTTGACGGCTCAAAAGCATCTGTGAACGGCGCTGTTGCAGGTAGGGTTTTAGGGTCTACTGCCCAGCGACAGAGGTTTTTGCTTTGCGTTTTAGTGAAGCGTAACTGGGACACGTTCATAGCCATCAAAAACGTTGCAAAACAACTCGGCATCGACCAGAGGCGCATCCAGATTGCAGGCATTAAAGATGCAAAAGCCGTAACAGCTCAGCACATAACGATTGAGGATGGCTTGGTAGAGGATGCCTTAAAAATTGATGTTAAAGACATCCAAGTCTACCCCGTAGGCTACCTCCGTGAAGCTCTATCCTTATTTTATCTGCTTGGCAACCATTTCACAATAAAAATCAAAGCCGTAAAACTCAAGGAATCAACCGTTAAAACAAGAATTTCCCAGACTTTTGAAGAGCTTGAATCTTTAGGCGGCACTCCAAATTTTTTTGGTCACCAGCGCTTCGGAACCACCCGTCCCATAACGCATTTGGTTGGAAAAGCCCTTGTCAGAGGCGATTTTGAAGAGGCGGCGATGCTTTTTCTTGCTAAACCAAGCATTCATGAGCATCCATCCTCAAGGCGGGCACGCCAAGAACTGCAATCAACAAGAAATTTCAGGCAGGCGCTGGAGAATTTTCCTCGGCAACTTAGATTTGAAAGGCTAATGCTGAGCCACTTAGCAGATAAACCCGCTGATTTCGTAGGCGCTTTTCAACGGTTACCTGATAAGCTTCAAGAACTTTTTGTTCAAGCACATCAGTCTTTCCTTTTTAACCGTTTTCTAAGCGAACGCCTTAAGCAGGGTTACTTTCTGAACAAGGCTGAGGCTGGTGATTTCGTGGTCGCCGTTGAGCGTTCTGGATTGCCCCTGACTTCCCTGACGAAAAATGTAGTGCCGGAAAATGTTGACATCGTTAACGAGCAGATTAAGGCTGGAAAACTGCGCGTTGCTTTACCTATAATTGGAGTAAGACAGAAGCTCTCCCAAGGCGTCATGGGACAGATAGAAAAGGATGTTCTTGAGGAAGAAGAAATCAAATTGGAGAACCTGCGAGTTAACGCCTTATCATGGATTGGCGGTAAAGGCGGCTTGCGAACGGTAGTCACTCAAGTCAAAGATTTCAAAATGCAAACTGTTTCAGCAAATTTAGTCGACAAAGACCGCCAAGCTGAATTAAGTTTCATGCTGCTCAGAGGTTCGTATGCCACAGTGGTTCTTCGGGAAATAATGAAACCCAAAAACCCCATAGTTGCTGGCTTCTGAGAGATAGCAAAAACGCTGATAAGCAAGCGTTTAATTCACTATTTTGAAGGAAGATATTTTCATGGAAAGTAAACCGCGTCCGCAATGCGTTATACCGATTCATAAACCTAGCCGCAGAGAATTAGCGTTCTTTTTTGCTTCGGGAATTCTAGTCAGCGTCCCTTTTGCTTTGGTTTTTGAGCAGTTGTCCTTTTTAACTTCCATCGCTTTGTCAATAGTTGTTTTAGGGCCGTTCATAGAGGAGTTAGCGAAAGTTTTCCCATTATTCTATAGGCATGGAGAAACTGAAAAGTCAATTGTAACTTTAGGCGTTTTGATTGGATTAGGATTCGGCATTTCTGAACTGGTAATATATGTTGGCTTAGCGGGTGTGCCTTTGATTGTTAGAATTCCAGCTGTTATCTTTCATGCTTCAACCGCGGGAATTACTGCTTATGGTATCGCTAAGAAAAAACCGCTGCCTTACTATTTGATATCCGTGTCGCTTCACATTATAAATAACTTCTTCGCTTACGAAACCGTGTTGACTTTTGGTTTGTTTGCCGTATTGCTGGTTTTAATCGTAGCTTACTTATTAGCGTGGACCTTTTATCATAAGGCTTCAGATGAAAAAATGGTGGTCTAATAAATTCTGTCTGTTCTAGCTAAATCTCTAAGCCTGTTAACGCCATCTATCTCATTGATGAATTCAGCGACGCTTTTAGGAACAAGCTCCATCCAACTTTCGTCCTGAAGCATTTTTTCTCTAATGACAGTCGACACGTACTGTTTCCTGTCAAAGAAAGGGATGTTTTTGACTTGGTAGCCTGCCTCCATGAAAAGCCTTCGCGACAGGGGCTCATTGGAATAACAGACGTTAAACTTCGGCGTATAACCTTCAACCGCGCTAACCCATATCATGTGCAAATGGACATCTGGAACTGGAACAATCCAAAGCCTAGAATAATCCACTTTATCCTCTTGCAAGGCACGGCGAATCATCACTAATCTCTCGCCTGCTGTAAACGGGTTGTTCATGTTATGGCTGTACTGAGCGCTGCCGATGACTATGACGAGTTCATCCACTTCTTTTAAAACTGCGTTTATAGCTTCAAGGTGCCCTAAATGGAAAGGCTGGAACCTGCCAACGTAAAGACCCCGATTAACCAACGCTGCTTCCTCATCTGTGAGGTTAAGCCCGCATGCTTTTATGATTTGCGTAAAAAAAATTCGGGCTAAGCCAGATTTCTCAAAACATACTCAACTGGAAAAACCTGAAGTCGAAATCCATTCCCTTCTACTTCTTTTGATGTTGAAAAGCCCCTTTTCTCCCTGCCTAAAAGCTCAAATTTAACCCTTAAGCCTCCGCCGTACCCGCCTATTTTAAAATTTGATTTGACAACTCTGTGGCAGGGAACAATCGGCGCAAACGGGTTTGCCGCCATAACGTTTCCAACAGCCCTCGGACCGCCACCAACCGCTTTGGCAATTGAGCCGTAGGAAGCCACGTAACCGAGAGGAATCTGCGCTGTGGTTTTAAGCACTTTTTGTGTGTAAATTGGCAAGCGCGCCAGGGCTAAAGCGAAGCTTGCGTTGACGTTTTGTCCGTCATAAATGGTTTTTAAAGAGGCAAGAATGTTTTTGGCGAAAGCTGAGGGTTCATGGAAAACTTGGAAGGGCACGTTGAAGGGCATGTTTCCTAAAAGGCTGCTTAACGTTAATTGCTGTGTTGCCGCGAAGGATGAGGCAGCGATTTTTTGTTGGGCGCAGGCAACTCCGAACCAAACGTCCTCGAGGTTTTGAATGTAGATTTCTATCATTTGCCTTCATTTTTCAAACTTATCAGAGACGGAGACGAAGTGGATTATCTCTAATTAGTTAGTTAGAATGTGTTGGGTATGTTAAAAGTTTTTGCGGTAAAAAATTATTCATCGGTTGCTAGGCTTCATTAAGCCCGCATTTTTGGCATCTTACCATGTTAGATTCACTCATGTTGAGCCACTTTGCCTGTCCTAGATGGTTATAAGTAAGCTTAATAGATTGTTTTGTGTATAACATCGAAAAGGCGAAAATTATGGAAAATTATGGACCACAATTACCTGAAATACCACAGATTCCGCAGTATCCGCAGATGCAAAAGGACCAACAGCAGCAAGCTCAGCAAGGCGGCTACGCGTGGATGCCAGGCGCCACTACAGTTGGCGCTGTTTTCTCAGGCGGAGTGCTCTTAGCAGCTGAAAAAAGGGTAACTTACGGTTATTTCATTATGAGTAAAGGCGGAAAAAAAGTATTCAAAGTAACGGACCGAATCGGCGTTGCATGCGCAGGTCTTGTTGGAGACATGCAAATTCTCGCTAAAGAAATGGAGGCGCAGGCTAATCTTTTCAGCATGGACACGGGCAGAAAAATCACAGTACGCGCCGCATCGAAACTTATGGCAAATGTCCTCTTCAACCGTCGATACGCGCCGTTAATCACCCAGACAATTGTCGGCGGTTTAGATGAAGACGGCCCATCGCTCTATGTGCTTGACGTATTAGGTTCGCTTATACCTGATAAATATGCGGTAGTGGGTTCTGGCACAGAAATAGCCATAGGTGTTCTGGAAGAAGGTTACAAAGAAAGCATGAACGCAGAGGAAATGAAAGAACTCGTGACGCGTTCTATAAAGTCAGCAATAAGCAGAGATTCAATGAGCGGCGACGGAATTGACTTCCTTATCATAACTAAGGAAGGCGTCACTGAAGAATCCATAAAGTTTTAAACCACTTTTTCTTCAAATTTACCTTCAAAGGAAACATTCAGTGGCGCATATGCGCAAGCTGCTAGGAAAAGGGAAGCGTTATGTCGTTTGAACTAAGCTTAGAAGAAGGAAAATTCTTAATCCAACTCGCTCGAAGCGCAGTAGCGGAAAAACTGGAAGAAGGCAAAACCATTAAGCCTCCAAAAGAGACCCCGAAGAAGCTTTTTGTGCAATGCGGCGTATTCGTTACTATAAGTAGTCTAAGAGGCGGGGAGAAGGAGCTTCGCGGCTGCATTGGTTACCCGTACCCGACAAGTCCGCTTGTTGAGGCAGTGATTGACTCCGCCATTAATGCTGCAACTCAAGACCCGCGATTTGAGCCGATGTCCTTGAAGGAATTGAGCAAAGTTGTTTTTGAAGTAAGCGTGCTAACGCCGCTGGAACATGTGGAAGTTAAGAATCCAAAAGAGTACCTCAGTAAAATCAAGGTTGGGGAAGATGGCTTAATCGTGGAGAGAGGTTTCTATCGGGGTTTGCTGCTGCCGCAGGTGCCTATTGAATGGGGCTGGTGTGAAGAAGAATTTCTTTGTCAATGCTGTGTTAAAGCTGGGCTGCCGCCGGACAGCTGGTTAACGAAGGGCGCTAAAATTTACAAGTTTAAAGCCATCATTTTTGAGGAGGAAGCGCCGTTGGGCGAAGTTAAACGCGTAAATCTCACAAAATAAAACGTTAGTCCAGCACTGTTTCGATGATTGTCACTGCCCTGTTTAAACCTTTAAACTTGTTAGAGAACTGGTTGAGCGCCAGCAAGTTTCGGTTGAAGGTTTCCTGCTCCTTTTCCATTTTCTCAACCGCCTTTTTCAGTTGGTCTTTGTTTTTAACGGTTACTGAGCATTTTAAGTCTTGAAGTTTCGCTGCGTTACCCAACTGTTCAGGTTGCGTTGGAATGCAGATGCTTGGTTTACCGTATTTGATTGTTTCAAAACATGTTGCGTGCCCACCGCTAAAAATCACGAATTTTGCGTTTCTCATAAATTCCGCCCGTTCTTCCGCAGATAGCCAGGTGTGAAGTTCGCTGTTTCCAATTTTAGCCGTAACTTTTTTGCCAGGAGTTCCTAAGCTAACGACGCATTTGGTTTTTATTTTTTCCAGAATGGGAAGCAGGATTTTGAGCATTCTGGCTCTTGTGCCTGGCGGTCCGCTTATGGGTACGAAAATGTATTCTCTTTCTCCTTTGACTGGTGCTGTATCAACGAAGCTTCCCACATACTCTACTTTGCCGTTTAACCCCATGTCATCGATGTTTCCGATGCTGTACTCTGAAATAGTGTAGGGCGGCGGGTTGTCAGGGATGATTATTTTTGAGCACCGCTTCACATAACGTTCGACGAGGCGCTCGCCAGGGTTGAGGAAAGCGGAGAAGCCGTAGCTTGGCCTTATCATGTTAGCTATGTAAACTGAGGGGATTCTCCATCTCTGCGCAAGCCTAAGCGCGTTTATGTCGCCATCAGCGATAAGCAAGTCGGGCGCAATATCATTGATGTTTTCTCTAAGGTCATAGTAGCGGTGTATGGTTTCCCATGCATTTGAGTTTTTTATTTCAAGCCTGTTTTTCTCCATGTTAAACAGTGGAAGAGGAAATAAAACATTGATCAGCGAGGCAGAAGTGATTATGCCATAAGCGTTTTCATACCAGGAAACTGGAGTGCACCTGCGAACATTCTTAAACTCCTTCTGCAACATGTCGTAAGCTTTGCCGCCTGAAAAAAAGAACAATTCATGACCATGCTTCTCCAGCCTCTTACCTAAGGGTATGATGCGGGAAACATGTCCTAACCCAAGCTCTGAACAGCTTAATAGTAGTCGCATATGGACACAAGATTAGTCGGCGATTTATTTTAACTATCCCTTGTGTTGCTCGAAAAAAGCAAGCAATTTAAGGTTTAAACGCAACAGTACAGGTATGTTTGTTGCCCGTAAAATTCTGGAAGAGAAGCTCATTCAAATACTTGCGGAAGACATTGGGCAAGGTGACGTAACCGCAGCTGCAATTATTCCCCCAAATTTAACCGTGACGGCAAATGTTATAGCTAAAGAAGAAGGTATCGCCGCAGGGATAGAAGAAGCAGCCGTCCTTGCAGAGCATTTAGGGTTAAAAGTTAAAGCCAAAGCGGCTGATGGAGATAAAATCGAAAACAAGCAGGTTCTGCTGGAAATCTCGGGCGATGCCCAAACCATTCTTTCCGTTGAAAGAACACTGCTTAATCTGCTTTCACGAATGAGCGGCATCGCAACTGCTACACGACGGTTAACGGAGAAACTAAAAGAATCAGGATCCAAAGCCAAAATCGCTGCAACACGTAAATCAGCGCCCGGGCTGCTTTACTTTGACAAAAAAGCCGTATTCATAGGCGGCGGAGACCCGCATCGGCTCCACTTGGACGATATGATTCTGATTAAAGACAATCATCTCGCAATAATTGGAAGCGTCGAGGACGCAGTTCAAAAAGCAAAAGCAGTCGCTTCTTTTACCAAAAAAATCGAGGTTGAAGTTACACGAGCTGAAGATGCAGTAAAAGCGGCGAAGGCAGGCGCGGGCATCATTATGCTGGATAATTTTTCGCCCAAACAGGCTAAGGATGCAGCAGAAATGCTGAAGAAAGCAGGATTTGGCGACGTGCTGCTTGAAGTGAGCGGCGGAATTACGGCTGGAAATCTTTTGGAGTACGGGGCGGCGCAAATTGACATTATAAGCATGGGAGAGCTTACTCACAGCGTCAGGGCACTTGATGTCAGTTTAGAAATTAGTGGAAAATAAAAGGGGTTTTTAGGCGCCTATAGAAATTAGCCATGATTCAACTATCGCTCCGACTGCAAGCAAACCAGCGCATAAACCGATGCTTATTAGCAAGTATTTGAGTTCGCTTTTGAGTCCGCTTGATGTCAGTCGAAACAACCTGCGGAATAGCCATATGCTCTCTGTCATGCCCAGTGTGTAGGATGTAAATTCTAACCAGAACACGGGCGTTATGATCAGGAGGATTATAGCTATGGCTGGCGAGTAACCTTGAACTTGTGAGATGGCGCCAAGCGCGTAGCCTGTGTTGAATAATATGAAAAAGCCCAGTACTGGTCCAATGATAGGTATGAACATTAATAGGCAGATTGAAAAGTTATTTAAGAAAATATACTGTGGCAGTGTTCCGCCGGCTTTGTTTTGGTTGAGTGTTGCATTTAGCTGGTCACTTGTTTGCTTAGCCGCCTGGGGGCTAATTGGCACAAAGGACCCGATAACCGTTAAAAGGACTGCAATAACAAAGATTACTATGAAAGAGTAGATTCTTTTGCGTCTACTTGATGCGTTAGTCCAGAAAGATAAATCCAGTTTCATCATGCAATCCTTCTCTTCAAATCACGCGCCTAATCTTTAAAGCACGAAATCATCGGGCACAAGGGTTTATTGTCTCTACCATTTTAAACCTTTGTTAAAACACCAGCAGAATTTAGGTTTGCTCTTTGCATTTGCCCTTCGATTTTAAGCCTAAAGCCAAAAGGTACATTTCTGAGCTTTTTTGCCTGCTAGCCTGCGGCTTCACTATCTTCACAGCATCAAAAAGGTCCTTCACCGTTAAAATGTAGTCGTTGAACATTTCGCCTTCGAAGAGTTTTACAAAAAAGTTTCCTGAAGGTCGCAGAATGCATTGGGCTATTTCTAAGGCTTTGGTCGCTAAATCAATTTGCCTTGCATGGTCAACTTCCCAAACTCCAGTGATGTTTGGCGCGGCGTCAGAAAGCACCACGTCTGCTTCACGAGGCAAAAAAGAACGTATTTGCTCCACTATGCCTGGCTCAGTAAAATCGGCGATTATCGTTCGAATGTATTCTTGAGTGAAAGGGTCAATCGGCTTTAAATCGACGCCTAAAACAAAACCGTTTTTCCCCGTCATTTTTCTTGCTGCTTGAATCCAGCCGCCTGGCGCAGCGCCTAAATCAACCACTACGTCGTTTCTCTGTATGAAACCGTATTTCTCGTTGGCTTGAACTAGCTTGTATGTGGCTCTGGAGCGGTAGTTTTCCTCTTTGGCTTTTTTGTAGTAGTATTCGCGTTTTCTATCTTGGATCCAAGCTTTCGGCAACGGAATCATCCTCTTGTGCGGTGCTTGGCTCGCTTGGTGCACTTGGACCTTCAGGAACAACAGGAGTCGCAACAGGGGCGGCGTCTTTTCCTAAGCCAAGTATCCAATCGGTAAGTTTCGGGCAGCTTTTAGGCGAGAGCGTGGTTGTTGGGTCGCATCTTTCATTGTCTGGGCACAGTAAGCATGGGCAGTCAACGATGGTTTCTATTGATGCTGGAAGCCTTTTTGGGTAAAGCCGATATGTCCATCTGCCTTCTTGCAGCTCTTTCTCCCTTCGGATTAACCCTTTCTCTTCGAGTTTAATTGAGACACGTGAGCCTTCGCGGCTGCTTGCGCCAAGTTCACGCCATAAATCGGATTGAAGCACGCCTTGATAGCCTGTGTTCACGACATAATGGAGTGCTTTCTGTTCAAGGTCATTACGTTTAGGCATGTAGTATCAATTCCAAACAATGCAATTAGAATATAAGCGTTGAATCCAGATAAAAATATGTTTCCGTAGCTGTAGCTGTAGATATATCAACAATTGACCCAGAATTCATAAAGCCTTTAACTTTTAGGGGGGAATTAGGGTTTGAGTGATTTTACGGAAGAGAACGAACGCTGGATACTAAAATTCGAATCAGGACGCAATTGGGTTTCTAAACTGCCAAGTCCCTATAAGGGACACTTCACCAATGCTGAAAAGAAGTTAGCAGTTAAACCGAAAAGAATCCGAGTCATGACTCAAAGCGCAATCAATCAAGTATATGATAACGCATCACTTAGCGCATGGAAAGACTTGGAAGTTAGACGCTTTAGTCCACATGACTTTAGAGATTTTATACAGTCACAGTTAGAGAATGCCGACATAAACGCCAACATTATAGCCCCAATTATGGCATATAAACCCCGAAACGCTGTTGACAGCCACTATTCAAGCCACATGTGGCAAGAACTGTTACCCAAATATAAACAAGCGTTGCCGTATCTATTACCTCAAACAGTTGAAAAAGTCAAAAGCGGATTAGAACAAACCAAAGAGCAAAACGAGAAAAGAATCAAGTTTCTTGAACAGCGACTACTCGATAATGGGTTAAGCATAAACAAGATGATGACCGACTTTAGCATGTTGAAAGCAACTTTTGAGGAACTGCAAAAACTGAAAGCGGAAGAGGAACGCAACAAATCAGAAAAGGTCAAATTCGATTAGCCTTTTTCTCCTCTTTTCTATGTTTTTCTTAATTAAACAACTGATTAAAAAAAGCCATAAACCGACAAAAAGTCAAAATGCGCCTATAAATTTTTAAATTGGGTACTTTTAGGAAATTGGATTTTATGTTGTAGTTTGCCTTTTAAGACTTGAGTTTTCCAGATTTAACTTTTTTACTATATATCGCAACCGAACTTGTTACAACTGCTAAAGTAAGAATTATAGCTAAAGGTGTCAATTCGGGAACTGTTGGAGTGTCAAAAGGAAGATGCTGGTTAGAGTCTACCATGATGCTTAACGGTTGGTTAGTGACATCTTTATTGCTGTTCATATACCACACCCAACTACCGCTTGTCACTATTTTGTTGTTATAATAAACTATCAGGGCAAAATCAAGATTTAAGGAAGTGTTTCCCGTACTTTGCGGTCTAAGAGTATAAGACATTGTTCCGCTATTTTGGGGAGTTACCGTAACATCGATGTTGTATTGTGAAGGGTTCATAAATGCATTGTACACGGGGTTGTCCGGACTACGGCATTCAATGGCGAATCCGTTTGCGTTATAGACCGATTCGTTTACGTAAGGTATCGATATTTGTAGATTGACTTGGTAGGTGTTGTTTTGTATCCAATGCCCGTTAGGTTCTGTTTGGACTGTTGCCTTTACATCCATTGAAGCAATAATATTAGGGGGATTGTTCACGTTTACTGTTCCAAAATCCTTAGTGAGAGTTTGTGCATGAACGATTAAAGCACCTTCCGAAATTAGTAAAAAAGCGATTATGGTGAGAACAACAAGTAAGTTTGAAGACTTCATTTTTTCCCTTAATTCTATTTCTGTGCTATGCAGATTTAAGTTTTCGCTTTAAGCAATTTCACTCCGCTATTCTCATAGGGTCAAGTATGAAATATAAATTTTTTAAAATGAAAACCCGTATTCGTTACTTCATTGGATTGTTAATAATCCAATTTGAATTCGAATATGAGAAAACTGAGTCTTAGAAAAAAACTGAATTATAAGTTAGCTGTTGGTCTCTAAACACAGCTAACTCCCTATTTTTTTCTAAGTTTTTGCTACCATCGAATCTGAAACTTGCCAAAACCAAACAAGTCCTTAACCAATTAATCATCTGATTAAAATTGCCAAACGGCTAAAAAAAGAAGGGAAGTTTAGATGTGGTTTACGGTTTTATAGTGGGCTTCTTCAGAAGAATTTATAAACAGTTCTTCCAATAATCGAGAAGTAAAGACCATTTAGAGGAATAGAAGAAAAACTAATGAATATTAACTCAGTTAACTTAAAATGCAGAGAATGCGGAAAAGAGGCGAAATGGATAGCTATAGACCTAAGGTACGGCTTAGACCTCAAACAAGTCGCCGCCGCCGTAACAAAAGGAGTAATAGCCCCCCCAATTGACGAATACCTTTTGCCTCTTTGTGAAGAACATTATAAAGAAGTTAAAGAGATTAAACCTTCCATGCGTATGGATGGTTATTTTATTTAGGCTCAAATCCTAATTAATCATCTGATTAAAAAGCCTTAACGAACAAAAAAAAGAAACTAACAAGGCTTAACTATTTTCAAAAATGCCTTTGCGAACATGGTTTTATGAGGGACAAACTTTTGTTAGCCCAGAATGGAAACAACAAGGAAAACCCTATCAGATAAACCGCTTAATTCGGCAAAAATTCAATGCACAACAGCCACAGCCTAAGAAACTCAGCCTAATTCAACGATTCCAAAACTACATGGCTAAACAAAAATTAATCAATCAGCAACGACAGCAACGGTTAATGAATCAGCAACGAAACAGAATTATTAATGACGACCCCAGCGTTTATAGTGACGACCCAAGAGACACACAAGAAGACGACATGGAAGAAGACTTAGCACTTTTAAATTAGAGTGATGATTTATGGTAGAAATGTTAGACCAAAAAGCCAAAAAGCGAATTATCAACAGTTGCAGAAGCGAATACAAATATGTATCCCCCAGAAAACGTGGAATGCCATGAAAAACACGAGCAGAAACCAGAGGAAAGAGGAAAGTTACTGTTTAGGGATAGAATCTTCAGCAGACGACTTCGGCGTCGGAATCGCCAGCATAAAAGGGGAAATACTCGCCAACAAATCCGACAGTTACATCCCAGCGGAAGGCGGAATTCACCCAAGAGAAGCAGCAAGGCACCACTCCGAAGTAGCTGACAAAGTGCTAAGCGACGCCTTAAGTTCGGCGGGCATTAAGCCAAGTGACTTGTCGGTTATCGCTTTTTCTCAGGGACCCGGGTTAGGCCCGCTTGCGCACGGGCGCCACCGTTGCTAGGGCTTTGGCGTCGTACCTTGAGGTGCCGCTTGTGGGTGTTAACCATTCTGTGGCTCATATTGAGATTGGGAAACTGAAAACTGGCGTGGTTGATCCAGTGACCCTCTATGTTTCAGGCGGCAACACTATGGTTACGGCTTTTGAGGCTGGACGCTACAGAGTTTTCGGCGAAACCTTAGACATTGCACTTGGGAACTGTCTGGATGTTTTTGCTCGGGAAGCGGGTCTTAGGCATCAAAAAGGCTTGGCGCTTGGGGCTGCCGTGGAACAGTTGGCGGCTAAAGGCGGAAACTTGGTTTCTTTGCCTTACGTGGTGAAAGGCATGGACTTGTCTCTCAGCGGCTTGTTAACATCGGCGACGGCTCAGCTGCATGGGGGCAAATGCACCTTGGGAGACTTGTGTTATAGTCTGCAAGAGAACGCTTTTTCAATGGTCACTGAAGTCACTGAACGCGCTTTGGCTCATACGGAGAAGAAGGAAGTTCTGTTAACTGGAGGCGTAGCTGCCAACAAACGGCTGCAATCCATGCTTGCAATAATCGCGGAGGAGCATGATGCTCGGTTCAGTGTGGTTCCGCTTGAGTTTGCAACTGATAACGGCGCCATGATTGCTTGGACAGGCGTTTTAGCTTTCAAGCTTGGGTTAGTTACGCCTTTGGATGAGAGCTATGTGCGGCTTCGTTGGCGGGTAGATAAGGTGGATGTGCCATGGATACAGTAGCCGAGCAAACGCTGTTCAAGAAGGGCGCGGAAGCCAGCCTCTACCTTGTCAGCTGGCATGGACGAAAAGTAGTCGTCAAGGTGCGAATCCCAAAAAGGTACCGCCCAGAGGAGTTGGATGAGCGGATTCGAAGTTACCGCACAGTGCATGAGCCTCAGTTGATGCATGAAGCCAAAGCCGCTGGGGTTCCGACTCCGCTGATTTACATGGTTAATGTTCCCGAGGCTTCGATTACGATGCAGTATGTGGAGGGACAGCAGATTAAGCAACTACTGAACAAGGCACCGCAGGACAAGCGGCGGGAATTATGCGCGGCAATCGGCGAGTCAATCGGAAAACTTCACAGCCACGGCTTAATCCACGGCGACCTAACAACCTCCAACATGATTCTTAGCCCCGAAGGCAAAATCTTTTTTGTTGACTTCGGCTTGGGCGAAAAAAACATCGAGGTAGAGGCTGAAGGCGTGGATCTGCATTTGATGAAGCGGGCGCTGCAAAGCACGCATTACCTGTTCTGGGAAGAATGCTTCAAAGCGGTGCTGTCTGGTTACTCGTCGGTTCTTGGCGCCGAGCAGGCGGAAAAGGTTTATGAGAAAATCAGGGAAATAGAGAGGCGTGGCCGCTATGTTGAAGAAAGAAAACAATAACCAAACCTGCAACCTCAACGGCAAGGTCGTCTTTTTCGCCACAGGCAACATCAATAAGTTCAACGAAGCACGAAGCATCCTAAGCCGCTACGGCTTTGCAGTCGCGATGCTCCGCGTGAAGGGCGACGAGATACAAAGCGACAGCCTACGAGAAATCGCCCAGACAAGCGTAAAAAACGCGTTTAAACGAAGCGGCTTGCCCATTTTCGTGGAGGACGCAGGCTTATTCATTGATGCCCTCGGCGGTTTTCCTGGTCCTTACGCGGCTTACGCGTACAAAACAATTCACAACAGCGGCATACTCAAGTTCATGGAAAACGTGGCGGATAGGCGAGCAAAATTCCAGTCCGTGATAGCCTTCTGCGACCAAAACCTCTGCGAACCAGAGTGCTTTGACGGCGAATCCAAAGGCGAAATAACCCCAACAGAACGCAAGTCACAGGGCAAATCAGCTTTCGGCTTCGACCCGATTTTTCAGCCAAATGGAAGCAGTAAGTCGTTTGCGGAAATGACTATTGAAGAAAAGAATGGGTGCTCGCATAGGGCGATGGCTATTCGGAAATTTGCTGAATGGTACAAACAAACTTTACTCGCAAAAAAGTGATTTATAGACCTTAAGGCTAATACCCGCTTTATGAAAGAATTAGATTTCTATGTTGCTGATGCAGAAAAAATAAACAAAAAATACAGTGGAAAACACATCGCAATAGTTGATGACAAAGTAGTAGCAAGCGGAAGCGACCCAAAGGAAGTCTGGGAGAAAGCCAAAAAGAAATATCCGAACAAACAGCCAGTTTTGGCTTTCGTGCCTAAAGAAGACGCATTGGTGCTCATAATTGGTTGAGTTTGCGTATCGAAAAGAGAAATCTGGACTTTTGGGCGATGTATTAAGACCCATTGCCCAGTTGGGTATGTAGGGTAGTTGTAGATTTGAATAGGGTTGTAGTAGTTGTGTTGGTTGGATTAAATTTTAATTTCTTCCTTTCTTCCCAAACCCAAAAAATAGACTTTTGTGTAGTTAACGGCTTTTCCAGCGTTTCACCCGCCTGCTTCAACACATAATGAAGGGAGAAGCCAGCGTGCATTTCAAATTCCCTTCAGACGCTACTTGGAAAGACTGAGCGATGTTTTCTAAAAAGACAATGAGGGATTGGTGACATCAGAGCATTTAGGTTTGCTGAGGCTCTGGACACGCAAGATAGGAGAAGAGAACAAATGTCTGATTATTTTGTGAATTTGACCAGAGCCTTCTCAGCCCTTACCTCTTCTCCAATTGGTTTTAAGACTAAAAAAGGGGAAGTGATGTGTTTGCTTGGCATTCTTACGGTCGTTTTCTAAGCGCTAAGTAGAGTACAGCAAAGCCGATAATGATTATAATAATTATGGCAATGACAGAAGGCATAAAATACGTGTTAACAACAGATGTCGGAGTCGATGTAGGCGCGGTAGTTGCTGCTGGTGCTTGGCCTACGCCTAGGTAGGTTGCTGCGAATGAGCCACCGTATGAATTAGATCCTGCAAAGGTCGCGATGATATGGTACGTTCCTGGAACCTGCGGAGTAAATATGCAGCCGTAGGTGCCCGTTATGTCGCTTGTGACGTCGCCGATGTGGATGTAGTTGCCGTTTGGATCAATAGCGTCTAACGATACTGGAACGCCAGTTGCGTTTGATGGGATTGGCTGTTGCTCGTATAGGTATTGCATCCACGCATTCTGGTCGGCATCGGATATTGCTGGAGTGCCCTTGAGTGTGAAGTATAAATCACCATTGTCGTTAAGCTTGCCAGAGGAAGTCTGATCAGTGACCGTGCCTGTGAGCATTACGCTGGATCCCAGTGCTGGAACAGTCTGTGGTGCGGAAACTGTGGTGGCGCTTGGTCCCTTGCCGAAGCAGTATATCTGAGCGTCATAGCCGTTAAGGGCTACGAGGTAACCGTCTGAGATGGAAAAATAATTCCCGGCGTTCCCCGAGGGCATTGAGACTCCTGCAACTGGGAAGTTCCATATTAGCGCTCCGTTTGATGCATTGATGCACTGTAGGATGGACCCGCGCCAGGGGGGCTGAGTCCACGAGTGCTCACCCGCGCCTATGTAGATCATTCCGTCAACAATATTGCTAATGCCCATTGGATAATTGCCCCCATATGGAGATTCGAAGCCCACAGATTTAGCGGTGTAGTTCCACATGATTTCTCCTGTCGTTATGTTATAGGCGAGTAGTACTCCGCCGTAGCCACATGTGAGGAGCATGCCTTGGTAGATATCGTCAGTCATGCCATAATAGTTCCCTTGTGGTTCGGGTGCACTTGTCCAGAGTAGCTGCCCTGTTGTCATGTTGTAGCCCCACCGTGTCAGCAGCTTTGCAGATTTATAGAGGACTACGCCGTTTTCTGGATCCAAAGTGCCCATGCTTATGGTTGCGTTGGATGCTGTTGATGCGTATGGCGGTGTAAGGGTTGACGTCCACAGCTTTGTGCCTTCGTGCCCTTTTACCAGACTAAGACACTCCAGCCAGGCTGGAACAACCCCTAACTCGTTGTTTTGTCCGGGAGTTCCAATGATTATGTACTGACCTTCACGCACCGCTAGGATGGTACCCGTTTGATTGAGAATTGCATTTGTTGGACCCAGTATACTTGGTATTGACACGTTTAATGACCATGCTGTGTTTCCGTCATGCACAAACATTTGGGTGTATACTGCGCCGCGTTGGGATTGTCTGCTCTCGCCGGTCGCAGCAGGTCTCCATGACCAATAACTAGTTCCCGAAGTTCCCGAAAGCAAAGTTGGTATTGCAGATGAGTTCCAAACGGTTAAATGATAGTTGGGGTTTGTGGTGGTTCCATAGTTGACAAGGTTGTATCTCAATATGCTTCCGTCTTGGCCGTAGACAGCTGTACCGGCAGAAGACACGTTGGCTATATCGCATATCGCGTTTCCTGTGTATCCGTCAAGCATCTCCCAAGTTAGAGTGCTTGTCATATTGGGTGGTAAAGTGACGCCAGACGTCACCCATAAGTATGGGAAGCCTCCATGCTGGTTAGGGGAGTCATAGTTATATATCTGCGCAAATGACGGCGTTGTCTCATTAGCGTAAAATATCGTTGCGCCTGTATACAGGTCAACGCAAAGGAAGCCCTGCCATTGATGTGCGTTAACGCGGTAGTCGTAGTAAAGATGTCCGTCGATAATTATCGGCGCGGTACCTTCCTGTGCGTTGTCAGCAAACATAAGACCTTGGTAATAGTACATTTCGTAGCCTGTGTCACCAAACCTTTCATCCATGATGCCTCCGGCATAAAACGGCTTTGTCCACATTACGTGAGCGGTTTCCGGCCCTATACCGTAGCCAAAAAGAGTAGTTGGGCCGACATTCTGCGCGGCACCACCCAGCCAGTTTCCTGCAAGCACATACCAGTTTCTGTTCAGATCGCTTATTGGGAGAGTCCAGTACCCTGTTGGAAGAGGAGCCTCAGGCCATCCAGCTATTACTGCCTGCTGCACGGTAAATGTCACCGGAACGCTGACGGCAGCGGAATAGTATTGGTCTTCTAGGCTTGGATAGCCAGTTTCAGTGGAAACCGTAGGGTTGGTGCTGTTTTTCCAAGTGGCGGAGAAGATAGCTAAAACTGTGTATGTGCCGACTTCTGTGGGCGTGTACGAAAGATAGCCACCGCCCACTGGATCACTTCTTCCAAGCGGAATGTTTGTTGTGGTCCCATCTGGCGCTGTAACGTTGAATGATTCACCATCCCACCCGGCTCTCGTAGTTGAACTGGGGACTAAATTAGCTGTTTCACCAATATCTGGCGGAAGATCTGCAGTCCACAAGGCAAACAACGCCTGTTGACCGACACCCACAAGTCCAGGGCTAACAAATAGGTATACATAGGAATTATGGTTGGCTATGATAGGAGCAGCAGCATGGGCGGATGGCAAAAGTATGAGCGAACCAGCCATGATAAGTATCAGAAATAAAGCAATTGCAGTAGCTGTTATTTTGTTTCTTGAGAATTTCACTTTATCCATAGCGAAATTAAGCATTTTTCTTTTCCTCAATTTTATTTTTGAGCGAAAACGCAAGCTTTTGCATTTGTTGAGCGAGAACAAAAACATAAACTTGCCCTTAAGCTCAATAGCTCTTATGTCATAGTTTTATTTTTATGAATTGCGAAAGTCTTATAACTGCGAAATCATTTCGTTTTCCTATTTTTTTTCCAAAACAAGTATACTTTTGTTTGCAAAAGCATTCCGACGACCTTAATCAGTTTTGCGATTTAGATTAACTACCGTCTGAAACCGCTTTCTCTAACTCTGTTAAATCAGCTATAACCTTATTCGTTAAAATGTTGAATTTCTTATGGTTCTTTTTCTTGAATATATGGTTTAAGTAAATCTACTATCTATTCTCACCCTTTTTTCCTGTAGCAACGAGCACAAAAAAATAGTCAACAGCTCCAGTGTAGCGAGTCTTATAGCGCACACACTGCGAGCGTGTCGATTGAAACCCCTTTCTCATAAATCAAAAGAAAAACATCATCTCAATGTAGCAATTAATCCACACAGTGTGTGATTAAATTTTAATCTTTTTCTCCGTTAACTGAACTAATTAAGAGAACTGAAGCGGTTAAACGTCACGTTTTTTAGAAAGAAGTGCCTTAATCAAGTTGTTGTCAGGTGTTTGATATGGTGAAATCTGTTCAGAAATACCTGTTGCTGATCAAACTAAGTCCCAACATGGCTGCAAAAATTTATGACCCTTTGATGGAATTTGACGAAAAACCTATGGACGGTGTGAAACTTGAGGAAGCATATCAAGTTTTTGGGCAATGGGATTTCGCAGTTCTATTTCAAGCAGACACCAACGCTGCCGCCTTACATTTTGTCGGAGACAAAATCCGCCTAATAGAGGGAATTATTGAAACTTCCACCATACCGCTGGCGCCGATAAAGGATTACCGCAAATAATACCTCTTTTTCACATGCTTTTCGAAGAGACTCATTCCTTATTCAATTCCAAAAAGCAACTATTTGATATAGACGGTGGCTGTAGGGTTTGGGGTATATCGTATTAACTGTTGATATCTTCTTCTATTTTATTCATTAACACTGGAAAACGTGGCGAGCCCCTTGGACTTGAACCCCACGAGGCGAATATGAATTTCCACCCTTTCTAGGCTAGCTGTTACTGCCCCGAACTATCTAACGAGACATGTCTAGCGAGACAGAGGCTAAGACTTTTCTTTCAAAGTTTCTTCGATTTCTTCTCTTAATTTGACGTCTTCAATCTTCGGCAAAAGCTCCAGAAGTCGACCTTTAATGCTTGTTTCGCCCTTGCCGCCGAGGTTAACCCAGTACTTGTTTTTCTTCAGCCAAACCAGCATGATGCGAGCTTCAGCCTCGAGGCTTTCAGTTTTATTGGCTGAGGGAAAAATAAGCCCAAACTCGACAGCGCTCGCCATGAACTTCTCAAAAGCCCCCGTTACGGTGTAACCGTTCTTTGCAGTTAACTCCTTGAAAGACTCATAAAGCTGAGGATTAAACCTAAACGCCTTAAACATTTTAGGCATACTCTCTCTCCCTGTATCAACAAAATGTATCTACAAACTGTATAAACTTAACCTACCTCGGTAGGTAGTAGACCACACAGACATCGTTCAACGCTAAATTTAAACAATGAAAACTTTAGAACAAGATTATTCCAAACGCGCTCACGAAATCACGACGTAGGGGATTACTTTTAAATATTCGTGCGGTATGGTTTAGGTGCAGTTTAAGGTGTAACATTTGCCAAAGCAGGAAAAAGGAAAATCCCATTCAATTCGCCCAGTCAGCCGAAGGCCACCAAGCTGGTGCAAGTATCAGCCTGAAGAAGTAGAATCATTCATAATAAAACTGGCTAAGGAAGGTCACTCAATGAGCAGCATAGGCACCATTCTTAGGGATCAATACGCGATTCCGCTGGTGAAGCCTATAGTCGGCAAAAGCATAAGCGACGTTCTTCAGGGCGCAGGATTAGCCCCAACGTTGCCAGAGGACCTGTCAAACCTGATGAAGAAGGCGCAGAGCCTTGCGGTCCACATGGATAAAAACAAGAAAGACCTGCATAACAAACGCAACATGCAAATCATCGAGGCACGAATCCACAAGCTTTCCAGATACTATAAGCGTGAAGGCGTTTTGGAAAAGAACTGGAAGTACGCAGCTAAAATCGCATCCGTGACCTAGCAACAATTCTTCTTTAGTTTTCCGATTTCTTTGTCTATTGATACCCTAGCTTTAAATCTAATCAGAGCCTTTTAGCCAAAGAGTGATTTACGCATGGCTGAACAGCAAGCATCTATAGAGCGTTTCTTAGCTTCAGCGGCGGAAGCGTCAAAAGTAATTGTGGAAACGGTCCAGAAAGACGGCTTTATTCATTGTTTTTCCCATTTGGACGCTGACGGGGTTGCGGCTGCAGGCGTTATGGGCAAAGCGCTTTATCGTCTTGACGCCAAGTTCCGAATAAGAGTCACTCAATGGGTGGACGAGAAAATCATCGGCGAAATAGTTGCTGATAAGCCGCAGCTGGTGATTTTGACGGATTTTGGAAGTGGCTACCTTGACCTGTTAAACGAGAAAATTCCGAACGTTAAGATCCTAATTCTTGATCATCACCAAATAACGGGCACGTCTGGCAACGGGAATTTCGTTCAGGTAAACCCTCACATGTTCGGCATCGACGGGGCAACGGATGTTAGCGGTTCAGGTGTAGCTTATTTTGTGGCTAAAGCAGTGAATCGGGCGAATGTAGATCTGGCACCTGTGGCCTTGGTGGGCGCTCTCGGCGATATGCAGGACAAGTATGAGCAGAGAAAACTGTGCTGCCTAAACGAAATAATAGTTGACGACGCCGTGGCTGCGGGGTTGCTTAAAGTTGAAAAAGACCTAACTTTCTTCGGCAGAGAAACCCGGCCAATCCACAGGACTTTGGCTACTACGACTAACCCGTTTATTCCCGGTTTAAGCGGAGAAGAAGACAAAGCCTTAGCCTTCCTTGCAAGCTTAGACATCCCAATTAAGCAGGGTGAAAAGTTTCGGGCGCTCCGCGACTTAAACGAAGACGAAAAAAAGCGTCTGTGCTCTGCATTAGCGGATCACTTGTTATCTAAGGGGTTGCATCTGGAAGTTGAGAACCTTATCGGCTACATTTATGTTTTAACCAAAGAAGAGCCAAATACGGCGCTGCGGGACGCGCGGGAGTTTGCTGTTGTGCTTAACTCGACGGGCCGCATGGACAGGCCAAGCTTAGGCATCGCCATCTGCATGGGAGACCGAGGCGCAGCGCTTGAAGAATCAAACAAGATACTGGAGGACTACCGCAAAAACATTAACAAATATCTCGGCTGGGTTATGGAGAAGCCTGAGCGCATGCGAGAACTCCAAAACATCTATGTTATCTACGGCGAGAACTACATTAACGAAAAAATCATCGGCACTGTCTCCTCAATAATCGTCTCAGGGCTCGCGAACTCGGAAAAACCGCTCATAGCATTCGCGAATGTTGAGAAGGAGCAAGCCGCTAAATTTTCGGCAAGAACAACCGAAGCCGCAATCCGCAAAGGCGTCAACCTCGGCGACGTAATGCGGTTAGCTTCCGAAGCGCACGGCGGCAAAGGTGGAGGACACAACATAGCCGCGGGTGCCCAAGTGCCGCTGGATAAGATTGAAGACTTTGTCAAAACCGCAGATGAACTAGTCGGAAAACAGTTGAGAGGCGAGAAAGTTGGAAGCGACAATAACGCTTGAGTACGCTGACGAGAAAACAGCTCAGGCAGTTGCCAACGCGGTTTCTCCAGACAACTTTAAAACCCCAATTGAACTGCACGTTAAAACAAGTCGCGAAGGCAAGAAGGTGGTGACGCACATTGAATGCGAAGGTAAACTTGCCACTTTTACCGCCACAATCGACGACCTGCTTTTCAGCGCCTCAACCGCGGAAAAAACACTTAAAGCCATCAACGGAATTAAGAAAAACTCTGCAGTAATCTTCCAACGTAAATAGCAGCTTGTTCTGACTTGACATTTATTCCGAGTTTTAGCTCAAGTTCTAAATACCAGAAAGTTTACTGTAAAGTAAATAAATAAGCTAACACAACATTAAAGAAACTTTGAATTGGTGAATTCGTTGAAACGCGCCCATGCAATATTCATGATTACGGTTTCCCTGTTACTAGTTCTCCTGCAGATTGTTTCTCCGTCTGGAGCGGTTTTTGCTCAGAGCACTGGTTACAGCATTACTCAAGTTGATCATCAGGTTAACGTCATGTATTCTGGACAAGTGGTTGTTCAAGATACAATTCATGTTTCTGGGCAGGTAACAGATGGCTTTATGATTGGATTACCCTTTGACTACAGTTCCTACGTTCTCAAAGCTGTAGCTTACGACTCAAACAACATTTACCAAGTAAACTTAGGAGTCCAATTAGGTAACCAAAGCGGATTTTACGGAGCAGAAGTAAATTTCAACGGCCAATCACCCAGCGTTTTCACAGTAGCATTTGTTCTATCCAATGCTCTTCTCACTCAAATAGACGCCAACGATTACCACCTTTATTTTCCAGCTTACCCAGTTCTCACACAAAATGTCGCTAGCTGCAACGTAACCATAACTCTGCCAGGCGCTCCTGTCAGCATAGATATCAGCAAAAGCGACGGAGAAGTAACTTCACAAACCTATAGCACCCAAAACTTGCCAGCATACACTGACTCCGAAGCGTTGGCAGCCATTGAAATATACAATGGAACCATACAGTTAACCGATATAAACCAACTAAACCGCCAAATCACAATTGACCCAAGCGGCAAAGTAACTTCTTCAGATAAGTACGACCTCATAAACAACTCGACGGCAGCAATTACGACTTTTATTTTGGCTTTGCCACAAACCGCATCAAACCTTGTAGTAAGCGAGGAAAGCGGCATAGCATTACAGACGACTATCAACTCTGAAAGCGCAGACGTTTTACTGGTCAACGCCACTTTGACATCACCCTTAACAAGCGGTCAATCTGCCTTCATCACAGCCAGCTACAATTTACCAAGCGCAACCGTTCAAGGCTCCCAATACACGCTAAACAACTTCAAACTTTTCCCCGACTTTCAATTATTACGTTGATCACGCAAGTTTAACTTTTAACCCGCCTGAAGGAGCAACGATAATCACGCCCCAATTATCAATGCTTGATCCTTCCACCTCTCTAACAAGGAACTCCTTCCAAGACACTCTTACGATAACGAAAGATGGCATAAGCTACGTTGATTACAATCTTCCAAACAGCGATACCCTGCAATTTTCCTACACCTATAATCCAATTTGGGTTTCTTTTAGACCCACATTCTGGGTTTCACTCTTGGCAGTGATCGGATGCATAGGCGCCGTTGTATATAGGAAACGCAAACCAAGCGAAAAAGTTCCGATTAAAACTCGAAAAGAAAGATTCCAAACTTCAAGACCGGCTCAAGTAACAACGCGCGAACAAGCACTAAGCGTTGAACCTGTGGCTGGTCAACGTGTTACTCCGGACAGCGTTAGGGAATTCACTGATGCGTATGACGACAAAAAACGGTTAAATGCAGAAATTAGATCGTTAGATGCAAGAGCGCAGAAAGGAAAGATTCCTAGGCGCCAATATAAAGTTCAACGCGGAGCCATAGAAATCCGTTTAGAAACACTCACAAGAACTACAAGCAGACTAAAAGAAGTGTTCCGAAGCTCAGGCAGTGCCTACGCTGATTTAATTAAACAACTTGATTCTGCTGAAGCCGACTTAACCGAAGCCGACGAGAACATCAAAAAACTTGAAACTCAACAAAGCAAAGGCGAAATTTCAATGGAAACTTACAAGAAAAACATTGCAGACTTCCAGAAACGCAAAGACAAAGCCGAATCTACCATGAATGGAATCTTGCTAAGACTACGTGAAAAAGGACGCTGAAACACCTAAACCCTTTTATTTTACGCCATAACTTTTCAATAAAAATCAGAGGTAAACTATATGGTAAAAATAGTTGTTGATCCTAAATGCACCGGATGCGAAACATGCGTAAACACTTGCCCTGTAGGCGTCTACGAAATCGTGAACGGCAAATCTCAGCCGACCAAAATGAGCGAATGCTTAGTCTGCAGAGCATGTGAAGCTCAATGTCCTGAAGGCGCAATTCAGGTTATAGAGTAAATTTAAGCTTACATTAGATTACGCGTGTATCTCTCAATCGATATACGAGAGACTTTTTCCTTATTTATTGCCTAACTATTTCTTCTTTGACGTTTTATGTTGTGAGGAGAAAAATTGGGCGATAAAATTTGATTTTGTATTTTTTTCTTTCAAAACTTTGCCGCTTTGAATACTCTTTGCACATCAACTATTTTTTCACCTAATACCTGGGCTTCCATGGTGCCTAAGCCTTTTTCGCTGGCTTTACGGATATGCTTCACTTTACTTGGCTCAATGCCTATGACGCGGCAAGCAGCAGCATCGGTGGCGACAACGTTGGTTCCGGCAATAATCAGGTTCATGGTGACTGGTGTGCCGTCCGATGGACCTCTACCTTCCATGCCGACAAAGCCGTCGATAACTGTTAACGCTGGTTTAATAGCCGTGTTGATGTCAACTATAACGTCGCTTATGCCTTTTGCATGGTACTTTGCTTTGAATTTGTCTGGAAGTAAACCGAACAGGTTCTTCATGCCCAACGTCACAGTAGTAGCCATGTGAGTTTTAAGTTTAGCTGCACTGATGACAGCTGATTCCGTGACAATCCGCGGCACTTTGATATCGTTTAATGTTTCGCAGTCTGGAATTTTCAGTTTTACCTTGTCCTTAATATGCCTAAGATTTAACCATTCAACGTTGTTGCGCAGGCACATATCTTTCATGCCTGTTGCCGCATAAGCTTTGTCTGCATTGGTCATGGTGGCATCTGACTCCACAACGTAAACCTTCACAGGCAACTCTTTCAACTTCAAAATAATCCCTTCAACAACGATGGGGTCAGTGGTGGCGCCTGAATCCCAGGTTTTCTCACAGATAAAGTTGACTTTAATGATGACTTTATCATAACCCATCAAGGCTTTCTTGTAATCAATCATGTCGAGCGCTTGGAAAACCGGCTGGTGACCGCGCTCACCTTTAACAATAGCCACAAGTGGCGATGCTGATTGCATACAAAATACCAAATGATGACTCTCTTATAAACAATTCACGAGGTAATCACCACAAACCGTGCTTCATCCTGTCAAAACAGCTCAACGAGCCAAAAACGAAATTATCGGGTATGTTTCAAAGACAGGCGACTATTTGTTCACGCCGCTTTTTTCAAGTTAAAGGGGCATGTTTTCTCTAATCTTCAATATTTCTTAAAAATCTCATAATTTTTGCAATTTGCTGTAGCGTAGCGTAATCGACTTTTTGTTCTTCTTCGATATTTTTTAGCGGAATATTGGTTACCATAGGCAATGTATTGATTGCTTTTGTTATAACGATTCTGTCGGCGGCAACTTCGAAGTTCGAAGTAGCGGAAAAGCCTTGGCTGAGTATTTTGACGTTTTTATGTATTTTTAGAAGTGTTGGCTGTGTGAAGTTGCCTTGTTATCATGGTTTTTCTTATTTTTTGCAAGTTTGTTGAAGGTCTAGGTCATTTTAAGATGGGAATTGCTCTTGCCTCACACGTAAAAGTTATATCCTGAGTTGATTTTCACTTTGGTTATGCCAGATAAAATTCACTGCGCACACATACTTGTCAAGACAGAAACAGAAGCAAAAAACATCAAGGCTCGCCTAGACAAGGGCGAAAAATTCGGCGCTATCGCGAAAAACATCTCAATTTGTCCATCCGCCAAGAACAGCGGAGACCTTGGCACATTTACCAGGGGCAAGATGGTTAAGGAGTTTGAGAAGGCTGCTTTCGCGCTTGAGAAGGGTCAGATTTCTGGTCCTGTGAAGACACAGTTTGGGTACCATATAATAAAACGGCTAGAGTAGAGGGGCAAATTAGCCAAAAGCAGGTTAATGCTATAGTAGTTCCTATCCTGTAAGTTGGGCTTGTCGTTAAGATGTCTTGTGTTACTGATTTTTACTGTTTATATTTTGTTTGGTCGTTGTTTTTCTTTTGGTTGATTGAAAAGATATATCTTATTCAGACACATTTATATCTATAAAACCCCAAATAATCATATTCAAAACAAATAAGAGCGAAAATTTATGGTAACAGTAAGAGATCCAGTTTGCGGCATGGATGTAGACACGGAAACAGCCCTAAGCGCCAAAATTGGAGACCGAACATACTACTTCTGCAGCCAACAATGCCTCGACGTCTACACTGCACCCGAACGCGAACTCAAAGCCATGCAGCGCCGAGTCGCCTTCACCCTGACAGGCGCGGTTGCAGCCCTCATCCTGAAAGTCATAACGCTGTTCAGCCTTGTCACCGCGATAATGTACCTTGACGTTGTCGGCGGCTTAAGGATCTACGACGTGGCGGTGTTCATCGTTTCGACGCCCATCGTGTGGATTGCCGGCTACAGGATCTACAAAGGCGCGTATCATTCGCTTAGGAACCGCAACATAAACATGGACGTGCTGGTGACCGTCGGAGTCTTGGCGGGTTGGATATACGGAGTCATAAGCGTGTTCTTGTTGCCCACTGCCAATCAGCCGGGCTCGGGGTACATGGAGGTCGCCATCGGCATCTTAGCCTTTGTCCTGCTTGGAAGATACATCGAAGAATTAATTCGAAGACGGTCAGCCGCGTCAATCCGAAAGCTGCTCGAACTTCAGCCGACGATGGCTAGGGTCGTCAGGGACGGCGTGGAAACCGACATCTCAATCGATCAAGTGCAGGTTGGCGACGTAGTCATCGTGAAGCCAGGCGAGAAAATCCCTGTTGACGGAACCGTATCCGCGGGTTACTCGTCGGTGGATGAGAAACTGCTCACGGGTGAAAGCATCCCCGCTGAGAAGACTGTCGGAAGCGAAGTCGTTGGCGCAACAATCAACAAGACAGGTGTGCTGACGATTACGGCGACGCGTGTCGGCGACGAGACGGCGCTTTCACAGATTGTTCATCTTGTCGAGGAGGCACAGGCTTCGAGCGCGCCCGTTCAGAGGTTTGCTGACCGAATTGTCAGATGGTTTGTTCCCATCATCTTGACGGTTGCCGCCATTTCGTTTGCCTACTGGTTCTTGTCGAGTGGTAACTTTACAACAGCGTTCTTGGTCCTGTTGGCTGTAGTGCTGATATCTTGCCCATGCGCTTTAGGCATCGCAACTCCGACAGCTATTCTTGCAGGTGTCGGAAAAGGCGCCGAATACGGCGTGCTGCTCCGCAGTGGCGAATATGTTGAGAAGGCAAGAAAGCTGACAACCGTCATATTCGACAAAACTGGAACCTTAACAAAGGGAGAACCAAGCGTAACCGACATTAAAACCTACAATTCCTACACTCAACAAACCGTGTTGCGCTATGCAGGTGCCGCTGAGAAAGGCTCGGAGCATCCTTTGGCGTCAGCGATAGTCGAAAAAGCTGAAGCTGAGAAAGTACTTGATACTGAATCCGACAGTTTTGAGGCTTTGCCTGGCAGAGGCGTCAAATGTACTGTTGGAGACAAAAAGGTGCTTCTGGGGAACCGCAAGTTGATGCAGGAACAAAATGTCTCCATAAGCGAGTTAGACGCTGATCTTACAGAGCTTGAAGCCCGAGGAAAAACTGTAATGATATTGGCTGTGGATGGCCAAGCTGTCGGATTGATTGCAGCTATGGATACTGTCAAAGAGAGCGCCGCCGAAGCAATAGAGCAGTTGAAAAGCATGAATCTGGAAGTTGCAATGCTGACGGGCGATAACGAGCGAACTGCCAATGCCATCGCGCAACAGTTAGGCATTACTCAGGTTATTGCTAACGTTCTGCCGTGGCAAAAGTCAGAAGCCATCAAGAAACTGCAGAGTGAAGGGAAAATCGTCGCGATGGTTGGTGACGGAATCAATGATGCCCCAGCGTTGGCTCAAGCCGACATAGGCATTGCCATTGGGAGTGGTACTGACATTGCCAAAGAAACAGGCGGCATAGTGCTCATAAGAGATGACCTGCGAGACGTAGCCTTAGGCGTTGAACTAAGCAAGAAAACCATGCGCAAAATCGACACTAACCTGTTCTGGGCTTTCGCTTACAACGCGGTTATGATTCCGATTGCGGCAGCAGGCTTGCTGAACCCCATGTACGCGGCTGGGGCTATGGCGATAAGCAGCCTAACCGTAGTCAGCAACTCCGCGCTGCTGAAGTTGGCTAAATTTAAATCAAAGAAAGTTAACGACTAGAGTAGACGTTTGGAGGTGAATTGTTTATGGCTAAAGACCCAATTTGCGGAATGACCGTTGACGAGAAAAAAGCCAAATTCAAATCTGACTACAATGGCAAAACTTACTATTTCTGCTCGCCCACATGCAAAGCAACATTTGATAAGAACCCCAAAAAATACGCTTAAGCTGAGCGGCTCGTATGCACTATAGCACTAACTTGAGTTGGTTTGGTTTTCTTTTTGGATTCTTTCTCTTTCCCTTGCTATGCCCTTCTCCACTTCTTCCCTTATTGTGAAGCCGCATACGTGTAGAATTGGCTCATTAGTTTCGGGGTCAGTGTTCATGGTTGCCGTACATGGGTAGCTATGGTGGGCTTTTGAGATGGCATCGTAGAGCTCTTCCTTTTTTGTTGATACTCCTGCAAGTTTACGTGCTATGTACCATGTGGAACCGCAGGGAGCGCTACGCCTCACCACTGCGCACTCGATGACTTCTTTTTTGTCAACCATTGCAAGTGTAATTTCAAGCACCGGGCGCCCGACCTTGGTTTCTTCAATGAAGCGGGCAATCGTAGGCTTATCCTTTTCAGGCTCAAGAGTGCAAAACGGCTTAGGAAACGCGCATTCAAGCCCCAAATCAGCGCAGCGTGTTTCAACTTGCTTTCGAACACCAGTTGGGACCTCGATCCAGTCTTCGATAGGAGCAATCAGCGCCTTTATCCCTGCCTTCTTAAGCTGGTTTGGCAGCTCCACTAGCAGGTCCTTGTGGAGTCCTGATGCGAGGCAGATGTCGGCTTTGGGCAGTTTTCTGGGCATGTAGTCTTCTGGGTTGTCGATGAACGCTGGCAGGTCAGCTTGGCTGGGCAGTTGGATGGCTGCCCGTACGTTCTGTACAAAGCTGTAAACGTTGTATTTGCATGATTCACAGTAGAGTCCGCATGACTGGCAGAAGCATGGGTCGTTGATTAGGTTGCGGATTACGCGTTCCATGAAGTCTTTGCTGTAGACAAATACTAGAGCTAAGGTTTCTTTGCTGCCCGTTTTACTCACTCGTTTACTGCTCCCTTTCAGAATGCGCCCAACAGGACATGTTCAGCGAACAAGTCTTCGTTGAACGCTCCCACAAACTCCACTTTCTCGTTAATAACTATTTTTGGGACGCCAATAACGTTGTATTTCATCGCTAAATCTGGAAACTCGCTGGTTTCTATAACGTCCGCTTTAACCATGTCGCTTTCAATGGCCAATTTATGTGCAACTGCCGCAGCCGCGGGACAGTGGGGACAGGTTAGGGTTACGAAGACTTGGATGTGAACTGGAGACTTTACTTCCGACAGAATAGATTTTGTTTTGTCGGATAGGTCGGTTTTGCCTCGGCCTTTTGAAACGTTTACGATTGCTTCAATCAAGGTTTGTAGCTCATAACCGTATGGAATCCCGTAAATTCGAACGCAGTAATCTTTTGCTCCTACTATCGCTAAGGCTGGAATCTTATCGATTCCATATTCTTTGGCTATAGCGTTGTCGGCTACAAAATCATGAACTTCCACCGTTATCTTGTCAGTTAGGGTAGCTAAGTCCTGCACCAGTTTTCTCGTGTCGGAGCAATAGTGGCATTCAAACTCTTGGGTAAACATCACAATTTTAACTGGGTCAACCAGTTTCTCTTTAAAATCGTTTTTTAGCAGTTCTTTCTTGTCATCAGGAATCAAACTCATAAAATCTTCACTCCAAACACGCTTGTCAATTTTTAGTCTCGGCAAATAAAAGTAATCTTACAGACACATATATTGATTTTTTATTTTACTCAAAACAGGGTGCCCCAGCTTTTTGACCTATTTTCAACGGCTAAAAAGTGGAACGTCCCCCTGCCAATTTAAGCAAGAAGGAAACAACAAATTAGACCTTGTTCCATCTTCGACAAACTAAATTGCTGGAAGGTTTGAAGGTTAAAGTTGAAGCAGTAAAATCGGATGAGACTGCACCATAGCCGAGGAAACTTTTGATTTACAATTACAAATTAAAACGGATGCGCCTCAGGATAGAATTGATAGGCTGCACAAGTTAACACTTGAAAATTGCCCTGTAGGAATCCTTTTTGAGAAGGCAGGAGTTAAAATAAGTTATAGGTACAACGTGACAAAGAAGTGAAAATGTTATGGTTAATGTTGTTTTGAAGGAAGGAGTAAACTGGGTTGGAGTTGTCGACTGGAACATACGGGACTTTCACGGCTACATCACCCGCCGGGGAAGCACCTACAACGCCTACTTGATTTCAGATGAAAAAACAGCGCTCATAGACACTGTGAAAAGCACGTTCTCCAACGAGCTAATAGAGCACATCTCAGAGTTAACAAGCCTAGAAAAAATAGATTACATAATCGTTAACCATGTGGAGATGGACCACTCCAGCAGCCTGCCCGTAATCGCTAAGCTTGCGAAAAACGCCAAGATAATTTCCTCGCAGAGAGGAAAAGACGCCTTAATCAAACATTACGGCGCAGACTTCAACGTGGTTGAAACCGTGAAAACTGGCGACGCACTGAAGTTGGGCAAGCGCACTTTGCGTTTTCTTGAAGCACCTATGCTGCATTGGCCCGACAGCATGTTCACCTACCTTGTAGAAGACAAAATCCTGATGCCTAACGACGCGTTCGGTCAGCACCTTGCCAGCTCCGGACGCTATGACGATGAGGTTGATGAATGCGAGCTTATGGAAGAGGCCAAAACCTACTATGCCAATATTCTGATGCCCTTTGCACCGCTGATTACGAGGAAGATTCAAGAAGTTGTCCAAATGGGGATTCCCATCGACATCATCGCGCCAAGCCACGGCGTAATCTGGCGAAAAGACCCCTCAAAGATTATCAACGCCTACATGAACTGGAGCTCCGGCGCAGCCAAACAGAAGACGGTTGTCGTTTTTGATACTATGTGGGGCAGCACAGACAAAATGGCAAGAGCCATAGCCGGCGGCGTAACCAGCGGAGGCGTCGAAGTTAAACTTCTCAAGCTAAGAGCCACAGATAACACCGACGTCGTAACCGAAATCCTCGACGCAAAAGCCGTGGTTGTAGGCTCGCCGACGCTGAACAATCAGATGTTCCCAACCGTGAGTTCATTTTTAACCTACATAACTGGATTAAAACCTAAAGGCAAAGTTTGGGGCTTCTTCGGCTCCTACGGCTGGGGCGGCGGCGCAGTCAGAGACATGACTGAGATGGCAAAAAAAGCAGGTTTTGAAGTGCATGAACCAGGCGTTGAAGTGAAATACGTTCCAGACAAAGAAGAGTTGAAAAAATGTTTTGATTTTGGGCAAAAAATAGCCCAAAAAATCAAACCTTAATTTTTTTTTATGTTATTTTCATGAATTTTTCTTTTGGCGTTGCGCAGATTGGGCAATTGTCGGGGGCGGAGCCTTCAAATGTGTTTCCGCAGACGGGGCAAACGTAATAGTCCGCTTTGGCTGGCTGCGTTTTGCTCTTTAATGCGTCGAGCGCTTTTTGATATAGGCCTGCGTGGATTTGTTCCACCTGGTTTGCGTAGTTAAAGCTTATTTCAGCTTTTTTGTTTCCTTCTGTCTTTGCTTCAGCGATGAAGTCGGGGTACATTTTTTTGAACTCGTATGTTTCGCCAGATATGGCTGTGCCCAAGTTATCGGAGGTTGATTTTACCTGCCCCATCACTTTTAGGTGGTTTAGGGCGTGGACGGTTTCTGCTTGAGCCGCCGCTTTAAACAGCATAGCAATTTGAGGGAAGCCCTCTTCCTCTGCCTTCTTAGCGAAAGCCAAGTACATTCTGTTAGCTTGGGATTCACCTGCGAAGGCAGCTTTCAGGTTTTCGTCAGTTTTAGTCATAAAATTCACCAGAAAATAGTTATTCCAAAGCAAGTAATAAGCTATACTAAGTGTGGAGTGTCCAGCTTTGCTTTTTAAGATTTGAGCTCCCTTTTCATCTTCTAGGTAAAGTATATTAGTTGTTTTCTGCTTTGGTTTGTTTGATTTTCGGTGAATTTTATGGAGAAAATAAAATCTTTCACTCTACCAAAACTACCATACGACTACAACGCCTTAGCACCCTACATTTCTGAGCAGCAACTCAAACTGCACCACGACAAGCATCATCAAGCCTACGTGAACGGCGCAAACGCGGCGTTTGAGAAAATGGATAAAGCCCACAGCGAAAAGGTCGACCTCGACGTGAAAGCCACGCTGAAAGAGTTATCCTTCAACATCGGCGGCCACCTCCTGCACACTACATTCTGGGAAAACATGGCGCCCGCAGGCAAAGGCGGCGGAGGAGAACCAGGCGGAGCCGCAGCCGACATGATTAACATGGGGTTCGGAAGCTTTGAGCGATTTAAAAAAGACTTCACGATGGCTGCGACAACCGTTGAAGGCTCAGGTTGGGCTGCCTTAGCCGTGCATACATGCATCGGAAGACCTTTGATAATGCAGATCGAAAAGCACAACGTGAACATTTACCCAACATTCAACATCCTTCTGGTCTTGGACGTTTGGGAGCACGCCTACTACTTGGACTACAAGAATGAGCGGGCAAAGTTCGTGGAAGCCTTCTGGAACATCGTCAACTGGGACAAAGTGAACAAAAACCTAAGTCTCGTAAAATAAACATTAAAACCACCAATCTTTTTTTTGTCTTAGCAGATTTTCTAATTTCCACTTTCCAGTTTTTTGAATAGATCCCTTTGCCTTTTAGAGTATTCTGTCGATATTCCTTTTTGAAGGTAGATGGATGCCGCGGCTATGCTTTTTGTGGGGTCGTTTCTCATGCTGATTGAATAAATGTGTACAAGTCTAGTTCCTACTGTATATTTGGAGATCTGTCCCGTAGTTAGCTTTAACGCGAGTGAAACTGCGTCATTGATCGAGCCGCCAGCGGCAACTATTCTAATTTTATCAAATTTTGCAAGCCGCAGAAGGCTTATTGTGAGAAGACGCTCCATGGTTGCCGCTCTGCTGACACTGACTGTTTGTTCCTCAACGTCTTCCATTCCCTTTTCTTCCTGCTCAGCAAACTTAGTATAATCCCCTGTCTGCTTTTGCACAAGATGAGCTAAAATGGCAGGTGTTTTGCCGAGAGCTGGCACTTCAAGGCTTGCGATGCAAATGTCATCAATATAGATTTTTGCAATTTCTGTCGCCATGTTCATAGCTGAACAAACCAGAAAAATGCCGTCGCTTATTCCTGCGACGTCAACTTCGCCTGCCTCCACTATCCCCGATATTATTCTTTCAACAACATCGGTGGTTTTTAATGAAACATCCGATGACCGAACAGCTATAACTTTGTCATTTGATTCTCGACTCATAACTATGCACTTAGCTGTTATTGGAGCGTCTGCTAATATAATACTTATCACAAAAAGGGTCTGTCTCTATTTTTGCGGCAAAGTTGCTTGCGCCAGGTTGCTTGGACATAAGGCATTTTTTATTAAAAAGAAAATTTAAAAAAATAAAATGGGTCAGCGTTTTCCTTAAGGCGCCGGGGTTATTTTTATCGCTTGCGCGGGACACTGCATTTCGCAGGCAAGGCATTGTATGCAGTCTTTTTCTCGGGCAGGATCAGATTTTCTTTCGGAAAGCGGATGTCCGGGGGAATCAGCCCAATCATAAAGCGAAACAGGGCAAACGTCGATGCATACTCCGTCTCCGATGCATGAGTCCCAGTCTACAGCGCTGGATGTTCCATGAATTCCGAGTTTTTGTGGGGCTTCAACTGGTCCCCAAACTTTATGTCCGTTATGTTCGCCTACAACTTGGCGTTTTGTTAGAAAATCAGGGTCAATAGGCATAAAAATTCACCATATTAAATTCAGAAACCCCAGAATATTAGGTTTTCTGCCGACGGCTTCCTCCGCAAAGCATTTTGGGATAGGTAACATATTTCTAAGTGATATTGATGGCTCAATACAATTTGCCAGTTGGCATGAGATATTCAAGTCTTGAGGAAAGAAAACTATTCTACAGCTCAGAATTTAACCTCCAAAAAGTGGCTGAATGGTTCAAAGACGGGGTTGGCAAAACCAAGTTTGCTGTAATCATGGGCAGGCACACAAAGATTTACCCTGAAAAATACAAAGACGACGCCTCAACCACCATAATAATCGACGATTACAAAAGCCTAGAAGACTTGAGAGGGCAAATACTTGAGTTTCTGCCTGAAGCCGTGTATTATGACAGAAACGTCTATGACGAAAGCGACCGCAAAGTTGGGCAAGAATTGGCTTTCGATTTAGACCCAGAAAACATAACTTGCCCCATCCACGGCACCTTGGCGGATAAAATGAAGCGCAATCAAGGTTTGAGCTTCTGCGAGTTAGAGCTGGAGATGGTTAAGCAGGAAGCCATAGGACTTTATGAATTTCTTGCGGCCCAGTTTTCCGAGGTTAGGGCTGTTTATTCTGGCAGAGGCTTCCACCTGCACGTTTTAGACAAAAAAGCCTACTTGCTGAGCACTCAAGAAAGGCTGCAGTTTGCACAGGAAGTGAAAAAAGAAGGATTCCACATTGACGAGTGGGTGACTTCTGGCGAAATGCGCCTAATTCGGCTGCCCTATAGCCTGAACGGTTTAGTTTCAAGAATTGTGTTGCCACTAAAAAAAGATGAATTGGGAAGCTTCGACGCAATCTACGACGAACGGTGCCTCCCAAAGTTTCTAGGCTAAGAAGCTACTTTTTAACTTCTTTCGCTTTTTTCTCTTTTTTAGCGTAGTACGCTTTCTTCTTCTTTTCTTCTTCAGCTTTTGTTTGTTTGGCTGCTTTTGCCATAAAAATCCTCAAATTAATTTACCCCTAACTTGCATAAAAGATTTTCCAACAGCAAAATTAACGCTGAAAAGTTTATTTGCTCTTTAACTCTTCATTACTACAGCTATTGAGGTTGTGTTATGGAGCACTTTGACGTAATTGTTATTGGTTCAGGCTCTGGGATGCTTGTTGCCTCAGCCGCCGTTGACCAAGGTTTCCGCGTGGCGTTGGTTGAGCATGGGAAAATGGGTGGAACATGCATAAACGTCGGGTGTGTTCCATCTAAAATGCTGATTTACCCAGCAGACGTTATCGCCGCCATTAAGGAATCAGAGAAAGTGGGTGTTCATGCAACCGTGGACTCCATCGATTTCAGCAATATCATGACTAGGATGCATACGCTGGTTAGCCATGATTCAGGGCATCAAGCGCTTGCAGTTGAAGCCACTCCTAACCTTACATGGTTTAAGGAAACAGGATGGTTCATCTCAGATTACACGATGCAGGTTGGCGAACACACGATTACGGCAGAGAAGATTTTTATTGTTTCAGGTGCCCGCACTGCAATACCGCCAATCAAGGGCATAGAAAACATTGGTTACTTGACAAGCGACACTGTTTTAGAACTGCAAACGTCGCCCAAAAGCATACTGATCATTGGAGGCGGCTACATCGGAATGGAGTACGGGCACTTCTTCTCAGGCATAGGCACAAAAACCACCATCCTGCAGAGACCCGAACGAGTGGTGCCTGAAGAGGAACCAGAAATCTCCGAATTGCTAAAGAAAGAAATGCAGAAGCGAATGGAAATATACACAAGTTTTGAAGTCGTCGAAGCCAAACAACAAGACCAAGTTAAAACGCTCATCGCAAAAAACCGCCAAGACGGCAGCCAACACGAATTCTCGGCTGAAGCAGTGATGGTTGCCACAGGCAGAGTATCGAACGCCGGCGTTTTGAAGCCTGAAAAAACAGGAGTGAAACTTGACGAGCGCGGCTTCATAAAAGTTGATGATTACTTAGAAACCAGCAAAAAGAACATTTGGGCTTTCGGCGACGCCATCGGCACTCAAATGTTCAAGCATGTAGCCAACTACGAAGCAGGCGTCGTGTGGCATAACGCCGTTCACGGTCACAAGGCCAAAATGGATTTTTCAGCGGCACCGCACGCAGTTTTCAGTCATCCGCAAGTTGCCTCAGTCGGATTAAAGGAGCAACAGGCTAAACAGCAAAATCTCAAAATCCTTGTCGGAAATGCCTTCTACAGAGATACAGCTATGGGCGTTGCCATGGGGTTTCCTGAAGGCTTCGTGAAAGTTGTTGTTGAAGAAGAGACAGGCAAAATTCTTGGCGCACACATAATTGGTCCTGAAGCCTCAATTCTTATTCAAGAAATCATTAACGCCATGTCTTCTGAAACGGGAACTTTTGCACCTATCGCGCAGGGTATGCATATTCATCCTGCATTGTCAGAGGTAGTTCAGAACGCCTTCGGCAACCTTAGACCCGCATAAAAAGTTATATTGCCCCCAATGCAACTCGTTATAGCAGAGTGTTTAGTTATGAATATTTCAAAGGTATCTGGGAAGAACAATAAGCATAAGGTTTTCGTGTACGCCTTAAGCACCTGTGTTTGGTGCAAATTGACCAAGCAGTTCCTAAATGACAGCAGCATCGAATACGAATATGTTGATGTTGATTTAGCTGACGAGAAAGATAAACAGAAAATTCACGCAAAAATTTCAAGCATGGGCGGCATGATTAGCTATCCTACGACGATTGTGGATGACAAAATTTTGGTCACTGGTTTTCGCAAAGACAAACTCAAAGAGGTACTTGAAATTTGACCACAATCGAGGAAGTTCGTCGAAGAGCTGAAATGGACGCTAAAACCTACGGGTACTATTTAACTCCTCAGCCTGAACTTCTGCAGGGTTTTCTTGAAGGATTAAAAACCAACGAAGACCGCTACGGTTACCCCTTATGCCCATGCAGGCTTACCTCAGGCAATTTTGAGTATGACCGAGACATAATTTGCCCCTGCGACTACCGAGACCCAGACGTCACCCAGTACGGAGCCTGCTACTGCAGACTCTACGTTAACAAACAAGTCTACGAAAGCAAAAGCTTGCCTGAAGTTCCCGAGCGAAGGCCACTTGAGAAACAAGCAAGAGCCTATGGAACGCAATCGTCGTCCCCTGCTGAACAAGCACCGGCGCAACAGGAGCCACAAAAACCACCAGCCAAAACGGGACAAGCGCAATCTGGAGTTAAAAAGAAGTTATGGTACTGCAAGCAATGCGGATATGTAGTGTTTAGGGAAGACCCGCCGTATATTTGCCCAATATGCAAAGCTAAAAAGGAAATGTTCGCTGAAATCGAGAGCACTATTGAATTTAAGGGCTAAACTATTTTTCTATTTCTATCTCGATTTTTTTCCAGTCCTCTTTTATTCCGCGCAGAGCGGTCACAGCGCCTACTATTGTTCCGCTTAAGATTTTTTCGACAAATTCGTTTAGGGGAATTTCTTTTCCGTCAACTTTCAGTTTCAAACTCACACTTGTCACCTTGAGTATTGATTAGAGTAGTGTGAGGGTAAAAGTTTTGTGCAGTCAGTTTACACTCTTGTTGTGGTGGGCTTAACTGTGACTCTGAGCTTGGTCAGGTTTTCTTTTATTTCTGCCTTAACGCCCATGGCTGCAAAGTACTCTTCAAGGAATATTCTAATGAAATCCTTCGAAACCTCCGAAACCAAAACCAACGTGTAGTCGTTGGGGGCGTTTTTTGTTAAACGGTAAAAGTTGCACGCCTCGAGCCTGACCAGCAAATCTTCAGCTGAATGGACTTTTGTTTTTAGTTGTTCCCAATGGGCTCGGGCTACTTCTTTGTGCTCGCTCCAAAACTTTTCCCGCTGGGGCGATGAAGCGATTAACTGTAGGAACATCAGCCAGTGGTCGACGTCTATGATAACGTGTTCACCGTTGAGAAGCATGTCGCTGTAGGCCTGAATTTTTTTCTTGGTTGTGGGGTCTTCGAGAGCTTTGTTTTCGTTGTAGAATTTTAGGGCGCGGCGCATGACTTCGCTTTGGGATACTTGGGCTTCGGTGCTTATTTTTTCCAGTAAGTCGGCTGTTGTTTTGTCGAATGCAACGGTTACTCTTGTTGGGTTAACCATAACTGCCACTTTATACTAATCAACATATTTTCAGATTATTGGAAATTATATAAACATTGCGCAATAACATTTCAGATAAACCTTTGCAAATTTAAAGCATGAAGATATATTATTAAACAGATGTTAAAACAATTATTCGGCGAAGCAAACTTTTATTCCCCGCCAGTTCACTACTTTACTTGTCATAATTCTAAGGAGAACGCCCAAATGAAAAGACCGGAAATATACCTTGAACCCAAACAAAGAGCCGCAAAAGTAATTGAGCTGCTTGAAAAACAGTACCCCAACGCAAAAACAGCCCTGAACTATTCTAACCCGCTGGAAATACTTGTGGCAACCATGCTTTCTGCCCAAACAACTGACGAAAGAGTAAACATAGTAACCCAAAAATTGTTCAAAAAATACCGCACACCCCAAGACTATGCAAACGCTGACATAAAAGAGTTAGAACAGGATATTCGGTCAACTGGTTTCTACCACAACAAAGCCAGAAACCTGCAAAAGTGCTGCCAGCTTCTAGTCGAAAAATACAATTCTCAAGTACCTAGAACAATGGAGGAACTGCTGGAACTGTCTGGAGTGGCAAGAAAAACCGCTAACATAGTGTTATACAACGCTTACGGAATAATCGCGGGCATAGCAGTAGACACCCACGTCCACAGATTGTCACAGCGCCTTGGGCTCACAGAACAGGATAACTCCGCTAAAATAGAACAAGACTTGATGCAGATTACTCCTAAAGAGAACTGGATGAAACTAACCGATTTGCTGATTTTCCACGGCAGGCAAGTGTGTATTGCAAGAAAACCCAAATGTGAAATATGCGTTTTAAACAAGTTTTGTCCCTGCGCTTTTGCTTTTGGGTAAAAGCACCAACCATTTATAGAGGTTTATCTTTTTCTAGAAGCGAGGATTACTTCAAATGTCAAGCAAAATTAAAGTCGGCGACACGGCACCAGACTTCTCTTTGCCTGATACCGATAAGAACCCGACGCGCCTGAAGGATTTTTCAGGGAAAAAAATCGTTTTAGCTTTTTTTGTCGGCGCATTCACTTCAACATGCACAAAGGAGATGTGTGAATTCCGTGACTCCATGTCCCGGCTTATCGATTTAAATGCTCAAGTTATAGGAGTAAGCGTCAACGACCCATTTTCCAACAAAGGGTTCGCAGAAAAAAACAGGTTGCCGTTTCCAATATTGAGCGACTATAAACGTGAAGTCACCAAAGCTTACGGGTTAGAATTGCCTAATTTTGCTGAGCTGAACGGTTACACAGTTGCGAAACGCTCAATTTTCATCATAGATTCTAAAGGCATAGTTAGGTATGTTTGGGTTTCAGATAACCCATCGGTGGAACCAAACTATCAAGAAATCCAGAGCGCTCTAGAAAAAATCAGTTAGACTCTAAGCTTCTTTTTCACTAGTACTTTATGGAAAAACCGAATTTGTCCCTCCCCTTCCAATGATGAATAGTGACTATTTTTTTGGATTCAAAGCTGTTAGAGGACGCAGATTTTAACTTATTTCAATGCCCAAAATGTGCCTAGAAAAGCGTAATGCATCTAACCTGAAAGCCTGCTTTTGGGCGCGCACAAAAGTTATTAGCAGCAACAAAAGTTATTTGAGTGTTATTGTATCGGTGAATATTTGAGTGTCCTTTGAAATCCAAGAGTTACCCGACATCATCCGCATCATTGTTTTGTTAAACTTAAGCAAGGGCGCTAAAATAAAAAAATCAACCCTAAAAAACCGAATTGACCGCGTCTGCGTTAGCTATGCCTGCGTTGACATGTCCGAATTAGATAGAGCCCTCCAGGAGATGGCGATTGAAGGCCTTATCACCATTGAAAAAGACGATATGGTTCAGTTATCTCCGCAAGGCCAAAAGGTCGGCAAAGAATGGGAAAGTCTCCTCTTAAAGAAAGAACCCATCATGGAAGTTGTAGCTGGTTTAGTTGATGGCTCAATAACTAGTTTAGTGGTTATTCTTTCAGCGTTCATAGCAACGTTTTCCGCAAGCACCTCGTTTTTGGGGAGCCCTAAAACCATTGTGTTCGCTGCCTTCTTAACGTTGAGTGCTGTTGCCGTTACCAACTTTTCAAGCTTCCTGCTTGGCGGAATCACTGAAGACTTAGCTGACATCATGACGCTTCAAAACTTGATGAATTACAGCTTAAGCGACATACCTGACAAAAAAGAACGGGATAAGTCGCTTCTGATAGTGCAGAAACTCTTTACTTTGCTTGGAAAACAAATACATAGGTCTAACATTTATGGAGCAATAATTTCTGGAACTACAACTTTTCTTGCAGGGATCATTCCAATAGCAACCTACCTTGCTCTTCCACCCTTCTATAACATTGTTGTTTCGCTCCTTGAAGTCGGCGTCATTTCAGGAGTGTTTCTGGCGCGGTACCGCTCAAAGAAGACACGTGTAAACTGGAAGATTACGCTTGCCGAAACCGTAGCCATCGTTATCATCGCAACCGTTGTGTCCTTACTGCTTGGCTTAATATAGCCAGCTAAGCTAAACGGTGGTGCTCAACCATTAAGCACTTGTCCATAACCACAATCAAACCAGCCCGCTTAGCTGCCTCAGCCGCCTGCTTATTAACTATTCCAAGCTGCATCCAAACCACAAAAGGCTTGCCGTATAACGCTTTAAGCTTGATGGCTTGCTCGACTATCGGCGGCACATCTTTAGATGGTCTAAAAATATCCACTATTTCAATGGTTTTTTGAATTTCAGGCGGAATATCAAGTAGGCTCGGATAACTTTTTTCGCCCAGAACCTCGTCCGCAAAGGGGTTAACTGGTATGATGCGGTAACCATGTTGTTTTAGGTAAGCGCTAACCTTGTAGCCGTCTTTTTCAGGCTCTTTGGATAACCCAACAACTGCGATAACTTTGTATTTGCTTAAGATATTTTTGATTTGATTTTGGCTCAACCGAACCCTCCGCCAACCGTAAATTGGCTTTATGGCGCTTCGCTTAGTGTTAACTCAAAGAAATGTTCCCTGCCATTGCGCAACGCAAGGATTCTGACTACGCCGCCGATCTTTCGCCTCTGAATCTCATTGACCACGTCCTCGATTCGATTGGTTTCTATCCTGCTTATTTCCAGAATGATGTCTCCTTCAGCCATTCCAGCTTTTTCTGCAGGGCTTTCATCAGCAATTCTAGTCACTAAGACTCCGCGGTTCACTGGTAATCCGTAGTAGCGCGCGATTTCCCGTGTTACTGTTAATCCTATTATGCCCAGCCAAGGTCTTTTGACTCCTCCTTCAGTGACAAGTTCGTCGGTGCAGCTTTTCGCCGAGTTTATGGGGATTGCAAAGCCTATGCCTTGAGCGTACGGTATTATGGCGGTGTTTATTGCTATAACTTTGCCTGTCACATCTACAAGTGGACCGCCACTGTTTCCTGGATTAATCGAGGCATCAGTTTGAACAAGGTTCTCTATCAAACCCCTGTCCGATTCTATTGTCCTATTAATTGCGCTGACTACCCCGGAGGTTACGCTTGGTCCACCAGCCAAACCAAAAGGGTTACCGATAGCATAGACTCTTTGCCCCATTCTTATCTTGTCGGAGTCACCGAGCTCTGCAGCTTGAAGATGGCGTTTTTTACCATCAATTTTAACCACGGCTACGTCATGAATAGCGCATGACCCAACAATTGTACCTTCGAGCACTTCGTTGTTGCCCAGAGTTACGCTGATTTTTTGTGCACCACCGACCACATGGTTGTTTGTTAAAATTAGCCCCTTTGAATCGATTATGGTGCCTGACCCTGTGCCTCCCACAGGCACCGCTTGGTAGAAAATGTTGTGGACAAGTTTCATTGTGCTTATGTTAACGACGCTTTTGGTGACTTTTTCAATGGTGTCCAAAAAGGCGTTCTCATCATAAGACATTGATTTTCCTCAAAAAACAGTAAACTTCGTTTTTAATAAATCTTAATTGGATGATTTACCGGCAGAATAAACAGTTTTCCGCCCATTGTGGAGACATTTCTTTTTGGCAATATGGGCACATTAAGCCTTTTTCTCTGATGGCTGTGCATGTTTGGCAGAAGAGACTGAGGATTTCTGCTTTGTTGTCGGGTTCTTTTATGAGGAAAGTCACCATTTGATCTATTAGCGCTAAAATTGAAGTTGAGTTTTCTATTGGCAGCAGGTTTCCTCGTTCTCTTCCCACATATCTGCTTATTGCAGATTGTGATAGTCCGAGGAGTTCTCCGGTTTGTTTTTCGTTTAGTCCATGTTTTTCAACGATTGACCTTGCCATGATGGCTTTTACGGCAGGCAAAACGGTTTTTACTCCCACTTCGCACGGCAATATCAAGTTTAACACCAGTTACTCTTATTTTCGGGGCAAACCTATTTAAATATGACGCTCGTCATATATTATGACGCGTGTCATGAAGGGGTATCAAACTCAAAAAAAGGCAACTTGACAATCGATCTCCTTCCTCCTACCCTCACGACACACGCCACAAGAGGAGAAAAAACAAATGGGCAATGTCCTATTACCACCCAGAAAAAGTGAAAATAACCGCGACCTAACTGGAATGCTTAAGTCACTTGACGCAGAATGCAGAAACTGCGCTCCAATAACACCCTTAGAATGCATAAACCGATGCCAAGTATACAAACTAAAAAACGAGCTAAGAAAACTCCGAGAAACCATGGATAACCCAAACTACATAAAAGAGCTCTTCAACGTTCTAAAAAACGAGACAAGACTCCATATTCTGCAAGCAATCGTAAACGGAAGATATTCCGTAAGCCAATTGCAGCAAGAACTAAAAAGGACGGGACACAGCCACAGTCAAGACACTATAAACGAAGAATATCTGCAGCCTTTAATGGCAGTTGGGCTAGCTACCGAAGCACGAGATGAATACTACGCAACAACTTTTGGCGGTCGACTAACCGAGCTACTGGGGTGCTTCCCAGAATTCGCCGAAATACTTCCGGCACATTCAGAGTGCTATGAAGAAATCCTTTTACAATCTTTACTTTCAGGACCAAAAACATTTGAAGATATCGAAGCCCTTATCTCGCCAAAGATCGCTTCACGAATACTCAAGCGTTTACGCTCTGCAGGTTTGATAGAAACCCCAAAAGAAAGAGATTACATATTTTTCTTCAAATCAAAACGAAACCCAAACAGAGAAACCTTAACCGTTACCCAACAAAAAGTTCACGGTCTGATCCCTGACACGGGAATTTCCGCCGGAAAGCTTGCCAAAGAAACGAAGCTTTCCATGAGGAGAATCTACAAGTACCTCAGAGGCTTGAAAGGCAAAAAACTAGTTTTCATAAGGAAAACTCCGAAAGCCTACGGTTTAACTTGCAAAGGCGAAATGTTGGCTTCAGTACTAAAGGAGCTTCAGCAAATAGTCGAAGACACATGGAGCTCTTCTGAACAAGTTATGAATGACAACGTTAACTCTTAACAAAAACGCCCGCGTTTTCTTTTTTTATCCTCCGCCAGGAGCTCCGTGAAACGGCGCGTTTTCCCAAAGCAGTTTCCACCAATCATCCTCGGTTATGGTTTCAGCGTGAACGATTATTTCTAAAACCATCTTTAGCATTTCGTGATGTCGACGTTCGTCGGCTAATATGGAGTTTAAGAGAAAGACAACCTTCTGGTTTTCAATGGTTGGAATCATGGTTTCGAGTTTCTTAATTAGTCGTGATTCTATTTCAATATGCTTTTCTATGAGTGCTCTGTGCTCATCCAGATTCTCCTGTGTTAACGCAGTAGAAGCACTAGTCAGCAGGGTAACTGCTGCCATGTAAAGTTCCGCATGCTTAATAGAATCAAGCGACACGCCGCTCAGAACGCCTTTGACAGCAGGATTTTTCATGCTGCGCAGAGGTTTTTGAAGGGAAGCAACAATTTCCTTTTCAATAGTTATTTGGTTTTTCAGAAATTCGATGAGATTATCTTTTGGTTTTTCCATAAAATTCTCCATCCGCTTTATGTTAAGCCTTCCTCATCAAGGTTTCGGAAACTCTTTTTCCCAGTTCCCTGCAGGCGTTAAGCATCTTTTGGTCAGGAACATAGTAAACAAGCAGGGACGCCTCAACTATTTGCATCTCAAACTTGTTCTTCATAATTTCTAAGATGAGTTTCGGTGCTTCGCCGCTCCAGCCATAAGAGCCAAATGTTGCCCCGACTTTGCCCTTTAAACTTATGCCGTTTACGGCAGCTTCCTCGAATAGGTTTTTGAAATCAACAGGCATGTCGTGGTGATAAGTGGGTGCTCCGACGACTACGGCATCAAAGCTGCTTAGTTCTTCGGGTGCAATGTGAAAATCCAATATTACTTTAATGTCATCGTTGATTTGCGCGCCCTCAGCTACCGCTTTCGCCATTTTTTCAGTGTTCCCAGTTCTGCTATAATACAAAACAAGAATTTGCTTCATAAAACCAAAATACAAAATAACATTATTTCAATATTTGCCTTTCGGTCATTGCTTCTGGTGACCTGGCGTGGGATTTGTTCTCCATGTTGATTTTTCGTGGGGTAGGTTGCTACAATGGTTCTGTTAACTTGGTGTGAGATTTCGGCTTAGATAGGGTATTTGTTTGCTCTCACAGCCTACCCCCTCGGTCTGCTAGATGATCCTAATAGATGCCAAACATGATTCAACATAGTTCAACATAGAAATAAGTCGCGCACTTTTGCATGCAGAATTGGTGAAATTGCATGTAGAATTGTAGGCAAATTTGTTAACTTAACATCCTTGCCTCGTACCTTTTTCGGTGGATTAGTTAATTTATTGTAACTGGCACTCTTCAGTTGATGATTTTACCGAGCGAGCGCTAGTTATAGGTTCTCAATGCGATAAAGAAGAAATAAGCAGTTAAATTTCGATTTTTATTTACCTGAATAGTTGTTCTGGTACCAATCGTATGTATTTATTTACATAAAACATGTCTGGTTCATGTTTAATGGGTCTGACTCTAATATCAAATTGTGGGTCTTGGGGGTTTGCATTATCAAATAGAATAAGACCTATCCCAAATATCAGGCATAAAGATTCAAGTCTTTCTTTGTCCTCTATATCAGAACTGTTAGGGATTACAATGTAAGTTTTATGGCTGAATGAACTATATGCGCAAGCCTGCCCAAAGGCTGTTATTAGACCTTGTGTGTCTGTCTTTATTTCGGCAGATACAATTACTATTTGGCGCTGAATTATCTCGCCCAACGTAGATCTTTCAATCCCAATTACATCAGGCGTTCCCCATTTATCTCCGAAAATTCTTCCACCTAAGGCTATTGCTGTGGTGCACTCGCCAAGATCATTCTTTAGAAATTCTGCAAACGGAGTATAGAAATCAGTTTCTCTTATTTGAGGGATAGGTGGAGCGCTCGCTTCTGTTTGATTTTGCGTTTCTTTGAAATATACATGCCTAAAAAGTCCTCTGCCAGCTTTGTACACTTCTTCGGGTCTGGTTGCATCGAGGTTCCAAATAGTCCCACGAATGTGGTTAACATTTGTATCAGGAAGGCTATCTTTAATTTGTTTTACTAAGTTAGAATATCGAACACCATTGGGGTTACTTCTCAGGATCTCAATTGCCTTTGCCTCTATTCGTTCCTTGTAAGTTGGCATATATTATTAATGGAAGGGTTAGAATTTAAGAACTTATTGCAAAAATGATCTTAGCAGATATTAAGGTAAAATCATTTTTAGACTAAATCTTAACAGTTGTAGAGAGTCTCCAAGCTGGGTCAACGAAGTAGGGCTTAGAATCTATGCGTAGGCGTTAATGAGTTCAAAGACCTGAAACTAAAACTTAGCCTATAGAAAAGGTCAAAACACAGACAGAACAAAATACACGTATGCCAACAAAATGCCCAAAATGCAAAAAAATAATCAAATAAACCCGATAAAACATGGAAATATGGACACTTTGAAGTCAAAGCATGCGCATGTAACAATTGCGGCACAAAATTCAATGAATATACTAGTAATGGAAAATATGCTTTCACTCTAAAATTTGAAAAAGGAAAAGGTTACTCCAAGGCTTAGCTACAAAGCATCCTCGGTTACTCCAAAACAAATCGACCTTTGTGCGCGCTAAGTAGTTGAGGGCTCAGAATTTGGGTGTCTGTGGAACTTGATACGTCCACAAATTTTAAGTAAGCATAACGTTTAAAAGTAGTACACGGTACACCAAATGACTATCTGTCCCGATAAGCTGGACAATTTTGTTCTTTTTCAAGAAGATTGCCTCGAAACCTCCAAAAGACTCCCAGATACCTCAATTGATCTGATCTATGCTGATCCTCCTTTTTTTACAGGAAGAATGTACAGCATGAATGGTTGCAGTTTCGATGACAACTGGACAAACACCCAAGAATATATTGATTGGATTAAGCCTCGTCTTGAAGAATTCAAAAGGCTTTTAAAACCTACAGGCTCGATTTACATCCACTGTGACTGGCATATCTCACACTACCTCAAGGTTTTGGCGGACGGCATTTTTGGGAGCAATAACTTTGTGAATGAGATTATTTGGAAACGGCAAAGCTCTCATAATGATGCTAAGCAGGGCAGCAAACACTTTGGTCGCATCCATGACACAATTCTTCTTTACGCAGGTTCCCAAAAATATGTTTGGAATCAGCAATATGTTCCATACGACAACGTTTACGTCGACCGCACTTACAAGTATGTAGAGCCTGGAACTGAAAGAAAATATGCCGTTGGGGATTTAACTGGTCCAGGTGGAGCATCAAAGGGCAATCCTCGATACGAGTTTTTGGGCATAAAACGATATTGGCGTTACAGCGAAGTAAAAATGTGGCGGCTGCTTTTAGCAGGAAAAATAGTTAATATACAAGGGAAAGTTCCTTTGCTAAAGCGCTATTTAGACGAAATGCGCGGAAAAACTGTTCAGGATATATGGACAGACATACCACTCAGTTGCTCAAAACAAGGAAGGTTTCCAACCCAGAAACCTGAAGCACTCCTTAGAAGATTAATACTGACTTCATCCAATATACGTGAATTCGTCTTTGAACCATTCGCTGGGTCAGCAACTGCTGGCGCCGTTTGTCACAAGTTATCTCGCAAGTGGATAGGCTCAGAAGTGTCGGAAAATACTTGTCGTTTTGCATTGGATCGACTCAAAAGAGATGGTTGTAACGTTGAAATGTTCTGTGAAGAAAACTCCACTCCAAAAGTAACCGCCGTCGAAACATCAAGTGACGCCCCATTTCTTTTGGAGTTGAAATAATGTCAACAGAAAAAAGTGGTTTAGCACATATTGCAGCACGTGCTAGGATAATGCTTCTTCTAGGTGAACAACTAATCACTGATGAAATTGCGGCCGTCTCGGAATTGGTAAAAAATTCGTTCGATGCGGATGCAGAAAAGGTAATAGTGACGCTTCTTAAACCAAGCGATGCAGAAATTGGAAAGATAGAAGTCTGGGATAATGGCAACGGAATGTCTCTTCAAACCGTTCTTTCTTCCTGGCTTGAATTAGGAACATTGTCAAAGGCTCGGGGGATAGATAGAGCACCTCGGTTTTCTGAAGTAAAGCATCGAATTTATCTGGGCGAAAAAGGGCTTGGGCGTCTCGCTGTACACAAACTTGGTTATGTGACAGAACTCATTACTAGACGCTTTGGTGAAAATACTGAAACAAAACTAACTATCGATTGGACACTGTTTGAGCAAGAAGGGCTGTTGGACCAGGTTCCAGTAAAATGGGAAGTGAGAGAACCAGAAATCTTCAAAGATGTTCCAGAGTCCAAAAACCAGCCAAATGAAAAGGAATCTCCAAAAGGAACTTGCTTAACAATCACGAAAATACGAAGAGACTGGACACCTCAAATGATGAAAGAAGTTAAGGAAAACATACTTGCGCTCAAATCACCTTTTGAGGTCTGTTCGGATTTTGACATAAAAGTTGAAGTTGAGGATGATAATGCCCCTGAGGTAAATATACCTGATATGGCAAACCTGGTTAAGCAAGCGACGTACACTTTCACAGGTACAATCGACGAAACAGGCATGCTGAAGTACAAATACAAATTTACTAGACCCGATCTTCCAGATTTGTTTAGAGAAGAAAAAAACGGAAAGCATGATGTTAAAACTCAGGTTATGTATACAGAAGATAGAAAGCCAATATGCGGAGCATTTAACATTAAGCTCTATTCGTGGGATGCTTATTCGGAAGATCTTAATGCCGTATTCGGAGAGTCATCGATTTACAAAAAAATGATACGCCCAAATAGTGGTGTTAAAGTATTTAGAGATGGATTTCGAGTTTATCCATATGGCAATTATGATAACGATTGGTTAAATATGGATGCACGAAGGGTTGCCCAAAGTTTTGAATTACGACTAAGCAGAAATCAAGTAATTTGTGCAGTCGAAATCTCGTCTAAAACAAATCGACAGCTTCTTGACAAAACTGATCGGGAAGGACTTATTGATAATCAAGCTTACGAAGATTTTGTTGGCCTAATATTGGGAGCAATTTCCGTTTGTGAAAACGAAAGAGTTTTAGATAGACGAAAAATGAAAAAGGCGTTGGGCAGAACAAGACCCGAGGATTATGACAAACTGGTTTTTACCAGGAATCTTGCAGCCATGTCTATAATGGTTTCAGAACAGAAAATCCCTGTGAAGTAAAGCTTGCTCTTAACAAATTAATTGATGATGCGCGTAACTCATTAGAAAATATCCTCGCAGAAAAAGAACAACCACTGCTAGTTGCAGCCTCTTTTGGAATTACTTATTTGATACCAACTCACGAAGTAAAGAGACATCTGGACGAAGCTTTAAAAATCATGGGAAAAATGAGGAAAAACAAGCCATCAGACGCTGAGGGGAAAATAAACGTTGCAATTGATCATCTCAGGCAAGCCAGTTCTATCACAAATGGCTTAGCTGATTTGAGTGTAAAATCGCAGGATGAAATCTTTCCAATGAAGAGAGCCGCAGAGGCAGCCGTCGATTTAATGAGGGACAAGTTAGCGCGAAACAGCATAAGTTGCGTAGTTGAAGGATCAGATAAAATCAAAGCCAAAGGAAAAGAAAACCTGATCACAATGCTTCTTCTCAATTTTCTCGACAACAGCTTTTATTGGCTTCTCCGCAAAAAACCCAATGAACGTCAGATAAAGATTATTGTTTGCGAATATATGAATCGACCCACTATAATTGTTAGCGATAGTGGTCCCGGTTTCGAAGATCACGATATTAACATTGTTACTTTGCCTTTTTTTACGCGAAAACCTGACGGCATGGGTCTTGGACTATACATTGCTGATCGAATTGCTAGAATGAATGGCGGTAACTTGCTTATGCTAAACTCTGATGACTTTTCAGGTCTGTTGTTAGGTGCAAATATCGCAGTTAGCTTGCAAACTGTTGAGGGAAAAAGAAAATGCGACTAAATGATTTTGGTAAAGTTCTCTTCATTGATGATGATTATGAGACTATTTCTGAAGCGACGACAAGTTTTCTAAAACAAGGTATTGAAGTACAATATTGGAATGGATCTGATAAACCACCCGTCAGTATTTACAATGTTAGAATCATAGTAACAGATTTAGACCTGAGCAATACCGATATGAAAAAAGCCTTAGGCGACAATTTCTTTATTCCTGTTGTTGACGCCTTAAGCAAGATACCTGGACCATTTGTAACCATTATTGTAGCGCGTGAATTTGAAAGAAGTGATGTTCAAGCACTTAAGAGGGTCTACAAACAAAGAGTTGGGGTTCCTTTTCCCGGTTTCATTGCTAAGAAAGGGCTAACAAAGGCTAGATTACAGCCAGCTCGCCTAGACAAGCTCATTAATTCTGTACTTGAGAAGAACGAGATTTTAAGTCTCTTGCTGGTCTGGGAAGTGCTATTCGACAAAGCGAAAGATATGGCTTTGACTGAAATCACAGCAAACAATGTCGAAATGTCCATAAGAGCATTAGTAAAACTGCTGTGCAAAAATTGTCATGAAAATAAAGGTGCCGCACGTGAGCTAGTTAATGAAATGATGCGGCTCGTTTCAAGAAGAATTATTGAAATAGAAAATTTTGGGGAACTCGTTGAAATAATAACTAAAATAAATGCAACTTTGCTCAAAACGAAAACTCAATTTCTCACGAGAGAAGACCGTCTTTTATATGGAAAACTGATTTTCTTTGTTCCTGCAAAAGATGAAGAGTTTATGACGGGTGATGTTTTTGAGACACAAGAGAGATTTACGTATGGCGTAATATTAACTCCAAAATGCGACATAATGCAATCAAAAACTGAAAAGATGTTAGTCTGTTACGGTTTTCCTTTGAAAAAAGCGTATTTTAGAAACAAAGAATATCCGCCACACAAAAATGACCCTGCTATTGCGAGACTACATAAAGAACAACATAAAATGAACGAAATTGCCAAATCACTTGAAAAAAGGTATCTCAAAGAAACACTTCCTGAAGCGCTTCCCGTTTTGTGGAATTTTAGCGAAAAAGAACCAGGCATTTGTCTCGATTTCAACAATGTGCAAAGCGTCGACAAAAGTAAGATTAAGACCTGGAATAGAATTGCCAGAATAGATTCACCTTATATCGAAGAAATTCTCCAAAAATATGGAAGCATTGTTTCCAGGATAGGCACTCTTGAAATAAACAGGAGTTCTTCACAACTTCAAGGTGTTTTAAAAAAAATCGAAGCACCAAATAAGTCGAAAAAGCCTAAACAAGCAAATGTTAAATTAACGAGACTTGAACCCAGGGAACTAAAAGCTGAGTCTGCGTCCACGGATAACTTTGCTGATAACGATAAATTAGGAGCCGAAAAAAAAGACTGAAAAGAAGATCCTTTTCAGATTAGTTTTTTAAACCTAAGAGGTTGCTTGATTTTGAGGCTGCCAAAACAGATAAACTTTTGTTTGAAGAAGCATTCCAACAAGCTTGACTATCTTTGCCAACAACAGTTAACACCGAAAACTCTTTTACCGTAATCTCCCACCAAGTTAACAGAACCCGGTCATTAAAACGAGAAAATGAAACTATAAGAAAAAAGAGCTTTATTCACGCCTCTTTCCTCTGCTCTCTCCGCCTTTCCTTCCTATTTGCCTGAAGAATTCGGAACCGCGCTCCTCAGATACTTTTTCTCCACCTTTCCTACCGATTTCTCTATAAAATTGTGTGCCTCTTTCTCGAGCCACTTTTTCGCCGCCTTTCCTTCCAGCTTCTTCTCGTGTCATCTTTCTCTTTTCTTCAGTTTTAACCACCAAAATTATTCACCTCCTTTAGGTTTCTCAAAAAAAGGCTGTTGTGTTATCTACTCAAGGAAAGCCTTTAAGCGTGTGTGGTCAGCGAAGAGCAATCACAAACCTGCCAAGTTAAGCGTGATTAACCAAACTAATCTCTATTTTTTTAAAATAGGAAAAATAACGCTGAGAAATTAAATCAGTGAAACGGAATGCTATTTAGTTACTCTATTTTTCCTATTTCTTTTGTTATATCTATTGGCGATTTGTAGGTTTTATCGGGCAGCTTGTTTAATAAATCAATTACATCGTCTGAGGCGTCTTTATCCTGGGCTTTATCGACCAAAGTCTTCTTTTCCGCAGGGTAATGCAAGCGGCAAGATATTTTTCTACTATAGCTGGGCTGACGCGACCAGATTTTCCGTTTCTATTAGTGTATTGCCGTCGTGTACCTCCTTGACTTATGCCTCCGCGCCTGGTTGTCTGGGCTTCTTCTCTACTCGTTGGCTTTCACCTCCAAAACACAAGCTAACTGAAACTAAGTTTTCTAAAATAATTTCGTGGTTGATTCTGTTTTGTTTCTTATTCCTTGTAACTAAACTTGCGAAAAACGCCATACCTGATACCTTTCAACTTCAAAATTCAGGGGCAACTGGCCATATTTTCTTTAGGTTAAGCACTTTAAGTTCTAAAGAGACTATGACATATGATTGAATATGCAAAACGATGGAAATTCAGTAAACCTATTCCCTTTCATATTCTTTTCCAGCTTCAATGAGCCTGCGAACTTTTTGCCCACCTCTGTGGCCTGCTTCTTCAAGGCTTGTTTTTCCTATTGCTTCCATTGTGCCTTCATGCTGTTTCGCTCGCTGAGAACCACCTTTGCTTCCTATTTCGCTATAAAATTCGGGTCCGTGAGTTTCAGCGGTTTTCTCTCCGCCCATGCGCCCAGCCTCGGCAACAGTCATTTTTCCCTTCTTTCTCGTTTCACTCAAACATTCACCTCCAAAACACAAGCTAAACGAAACTTTTCCAGCTTCTTGCGTTGCTTTCCCAATTTTTGTCTCGCAACAAAACTTTTAAACATACGTGGCTGTCTTAGCACAGTAACAATGGAAAGGATTTTTTTTGGGTCAAAAATTCGATTTAGACCATAAATTAAGTCAAAAACTGTAGCTTGAAAAATTTGATCATCTTTTCAAAATAAAACTAATCGTGAAAGCGGTTTTCTATTATTTTTCATGGGCTTTTCCTGCTTTAATGAGCTTACTGACTTTTTGCCCACCTTTTGGGCCGCCTATCTTTCCACCTTTGCGACCTATTTCACTGTAGAATTCTTCTCCATGGGTTTCAGCTGTTCTCCGTCCGCCTTTCCTTCCGGCTTCTTGAACTGTCATTTGACCTTTTTTCTCTTCGCGTTCCACCATCTTTCACCTCCGTTAAAAAATAAAAAGCGATCTTACCTCCAAATAAGCGGAAATTAACATTAATAACTAAAAATGGTTTTTTTATTCTTCTTCATGTTCTTTGCCAGCTAGGATCAGTTTTCGGACTCTTTGCCCGCCTCTGTGGCCTGCTTCTTCAAGGCTTGTTTTTCCTCTTGCTTCACTTGTACCTTCATGCTGCTTGGCTCTCTCAGACCCGCCTTTGCTGCCTATTTCACTGTAGAATTCTGGGCCTCGTTCCGCTGAAACTTTCTCGCCGCCTTTACGGCCAATTTCCTCATAAAATTCGCGCCCATGGGTTTGAGCAGTTTTTTCTCCACCTTTCTTTCCTGCCTCGGCGACGGTCATTTTGCCCTTTCGGTTTTCTTCATGCCTACTCAAAAATACTCACCTCCTATTAAAACAACGAAAAAGTTAACAATAATAGAGCCGAATGACCGCTCATAAACTTATGTGGTTGTGTCTTAACAGTAACATGCTAACTAAGCAAAATGGAAGATTATTTCATATGAACAAATACACAAAAAACAGCTAACAATATGGATATTCAATGCTAAAAAGATTAATGAGTTCATTTAAATATCTCGGGCAGGTCAACTTTATAATCATTGGGAACCTAAATGAAAGTGCTTCTCATCAATCCGCCGCAAGCATTTTATCCAGGCTCTGACCTGCCAGCAGGCAATCTGCCGCTTGGCCTAATGTACATCGCAGCGGTGCTTGATAAATCAGGTTACAAAACGGAAATTTTAGATGCTTTTATGAGTGACAACGCATTTCGAAGAAACGGCGAAACCATCAACGTTGGTATGCCGTTTGAGCAGATAAGGCAGGAAATTTACAGTCGGAAGCCAGATATTGTAGGTATAGCGGGACCTTTCACTTGCCAAATAGAAAACTCGGTTAAAATAAGTATGTTAACCAAGCAGGTTGACCCAAGTATTTTAACGGTTGTAGGCGGTCCACACGTAACCACGGTGCCGAAAGAGTTTCTTGAAGAGGCAACAAGCGTTGACATTGCGGTGATGGGTGAAGGCGAATACGCAATGCTTGAGTTAGCTCAATATTTTGAAGGCAAAAAACAGTTGAACGAAATTCTCGGCGTTGCCTACCGAAAAGATGGCGAAGTCAAAGTTAATTTGCCGAGGCCTTTCAATAAAGACCTAGATGAGCTTCCCTACCCAGCCTACGACCTAGTAAACATGGAGCAGTACCTAAGCCCCAAAAGGATAGGTTACCGCAGCTTCCGAAACAGAGCAATATCCATGATTACCAGCAGGGGCTGCCCCTTCAACTGCTGTTTCTGCTCAGTCCACCTGCACATGGGCAAGCAGTTTAGGGCACACTCCGCAAGCTACGTGCTCAACCACATCCGATATGTCGTGGAAAAATTCGACGTTAAGAACATTTTCTTTGAAGATGATAACTTAACTTTTGACCTTGCACGGTTCGAAGCTATCTGCGATGGCTTAATTGAGCAAAAAATAAAGATCGGCTGGGAAACACCGAACGGCGTCCGAGCAGACTGCTTGAACTTGAATTTGCTGGAAAAAATGAAAAAGTCAGGTTGTCACAGCGTCTTTTTCGGCGTAGAGTCAGGCGACCAGCAAATCTTGAACAATGTAATCTGCAAAAGCCTAGATTTAAACCGCGTAGTCGAAGTTGCGAAAATCTGCAAGGACATCGGTTTGAAAACAGGCGCGTTCTACATTATCGGTTTTCCAGGCGAAAAGAAAGAGAACATGCAGAAGACCGTTGATTTTGCCCTAAAGCTCAAACGCGATTTTGATGTCGGCATGCACCTGTTTAATGCCACGCCGTCGTATGGGACAAGACTGTACGAGGAATGTAAGGCTAAAGGGTATATTCCGCAGGATTTGAGTTGGAACTCATTTGCCGTGGCGCGCCAAGCAAAAGGTATGCCGTTGATTTCAACCGAAGACTTCACCTCCGAAGAAGTGAAGGAGATAGCTGCTAAAGCGCTTGCAGAGTACAAGAAATTATCTTTGCTTAACCACATTAAAAATCCGCGAAAAACGTTGGAGACAGCGTTTGATCAGCCTCAACTCATTGTGAAATATCTAAGAAATTTATTTGGCTAAAAATTGCGCCACGACTGGCATCGAACCGTTGGGCATATTGTCATGCATGTTGAGCCAGAATGCTTAGTAGGCTACCTTAAAGGTTGCACCACATTTGACGCAGGAGTAAACTGCTATGTAAAACAAGTCGTTTTCTATTGTCTTAACGGGCTTGACGATGTTTTTTCCACAGCGTTGGCAACTAACCATATTGGTACCTTTCACGAGTTTTCATTATACATTTACAAATGCACTATAAGAGGACTTGTTGTCACACTCAAGCAACCACAACCGAATTGCCGCTATATTAAGCCATACAAGCGATCCGCTGGGTGCAATCAATTTTAGGCAAATCCGCGATTGTTATGCTTCAACTACTGGAGCTGCTTGGGCTTCTTGTGTTTTCGCCGGCGCTTGTGGCTGCGCAAGCAGTTTGGATTTTCTTATGCCAACATGCCTTAACGGCGCAACTTCTTTAGCTTGGTTATAGATGTCTGAAGCGATTTTGCCAAGAACCATTTCTTGAACGAATTGGTCGAGTGACAATGCATTAGCTTTTTCGTGGATTGTTTTATCCATCATTTTGCGGATAATCTTCTCTTGGGACGTTTTTATTCTTGAAAGCGTCAGGGCTGAAACCGCAATTCTAAGTTTGAACCCATCTTTTGTGGTTAAGTTGATTAACGAATCTACCTTTGTTGTTCTTCTTCTTACCAAGCTTCGAAGGTAATCTCGTGAGTATTCGTGACCTTTAAAAAGCGTTTTAGCGGTTTTTCCGTCAATCTCGTTGACTTGGAAAAACATTTTCAAGAAATGATGTGAAAAGTCGGCTGTTATATCATATAAAGTAGCTTCCACAACTCTGCCAATAAGCTGTTCTGGCTCTTGCGCGGGTATGGAACCTAACTCAACGTTGCCAAAGAAGGACGGTGCAACAACCATGTACCATCCTTTTCCACGCCACTTATCACGCACATGCTTAGTTTTTGAAGACAAATTTATTTCTCCAAACGTGCCTCAACATTCTCAAGGGAATATTAAAAGGTTTAGCGTTTTCTGTCAATTTTTTCTCTGTTACCCATGTATTTTCTTAGGGCACTTGGAATGTTAATTGTGCCGTCTTCTTGCTGATTGTTTTCTAATAACGCAACTATAGTCCTGCCTGTAGCCACGGCTGTCGAGTTTAATGTGTGCACGAATCCTTTCGGCGCTGCGCCTTCTTTTTCGCGGTAACGAATGCCTAAACGTCTTGCTTGATAATCAGTGCAGTTGCTGCATGAAACAACTTCGCGGTAACCATTTTGCGCTGGCATCCAAGCTTCAATATCGTATTTTTTGGCGGCTACAGTTCCAATGTCGCCTGTGCAAACGTTGACGACGCGGTAGGGCAGTTCAAGCTTTTGAAGAAGTTCCTCAGCGTTTTGTAGTAGTTCCTCATGTAGTTTAGTTGAATCTTCTGGCTTGCAAAAGATGAATTGTTCTATTTTGTTGAATTGGTGAGTGCGGAATATTCCTCTTGTGTCTTTGCCGTGTGCTCCAGCTTCTTTTCTGAAGCACGTGCTTATTCCAGCAAGTTTCAGCGGCATGTCCTGTTCTTTTAACACTTCGTTCATGTACATAGCAGCCATAGGATGCTCAGAAGTAGCGATTAAGTAGAGGTCTTCGTTTTCCACTTTGTAGAGAACATCCGCGAAGTCTCCGAGCGCCGTTACGCCTTCATATGCTTCACGCTTCATCAAATAGGGCGGAATAATTGGCGTGTAGCCACTTTTTGTAAGCTCCTCAATTGCAAAACTCATCAACGCCATGTCCAATTGCGCAACTTGATTTTTCAAGTAGAAGAATCTTGCGCCAGATATTTTTCCAGCTCTTTCCATATCAACTTGATCTAAGGCTATGGCTAAGTCAATATGGTTTTTTATTTGGAAATTAAATTCTGGGATTGTTCCCCAAGTTTTTATTTGCACGTTGTCGTTCGAGTCCACTCCAAAAGGAACACTTTCATCCAGCAAGTTTGGAAGTTGCATGAGGAATTCATGTGTTTTCTGTTCCTGTTGGCTTACCTGCTTTTCAAGGTTGGTTATGTTTTCATCGATGTCTTGTGCTCTATGAACTTCGCCGTTCGCTTCCTTGCCAGCTTTTTTTAGTTTGGCGATTTCCATTGTTACCTGTTTTCGCTGGTGGCGCAGCTCGTTTAGTTTAGTCAGGTTAAATCGCCAGTCCTTGTCAGTAGCGATTAAATCCTCAAGCATTTGGATGCATTCAGGGTTGCCGCGCTTTGTCAAATTGCTCTTGACCAGTTCTGGGTTTTCACGGATAAGCTTGATATCTAACATTGGTCTCACACGAGTAATTCTCTAACTAACAAATTCAGCTATTTAACTTTACGATGCAAACCGCGCAGCCTAATAACGTTCAGCAGAAAATAAAAGTCTCAGCATTAACACAAACGATTCTCAGTGGTTAGCGTAGTAATCCGCCACAGCCCTAAACGATTCTTTTGGCTCCCAGGGCATATCGGGATAAGTTCTGCCGTGTTGTCCGTTACCATAGTATTTTACAAGGCTGGAGCTTGCCATGTCAAGGTCGTATTTGGGGTTGTCACTGTAAGGAGTGATCTGCGAGATAAATTGAAAAATGAATGCGCCATCGACGCCGGCGCTGTCGAGAACACTAAGGTTGTCCACAAGTTCCCGTGCCTGCCAATCGTCATCTCGAACATGGTTGCATTTGACCTGTGGACGAACAAATCGACCCAGGAGAGGTATTTGATGCAGGAACTGCGATTTGAGGTCGATGATGTCTCCGCCGAGTCCTGATGAACTCAAGAAGCCTTCCGAGCCGATTCCCCCTTGACAGGAGCCATAGCCAAACTCAGTTATTACAACGGGTTTCCCGTGTGCAAAACTGGGCTTTAGCATTTCGACATATTGATTTTTGATTCGTGCGATTCGGTAATGATCAACGCCCACAAAATCGAAGAGCCCCCAATCCACGGCTTCCCAGATAAGCGAGGCGTACGTTAGTTTTCCGTGAAACAGCTTTCTCACTGAATCAGTTGCCGTGGCTAGGAATGCGTTGAGTGGCTTGTTGTGCTCTCCAGCCTTTACCCGAGAAATAAAGCTGGGGTTTTTTACACGCGCCCCAATGTTTCTTCCCGCAACAATTCCCTGCATAAACAGAGTTAACTCGGAACCAACACTGAAAACCAACCTGTCGGGCCAGCGCTGACGCAAGTTCTCTGCAGCTTCAGCAGCTTCTGTGATGTAGTTGAGCGTCTGCCGCGGGGTTTTATCCCACATTTCAGGCGAAAGCCAAACCTCCAACCCCTGTTCCAAGGCAATCTCTGAGGCTAACATCAGTCGATCGATATTGCGACCACAAATCCTAACAGCATTACAATGCAAATCATTCATGATAATCTCAAGCTCTCGATGGACAATCTTCGGGTCAAAATCTGGGCGCCAGTTGAACCCCATCACTCGCCCGGCATCATAGCTTACACCTTTTCGATTCATTTTTGTTTCACTTCCTGTTGTGGTCTGGTTTGAGCATTCGCGAACGAGATTTTCGGCATCGGGAAAATGTTTTTTGCCTCAACGCAGTCAAGCCGACTAATGACAGTTAATTTAATAATAAAGATACCTGCTTCTATCTTGATGGCTCAGCCGCTTCGAAAGGCTGTGAGCGCCTATTTTGGACGCTTGAACGCCTTCAGGTTCGTTTTAACTTTTTTTTCTTCTTTGGGAAAAGCAGCATCATTAAAGGCGAAAAAATCAAAACCTAAAACATTATAACAAACCTGATAGTGAAATATGTAAAGCGTGGCATTTGGCGTTTGGTTTGTTGACCATTAATAGAACTAAGGTCTTAATCGGAATTGCCATAATTGGTATTATCTTTATTTTTCCCTGCATTTGCCAAAACGCGCAGGCACAAACTGGCACAACATTTAGCCCTGCAGACAAATTCAGCATTCCCGCCTATAATGGCAGTTTCAGTTTCGCGGTAAATGGCACCTATTCCAAAGCAACATTTGAAAATAACGCTTGGGTTTTTCTGAATTTAAGCCTTGAGGGCTCCCAGACACTGAAAAATTTCACGATTTCAACTCAAAACTCTAATCTGACGATAATTTCTTATCGGGTAACCAACAACACAGGTTTCCAGAGCCTGCGATTAAGATACACCGCTGAAGGCAATGGCAAGCAAGTTTTGAACCTTGGCCTAGGCCCTGAACCGCGAGGACTGAACCCCAACGCAGACTGGACTGTTACCGTCAATAACAGTATTCTGGCTGAAGGGACAGGTTGGAGTATTTCGAATAATGGAACAATGACCATAAATAACGCAAACGGCAACGTAAGCATAACTCGCTACAACTATTTTGGTTTTGGAAACGGCGTGCTCAGTTCAAACTTGCCCTTCTATGAGCAACATTCAATAGCTGTCACGGTAGCAGTAGCGGTGGCTGCCATCGTCGCAGTCGCAGTTGCAATTAAAGTTATAACTGGCAGACATCTCAGGGAGCGCGAGATTGCGAAAAATTTAGGTCAATCCGCAGCTTTTAACATTAATTAATATTAGGATGAATAAAGATGGTGGTGTGGGAGAACCCCAGTTACATAGTGTTGCCCGTGTTCGTGGCAGTCGTACTGGTGGGAATTTATCTCATTTTGAAATTGGCTAAAGACAAAACCAGTAAAGTCAGCTCACTGAGACTTTTCATCCAAGCAGACGCCGTCGTGGCAGTGTTTATGGGGCTCATATTAGGGCCATTCAATTTGCCGCTTTGGCAGCCGCTGGGGCCTTCGCCGCGCAGTTTGTTAGTTGGCGGAAATCTTTTGGGGAACCAGTTTCCAGACGGTTTATCTGTGCCTATCTTAGCATGTTACTATCCTAATGGGCGAACAGTTACCTGTCCAATCTGGCAACTTCAAGCTTACATTTTCCCATTCTGGAACTTTTCAAGAGGTTATCAGGTTTTATACTCCACCTCCGGTTTGGAAAAGATAGGTATAGTTATCGGCTTGGTGGCTTTCGCATCTATTATTTTGGGAAGGTTTTTCTGCGGTTGGCTGTGTCCCTTTGGACTTTACATGGATGGATTAACACGAGTTCGCAAAGCTCTCAGACTGCGTCATTTGAGCTTTTCCGAAAAGACAAACAAGGCACTCTCCCAATCAAGATACATCATTATCGCGGTTTTTTTGATTCTCAGCGTAATCTTTGCCTCATACGTCATCTTCGGCACTCAGCTTATCCCCGGCACAATACCTGGAGGACCTCAGGGAACCGAAGCGGGAATTGTCAGTAACCTCAACGAACCCTTCTGTCTGGTTTGCCCAATGAGACCTCTCTGCGTGCTAATCGAGTGCGCTTTAGGCCAAATGAAGTGGAGCTACGTCTCGAAAATAACTTATGGGCCACTGTGGATAACAGGCTTTTACGTTACATCCATAAACTTAGCCATCCTAATTGCAATCACAGCCCTGGCCTTAGCCTACAGACGACTCTGGTGCAGAATCTGCCCACTAGGCGCGTTAACCGCACTATTCAGCACTTTCACCCCCTTCAAACAAATCGCCCTGACACGCTTAAACAAAAACGAGCAAAAATGCACCAAGTGCGGAGCTTGCAAACGCGTCTGTCCAACTCAAGCAACCGATGTGTACGAGAAGAAAGGCGGCGATGTAACTGAATCAAGATGTATCCTTTGCGCCCGATGTGTAGAAGAATGCCCCTACGAAGGTGCATTAACAATAAAGTTTGCAGGCAAAACAATGATGAATTCAAGAAACTGGCTGGACCAACAGTAAACTTGTGGAATTAAATGCTCTGCAACTGTTCTCGCATTTTTCTTTTTTTCGGCATTTTGATGTTATATTTGGGTTAATGAATTTATCAATGTGGCAATTCCAAGCACAATCAGCACGCCTGCTCCCCCAATTGAGATCCATTTCCGCAGCAAGGGCGCTTTGTTAAGAAGCCAACCAGTCGCGCCTCCCAACAGCAGCATCGGAGACAAAGCCGTACCCAAACCGAACAAGACAGCTAAACCCACACTGCCGACCGGCGTTGAGAAAGGCAATGAATAAACTAAAAGCGCTATCAACGGCGGACATAAAATCAGCCCTCTGCTTAAACCCAGCGAAAAAGCGGCAAAATCAAACCCGAACCTGCTTGGCTTTCCTTGTGCAACCAAGGTTTTGCTGTTTGGCTGATTGCACTCGCATGGTGCCCTCAACTTTAGAAGGATGCTGGCGCCGATTATTACAGTTACAATGCTGAAGGCAACGGAAGAGTAAATTTGAAACGGCGAAATCGACACATTAGACAAAGCCAACCTGAACAAACCGCTGAATAAACCGACTAAACACCCGATTAAAGCGTAAGCTGCAATGCGTCCAGAATTAAAAATTAAAGTTACAACAAAGCCCTTGCGGAAGCCAACGCCTATGCCTGCAATGTAGCTTGCGAGGTAAGGTAGGCAAGCTGCGGTGCAAACGGCTAATCCGTATAATAAGCCGCCGGCAAACGCTCCCAGAAACGGATTAGAGATTGTGGGTATTAGGGACATGAAGAGTTCTCAGGGAATATTTAATGAAACCAAATAACACGGAGAAGTCATTTAAATCTTACACAATTTGATACTGGCGCCTAATATTTTGAAGTGAATCAGAGGATTTGAACCTCTAGCCAGAGAGGTCATCACCAATTGAGCATTTTTTCCCAGCGAGGTTCCCTCTTTTTTCGTCTACATCTTGGAAAAAAACGTGCGCCGTGCCCTTACTTCAGCGAGGAAAGAAGGAAAGGAAATGTGAGAAGAATGAAAGGAAGAAAAGGTTAATTAGCGGACTTCACATAAGAGCGCTAATTTTAAATATAGCCTTATTAACCCTTGGTTAAGGAAGAAAGGAAGGCAGAATGCTAGGAACTTGCTGGAAGCAAGTGGTTTCCATCCATCACGTCGCTCGAACAGTCTGAGGCGTCTTCACCACAGAATTCCTTCATAGTCCTAGAACCTTTCATTTCTGGATCGTGAGAAATTGTTTAATGTTCATTTACCTTCAAGTAAAATGAAGAAATCGGCGGCGCTGTTCATAACCGCTACGTTATGCATATCCATGTTTATGGCGATTCTACCTAAAGCTTTGGCTCAAGGAGAAATACCTGAAAACTCAACCGGCATTGTGACGGGTGTCACCACAAACCCTGTGCCAGCGGGCTGTGGCTTCATAAACTTTGAAGAAGGAGTTGATGGTCAACCGATAAAAAGCACTCTGCCCGGCTTAACCTTCTCAACAACACTGGGCTACGACTGGATTTACGGGGATGTTAGAACGGGAAACTACAATGCCCAATCATTAACCGACCCGACAGTAAATCATGGAACATATGTTGTTAACGGATACTTCTTTGCTTGGCTGGGGCCAAATCAAGGCGAAGGAAGAATAGACTTCACAGACGGAGACGCCAGTTATATAAGCATTCTGACAAGCACCAATTCTGGGCTCGAAATGGATGCTTACAACTCCAACAACGTTGAAATCGCAACGAGCGGCTGGGCGAGCGGCAACTATGGAAGTTTAACGTTCACGCGGCTTACAATCCAAGCGCCAAACATGGCTTATGTTCTCATTCATGACACCGGAAACTACTGGTTAATTGATGACCTAGTGGCAAACATCGGCGGACAGTACAGCAATTCAGGAATTACACAGTTGAACCAAGGCCTCTGCTCCTGCAACGGCAATGTCTACTACGCAAATACTTCAGCTAACAGCGTGAGCGTCTACAACCCCTCAACAGGCAACGCAATTTTGCCCTCCATAACCGTCGGCCAGAACCCAGTTTCATTGACAACGTTTACGCAACCTGCAACTCAAGGGGGATACTACTCGTTGCTGAAGAACGTTGTATTATGCACGAATCAGGGCGATGGGACAGTATCAATCATAAACGCAAGCACTAACACGGTGGTGGAAACACCGAAAGTCGGCTCTGCCCCATTCGGTGTCGCAACGAACACTCTCACGGGTCAAGCATTTGTAACAGACTTTGAAACTGACAAAGTAATAGTGATGAATTTGAAGCAGTACCCTCAAATTTCCACTTACACCATACCCCTAAACGATTCGCCCACAGGAATAGCAGTGGACCCCAACAGCAACACCGTGTACGTTGGACTCTACAACTCTCACTTAGTCGATGTCATCTCTGTTGACCCAAACACGCAAAGCTACATTATTCAGAGAACCATCCTCGTGGGAGCATACCCGATGGGCATGAGCCTAGATCAGTACGGTGAATTATGGGTAGCCAATACTGGCTCAAACACCGTGTCGATGGTGTTGCCTCAAAGCATACAGCAGTCATCCAACTACGCAGTTGACAAAATTGATTTTCCAGTTGGAAACAATCCTATCGGCGTCACCGTGATTGACGGCGGCTCTAGCCAAGGATACCAAACCTCGGTTTTCGTCTCGTACTCTTCCTCAAACCAATTAACCTTCATCAGCCAACGCCTCTGGAAAACAGAGCAACCATTAACAACCCAGACATATAGTCAAAACATACCAGGCACTGCCTTTTTCAACGCCTCAGCCGCCGTAACAATCAACACCTCCACAAATACGCTACTCTACCTAAACACTGTTCCAGTCAACCTTGCTTTAAACAGCCCATCCTCACTGATTATTAACAAAAACTTGGTAGCGGGTCCACCAGCCTTCGCCTCAAGCGGCGTATACATGCCATTGGGAACCTACCAAGTTGGTTACAGCATTCCTGCCGGATACACATATCAAAGTCTCACGGCATCGGGACAAGTAACTCTTTCCGGAGACTTGTCATCGTTTAACGTCATGGGTCCAGGCACGGTAGAGTTAGACGCTCAAACAATTCCCAACTGGCAGAATAGCGCCAGCTTTAACGTTGCAACTTTAAGCGTCAACCTTGGAATATTACAAAGCGTCTTCACCACCAACAGCGGCTTAGCCCAGAACCCCTTGGACGTTTACCTGATAACTCCGTCATCCACTACAAGCCAAAGTCAATTCACACAGCAACTCAAAAACTACTTCAACATAACTGTTCCCTCCACATATAACCCGCAAATAGTAATCCTACTCCATGTCCCGATGATTCCATTGTTCAACACACTTCTCAGCTCAAACCTGCCTCAACAAGCCGAGACTTACCAACTTGGCAACATACTTCCCGCCTCTCTCTTCTGCGGGAATCCCTATATCACCACCGACAGTTCAGGCAGCCTGAACATGGCAATCACCCTCAGCGTGGCTTCGGTTTCTTCACAGACAATCGGCGATATTGCTAAAGCCGTTTGTGATGCATTCGACACTGCCCTCAAAGACGATGTTAAACAGCAGGTAACCGACTTAATCGACGCATTAACCATCATAACAGACAACCTTGACTTGTCCGTTAACATAGTGACCTCAGACTTAACTCAAACAGGATCCCTGAACAGCTACCCGTTCATTGAACTCAGCTCAATGAGTGGGGCGCTCTCCAGTGTTAGCACCATAAACTCGCTGTTGCAGGATACATTAACAATGATGGACTGCTGGACTAAAGCAGGCGAAAACTTTGCAGCAATGGCAGTAACTGCACCGCCTTTTGATGCCATCAACCTAGTATTAGGCACAAAAGAAGCTATTCAAGGAGGCTTTGCCTTCTTCGACGCCTCGCTACAGATGCTTCCAAACGTTTTTCCGAGTCTAACCAGCAATACACTCTTCACCCAGTTTGCGGATGATGTGAGCTACATCACATCAATAGTTGATCCTAACGGAACAACCGTTTACCCCTCATTCTACAACGCCAACGGCTCATTAATTTTAGGCTACAATGACTTCTCAGGCAACTTCCTAAGCAACGGCACACAAGGAATGATGTTCACCATTGACGACTCATACTATGCATACCTCAACCAAACATTCACTAACACACCTTCGCTACGACTCAATCAAGTAGGCGGAAACGAAACTGTCCCCTACATGGTTACAGTAAAAAGCTTCAACACCACAGCACCTATCGCCTCATACGTTGGCATGGTTTCAAACTCCTCTATGTCAATAACAACCAACATGACAAAAACTGGCACCTTTGTTCAGCCCCCATCTCTCATACCCCACATAATCGTCAACGAAACAGCATCAGCGTTCAATGTCACGGCTGTCCCATACACCAGCAGCGGTGTTCTCACGACCGCCACCTCAGGAACACTGGTAACAAATCAAACAACCTATTCCATGCAGGAACTAAACAGCTCAGCCTTTACCTACTCGATCCCCTTCAACTCATCTGCCTCAGACATCATCATGGTCTACTTGCAATCCGCAACGCTACCAGGCGGATACGCGCAAACCCCCCTGATAACTCAAATCACAGTTTCAACATCCGTTCCCATTAACGCCGGAACCACCGTAAAGTACACAGCCACCGCCAAAGACGTCAACGGAAAAACAATGGACATCACAACACTAGCAAACTGGAGCATAAGCAGCGACGCCGGAGGCACTTGGAAAGGCAGTAACTACACTTCAGCAAACGCTGGAAACTGGCAAGTGGCCGCCACCTTCTCAGGAATATCAGGCATCTCCCCATTAACCGTTAACCCACAACTTGCGGCACCAGCAATCACTGCTTCTCCTAACCCAGTAACCCAAGGCCAAACTTCAAGCCTGACCACAGCCGCCATGAACACAGGCACATCACCCTACACATACCAATGGTTCAACGCGACGCCAGGCGCAACCACCTACACACTGATCAACGGCGCCACCTCCAACAGCTACAACTTTGCAACCTCAATCTCGACAGCCACAGGCAACTGGAACTTCATACTACAGGTAACAGACAACACTGGCGCAACAGTAAACTCTACAGCCACACCAGTCACCGTCAACGCGCCACCACCTCCATCCACTTCAAGCTCCAGTTCAAGCTCATCCAACACAAATTCAGCATCAAAATCCACACCAAAACCATCATCCACACCCGCCCCAACCCCAACTGCAACACCTAGTCCGTCATCCACACCCAACCAAACCACGCCGCCCAAAGAATCATCCAACACCATTGTAAACCCACTGTTGCTCGCAGTCACGATTGCCATAGTCGTAGTGATTTCAGTAGCGGCTACACTAACTTACAGTCGAACCCACAAAAAATTAGTTCCGCCGCAATCCAAAGAATCATCATAGCAAACGCTCTCGAAAAAGTAAGTCGAGCACTGTCAGCGCATTAGTTCAAACGTGTAGTCTGTTAAACGTTCAAGCGGTTTGCCTAGTACACTGTAAGCCACTTTGCCAAGGTACTTTTTGCCATAAAACTGCGCATGAGCCTTTCCAATTGCGAACTTCAGTTTTGCCTCGCTGAAACCGGAAGCATAGCGCGCCGCGCTCATGCGGAACGAGCGGTATGAAGGCGTCGATGAACGGCATAATAAACTTGTGTCATCCTTTTTTGTTCTTCTGTTTGTCTCAAGCGGTACTCTTTTTGATGGGGAGGATAGATTTAATTGTCGCGGTTTGTTTTTTTTTATGGTTTCTGGAGGCGTTTTGATTGATTAAGAAAAATAGCGGAACGAAAGTTGCGATTGTTGGTGCTGGCTTTGTGGGTACAACTTTTGCCTATTCACTGTTGATACGCAGCTTGGTTTCTGAGATTGTTTTGATTGATACAGATAGAGACAGGGCAGAAGGAGAGGCTATGGATTTGAGCCATGGGTTACCTTTCTTGGAGCCTGTGTATGTTAGAGCTGGTGACTACTCAGATAGTGAGGATTCAGACATAGTTGTTGTCACCGCTGGTGGCGCCAGAAAAAGCGGACAGTCTCGTCTGGAATTGGCAAAAGAAAACTTCACCCTTATGAGGGAGATAATCCCGAAAATCACTGAGTACAACGAAAAATGTATCTTGTTGATGGTTACAAACCCGCTTGACGTTATGACATATACCGCCTTGAAGCTTTCGGATTTCTCGGAAACAAAGGTTATTGGGAGCGGAACAGTCTTGGATACGGCTAGGCTTCGGTATTTGCTCGGAGAATACTTGGGAGTTGATTCGAGAAACGTCCATTCATACATAATTGGTGAACACGGAGACAGCGAAGTGCCCGTTTGGAGCCTTGCGAACGTTGGTGGAATCCGGTTAAAAGAGTACTGCCCACTGTGCAATGTGCCGTACGAAAAAAGTGTTTTCGATGAACTTTTCGTGAAAGTGCGCGACGCAGGAAAAGAAATCATAAGACGCAAAGGCAGAACTAACTACAGCATCGGTTTGAGTCTGACAAAGATAGTTGAAAGCATAATCCGCAACGAGAACTCTATTTTAACCATTTCTTGTTACCTTGAGAACTATCACGGAATAGGGGATGTATGCCTAAGCGTGCCTGTCGTGGTCAACAGAGATGGCGTGAAAAAAATAATCGATCTACCGCTTGACAAGAAAGAAGAAGAAGCGTTCAGAAATTCTGCAGAGGCGGTCAAGGAAATCAACAAGTCCCTCGGTCTATAGTCAGGCGCCATTTTTTCAAGACCCACTAAGTTGAGCTGAAGCCTGAGTGAAATTGATTGGATTGGAGCCTGAACCGGTAGCGTGCGCTCTTTTCCGTATCTAATTTTTTTTGGTAAGAGAGTGGACGCTTTGCTGGCTTCTCGAAAAAGGCTTGCTTTCCAATAATAGAAAAAAAGGTGTTGCGAAGGTTTTGGAGTTTTTTCTTGGCTTTGGCTGCTTGGTTTTTCTCTTTTGTTTTCGCTGTTGAAGTTACAATCTATGAGGTTGCTGTTCCATTGTTTGTCGATGGAGGGTCAGCGACTTTTTTCTGTTGTGTCGCGAGGTTACTTGGAGAGGAATCTCCAGGAGAGAACTATTCCGATTGCAGATAATATTACTGCGAATCCTATCACAACCGTGAAGTCAAGCCATATAGCATTCATGCCTGTTGCTCCAATCAACACCTGTCTTATTCCGTCGACTGCGTAGCTTACGGGGTTAACTTTTACGACGTCTTGAAGCCAAGCTGGCATTATTTTTACTGGAAACAATGCGTTACTTGCGAATAGCAGTGGGAGGTTGAGTAGGTTTATGATTGCCATTTGTGTTTGCCAATCACCTGATCTTAGCGCGAGCACCGTGAACAACGCAGATAACCCGACGGCCATAAGGAAGATGATGAGGAATGCACCAGCAATTCCTAGAGGGGTGAAACTTGCCGTATCCATCCCGAGAGCTACTGCAATCACTAGAACTATGGCTGCTTGTATCAGAGATCTACCGACGCTTTGTAGGATTTTGGCCATCACAATTGATCCGCGTGCAACTGGTGTGCTCAGCGCTTTGTTTAGGAAACCGAATCTACGGTCGAAGACTACGGACATTCCGCTGAACGCGGAAGTGAAGAGGACGATGAAAGCAAGCATTCCGCATGCCAAGAATGAGAAGTAGCTTGTCGTTCCGAAAAAGCTCTTCAAAATTATATCCTGTTGCGCTATGGAGGCTCCTGACCCGGCGATGAAGGATCCAAAGTTCAGGGCTTTGCCGAACAAGCCAAGCCAGATAATTGGTTGAATTAGTGACACAAAGAGTTGTATTGGGTTAGTGTACCACTTTCGAAGGTCTCTGTTTGTCAGCGCCCATAAACCATGAAAAGGACTCCTACTGAGCTTTGGAGCTGCCCTAAATCTTTGTTCCTCCTCGGCGAGAATCTGTTCGGTTGTTTTGGTTTGGTCTTCTGGATCTTTTGAAGCTTGTGATTTTGGTGTCTGTATTGGTTTTATCCATGATTGTCACCTTAGGATCTTGCTCTCCTCATAGTTACCCGTTGACGGAACATCTGCAGCTTGTCGACTTCTTCCTCTCTGAGATTGCGACCTGTTAATTCGAGGTATGCTTCGTCTAAGGTGGGCTTTGTCAGAGAGATTCTGGTGACGTGCAGTCCCTTGGATCGGATCAGGTCGGTTATCTGGGGAGATGCTTCTTCCCCGTCGTTCACTTTGATCCTGTAAACGCTGTCTTGCTTCTTGACTTCCTTGACGAGTTGGATCTTGGCTATGTCGGATGAGATGTCTGGCTCGTTCTCTTTTACGTCGACGACGATGACGTCTCCGCCTACGCTTTCTTTGAGTTCTTCGGGCGATCCGATCTTCACTAAGTGGCCGTGATCTATTATGCCTATCCTGTCGCAAAGGGAATCGGCTTCTTCGAGGTAATGGGTGGTGAGGAACAGTGTCATTTGGTACTCTTCCTTCAGTGTCTTGATGTATTTCCAAACTGCGGTTCGCGTTTGAACGTCAAGGCCGAGAGTGGGTTCGTCGAGGAAAAGCAGTTTCGGGTAGTTAATCAGGCCGCAGGCGAGCTCTAGGCGCCTTCGCATTCCCCCTGAGTACGTGGAGACTTTCCTGTTCGCTGCGTCTTCAAGCTCGACAAGTTTTAGAAGTTCTTTTGCGTGAGCCTTCGAATCTTTTCTGGGCATTCCGTAAAGGTCTGCGCAGAGAAGGATGTTGTTGATTCCTGTCATGTCTTCATCTGCCGTGTATTCCTGCGGGACGACTCCAACGCTTCTTCGCACTTCGTTCGCGTCTTTGAATATGCTGTATCCGCAGACCACCGCTTTTCCCGACGTGGGCTTCAGTAGGGTCGTTAGCATGTTGATGGTCGTGGTTTTGCCGGCGCCATTGGGTCCGAGAAAACCGAAGATTTCTCCTTCTTTGATGGTAAAGCTTACGTTATCAACTGCTTTGAGGTTTCCAAAGGTTTTTGAAAGGTTTTCCACTGTGATTATGTTTGAAGTTGTTTCATTTTTGTTTGTCGACATTTTGTTTTCTCCTGACTCTTTTTTTAAACGGATTTGTTATGGTTATGGTTATGGTTAACAGTTATAGTTCGCTGATTAACTATTAATAAAAAAACAGGTTAAACTTATATTTAGCTGTACAGATGGGAGCATTTAAACTGGGACTTTTTCGCTATTCCCCGCGTTAATGCCGGCTTGCTGTAAAAAGCTTCTAAATGCAGATTAGGTCTTTTTCTACTAATCGCATCCTAAAAACGTCTAATGCTAACCTCAAACCCGATTATTCATGTGTCATGCCGACGTCAATTTTTTGAAATAATTGCATTGTTCATGTTAAATTGCGCTTTTTATGTCAAAAATGAAACCTCATTTTTCTAGGCTCTTGCAGATAGTTTCGGTTCTTGGCACGGATTTTAGATAGAAACGAGGTCTTTATCCGCAGAACACATGGGTCTATTGCCGCGGTTTTGTCCAAGATAAGTTTTATAGATGTTAAGCCTAATAGTAAGTTGCAGGCTGGGAAGCACGCTTTAATGCAATGCATTAAGGCATAGAGTGTGTCAATCAAAACGGCGGAAAATTGACATGCGACAAAAACTATGCTTTAATGGGCTGGACAAGCAATGTTGCAGTGAGGCAATGAGCGACGTGGTCAAAACGGTGAAAGACCATGAAGCGACAAAGACAGGGTCTCAGTGGACCGCGAAACATATTTAAGGCTTAGACCCAGCCTACATTTCCTCTTCTAAATAATTAAATCAAAAAATGCCATGTCCATAAACTTTCTTTTAGAAGAGCTTTGGTGAAGCGGCAACTTCTTTGACGATGTTGCTCCTTTTTCTTAGCGAGAAAAGTTTACGTTTGCTCCTTAGAAGGGTTCTCTTTGTCTGCGGACCCTTTTTTGTTTAGGTGAATTATAAGTTGGTGATTTTTCTTGACGAGAACTACATCTTCTTCTTCAATATTCTCTGCAATTACTTCTCCATTGTATTTCATGTGGCTACTATAGCCCAGTTCTTTAGGCTCGTCCATGAGTTGTTCACGTAGTCTTCTAAGCTGCTCCCCCGACGTCTGCGGGTCTCTCTTGAAGCAGAAAGTTATAGTTTTTTTGTCAGCGTCATAATTAGCCCTGGTGCCTTTGCCAAGTTTTTCCACGTGGCCCCACACTATTTTTTCGGTGTCATCCCTCATCCTTTCACTCGGCTACTTCTCTCTTTTAAAAGACCCGTGCCCGCCAGCTTTGGTGATGTTTGTGACGACGCTTTGGCTTACTTCGTCGAGGAGATCTTCGGCGCGTTTCCAGTTGTCAGCTGAAACTTCGACGCTGTATCTGGGAGCGGCGATAACCAAAAATTCGATTTTAACGTCTTTAGCTATTTGTGTTTTTTTGGCATCGAGGAATGCGTTTTGAATGCATTTAACCCCGTTAGGTTTCATGCAGCGAATCTCAAGTGTGCCCCTGACCTTTACCAGTTTGATGTGAATGCGTTCTTCAGCAACTTGGACAAAGGCTTTAGCGATGTCTTCAGGTATGTCAAGTTTGGTTAGGGCTTCTGGGCCTTCTTTAAGCGCTTTTTCGAAGCCTTCATATAAACCGACGCTTTCCTCGAGGATAACGCCTGCTTTCTGGTAGACTTCATGTATGGGTAAGCCTACTTTTTCTGCAACGGCGCGCAGAAGCACTTCGCCTTTGCGGTCTCTTTTCCAGGCTTTGATTTTTTCGATTCTTTCCCGTTTGGTGACTCGTCTAAGGGATAAGTCAATGTGGCCTTTTTCAAGGTTTACATGGAGAACTTTCAGAACCATTTTTTGTTTTTCACGAACGTAGTCGTGGACGTTTCTTATTCTGGCGCTGGAGATTTCGGAGATGTGGAGGAACCCGCGTTTATTGTATTCGTCTAGGTTAGCGTAGGCTCCATAATCCATAACGCTCTCTATGGTTGCGATTATGAGATCTCCAGATTCAGGCCATTCGGATTTATGTTCAGACATAGTTTACATCTGCTCTATTTACGGGAAAGAAATGGGGTTGAGTGCTTTATTCTTTTTTGTCTAATTTGACGATATAGATTTCTTTGTTGCGCACTCTGAGTGCCGCGTTGAATTTTCTGTCTGGTTTCTTGTTGTATGATTTAACCCTGAATGAAAACGGCGCATACAGTGATTTTACTGTTTTTCCCTCAACCTCAACCTTGAACATCTTCTCAGGACTCTCGATAATCTGCTTGAAAACAGCATCATATTCGGGAATCTTGGCGATTTTTCTCCCTTCAGGTACTTCCTTCACCGGGGTCGCTTTTGCTACTATTTGCTTTCTTTTGGTTTTTTCTACTTTAGACATGTATAATCACACTATATACATGTGAATTACACTATAAAAGACTAGCAGTAACTTAGGCAGAAATAATAGTGGTAAAGACAAAATAATAGTGACTGTGCAGTCTTGGTCAGCTAAGGCTTGAACACTTATTCGCCTTTTGTGTCATTTCTGTTACATTCAGCTTTCGGCCTGTACTCTCTTTTTCTGGTCCGCTGCTTATGATGCCTCTCGCACTCCTTTATCCTCACAAGCATCCAATCTTTCTCTTCATAAACGCATCCGCAAACCAAAGTTTTAATCGTTAACGCAGCCGCCCTCCAGCAAGCCATTCAGACGCACAGATGTAGTAGTCACCAATATTCATAACGATTTCTCTTGAAATTAAAGCATGCAAAACGCGGGACATTACACAGAAAAGAATTTCCTGCGAAAAAGGTAACGTTTTAGAATACGAGATGCGTTTGATTGCTTGGTTAAGGTGAATATATGAGCGTTATGAAACGAAAAAAGAAGAATACACAGCTTGAGCAGCAAAAGAAAGCCCAGCGCGAGAAGGATTTAAAAAAGAAACAAATGCGGAACCAACTTCCGCCTAAAGGAAAGAAATAACAGCCTAAGCATAAAGGCACAAACCTCTGTTATTTTACTCTAAAGTAACCTTAGGAAAGGTTTGCCCAGATATATTTCTCGACCAAATTTTTAGCAGTTTAATTGGTACATAAATCAAAATGGCTAAAAGAAAACTAACCCTTCGACTGGAACGTTTTTCAAAGATTGAGTATATCTTAGATTACTATTATTTTTGTGCTTTCAAAGTTTAAGAAATCCTTGTCTTCTGTTATAAGTATTTCATTGTTTGCGGCTGCTATGCCTGCTATAAGCACGTCAAGATCGTTTATCATTTTACCCCTTTCTGCCAGCTTCTTATGCGCTTTTACTGCTTCTCTTACAACAGAATCCTCAAAATCGTAAATAACAAACTGACTAAGCAACCCTGAAACCAAACCTATATCTTTTTCAGTTGTGCCACGTAAAATTTCATACTTATTGATTACCGTAATAGCAATGCGTTCTTTTTCAGTGTATGACTCTATCAAGTCCTTGGCAGCTTTCTTTTTTCTTAACGCCTCAATGATTATGGATGAATCGAAAACAACCATTGCATCACTTAATCGAAATGTTTCGCGGGACAGCGCGCTTTCTGCCACTCTCTAATTCAGAAGCTATTTTCTCGGCGCTCTCTTCACTTAACGCTTCATGCGTGTTTAAGAAGTCAAGAATCCTTTGTGGGTCGCCTTTATTCTCACATTTCTCGATTAAAGTCTTGAGTAACTGTGTAAACGACTTTCCGTTTTTCATGTGAGATAGCTCAAAATAGACTTCATCAGATATCGATATCACTCGAACCAATTACATTACCTCAATTAAATCACTATACATACATGCATATATCTATCTTTTGGAAGAGCAAAAATGCGTTGCCATGACAAAATTAGTCATCTTAACAACTGATTTACTGAATTCTTTAACGGTAACTACGTTTAAAAATCAGGTTATAATCTGAGATGGACGCCGAGCCGGCAGCGGTTGGACTGGAACAAGGATGGAAAATAAATGCGTCCAGCTTGTTTCAAACTATAACTTCTTAGATTGGGCTCAAAAAACTGTTTTCTTAGGCATAATATAGGTGTTATATTACCCATTTATACATCTAAAACTATCATTCCCTCAAAAAACTAGGAGAGTTTTCACACTATCTGGAAAGGATATGAGTTCACTTAAACTCGATAATTTGATTCCTTCATCTGCTCTCCACGTGAGTTAATTGTGGGTGTTTCTAACAGAATTTTTGCTACATTTGAGGCTGTTTGTTCGTCGAAAATATTTTTTGCTAAACGATTTTGCAGGAGTGCTCTGGACAACATTCCTCTAACTGTCGCTTCTTTTGTTGCCAAGGCAAGCCTCGCCACGGATTCAGGACGCTGACTGAACTCTCGCGTTAGCCTCGCAGCGTACTCTACAGCCCAGTCTTCAGGTTCCCCAGCACCTTTTGCCATAGGTGTTCCCGGAAAAGGTTGGAAGGGCAAAAACACGGCGGAGTCTGCAAGTTTGAGAGCAAAGTCCACGTAGTTTTTTCGCATGTTTTCGTTTTCTTCTGGGAGACCGACGATAAATGAAGCAATAGTGAAGATGCCTGCCTTCCTCATTGATTCGAAGGCTTGGATGTGTTGTTTGAAGCTTATGTTTTTCCCTATCGATTTGGCTATTTCTGGTACGGCAGTTTCGACGCCTATGGAGGCCCCGCAGAAAATTTGCTTTTGCCAGAGTTGGAATGAGTTCGGGGTTATTTGTTAGGTCGTCGGAACGCCCTGAGAATAGAAAGAATAAGGGCAGCGGTTCATTCTTGAGTAGGTCGCATATTTCTAAGGCTCTCTTTGGGTTTGAGGTGAAGTTGTCGTCTGCAATCTGAATAATCATGGCGCCGCCGTGTACCAGTTTGCGGATGTCTTCAACCACATTGCTGGGTGACCTGCCTCGCCAAGTGCGCGAGAAGAATCGACTAGTTTCACAAAAAGAACAACTGTGTGGGCATCCTCGGCTTGTTTCCAAAAGGTAAATGTTACTCTCTGGGGTGTTAGAAAGATTCCTAGCGGGCTCTTTGAGCTTGTCAACGTCGATGAAGGCTCTTTGAGTTGTCTTAAGCAAATGTCCCTCCTGTAATAGATAGATGCCTTGGACTTTTTCAGAAATACCTAATTGCAGTATCTCCCTGAAGGTTAATTCACCCTCTCCATAAACTACAACGTCTGCTCCGCTTTGCAGAATTGTTTGGGGCAGCATCGAGGCTCCATGTCCCCCGACTACTATTTGACCTTTGAAGCCTGTTTGGCGGATCGCCCCCACGAAGGCGCATACGGGGTTAACTGATTTTATGCCCATGACTGTGATTCCTGTGACATCGGGATTCTTTTTGAAGATTTCCGTTGCCGCTTCTTCTATTGAAAGACTTGTGGCATTCAAAATGTCGACTGACGCTATGTCGCTGATGGCTGAAGCTAGCACTTCCAAACTAAATGTTCCAAAATCCATCCTTGTTTGTTCAGGTGGCTTAACTAAGTGTACGCGCAACATTTACTCCTCTTGAATTTCAAAGCCCATAAGCTCAATTAGTCTCTCGACATTTTTCTCACGGAGATAGCTTGACAGCCACAAAGCGGCTTCACTTTCTATTCGGGCTATCTCACAGTATGAAGGTAAAGCAGAACCTGAACCGAAAAGATCTGCGCAGGCATAACAAGGACCTCCGCATAGCGGAGCTGCCCAGCATTTTTGACATTGCAGTCTCTGTTCATATGGTCGCCCAGACGAAGCGGTGAACCATTTGACCCGCTCTGTGCTTATACCTGACAAGTCACCTATCGTGTATTTGGATATTCCGACGAATCTGAAGCAAGGGTAAATGCCTCCTTGTGGTCCAGCGGCAAAGAAGGTTCGGCCTGCACCGCAAGGAACTCTGCTGTTTCTGTATCCTAAGGTTTTTAGGAGCCTGTTATGAAACCTTATGTTGACTGGCATCCTTTCTCCTTTGGCGATCCGTTGTACATATTCAAATATGAAGCTTCTGTAGGCATCGAAGTCGTTTTGTCGCAAGGCATATTTGGATGCCTTCGCTGACGCAATTGGAACCATTTCTATTCTTTTTACACCCATTGATGCTATTGCGTAGAAAACTTCTTTGGGGTCTGTATCATGGCAAAGAACTGAAGTTGTGCTGAAACGTTCCGGCATCCGCTTAGCTAATTGATTTACTGCAGTTTGTATCGTGCGGTATGTGCCTTCTCCGGTTTTGCTTACGCGGTAGCGATCATGGGTCTCTTGGTCGCCGTCTATGCTTATTTTCACGTTCCAATTGCCCGCTATGAGCCAGTTTAAAATTTGATCGGTTAGTAGAGTGCCATTTGTTGTAAGGTACAAGGACAACGACTGATGGTGCTCTCTTGCCTGAGCCTGCGCCCTTTCATATAGTGTTCGAACGATCTTGGGGTTTAGTAGCGGTTCGCCGCTGCCCAAATGAATCGAGATCCCGTTTTTCTTTTCCGACCAATTAAAAAATGAATCCACACATTGATTGAGAATATTCGTTTGCATTGGTTCTCGTTTGGGCATTGTAGCGCTTTCGGCGCAGTAGGCGCATTTTAAGTTGCATGAACCTGAGACATCCAGCGCTAGGCTGCTTGGTTTTGGAAACAAGCGTTCATCTATGTTTGGGGGTGAAACTATGTCTGGGTCAAATGTGATTTGGCGTCCAAGAACTGTGAAGCTATTTGGTGTCATTATAATGCCCCTGATAAGACCAGGAGTTTCTGTGGTTTGTTTAGAAAACTTCCATAGATTCCAAGGGTGATTTCACAGTTTGCGCGAACGAGTTCACATTCGTCTTCTCCGCAAACCGAAAGCATGGCTGGGCAGCCTCCTCCGCATAGAGGAAGAGCCCAACATTCTTGGCATTTTTTTCTTGGTTTATGTTTATTTGCCCATAAAAGTCCCTGGTTCACCCATGAGTCGTCGTCGTTTATGTTGCCTAAACTGCAGTCTTTTTTGCCAGCGAGCAGTACGCATGGCAGCATTGTTCCGTCCGAGGACATCCCGAAAGTTCGGATTCCTGCTCCGCAGAAAGATTCTCGCTTTGTTTTGCACAGCAACTGTAAAACTCTGTTGTTGAATCGGTCGTCTTTTGGGTAAGTGTCTTGGCGTATGCTCTGGATTGTTTCTTCGCCTATTTGCTGAAGATGGTCAAAATAATCGTTTCGTTCTTCTCTGCTTAGAGCTATTGGGTTTGAGGATGGTAATCTTACGGCTTGTGCTTTTATGGCATCCACTGGTAAAGTCTTGAGGTAAGCGCATGCCTCTCTTAGTGGCCAGCCTTTTCGAACTACGCTGGATCCTCGAACAAAAAGCTTCTCAGATTTGACTCTTTCCAAGAATGTTAGCACTTTTGCGTGTGTAGGGGAGCTTTGTTTTGTTCGTCTGTAGGTGTCATGTATGTGCTCAGGTCCGTCTATGCTAAGTACCACGTTAAATCTGCCTTTCTTCAGGGTGGCTATGGCTTTTTTCGTGGCTATGGTGCCGTTTGTAGTAATGGCAAATGAGAAAAGATCACCCATGGGCAAAGCTGCTTGTACCGCTTTGTTTATGGCAGGTAAGTTTAGTAGTGGTTCGCCCCCGTAGAAGTGTATGCAGAAGTGTTTAGCCCACGGGAGTCTGTTTGGCAAAATCTCAATTAGCCGCTCCGCCGTTTTCGGCGATAACGACTGGAGCCTGTTTTTGTCGTAGCTGAATTTTCCTTTGTCGACAAAACAATAACTGCAGTTTAGGTTGCATCTTTGTGCGGCATTAACCAGAATTTCTACTCTTTCTGTGAGATGCGACTTTTCAGGTTCGCATAGTTTGTTGGTCAACGAGTTTTTCTGGTTATTTCTGTTTTCGATGGCTGACACTTGATTAATTGTTTCTTCTTTGTTAAGTAAGCTTAAGTTAAAATCGGAGCTTTGTTTGCCTGGCTTAACTGCACGGATTTCTAGCGATTGGGAGTCGAAAACGAATGGTTGATCTTTTACGTAAAAAAAATGGAGGATTAAGGTTCCGCTCTCATTAAGCTTTGGTTGTGGTTATTTTTGTGGCTGCCGGTGAAGCTATTCCGCATGGGCCACCGTTAGCGCATAAAAGCTCGTCGGCGATGGTGCTAATCTTGGTGTCTATTTCTTTCATTGCGGATAAAGCAGCGGTAACCATATTTGCTTTTTCCGGACTTAGCGTCGTTACGCCTAAGGCTTTGGCGGGTTGAGTTTGGAGTAGATTACGAAAATTTGGGTCAGTTAAAGCCTTATAGACAAGTTGACGGTTTTTTTCTTTGGCTGATGACAACTTATATCCCAAATTCTTGTTGTTTGATCGTGTATTTAAGACTAATCTCTGGAGCGAGTCGGACTTGAGCTCAAATGGGAGTGGGCCGAGCCGTGCTTGAACCTAAACGGGTTCAAGCCGTTTCTGCTAACGATGACCTGCTGATCTTAGCAGGGCTGCCCGTCCCCATACCCGAAAAAGTTCAAACCTGAAAGTATTTGGTAAGAACGAATTAGTGATTGCTTGTTTTACAGCATGCCTAAAACATGTATTAAAGTGCCGGTGGCAACAACTATTATCCAGATAATTAGTGTTGGCATCATCCATTTCATCATCTTTCCGCACCCATTTTTGGATGGACGTTTGTAAAGCCAAGGTACAATTATAATGAAGCCTAACACTTCTGCTATAGTCCCAAGGACTACATGAGACCAAACGTTGGCAGAATCCAAAATCGAAAGCCCGCCAAGGCTGCCTAAGCCACTTAAGAATGAGGGAACCATTACAATAAAAATCAGAGCCGTCTCAAGCACTAACGCAACCACGGTTAAATAACCATGCCAAATAAAGTTCTTTTTAGCGTTAACACCAGTATTGGCACCTCTAATTAGCGGAAGACCCATTATCAACAGGAACAAGACAACAACGTTAAAAATTAACGAAACATTACCGACAGGGTCAAGCGCTACCATAAAGAATCACTATAAATTTTGGCTCAGCTCTTTAATATTGATTTTCCCACATTTAGCTTGCGACTTAACAATTAACCTAAAATGCATCATTTCGCTGGGCTCGGTGCTCGGTAGCTTAGTGCTACTGCGCCGCCTGCTATGCCTAGTATTGCTCCGATGAAGTGCCCGTCGCGCGCGCGGCAAATTCGGTAACACGGCAAATTAAGCCACATGCATTCTTGGACTCTAATTTTAGTAGTAACTTGGATAGCAAAGGTTTGAGCTATAATATCATTTTCTACTCAGCGTTAACTGTCTCAAGTCATTGGTTACGATACAGAATAAAAATTATAAGCAAAGACGAACGCTAACTAGTTTATCCAACATATAAGCACTTGAGATAAGGAGATAAAAAGTTTGACTCGATTACAAAACAGCATTATAGCCACAGCCATTTTAGCCACAATTCTTCTCTTAGCCAGCTATCCAGCTTTTGCAAACGCTAAACCAACAGAGTTGCAAGCAAACCCAATGTACCGCCTCAAGGATGCGGTAAATCCTAACGCACTAGGACCAGACGCCCCATACTTCACGCCACAAGACATCTATACAGCGTATAATCTTCCAGGTTTAACCGGCTCAGAAGGGGCTGGCACCACAATCGCCATTGTAGACGCTTACAGCAATACCCCAATATCGCCTCGAACCTAGCAACATTCAGCAGCCAATGGGGTTTGCCAGTTGCAAACCTAGAGATCCATCAGATGTCAACACGCATTTCATCTAATTATGGGTGGGAAATGGGAAAATCCTACAACGTTGAATGGCACACACAATAGCTCCAGAGGCAACGATTCTCCTAGTAGAAGCTGCATCAGCCTCAACAAGTAACCTGCTTTCGGCGGTCAGCTATGCTGCCAGTCAAAAAGGGGTCGTTGCAGTCTCAATGAGCTGGGGAACAAACGACTTTTCAGGCGAGCAACAATATGACAGCTACTTCGAAACCTCCAGCGTAAGCTTCTTTGCCTCAGCAGGAGACACCGGCGGCGTCGTCACTTGGCCCTCAGCCTCTGCAAACGTGATTTCAGTCGGCGGCACAACCCTTACCCAAACAGCCACAGGCTACACAGAAACAGCATGGAGCAGCGGCGGTGGTGGAGCAAGCGCCTATGAACCAGCGTCAACCTACCAAAGCTCAAGCACTGGGAAACTCTAATGCGTGAAACACCAGACGTTGCCTACAACACTAACCCAAACACAGGCTTCATTAGTCTATGACATCATACGTCTACAGCGGATGGTACGCAGTGGGCGGAACGAGATGCAGGAGCACCCCAATGGGCAGCCATCCAATCACTTGGACTCTCAGCTACAGCACAAAATTTCTACAAGGACTACACACAACCACCAACCTACGCAAAAGACTTCAACGACATCCAGACTGGATCAAACGGCTACTCCGCAGGCGTAGGCTTTGACTTAGCAACTCTCACTAGGCAGCCCACTAACCACAAACTTCCAGCCAGCAACCACCCCTGACTTCACACTGTCAGCCACTCCAGTAACAATACAGACTGCCACGAGCTTAACAGGGTCATCGATTATAACTGCAAGATGGATCAATGACTACACAGGTACGATAGACTCGACGCGACCGCTCCAGTTGGACCGACAACGCTATTCTGCCCTCCTTCAATTTGAGCAATCGGCACGTCGACATTATCGATAACAGTTCCGCAAACAGTCAACGCAGGAACATACTAACCATCACAGTCCAAGGAACTGACTCAAGCGGAACGCCAATCCACACGACAACGGTAACTGTAACAGTTGCTACGCCCTATTTCTCGTTGTCATCTTCTCCAGTAACAATTCAAGCTGGCTCAGATGGAACCGCAACTGTGACTGCCACATCGCTCAACGGATATGCAGGCACCATAAGCACCCTTAGTGCTTCAGCCAATGGTTGGAGTGCCTCATTTAACCCAACATCAATTACCCTTCCATCAAATAGTCCAAGCTCAGCGCTGACTATAACCGTACCTACGGGTACATCGAGCGGAACATACTCGGTCACAGTGACTGGCAAAGATACAAACGGCTTAAGCAACACGACATCAGTGACTGTTACGGTGATTAATCCAAACTTCTCAATTTCAGCGTCGCCCAACTAGCCTCAACATCCGAAGCGGATCACACGGGACCTCAACGGTAACAATAGGAGCCATAAGTGGCTTCGCTGGTACAGTTTCCTTCTCAGCCAAGGTTTCTGGCGGAGGATTAACAACAACACTAAACCCAACATCAATCACTACATCGGGCAAATCAACACTAACGATTAATGTGCCCTCGACAACAAGAAGCGGAACATTCACCGTCACAGTGACAGGAACAAGCGGATCAATCACTCACAGCGTTAACATAACAGTAAAAGTCAGCTGATACTAATTTCAACATTACCCTTTTTTTCTACATTTAAATCTAAAATTTTGTTTTAGCCTTAAACCTACCATAAACTGCAACGGCAAAATTGCCTACGTTAATGTGGAGAGCAATAGAGATTTACGGGGTCGAGCCAACTAAGGCTGGGACGTCAGATCGCTCAACTAAACAGGAAGCGTTTAACATTGAAGGGTTAAATTTATCCTCCTGAAAATCTGCCTGAAAGTAAATCGCTTTATGTCTGTCATAGCAATTGCTACGGCACAAGTTGTTAATACCAAACTCCCACCCCAGTAGTTCAGGATTAGTTATGAGACGCTCCAAACTAGAAATGTACGTTGATATCCTGATGGTTTTAGCTCAAAGAGGACCGCTAAAGTTGACGCACATTATGTATAAGTCCAACGTTAACTGCAGTGTATTAAAAGCGTATTTGGATTTTCTACTCAAGCAAGGACTGATTGAAGAACGGACTGTTGGAAAAAGCAAAGTAGTTTACGCAAATACCGTTCACGGAACAGCAGTTCTTAAAGCCTTCAGAGAACTACAAAAAGAACTCCCCATCAAAGAAGAAAGCAGAATCTCGCCAACTCTATACTGAAATAAAATTACTCTTCACCAGCACTATTCGAGTACCAACTAATGAACGCTTTTCCCGCCTTGATTGTTATCTCGTATCCAAAGTTATTGTTTTCCTTCTGAGAAAACGACTTTAAAACGGCTAATGGTATTTGAACCCAAAGCAAATCGGGTCTCTATGGACTTGTACCTAAATGGTGTGAGCCGTAATGTGGGCCGAGCCGGACTTGAACCGGCGACCTTTGGCGTGTAAAGCCAACGTCCTAACCAGGCTAGACTACCGGCCCGCACAGTTTGCTTATCCGAGGCTTGATTTAAGCTGTTTGGATTAATGAGATTGCTTTTGGTTAATATTAGAATTTTGTTCCTCGGTCACGTGTTCAAGCCGTTTTGCGGAATTTTGAAAACCACGTTGTATGCCGGTTCATTGATTGGTTAGTTTTGTTTATATATTAGCCGACCTAATTTTTATTGGTGATAATCTTGGTTTCACAAAAGCTTTTAGAATTTTTAAACAAAGCCATAGCCCGCGAACTCCAAGTCAGCATACAATACATGTGGCAGCACGTTCAAGTTACAGGAATAGACGGCGCAACAGTGGAAGACGTTTTCCGCAAGACCGCCCTCGCCGAAATGAAACATGCTGAACGCCTTGCAGAACGTCTGGACTACCTAAACGGCGTACCCACCACTGCTCCTGACCCGATTTTTGTGGGAGGTAGCCTCATCGAAATGCTCACGCAAGACCAGCGTGATGAGGAAGACGCCATTGAACCTCTATAAGGAGGCAATTCAGGCGGCAGCAAAAGAAGGCGATTACACTACAAGGCGAATGCTGGAGGAAATTTTGGCTGAAGAAGAAAACCACATTAACACATTCGGCAAACTCCTCGTCGGGATGACGGAGCCGTTCACGCAGCCAGGAACATCTCAAATAGGGTAAACAAAAGAAAACGTAACCTCGTTTGCCAATCTAATTCTTGCTAGAGTGCTCAGCGCTTACACGTTTCGCAGCAATACACATATATCAATGTGGGAAGATGGGTTGTCTTCAGTGGTGACGTTTGGATAATCCTGTGTTTTATAACGTGTTTTCTGAGATGCCCCGTTTGCGGAATCCAGATAGATGCAGAGAACTCGGCAGCAAGAATCGAAGTAACATTTGACAGCTTCGGAGGCAAAAAATACTGCTTCTGCAGCGAAAACTGCCGACATCACTTCCAAGAAGACCCCCGAATTGCCTACTTCTCGATGGAAATAGGCGTATCCAGTAACATGCCAACCTATAGCGGCGGCTTAGGCGTCTTAGCTGGTGATATAGTGAAATCCAGTGCAGACCTTCGCCTCCAGATGGTTGCCATCACACTCGCATGCAGGAAAGGCTACTTCAGGCAAAAAATAACTGAGCAAGGGGAGCAACTTGAGTTTCCTGACGAATGGGACCCAGCCAAAACTTTAACCCGCATGCCCAACATTGTCACCGTAACCATCGAAGGGCGCCCAGTTAAAGTGCAAGCTTGGCTCTATGAGTACCAGAGCATTACGGGCGGTATGGTGCCAATTCTCTTTCTAGACACCGACATGGAAGAAAACTCTCCTGAAGACAGAAGGATCACAGATTCACTGTACGGCGGCGACAAAAGCTACAGACTAAAACAAGAGATCGTTCTCGGCATAGGCGGCACCAAACTTCTAAAAAACCTGCCCTTCAAAATCAGAAAGTACCACATGAACGAAGGCCACTCCAGTCTTCTAACACTTGAATTGCTGAAAGAGAACGGTATGGACGCAGAAAAAGTCCAAAACCTCTGCGTTTTCACTACGCACAGCCCAGTTGAAGCCGCATTTGACCAATTCTCATATGACCTTGTCCAACAAATTCTGGGCAAAGAATATCCGCTGGCTGACATGAAACAATATGCGGGAACAGAAAACCTAAACATGGCTTTTCTAGCACTAAACTTAAGTAAATACATCAACGGCGTCTCCTTGGCGCATGTTGATTACTCCAGAAAACTTTTTCCAGGTCGATACATCCGAGCAGTTACAAACGGAGTCCACTCCTTCACATGGACGAGCCTTTACTTCAGGCAGCTTTTCGACAAATACATCCCTGGCTGGACTAACGAACCTATACTTCTTGCAAAAGCCAGTGAAATTCCCAACCGAGAAGTTTGGGATGCTCACATTAAAGCAAAAACAGACCTACTAACTTTCGTTGAAAAAACCAATGGGGTAACACTGGATCCACAAGCCCTGACAATAGGATTTGCTAGAAGAGCCACAGGATACAAACGTGCAACCCTGATCTTCTCTGACCTGCATCAGGCTAACGGATATTAATCGGAAAGAAAAAATCCAAATGATATTTGCTGGAAAAGCGCACCCAAACGACACCGACGGCAAGAGACTTATAAGACAAATCCATGACTACGCAAAAACGCTGAAAGATCAAATTAACATAGTTTACCTAGAAAACTACAACATGGATATCGCAGCTAAACTTACCTCAGGCGTTGACGTCTGGCTCAACACTCCCTTGCCGCCCTCTGGAAGCCTCCGGAACCAGCGGCATGAAAGCCGCCCACAATGGCGTCGTAAACTTCAGTGTCCTAGACGGTTGGTGGATGGAAGGATGCATCGAAGGCGTGACCGGCTGGGCAATAGGCCCTCACCCAAGAGAACTGTTAGTCGAAAGCGAAAGAAGAGAAGCAGAAATCCAAGACCTCTACAGCAAACTCGAATACCTAATCGCTCCAACATTCTACAGGCAAAACGATGCTTGGATAACACTCATGAAAAACTCCATCGCAAAAATAGCCTACCTACTTCCAGACGCAATGGGTCGTGCGAAGATACATCACAGAAGCCTACCTCATCTAAAAACCAACACTCGCAGGTACTATCAATCCAAAGAACTAAACAAAAAATTGATTGCAGATTGGCTATTGGCGTGCTTTAGCCGCGAGCTCTTTAGCCCATCCTCGAATTTCTTCCCAATCCCGCAACTCATACACGCCAGGCGGCGCCTCTTTGAAGCCGTCCTTTTCCAACTGTGGTCTAATGAAATCGAAGGTTCTCCGAGTGATTACGTTCATTTTATTAAAATCTAAAACGCCGCCGAAAAACCCCGTCGCTAACGGATGCAACCCGTATTTTGCAACTTTGTCATCTAAATCAATCTTGCGTGCTTTCTCTAAATCGTCCTGTTTGCCTTCTCGTTCAGGCACTGATTTCATGGAAGAAACAAAAATCGCAACCTTCTTTTGAGTAAGCTCTTTTTGGAACCTTTTCAGGAAATCCTCAGCTTCACCCGTCCATCTGCCCATCTGCATTCCGCTGCCAACGATAACAAGCTCGTATGGCGAGATATCCTTGATTTTCTCTTCTTTCGCGTTAACAACCTTAACGTCAAAGCCTTCGCCTTGGAGAACCTTCGCAATCTCCGCTGAAGTGCCCGCTGTTGCCCCATACCTTGTGCCATAAACAATCAAAGTTCGCATGCTAACCAACGCAAACTAATCGAACACTTAAACATAAAAGATTATTCGTTAAAAACAAAAGGAAAAGAAAGTGACTGCTTAACGCAGTTTCATCAGGACCATTTCTGCCGCGAGGACCATGGGTTCCCATGTTTCGCAGAGCGGCGGTGCGTAGGCTGTGTCTGCTTTGGCTAGTTCACGTATGGTCATGCCTTTTTGGATGGCGAAGCTTAGGCAGTTTATGCGTTGAGTAACTTCTTCTCCGCCTATGACTTGGCCGCCTACGATGCGTTGGGACTCTTTTTCGACGACAAGTTTGACTTTGATGGGTTTGGCGCCTGGGAAGTAATCTGCCTTGGTCTTGCTGGTTATGGCTCCAGTGACGACTTCGATGCGGTTGCGTGCAGCGGCGGCTTCAGTTAAGCCCCGTATTGCCTGCTTCAATCTCAAACAGCCTCGTGACAGCCGAAGCCAAAACACCCGTGAACAGCGAATAATCGCCCCCAGCGTTTGCTCCAGCAACTTTCCCTTGACGAACCGCGATGGTGCCAAGTTGCGCGCACATAGGTCGATGAGTAATGATGTTTGGCGCTTCTGCACAGTCGCCCACAGCGTAAACGTCCTTCACGTCGGTTTCCATTCGTCCATTAGTCTTAATTGCTCTTGTTTCGCCAAGCGGTATGCCTGCGTCAACTGCAATTTTCGTGTTGGCTCGCACGCCGAAAGCGCTGATGAATATGTCTGCTTCGATTTTTTCTCCGCCAGCCATGACCGCGGATACTTTGTCTTCGCCTAGGAATTCTTCGACGCCTTTGCTGATGAGGATACGCATGCCCTTCTCTTCTAAATGCTCCTGAACCAGCTTTGCCATGTCCGCATCAAGCAGTTGAGGCAAAATCTGCGGCAGCATCTCCACGACGGTAACTTTCAAACCTTTCTCCATCAAGCCGACGCCCACTTCCAAGCCGATTAAGCCAGCACCCATAATTACGGCGGATTTCGCCCCAGCTTTAACTGCTGCATCAATTTTCTCGCCGTCTTCTATGCCGCGGAGGCTTAGGATTCCAGGTTTTTCTCTGCCTTTAATCGGCGGCATAAACGAGTCAGCGCCAGTGGCAATGACCAAGCTGTCGTATGGGAGTACTTCGGTGGTCCCTTCTTTAGTCGCAATTGTGACTGTTTTCTCTTTAGTGTTAACCGCAGTGGCTTTGGTTTCGTTCCGCAAATTCAACTTCAGCATTTGAAAATAAGCTTGCGGGTAAACAATCAAATCGTGAAAACTTTGAATTTGCCCGCCAATCACGAATGGCAATCCACAGCGTGAGTAACCAGCATTCTTCTCTTGGGTAATTAGCGTGATTTCGGCTGTGCGGTCTTTTTTGCGTGCCGCAGAAGCTGCTTCTACGCCTGCCGCGTTAGCTCCAATGACAATGATGCGTCTATTCATCAAGTTTTGCCTTCTGCAATTTTGGATTAGGCTTGAGCCTTATGCCACTCAACGGCTTTGTCGAAGTCCATAAGATTAGCGAGCTCAGCCTGCAAGTTTGACGGTTTAACCACGAGCAACCAGCCTTTCACATATGGGTCTTCGTTTAATGTTTCTGGTTTTGACTGGACTTCGTCGTTGACTTCCTCGATTGTTCCGCTTACGGCTGCAACCAGGTCTGATACCGCCTTAACGGACTCCAGTGTTCCATAGGGTTCGCCTTGCTTCACTTCTGTTCCAGCGCTCGGCAGCTCAGCGTAAACGATTTCTCTCAGCGACTTCTGCGCGTAGTCGGTGATGCCCATGCGAACTTTGTCTCCTTCAATTTTTATCCATTCAAAATCTTTAGAATAATAGAGCCCTTCAGGCACTTCATATGCTCCAACTTTAACCATGCACTCGAACCTTCTTGAAATTTGACAAATATTCTGTCTAGCTTCAAGCTTAAAAGGTTTCACAAAAAGAAAAAGGCTTAGCGTTCTCGTTTGCCAGCTATCCAATCCTCTGTTCATTTCTTTTGATGTGGCGCTTTCTTTTTTGGGGATACTTTCTGGGTTTACTATGTGTTTCAAATATGTTTTGTCGATTTTGGATTAAGCTTACATGGTTAAATTTTTGATTGTCGCAAGTTGCAGGCTCGCAATGGACGGCATCCAGAAAACAATTCCAAAAATAAAACCAAGAGGAGCTGAAGAAGACTATGACTATTTCTGGTGGCATCGAAGAGTATTGCCTAGTTAACCATCAAAAGAGAAGTTTCTCGTCGCTGATTTTTAGCCATTCTCCAAAGAGGTTGTCGGTCAATCTGTAAACTGCTCTGCCATGCCTCATTATGATACCTTTGCCCGCGAGTTGGTTAAGTGAATAGCCTACCGTATCTTTATCCATGAACTGCTGGGCTGCAATTTCACTTGGCTTGATATCTGAAGACCTAGCAAGTGCCCTGAGTACCTTGACCTCGGAAGGAGACAAGCCCTCAATGAATTCCTTAAAAGAGAGTTCACCTTCCTTCTGTAGAACGGTTTGAACTACCTGTGCGATGCCTTCGGGTGTGATATGAGTAAAGCCTTCAAGCTGAATTTCACTCCCAAGCAGTTGGAGATTGTACGGGATGCCGTTCGTAATCTGGTATATTTGTTCGCGTGCGGCTTCGTCTGTGAACTTCAGGTCTGGCAAATAGTGTTTAAGGAATTCTCGGTATTCTGCTCGTGTAAAAGGTTCAATTTCGCGCAACAGAAGCTGTTTGTAGAAAGGAGCACTTTGCTTGGCAACGAGGTTTTGCATTGTCTGTCGATATGAACCTGCAATAACGAGTTTAGTGTGCCTGAAGTCCTCATAAAGTGTTCGGACCAACTTGATGACGCTGTCGCCAATTTTTCGGTTCTTTGGTCCGAATGCCAGGTCAACCATTGAAGGAAATTCATCAATAATCAGAATTGATGTTGTTCCTGTCATGTCTCCTAGATGTTCAATCAGCGAGAAGCAGCTTGTCAAGGCTGCGTCTACGTCTTCCGATTCTTTTCTCACGTAAGATATTGTAACCTCAAGATCATCTTTTACTTTCGCGGATAGTTTCAAGCTTTGGAGAAATCGTGTGAGTGCAGTTTTCCCAGTAACTAGCAGTTCTTCAAATTTAAACTTCGTGGGCAACATGTCTTGGTAGGCGTTGATTGCAGCACGGTTCACAACCCTAACAAATTCGTCTACAGTGTTCGGAGAGACACGCCATATGGACACATAGACTACCTGAAGGTTCTTGCACTCCGATAGTCTTCGTTCCACTTCCTTCAAAATGCTTGTTTTCCCAACCCTCCGAACTCCTGAGAGGGAGAAGCCGATTTTGTTCTGTGTAGAAAGCTGGCTGACTAGTTCTGCGATTATCTCCTTTCTGCCGACGAAGTCGTCTGCTAATGCAGGTGTGAGTGTGAAGGTCATTTTTTCCCCAACATTATAAACTTTACAAGTTTTAAACTTTAAAAGGTTTTCTGCTTCTATTATCATGAAAATCATTCAAGCCGCAAGTGTCCACAACACCACAACCTTGTAAACTTTAAAAGTTTTAAACTTTACAAGTTTGCCGATCCAATCCCGAAACCAGAAACTACAGGAAAAGAGGGAAGGTTCAGCGTTCCCGTTTGCCCGCTATCCAGTCCTCAGTCCACTGCCTCGCCTGCGGATCAGGCACCTGCACCGGCGGATGCTTAAACGCGTACGATGGCATGCTGATGAGGGTGCCTGCGATTTTGCGGTCAAGGGCGATTTTGGCGGCGCGGATCAGGTCGATGACGACGCCCGCGCTGTTGGGTGAGTCTTCTACTTCGAGTTTTGCGCTGATGTTGATGGGTCGGTCGCCGAACGCGCGGGTTTTAAGTGAGATGTAGCAGATTTTCTTGTTTTTCAAGAAAGGCACATAATCGCTGGGTCCGATGCGGGTTGGCAGAGGGTAGGGAACGAGGCTGGTGACGGCTTCGGTTTTGCTGATGCGCTTGCTGGTTAAGCGGTTTTCAACGGTCATGTTCTGGAAGTCCGTGTCTCCGCCAAGGTTCAACTGATAAGTTTCATCCACAATGGCACCGCGGTCAAGGCAAAGCCTAACAAGGGTGCGGTGCAGAATGGTTGCGCCTACCTGGCTTTTAATGTCGTCGCCCAAAACAGGCAAGCCTGCCGCTTCGAATTTCTTTGGCCATTCGCCAGATTTGTCTGAACCGATGAACTCTGGCATGCAGTTGACAAGGGCGCATCCCGCGTCGATGGCGCACTGCGCATAAAACCGTACCGCGTCATGGCTGCCCACGGGGAGGTAGTTAACGAGGACCTGTGTTTTGGCGTCTTTGAGGATTTTGACGATGCTTTCCTTGGTGGTTTTGGAGTCGTCGTAAACGTTGAAGGTTTCCCGCATGTGAGGCGCAGCGCCGTCAAGAATGATGCTGGGGGAAACTTTCACGTCTAAGTTGGGGACGTCAGAGAATTTTTCGCAGCAGTTTGGTTTAACCCAGATGGCTTCTGAGAGGTCTTTGCCGATCTTGTCTTTGTTAACTTCGAAGGCGGCGACGAAGTGTATGTCGCGGATGTGGTATCCGCCATAGTTAACGTGCATCAAGCCCGGCACCGTGGTGTCTTCCTTCGCATCCTTATAATACTGAGTTCCCTGAACCAGGGCACAAGCGCTGTTGCCAACGCCGACGAGAGCAACACGAATTTCAGTCATGAACCGTAACCATCCGAGTTTGTTTTGTGTGGTTTAGCCTTAATGTTCGCCTACGCTATAACTTTTTCTAAAGGTTACGGAAGAAATAAAATAAGTTGCGACTTGTGCAAAGCTGCGAAGTGACCTCCTATGCAAACAAACGCTTTGCATTTGTTAATCAGAAAAAACAAAAAAGAAGCCACCCCTAAAGCAGTTCACGAAATATGTCTGGTACGCAATTAGCCTTTGGGGAAAAATTAATGTGTGTATACGTAAAATAACAACCTATGACAAAACGGCTATACGTAAAATGCCCAAGTTGCGGACATATTACTGCCTCAGGTTACAAAGCTGAAAGCCCTAGGCAGCTAATTGGTTTTTCTTACCTTTGTACAGAATGTGAAAGTGTCTTCCCTTGTGGATCAACAGACTATTTAGAAAAAATCAATGAGAAATTCTACAAAGCAATTAAAGAAGAGGAAATTTTCGCTCTTCCCAATGGTCCAAGAATTTTGATTCAAGGACCTGACTTATTTGCGCTGGATGAAGAAGTTATAGTGAAATCTGGAGTCATTTTGGTATCAGACAGGGCTATAGTGAGCTTCAAGCCTAAGGAACGGAAATAAAGATGAACGTTCAAGAAAAAGAAACCATCTTAAACGCTAAATTGTTTTCTTGTATGAAAGACTTAACCAACTCATTCATGAGCATATTGGACATGCCTTTTTTTCCAGAGTACGGTTCAGATTATGATCGCATTAAGATTCTGCTAAGCGCAGATTCGGAGTTTATTGCGAAGTTATTGAAAATGAGACCTGATTTGGATGAATCAAGCCTTAGTAGGTGTACTATGACCGCGAAAAAGGCTATTGAAACGCTCCTAGACGAAAACATCTCTAGGAAGCCGCCTCATGCTTCAACGATTGCGGAATTTAATGTGGAATTAGCCTTCTTTCTTCAACGATTGCATGATCAAAGGGATCACATAAGAGTACAATTTGCTCCTGAAGGCTTCAGGGTTCATTTCGACCGGATCTTCCGTGAAGAATACTTGCGGTATGAAAAATATCTTTACGCTGATAATGCAGAAGACCTTTTAGTTGCCCCACTCAAGAGTTTTTTCACTTCATCCTCGATTAAATTCAAAGACAATTTTACAATAAGGAAAATTACACAACAAGAATTTCATAGCTTAGTTGAAACTGAAGAATCCCAAACAAGCAGGCTACAGTCTTATCCTGAATTTGTGATTTGTGTACCTTTCGCCAACAATACAGGACCAGAGTCTATTGAAACAATCATTTCATCACTTAGGCTTTTAAAGGATACAAAAATTGGTTTATCCAATAATTATATCGCCTTTGCTTTTCCTTTCAAACCGTGGAAAAAGTTAGAGGCAACAGAAGGAACAAAGCTCGGAGTAATGGCGAAATCACTTTTTAGTATAAGCTCAAGTGAGTCGGTTGATTTGTTAAAAATCTATTCACAGTTAAGTAGTGCAAAAAACATTGGGTACCTAAGGATGGCTATAAGACGTTTTAACCTTGCATATGAACGCGAAAGAATCGAGGACAGCTGGATAGACCTATTCGTTTCATTGGAATCATTATATTCAACAGCTTCAGAAATGACAGAAATAACTCATAGATTGGCTACCCGTTTATGCCGTGCATCAACCGAGGTAAGTATCGAGGGTAAAAGAACCCTTAGAAGCAAGATTAAAAAATGGTATATCGATAGAAGTAAGATCGTTCACGGTCAAGAAGCTGACCTTGATGAGACTGAATTAAACGGACTGGCAAGCGTCGTAAGAAAGTCTCTTTTTTGGTTCTTGTCCCACCAAGATATCGTTAATCATGATAAAATAATTGAAGCATTAGATATAGGGTAGAAAGTGTTTCGCTTTCCTTGATCCGAGTATTTTGTTTAGCGTTAGGCTGTAGTCCAGGTGTTTCAAAATATAAGATTGATGACAATATTAAGAGGGAACCGCCAACACAATAGCTAACCAGCCGAAGATGAAGTCATTTTCTGGAAAAGCAGGAAGCGATTGATTTTCATTTTCGTATTCGCAGAAGACTTGCGTTTACACCGTCAAATTCTCTGTCGCTGCCGACGACTAGCTTGGCTTTGTAGGCTTGGGCGGTGGCAACTGCGAACGCATCTGCAAGCGACATGGGGTGTTTAGATTTCAGCTTTGCGGCTTCACGCCACAAACCGTTATCTTCCACGGGAACAACAATCAAGCTCCACTGGCGAAGTTTCCTCTCGACATCACTTGCCACCTTTGGGTCAACTCGACTGAGGATGTAGCAGATTTCGGTCAAGTTGACTATGTTTATGTTGCCTCCTGCAGAGCCCTCTTGAACCTGTCCGAGAATCTTTTCTACGATTTCTGCGCCTTCCTCATTCAGGTAGAAGGCAAGTATGGCTTCTGCATCAAACGTGTAGTTTTCGGGCATGTCGTTCGAGTTCCTCTTCTTGGGCGAATTCCTCTCTGCGCGCCTCTTCCAGAAGCTGCCTTGATGTTTTTCCTTTGAAAAGCTCCTTTAGGGAGCCGCGTTCCTGGCTGGGAGTCGGAACTGGTTTCAGCACGATTCCACATTCGTTTTCTTCGAAGATTACCTTGTTTTTGATGCCGTACTTGTCTCTCAACCGCTTAGGTATCGTCGCCTGCCCCTTTTTTGTTACAGAGACAACTTCAACCATCCGAACTAACTCCAAGTAATACCCGTGGAGTCAGTAATACTTAAACTTGCTGGAAATACTATTCCGAAAAGTAGCACGCCACTTAAGGCGCGCGGCAACAAATCTTACGGCAAGATTAAAAGGGAGCAGCAAACAACTAGCTAACCAAGTGAAAGGTCAATGAGCAAACCCGAAGTCTCCATTACATATGAGCCTTTTAAGAAAATCGTTATAATGGAAAAAACCCGTTTTAACACGCCTGAAGACATAGCACGCTTCACTTCTGTGATTGCAGGCGGCAAACTAGCTGGGTCTCTACTGGGTTGAGGGCGTTGTCTTCTTGTATTTTCCGCTTCCAGCTTCAACAGCAGTAGTGGCTAAAGAACTCTTAGAAAACGGCAAGGTTTACTGGACATTCGTGGGCTACGCGCCTATGCCGAAATATGCACCAGTCATTGAGACTAAAGAAAAAATGATTGTGCCCGTCGTCGACATCTCATCGGATCCTGTTCTTAGAAAAGTTGCTGAATGGCTGAAAGAACAAAAAGAATAAGCCTGCCGTGAAGGCTGTTTTTTGCGTAAAATAGTGTTGAGGGGCACAGTTTTTTCTGGCAATGGCGAAGGACAAAAGTTTATCGATTTACCCTGGGTTAAACAGCAGATAGAGGAAAAGCTTGGTTTTACTCCTTACTCGGGAACACTAAACATCCGCCTCACAAAAGACAGCATGGAACAAAAAAAACTGCTTGAAAACGCTGAGCATCTGGAGGTTTGCCCTGAAGAAGGCTACTGCACTGGAAAACTAGTCAAAGCGCAAATAGCCAGTTTGCATTGTGCAATTATTATTCCAGAGGTTCCTAAGTATCCAAGTGACGTTTTAGAAGTTATTGCTCCGATCTATTTACGTGGACGCCTCAATTTAATAGACGGTAGCGAAGTAGCTGTCAGCTTCAACGTGTAGGGTTGCATGCCGCTTTCTTCATTTGTGCAATGTATTCGTCTGCGCAATTGTTTTTTATCAGATAGGAGCCGTAGGTTACCAGGGCTTTCATGGCTCGCGCAGCGTCCTCAGGCGAGGTGAAAGAAGGCACGCATAGTCTGTCAAATCTTGAACGTGTATAGAGCGCCATTTCTGTTTCGCCGATGTCGCACATTACGATTGGCTTGGTGTATTTGGATGCTATTTTCACGATGCCGTCAATGTATGTCTCTCGTAATCCCGGCATGTGATGCAGCCCAAGCAGAATTATGCCGTAGATTTGTGGGTCTTGAAACATCAGGTCAGCGGAAATCACAAACATGTCATCAGTCACTGAACCCGTAAGGTCAACGGGGTTTGAGATAGCGGCAATCTTCAAAATGACATTTTTGTCTTTAAGTTCTTGGAATTTCTTAAGTGTCTCTTCATCAAAACGGTCTACAGTCAAACCTAAAAGTTCGCATTCATCAACAGTCATGACGCCAGGTCCACCTGCATCAGTAAGTATCCCAATATTTTTATTCAAAGCTGGCGGCTGCATAGCTAACGCTTTTCCAAGGTCAAAAAACTCCTCCATATCCCTTGCCCTTATGACTCCACCCTGCTCAAAAGCTGCATCATAAATTTTGTCTGACCCTGCAATGGCGCCTGTGTGTGAGGCAGCTGCTCTTGCACCCGCGGCGCTTTTGCCAGATTTTATAACTACCACTGGTTTTTTGAGGGTGACTTTCTTGACTATTTCTAGGAATTCTCTTCCCTCTTTAATGTCCTCTAAATAGGCGAGCGTGACTTTGGTTTCTTCATCATAAAGCAAATAGTTGAGTATGTCTGATTCGTTCACGTCACATTTATTTCCGAAGCTTACGAATTTGCTAACGCCCATCTGCCGACCCGTCAAGTAGTCTAAAGCTGCAGAGCCGAAGGCACCGCTTTGAGTGATCATCGCTATGCTGCCCGGCAGTGGCCTTGGCGTTGCTACAACTTCTTCTCCTGTTGAGAGAGTTTTGGTTTCTGGAAGAAACAGGCTGTCGATACCCGTTTTTGAATAGTAAACGCCTAGGCAGTTGGGTCCTAAAACTCGTATTCCGCCTTTTTTGGCTATGGCAACCACTTGCTCTTCCAGTTCTGTGTTTCCAACTTCTTTGAAGCCTGCGCTGATTATGATGGCGGCCTTGACTTTTTTAGCGGCTGCTTCCTCCATGACACTGGGCACAGCTGTTGCGGGGATAATAATTACTATTAATTCGACTTCGCCTGGGATATGAGTCAGCGATGGATAACATTTGAAGCCTAAAATTGAATCTTCATTTGGGTTAACAGGGTAGAGTTCGCCTTTGAAAACTCCACGCATCTTATTTGTTGAAAAATTCTTGAAAATTACGTGTCCTGCCTTATCGACCTTCTTTGTGGCTCCGATTATTGCAACTGAACGGGGATTAAAGAACGCGTCCAGTTTCTGTAATGCTTCTTCCATACCTAATTCGCCTGTTCAGCTAATGTGCCTTTGAAGTCATGTTTTTATCTGTTACCCTTCAAAAGTTTCTTTTCTTAATTAAATGATTAATTGTACTCTGTATTAACCTTAACTTATATTTTTTCTAACGATAACTAACGGTTTATGCCTGATTTTGGACAGCATTTCCCAGCTTACGCCGTTAACTTCAACTTGGAACCTCGCCGCCATGTCCCAAACCGTTGCGCCTGAGCCGGGTCCTCTGGCTTTGTCAGCGATATTGGTAATTGTTAATGCCTCGCTCGCTTGAAGATGGCAGCCTGCAACCGCTAGAGGGGTTGAACTTTTTTTGAGCTTAAGCATTCTGCCCAGAGTGTAGGTGGCGGCTCCTCCGAAGGAATGTATGCCTCTGAGGGGTTTTGGTCTTGGAGTAAAAAAGAAGTTTCTGAACCTATAGGTTTTATCGGTGTCAGCAATTATCACGCAAACGTTTTTTCGCAGTTTCAGTCGAATTTGACTCTGAATTTCATGCGCTACTCCAACTGCATTGCTCAAAGGCAAGCTTACATAGGAATAGGGCAGGTTTGAGCCGTCGATTCCTCCTTCAGACCCGAACATCAGCGCCTGCAGCAGACCTGCCTGCTCCAGAGCTACTTGCTTGTGGCGGCTGCCCGACTCCAGAGGGTACTCCCTTAACCTGCACAGCAGTCTTGGTCCAAAGTGGCTTAAAATTCCAAGAGGGTACCCCCAGACAATTCGCATCCAGAAACGCGCCGTAACTTTTGCTTTAAAGCTTGGCTTCACAGCGGATTCATCTATCATGTTGCCTTTTGCCGTTGAAATTGCCTTTTCCGAAATGACCACGAAATCTCCGTTTTCTATTTTGCCCTCTAAAGCGTTGATCACTTTGTCGGTGTAGTTGTCGCCTGGTTTCCAGTAACTGGTCGCAACTGCCAACGCATAGTACTTAGTCATTAAAGGCACTTAACAATGCAGTTTCAGCTTTACCTTATAAGAGTTAATTTTAGAAGATAACGAATAACATAATTTACCATTAATTGAGGCAGAAAAATTCTGAGGACCGTTTCTTTGGTGTTATGCGCATTTTTGAAGCGCTATTCCTACTTCTTCGGCAATATCTTTAGAAATTGGCATTATGGCGTTTTTTGAGGCTTTCCAAATTTCAATACCCACAAAGTTCTGGTTCTTATCGACACCTACAAAAAAATCTTCCCCAATCAGCTAAGTGCTTCTTTCGACTGCCCGCTTTGTGCGTGCTTAGTGTATTTCATGAGCTCTTGCTTTCCTAATTGGTTAAGGGAGGTTTGCTTCCTTTATAATTGTTGTAAGTTCTGAAGTCTCTTATGCCTTAGATAATCAACTAACAAATTGCGTACTCAAAACAGTGAGTATGGATAGCGGAGGTTGTTTTGGTATATTTTGCCTTTTATTGGGATTTGTTGTCCGCATACGGGGCACCGCATGTCGGGGGTTAGTTTCCACTGGGTGATTTCGAAGCTGTAGCGTTTGATTATGGCTGTGTCGCAGTTGGGGCAGTAAGTGTTCTCTGCGGGGTGACCTGGCACGTTGCCGAGGTAAACGTAGTTTAAGCCTTCGTTCTTGGCAGTCATATAGTGCCCTCTCCATGTCCTCAACGGCGGTTGCCGGAATCGTGGTCAACTTGTAGTCAGGGTGAAAACGCAGCAGGTGAAACGGCGTGTCTGTGCCCAAATAATCTTTTATCCATTTTGCCATATGCTTGATTCTATCCATTGAATCGCCTATTTTTGGAACAACCAGGTTGGTGATTTCGATGTGGACGCCGCTTAGCTTCAGCTCTTTTAGGGTTTCATAGATGTGCTCGACGTTTGGCACTGCCATAACTGACTTGTAGAAGTCTGGGTCGCCGCCGCCTTTGAAATCCACGGTTACCGCATCCAAGATAAGGCGCGATTGTTCTTACGGCTTCAGGAGTCATGTACCCGTTTGTGACAAAAGTGTTAAACAACCCTGCTTCATGCGCAAGCTTCGCCGTGTCGTAGGCGTACTCCATGAAGATGGTGGGTTCAGTGTAGGTGTAGCTTATTCCTTGGCAGTTGCCGTTCAGCGCCGACTTCACTACCTCTTCTGGCGGAAAAGGTCTGCCAGCAACTTCTTGGTCTTGGCTTATCATCCAGTTGTCGCAGAATTGGCAGCGGAAATTGCAGCCAGCCGCCGCAACAGACATCACCAACGCGCCAGGGTTAAAATGCGACAGTGGCTTTTTGCTGATCGGGTCAACGCCAGCCGACACAGCTTTCCCGTAATTAAGCGTGTAGAGTGTGCCGCCTTGGTTTTTCCGCACCAAACAGAAGCCTGTTGCTCCATCGCTTATTAGGCAGCGGCGGGCGCATAAACAGCATTTTACCTTGTTTTCTGCTTGCTTTTCATAAAGCATGGCTTCATGAAGTGACATATCTATCACTTAATCCTAAAAGAATAGAAAGGTTGTTTTTCTTTAAAAGCATTAACTACAAGAGCTTGCTACGGAAGTATTGCTAAGATTTTCTAATATTTTTTGCGTTTGTTTCTTAAGCTGAGGCAATATCTTTTTTAACCGTCTCCCAAATTAAGGGCGAGATTAACGCCAAAGTAAGCATGAATTAATTTATCCCGCATTCCAGCGATATTTTTCCAATCTACCTCAGGATTTCTTGCCTTTAATTCACTGCTCAAATTCTTCGTTGCCTCACCGATTATCTCTATAGCCCGCAAGACAGCGTACTGTTTCTCTCTGTTCCCAAAAAATTTCTCTTCGGACACCCCTTGTATGAACTTTTCTATATCGGAAATTGCATCCAAAATATGCTTTAGGTACACCTTATCGTCTTTCATAAATTACGCGCATCTCTCTCTTCACATCTTCCACTACGTAAGGGTGTAAGCTGCTGAAAATTCCGAGATCCACTTTTCTCTTGAACACTTTGCTTAATTCATCTTCTAGACGAACCAAATCCAATAGCGTTTTTCTTTTGCTTTTATCAAACTCAATTGCGATGTCAACGTCGCTTTTTCTGTTCTGTTCGCCTCTGACAAAAGACCCAAAAACTGCCAAGAATACAATATCGTTTTTCTCACAAATCTCAGCTAATTTTTCCTCTAACCCCTTTTTCCTCAGCACTTTCGGTAGCTTTTCAATTTGAATTTCCATGTTTCTGTATTAAAGGCTACGCAGACTTAAGCCTTTTCAACTTGACTTAAACAAAACGCCTTTATAGTTATGTAACTATATTGTTATATGGTGATAATAATTGAGTAAATATGCCACAATTTCGGTTCCAGTGAAGTCAAAAAGCGTCTAGAAGAATTAAAGGGCGAAAAAGAATGGGGCGAATTTCTACTCGAATATGTGCACTGAAGGGCAACGTCTTAAAGGCAAGAAAGCTTTCGAAGAACTAAGGCAACTTCTTACAAAGAGGATCTGAAAGCTATACGTGAATCCAGCAAAGAATTTAGGGAGAACTTCAAATTAAGATGAACCTCTTAGATACAGACATAGTTATTGATATCATAGAAAAGAAACTGATGCCTCAGCAATTATCTCTCCGATAACTCTCATTGAATTCTTGAGAGGTATAGAAGATAAAAAGAGACCTTCAGATAAAGCAATTGCTAGAAGAAAGCTTTGCCATTCTAAACTTAGATGACAGTATAATTGAAGCCTACTGCAAAATTTATCGTAAATTAAAAGAAGAAGGTAACTTGTTACCTGATGCCGACCTCATTATTGCCGCGACGGCCATAGCACATGACTTAGTTCTTGAAACCAAAGATTCGCATTTTCGAAGGCTAAAAGCTCTTGGTTTAAAGCTCAAGTAACGGAACAAAATCATTTTTTTCAATTTACATCATTTTGTTGTAGAAGCAGTTGTATTCGCCTGTGTGGCATGCGGGGCCTGTCTGCTCAACCACGTATAGTAGCGAGTCGTAGTCGCAGTCGGTTGAGACGGACACGATTTTTTGTGTGTGCCCTGAGGTTTCGCCTTTAACCCAAAGTTCGTTTCTGCTGCGGCTCCAATAAGTGGCTTTGCCCGTTTTCAGCGTGTTCTCGACGGCTTCGCGGTTTGCGTATGCTTGCATGAGTACTTCTTTGGTTTTTGCGTCCTGAACAACCACGGGGATGAGTCCGTTGCCTTTTTTGAAATCAAGTTTTTCAAGCAATTCGTTTGTTGTCATTGTCTAATTGTCACCCCCATCTTGCGCAGGTAATCCTTCACAACTGGAACTGGGTACTGGTTGTAGTGGAAAATTGAAGCTGCCAACGCCGCATCTGCCTTGCCTTCGGTGAACACTTCGAGAAGGTGTTTGGGTGTTCCTGCGCCGCCGCTTGCGATGATTGGAACGTTGACGCGTTCGGAGATTGCGCGGGTTAATTCGATGTCGTAGCCGTCTTTTGTGCCGTCCCTGTCCATTGAAGTCACAAGGAACTCGCCTGCCCCAAGCTTCTCTGCCTGCAGTGCCCACGCTATCGCGTCGATGCCTGTGGGTTTTCTGCCGCCGTAAGTGACCACTTCAAACCACAATTTGCCCTCAGCCGTGTCAATCATGATTTTGCCTTCGCTTGGCGTGCGGTTTCTTTTTGCGTCAATGGCGCACACGACGCATTGTCTGACCGAAAACGTCCGCTAACTCCGTTATGACTTTGGGGTTTTCAACTGCTGCCGTGTTAACTGACACTTTGTCTGCGCCGCTGCACAAAACCAGCCTTGCATCTGCGACGTTGCGGATTCCGCCGCCGACGGTGAAGGGTATGCTGATTGCTTTGGCTACGCCTTCCACTACGCCGCGCAGAATGTCCCGTTTCTCTGAGGAAGCGGTTATGTCGAGAAAAACCAGTTCGTCTGCGCCGTCGTCTGAGTAGCGTTTTGCCATCTCAACTGGGTCGCCTGCACACTTGGGATTGAGGAAGTTTATGCATTTGACTACTTTTCCGTGGTCAACATCAAGGCATGGAACGATACGTTTTGCAAGCGGCATTTTTTAGGCTCCTATTTTTTGTATGGCTTCCTTTAACGTGAATCTGCCTTCATAAAGGGCTTTCCCGATGACTGCGCCTTCCACCCCGATGTCTTTGAGCGCCGCCAAATCGCCTATGCTGCCGATTCCGCCTGCCGCAATGATTTTGGCGTTGGGGTACATAGGTGGCTGCGCTGAGCGTTTGCAGGTCTGGACCGTTAAGCATGCCATCTTGGGCAATAGAAGTTATCAGAAAGCGGCGGACGCCGAATTGCAGTGTATTTTTCAAGTGCTTCATCCACGGTCATGGCGGTTGCGGTTTTCCAGCCCTCAACCATGATCTGCCCTTCCTTGTTGTCTAAGGCAACGATTACTGAGTCTAAGCCGAATTTTCTTCTGGATTTTGCCGATGGCTGAGGGGTCGCTGAATGCTAAGGCGCCGAGGATTACTTGGGTTATGCCTGTTTGGAAGAGTTTTTCTGCTGTTTCATAGCTGCGTATTCCGCCGCCGACTTGAATGGGTAATTTGACGTTTTTTGCAACTTCAGCGATGACTGAGTGGTTGTTGCCTAATCCGAAAGCTGCATCCAAATCGATAATGTGCAGTTTGCCTGCGCCTTCGTCTCGCCAACGTTTTGCAGCTTCAAGTGGGGTGCCGAATTGGGTTTCATAGAATTTGGCGGTTTTTGCTTCGCCGCGGGATAACCGCACGATTTTGCCGTTCATCAAATCAATTGCTGGAATCAACTGCATCATAAGTCACCTTACCACTACTTTGGCGAAGTTTTTGAGGATTTTCAAGCCGATGTCGCCTGATTTTTCTGGGTGAAACTGGGTGCCGTAGATGTTTTTGCTGGCTATTGCTGAAGTGAAGGTTGTGCCGTACTCGGTTTGTGTGCAAACTATGTTTTTGTCAGCGGGCACTGGGTAGAGTGAGTGCACAAAGTAAACGTATGAGCCCTCTGCTATGCCGTCGAAGAGCTCGTTTTGTTTAACGATGTTTAGTGTGTTCCAGCCCATGTGCGGCACCTTAACAGTGTTGGGCAAGCGGACTGTTTTGCCTTTGAAGAGTGCTAAGCCGTTTCCTGGTCCTTCTTCGCTTTTCTCAAAGAAAAGCTGCAAGCCCAAGCATATGCCAAGCAGCGGCGTTCCTTCTTTGAATTTTGTTGACGAGTGTCTCTTTGACTGAGTCCAGTTTTGATGCTGCTGGGGTGAAAGCTCCGACGCCTGGCAAAGCAATCGCGTCTGCTTCGGCTAAGTTCTTTCGCTGAAGTGCCGATTGATGCTTCTAAACCTGCTTTTTCCAACGCGGTTTTTAGGCTAAGCAGGTTGCCTACGCCGTAGTCGAAGATGACTGCTTTTGCCACTTTACATTGCTCCTTTTGAGCTTGGCACGCCTTTGCGTCTTGGGTCCAGGGCTATTGCTTGCCTAAGCGATAGGGCGAGGGCTTTGACTGCGGCTTCTGCTTTGTGGTGGTCGTTGCTGCCGTACTCGACGAAAATGTGGACGTTTGCCTGCAGTGAGGTGGCGAAGGATTCGAAGAAGTGGACTATGTCTTCGGTCGGCATGTTCTCTACTTTTTTGCCTCTGAGTTTTAGGTCAATTTTGAAGTATGGACGCTTAACCAAGTCGACGGCTGCAAACGCTAAGGAGCAATCCATTGGGGCGGCTGCGTTGCCGAAACGTGTGATGCCTTCTCGGGTGCCCAACGCCTTGTTTAATGCTTCGCCTAAGCCGATGGCTAAGTCTTCTACCGTGTGGTGCACCAAGTCGCCTTTCACTGAGGCGGTTATGTCGATTAGGCTGTGTGTGGCAAGGGAGGTTATCATGTGGTCAAGGAAAGGCACGCCTGTGGCTACGCTGACTTTTCCTTCGCCGTCAAGGTTCACTTTCACTTTAACTTCGGTTTCTTTGGTTTTACGGTAAACTTCTTCTGTCCTCATCTTTAATCACCTTGAATTTGCTTTAACGCTTCAATTAGCTTTCGTGTTCATTTCTGGCAAGCCCACGGTCACGCGGAAGCAGTTATCGTACTGCAGGATTTTGCCCCATTTCTTGAGCATAATGCCCCGTTTGAGCAGTTTCTCGTTGACTTCGTCAGCGGGTTTTTGCGTGTTAACCAGCAGGAAGTCTGCTTGCGAATCGAAGGCTTGCACGCCTTCTATTTGGTTTAGTGCCTTTATCAGTTTTCCCCGTTCCGCTACAAGTTCCTTGACGGATTTCTTCATCAAGTCAACGTTGTCGAGCATTTTGCCGCCCATCCGCAAGCGTGAAACCGCTAACTGGGTAGGGCAACGGCGCTTTTTCCGCTCAGAATCTTTGCTAACTCGGGATTTGCAACGGCGTAACCAAGCCGCAGAGCTGCTAACCCGAAGGCTTTGGAGAACGTTCGCAGAATAATCATGTTCTGGAACTCGCTTATCCGTGGCACAAACGAGTAATCGGCAAATTCGCCGTAAGCCTCATCCAAGATGACTATGCCTGGGAAGGCTTTGGCTAAGGTTTCAACGTCTTCCATTTTGAACTGGGTTGAAGTCGGGTTGTTTGGTGAGCAAAGGTATAGCAGCCTTGTTTTGTCGCTGAAAACTTGGATATCAGTCCTTTAACGTCAAGTTGCAGGTTGCTTAGAAGCGGCACTGCGATGTATTCGCCTTCTTGCCGTTTAACGCAGAGCCTTGGAATGCTAAATGTTGGAGCAAACGAAAGCGTGACTTCTCCTTTTTCCACGAAGAGCCTCACTATTCGGTCAATTAACTCGTCGCTTCCGTTGCCAACCACAAGGCAGTCCTCTGGGGCTCCGATGTAGCCTGTAAGTTTGGCAAGGAACTTGGGCACTTCATCCTCAGGGTAAAGCCGCAAATCAAATTCGTCAGCCAACTCCTTAATCAGCTTCGCCTGCTTAGCTCTGTCAACAAACAGGCTTTCGTTAAAATTCAGCTTCACAATCTCGCTTGGCTGAGACGCCTATTTGCTTCGCTACTGTTTCAGGCGTGGCTCCTGCCGAGTAGCAGTCTATTGCTTGAAGCTTCACAAGTTTATCTTTTAGCCATTTTCTGTATGATGCGCTCATTTTTCAAACCTTGCCTCTATTGCTTTGTAGTGGTTTGGAAGGTTTTCTGCTTCCGCCATAACTTTGATGCTGTCTTTTACTCTTTCCAGACCTGTTCTTGAGCTTTCAACTATGCTTACTCGCCGCATAAAGTCCAAAGCGGATAAGCCTGAAAATGACTGCGCAAAGCCGCCTGTGGGCAATACATGGTTGGTTCCGCTGCCGTAATCGCTTAGGGCAACTGGGCTGTATGGACCCAAGAAGTATGAGACCAGCGGTTAGTTTCTCTGCAATCTCCTTGGGCTTAGCAGTCATGACTTCTAAGTGTTCAGGAGCAAACTGATTAACTAAACTCACCGCCTCATCCATGCTTTTGCAGACTATTATGAAGCCGTATTTGGCTAGTGACTCAGAGATTTTTTCGCCTCTTTCTGCTGAAGCGGCAAGCGTCTGCGAGATTCTCTTGAACTTGCATGGCAACCTTCTCTGAAGTTGTTATGAGTCCAGCAACGCTGTCTCCTCCATGCTCAGCCTGCGAAACCATATCAAAAGCAATAAGCCGCGCATCAGCCGATTCATCAGCCAAAACAAGCACTTCGCTTGGACCAGCAGGCATATCAATCGCCACATCCGTTGAAACCAGAACCTTCGCCGCCGTCACGTATTTGCTGCCTGGACCAACGATTTTTCGCACGGGCTTTATGGTTTTTGTTCCGTAAGCTAAAGCGGCTATGGCTTGGGCTCCGCCAACCTTGTAAACCTCGTCGACTCCGCAGATGTCAGCGGCGACAAGAACAAGCGGGTTAACTTTGCCTTTTGCGTCTGATGGTGAACAAACGACAATTCTTGGGACGCCTGCGACTTTGGCTGGAACCGCAGTCATGACAAGCGTGCTTGGGTAAGCGGCTTGTCCTCCTGGAACGTAGCAGCCGACGCTTTCGATTGGACGCAGAACAGTCTGAACCGATATGCCATCGCTTGAGGTTTTGATTTCGGTTTGGGTGAGCAGTTGCTTTTGGAAGGCGTTGACTCTTTCTTTCATGAATTTTAAGGCAGAAGACTTGTTCAGGGCTGGTTTTTGTGTAGGCTTCCTTGATTTCTTCTGTCCTGACTTTGAGGGTTTTTAGGGTTAGTTTGGCTTTGTCAAATTTTTCGGCAAACTCTACCAGCGCCTCGTCGCCGTTTTCTTTAACTTGGTTTATTATGGCTTTAACGTTGTTTTCAACTTCTTGCAGCTGCTTTTTCGTCTGCTTTTTGCCGTTTAAACCAGTCAGGCGGCAGCGCCTCTGATTTGCAGATTTTCACTTGGCTTTGCTTTTGCACGGTTTCTCCTCTCTTTTAGCAATCTCATCTAGCGCCAGCACCTGCCGCGGCTCATAAACCACTAAGCCTTGGGCGAGTTTGCGGATTTTCGGCAACAGCTCAATTAGGCAGTCTTTTTCGATGACGGTGTTTACGCTGACCCAGTGTCATCTGCTAACGGCGCTATTGTTGGGTTTTTTAAGGCTGGCAATTCAGTTAGCAGTTTTTGCAGGTTTGCTTTTTTGACGTTGACGAATATGTGAATTCTCTTTGACCCATCCACGACGCCTTTGAGCAGCGCAACTATGTCGTGGATTTTTTCTCGTTTCTCTGGGTCTTCCAGCGCTTTTTTGTTGGCAATAAGAACGGCGGATGATTTCATGACTGTGTCTATGATTTTCAGGTTGTTTGCTTCAATTGTTGTGCCTGTTTCCGTTACATCCATTATGGCAGTCGGAGTCTTCCGGCGGCTTAGCCTCAGTTGCGCCAAAGGACAGGAAAATTTTGGCTCTTGGGTTGTCGCCTTTTCTCCACCATGGAGTTACAAGCATGGGGTCGGCGTCGCCGAAGCGCTTCTTGTATTGGGGCGTGTTTTTGAGGTATTCAGAGGCTATGTTGAGGTATTCTGTGCTGATTCGGAAGTTTTTGCCTTGGCTCCAGATGGACTCCATGAACTCGCCCATAGTGATGTCTTCGCAGGTTTTTGGCACAGCTATGACAAGTCTGATTTTTCCGTATTCTAGGTTCTGCAGGATTTCAACGTCTGCTCGGTTTTCTTTAACCCAATCTTCCCCTGTGATGCCTAGGTCCTGTAAGCCTTCGCTGACAAAGACGGGGATTTCTTGGGGTCTGAGAACCTTCATTTCGATTTGGGGGTCGTTTATGCTTGGGCGGTATGTTCGTTCTGTTCCGCCGATTTTGAAGCCTGATTTAGAGAAGAATTCCGCTGTTGCTTTTTCTAAGGAGCCTTTTGGGATGGCAAATTTTATTTTATCCATAATTTTTCACCTAAATTTTTAGAGAAACCTCTAAGGGTTTTTTGTTTTGATAAAACGGTACTTTGAAGGAATGCGCCTAATTTCAAGTAACTTTTCGATTTTTGACTTAGGCATTTTGGATTGCTTCTAATGAACGCAATCGCCTTGTATGAACGCAATCCCTCATCATATACCACTGAAAGACACCTGAATGCCTGTCTTCCTAATAAATCTGTTCTCCTAATATTTAACTGTCGAAATGCTAAAAAGACGCTAAATTGAGGGCTGTTTGCGTTTTTTAATCTCAAAAACCAGCGGCGGCACCGAATTTCTTGTTTCCAACTCTACACTCAGCAATCCTTCCATTATGCCTTTCCAAATTTCGCAGTCATTGATGAACGGAGTTTTCAGAAGCAGAAACTTGTCTTTCAAATAGAAATCTCCGAATCCCTGCACTTTTAGCGTTCAAAAACTTTTTCCCAATTTTCCTGTTCGCTTGCTTCAATGCCTAGTGTTGATTGGATGGAAACTTTTAGGGCATCGCCCATTTTTTCACCAACCTCATGCCACTTTTCTTTGGGAATCTGCTGGGTCAGTATGTTGAATAATTCAACGTTTACAAGTGCTATGCGGCTTATTCCACAGTAGTATTCGCCTGGGAAACGCCAATCATAAATCATCATGCTTTTGTAGATGTCGAGCATTTTGGAGATGAGCGGTTTGATTCCTGGTTCTTTTCCCTCTTTGATTAATGATTCAATGAATTCTCGTTCGTTTTTTTCAAGAATTATTGTTGTTCTTTTTGCTTCTTCATTTTTCTCTTTGGGCAAATCGGGGGTTCTTCGGTTGCTTTCCTGCATAGAAGCTATTGCTATGTTAATATTTAATATGCCTTATGTATTCTGGAAGTATATTTAAACTCAAGGTTTCTTTCCGAAGATTCAAAGAATAGTTAATAAAACAGGTTATGTTTCTAGAAGCTTGCCGATGAAGAATCTAAAATGCTGATTGATGATGCACCCTGGGGTATCTGAGGCAAACTTAGACTGTTATTATCTTCTTTCTGATAAGGAACAGCATGAATACTATGCCTACGATGAACAGGACAATGCCCAACGCCTATTGAGGCAAAATAGTCTACTTTAAGCACATTTGCCATGGCGTATGGAACGTAAGTTGGACCCGCAAAAATCAGAAGCATCGATACAATTACGAATGTGATTCTCGCAGAATTTCGAGTATATACCTGTCAACATTCAAGTTTTCTTCTTTTCAGTCATTCAACACCCACCTTACTGTACTCTTCTGGTGCATTGTTTTCTACTAAACCTTCTTTTATCTCTTTTCCTAAAGCCTTCATCAAAAACTTGAAAACCAAGAAATCCAGCTTCACGGTCAGCCTTGAAACCCGTGGTTGTTCCAAGCAAGCTGACGCCTTCCAGTTTTCTTTCCTTCGCCATCGCCAAAGTAAGCCCTGTTCCACCGACGATTCTGCCTTTGCTGTAAATAACCGCGCCTTTTTCCATAAACTCAGTTGCCAACCTCGGCGAAGTAGCGGCAATGTAAACCTGAGCTTTATCTTCAGTTATCGGTATGCCGCCCATGGTTACGATGAAGTGGCAGCCTAACGTTTCAGCAAAATCAATTACTTCTTCACAGACCTCATAGTGAGCAACAACATCGTCAAATGAAGGCTGAATTTCACCTGTCATTATAACTAAGTTGTTTTTCTCCATAGGCGCATAATAAAACTCGTATCTTGGCAAATGAGCAGATGCCCTTAGGTTTATTGAAACGTAATCTGGAAAAGAAGGAGAATACAACTCCGCAAAAGGCTTAGCGTCAAAGAACTTTATAAGAAGATGCGCCGCAATCCTGCCAACGTTTCCAAAACCCGGAAGCCCCTGAACAAAAATCGGGTTCTCAAGAGTTGGCTCTGAAAGCTTACGCAAATACGGCTTATCCATCAGTAAACATCCTTCGCCAAAGAAGTATAAGTCGCCTCTAAAATGCTTTTGCTGAAAATGAAAAAGAAACTATTAATATTTGACGAATAACCTAATAGGATGCTAAAACAACCTTTATGGAGTAAATATAGCGGGGTGGGGTAGCCAGGATTAACCCGCTGGGCTCATAACCGCCAATTGGCTGTGAGACACCCAGAGATCAGTAGTTCAAATCTACTCCCCGCTACCAACAAAATTCCTTACCCCAAAAAAGTAAATAACGAGATTCCTGCATTGCTGTTGGCTTTAAGTCATGTTCTAATCTGTTTTCTCTACGAGCTAGAATAGGCTAAAGACCGTTTGCATTGCCAGATAACTTCTTTTTTAAAATATCTTGAAAAAAAAGAAAAAAGGTAAGTGGTTTCTTGATTGTTTTTGGTTGTTGTTTATGGTTTTTTTCTGAGTGTGAGCACTGCCAGTAAAGCGCCGATTATGATTATTACAACTATTATGACGATTCCAATGTACATGATGTCTGCTTGAGTTGATGCAAGGCTTAGGGGTGTAGCGGTAGGTGAGGCGGTTGGTGGTGCATTTATTACGTTTATGCTGGTTACTGCAGAGGATGAGCCATAAGAGTTTGTTCCACCGAAAGTTGCAGTAATGGTGTAAACTCCTGGAACTGGTGGCGTCCAAGAGATTGCGTAGTGACCTGTTGAACCCATTGTTGTGGTTGTGGGTATTGTTCCGTAGTTGTTATTCGGGTCGATGTAGGTCAACGTTACTGGGACACCAGTTACATTTGTCGGCATGGGTTGTTGCATATAGATGTATTCCATCCACTGCTGCATACTGTCGTCAGAAACACATGGCGTGCCTTTCGTGCTTGGGGTACTTGCTCCTAATGCGCCTGGGGACTGATCAGTTACAGTGCCTTGTATCAGTATTGGCGTTCCGAGGGTGATAGCTTGAGGTGGTGCTGAGATGGTGGTTGCGCTTGGACCTATGCCGTAGTTGTAAACCATTTGGTCGTACATATTGCCGGCTATCATGTGACCGTCTGCGATCGCCAACTGGGCGCCGGTCCAACCTACATAATCTTGTATCGCCCAAATTTGGTGTCCGTTAGTAATGTTTACATCGCGAATTTCTGAGCCGCGCCAGAGAGGTTGGACTGGAGAGTGTTCAGTTGAATATACGTAGACATTTCCGTTGCAAACTGAGCCCATCGTGAGTGGATAATTGCCGTACGGGCTTTCACCCCCGATGTTTGGAGCAGTGTAAGTCCAAAGAATGTTTCCTGTCGTGTCGTTGTATCCATAAAGTATTCCTGCGAAGCCGCCCATCAAAAGCGTACCGTCAGCAATCACTGGGGCTGCCTCTGTCCCTGTTCCCGAACCACCGTACATGTCCCATGAGCCCATTGACGGCGTTGGTCCCCACATAAGGTTTCCAGTTACTAAACTGTAGCCAAACCATTGCTGTGTTTCTTTTGTGAATACACAGAAGACTTGGTCGTCGAAACTATATGCGAAGCTGGATCCGCCGTTTGTTAAGGTCATGTTCTGCCCGTATAGAGGATTAGTGAGGGTTTTGTTCCATAGCAATGTTAGTGTGTATCCAAGGTTTGAGTTAGATTGTGAGCCTTGAGAGGGTCCTAATGGATCGCCGCTGTATGTTGTTGCGCCGTAGTTTATCTGAACACACCATGCGTACATTCTTCCGTCATCGCCTGTAATTGACTCTGAATAACCTGGACCTGAAAATGTCCAACCGAAGATTTCTCTTGGGATTCTTTGATCATCGGTGATAACTGCTGTAATAGACCCTGGGTTCAGACCTTGTAGTTCAGGCTGTGTTACGTTCATTGAGTATCCTGTGTGGTATTCGTCAGCAACCGTCCAGTATCCGCCGCCAGTGTTTGCGGATGAGCCGAGCGGCAGGCCGGTTGTCAGCCAAGTGGTATCATTAGTGGCGCTTACGGTTGCTCCAATACGAGGTCTCCACTGATATGCATCAGTACTCGTTCCCGGAGAATTGAATGGAATTGCTTGTGTTGAGTTCCAACATAAGAAGTTGCCTGTGGCAGAATTGTAACTGAATATTAGTATGTCGCCCTGTTGATCAATAACTTGGGTGCCGCTTGGCACACCAGTCAGCGTCATTATCCAGTTTCCAGTGGATGCATCAAGCATGTACCAATTAGTACCTGTCGACGTTCCGCTTTGGGTCATCCACAGGTATGAGTCTATTCCTTCGCCGTTCACAGAGTGATAGTGGAATAGTTGGCCAAATGCAAGTGTTGGGAAAGTTTCTTTGAGAGCACCCGTATTAGCAGTATGTCCCACAGTCCAGGTTAAGCCGTTGTCAGTACTGTTTTTGTACCATAGTTGCTGTCCAGTATAAAGGCTCCAAGCGAAATATCCGTACCCCTGTGTATTTTCGGTTGCGGGATCGTTCATGTAGAGTATTCCGTTCATGATTATCGGCGCCGTGAATGGGGTTATATAGTCAACACTGTCTGAGGTTATGCCCGGCCACTGAGCATCTAAGATGCCTCCCGGATACGCGGCTAATTCAGGTTCTTGCCACAATATGTGAGCGGTCGTTGGGCTTGTGCCCTCGGTCTGGTATTCGGCAGCTCCGCCACCAGAACTTAACCAGCCGCCTTTAAGGAAATTGCTTGCAAGCATGGACCATTCTCGGTTCGCAGAGTTTATCGGAAGTGTCCAGTAGGATGTCGGAAGTGGAGACTCGACCCAAGATGTGATTGGGGAGGTCTGTACATCGAGTGTGAGTGCGTTGCTTGTTGCTGGTTCAAAGTAGTCGCCGACGTAGGCAACTCCTTGGGGGTTCGGTACACCAGTGCCATTTGTCATTATTTGTCCTGGATAGTGGAATACTAAAGTGTAGTTGCCAACTTGTGTAGGCGTAAACGACGTAGTATAAGTGCCTTCTTGAGAGCTAGTAAATGGTCCGAGTGTTGTGTTGGTTCCATCAGGCGCAGTTACCGTGACTGTGTAGCCTTGGTATAATGCTCCACCCGAGCCGGTTGCAGTTGGTGAAACGCAGTCAAGCCACATAACAAGAAGGGTCGTCTGGCCGACGCCGATAGGATTTAACGCAGGTTCTAAGTAAGCCCATGTGGGAATGTTCCATGAAGGTGAGTGCGCACTAGCAGTTGGTATCATTTCAATTGAAGTCGTTATTGAAAGCAGCAGTACTATTGCAAGTGCGATTGAGATTAATTCACTTTTTTTATTTTTGATGTTCATTTTTTCTCTTCCTATTTTGCGATAAAAAAATATTGCAGCTAACAGAGTTAATATGAATCACGCACTTATCGTGAGTGCAAAAAAATGTTAACTTATTTTAAGCCGGCTCTAAAGCGGATTCTGAATATATGAGTAGTAAGAGTTAGATTTAGCGAAGGTTGCGATTACTGTGTATTTGCTGGGACCCAGCTGAGAGCATGCCAGGGTTCACTTGGAAGCATATGACTGCTGGTCGGTGGCGGCTTTGCCTGTGCGCCCACCAGGCGAATTGTCCCTCACTGTGAGCCTTGTATTTCAAATGGTTATGCGCGAACTAAACAACTTACCAGCTTTTTACTGTTGGTATTTCGCAAAATAACCTTGAATTGTTTCTATCGGTCAGCTATGCCCATACGTTCCATGAAATCAAGGATTTTCTTGTACTCATCTAAATATTGTCTGCCTTTTTGAGTAAGGTTGTATGAAAGCTGATCTTCGATTAAATTGAGGTCTTCTAAATCAGAAATGTAGCTTTTCAAACGGTCGAAAGGAACATTTATTTTTGCCTGAACACGGGTCAAAACTATCTTGTCCGTGTTGCTTTTTTCAGCCTTAAGAATAAACAAAAGATCTCTATAGATTTTCATTTTGTTTCTTCTGGCTTTTTTCTTCATTCGGGACTCCTTTTTTGTGACCCGCCAAAGGCTCGGTAAGCAATTAGGAGGAAAAGAATCAATCCTGACCAACGAAGCACCAAGTCTCCGTAAAATGCAAGTCTACTGCCATCAACAGACCAAATTAACAATGAGTACTGACCTATTCCAATGAGAATGTATCCGAACGGGGACAATATTGTTTTTGAATCTTTTGCTTCTAAGTGACTTCTGATTGTATGGACAGTAATGTACAGCAGACAAACTATGTCAAAAGACCAAATGTAAATAGCTACGATGCGATAATTGCTAAAAGTGAATGAATTGCCAAGAGTGAATAATGGGGCAACAAAAAGCAGAACAACCATGGATGTCAAAGCAACGATTAATGCACTTAGCGTGATATCCCAGGTTATTGGGTTTTTTAAAGGTTTCTTGGAAAAATAATACGTGAATGCAAGAAATGCAAAGGCAAATGGCTTGAAGAGAAGTTGGAACCATGTTAAAGGATTAAGCGAAAAAGTAGGAGTACGAATGAGCAAGACCTGCAAACGCGTAGGAGGCGCCAAGAAAACCAAATCCAATGGGGAGACCTAAATATCGACGTTCTCCAGTGACCTGGTATGGCTTTATTAAGAACCATACGAGAATGAAGCAAATGACTGCTGAAAAAGTTTCTTCTGCAACTAGAAAAATCTGTTCTGAGATTTAGCAGTGCCTCCCATGTTTAGCGTACTATAGCCAAAGTATATGTATATTTGATTTTCTCTTTTTGAGCGCGTGCATGCGGTGTTCCTAAGGCTAGTTAAGCTAATATGATTCGAGTACTTAGCATGAGTGCAAAAAATGTTAACTCTATTTTAAGTTGCAGGCAACGTACAAAACGTCCCTAGCACCCTATCACCCTTATTAAGGGAAGGCAAATAAGTCATGTCCCAATCTGTTTTCTCTACAAGTCAAAGTAGGCTAACCACCGTTTGCATTGCCGAATAACTTTTTAAAAATATCTTGAAAAAAATAAGAAAGTGGATGGTTTCTTGATTGTTTTTGGTTGTTGTTTATGGTTTTTTCCTAAGCATCAACAGAGCTAGTACTACGCCGACTACGATGATTACAACTATTATGGCAACGATTCCAGGAACAATGTACGTGTCAGCGAGAGATGTCGGAGTGGCGGTTGGTGCGGCAGTGGCTGCAGGTGCAGAGTTGACTGTGAAGGCTGATTCTGCGTATGATGACCCGTAAGAGTCAGATCCGGCGAAGGAGGCGATGACTTTGTATGTGCCTGCTCCAGCACTAAGCATGTTTGTATTTACTCCTAAGCTATAGAAGCCGTTTGAGTCGCTTGTGGCCGTGCCAAGGTTGACGTAATTGCCGTTTGGATCAATAGCGCTTATCGTTACTGGTACTCCAGTTGTATTTGTAGGCATCACCTGCTGCTCGTAGAGGTATTCCATGAAGCCTTCCTGGCTCGCATCGGATACTGCTGGAACTCCATTTGGACCGTAGCCCATTTTCGTGGAGACCGCTAGCGCGCCAGGAGACTGATCAGTTACCGTGCCCATGATTGTAAAGTCGGGTCCCGCTTGTATGCCGTTCTGTACGGAAACTGTTGTTGCGCTTAGTCCTTTGCCTATGCAGTATACAAAGTTGTCATATGCATTCCAGGTTACTGCGTAGCCGTCTGCGATGGGTATACCGTAACCAGCAAACAATCCCGAAGTACTATATAGCGCATAAAAGTCTTCTAGTTTCCAGATCAACGTTCCGTCGGTTATGTTGATGCAGCGTATATATGATTGGCGCCAGAGGGGATTAGTAGGCGAATGCTCAGTTGAGTAACAGTAGATTTTTCCGTCGCAAACAGCGCCCAGTATCATCGGCATGTTAGCACCATATGCGCTTTCATAATTGTAAGGTGCTGCTGTAGCATTGTAGATCCACAGTAGGTTCCCGTTTGTCACGTTGTAGGCGTAGATTTGTCCTGCATAGTTGCTCGCGTCCATTGCAAGGTATATGCCGTAATACACGTTTCCTTGTACTCCGCTAGCACCACCGGTGCTGTAGTACGAAATTTGGGGTTTTTGTATAGTTGGTCCCCACAATAGGTTTCCGGTTGATAGTTGATAGCACCACTCCTGCCTTGTTTGCTGACACTCTAAGAAGAACACGTTATATTGATAATTTATGGGCAACTCGTATGAAGAGACGTTTGGAATGGACCAAGTATAGTTCATGCCAGGCAATGGAACTTCTATTGTCTTATTATAAACCGGCGTAACCACGAATCCAAGGTTGTTATTTACGGTCGAAGTTAGTGTAGGCCAAGGACTGTAAGGCCCAGTTTGATTTATAGCTGCAAGCCATATATTGATATAATCAGAGTCACAGGCAGTTGTACCAGTATAAGTGGGAACAATATTATCGCCGAAAAACTCTACTGGCTCACGGTTTGTATTTGATACTACATTCAGTGTTCCGGGCAGGCCTGTCAAAGCAGAACTTGTATAGTTCATTGTGTACCCGGAGTGCGGACTTTTTAGCGCCTGTAGGGTGAGCGCGTCAAGAGTTGTTGCACCCCAAGTAGTGGAGGCATTTTCCCATGATGTGTCGGCAACGGCGTTGATTACTGCTCCAATTGGAGGTCTCCATACCTGCTGATTAGTTCCTGTGGGTCCCGCTGGGTAAATAGCTTGGGTTGAGTTCCAACAGAGGAAGTTACCCGTGGCCACATTGTAACTGTATATCAGTAAGTCTCCTTGTGCGTCCGTTGTTTGATAACCCGTCGTTGGCACGTTTGTCAGCGTCAATATTACGTTTCCAGTGGTTGCGTCAAGCATGTACCATGTGCCTGTGGCAGTAATGGATGATGTATAATCCTCTTGTCCCTGCATCCACAGGTAACTGGCTATTCCCTGCCCGTTAACGTTGTTAACGTGTAGCATTTGGCCCTGTGTCAGCACCTCATAATTTTGACCGTAGGATTGACCGTTGCCGCCAGGTGCATTTATTGAGTAGGGTTGATTGATGCCGTTGTCGGTGCCGTTCTTGGACCATACCCGTTGTCCAGTATACAGATCCACTGCGTAATACCCATAATGATTGCTCATTGCGGTGTACGGCATATTGTAGTAGATTATTCCGTTCATGATTATCGGCGTGTTATATGCATAATCGTAGTCCCAAAGGCCGGAGTTAATACCTGGCCATTGCGCGTCAGCGATGCCTCCCGGATAGGCGTCAGCGGTGGTGGAAGGTGAAGTTGCCTCTATAGGCTCTGCCCAAAGTACGTGGGCGGTGGTCGGTCCTGTGCCCTCATTTTGGAAGTTCCCTGGAAGTAGCCATTGGCCTTTCAGCCAGTTGCTTGCAATCGTTGACCATGTTCTGTCTTGGGCATTTATCGGCAGTGTCCAGTAGTTTGTTGGAAGCGGAGGTTCTGGCCAATTAGGGACTGATGCTTGCTGTACGGTAAGGTAAGCCGGTTGGCTTGTGGCAGGTTCGAAATTATCGCCGATGTCTACTGAAGTAGGAACAGATTCGGTTGGAATAATTGTTGTTCCAGGCCAGCTGGACACAATCGTGTACGTGCCAACCATAGTTGGAGTGAACGTCTTATAGTCACTGGCAAGAGCACTTGTAGTCTGCCACGGCCCTATGATTACAGTACTTCCGTCTGGCTGCGTGATATTTATCTGGAAAGTATACGTTTGACCAGTAATACCGCCAGCTGTCGGCGAATACCTGTCAACCCAAACGATGATGGTGGTATACTGTCCAACACCAACGGTGGGTGGTGTAGCAGCAACGTAGATGTCGGTTGGAACATTCCATGCGGGTGAATGGGCACTAGTAGTTGGTATTAGTGTTATTGAAGTCGTCATTGAAAGTATAAAGAATATAGAAATTATAATAGCTGCAATTTTATTTTTTAGCGTTTTCATTTTGTTTTTTCTTTCCTTAAATTTTATTTTGGATGTGACAAACTTGATTTCGAAAATTGTCCTCATCCAAACAATACCGAGTGAGCGGTAGATATAGTTAAGGTGTTGTTGGTAGGGTTTCCACCAACAGTAAGTTTCCAACAAATACCAGCGCGCGCTGCGCTTAGGCGCATCTAACAGACCGAGGGGGTAGGCTGTGAGATACCCAGAGATCACTAGTTCAAATCTAGTCCCCGCTACCAACAAAATCAATCAATCTTCTGCACGTCTTATTGTGGCTTAAGTTCAAGAATATTTGGGGCATATCTACGATAAATCTTCGTGGTGTAATTCTGTTAACTCTTAGGGTCTTTAGGCTTTTGTGGAAAGGTCTGTTAACCAAAAGGGGCTTTTTGCGAAAACTTAATTATCGTAGATTTGAGTAGCTATTTTGAAAGTTTATGTCAAAACGTAAATCGAGCAAATCTGTCCCAAAAAAGCATAAGCGTTATGTTGCGAGAAGGCATGAGTCTGCCTTTGTAAGTTTTAACTCATCAAATGAAACATATATTTGCCTTATATGTCAAGAAATCTTACACGACCAAATTCCTAAGGAGTGGTACCCTTGGGAAATCCCTAGACATTTGGAAAAAATGCATCATATTCCTGAAGAAGCTAAAAAATGGCGTATGAAATTTATCAAAAATTGGAATGAGGAATCTGAGAAACAATATTTAGCTAACTTGGATGAAAAAATTAATTACCCAAGTGAACCACAAATAGAGCTAGAAACGGATACAGAAATATCAGAAGAAATTAAAAAGAAAGCGCAAAAAAGAAAACAAGTAGAGCAACAAACCGAGAAAGACGGCTATTAATCTGGTTCTAATAAATTAAAGAAAGCGCTTTATATAGGGATTTTTAGGAACCCTGCGCCGTAAATGCTTGATTTAAGCCCTAAACCATAAAAGCAACCCAAAACAAGCCCTAACCAGAAACCCAGCCTACCTATAGACCTACCTACTATTTGTGCCAATTTCCAGCCACAAAAATTAGCTGCATAAGCCACGGAGCCCCCCCTCCCTGCTATTTACATGCATTTCTCATCAGTAAAAAACGGTGGCAGTCGGCTCGGATTATGGGTTTGTTTGTCGGGTGGCTAAAACGAATGCTCCGCCAACGATGCCGAGGATTGCGCCTATGAAGTAGCCGCCCATGCCTACGAAGCTGACGGCGGAGAATGCAATGATAATTATGGCCCACGAGACCTGTTGATTCGGCTGCACTTTAAGCATGATGGCGCCAAACAGAACGATGACGCCGCAGATCACCGCTACCACTGAAAGCTCCGCGAAAAAGCTGGTGGAGCTGGCGTAGTTGCCCATGAAGTTGTGGTAGCCATCCATCATTCCCCGCATGTAGCTGCCGTATCCGCCGAAGCCTGTTGCGCCTGAACTGAACCAGACAACGTTCAGCAAGCTAACCACGAAGATTACTAAGCCTCCGACCAGCGACATGATGTACGCGAATGTTGTTCCTTGATTTGTACTCAAAACATTCACCTCACAAAAACCTTCTCGGGTCAGTGTCAATATCCACAATCGTTGGCTTAGTGGCTGCAAGTGCTCTGTCAACAGCTGGCTCAAGCTCGCTTGGCTCAGTAACTTTAATGCCTAAGCCGCCAGAGTGCTCGGCGAAATCAGCGAAACTGTAATCGTACAGGTCAGTTTGCCAGCCCTCGTAACCCTCAACTTTCTGCTCCTGCATAATCATCCCCAACCGCTTGTTATTGACCACAAAAACCTTAACCTGCAACCGATATTTTAAAGCGGTTAAAAAGTCGCCCAGAACCATCGTTAAGCCGCCGTCACCCGTCAAACAAACAATCTGCCTGTTCGGGTAAGCTAACGCGGCAGCCATAGCGCCAGGTAAACCAAACCCCATCGTCGCCAAAGTGCCGCTCATCACCATCTTCTGCGTCTTTTTCATCATAAAATTGCGGCCAAACCACCAGCAGTTTTCCCCGACATCTAAAGAAATCACGGCGTCATCAGCTATTTTTTCGTTCAAAACCTTAATTATATATGGAGGTCTAATCGGCTTCATGCTGCCGTCAGCTTCTTTTTCAAGCTGGTTTAGCCACTGCTGCTTCAACCTGGCAATCTCAGCCAAATAGTCAGCGTTCTGTTTCTGCTGAACCTTCTCCGTTAGCTTTGGAATCAACACTGCGCTGTTACCCAGCAAGCCCACTTCAACAGGGTACCTGCGTGCAATCATTAACGGGTTAATGTCAATCTGCACGGTTTTCTTCTGCGGAATCAGAGATAAATCCGAAAATGAGCTTCCGATAGCTATCAGCAAATCGGCTTTTTGCATGAGCTCCGCCTGCAGCTGTTGAGCCGACGCCGCCGTGGCAACCCACGTCCAAGGGTTCATGCTCGTCAATTACTCCTTTTGCCCTAAAAGTTGTGATTATTGGCGCAGAAATCTTTGTCGCCAACTTTAACAGTTTCGTTGCCTTGCCCTCTTGCTCCAAAACCCGCAAGAATCACTGGTCTAACCGCTTGGTCAACGACTTTTGCTGCTTTTTCAATTACCCATTCTTCCTGTCCATAAGCAAGATTAGGCATTCTGCCTTCAAACGGCAAAATATCCGCTTCGTAAGGAAGCTTCTGCACGTCATTAGGAATCCCGATGTGGGCAACGCCTCGATTTAAAAGCGCATGTTTAATCGCCAAAGTGGCAAGCGATGTTGTTTGGTCTTCCGACATTAAAACGCTGTTAAAAACAGCATATGGGCTCAAAAAAAGCGTATTGATCAACTTCTTGTATGGACGCCTGCACCTATCAGTTGGCCTAGGCACCATTCCTGTTAACGCTAAAACAGGCGAATGATCCAGCTTGGCATCATACAAGCCAGTCGCCAAATTTGTGGTTCCAGGACCAGAAATTCCAAGGCAAGCGGCAACATGCCCAGTAAGTTTTCCGTAGGCTGAAGCCATAAACGCCGCAGTTTCTTCATGCCTGACCTGCAGGTACTTGACTTTGCCGTTGCTTTTTCGTATGGCATCCACAACGCCCAAAGTTGAAGTGCCTGGAATGCCGAAAACGTATTGGACACCCCACTCGGCAATTTGGTTTATTAAAACCTCTGAAACTGTGTGCTCAACTTTTTTCTCTTCAGCCTGTTCAGCTAACAGGACAAAAACCGATTTGGGCGCTCCACAAACTGGGCAAACCCATTCTTTAGGCAAATCACTAAACTTCTTGCCTTCTTTTGCTTCATCATAAACGTAATTGCAAACTGTGCATCTGTATCTTGCCAAAATTGACACCTCAAAAACTGCTATTAGTAACTAAATCATTTCGCCTTATCTGCTTATTGGAATAATCAAAAGACATTCCGAACAATTCATAAACTGCTCTAAATCCACTATTCATTAGAAGAGATGCTGATTATGGAGAACTGGGATGTCATAATAATTGGCGCTGGCTCCGCAGGTTTGTCCGCTGGAATTTACGCGGTGCGAAGCGGACTTAAAACCTTGATTTTAGATGAAAAATTCGCTGGCGGAACAATCGCTGATGCCTCAACTAGTTGTGAATTACCCTGGGTTTGCCGAGATTAGCGGCGGAGAACTTGCGGAAAAAATGACTTCTCACTGCAGAAAAGTCGGCGCAACCATTCATGATTTGGAGCCAGTAACAGAATTGGAGCTTACGGGCGAAAAGAAAATTGTTAAAACTTCAAAAGCAACCTATGAAGCCAAAGCAGTGATATTCTCCACTGGTTCACATTACAAGGAAATCGGCGTCAAAGGCGAAAAAGAATTCAAAGGCAAAGGCGTAAGCTACTGCGGCGTCTGCGATGGACCTTTCTTCAAAGGCAAACGAGTGCTTGTTGTCGGCGGCGGAAACACAGCTTGCATCACCACGCTTTACCTTTCAGGGTTAGCTTCCCAAGTTATCGTAATCCATAGAAGACAAGCGTTCAGAGCTGAAGAAAGCTTGGTGACACGACATATCGGCTAAAAGCAATGTTAACATAATGTGGAACACTGAAATTCAAGAAATCAAAGGAGACAAACAAGTCAAATCAGTCACTTTAATCGATAACATAACAGGTAAAACAAGTGAACTTGAGGTTGATGCAGTTTTCGTTCAAATCGGCGAAGCACCAAACAGCCAACTAGCAAAGACTGCAGGAGTAGAAACTGATGAGCATGGTTACATTAAAGTTGACATGAGCCAACATACAAATCTTCAGGGAGTTTTCGCAGCAGGCGACGTTACGGATCAGCCGATTAAGCAGGTTGGGACAGCTGTCGGTCAAGGCATCACTGCAGCCCTTGAAGCCTACAGTTACATTAAACGACCTTATTACAGAAAATAGAGAGAAAGAATATATCATTCTAAAGCCGTTTTTCACGTTTTCAATAGGCTTTAAGCTAGCATGTTAGCATGCCGTAGCTTAAAGTAGCAGCAGTGTATGAAAAGAGGTTTCAGAATGAGTGAAAAATGTCTCGCTGTAGTAGAAATCGACCAAGACTTATGCAGCCGATGTTATGTTTGCCAATCAATATGCCCTTACGAAGCAATAAAACGCGACTCAACTGGAAAAGTTGAAATTAACAATCAAGAATGCCAAGTTTGCGGCATATGCTATAGTGCTTGCCCGTCTTCAGCCATCAAAATGCAATATTACACTTACGATAATCTTTCAAGCTACGTTAAACAGGCACGTGAAAAAGCCAAAAACGACGTTGAAACGCTTGTTTTAATGTGCCGGGGAAACTCGCCTTCCACAGGGGAAGTTCAAGATATCCTTAAAGAACAAGGATTAAAAGTTAACAATTACATTGCGTTACGTTTACCATGTGCAGGCAGGATCCCGACCGATTTTATTTTTGAGGCATTAAATTCGGGCGTAAAAAATATTGTGTCTGTTCAATGTGAAGATCCTTTCTGCCGCTACAAAGAAGGCACAAAAATAAACACTCGCAGACTTGTTTTAGCCAAGAATGTTCTTAAACAATTGGGCTATGATGAAAACGCAGTTAGAATAATAAAGTTTTCTCGTAAAGCAGTTTATGATGTCCAAGCATGCGTGGGCTGCGACAAATGCATCTTCATCTGCCCATACAAAGCGATTGAGTTTGAATCGTTTGCCACTCCAAAAGTAAACGAGGAAAAATGCGTTGGCTGTGGAGCATGCCAACTGGTTTGTCCGCATCACGCCATCCAAGTGAAAGGCTTCGAGTTTGAAAATGTGGTAAACCGCTATGGAGACTCCATTGCTCAGTTGAAAGCTAAAAAACTTGGTCCAGCGGTTCTTGCTTTCGTCTGTCAATGGTCAAACTTCTCAGCTTTAGACAACCCTAACAGCGCGTTTGCAGGCAAAAACGTGTTAACTCTTGAAGTTCCATGCTTCAAATCTTTAGATCCAGTTCACGTTATCAACGCGTTAAACTGCGGTTTCGACGGCGTGATGGGCGTAGTTTGTTCAACGCAAGATTGCAAGCTTCAAGAAGGCAGAGCCACTGCAGAACGCAACTTAGACGTATTATGGAATGTACTGAGAAAGAACAATCTTCTTGACCGATTCGAAATCTACGAGGAATCACCAAGATGCGCTGACGAGTTCAACCAGAAACTTGATGCTTTCTACAAAAAGATTTCAGCGTTACCCAAACGCGAGATACCCGTGGAGGCGAAAGCAAAACGTACAAAATAGTAAATAAAAGAGAACTTGTCCCGAAAATAAAACTGTTTGAAGTTGAAGCTCCAGACATTGCAGCTAAATCACAAGCTGGACAATTTCTAATAGTTATAAACGGCAAAGAAGGCGAACGAGTACCCCTGACAATATGTGGATACGACACAGCGAAAGGAACAGTTTCGTTTGCTTTCCACGAAGTCGGCAAAACAACAAAAGCACTTGGTTTACTGAACAAGAATGACTGCATCGACAACGTTACTGGTCCACTGGGCAATCCATCGGAAGTCAAAAACTTCGGTAAAGTACTCTGTGTCGGCGGAAGCGTAATGATTGCACCCTTGCTATTGCAGGTCAAAGCCATGAAGGCAGCAGGCAACAACGTAACAACAATTCTTGGTGCAAGGACGAAAGAGTTCGTTATGATGGAGGACGAAGCCAAAGCGATAAGCGACAAGGTTTACGTTGCAACGGATGACGGCTCAAAAGGCTATAAAGGCTTAGATTTCCTCAAAGAACTACTTAAAAAGGAAAAGTTTAACCGCTGTGTAGTAATGGGTCCGGTAATCCTGATGAGGGATGTCAGCGAAATCACCAAGCCCTACGGCATACCAACAGTTGTAACTTTAACGCCTATAATGATTGACGGCATGGGCATGTGTGGCGTGTGCCGAGTTACAGTTGGCGGCAAAATGATGTTCGGCTGCGTTGATGGACCAGAATTTGACGGGCACCAAACCGATTTTGACCAATTGATTTTGCGTCAGCGCACGATGTTGCCTGAAGAAAGGTTAAGTTCAGTGTTGTGGGAAATGCGTGGAGGTTGCAAGTGTGGCAGAAGTTAAGCCTAAACCAAAATTAAACAAGAAAGCTGTTGAAATGGCTAAGCAAGAACCTAAAGTAAGAGCCAAAAACTTCAGTGAGGTTGCTTTGGGTTACACTGAAGCTGAAACGCTTGAAGAAGCGAGCCGATGCTTGCAGTGTCCAAAGCCTCAATGCATGACGGGTTGCCCAGTTGAAGTTCCAATTCCAGGCTTCATAAAGCTGCTCAGAGAAAAAAAGTATGCTGAAGCCATAGCGTTGATAAAAACAAAGAACGCGTTGCCCGCAGTTTGCGGAAGAGTTTGCCCACAAGAAGTTCAGTGCCAAGTCAAATGCGTGGTCGGCAAAATGGGTGACCCAATCAGCATCGGTCGACTAGAACGGTTTCTCGCAGATTGGGAACGTGAGAACGGTTCCCAGATTCCTGAGAAAGCGCCACCAACAGGAAAGAAAATTGCAATTGTCGGCGCTGGTCCAGCTGGATTGACTGCTGCAGCCGACTTAGTTAAGCTTGGTCACGATGTTACGATGTTTGAGGCTCTGCACGTTGGCGGCGGAGTACTGTCATATGGTATTCCAGAGTTTCGTTTACCGAAAGCTATAGTGCAAAACGAAGTGGCCTACATTCAAAAGTTAGGTGTTGATTTGCGCCTTGGCAACCTTGTCGGCAGAATTCACACTATTCCAGAACTCATGAAGAACGGTTACGACGCAGTATTCATCGGCAGCGGCGCGGGCTTGCCCCAGTTCACTGGTTGCCCCGGAGAGAACCTTGGCGGAATTTATTCAGCTAACGAGTTTCTGATACGCGTTAACCTTATGAAAGCATTCCAATTCCCAGACTATGACACCCCCATACGCATAGGCAAACACGTAGTAGTCATCGGCGGAGGAAACGTAGCTATGGACTGTGCAAGAAGCAGCATGCGCCTTGGCGCTGAAGTTTGCTTGCTCTACAGGCGTTCACGTGCCGAGCTGCCTGCAAGACATGAAGAAGTCGAGAATGCTGAAGAAGAAGGCTTGGTCTGCAAGTTTCTCGGTGCACCAGTCGAGTTTTACGGTGACGAGAGCGGCTGGGTTAAAAGCATGAAATGCATAGCGATGGAGCTCACTGAACCTGACGCGAAAGGCAGACGTGGAGTAAAAGAAATCCCGGGCTCAGAGTTCACAATGGATACTGACACAGTAATCGTCGCCATCGGTCAAACACCAAACCCAATCATCCAGAGAACCACAGACGGCTTACAAAGCGACCCAAGACACGGAACAATCTGCGTCAACGAAGTAGGCAAAACCAGCCTCGACGGAGTCTATGCAGGCGGAGACGTCGCTACAGGCGCAGCCACAGTCATCAGCGCGATGGGCGCAGGCAAACGTGCAGCAAAAGCAATGCATGAATATCTAACAAACAAGAAATAACCGGGCAACTTTTGTCTCTTTGAGGCTCTCCAGTCTTTATTTTTATTAATCAATTCATTTTGTTTTTTTGACTTTAAAGTTGAAGTTTGGTTTCTGAAATCCGTTCTTTAATTTCTCAAGCTGCGGTTAGATTGCCATAAAGTAATATAGCTTCATAACGAATGAACTTGTTTAGAGCGGTTAATGCATGAGAAAGATGAAAGGTTCAAGCAGCTACCTCAAGAACCAGGTTAGAAAAAACTTGGCAAAATCCGCTCTATGCTTAGTCTTATTTGGCTTAATCTTTTTCGCCCTAAGCTTACGAGTGCTCTTCACGCTGAGCTTGAGCCTTTTTGATGAGGTTGGACTGTTGGTTTCTCTGGTGCCGTTAGCTGCGTTTTATTTCTATCTGCGCAAGTACCGAATTTACAATGCTGGTTGGGCGGGCGAAAAACAGGTGGAGAAACTACTCAGCAGCAAGCTAAGCGACGACTATCTGCTGATAAGCGACCTGTATCTTCGTGATGGTGGCGGCGACATTGACCACATCGTTCTGGGTCCAAGCGGAATCTTTGTTTTGGAGACTAAGAATTGGAGCGGCGATATATCCTGCAGCGGCGATGAGTGGCAAAGAGTCCGTAAGCGAGGTTTCAAAGGCAGCCCAAGCCTGCAAGTCAAAAGGAACGCCGCAAAAGTAAAACGCATAATTGATTCTTCGCAGGCTTTAAGGTCGCTGGGCGTTTATGTTGAAGGCATTGTGGTTTTTACAAACAACCACGCGACTCTCCACTTAAATAATCCCACTGTTTTAATCCTTAAGCTAACTCAACTGCCAAGCCACATAACCGCATACGGAAGTTCTGGCAAGTTCTCCCCGCTGCAGATTGAAGCTATTGGAAAAGCGATCCTCGGCCAATAGCGACGCTTTACTTTTGCGGGGGCGTTATTTTGAGCCAGGCTTTTCTTTTGACGCAGGCAAGGGAAGTAATGCTTGTTATTAGTAGGGTGGCCATGGTGAGAAAGTTGGAGACAGTCAAAGTGACGTTGTGGCTCATAGATAGGGCTACGGCGAGAAAAACGTAGAAAGAAACTAAGCCCGTGATCAGTTGAAGTGCATGGATTCCTTTTCTGACCTGATAAACTTTTGCTTTAAACTTGTTTAGTGCAGATTCGACTCGTTTTGAACAATCTGGAAGGTCGTCTAAAAACAAAGTTAATCCTGTTAAGACAAAAAATCGTCCAGCGTTTACTGCTATGTTTGCAGAATTAATCAAGAAGAGCATTATTAGAGAGACGGATGTGAATGCAATTACGAAAATTGATGACACGGTTAAAACAAAGAAGCCGTAGACGTAATGGTGGAACCATAATCGCCCAGTATGCAACGCTCGGCCTATGCGTGCGCTTGGAAATATGTTGATTAATGCTGCAGCCGCCACTACCAGAAAAAGGTTGCCGTTAATAAGGTACGGGGCATAAGGCTTCCACCAGGGCCAAGCGTGGTAAAAACCATACATGATTCCAGCTATGGTGGCTAAAGTTATGAGCGCATTTAGGATTAATGATAAACTGTATGTTTTTTTTAGCCATACCCTGATGGATTCCGTCATGTATCAGACCTTAGAACTGCCTTTATTTTATATTTCAAAGGTACTTTGGGAAAACCCTCATTTATAATTAACGCATGTTTATGGGTAAATTGACGTGGCAATCTAGTTTGGGCTGAACCGCCAAATTGTTTTTTAGCTAAACTTATAGGCATTGAAGCTAGCATTAACTTGTATAGGTGGTGATAAATTTGGGAAGTATATGGTTAGGCGCTTTTGTCGGATTTTTGGTAACGCTGGTTATTGCTTTTCTCTTTCCCGGAGTCGGTCACCTGGTAGGCGGGTTCTTGGGCGGCTTAGTTGCTGGACTCGTAGCTCGAGGCGTCGGTAAAGGATTGATCGCTGGGTTTCTCGCAGGCATATTCGGCGGCCTCATAATAGCAATTCTGGCTTTCTTAAAACTGGCAATCACAGGGGGACTAAGCGGCGGTCTTACGGGCGCGTTATTTGGAGGTTTACATGGTTTAGCAATAGGTGTAGCAGCGATAATACTGGCGATATTTGCAGGTATAGTTGCGGCTGTCGGCGGCTTAATAGGCGGAGCAATCACAAGATAAAGACCCAATTTCATATTTTTTTGGTAAGTGAATAAGATTAGCGGGTAGCTTGTTGTTTGATTTTTTGAAGACTATGTTTAGGCGGGGCGGTTGTTGGCTGCTATTTATTGGTTGAAGTGTGTTGTAAATAGTAGAGGAGGGGGCATTCTTAAACTAGCCGTTGTGCCAAGTTAGGGCTGTAGGTTTATCTGTCCAGGCTGAATGATTTCTCATGCGCCAGTTTCTCTGGCACTTGGTCCAAAATCATCTTTTCCGCAGGCTTCTTCGTTAATGACACAGGTGACAGTTGCTCGGCAAGCTCCAGCGCCGAAGCCAGCTTACTGCTTCGCTCTGCATACAATTCAAACAACACGTCGCCTTTGTGCACGTTCTCGCCAAGCTTCGCGTAAAGCACCATGCCTGCACCCTTCTCTTTTGGCGCTCCGGCTTCCCGTGCAATCCGCACAATGTCTTCGGTGCTGAGCCATATGACTTTGCCCGCGTGTTCAGAGCGCACTTCAACCATTTCAGCGCCAACAGGTAAATCGTCAGGTTTAACCGCTTGGTTTCCGCCCTGAGCACCGATGATTTCCCGCATCTTCGCCTCAGCTTTGCCAGAATCAAGCATATCCTCTGCTTTTGCACGTCCGTTTTCAACTCCCACCATCTCGAAAAGCATGCCTGCGAGGCTGACAGCTTTATCCCGCAGGTCAGGCGGACCACCCCCCGTCAGAGTCGTTAACGCTTCGCGGGCTTCAAGGGCAGGTCCGATGCCGCAGCCAAGCGGCTGGTCCCCGAAAGTTAGGGCGCACTGAATGTTTAAGCCTAAACGTTTCCCCAAATCCACAAAATCAGAAGCTAAAGTGTACGCTTCAGTTCGGGTCTTGATTTTGGCGCCCATTCCAGTCGGGATGTCGATGGCAACGTGGGTGGCTCCGATGGCTTTTTTCTTGCTGAGAATCGATGGCAAAAGCATAGGGTCAATTCCTAAGGGGTATTCAACCTGAATGAAGAGGTCATCTGCTGGCGCAAGCTCCAACGAGCCGCCCCAAACTAAGCACCCGTTGGTTTTCGCTACAACCGTCTTTATCTCATCGATCGACAGATTGACGGGGCAGAGGGTCTCCACTCGGTCTGCCGTTCCAGCAGGCGAAGTAATTGCCCGCGAAGATGTTTTGGGAATGGTGAATCCTGCAGCCGCCACGATGGGCACAACAAGCATGGAGGTTTTGTCGCCTGGTATGCCGCCTACACTGTGCTTATCCAGTATTGGTCCTTCGCCGAAGCTTAGTGTTTTTCCCGTTGCAACCATCGCCCTTGACAGCGCCTCGTTCTCGCTTGTGCTTAAGCCGTAGATGCTTAGGGCTGTTAAGAAAGCGGCTATTTCAGCCGTGCTCAAATGCCTCTCCACAACATCCTTTACAATCGTCACTAAGTCCTGTTCTCGCAAACGTTCCCCATGCAGTTTAGCCCTCACGTTGAAAAGTGACTCAGGAAGCGGAGCCAACTGCACCGAAACGGTCTCGTCTTCCTTTACCCCAAGCGCGGTGGCGGTTTCCTCGTAGAGACCGATGCGTTTAGGCGAAAAAAACTCTGCAATATTTGCGATTGCAATCATTTCCTGGTTGCCGCATGTTATTTTTATTCTGTCTGAGCTGTGCACACCAAGCATGCTGGCGGTTTCTTCGCTTAATAAAGCGATTCTGCTTCCGCCCGTGGAAATCATTAAGACTTCAACATTTAGCTCCATTCAGGTATCACGTCAATATTTATTAGAATTAGGAATAGTTAAAGATTTTAAGGAAAAACCAGTTCAGACTAAACCTGAGATGAAGCGCTTTGAAGTATCTTGACTTTGTGGATTCAACTTACATGCCTAAAGAAACCGATTTAATATGCACTTTTTACTTGGAGCCAGAGGGCATCAGTCTCAAAGAAGCGGCAGGCGGTGTTGCCGCGGAAAGCTCCGTGGGCACATGGACAGAACTCACAACTGAGAAGCCATATGTGAAGCGGCTGGCAGCCCACGTGTTTAGCTTAGAAGGCAACGTAGTGAAAATCGCTTATCCCCTTGAACTCTTTGAGCCCGCCAACATGCCTAACATTCTAAGCAGCGTCGCTGGAAACGTTTTCGGGCTTAAAGCACTCAAAAACCTGCGCCTCCTAGACATTCAAATGCCCAAAGCGCTCGTCAGCAGCTTTAAAGGTCCCTTGTTCGGCATAGGTGGAATACGCAGGCTCCTAAAAGTTCCAAAGCGCCCGCTTGTCGGCACAATAATCAAGCCTAAACTCGGATTAAACACCAAAGACCACGCGAAAGTAGCTTATGACGCTTGGAGCGGCGGCTGCGACGTCGTAAAAGACGACGAAAACCTAAGCGGCCAAAAATTCAACCCCTTCGAAGAACGCCTTTCGCAGACTCTGGAAAGCCGAGACAAAGCGCAACAGGAAACGGGTGAGCGCAAAGTTTACATGGTTAATATCACCGCTGAAACCAACCTCATGTTAAAACGCGCAGAAGCCGTCATCGCTCAAGGCGGAGAATACGTCATGGTAGACATCTTAACCACTGGCTGGTCAACACTTCAAACCCTGCGCAACCAAAACTACAAACTCGTTATCCACGCGCACAGGGCGGGGCATGCTACTTTCACAAAAAACCCAAAACACGGTATCGCAATGCGCCCCATCGCAACGGTTGCAAGAGCAATCGGCGTCGACCAACTCCACGTAGGCACCGTCGTGGGCAAAATGTCTGAGACTAAAACTGAAGTGCTTGAAAACATTGATGCCTGCAAAGCTCCGCTGGACGCGTTAAAGCCTGTTTTGCCTGTTGCTTCAGGCGGATTGCACCCAAGGCTGGTTCCTGCTTTACTTGAAACGTTCGGCAACGACGTGGTAATTCAAGCTGGCGGCGGAATCCACGGGCACCCAGACGGCACAGTTGCAGGCGCAAAGGCAATGCGGCAAGCCGTTGACGCAGCCTTAAAAGGGATAACGGTGGAAGAGTACGCTAAATCTCATAAGGAACTGAAAATTGCGTTAGAGCACTGGAAAACCTAAGTAGTTCTCTACCGCTACTTTTTAAAATATCCTGGCAATTGTGAGTTTGATTTTTTGGTGGAGCACTCATGAACTTGGCACTCTGGTTAAGAAAGAGATATTACAAAGACGAAGACACCACTAGTAAGAAGCTTAAGGTGTATTGACTTGACTAAAACGAAGGTTATCTTTTTGTGTACACATAACTCAGCGAGAAGTCAGATGGCTGAAGCTTTTCTTAGAAAGTATGGTGGAGACTATTTTGACGCTTATAGTGCTGGGTTTGACCCTCAGCCTTTGCATCCTTACACCATCAAAGTAATGCAAGAAATCGGCTATGACTTATCTAAACAGCAACCTAAGGACCTTTGGCAATTAGCGAGAAATGAACACTTTGGAATTGCAATTACTGTCTGCAAGAGAGGTGAGGAAAAAGACTGTCCAACTATTGCAGGACCTTCAACAAGATTATACTGGAACATTGAAGACCCAAGTGCTTTTGAAGGTACAGAAGAACAAAAACTCGCTAAATTCAGGTCAGTTAGAGACCAGATAGAAGAACTAGTTAAGGGCTTCCTTAAAGACAGGAATATACCTATTGCAGAGTAAATAAGTGATTCCAATGGCTAAATCAAGAATTCTCTTCTTATGCACTCACAACTCAGCTAGGTCACAAATGGCTGAGGGATTGCTGAGGCACTTTTACGGTGACAAGTATGAGGTGTTTAGTGCTGGAACAAATCCCACAAGTGTACATCAATTAGCAATCAAAGCTATGGCTGAAATTGGCATAGACATTTCAAAGCAGTACTCCAAGAGTATTGATGAATTTAGTGATGTTGACATTGACTTAGCGGTGACAGTGTGCCAAAGCAGTGCCAAAACTAGTTGTGCGCTTTGCTCTTCACCGCTGATTATGGGAAGACCTGAAATAGTTTATGCGAAGTTACATAAAACTAAGCATTATCTTCTTCATGGTTTTAGCGACCCTTCTGAAGTAGAGGGAACTGAAGAGGAAAGACTTGCTGCTTTCAGAAGAATAAGAGACGAGATTAAGGATTGGATAATTAACGAATTTGCTAACCTCAAAATTGAGGAATAGCCGTTCTTTGTGGCATTGGTTAAAAGAAGTCTTTAATGCTTCTTTGAAGAATAGTCCAATAGAAGGCTGTTAGATGTTAAATACTATTTCTTCTTTTTCAGAAACCCAAACAGTGTATGCTTCGGTCTCTTGCAGTAAGGTCGCTGATTTATTTTCTTATCCTTTAAGGACCCATGGGTAGCTTCTGTTTACCGTTGCAACTATTGATTGGGGCGCTATTATGCCTTCTTCGCAGATTAACCCGTGGATGTAGCGGCTTGGGGTAACGTCGAAAGCTGGGTTGCGGACGGACAGGTTTTGGGGTGCTTCATTCCAGACTTCGCTTGGGTTTCGCTGCTCAATCCGCTCATAAGTGCCGAATAGGGTTTCTGGGTCGAACTTTAGCAGTTCCGAAACGACGTAGAATGGCTTTCTGGCTTCATGCGCCAGCACCGCTATGCTGCTGGTGCCAATCTTGTTAACCACATTGCCCTCCGAAGTGATGGCGTCCGCCCCGACAACCACAAGGTCAACATCTCCCATGTATGAACGCGCGGCTGAATCGACAATGAAGATGGTTTGAACGCCAAGCTCAACCATTTCCCGAGCCGTGATTCTCCCTTGGAAGGCGGGTCGGGTTTCGGTGCAGATTACGCTGAAGTTTTTGCCGTCGGCTTTGGCTTTGGCGAACATCCGTGTCACAGTTGATGAGTGGCAATGCGTGAAAACCAGCATGCCTTCGCGGATGCGTTTGGCGCCTATTTCTGCTGTTCGTTCCCTTGAAGCTTCAAGATTCTGCAAGAACAGACTTACGTTTGAAGAAACCATTTGGGTTAGCACGTCAACTTTTTCGGTGCTGCTGTCTTGGGCTTGAGTGATTATCCAGCGGACGGCGTTTCTCATCAGCGGCTCGGTTTCCCTTGAAGCAAAAAGCATGGCTTGCGCTTCTTTAAGCTCATTTAAGAACTCGGTTTTGCTGGTGGCTTTTGTCTGCTCTGCCAACGTATGTAGCGCTTTTACGGCGGCTATGGCGACGTTTCTTGCGCCTTGAACTTCAAGCCGTCTAATCTTTTCAGCGGTCACTCGGACTGTTTCCGTCATATTTTTCAACCTCTAAATAACAGGCTTTTTGGCTATTTTATTTATTCAACGCGATTTAATAGAGGTAGCGGGAAAAAAACCTGCCTTGTCTGTCCGAAAAGCAAAAGTGGTCTGCGATTTTGAAGTTTAGGCGTTACCGCTTTTTTTGGGGCGCCGAAAGATTCCTTGGAAAAATTTTCTCGTTGGAGTAGCCACGTAGAGAGCGCCCCCTATGATGATTATGCCAATTATAACCAGCATACTAACAAAGTCTTGACCCGCGCCTGAGCCGTTGCTACTTAAATCAAGTAAAGTGAAAGCGCCTATTGTAATCAGTATTAAACCGCCTATCAGATAGCCGATGAAGCCATATTCCCCCTTTTCTGGTTTTTCTGGGTTCACAGGTTTCGCCTGTTTTTCTTCTTTCATGTAGATGGGTGCCACTGAACTTGGAGCTAAGCCTTTTAGTGATGCCCCGCAGGTTGGGCAAAAAGCCATTGTCTCTTCGATTTTATTGCCGCAGACTGGACAATATGGCATGGAAACTCTCCTTGGCGTAGTATTTTATTGCCCCTAAGTATTTAAAAATGCACTTTCTCGCTTAAAGAGAAAGATATATGTGCCAACATTCCATAGTCGAATGTGAGGAACGCGGCTTGATTAAAGATTTGAACACCCAGGCGATAACTGATAAAAGAAAAGAAGGCTTGGTTACTGCTTTATTTATCGGGCTTATTTTTATTCTGTTCGCCGTAGTTTACTTCATCAACCTTTCCAATGATCTCTGGAATAACTTTGTTAATTTTTCAGGCTCTTTTGTTCTCAGTCAAGTTCCAGGCACCAGTATTTCCTTGCCAGTGCCTTCAAATCCAAGCGCTTACATAGCGCTGTACAATGCCGTCTTCGAGTTTTGTCTGGGCTTGGGTATTTTGGAAATGGGGATTTTAGCTCTTAGGATTCTTGTGGGTTCGCCTCTTCCAAGAAAAGCTGAAACTATTGAAAACCTTGTTTTCTGGTTTGGAACAAGCTTCTTAGTAATTACTTACCTCGTTAACATGACAATAATGGGCGATTGGTTTGTCTTTTGGGCTGGTGTAATTCTAATTGCGGGTCTATCGCTGGTTGCCAGAGCATTTGTGCTTATGGCTGGACGATAAAGTTAGCTCTTACGCTTTATTTTAAGCGTCCACCATAGCTTCATTACTTGCCAAAACATACTTGATGAATCTTCCAACAGGTTAACTTTTGTGGCCTTCCCGCCCGTCCATTCCACAGGAATCTCCTTTATCTTCAGTCCACGGCGATGTGCCCTCACAAGAATCTCCGTGTCCCAAAACCAATGCGTCGCCTCAACCTCATTGAGCAAGCTTAAAAGTGGTTCTCTTTTGAAAGCTTTGAAGCCACACTGATGGTCCCTGAGTTTAGAGCCAAGCATTAATCTGACCAGAAAGTTGTATGTTTTGGAGCTTATGCTTCTGCTGCGGGTGCGTTTAACCTTGCTTTCAGGCAGCATTCTTGAGCCAGTAGACAAGTCGTAGCCTTCAACCGTGATGGCGTCGATGAGGGGTTTAAGTGATTTGAGGTCTGTAGCTAAGTCTAGGTCCATGTAAACAAAAACGTCGCCGCTGCACTGCCTAAAAGCGTTGTTAAGTGCAGTTCCTCTTCCCAGCCGCTTTTCACGGTGAATATGCCTGACGAACGGGTATTTCTGCGTTAGCTCTTCAGCCCGTTCAGCGGTGCCGTCGGTGCTGCCGTCTTCAGCAATAATAATCTCAAAGCTGTAACCCGTTTCTTTTAGGGCTTGACTTACCTTCGCTACGGCGCCATCCAGTTTGTCTGCTTCATTGTACGCTGGAAGAACAACTGAAACCAGCATTTTGCCTACTGGTCCCTTCTCCATTTTAGAACACCCAGTTTCTGAACCACTTCAAACTATTGATAGTGGCGGTCGTTGTAGGAGCACCTGAAATAATTGGGAAGAAAAGAACAAATAATCCAACTACCGCTGCAAAGTAGACTATCGTCAATATTTTTGCCCACCTGTTACTCCAATACTTGTTTATTATAAACGCTGAGCCTAAACAGAGAAGCGGCACGTCAGAGTAGAAATGGTAGATGTATGTACCTCGGGAAATAAAAATGTACGTTAGCCACTGGAAAAAGAAGATTACAAGGATAAATACGGCGGGCAAATTGTCTTTCAGGCTAAAGCTGAACCGCTTCTTAAGGATTTTTGGCACGGTGAAAACTGTTAACCCAATTATTGCGGCAAACCCCAGCCACCAAACAGCCGGATTACCTAGTATAACAATTATTGATGTAGTTCCGTTAGGAAGGGACGCTAATTCTGCAAAATATGGAACACGCGTTGCGGCATTGAAAGGGTCAAACAATAAAGGCCAACTATACCACGGAGACTCCCAACCATTTCTTGACGTCAAAGTTGACTGGTAAGCGTACATTTGGTTCTGAAGGTTGAGAACACCTAAAAAAGATCTGCCGGTAAGCATGTCTGGAATGTAAATGATAAAGTAGATTCCGATGGCAATCAGCACGAAACAAACAATCCAGGAATACGGGCGATCGAGAAAGGCATAGATTTTTTCGCTGAGTTTTCCCTTAATCTTTTTAACCTCACTGAAACGCATAACAAAAAGAATAGCTAATCCCCCGATGAAGCCGAAGAGAACAAGCCACTTTGTTGATATGCCTAAAGCCGCGAACATAAAGGCTAAGTATAATGGGATGACGCTAGTTTTCCAGCCTTTGTCAATCACGTTTTTGAGGTAGATCAAAAAGAACAGTTGCCAAGCCACTGAAAAGAAGACTACGTAGGTGTCGGCTGTGCCCAATCGCGCCATAACGAAATGCATGAAGTCAAAGGTTAACAAAAACGCTGATGTGAAACCGCCGATCCACGAGTTGAACAGCTTTTTACCTAGCAGATACATGAGGGGAATCATAAGTGTGGCAAAGATTACACCCATAATTCGCCATCCGAACGGGCTAAAACCGAAAACCAAGATGCCCCCAGCTTGGATCAGCTTGCCAAGCGGCGGATGAGTCCACTCGTAAGGCGACTGTAGATGCAGGTATTCCTGTGCTGTTCTAACAAAGTAGATTTCGTCAAAATAGGTGTTCTGTGTATAGTCTGAGGGGTACTGAACCTTGTTTTGCTCGTCAACGAGATTATGCAGGTCTGGGGTTCCAGCACCAACGTTCGTTATCGATTGAATCGTTACTTGCTGGTTATTTTGATCTATAACGGCTATTTCCGCTATTGACGTTGCAAAGTATGCTGGGCCAACGTCAACTTTCAAATACTGTGTAGTTTTCCCAACAGGTATTTCCTGCCATGAGTAATAAGGCTCAGATCCACTATTAGAGGAGGGGAAAACAACATTGGTCGCTTCTGTCCAGTTGATGCTTGGTGAACCCGTGGATACGGTGAAGTTAAAGCCGCCAAGATCTATCAGAACAATCATTGATTTAACATCGGTTGATGAGTTGAGGGTAATGTAGAAGCTTTGTCCATCTGTAAGCGTAGCTGTGGTCGTTGGAACTTGGGTTGTGCCAAGATTCATTGAGGCTATGGAGAAGAAAACCACTGCAAGTAAAACAATTGTTATGACGTCTTTTTTGTTGATTTGCACTCCAAGGTTCATTTTTGTTCACCTCTCTCTTGGGGACTTTGGGGTAAAGCCGGGGGCTCAGTTCTGAGCTCTCCATGACCTCTGAGTTCATTCCACATTAATATTGAAGCATAAAGGAGCATTAATAAATTAATAGCGCTTACTGCCAAAACCACCGGGTCCCCAGTTAAGTTGGGACCAGCATTGGGGTAAGACGCGTTAAGCCAGTAGAGAACGTACGCTTCGTTGATAAACAAGGTCGCCGTCAAGACTGCGTACAGTGGACGGGCTTTTTTTATGAAGGGAAACATAAGCGCCAAGACGCTTATGGCTGGGAATAGGTAGCGTTCATGAATTCGGGTTGGAAGCATGAAAAACGCAAAGAAAAACATGAACGCAGCAAAAACTGCCAAAAACTCGTCAGAAGCGTTGAAGCGTTTATACAAAAAGTACAATGTGAAAACTGCAAAAGCCGCAAACAGCGCCCAGCCAACAATGAACAAGCCTCCATCAGGCGCCCACAGTGCGTACAGCCCCCATATGTTAAAAGCGTTAACCGAAGTGACTGCGTACTGTCCGAAGCCTCCGAAGTAAATTTGGCTCAAGGAAGTTAATGGCGGGCCACTCCACTCGAAAGGAAGAACAATCACGAAAATCGTCGCCGCAAACGCGATCACAGAGTATAGCGTCCTCTTTAAACCGCTTTTCTTGTAAATTAAGAAAGCAATCAGAGGAGCCAGAGCTATCGCCTGCGGCTTAGTTAAAAGTGCCACTGCAAGGGTTGCCGCGGAAAGCTCAGGTTTAGATTTAAGCGCCAGCATAAGCGAAACTATCAGGAAGAACGTGTAGATGGCGTCGTATTGCCCCCAAACTGCCGCGTTATAGATCACAGCGGGGTTAAAAGCGTAGAGCGCCATAGCCGCAAGCGCAAGTTTAAAGCTTGATTGTTTTCTAACAAAAACGTAAATCAAACTTGCCGTGCCTAAATCAAAAAGGTTAGGCGCTAACTTTACAATATTGACCGCGTTGATGCCGTGGGTTGATGCGGCGTTTGCTATGTTGCCGAAAAACCAGAAAATGTAAACGTTGAAGGGCGGGTAATCGGACCATGTTACCGTGTAAAAGGGTCTTATTCCATGCGCTGCCGCCGTGCCAAACCAAGATAGGAAGTCGTTGATGTCAATCGGATAACCATGCAATGGAAACAAAAGAACCCTGACTAGGAAGGAAACAGCGAGCAAGAGAACTAAAACCATGATCTCCCGTTTTGAAGACGAGACGTTAACGGTGTTTCCCCTCCCTTTTTATGAAATAAGTGTAATGACAATGGCATAAGAAGGTTTTCAAAAAAGAGCACTCATTTATTTATTTGACTAATAAAGAAGAGGCTATTTTCAGGTATAAATAACCAGTAAAAACCAAGCAAAATACCTGCGCAAGCTCGCCAGATAGTCAATTTAGCTATTGCACCAAGCATTAGAAAGCTTTTAATGCAACGGCTGGATTAACCATGTTAACGGATTACATTCCAATGAATTTAATCCTCAATAAGGCGTTTTACATGAAAGCAATAAATAAATTGTCTATACTTCTTGTTGGTTCAGTCATGCTTTTAGCCGCTTTCACGCCAGCAATCGGCATGTCAACTGTATCGATGGCGCCAAGACTACAATTAGGTGGACTTAACAACAGTCAAGCCTACAGCACCAACTGGTCAGGCTACGCAGTAACAGCTTCTAAAGGTGCAGTGACTAAAGTTCAAGGTTCATGGACAGTGCCTGCAGTAACGGGCACATCAACGGCATATTCGTCTTTCTGGGTAGGAATCGACGGTTACAGCTCTAACACGGTGGAGCAAATAGGCACAGACTCCGACATCTCAAGCGGAAGAGCAGTCTATTACGCTTGGTTCGAGTTCTATCCAAGCACAATGTACCAAATCACCAGCCTAACAATACATCCAGGAGACGTCATGAGCGCAAACGTAACATACTCAGGTACGGCAAGAGGCATGTTCGGCAGAGTAAATAACGTATTCACAGTCACCATCACAGACAAAACCACAGGCAAAACCTACACAACCACAGGAACCGTTTCGAACGCGGCAATGTCATCGGCAGAATGGATTGCAGAAGCACCCTCATCATACCGAGGCGTACTGCCACTGTCAAACTTCGGCACAGTAAACTTTGGCAAAGACTATACTAGCGTTGCAGGAACCTGCTATGCCACGATAAGCGGAGTCAACGGACAAATCAGCTCTTTCACCTCAGCAGTCCAGCAGATAACAATGGTCACCTCCAAAAGCGTTACCAAAGCTTCACCATCAGCACTGTCAGGCGACGGGTCAAGCTTCTCAGTGACTTGGGCAAGTGCTGGACCGTAAATAAGGTCTTAGCGAACCAACAACCCTTTTTTTCTTTCATCAAAAAAACAAGTCAATTATTTGAGTGACATTCTGAGAAATACTCGGTTGAGGAACGATCGTTGGCCGATTATTTGAAGGCGGCGGTCCCTGCAATATGCTTAACGCTATTGAATAAAAAAGCAAAGCAAACACGACAACGCCGACTATAAAAGTTACATAGAACAGGATTAAGTAGAATTTTCCCCTTCTGCGAATCTTCCATAAGACTGCTAAAGCGGCGGCTCCGAAAACAAGAACGAAGATGATTGATATTGGAACGGAATAAGCTCATATGGCATAAGCTAGCCATTGCCCATGTTTCCTAAATAAGTTTCAGGCAAATAAGCCCGAGGTTTAAAGCTGGTGTCGCCTTTTTGCCCTGTTCACAGCGTCTTCTTTGACAAGTTTTTCAGCTTCAACTTTTAATTCGTTTCTTTCTTTGTCGGTGGGTAACCTTTTTTCTTCTTCTTGAAGCAGGCGCCTTAAAACTTTGCCTGCCGAACTATTAGGCAGTTCTTTTCTGAACTCAACTTCACGGATTGCCTTGTAAGATGCAACTTTATTCTTAACGAAAAAAATGATTTCCTCTGCCGATGCAGCCATGCCTTCTTTGAGCACTATGAAAGCCTTCGGAACTTCGCCTGCTCCGGCGTCTGGTTTGCCGACAACCGCGCACAGCTTCACGGCTGGGTGCTCGTAGAGTACGTCTTCGAGTTCTCGGGGGTAAACGCTGTAGTCCTTGGTTTTTATGAGGTCTTTTTTGCGGTCAGTAATGTAGAAGTAGCCGTCCTCATCCATGCGGGCAATGTCCCCTGTGAGAAGCCACCCGTCACGCAGAGTCATGGCGGTTTCCTTGGGCTTGCGCCAGTAGCCTTTCATCACCTGCGGTCCCTTCACCGCCAGCTCGCCAGTTTCGCCCTGCTTGAGGGTTTTTTCGCCCGTTTCTAAATCAACTATCCGCGCCTCTGTGTCAGGCAGAGGCAAACCGATTGAACCCACCTTCACCGTCCTAATCGAGGCGTCCACTGGGCTGCAGTGGGTAACAGGCGACGCCTCAGTTAACCCGTACCCTTCAGCTAAAAGTCCCCCTGTGACTTGCATGAAGTGTTTCTGGATTTGAGGCGGCAAGGGTGATGACGCCAGAGATGCAGACACGAATCGAGGTTAAATCATATTTATCAAGTTCTGGGTTGGTTAATAGCATTGAGTACATGGTTGGGACGCCGCAGAAAACCGTAACCCTGTGCTTCTGAATGAATTCTATGGCTTTGACTGGCTCAAACCTTGGCATCAGAACCATTTTCGCCGCTAAACTGATGGGAACAGTCATGCTGGTTGTCATTCCGTAAATGTGGAACAGCGGCAGAGCTGTCAGAAACGTTTCTTTCGCTGGCGCTCCTTTTATCCAAGCGGCAAAAGCGATCGCGTTTGAAACCAAGTTGGCGTGTGTTAGCATCGCTCCTTTGGCTGCTCCAGTGGTGCCGCCCGTGTACTGCAAGACTGCTAAATCGTCAAGTGGGTTAATTTCGGCTTTGAGCGGTGTTTGGGGGGCTTCTTTTATCAGCTGCTGAAGGTTCCAAACGTTTGGTTTGGTTGGGATATTTGCTTTTTCGGGTGCCCACTCTGAACTTGTAAGTATGGCGTTTTTAAGTTTGGTTTTCGCCCAGACATTATCCACAACGGCGGCAAGGGAATCCAAAGCAACTATAGTGCATGCTTCTGAATCACAAAGTTGGTACTCAACTTCATGCTCCCGATGCAGGGGGCTTATCGCCGTTACAACTGCGCCAACCTTGAGGGCTCCGAAATAAGCAATAATGAACTGCGGGATGTTGGGTAAAAAGAGTGCAACGCGTTCGGCTTTCTTAACGCCCAATTTGGCTAAGGCATTTGCGAACTGGTTTGAGAGCGATTCAAGCTGGGCATAAGTAAATTCTCGTTCACCGTGAACTATCGCAGTTTTTTCTGGGTAAGCTTTGGCGCTGCTTTGAAGGATTTCCTGGAGAGGAACCTGCGGGTACTCTATATGTTTGGGCACTTCGGCGGGCCACGATTTAAACCAAGGCTTACCGTTTACCATCAAGTCATACTCGCGCTACTATTAAGGAATTGAATAAGTAAAAACTTTTACCTCAAAGGAGGTTTGAGAGGTCTTCTTACTGTTTCTTTTTAGAACGTTTCTTCATTGACCTTGTGTCCGAGCGATTCGCAAGGTTGAATCGGGGTCCACCTCGCACATTATTCATACCTTTCATCACCTTGTTTCTAAATAGTGGTCCTTTAGCTGTTCTCACTACTTTTTAACCTGTTTTCTCTTCCATGCACTGCTTATTTTTTTTGCACTCATTATTTATACCGCCGTTTTCACCCGAATATTTTGAATATGGCACTTGTAGAGCTGGATAATCGGTCTTAATGTTTCTTTTTAGGAAATTTCTTTAGAGAAGCTCTTTGAAGGGCTGACCCCTTATGATACCCCGCATAAAAGCCGCCCCACAAACTTCCATATTTGGTTCCTCTGACAACTCTTACTTGTCTTTTAGCTAATTTTATTTCTTTTTTAATTTGTTTTCTTGTTCCTTTAACCGTCTTTTTGATACTCGCATCGAGCCCTCCCAAATTAGCTGAATATTTTGAATTAAGCCAAGCCATTTCTAGATGAAGCATACTTCTTTTAGTGGTCGCAAATCCTTATCGCTCGTGTAAAGTTTAGCTTTCCAGTGACGCGCTGTAGCGTAAACAAGAGCGTCTGAGAAGTGTAGGTTGTTTTCAAGACTGAAATCTGCGGCCTCAAGAGATATTGTTTGGTCAATGGGCACAATCGTCGTCTGACTGAGGGCGGCAACTGCCAGCAGCGCTTCTTCCTCGCCCTTTAGCTTTTTTATCTTCTTGTAAACCTCATAAAGTACTACAACCGAAGTGACTATCTCCTTAGGCTGACTTGACTCAATTACCTGTTTGTACTGTGGTGCCTTTGGTCCTTTGGTGAACCGTTCAATCCAACCAGAGCTGTCTATGCTAATCAATTCTGTCAGACTCATCGCGGAGGTTTTCGGTGTCAAGTCCAGGGATAAATCCTTCGGTTTCTTTTAGTGGGCGCACGGGGATATACTGGATGATTCCATGTTTGGTTATGGCAACCATTTTGTCGCCAGGTTTAATTCCTGCTCTCTTGCGCAACTTTTCTGGAATAACAACCTGATACTTTTTTGAAACTGTAACTGTCTCCATCGTTCATCAAATAGTACAACGATTCACGTATCGATATAAATTTTGCGCTCAACGCTTAGAATAATCAGTCAAACCTAACCTGTTACCGAAGGGATCTTCAAACTCAACCGCCATACCGGTATGAATCGCAAAAGGCTCAGACAGAAACTTTAGCCCTTTAGCTTTCAACCGCTTATACTCTTCTTGCACACTGTCGACCACGAACCAGATGGTCGGTTTTGCCTCTGGGAACTTGCTGGTGTCTTTTAAGATGATTGCAGGCTCGTTGTCGCCGACTTTGAAGGCTATCATGCCCATGTTTGAGAAATCAAACTTAACCGGCAGCCCCAACAAGTCTTGGTAGAATTCTTTGCCCTTCTTTAGGTCACTGCTTGGAAGAAAAAAATTGTCGTAGTCTTTCATGTTTTCACCAAGACGTTCTGTATCAAGTACTTAATAAGATTTCACAAAAGCACTGCTCTGCGTGCAAAGTACGGGGCAATGCATCTATGTTGAATCATGTTTGGAGCCTGTTAGGCGCATATAGTAGACCGAGGGGGTAGGCTGTGAGAGAGAGAAGGCGCTTTATATAGGGATTTTTAGGAACCCTGCGCCATACATGCTTGATTTAAGCTCCAACCAAAAAAGCAACCCGAAACAAGCCCTTACCCAAAGCCATCTACCTATAGACCTACCCTAATATTTGTGCCAAAAAAACAGCACAAAAATCCGCTTGACCCACAGGTACACCCCAATTTTTACTGATAGAATTCAACAATTAAAATGCTAAGACCGGTGCAAACGGAAAAAAATAGAACAAAAAAGGAAAAGCGTTTGAGGTTTAGATTGTTTCGCAGCTTATGTATTTCTTGTTGACCTCATCGAGCCATGGATACAGCTTGTGAAGTTTTTTCATTGATTCCTCGACTTTCTGTGCTGGATACTCGTATGGCTGGAGGTTGCCGCTGAAGTATTCGTCGTACGCTGCCATGTCAAAGTAGCCGTGGCCGCAGAGCACGAACAGAATGGTTTTTGCCTCGCCTGTCTTCTTGCAGCGTAATGCTTCGTCGATGGCGCCTTTGATGGCATGAGCTGGCTCGGGTGCTGGGATGATGCCTTCTGTTTGGATAAACAGTTTAGCGGCGTCAAAGACTTCTATTTGGTTGAATGCTTCTGTTGTCATTTGTTTTTCATGGACAAGCACGCTTATGGTTGGTGCGATGCCGTGGTAGCGGAGTCCGCCTGCATGGATGGGCGCTGGAATGAAGTCATGACCTATAGTGTGCATAGGGACCAGAGGTGTTAGTTTTGCAGTGTCGCCGTGGTCATACTGGTAATATCCCTTAGTGACTTTGGGGCATGCAGTAGCTTCAGTGGCGATGAACTTGGTTTCTTTGGGTGCTTTCTTTGCGACCTTGTCGTGGTAGAAGGGCCACATGAGTCCTGAGTAACTGCTGCCTCCACCGATGCACCCGTAAACTACATCGGGGTAATCATCAACCATTTCCAGCTGCTTTTTGGCTTCTAAACCTTCAACTGTCTGATGCAAGCAAACGTGGTTGAAGACGCTGCCTATGGCGTAGTTGGTTTCTTCCTCGTTGACGAGAGCATCTTCGACTGCTTCACTGATGGCTATGCCAAGGCTGCCGGTGCTATCTGGGTCTTCAGCAAGGATTTTCCTGCCTGCTTCTGTCTTGATACTTGGGCTAGCAATGCATTCTGCGCCGAAAGCGTTCATCATCATCTTTCGGTACGGTTTCTGGTCATAGCTTGCACGCACCATGTAAACTGTGGCTTTGAGCCCGAACACCATGGCTGCAAAAGCTAAAGCAGATCCCCATTGCCCAGCGCCTGTTTCCGTTGATAGGCGTTTGGTGCCTTCTTTCATGTTGTAGTATGCCTGGGGAACGGCGGTGTTGGGTTTGTGGCTTCCAGCTGGGCTTACGCCTTCGTATTTGTAGTAGATTTTTGCGGGTGTCTTAAGCGCTTTTTCCAGCCCGATGGCTCTGAAGAGTGGTGATGGTCTCCAGATTCGGTAGACTTCTCGGACTTCTTCGGGTATGTCTATCCATCGTTCTTGGCTGATTTCTTGACCGATAATTGCTTTTGGGAATATTCTTGGGACGATTCCGACGCCTGGCTGCTTTGTGACCGCATCGATGAATGGTGGGAGCGGCTTAGGCAAATCGGGGACGATGTTATACCACTGTTTTGGTATGTCGTCTTCTTTAAGTAAGATTTTTCTGTCTGGCATTTTTTTCGCCTTTTTTACTTTAAGCTATGAAACGTACGTTTCAGTTTTATTTAAGGCTTTTGTGTACATATTTGTACATTTAAACAAATGACAACTAACAACACTTTTATACATAAACGAACAGAAACATACAAAAGCGAAGCAAAATGTGGAACATGATTAAAGACCAATTGCAGGACTACCCCGAACGACTCAAAGTCGCACGCGTCCTGATCGAAAACGGATTAAGCGTCCAAGATAACAAGATATACCTAAACCAAATCGAAATCCCACCCGTTCGCATAGCAAGAGCCGCCGGCGTAGACCGACGAACAGTAAACGAAACATTAAACACAATAAAAGCCAACTCTGAACTCAAATTGATTTTTGAAGAAATACGTCCCGCAGGGCATTCACTAAGAGAAATCGCCAAGCACCTCAATCTGGGAGTTTTGGAAATCACTCCTGTAAACGCAAAATCGCCGGGAATCTTGTCGAACGCAGCCATGATTCTTAACAGGGCAGGATTAAGCATCAGGCAAGCCATCGTAGATGACCCGGAACTCTCACCAGAACCAAAACTCACATTGATAATTGAGAAAAAAATTCCGGGAGAACTAATCCCTGAACTGCTGAAAATAGCGGGAATAGCGAAAGTCTCAGTTTATTGACTCTCAGGCAAAAATGAAACAAAGAAAACCGCAAAAACAGAATAAATGATGCAAAAAGAACGCTTACCTAAGTGGATTAATTATAAGCTGACTAGAAAAACTTATATGGCTAGTAACATTTTGTTGTTGTTCGCGCGTTAAAGGAGACTATTTGATTTGTCATCATTTCCAACACAAGCGGGCGGAATACCTGTTGTCGTTTTGAGGGAAGGTTCAAACAGGTCCCGTGGAAGAGAAGCCCAACACGGAAACATAAATGCCGCTAAAGTTGTAGCTGAAAGTGTCCGAAGCTCTTTAGGACCGAAAGGCATGGATAAAATGTTAGTGGACAACTTCGGAGACACCACAATAACAAGTGATGGACGAACCATCTTAGATGAAATGGATATTCAGCACCCTGCAGCAAAAATGCTGGTGGAAGTTGCAAAGACCCAGGATAACGAAGCTGGCGACGGAACAACATCGGCAGTTATAATTGCAGGCGAACTTCTAAGCAGAGCTGAAGAGCTGATTGACAAAAACATTCACCCAACAGTAATAATTAGCGGCTACAATAAGGCGGCTGAAAAAGCGCTGGAGACCCTTGAAAAAATAGCCATACCTGTAGACCTGAACTCTAAGGAATACCTGAAAAAAGCTGCAGTTACATCGATGGGAAGCAAAATCGTTGCCGAATACAAAGAATACTTAGCTGATTTAACCGTTAAGGCAATGTTGGCGGTTGCCGAAAAACAAGACGGCGGATATAAAGTAGATGTTGACGACGTCAAAGTCGAAAAGAAAACAGGCGAATCACTCAGTGACACCAGCTTAATAAACGGCATAGTTTTAGACAAAGAAATTGTCCACTCAGGAATGCCCAAGCGGGTTGAAAAAGCAAAGATTGCGTTGATTGATGCTTCTTTAGAGATTGAGAAACCCGAGTTAGACGCTAAAATAAGTATTGAAAACCCCAATCAGATTGAAGCGTTCCTCAAAGAAGAAGAAACAATGATAAAAGACATGGTCAACAAAATTTTAGCTTCAGGCGCAAACGTAGTTATCTGCCAAAAAGGCATAGACGATATGGCTCAGCATTTTCTTGCCAGAAAAGGAATCATCGCCATCAGAAGAGCCAAAAAATCTGACATTGAAAAACTCGCAAAAGCCACTGGCGGAAAAATAGTCTCAAGCTTAGAGGGCATTTCACCGTCAGATCTTGGATACGCAGCTTTGGTGGAAGAGCGCAGAATCGGCGACGACAAAATGACGTTCATTGAAGGCTGCAAGAACCCGAAAGCTGTAACCCTCCTGATTAGAGCTGGAACCCAACGTATGACTGCTGAGGCAGAACGCTCAATCCACGATGCACTCTGCGTTATAAGAGACTTGATTCAAGAGCCAAAAATCGTAGCTGGAGGAAGCGCTCCTGAACTTGAAATGGCAAGTGCACTTAGAAAGTATGCTGAAACAATGCCTGGAAGAGAGCAGCTTGCCGTTAGAGTTTTCGCGGAAGCCCTTGAATCCATAACTGTGACGCTTGCTGAAAACGCTGGTTTAGATCCCGTTGACATACTTTCGGAGTTGCGGTCTAGGCATGAAAAAGGAGAAACATGGGCGGGCATAGAAGTCCTATCAGGAAAAATCCAAGATATGTCAAAAGTAAACATTTTTGAGCCGCTCTCAGTCAAAAAACAAATAATCAAATCCGCGAACGAAGCAGCATCCATGATACTTAAAATTGACGACGTTATTGCTTCAGGCAAAATGAAGGGACCTCCCACTCCGCCAGGAGGAATGGGCGGCGGCATGGAAGGCATGGGTGGCATGGGCGGATATCCAGGCGCTGGAGAGTACTAAAATACGTCAGAACAAAAAATAAATGTTGGACCACCAAAAATTACTCGTTTCGAGAAAGCAAGAATAGTTGGAGCTAGAGCACTTCAAATCTCGATGGGAGCACCGATTTTGGTGGATGCAAGTGAAAATACAAACCCGATTGATATCGCTCTAAAAGAACTTGAGGCAAGAATACTACCGATAACGATACGAAGAACACTGCCAGACGGAACATACCAAGATATCCCATTGAAATGGCTAACTTAAACTCCAGATTTTTCTTTTAGTTTTTCCAGTTTTGCCTGCGCTTCTTTAAGAGTACTGCTGATCTGTTTCCAGTGTGCTCCTTGCCAGTAGATTTGCCCGCAATTAGGGCATCTCCAAAACTTATCATAATAAATGAACGTGTTTTTTTCAAGTTCGCTTGACATTTGCTCTTTTGGCGTAGCCTCGAGTTTGGTGTTGCATATGGGGCAATGGGATTTTTCCATATCAATCACCAATGTTAAGCTGTATCGCTTGGCAACCTCCGCCAACCGTTCAGATTCCGATTTGCCTTCAAGGTAAAAACGCATCTACGCTATTGGCGATGGCGCGTTGATAAAGCTCTAAATCCTTAGTTAATAAAACTCGGTTTTCCTTCTTCGCCACTTCAAGAAGCTCATTATCACCAAACGGAACGTTATATGTGACGTCATGTCCTAACATTCGTAGCCAACGCGCCATTTTTCCCAGCATGCTATCCGCCAAAAACTTCACGTGTCGCCTCCCCGAACAATTGAGCCGCTGCCCGCTTTAGCAATTATTTCCCCTTCGTCAAAAACTAACTTTCCGTTAACGAAGGTTTTCACTGGTTTACCCACAACTTCCCAGCCGTCATAAGGTGAATATTTAGCTTTTGACTTGAATTTTGAAGCGTCAATTTTGAACTTGAAGTTAAAATCCACCACCGTTAAATCCGCATTTTTCCCCTGCGCCAAAAAACCTCGGTCATTTAATCCGTAAATCTCTGCTGGTTTCTCTGCAAGAAGGTGAACCATCTTGGCTATAGATAACCGATTTTTCTTTACTTGCGTGAAAATAAGAGGCAATGTGGTTTCTAGGCCTGGCACGCCGACTTTAACGTTCCAAACGCTGCTTGCAGACTTCTCGCTTAAAGCATGCGGCGCATGGTCTGAACCTAAAGCGTCAACCCAGCCGTCCTCCAAACCTCTCCATAAGGCTTCAACATGATTTTTGCTGCGAAGCGGCGGCGCCATAATCAGCATTTGCCCGTGATGTTGCAAATCAGCAGTTGACAGCAACAGATGATTCGGGGTTACTTCACAGGTCACTTTTCTGCCTGATTTTTTAGCTTCCATAATGGCGTTTATGCCCCCTTCAGTTGAGACATGGCAAAAATGCAGTTTTACACCACTTGATGCACTTATTTTTAGTGTGCGTTCGATGGCTTTTACTTCAACTTTTTCTGAATGGGCTTCTTGAAAGGCGGCAAGGCTGCTTTTTTTTGCTTGCTTAAGTTTCTCTTCGTTACTTGTTAGCAAGGCTTTGTTTTCAGCATGTACCGCCAAAGGCACATTTGACGCAGCAACTTCCTTAAAGGCATCCTGCAAGTTTCTGTCATCGTCAATGTTCAACCCGCCGATTTGGCAACCCATAAAAAGCTTAAACCCCACCGCCCCTTCGGAAACGATGCCTTTTATCTCAGATGTTTTTTTTGGAAATTCAGAATAGAATCCGACGTTTACGAGAACTTTTCTTTCAGCGATTTCCATTCGATTCCTTAAAGCTTCAGCGCTCATTGTGACTGGTTCGTTGTTAGGCATGTCCAAGATTGTGGTGAAGCCCCCGGCGGCTGCGGCGGCTGTTCCTGTTTGGAAGTCTTCTTTGTAGGCTTTTCCTTGGTCCCTCAAATGAACATGTTCATCGATCAATCCGGGCAGTACAAGAAGGTTTTTCAGGTTAGTTTTTTGGTCAGCGTTTGGCATTTGCGTTTCTTTGCCAATTTTGAAGATTTTGCCTTCTTCAATGGCTATGCTGCAATCGACGATTTGCCCCTTGAGGTAGGCTTTGGCGTTTGTTAGGACAGAATCAACAATCAAGTCATTTCACGGCTACAGTGAATAGCGAGTGGTTTGCTAATTAAAGTTTATCAAGGTTTTCATTTTGCTTTTGGTTAAAACAACTATATTCTCGACGACGCAAGGATTTTAAGCAAAGATTATAGGTTCAAATTATACGGCCTATTCACGGAAGAACGCTCTTAACGACAACATAGCACAGTGAGTCAAGAAGAATCTAAAGAATAGAAGGGGTGATGGCCTGACTCAATAGCCGGGCCATGATTAAGGTTTCTTAACTTTTTTAGAGGGAGAAGGAGAGGAACTTACTTGTGTCAAGTAAACCCTTAACCGGTTGATATTCAACCATTAAAGCTTATAAGCTTGTTTAGGAAGCAAGCATAACAAAATTTGTTGAGTTGACTTCACTATCTTGCAAAGGCGTCTCAACAAAATAAGCGAATTTGACTTTTCAAAAAATGTTATTTCAGATTGGGAATTTAATCTGAATACAGAAATCTTCTGCCCTGATATTAGGTGATAAAAATAAAGACCAATGAGCAAGATAAAGCACAGCTAAGAAATCCTGAAATTCATACTGGAAAAATTAATGGAATGCCCATTTTCAAATGTTCATGCGGAGCTGGTATTTTGATTGTTCCAGATTTACCTGAAATGAACAAAACCATAAATGAACACATGATTGAACATAAAAGAGTCACTGGGCAACAATTAAAAGAGGAAATCATCATACAATTAATCATAAAATCAATAACTGGATATCAATCTTAACCTCCTCCGCTTATTTATGCTTAGAAGCTTGCGGATAACAGAGCCATGCTGCTTAACGGACCGGCGCAGAAGCCAAAAGTTGCCGTGTTGAGGAAAGAGCAAATTTCATATTTATTGATATATAATAATATAAAATGAAGAAATTATTTTTCTTGTTCAAGCTCTATTCTGCATTCGTCGCAGATGTTTTGGCCATTTCGTTCCTTAAGGCTGTCAGAATATTCGTTGCATCGGTCGCAGTATCCTGAGACAGGTGCCTCTTCGGTTTCTTCAGTTCGCGCTCCATTTTCGATGCGTGATCTTTCTAGAATTGTTTCTATCAGTTCAGGCATTACGCCCAAGATGTCTTTGCTTGAAATTATTCCAACAAGGTTTCCTTTGTACATAACGCCGAGCCGTCTGATGTCTAGCCTATTCATTCGTCGTGCTGCTTCAGTTATTGCCGCGTCTGGTTCAATTGTTACTAGGGGAGTAGTCATGATTTCTTTGACTTTAACGGTGTCGGGTTTGAGGTTTTTTGCTAAAACCCTAATCACTAAGTCTCGCTCGGTAATGATGCCGATTGATTTTCCAGCTTTATTTGTAACAATCACACTGCCTAAATCATTCTTATCCATGACAGCTGCGGCTTTGTTTGAGGCGTCATTTTCATTCAAGGTTACAACTGGGCTGCTCATTACATCTTTTACCTAGCATTTTTGTTCTTAAACCGATTTCAGACATCGCCAATTCACTTCTGGCAATTTAGAAGGTTAGCTTCACTTCAACAAATAAGAACCGCATAATTTAAGACTTACTTAAAGTGAAAAAGTGTGGTTCTGAGAAGTTTATTAGACGCTTTATAATTAGAACACAATGCCCAGGTGGGAACCTTTTATGCTTAGAACAAACGTTGAAAAACTCATAAAAATATCAGTCATAGGTGAAATAGCCAGCCCGACAATCAGATCAGTCTACAATATCTCAGCAACAGGGAAACCGTTGGTTTTGCCTGGAGTCGGCGGCATAACTTATAACCTCAGAGTCGGCGACGCAGCATGCGGTTGGGAAGCTGACCACGTCGAGCCAGGAGCGAGCTTGGAAAACAAGGAAAACGATGCCCGCTCAGGACAAGCTGCTAACACCGCATTCAACGTCTTGTCATGCGTTGGAAACAAAGCAACAGTACTTAACGGCGACGCCAAGGGTGCTGTGGGAACCGTCACGGGGAAACATGGAGGAATCGAGCATGTGCTGGTTGATTTTCCCTCCGAAGTCTTGGAGAATCTTGTGATTGGAGATAGAATTCTGGTGAAAGCCTTCGGCGTCGGCTTAAAACTCGTTCACTTCCCAGAAATTAAAGTGATGAATATGGACCCTAACCTACTTGAGGCGTGGGAGCCAAAACCAAACGGCGATAAGATTGAGGTTTCTGTAACGCATATTGTGCCAGCAGCTATCATGGGTTCAGGTTTAGGAGCTAACCAAGTTAACTCAGGTGATTACGATATTCAATTGTTCGATGAAAAAGTCGTTGAGCAGTTCGGGCTTGAAAGTTTAAGGCTTGGTGATTTAGTGGCTATTATTGATGCAGACCATTCGTTTGGTAGAATTTACCGACAAGGTGCTATCTCGGTGGGTGTTGTAATTCACACAAATTGCGTTACTGCTGGTCATGGTCCTGGAGTTACAACGTTGATGACTTCCTCTGACGGAAAAATTGTTCCTCAAATAAATAGAGCGGCGAACATTGCTAAGCTTTTAAAGTTAAGAACATATATATAAGATAGGTTAATGCATATTTGGAAAATAAGGAGAAAAAGAGGTTAAAAATAATTGCCGTCTAAGCGAAAAAGCCGAGGAAGAGCAAAAGGAAGCAAAGGCAGCAGCAGTCTTGTTCAATGCGCTAATTGTGGAGCCATGGTACCGCGCGATAAGGCAAAAAGAAATACCCGCCGTGTATCGTTTGTTGAGCCACAGCTAGCTAAGGAGCTTAGACAAAAAGGCACATATCTAGCTTCGTGGGTAGACACAAAATACTACTGCATATCATGCGCTGTTCACCGTGGAATCGTTAATGTTAGAGCCGAAAGTGAGCGTCATTCGCGGGCCAAAAGAAGATACTGAGCAGCTTATTCTGTTTTTTTCTTTAATTCCTTGTAAACATGAAATGCTCTTTGTATAACGGTAAGGTTTGAAAGCACCGCTAACAAGGCTATGCCATAACCAAAAGCCGGCAGCCAGAAAAACGCGATTATGCCTGCAGCGGAAAGTATAAGCATTCGTTCTGCTCGTTCAGCGAAACCTACTGACTCCATTTTTAAGCCTGCTGCTTCAGCTCTTGCTCGACTATAACTTACCAGCAAAGAGCCTGCTAGAGTTGCTAATGCCCAGATTGGACCCCAGACTGGACCCCAAGCGGAGTTGCATAATCCAGCGATTATTATGGCAGCGTACACCACTGCATCGGCATACCTGTCAAGAAGCGAATCGAAGAAGCCGCCGAAAACCGTTGTCTGCTGAAAAGTTCGGGCGATGATTCCGTCAAGTGTATCGCAGAATCCTGACGCTAAAAGCAAAACTGTTGCTAAAAGAAGAAGCCACCGATAGCTTGGAGCGACCGCATATGCGCCTGCTGATGCGACAGCAAGTATGAATCCTATTGCGCTTACTTTGTTTGGAGTTAAACCTATTTTATGCGCCGCTATCGCTTGTGAAGTTAGCATTTGCTGAACTTGTTTTTTCAGTTTAGTTAGCAAGTTAACATCCTGAGTTCGTTGAGTGTTAAGCTCATTAGGGGCACGGTGTAAAAAAGCCTTTCCAGCTAGGCGGCAGTTAAAATGTTGAAAGTTTTGTCGGATCAGCGGTTTCTCAATTGACTTATTAGGAAGAACTTCTATAATTTGGGCAGTAACGTTTCCGTTAATAGTCAAACGCAAGTAACAGTGACGTTACACAAAGCAACACGAAAGGAGTAAAGAAAATGACCCAAAATTCAGACGTTATCTTCGTCGGAAATAAACCTCCAATGAGCTATGTTCTGGCAATCATAACAAGCTTCTCCTCAGGAACCCTCAAAGAAGTCACTTTGAAAGCTCGAGGCCAAGCCATAACCACCGCTGTTGATACCGCTGAGATAGCAAGAAACCGGTTTATTAAAGACCTCAAAGTTGCCAAGATCGCTATCGGAACAGTCGAGATGCCACCACGCGAGGGAGAGAGTAAGTCCAGAATGGTTTCCACGATGGAGATAACTCTAAGCAAAAAGTAAACGGCAAATGCAAACAAATCAGGAACCAAATCCAAACTTTCTTCTTATTTTTTAACAATCAATGTTTTTTGAAATCGATATTTTCAGAACCGAAGAAACACCCGCTCAGTTAGAAGCCGAAGATGCAGCCGTTCCCAGTTTAAAATGCTATGCTTATGCGGTTGCAACTGAACAAAATTGACCTGCGCTTGAGGAAATAACTCATAGAATACGTCGTTGTGCATTAATAACTTAAATACTAAACCGTCACACTTCCGCTTGAGTAAGCAGGGAAGTATTTGAGCAGCAGCCCCGAAGCCTCCCAAAACAACGTCGAAGACGTAGGTAAAAAGCTAGACCAGATACTGCACCGCCTTGACCTGCTTGAAGAGCTTATTCTTGAGAAGCCTGAGTTTGAAGGTTTGACCGCCGCCTTGAGGCTCACAAGAATAGGCATAGGCATGTACGGTGAACCCCTAAAAATTGCCTCCCGACTAAAAAACGCACAGAAGTATCTCCAGCAAAACCCCATATCTCAAGACGAAATTTCAAGATGCATAATCCAAGCTTTAGCCGTGAAGGGCGCCCTGAACGTTTCAGCCATAACACGTCAAGTCACATCTATGCGCGGCAAGGCAAGCCGACGTATTGTTCGGGAAAGAGTAATCAAGCTGCAAGAGCAAGGGATTCTCATAAAAAAGGAAGGCAGTCCCCCAACATACGACTTAGCGCAGAAAGACTGACCACCCGCGTGGTCACTTTTGCGCAAAACACCTAACTTCAGTGACCACCCCCATTATTATTCAGAGACGAAAAACATGTCCCACGAAGAAAGAAAAGACCAAAAAATGGACGCACAAAATGTTAAGGAGCTACTTGGTGTCGTTTCAACTGAAATACCTACCATGATCAAAAGCATAATGAGCTCTGTTTTCTCAGAGGAAGCTGGGAGAAACATGGGTAAAGCAGCCGCTGCATACTACAAGGAACTTAAAAACGGCGGACTTCCCGATGAAGTCGCTGTTAAGCTGACGCAGGAATACATGCAAACCTTCACTAATATAGGACAGCTTTTGAAAAATGCAGGCGGCAGCGGCAGATTCCAACACTGGCATTCAGAAAAGGAGGACGAGTAGCTCCCTTTTTTCTCTTCGAGGTTTTAAATAATGAGTGAAGCTAAATTAGCTAACGCGGCACTGAAGTCAACGCCTTACATAGCCCTTTTGTCGGTGAACCTGCTGTGGATTTATCTGACTCTAGGCTATCGAGTACGTAAAACAAGAAAGGCATTTGAAAAACAACTCACCGCTCAAGGTATGTCTCAAAAAGATGCAGAACAGTTAAGCGCAAACTTTGAAAATCTAAAAAACGAAATCACAGGCACAATTAAGCAAGCGATAACATCAAGGAACAGGTAATTGTTAATGTCAAACATTTGGTTCAGAATGATGGCTTTAGAGTTCAAGATCCGGGATTTTGTTAAACCCCGCAAAGAAATCATTGAGGAAGTTGGGCTGAGAGAGAGATTTCATGTGTTGGACTTTGGCTGTGGACCAGGCGGCTACGTTCCAGCTGTTTCGGAGGCTATAGGCGCATCTGGCAAACTGTATGCTTTGGATGCTGTGCCGCTTGCTCTTGAGATGGTGAGGAAAATTGTGGATAAGCAGAAGCTTGAGAACGTGAAAACCATTGAGTCCGATTGCGACACAGGGTCTTCCCGATGAAGAATTAGATGTTGTCCTTCTATACGATGTGTTTCATGACTTGGCTGACCAAAATGCCATGCTGTCTGAACTACACAGAGTGCTAAAGCCTAATGGAACCTTATCATTTAGCGACCACCACCTGAAGGAGAACGAAATAGTTTCCTGCGTCACCAACTCTGGATTATTCGCTCTCGTAAGAAAAAACCAGCGAACCTACAGTTTCGCTAAGACTGAAAAAACAAATGAACCTTCAACGGTCACGCAGCAATGAATAGCTAAAGGAGAAACGCTTTCAGCGAATTATGTATCACGCACGGCTGAGTTTTCTAAGCATCGGGTTATTTCGGTTATTGCATCCGCGAAATCTGTTTTGCTGGGTTTCACGCCTTTTTTGGCGACTGATAAAAGATTCTTGTAGCCTTTTTTGAAAAGTTCCTGCTCCAACCCTTTGAGTGTGCTTCCTTTAGCGACAGCGTACGTGCAGAAAAGGATTGTTTTTTTGTTTTCACCTGCAGGCAATTTCTGTATAAAAGAAAGCACTTCGGGAACAGCCCTAAAGCCATTTACAGGCGTGCCGATAATTAGCAAATCGAAGTCCGCTGCCGACACCGCTCCAAGGGCTGTAATGTCAAAACACGGAGCTTTCAGTGATTCAGATATTGCTTCAGCAAAACGTTTAGTATTTCCCGTCCTCGACACGTAAAAAACTGCGGTTTTCATGGCTCTTGTTATTGGCGCAACCGTATTAATCTTTGTTGCGTATTCCCATAGTTCAAAATTAAAGCATATATTCTTCAACAAACAAAACTAAAGGCAAGAAAGATCCTTTAGTGGAGAATCTCTGGCATGTCGCATAAAGGCGAAGCTTATTCAGCGTCAGGCGCATTCTTTCTAGATAACCCGATAAGACGGTGGATTCAGCCGCCTTCGGAACTTATAGAGAAACTTGCAATTAAGCCAACCGATGTAGTCGTAGATTTCGGATGTGGACCAGGCTACTACACCATAGAACTTGCAAAAAAAGCCAAAACGGTGGTGGCGGTTGACCTTTCGCCTGAGATGCTGAAAAAAGCCCAACGCAAAGCCGAGAAAGCTGGAGTTGGGAATATTCAGTTTTTGCAAAGCAACGGCACAAACATTCAACTTGGTAACGGGTCAGTTGACTTGGTTCTTCTTGTGACGGTTTACCACGAGGTTGGGGAAAATGAAGTGGTTTTAAAAGAGTTCGGCAGAATTCTTAAGCCCGATGGCAAGCTTGTGGTTGTGGAGGTTATAAAGAAAGGTATTTTGCCTGGAGCGCCAGTTCAAGACCCCGAGGCGTTGAAGGCAGAATTTGAAGCAGGCAATTTTGCAGTTAAGAAGATGCTGCCTTACAAGAACTACGGCATTTTCTTCTCCGCCAAAAAAACTTGATTAAACTGTCTGTCTCTCCTTTGTGTCCCTATTCTGGTGGCAAGTCAATCAATGCTTCTTGGTTTTTGAGCAATTCATGACTCGGTTTATATAACTAGGGAAAGGAGACGGAAAGCTATTCCGCCTACCAGTATCGCAACTGCAAAGTTTGCAAGAGTTATCACTGCGGTGGTTTTCCAGCCGTAATCCTTCGCCAGCACAGCAACCGTGGATAGGCATGGAATGTAAATCATGTTCACCAACGCAAGCGTCACCAGCTGAACTGGACTAAAGAACAGGGCCAAGTTGGTTGTGCTAAAGATTGCAACCGCAGCCAGCAGCACCATTTCTTTGCGGACAAAGCCCAAGATAAGTAGTACTCCCGCTATAGCGGGAAGCCCCAACCAGAACACCGTGATCGGCGACATTGCCTTGCTTATTTGCTGAAGAACACCCACCGCGTATAAGCCTTGAACCGCGACGCTTCCAACGATGTAAAGCGGGACAACTATGGATATCAGCGACTTGGTTCGCGCCCAAGTTTGCCTAGTGATCACGGATGCGGAGGGCACTTTGAACGATTTCATCTCCATGATCAAGCCGGTGGATTGCCCTGGAACAATTTTCAACGCCACTCTTCCAAGTATGAAAATAAGCGCGATGTCTACGGCGTACAGGGAAAGCGCCCACCAAGGTCCCAGGAAAATAGCCACTAAACCAAGGATAACGATTGTTCTGGCTGCGCATGGAGCAAACGTGATGGCAAACGTCGCCAGCAGCCGCTCGCGTTTAGTTTCCATGATTCTGCACGCTCTAATGGCGGGCACATTGCAGCCGTAACCCAGGATCATGGGAATTAACGCCTTGCCATGCAGACCGATTTTATGCATTGCGCTGTCCATCATGAACGCCACTCTGGTAAGGATGCCTGAGTCCTCAATCATGGCAAGCATCAGGTAAAAGGGCACGACAAACGGTATAATCAACGTTAGGCTTGCAACTACTCCTCCCCATACTCCGTTCCAGAGTATGCCTTGAATTGACCCGGTTAAAGCAGGGTTAACGGGTGAAAAAAAAGATAGACCCTTCGAAAATACCCCTGAAAGTAGGTTGCCGATGCTGAAGGTCCAGACCAGCAAACCCGCAATTACCGCCGCAGAAGTCACGTAGCCCAAGACTCGATGAGTCGTTATCCATTCCAGTCTGTCAGAGATGGTGGTTCGGACTTCAGCTTGCTGTTGAGCCTCACTTGCGATTTTGCTTGCCAAACCATACCGTTCCGCAGCAATGACTGCAAACGAGGGTTCATGGTGGATGGCGGAGATTTCAGCCGCCAAAGCCGCAGCGGCTTGGTTAACGGATTCTGAAGAAGCCACCAGTTTTTTGATCTCTGGGTCATTTTCAAGAAGTTTTATCGCGACCCAGCGTGAAGGATAATTCAGGTTAAGGTTGGCGTTTTGGATTGTTTGATCCAGCTTGTTTATGCGTTGTTCAATCTCGGCGCCATACCTAAGTTGTGACTTGTGGTTTTGGCGGTCACGTGCTACGCTGACGGCAGTTTTTGTCAGCTCATAAATTCCTTCGCCTCTTATCGCAACCGCAGGCACCACGGGTACGCCCAGTAGCTGCTCAAGTTTTTTGGGGTTGATGGTTATGCCCTTTTTCTTTGCTTCATCTACTTGGTTTAGGCAAACAACAAGCGGCGACTCCATCTCGATGAGCTGCATGGTAAAGAACAGGTTGCGCTCTAAAACTGCTGCGTCAACTACGTTCACGACTACATCAGGGTTCTCTGTAGCAATATATTCGCGGGAAACAAGTTCTTCCATGCCGAAAGTCGAGAACGAATAGATGCCGGGTAAATCAATAACCGTGATTTTTTGCCCCTCAAAGGTCAGGGTGCCTTCGGCTTTCTCCACCGTTTTACCAGGCCAATTTCCAATTATCTGGCTTGAACCAGTAAGCTGGTTGAACAGAACGCTTTTCCCAACGTTAGCGTTGCCTGCCAAGGCGATGGTTAAGGGTTCTCCGTTGTTTTTCTGTTTCTTAAAGTTAGAAGATGAATTTGACTGAAGGGTCATGTCTAGTCAGGCATTTGGGTTAATTCAACAAAGACGTTTGCGGCAATATCTTGTCCAAGCGCCACTTTCGAACCTCTCACGCAGACTTCTATGGGTCCTTTTAACGGAGCAACCCTTTCGATTTTTATTCGGGTTCCCGGAGTTAACCCCATATCAAGGAGCCTTTGAAGGGTTCTATGTTCGCCCCTGATGAAAGAGACTTTTGCGTTAGCACCCGACTTAAGATTGCATATTGATTTCAGGTTCTGCTGTCGTTTCCCCACCTCTTCTAACCCTTTACTATGCAAAGCAATACATTCTTCGCAAGTGGAAAACGGCAGGTCGCAGGCAGGAATTATTTTGCCGTCGTCTGGACATTTATCAGGATGTCCAAGGAAACGGCATAGTGATTCTTCAGCTTCATCTGACAACGTGTGCTCCATTTCGCAGGCTTGAGCGTGGACCTGATCTTTTCCAATGTGCAGTACGTCTGATAGGAACTTTTCAAGTAGTCTGTGTTTGCGGGTGATCTTTTGGGCTTCTTGTAGACCCTTTGCTGTTAGGGTGCTTCCGTGGTATGATGAGTAGTTTACGTAGCCGTTTTGGGATAGTTTCTGCAGCATTTCGGTTACGCTTGCTGGGGTGATTTTGAAGTATCGGGAGATTTCGGTTGTGTTGACGGGGTCGCCGTTGTTTGCCAGTGCCGCTATGGCTCTTAGGTAGTCTTGCATGCTTTTGCTTTGTGCTGGTTCTAATTTAGGCATACCTAACTCACAGTTAGGCAAACCTAATAAATATTTCGGCACACCTAACTTTTTTCCATTGGAAAACAGCCGAAAACTGCTGCCCAGTTACCTCAAGACTTCTAAATATCCCTCATTGAAAAGCGCAAAGAAAAAAACGCAGGTAGACTTAGAAGCGCGTTACCCCTAAAGGCCAAAGCTGTTGATTACACTGCCAGAGTTAGCATCAATGACTAGCACGATCTTGTTCCCCTTGTGGTCGTACTTCGCAAACCACACTGGAGCATGAAGCAGCTCAACGTCCCCGACATCCGACTCGGTGTTTATCGACTGAATCATATGATACTTCGAATGTGCCTTCTGCGATTGGAGCTGATCAACCAGGGTCTTTGCCTGTGACTTGGCAACGTCTTCGCTGATGTCACCGTTGAGGATTTTAACGTCCTTGGGTAACTTGGAAATGTCAAACAGCTCCCTGCCGTCGAGATTAAATTGGTAGTCCCGCGGCTGATAGTCCGTTAGTGCCTTTAGCGCAATCACAGGAAAGTTATAGTTCATATCCATTTGCTCAGTCTTCCTCATTCCGCCGCCGTACCCCATACCCATTCCGAAAGCCATTATCCTCATCCTTTTCAACCCAAGGATGCCCGCGAAAGGGTTTCCTATTGCAAATTGGCTATTCAAAGCGCGTCTGCGTCCTCCCCCGCCGAAACCGCCCCGTCCGCCTCCTCCGAAGCCACCACCCATTCCTCCGAATATCACACCCATCAACGCGGCTGTTGTGGCAGTCTGGGCAATCTGCGCGGTTTCATCGGTAGCGGTGATGCTGGTGCGAGCTGAGACGCTTACAATCCAGTAAGGCACGTATGTGAGGCTCATTTCTTCCTGCGTGGAGTCTTCGTGAAGGTGTCGGTGCAGAAGACCCCTATCCATCATCGGGGTAATTATTGCATTCACTTGGTCAACAGTGGCAACTTTTAGAAGAAGCATGGTTTGCTTCTGTATGTTAGTCCACCCTTGACTTCCCAAAGTGACTCCGCTACCGCAGTACTCGCAAGTTATAACCATCTCCCCGAATTTTGGCGAGATAGGCGCGCCGCAGCTTGGGCACTTCAACGATGTTACACCTGAGGGCGCAACAATGGGCGAGGTGGAAGTCGCCGTGGGCTTAGGCGAAGTTAATCCTGTGCTGGTTCCGCATTTTGGGCAGAACACTGCATCATCTGGAAGTTGAGCACCACACTTTTTACAATACAATTTTTTCACCGAATTCTTAATTAAAAGACCTTTCTCTTAAGTTTTCCTCAACAAGTTCAGTTACGGCATGATAAATTAACGTTTTCTGCACGTTATTAACATGGATTTTCGACCGCCCTTTTTGGGAAAACAACTAAATACTCGAATAATGCCATCATAAGCTATGGCATTTAAAAAGAAACGTTTCAGCACCAAAGTGCTCGTTGCGATAGTCCTGCTTATAATTGTGATACCTGTGGTAACTGCCACCGTAGTGTATACAGCCATCCAGTCTTCTTCTTCGCAGCCGACAGTAGTAGCAGGCGTCAACGTTGGTGACACGTTCACTTACAACATCACGGCTCAATCAATCTTATTTAGTTCAACTGCAGTTACGCCAGACTATCTCTATGAATTTAATAGTACAGACTATTACCAAGTCACCATTACCGGAGTCAGCGGTTCGCTGGTTACGTTTGACACGACTTGGAAATTCCAAAATGGAACAGAAATTACGACGCCAGAGTACGTGGATATAGCGACGGGTAACAATTCGGGGGACTTCTGGGCTATTTATCCTTCAAACCTCAAGGTAAATAATTTCCTTAGTCCAAAAGGATATGATAAACTTATCGTAAACAGCACAGACACTTACACATACACCAATTCTACTAGACCAAGAAATTGGTGGTCAATAGAAAACGTCTTTACTGACACCACTGACCCAACAGGCAGTACACAGCAAGATAACTTCATAAGCGTCTATTTCGACAAACAAACAGGAATGCTCACTCAATTAACCAACATTCAACAATACAACAACCCGCAGTACAACGTAATCATCACTTGGAAACTTACCAAATCATCAGTTTGGGACGTTTAACTTCTTTCTCCTTAAAAATACAGCGCATCAAGATCAAGCCACCAGCCATTTTGCCGCGGCTTCCTCCATGTTAATTCCGTTTATCGAAGTGAGAATGCACTTATTTGAGGCGGAAAAACGGCCTTTGACTTTTTCAATATAGCACTGCGCCTTTTGTTGTCAACGAATGCGAAAAAATGAAATAGCCCCGCCGTCAACAACATAGAGCAGAGGTAATACAGTGTCTTTCAAAGCAAAAATGCACGAAGCAGCCAAGAGCAAAAATTCACCCATAGTGTTAGCGCTGGATTTGCCTTTTGAAACTCCAGAAAACCGCAGCAGACTGCTCGATAAAGCCCAAAAAATTCTCAAAGCAGTCCATCCGTATATCTGTGCAGTTAAGATAAACCATCATCTTGTACTTCCTTTAGGAACGTTTGATGGTGTCTACCAGCTTGTAGAGAGAATTCGTGGGCAAGGGCTCTTGGCGATTATGGATGCCAAAGTAAACGACATAGGCGCAACCAACCAAGTCATCGCGAATTACTATTATGCCGCTGGGTTTGACGCTTTGATCGCAAACCCTTTCGTGGGGTGGGAGGAAGGCTTAAAACCGCTCTTTGAAGCGTCACAGCGGCTCAATCGGGGCGTAATACTTCTCTGCTACATGAGTCACAGGGGAGCAAGCGAAGGCTACGGACAAACAATAATAGATCAAGAAACAGGCGAAAAAACGCTGCAATACATTTCTTTTGCCAAAAAAGCCCTGAAATGGGGAGCTGACGGAGTGGTGGTCGGAGCAACATACCCTCAAAAGATAACTGAAATAAAGCAGATTCTTGGCGACAAGGTTCCCATTTACTCGCCTGGGGTTGGTGCTCAGGGCGGAGCGGCGGAAACGGCGATTAAGGCAGGCGCCAGCTACCTTATCGTTGGCCGAGAAATCACTATGGCAGGCGACCCAGCTAAAGAGGCAAGTCAGCTCTGTGATTCAGTAAAAGGGATTTAAGCTTTTTTCATCTTTGGCGTTTGTTTTCCCAGAGTTCTTTCTTTAGCAGGTCGCGTACTGAAGAGCGAATTACGCTGCTTCTGCTTGGATACATGTTAGCTCGGACTAATTCATCTAAACCTTCCAGATAGGCTTCTGGTAGCAGGACTGTTACAAGTTTCATTTTGTTTTCCTCCCCTAAACTATATCATGCATATAACATGCCCCAAATATAAGAGTTAACCAGCAAACCCAAAATAATAATCCATTTTAACCGGGAGTTAGGCAACGGTAACTTCTTTCTTAGCCAACCCCTCAACCATCAAAGGAACTATTTTACTAGCTTTAAGTATCTCCAAAAAAAGCGGCTCGTCATTCTGATCAATATGAACTATAAAATCTCCAATTTCCATTGCATGAGAAAGTTCACCCTTATCTTTCAGGATTATAGTTAGGGCCGTCTGCCTCTTCCTCATACTTTATTTTATAAACCATTACGTCCCCGTCTGATATAATGAAAGTAACGGCAACTTAAGGCGATTTCTATTTTTGGCTTCTTGCTTACAATTTTCTTAGCTGGTTTAAAGTGCCCAAATAAGTACCGTCTAATAGATAAAGCTCCGAGTTATCAACGTCCACGGCTTCCGAGCGCAGCACTGGACCAATCAAGGCACCTGCGCCCGTTTCTTTTCTGGGTTTTGTTTCGTTTACGGGTCTGCCGCCGAGAAAATCGTTGAAGCTGGGCATTATCAAAATCTCCCTCGTTTTGAGCCTGATGTTGTAGTGTTTTTTCAGGGTTTCTGCAACGGTGCCTTCGATTTTTACGTTGTGTTTCTGCAGCAGAATCTTCGCTAGGGTTTCGGCGTCGCAGTTTGCCCTCATCCACACTTGCCTTGTAATTTTGAAGCCTGCAGGGTCACGAAAAACCACAACGGGATGCAAGTGCCCCATAATCAATGTTTTGCATTGAAGCAAGGCTGGTGAAGGCCATTTGTGCCCGTGAAAAACGCCGATGCCGCCTATTACTTCTCCTGTTGCGGGCAGCAGCTTGATGTTTTCTGGCAGAAGCGGGTCAAGGTTCGCGTCATGGTTGCCGCGTACAATAGCTATGTCGCCGACGTAGCCTTGTAGTTTGGAGAAGAAATCTGGAATGTCATGCCACTCACCCAGCTCGCTTGAGATAACCGTGTACTTAACGTCCCCAAGGATGACGAGCTGATGCGGCTTGTACTTGGCGATTATTGCCGTCAGTTTATTAAGGATCTTTTGGGTTTGGCTTGGAACATGTATGCCTTTTTCTTGAAGCGACGTTTCCCAGCCAAGGTGGGGGTCAGCGATAAGGAGAATTTTGGTTTTTCCGTTTTTTATCAGCGCAGCAGGATGAGGCCAAAGCAAATTTAGCATGCGGCTTTAACCAAGCTTAAGATTTTTTCATGAATCTGAAGGTTGCCTGAAGCTATGAAACTCAAGGTCTGCTTAGGATCCAATTCAACATTTAACGCTTTATTATCTGGCGTTGTCACTGTTCCGCCTGCCTCTTTGAGGATGAGAAAACCAGCAGCTACATCTGTCGTGCGCAGTTTTCCCCGCATGTCAACAAATGCGTCTGTTAAACCGTTGGCTACGTAGCAGATTTCAAGCGCGTTGGCGCCAAAGTGGCGGATATGCTTTGTTTTAGCAATCAGTCCTGTTAGTTTCGGCGCTATTTCTTTTACTTTGTAAGTGTTTAGGTCTAAACCTATAACTGCTTCATCTAAGGAAGCGGTTTTTGCGGTTTGTATTTTTTTTCCGTCTCGATATGCCCCTTTGCCTTCAAACGCTGTGTAAGTTACGTCGTGGACAAGGTCAGCTACCAGCCCAGCGTAAACGTCGCTCAAAGTCCGTTTTCTTGAGACGGCGATTGAGCAAGCGTAAAAGGGCAACCCGTGCATGAGGTTCGTGGTTCCATCTATCGGGTCAACCGTAACAAAGCACTCTTCAGGAGTGGCACCGAATTTTTTCACCCCTGACTCCTCACTGATCAAAGTGAATGAAACGTCATGTTCCTTTAGGGTTTCAACGATTGCTGTTTCAGCAGCCAAATCCACAGGCTTCATAGCGTCTCCTCCAGCACCCATGCCTAAGTTAGGTTGAGGCTCCCTGCTGGTTTGCAGGCATGGTTTAATGCTTGTTTGCACGTTGTTTTTGCATTTGCTGAGGATTTGTTGCCAGTCAATTTGGGTTTTCATTGCTTAACCTTTAGTTTCTATATTACGGTCAAGTTGATAAAGGGTATACTTCAAGAATGCAGCATTTTTTGTGATATATCCGCAGCGTGCATGCGCGAAATGGCAAGCAATAAATTGCCCAGAAAATAATAGTTTCTTAAAATTTAGCTGAGAGTTATCGGTTCAAAGTAGTAAATTTGCTAAACGCCGAAATGCTTATATTTTCTGGATAATGTCTCATTGAGCAAGGCTCGAAGCTCCAATGTCTAACTGCCAAATCAAACAAGAAAACAGTAAATCACTTAGCTTCGACTACTACTTTTATCGTTATTTTCCTTAAGCCCAGGACTGAAAAGTTTTTTAAGGAAGGTTCTGGGCAAAGCATGGGTGTATCATGATGGAAAGGACTTGCTCCGGTAAAACAATTATCGTCAAATTTGGCGGTTCTAGCCTAGCGGACCACGAAAGGCTTCTTAAAGCGGTGGTTGCCGTGGTAAATGAAGCAAAAAAAGGCACCCGCGTCGCCGTTGTAGTTTCTGCCATGGGGAAAACAACGGACGTTCTTATGGCCACGGCGAAGAACGCGTCCAACGGAAAATTGGAGAAGAAAGACTTAGATGACATTCTCTCGATGGGCGAGCGAACTAGCATACGCATCTTTGCTACGGCACTGAAAACTAATGGCGCCGAATCTTGCTACTTTGACCCAATCGATAGCAACTGGCCGATAATAACCGATTCAGCATTCCAGAATGCGAACCCAATCCTGAAAGACTGCGAAAAAAATATCCGTGAATGTGTCCTGCCCATTATGGAGAAGGGCGTTATCCCCGTGGTCGCAGGTTTCTTGGGCAAAACCAGAGACGGCAAAATAACCACTCTTGGCAGAGGCGGAAGCGATACAACGGCGTTTGTCTTGGCTGAAGCCTTGGGCGCTGACGAAATCGTTTTGGTGACTGATGCGGACGGCATAATGTCAGGTGACCCCAAAATCGTCTCTAACCCTGAACGCCTCAAAGAAATCGACGTTAACACACTGGTAGGGCTTGCGGATTCAGGAGCCAAATTCATCCACAGCAAAGCCTTAAAGTACAAACCCAAAAACATCAACGTCCGAGTAATCAACCATGCATATGGCAACTTAGCTGAAGAAGGCACAGTAATTACAGGAGCATTAGTAACTGAACTGGACGCTGAAATCGCGCATCCTTTTCCAGTCGCTGAAATAACCGTGATCGGAAACGGCATCTCCGCGAACCCCCAAATCATCCAGGAAATGGCTGAAAAAACTAAACAGCACTCCCTGCTGCTTGGCATGTCAATGAACACAAATTCAGTTATTCTGTATGTTTCTCAAGAGAAAAATTTAGATGCACTCTTCAACAATATTCATGACATTACAAAGAGCAACAAAGAAACCATTGCGATGGCAGTCAAAAAAGACTTAGTCTTCATAAAAACAAGTGGTGTCGGCTTAGAGGAAACTCACGGTATAATAGGAAAAATCAGCGAAGACCTCCGATTAAACGGCATAAATATTTCAGGCATATTAACTATCACGTCAAGTATTCTGCTGTTTGTAGATTGGGGCGAACGCGAAAAAGCCCTGAAGTTAATTAAAAACTCATTAAGGACGGCTAAATAACAAAAGGTGAAAAACATGAATCAAGGAAAAAATCGACGAATAAACAGAATCATGCAACAGGACAACCGCACAGTAATTGTGCCTATGGACCACGGCGTAACGATAGGTCCAGTTCAAGGAATAGTTAACATGCAGCAGACAATCAATCAGCTGCTCAAAGGCGGGGTTGACGCTGTACTTGTCCACAAGGGCATAGCCAAACATGTTGACGCCGGAGACGCTGGGTTAATAGTAATGTTGTCTGGCATGTCAAACCTGAGCCCGAACGTAAACAGTAAAGTTCAAGTGTGCTCCGTTCAAGAAGCCATACGATTAGGTGCAGATGCAGTTTCGGTGCATGTAAACGTTGGTGCACAAGACGAGGATAAAATGTTAAGCAACCTTGGCAAGGTAGCTGATGAATGCGACGTTTTCGGTATGCCTCTGCTTGCAATGATGTATCCACGGGGACCCAAAATACAAGACGAACATGCACCCGAAGTGGTAGCGCACGCTGCACGAATCGGCGCTGAACTGGGCGCAGACATAATTAAAGCAAACTTCACAGGCAACATAGATACCTTCAAAATTGTCGTCGAAAGCTGCCCCGTTCCCGTGGTGATTGCGGGAGGACCAAAATGCAAAAGCGCCACAGAAATCCTTCAAACCACACATGATGCCTTAACAGCGGGGGCTGCAGGTCTCTCCATTGGAAGAAACGTGTTTCAATATGAGAATCCAGCCTTGATAGTTAAGGCGCTTTCCGCAATCGTTCATGAAGGTGCAGATGTGGAGCAGGCGCTTAAAATTCTTGGTGAGAATCGTTGAAGGAACTCTGGGTAGAAATAGACCAATCTGCTTCCCCGCTGGAAAAAGAAAATTTGCTCAGCCTTGCCCACGAAAACGGCGATGTAGTGCTTGAAGGTGAGCAAGCCACTAACCGAACGGGCAAGTTAAACATAGCCTACATGACCGAACTTAACGAAAAAAAGGTTGCTCAACTGAAAAATGAAGGCAAACAAATCGTTATGCAAATCAGCATAAAGGGAAAAGAAGACGAAAACAAAGCTGCCAAAGCAGCAGAACTAGGCATCGATTACATAATCATTAACTGCCTTGATTGGCGAGTGATTCCGCTTGAAAACTTAATTGCTAAAGCGCATGGAGGCAAAAGCAAACTGATCGCGGAGGTAACGACGGCGGAGGATGCCAAGCTTGTTCTTGAAGCCTTGGAGCTGGGAACAGACGGCGTCCTGCTTAAAACCTCAAATCCAGATGAGCTCGCGAAAACCGTTAAAGTGGTTAAAGGACAGATGCCGAAAGTAGCTCTGAGCATAGCTAAAGTTTTGTCGTTAAAGCCAATCGGCACTGGAGCAAGAGTCTGCGTGGACACCGTTGACCTGATGGTTCCGGGTGAAGGAATGCTGGTCGGATGCCAATCGGCAGGCTTCTTCCTCGTTGAAGCGGAAGTTAACGAAAATCCCTATGTGCAGTCTAGGCCTTTTCGAGTTAACGCTGGGCCAGCATCACACTACACGTTAACTTCTCTGCAGAACACTCGGTACCTCTCCGAGTTGAAAGCAGGAGACGAAGTTTTAATCGTTGACAGGGAAGGAAAAACTCGAATAACAAACGTTGGGCGCTCAAAAATCGAGTTTCGACCCTTAATCCTAATCGAAGCCCAAGCGGGCGATACAAGAATCAAGACCATACTTCAAAACGCCGAAACCATACGAGTGGTGACACCAAAAACTTCAACGCCAGTCACGGAACTAAAACCAAACGATGAGGTGCTCGTGCACTTAGCCGCGAAAGGAGGCAGACACTTCGGCGTATCAGTGCCTGAAGAAACGGTGATAGAAAAGTGAACGCGAGAATCTGTGTCTCGATTCTCCCGAAAAACAGCCATGAAGCGCTGGACCTAATTGAGCGGGCAGAGAAAGCCAAGGCAGACCTCGTTGAGGTCAGGCTGGACTGCTTTGAAACCTCCAGAAGCTTATCGGAACTGGTGGAAAGCACTAAACTGCCTCTAATCGCAACAAACAAGCTTGTAAGTGAGAAAGGTTTTTTCTCTGGGTCCGAAGTCGAACGGGAAAAAACACTTCTGAAAGCCGCCAAAAACGATTTTGCATACGTTGACATTGATCTTTCAAACCCAAAACTTGGGGAAACAATCCAGAAAATAGAGCAATCTAATGCGCAGCCAATCGTTTCTTACCATAAATACGACGGAGCACTAAGCACCGCGGAGATGCAGAAGGTTTTGGAAGAGGAAATCTCCAGCGGAGCAAGCATCTGCAAAATTGTAACGACAGCAAACAAAATCGAAGACAACATAGCAGTGCTAAACTTTGTTTCCGCAATGTCGAGCAAAGCTAAACTTGTGTGCTTCTCCATGGGAAAACAAGGGAGAGTTTCGAGGCTTCTTTCACCGCTGTTTGGAGCTTTTTTCACTTTTGCCTCGCTTGAAGGGGGCAACGAAACCGCGGCTGGACAGATGAGCATTGGAGAAATGAGGGCTGCTTACGACCTCTTGGGGGCATAAATGAGAATGATTATTTCGGGAAAAACCCAGGTTTGCGGCGTAATCGGTGACCCCATAGAGCATACCCTGAGCCCCATTATACATAATGCAGCGTTCGAGGCATTGCAAATAGACTACGTTTTTTTGCCGTTTAAAGTAAAAAACGCCGAGGTTGAAAACGCAATCAGAGGCATGCGGGCTTTAGGCATTCACGGGTTAAACGTAACTATGCCGCATAAAAACGCGGTGGTCAAATACTTAGATGAAGTAGACCCGGCTGGCAAAATCATAGCTTCCGCCAACACCATCCTAAACAAAGATGGTAAACTCCTCGGCTTTAACACCGACGGCGTAGGCGCATTAACCGCGCTGGAGGAGAACGGCGTTGAACCACGGGGCAAAAAGGTTCTTTTGCTTGGAGCAGGCGGCGCTGCAAAAGCCATAGCCTACACATTTTCTCAGGAGGCTGATGAATTGGTAATTTTGAATCGCACGCGTAACGCAGCAACCGAGTTAGCTGATCTCTTAAAACAAAAGTTCCATAAAAAAATCAGCGCAGCCGAGCTTTCGCCAACCTCGGTCAAAAACAGTCTTGCCGGTGCCGATGTGCTCATTAACTCCACTTCAGTGGGAATGAACCCAAACGCTGACCAAACCCCCGTGCAGCCCGAATGGCTCAGACCTGACTTGGCAGTGATGGATATAGTGTACAATCCAATTGAAACGAAACTCGCGAAGGATGCTAAGGCAGCGGGAGCTAAGGTGGTGAGCGGGGTTGAAATGTTAATTTATCAAGGGGCTGTATCCTTTGAAATCTGGACTGCCTGCAAAGCGCCGGTTGACGTCATGAGGACGACAGCACTTAACCATCTGCGGAGCGTGTAGAACTTGACTGGGAAAGCTACTGCTATAGCTCACGGCGCAGCAACAATTGTAAATGCAATTGCATTGGGCAAAGGCGCGGCTTTCGGAGTTGACCTATGGACTAAAGCCGAAGTAAAATTAACTGATGAACCCCAAGTTATCAAAGCAAAAATAACCTCGGATCCAAAAGAAAACACTACCTTAATGAAGAAAACTGTGATGCGGGTTCTGCAGCGTTTCAGTTTAGAAGATAGTTTTGGAGCCAAAGTAACGACTTGGTCAAACATCCCCATCGCTAAGGGATTAAAAAGCAGCAGCGCAGCCGCAAACGCAGTTGCCTTAGCAGCCACTGCGGCGCTGGGCAAAACTCTTAGCGACCTGGATCTTGTCAATTTGAGCGTAGATGCAGCTTTTGACGCGAAAGTGACGATGACTGGCGCTTTTGATGATGCTTGTGCTTCCTATTTTGGCGGCGTAGTCGTTACTGACAATTTGAAACGGGATATAGTTAGGCAGTTGCCGTTAGTTGAAGATTTTACGGTGCTGTTTCATGTACCGACACAAAAAGCGTACACGGCTGACTCTAACGTGGGCAGGCTGCAAAAGGTGAAACCGCTTGTTGAAGTCGCGTATGGGCAGGCTTTGGCGGGAAAGTTTTGGGAAGCGTTGACGCTTAACGGCTTGGTTTATTCTGCAGCCTACGGATACGACTCTTCAATCGCGATTGATGCATTAGCGGCTGGAGCAGTAGCAGCTGGGCTCTGCGGCAAAGGACCAGCGGTGACAGCTTTGACTCCCAAAGATAAGATTGATTCAGTGAAAGTTGCCTTGCAAAAATACGGCGGCGAAGTGATGCAGGCTGGCTTGAACTGTGAGAAAGCTAAGGTGATTAACCCATGACGGATGTTACTATCAGGAAAACTCAAATTTTAAGCGGCGAAGTTTCTGCGCCTCCCTCGAAGTCTTACACTCAGAGAATGCTCATAGCCGCTGCCCTATCCAACGGCGTTTCCAAAGTGTCCAGTCCCCTCTTGTCAGATGACACGCAGGCAACTCTGCGAGCCGTCACCGCTTTAGGCGCAAACGTGGCGACGTCTGAAGGCTGCTGGACTATTACAGGGGCAAACCCCCTTACAAACGCCAAAGAGCCTATTGACTGCGGTGAATCCGGCGCGACATTGCGTTTCATGATACCAATAGCGGCTTTAGCGCCTGACCCGTCAATTCTGGTTTTCAAGGGTTCTCTTGAACGCAGACCCATCGAACCTTTACTCCGAAGCCTTGAGGGACTGGGGGCAAAGGCGCGGGCGCGAAAACTCGGCGGCAAAGACGCTGTTTTAGTTGAAGGCGGCGGCATCCTTGGGGGCGAAACCTCGATTCCTGGAGATGTAAGTTCGCAGTTCATTTCTGGGTTAATGTTTGCCTGCCCAATGGCGAAGGTGAATACAGAAATCACCCTTACAACTCCACTTGAATCTGCCCATTACGTCACAATGACAGAAGAAGTGCTTGCGAAGCATGAAGTCCATTTAGAAATCCACGATAACTTTAAACGCATAAAAATTCCAGGCAACCAAACATATAAGCCCGTTGACAGCAGGGTGCCAGGAGATTTCTCTTCAGCAGCCTTTCTCCTCGCTGCCTCAGCAATAACCAGCTCCAAGGTAAGGATGAACAATCTGGATTACAGAAGTGTTCAAGGTGACAAGGCAATTCTGGGAATCCTCAAGCAAATGGGGATTGAAGGAAAAGTATGCAACGACAGCATAGAGATAAATGGAACTGGCAACCAGCTTGAACCTCTTAATGTTGACGCAAAAAATATTCCCGATCTGGTTCCAGCCTGCGTCGTGCTTGCATGTTACGCGAAAGGCACATCCAAAATCAGCGGTGCCCAGCGGCTCAAATTTAAGGAGTCAGACAGATTGAAGTCGCTTCATCTTGAGCTAGGAAAGATGGGGGCAAAAATAAAGGAAGATGCAACCAGCTTAACTGTAGAAGGTCCCTGTGCCCTGCATGGAGCATTAATTGACCCACACAACGACCACCGTATAGCGATGGCTTGCTCCGTTGCAGCCCTCGGAGCCCAAGGCAAAACCGCAATTCAAAATGCCGAGTGCGTTAGAAAGTCTTATCCACAGTTCTTCACTCATCTAAAACAAATAGGAGCTGAAATTGTTGGCGGGAAATTCGATAGGTAAAGAGTTCACAGTAACCACTTTCGGCGAAAGCCACGGCGAAATCGTCGGCGTAGTCATAGACGGTTGCCCAGCCGGACTGCCCCTCTCGGAAGCAGACATTCAAGGGGAACTGGACAGGAGAATTCCAGCGGACCCAAAAATTGTTTCGGCAAGAATCGAAAAAGACGTAGCCAAAATCCTTTCAGGAGTTTTCAAAGGGTTCACCACTGGTGCTCCGATCGCTTTGATGGTTGAAAATAAAGAGGCGGACTCAAGCGATTACGAATCAATCAAGAACCTGCCAAGACCAGGACACGCCGATTACCCAGCCCGCATAAAGTACGGCGGCTTCAACGATTACCGCGGCGGAGGACGCTTCTCAGGGAGAGTTACAGTTGCCCTCATAATGGCTGGCGCAGTAGCTAAGAAACTGCTAAGTAGATTCGACGTTGACGTTTTAGCTTACACGCGAGCAGTCGGCAAAGTTAAAAGCGACAAAAAGTTCACTGCCGAGGAAATCCGCATGAACAGGTACAAAGCGGCTACTCGGTGTCCCGACTTAGCGTGTGCAGAAAGCATGGAAGAAGCAATAGTTGCCGCCAAAAAAGAAGCTGACAGCGTCGGCGGAATAGTTGAATGCCTCGCCCTGAACGTTCCGACAGGAGTTGGCGAGCCAATGTTTGATTCGCTTGATGCTGATTTAGCCAAAGCCTTGTTCAATGTTCCCGCCGTGAAAGGGGTAGAGTTCGGCTTGGGGTTTGCAGTTGCAGAGTTAATGGGTTCAGAAAGCAACGACCCCTACATCATGCAGGGCGGAGAGGTTGCAACTGCCTCAGATAACGCAGGCGGAATCTTAGGCGGAATATCCAGCGGTATGCCCATTATGGTACGCGTCGCGGTGAAACCGACACCTTCAGTCGGCAAAGAACAGAAAACCGTTAACCTCTCGACAATGGAGCCTGCTAGCTTAAGCATCAAGGGCAGGCATGACCCCTGCGTGGTTCCAAAAGCTGTGCCTGCTGTGGAATCTGCGGTCGCTATAACCTTGGCTGACCACATGATTCGTGCGGGTTTTATACCGAAAGTTTTGGAGAAGCTGAAATAATGGATAAGATTCAACGTCTCAGAAAAAAAGTAGATGCAGTTGACGAGCAAATCCTCACTGCTCTATGCAAAAGAGCTAAAATTTGTACAGCTATCGGCGTGGTTAAGAAAGAGAAAGGCATGCCTATAAGGGATACTTCCAGAGAAAACGAAGTCTACAAGCGGGTTAAAGAGAAAGCGGTTGAATTTCATCTTGATCCCATGAAAGTTGAAGCAGTTTACCGCGAAATAGTTAATATGTGCAGTGCTGTTGAAGAGTAGAAAAATATCTCTCAAAGGAGAGTTGAACCTGTGCTCTATGAGATAAACGAGAAAGCCATAAGACTTGAAAATGAAGGAAAAAAGATAATACGCTTAAATCTAGGCGACCCAGACCTAGCTACGCCTAACGAGATAATTGAAGCAGCATACGCGTCAATGAAGGCGGGCAAAACCAAGTATTCTTCATCTTACGGCGAGACTAAACTTCGCGAAAAACTCGCTGAACTCCATGGAGTGAAAACTGAAAACGTAGTTATTACGCCCGGGTCGAAATGGGGTATATTCGCCACCTTGTACCTTATGATGAAGGCAGGCGGGAACGTGATTATCCCGACGCCTTACTGGACAGCCTACGATTTAATCGCTAAGAGTCTTGGTGTTCAAACTAAACTGTTAAAGACCGAGATGGAAGACGGCTGGAGGGTGGATTTAGATAAGCTTGAAGCCATGATTGACGAAAACACACGCATGATAATACTTAACAATCCTAATAATCCAACAAGCAAAGTCATGGATGCCGAAACCCTCGACGGCATAGTGGAAATAGCCAACAAAAAAGGCGTCACAATTCTATCCGATGAAGTTTACGCCACAATCAGCTTCGTTAAAGCAAAAAGCATCTTAGAGTACGACGGCAACCACAAGCATATCCTATCCAACGGCTTCTCCAAGACATTCACCATGACCGGCTGGCGAATAGGCTACATCATAGCGAGCAAACAGCTTGTGGACAACATAACGAGGCTCAACCAAATAACCATCAACAACGTTCCAGTATTCATTCAAGAAGCCGCGTTAAAAGGGCTGGAAATGCAAAAGCAACTTGCCACAAAAATAGAGGAAGAATACCATGAACGAGCGATATTGGCAAGCAAAACCCTAACCAAAGCAGGCTTCTCATTCACAAAACCTGAAGCGCCATTCTACGTTTTCCCCAAACGCCCAGGCTTAAACTCGGAAAAATTCACGTTAGACCTGCTTGACAGAGGCGTCGCAGTTGCTCCAGGCACAGCGTTCGGCGATTACAAAGAGCACTTCCGCATATCCCTAACCGCGCCACGGGACGAAATAAAGGTAGGCGTTGGAAAAGATTTGTGAGGCGCTTGAATGAAAACCGCCATTATCGGCGCGGGAAAAATGGGCATATGGTTCGCAAAGTGGTGCAAAGAGAAAGGCGACAGCGTTATTTTAGCTGACCGAAAAGCGGATAAGCTGTCCAAACTTGGCATGGAACTGGGCGTCGAAACCACCAGCGACTTCACGGAAGCCGTCAAAGCAGCCGACCGAATCATGATTTGCGTTTCAATCAGCAGCTTCGAAGAAGTTGTCAAAAAAATAGGCCCAATAATCTGCGACGGGCAAGCGGTCATGGATATCTGCTCAATCAAAGAGTTCCCCGTCAAAGTCATGCATGAGTACATCAAAAACGGCTTGGTCTTGGGCACGCACCCTGTTTTTGGTCCAGGAAGCAAAGGCGTCAAACACAAAGCCTACATACTCACCCCAACCAACGCCGCGGAAGAAGAAATATGCCGAAGGCTTCAAGAAGTGGCTGGAAAAAGAAGAAGCCCACGTCTTCATCATGACACCCCAAAAACATGATGAGCTCATGTCAGTCGTTCTGGGTCTGCCGCATTTCCTTGGCTTAGTCGCTTGCGAAACGCTTCTGGAACAGAAGAATTTGCCTGAAACAAAAAAAGTCGCAGGAACCACCTACCGAATGCTATTCACGTTGGCTGAAGCTACCGCTCTGGAAACACCCGACCTGTATGCTAACCTGCAAATGAACCTGCCTGAAATGGGAAAAATCGAAGACCTCTACATCGCCAAGGCACAGGAGTGGCTGGACTTAATCAAGCAGAAAAATCCCCAAGCCATAGTCGACAGGATGGAGAAGCTTAAAGCGAAACTCCTCAAAGTTGACCCCGACTTCGCCCAGTCCTACGAAGTCATGTACCGAATGCTTGAAGCCACAGAAAAATAGAAACTGTTCAACTTTAGCTGTTTTCCCGAGGTATGTTCAGCATGTCAAAAAATTGACTTTAATATCTGCCCTAAAATTATGATAAACCTTATTAGTTATTTTGTACCATTTGGTACCAAAGAAGTAGTTCCTTATGGTGCAAAAACAGAAACTTGTTGAGTCGGAAGGGCTTCAAGCAGCAGTTAGGCTTTCCAAATCGGATCATGCAAAGGTTCAGCAGCTTGTTGATGCGGGACTTTACCGTAGTTTTGCCGATTTCCTTCGGGAAGCCGTACGGGATAAGCTCTGCAGCATGGAAATTGTCAGCGTCAAAAATGTAGCAGCCCACGATGCTGAACGCATGATTGAGGACTATTTGAAGGAGCACCCCGGAGCCAATTTTGCCAGTGAAATAGCCGATGCACTTGGGCTGGAATACAGCGTAACCTTCAAAGCGATTAACAAGCTTCTGGAAAAAGGACAAATAAAGAAGGCGAAAAAATGACCTCGCTTACCAGCGAAGGCGACCGCACAATCGGCAAACGCATAGTCTACGTTGCCCGCAAAGTCTCAGGACCAAGGCTAATTATGAAAAGCGGAAGACACCGCGGAATGGAAGGAACCCTCTACGACGCGGAAGCATACGTGGACATAGCAATTGAGAAGTGATCTAACGAGAAAATCACTGCTAGGTAAATTGTTATCGGGACCGCACTAAAATCGACAGCTTGCATAAGGTTCTTGAAAATTATGGTGAATGCAAAGTTGTTTACTACGCGGAGGTAAATCGAGATTATCATATTGGCAAGGAGATCGATGCTGTCATTATTAGTGGTTCCGAATATAGAATAACTAAGCTCTCAGATCGTGAAAAATTCGAGGGTGTTTTAGGTTTTATGGAGACCTGCAATTTACCTATTTTAGGTATTTGCTTTGGTCATCAACTGGTTTGCTGGGCACTTGGCGCCAAAGTGGGCTCGCTCAGCCGGGGAAACTTTGAAGGGTTCGAGAACATTAATGTACTTGTCATCGGCGAGCTGTTTGCAGGCTTCGAAAAACAGGCGACGATACCGCTGGCAGAAAACCATTACGACTACGTTCTAAAAGAGAGCCTTGCCGGCGCCGGCTTTCAACTGCTTGCCGATTCAGCTTCATGCGAGGTTGAAGCAGTTAAACACAGAACCAAGCCGTTCTACGGCGTCCAATTCCACCCCGAACGCATAAGCTTCAAGGGTGAATCGCATTCTGAAGGGCATAAAGTAATTGAAAATTTCTACAAAAATGCGGTTAAGCGATAAAGGATTGGGTTAGCAAAAAGCCAATTTGAGGCCTGGCGCTTTTCAGAAAGACTAAAGTATTTTCGTCTCTAGATTTAGTGTGTGGTTTTATGGAATTCAAGAAGGCTCCAGCTGAACTTGTAGAATTCATAGCGGAAAAAATGAAAAACGTGAACTGCGAGCACCGCCAAATGTTCGGGTACCCAGCCTACTTTATCAGTGGAAACATGTTTGCGGGGCTTTTCGGCGACAAACTGCTTTTGCGGCTTTCAGAAACCGACTTCGCAGAAGCCGTCAAAATTAACAAGGGCATCAAGGCTTTTGAGCCGATGCCGGGCAGAGCGATGAAAGGCTACGCTGCCACTCCAAAATCCGTTTACTCAGACGAAGCAGAGTTCAAGAAGCTACTTGACAAATCGATTAAATACGTTTCTTCATTGCCTCCGAAAAAAGCGAAAGCCAAAAAGTAGAGCAAATTCGCTTTGTAAAAGCGGTAATTTAGATTACTCGCGGGTATGAGCCTAGAATTTTTACGAATGTGGCGTATTTTTCCAGGGCTTGCAAGGCTTCAGCGCAGCGTTTTTCGGTTCGGTGCCCTTCGAAGTCGAGGTAGAAGTTGTATTGCCAAGCGGTTGTTTTGGTGGGTCGGGATTCGATTCGGGTGAGGTTGATGTTTCTGCTGGCAAATTCGCCAAGGGCGTGGTAGAGTGTTCCGGGTTCGTGTTTGGCGGAGAATATAATTGAGGTTTTGTCATCTCCTGTGGGCGCCGCGTCTTCGTGTGAAAGCACCAAGAAGCGGGTGTAGTTTTTGAGGTTGTCAGCGATGTCGCGGGCGATGATTTTCATGCCGTAGAGGTCCGCGGCTTTCTCGCTGGCGATGGCGGCGGCGTTTAGGAGCCCTTTTTCCCTTATGATTTTGACGGCTCCAGCCGTGTCGTAGGCAGGGATGATTTCCCACTTGTGCTTCTCCAAGTAAAGGCGGCACTGCGCCAGCGCCTGAGGATGTGAGTAGACGGTTTCGACGTCTTCCAGCTTGGTTTGCGGGTTGCCGATGAGGACGTGGGCGAGCTTCACGGCTACTTCTCCGCAGACTTTGAGGTCGTAGGCGAGGAAGAGGTCGTAGTTTTGGTTGACGCTGCCCTCAATCGAGTTTTCAATAGGCACCATGCCGGCTGGGACTGTGTTGTTTTTGACGGCTTCGAAGACTTCCCGGAAGTCTCTGCAGGGAACAGGCTCCGCTTTGCTGCCGAAGAACTTATAGACCGCCATTTCGCTGTAGGCGCCGCTTTCCCCTTGATAGGCTATCTTCACTGTTTGTTTCCCTGCTTGTTATGACTTTTAAGCAGCAGCTTGTTTATACCATTTATCATGGCTTCAACGCTTGCCATGACAATGTCTTCGCGGGCTGCGCGTGCTGAGACGATGTTGCCTTTCTCGTCTTCCACTTTGATGACGACTTCTGCCACTGCATTTGAGCCGCCTGTGATTGCTTCAAGGCGGTATTCGTTGAGCCGTATCTTTTCCAGGTTATTTGTAAGTTTTTGAATGGCTTTCAGAACCGCGTCAACTGGGCCAACGCCTGTTTCCGCTGCAATGTACTCTTTTCCGTCCAAAGTCAGCCTAACTGAAGCTGTAGGAATGACTTTGATGCCCGTTATGACCGCTAAGTCGCTTAAGTCAACGATTTTCTCTTCCCCTACCACTTCGCCCATAACCGCCGAAGTTAACGCCAGCAAATCAGCGTCCGTCACCATCTTGCCTTTATCACCTAGTTCTTTGACACGCTGCACAATTTCTTTCAGCTGCTCCTCCGTTGGGTGAATATCAACCTCTTCCAGTTCAGCTTTGATGCCGCGGGTTCCCGCCAATTTTCCCGCGACTAATTTTCTTGTGCGGCCAACTAACTCGGGTTTTATCGGCTCGAAGGTTAATGGTTTCTCTGTTACTCCGCGTGTGTGGATGCCTGATTCATGGGCAAAAGCGTTTTCGCCGACGATTGCTTTGTTAGCTTGCACTGCTATGCCTGTTAATGAAGCCACCATTCTGGAAGTGCTGTACAACAGCCGCGTGTTCACGTTTGTCTTGTACTTGTAAATCTCATGCAGCGCCATAACCACTTCTTCCAGCGAAGCATTTCCCGCACGCTCACCTAAACCATTGACGGCAACATGCACCTGGACCGCGCCAGCTTCAACCGCGGCTAAGGAGTTTGCAACTGCTAAGCCGAAGTCGTCGTGGCAATGCGTGCTTATGGGAACTTTAACGACAGTTTTCAGTTCTTCAATCAGCTTAATGGTTGTTTTAGGAATCATTATGCCCACAGTGTCTGGAACGTTCAGGCTGTCCATCCCCGCTTTCTCTGCTGCCTGGCACACTTTTTTCAGGAAAGGCAACTCTGAACGTGTCGCATCCATCGGGGAAAACTCGCATTTGACGCCGTGTTTCTTAACGTATTCAACCGATTCTACTGTTGAGGCAAGCACCTGTTCAGGGGTTAGGTTAACCGCGTACTTCATCTGCACGGGCGAAGTAGGGATGAAAACGTGGATCAGGTCAACGTCGCAGTCGATTCCAGCGTCAATGTCGCCTTTTGTTGCACGGCACAGGGCGCAGATTTCGGGTTCTAACCCAGCTTTTGCGATGTCTCTGACAACTTTTTTTTCGCCCTCAGAAGAGCTTGGAAAACCCGCTTCGATAACGTCTACGCCTAGTTTGCTTAGTTGACGTGCAATCTCAATTTTGTCGTCTGCAGTTAAAGATACGCCGGGTGTTTGTTCCCCGTCTCGAAGTGTTGTGTCAAAAATACGGATACGTTTCGGAGTTTTACTTGTCATTTTTTCAACCAGTTTTCACTGTTAAGGCTGCAGCAATGGCTTCTGCCATTCCCACGGTCGTGGTGTTGCCGCCGCAGTCTGGAACAGTTTGGCCGTTACGTAACGCGTATATTACCCCGTTCTCGATGGCTTTGCCAGCTTGCAGGCATTTTTCGTCATTGTATTTTTCGCCCAGCCACTCCAGCATCATCTTTGCGCTCAGTACCATGGAGATTGGGTTTGCCGTGTGCTTTCCTGCCCTGTTTGGAGCTGAACCGTGGATGGGCTCAAAGAGTGCGAAGTTGTCACCTATGTTTGCGCCTGGAGCCATGCCTAAGCCGCCGATGAGCTGGGCTGCTTCATCGGAGAGGATGTCACCGAACATGTTGCAGGTGCAGAAGACGTCGAATTCTTGGGGTTCTTTTATTAGACGCATTGATGCCGCGTCCACGTAGAGCTCGTTGAAGGCGATGTCTGGGTACTGTTTTGCTGTGTCGCGGCATATGCTGGCGAATAAGCCGTCGGTTACGCGCATTACGTTTGCTTTGTGTATGGCGGTTACTTTCTTTTTGCCTTTGCGTAGACGCGCGATTTCGAAGGCTTTTTTGGCGATGCGTTCACAATTTGCCCGTGTGATGACTCTCATGCATATGGTTGTGTCTTTGCCTATGGTGAATTCTAAGCCTTTGTAAACGTCCTCAGTGTTCTCCCTGACAAACATCATATCGATGTCGGGTCTGGCGACAGGAACGTTGGGGTAAGCCTTCAACGGACGCAGGTTAGCGTACAAATCAAACATTACACGCAGCTTAACTATGACGTCGGCTGCACTTTCGCCTACGGGTCCCTTTAGGCAAGCGTGGGATTCCTTGATTTTCTGCACTGTGTCTTCGGGCAGTGCGGCGCCTCTTTTGGCTAAGGTTGCATCGCCTGCTTCCGCCTCAATAATTTTAAGGTTTAATCCGAATTTTTTCTGCGCTGAATCAAGGACTTTCAGGGTGGCTTCGGTTAATTCTGGTCCGATGCCGTCGCCTGGAATCAGGGATATTTTGTATTGTGTCATTTTTTATTCATTCTCCTTTTCAGGTTTTCTATTAATCCGCCGTCTGATAATATTTCAATTATGAATGGCGGCAGCTTCTCTACTCGAAATTTTTTGCCCTTTGAAATGTTTTCGATTTTGCCGGCTTCCACGTCCACGGCTAATTCATCGCCCGTTTCAACCGCGTCTGATATGCCTTTGCACTCGATTACTGGTAAGCCGATGTTTATGGCGTTTCGGAAGAAAATCCGCGCGAAAGATTCAGCCACCACACATTTTACGCCCGCAAACTTTAGCGCCAACGGCGCTTGTTCTCGGCTTGAACCACATCCGAAGTTTTTGCCGCCTACTAAGATTACGCCTTTTTTTGCTTTTTCAGGAAAAGTTGGGTCTAAGCTTTGCATGGCGTGTTGGGCTAACTCGCAAGGATCAACTAGTACCAAGTATTGTCCGGGCAAAATGACGTCTGTGTCAATGTTGTTTCCGAATTTTATTGCTTTGGCTTTGATTTTCATGTTCATCTTTTTGCCTCCAGTTTTCTCGGGTCAGTGATTTTGCCTGTGACTGCTGAAGCAGCTACCGTCGCTGGAGAAGCCAGGTATACGCTGGCTTGGGTGCTGCCCATTCTTCCGATGAAGTTCCTGTTTGAAGTGCTAACGCAAGCTTCGCCTGCAGCCAGTAACCCAATGTGGCCGCCCAGGCATGGACCGCACGCTGAACCGCAAACTATGGCGCCTGCGTCAGTGAATATTTCCATTAAGCCTTCGTTCAACGCTTGCCGGTAAACTTCCTGTGAAGCTGGAATCACCAGCGCCCTAACGCCGTCTTTCACCCTTTTGCCCTTCAAGATTTGGGCGGCTAAGCGTAAATCTTCGATTCTGCCGTTGGTGCATGAACCGATAAACGCCTGCTCAATTGGAACGTTCCCTACTTCTGAAACTGGCTTCACGTTGTCAACAGATGATGGACAAGCGATCTGTGGCTCCATCTTTGAAACATCAAACTCCACTGTCCGCTCGTAAACCGCGTCTTTGTCGCTTTTCAATGATTCAAAGTTCGGCAGCGCCTCAACTCTGCCTTCCAGAAACTTGCGTGTTGTTTCATCTGGCTCTATGATGCCGTTTTTAGCGCCCATCTCCACCGCCATGTTGCACAGCGTCATCCTTCCCGCTACGCTTATGCTCTTTATTGTTGGGCCAGTGAATTCAGCTGTTTTGTATGTGGCGCCGTCAACACCCATCACCCCGATTACAGATAGGATTAGGTCTTTTGGCGTGACGTACAGTGGGAATTGTCCAGTTACGTTTACTTTAATCGCTGCGGGCACTTTTAGCCAAATCTTTCCGGTTGCTAAGACTGCTGCTGCCTCGGTTGAGCCTATTCCTGTGGCGAATGCTCCGAAGGCCCCGTAAGTGCAAGTGTGTGAATCAGCGCCCACGATTACTGTTCCCGGGACAACATGTCCTTTCTCCGGCATGACTTGGTGGCAGATTCCGCCTCTGCCTACATCGTAGATGCGTAGCTTCTGGTCTTTGGCAAACTGCCGCATGGTTTTGTGCAGTTCTGCCGCTTTAACGGATTCAGCCGGCACCTGATGGTCCAGTATCACCACTGCTTTTTGGTTATCCCAAACTTTTTGTACGCCTATTTTTCTGAAGGCTTCAACAGCTAAAGGCCCAGTTAAATCGTGCACCATAACCATGTCAACGTTTGCGTCGACGATTTCTCCTGGATGCACGGCTGGTTTTCCTGAGGCTTTAGCCAAGATTTTTTCTGTAATATTCATGTTTGCTCTCTTCTGTTACAATTAACTAATTATTTTTTCATTAATTTGCTATGAACGTCCGTCATTTTTGAGAAACGGGGAGTTAAGGGTTTCCGTTGTGAGAGGCGATTTATTCGTCTATTCTTACCGATTTTGCTCCTCTTGCCAATGCTGTTATGCCTGTTCTTGCAAGTTCAATGACGCCTGTTGCCTTCATCAAGTTTAGGAACGCGTCAAGCTTGTCGGGTGTCCCCGTGATTTCCACGGTTAAGCTGTCAGTGGAAACGTCAATGATTCGTCCTCGGAAGACCTCTACACAGTTAATGATGTCGGAGCGTTCTTTCGCGGTTGGAGAGTTAACTTTTATCAAAGCCAGCTCGCGCATCACGTATTTTCCAGGCTCCAGTTCCTCGACTTTAAGCACATCGATGAGTTTTGCGACTTGCTTGACGACCTGGACGATTGTTCTTTCATCCTCGTTGACTGTGATTGTCATACGTGCGGTGTCTTTCCTCTCGCTTGGGCCAACTGTGATGCTTTCAATGTTAAAGTTTCTACGGCGGAACAGGTTTGAAACCCCGAAGAGCACACCTGGCTTGTTTTCGACAAGTACCGAAATTATTTTGGTTCTTCCAGCTTCCATTAGTAGTCACCTCTCTGCTGTGGTAATCCGCAGCCTGGAGGCACAAAGGGCACAACGTCCTGCTCCGAGCCTATAGGCACATCGATCACCGTGGTAACCTTACTGTTTAGTGCTGTCTTAACTGCTTTTTGGAATTCCTCGATTGACGTTGCCCGCAGTCCCTGAGCTCCGTAAGCCTCTGCCAGCTTCACGAAGTCAGGTGTTTTACCCAGATGAACAGCCATGTATCGGCGTTTGTAGAGCATTCTTTGCCACTGCGCTACCATCCCCAGCACCGAATTGTTCAGCACTATGACGGTGACCGGGATCTTTTCCGTAACGGAGCATGCGAGTTCCTGCTCGCTCATTATGAAACTGCCGTCGCCCGCTATGTCAACAACTGGTCTGTCTGGGCAAGCAACTTTTGCACCTATGGCCGCTGGGAAGCCAAAGCCCATGGTTCCTAACCCGCCTGAACTGATGAAGCTTCTCGGTTTTAAGGCTTGGAAGTACAGCGCCGACCACATCTGGTTTTGCCCGACCTCCGTGGTGACTATGGCGTTCTCAGGCAGCAGCTTCCTCAGTTCCGTCAACAGGGCTTTCGGCACCAGATCTTTGGGTCTGTCTTTTAACAGCGGGCTCAGCTGTTCTTTTGCCTCTTTAACCCGTTTTGACCAAGCATTGGCTTCACCTTTATGCAGTTTATCTGCTAAGGCGGACAGCAAAAGTTTCAAAACCGTTTTGGCGTCGCCGATTATGGGCACGTCGACTTCAACGTTTTTGCCGATTTCCGCTTCGTCAATGTCAATGTGGATCTTTTTTGCTTCAGGCGCAAAACTGTCCAGGTTTGCTGTTGCGCGGTCAGAGAATCTTGTTCCGACAGCCAGTAGCACATCAGCTTCACCCATCAGCCTGTTAGCCGCTGGGTTTCCATGCATTCCTATGCTTCCAACCGATAAGGGGTGAACTTCTGGGAATGAGCCTTTGCCCATGAATGTCGTGGCGACAGGCGCCATCAGCAAGTCAGACATCTGCATTACTTCGTCTGAAGCGTTTGAGATTATGACTCCGCCGCCTGAAAGAATGATGGGTCTCTCAGCTTTCGCAAGCAGATTAGTGGCTTCGCTGATTTTGGCTAAATCTATCTCGATCATTGACTTGTAGCCGCGGGCGTCGATGTTGTCAGTTACTTCAACTTCGCCCATGTCTGACTGGACGTTTTTTGGCAAGTCAATCAGAACCGGTCCAGGCCTGCCCGTGGAAGCTATGTAGAACGCTGTGTTAACGATTGTTGGGATTTCAGCGACGTTTCTCGGCTGGAAATTGTACTTGGTGATTGGGGTTGTGATGCCGATGATGTCTGCTTCTTGGAAGGCGTCTTTGCCGATTAAGTATGACGTGTTAACGCCTGAGGATGGAACCTGCCCCGTTAACGCCACTATGGGTGAAGAATCCATGTAGGCGTTCGCTATGCCCGTGACCAGGTTTGTGGCTCCTGGACCTGAGGTTGCCATGCAGACTCCTACGCGTCCGCTGGCTCTTGCGTAGCCTTCTGCTTCATGCGCTGCGCATTGCTCATGCCTGGCTAAGATGTGCCTAATCTTCGTGTTGCCGCATAACGCATCGTACACCGGCAAGATTGCTCCGCCTAAGATGCCGAATATAACGTCCACGTTTTGCCGCTCAAGGGAATCTAAAAGTGCCTTTGCACCCGACATTCTGGTCATTTCATTGCCTCTCCTTTTTGATAACTATACTGTCGTCTAAAGAAAGATTGATTTGACAATTTTTCAGTGGCAGTTTCAGAGGGTTCCCTGGAAAAATCAAAGAATGAATACCCGACGATTCCAGCTATTGAGGTGACGATCCCTCATCTTAATTCCTCTTGAAGCCCCGTTCCATAAAAATAGAGCCTGTACAAATAAAAGGTTTACGGTGTCAGTACGATTTGTTTACAACTTTTGTTAATGCTTACTTGCCAAATTGAACTTACAACTTGATTTTTAGCGGAGCCTCTTTTTTCAAAGGACTTTTCCTGATTTAATAAATTATCGGCGATAAAAGCCCTTATAACCCAGAAAGGCTTTTTCCAATAGCCGTGAAAGTACATGTGTGAATTCAATGTAATCTTGAATGGGAAAGTGGAGTTCAAGGATGTTATTTACGTTAAAGTTGACGCCGACAACGTGACAGTTAAGAATATTTTGGGTGAAGGCAAAGAGTTTAAAAATTGCAGGATTGTTGAGGTCGACGTTCCCAATACGAGGCTTGTTCTCTCTTCCAAACTTTAAAACTCGAAACAGTGTGCACAGTAAACCTTTTTCTCTGTTATTGAGCTGGCGGATTCAAAGTATTCAGTACGTAGACTCGGTATTTTTGGCACTTAAGCTTTGAAATTAAATAAAAAAATGGAGAGAAAAAAAATGGGAAACTTGGTCAGTGCGTTTGTTGTATCGGGTGCAAGGGTTTTGTTTTCAGGTATTCGTCTATGTTCAGAGCGGCTCTTTTGCCTGTTCCCATGGCGCTAATGACCGTGGCTTCTCCAGTGGCTATGTCGCCTCCCGCGTATACGCCTGCCAGACTTGTTTTTCCTGTTTGTTTTTCAGTTGTTATGATTCCGCTGCTTGTGGATTCAAGTCCTTTGGTGATAGTTTGGATTATTATGTTGGGACTTCTGCCGATGGCGACAATCACTGTGTCCACTGGCATTACTGCTTCGGAGCCGCTGATTGGCGTTAGCGATTGTTTTCCATTCGCGTCGGGTTCGCCCAGTTTCATGGTTACGTATTCTACTGCCTTTACCGCTCCTTGCTCGTCTCCATCGAAACGGGTGGGCGCGGCATAAAACTTGAACTGCACTCCTTCTTCTTCGGCGTTCACCACCTCTTCTTTTCTTGCCGGCATTTCTTTTCGTGATCTTCTGTAGATTATTGTGACTTGCTCAGCTCCTAATCTTAGTGCGCTTCGTGCTGAGTCAATAGCTACGTTTCCGCCGCCGATTACTGCTACGTTTTTGCCCACGTGCACTGGTGTGTCGGCTGAGGGGAATTGGTATGATTTCATAAGGTTGACTCGTATCAGGAATTCGTTGGCCGAGTAGATGTTGCCGAGGTTTTCGCCTGGTATCCCCATGAACTTCGGCAGTCCCGCTCCTGTTCCGATGAAAACGGCGTCGAATCCTCTTTTGAACAGTTCGTCAACGGTGAATAGTCGACCCACCAATGCGTCCGTGCGTATTTCAACGCCTAGTTTTTTGATGTATTCAACTTCAGCTTGGACAATTTTCTTCGGAAGTCTGAACTCTGGGATTCCGTAGACGAGCACGCCGCCTGCCGTGTGTAGGGCTTCAAGAATGACTACCTTGTGACCCAGTTTGGCCAGCTCTGCTGCTGCTGTTAACCCAGCTGGGCCTGACCCGATGATGGCTATTCTTTTGCTGGTTGGGCACACCGTTTTTGGCGTTTTGATGCCTTTTTCCAACTCGTGGTCAGCTACGAACCTTTCAAGTTTCCCTATGGAGACTGGTTCGCCTTTTTTGCCTAACGCGCAGAGTTGTTGGCATTGCTCTTCTTGTGGGCAGACGCGACCGCAGATGGCTGGAAGGCTGTTCTTTTCTTTTATCTCATTTATGGCTTCATCGTATTTTTTTTCTTTAACGAGCTTTATGAAGGCTGGAATGTTGACTGCGACTGGGCATCCTTTAACGCATTGGGGTTCTTTGCAGTTCAGGCATCTTGACGCTTCTGCCAACGCTTCGTCTTCGGTAAAGTTCAGTGCGACTTCTTGGAACGAATGGCTTCTGTCTTTTGGCTCTAGTTTGTGGGCTGGAACCGCCTTTAGGCGGTTTTGCACTGCTGGTTTTACGTTTTCTGTTTGTGCCATTATTTAGTTGCCTCCGCTTTTTTGTTGGAATTCGGCTGAATATCTTTCCTCTGAAGGGTACATTTTGAGGCGTTTAATGAGTTCATCAAAGCAGGCATGATGCGCATTAAATTCTGGTCCATCGACGCACGCGAATTTGGTTTGGCCGTTAACTGTTATTCTGCAGGCTCCGCACATCCCCATGCCGTCTACCATCAAGGGGTTTAGGCTGACTAAGGTTTTGATTCCTTCTACTCGGGTGACGTCTGCCGTGGTTTTCATCATCATCGGCGGTCCTATAGCGTACACGAGGTTAAACTTGTAGCCTTGTTGAATCAGTGATTTGAGGACGTCGCTGACGAAACCTTTGGTTCCTTCTGAGCCGTCGTTGGTCGAAATGTAGAGTTCGTCTGATACATTTTTCATTTCTTCTTTCAGAATCAGTAGGTCTTTGTTTCGTGCTCCAAGAATTGAAATTACTCTGTTTCCAGCCTCTTTCAATGCTTTGGCAATTGGGTAGGAAGCTGCTGTCCCAACGCCTCCGCATACTATGGCTACTGTACCGTAATTTCTAATTTCGCTTGGGTTTCCCAGCGGTCCAGCTACGTTTAGCACTTTATCACCTGGTTCTAGTGCTCCAAGTTTTCTTGTTGTGGCTCCAACTTCTTGAAGAACAACTGTGATGGCGTGGGTATCGTTTTCCCAGTCGGCGAGGGTGAGAGGAATTCTTTCGCCGTTTTCACCTACCCTAATTATCACAAACTGCCCAGCTTGAGCCTTGTCGGCGATGTCTGGGGCATAAATCTTGATTAGCTTGACTTGGGGGGCAAGTTCACGTTTCTCTAAGATTTCGTAGCCTTCAGGCGATCCACCTATTGTGAAAGTACATTTTTCAAATTCTTGCATATTCCCTGCTCCTTAACTATATATAGTGCCTCAACGCGCTTTTAACCACTAGTCAGAACTGCTTATACTGACAACAGCCCAAAAAACGCCCGCGATAGACTTAAATCAAGAATGCATCATCGTTACATGAATGGAGATAGGCTTCAGGAGAAAAAATTTTTACGTTTGAGGGAAAAGATGCCCAAACCCTAACTGCTTTGGGGCTCACAAATAGTCAAGCGAAAGTGTATCTTGCGCTTGTCAAATTGGGTAAGCCAACGGCAAAAGAAATCTCAACGGTTACTCAGGTAGCAAGACAAGAAGTTTACAGGGTACTGGTTGAGCTTCAAAAGTTGGGTTTAGTTGAAAAAGTAGTCTCCGTGCCCTCCAGGTTTAGAGCAATTTCAACCGACGATGCCTTCTCCATTCTGATGGAGCGCCGAAAAAAAGAAACTTCTGAATTGCAGGATACAATCAGTGAAATGCTGCAAAAATTCAAAATTGACCATGAGCGAATGACGCTTGAAGAAGAGACAAACCTCAGTTTAGTTCCTGAACAAGCCACCGTGCGGGCATCAAAAAAAACGCTGGGGAATGTGCAGAAAAGTTTTGATGTCATTACTTCATGGAGAAATCCGCACAGTGTCATATTTGCGGGCGTAGAGGGAATCGCTGAAGCCTTGCAGAGGGGCGTTGAAGTTCGCGTCATCATCGACAAGCCTAACGAAGAAAAAATATTATCAAAGATTGTAAAACATTTAACGAAATTTCCTAACTTCAAGATTAAATATCTATTAAATGCCCCCAAAGCTTTGATGTCTGTATATGATAAGGGCGAAGCGTGGGTCGGCACCTGCACTAACCCAGGGGTGAAAGAATGCCCTACTCTATCCACAGACAATCCCTGCTTGCTGTCAATATTTCAAGACTACTTTGAAATGCTATGGTCCACAGCTGAAGACAAATAAAATCGACTGATAACCACGAGACCCCGCTGAGAATTTAAGCTTGAATTTTGCAGCCAGCACTCGACAAACCGCGCATAATTGAGATTTTTTCTTGAAGGTTTTTTTTGGATTTATATATTTTAAAATCAATATGTAATCGTTGCCAGATCAACCGGCAAGGAAACACGGCAGATGAGTAACAAGCAAAAGTTCGAGCAAGATTTAGCGGTCCTATTCTCAAGGCTGACCCAGGATTCTGACAAAGAAGAGGAAAATAAACTCAAAATGCTAAAAGATTGGCTGGTAAATCTGCAAAAAGAGAACGTTGTAAAAATCAACCATTCCGTGATGGAGCTTGTATGCGCCAAATACCTTATCCAGAAAGGCTGCGAGGTTCAGCTTGAGTACCCCTTGAATGAAGTTTTAACCTGCGATTTGTACGCCGTGAAAGGCTATGGAAACCTAATCGTCGAAGTTGAAACTGGTTATATTCCGCCTGAAAACGCTTTGGCTCCGTTAACTTACACTTCAGCGAGGCTGGCAAGCAAAATAATAAGGTACAGTAGTTTTGCGGGAAAATTCGCGTTAGGCGTTCCCCCTCATTATATTCTCCCCTTTCCCCGCGCGCTGGCTAAGCCGCCGAGAAACCGAGCTGACTGGGAAATTATGCAGATAAAAAGGCTTGTTGATGCATTTTACCAGAAGCCGCCGGTTACAGTTGAGGAGATACGGAATGCGCGCATTCAGGAAATCTACATAATTGATGTTGACCACGCAAAAGTCCAAGAGATCGACCCAGAAGCTTACCTCAAAAGAGCCATGCTGAGAGGCATCATTTACGATTACCTGCCGCCCCAAACTTTGGAGCAGTAGAGCCATGCCGTTTTACGTTTACATTTTACTGTGCAGTGACGGCAGTTTCTACACAGGTTACACCAAGGATTTAGAGGCAAGAACGAAACTGCATCAAAACGGCAACGGCGCACGGTACACGAAAATTCACAGGCCAGAGAAACTTGTTTACGTAGAACAGTTTGCTCTGCGAAGTGAAGCGATGAAGCGCGAAAGAGCCATAAAGAAGCTGAGCCACCAGCAAAAACTTGACCTTGTCGATTCTCAAAAACAACTTTAACGGCAAAAACAAACGAACATGCCTCCCCTATAAAACCCTCATGAGCTTTTCCGTCAATTTGCCACTGCAAAACCCAAATCAACCCCTAAACCGCAAAAACAACCAGAAACAAGCCCTGACCAAATCGCCTACCTACCTTAGACCTACCCTAATATTTGTGCCAAAATTTCGCCACAAAAATGGCAAAACAATCGAAAATTTCATCAAGCCAAACAAACAATACCAACATTAGGGGTTAAAACATGCCTAAAAAGAAACCGACTTGGACAGAAAAATTAAACGACAGCAAAGACTACCCAAAAGTTGAAGAAATGAACGGCAGAATGACCCGAAAATGGGGCAAAGGCACCCTGGTCATCCCAGCTCCAATCGAAGTGGACCAGTTAATGAAGAAAGTGCCAGTAGGCAAACTGACAACTATCAACGAAATCCGCTCAGCTCTCGCCGCCAAACACAAAGCAACAATCGGCTGCCCACTAACCACGGGCATTTTCGCTTGGATAGCCGCCAACGCCGCAGAAGAACAAAAACAGCAAGGCGCAACCGACATCACTCCCTATTGGCGGACACTCAAAACCGGCGGATTCTTAAACGAGAAATACCCAGGCGGCTTGGAAGCACAAAAGCTGCTTTTGGAGCAAGAAGGACACGCCGTGGCGAAAAGAGGCAAGAAATACCTTGTTTTGGATTACCTCAAAGCGGCAGCACCGTTAAATCAGTAGCGTCAACGCTGCTCCAGTAATCACCGGCACCAGCACGTTATCATTCACTGGCAAAGGAAGAACCTCAACAGTCATGGCAATCGCTGCTCCAACAAAAGCCAGCATCGGCGAAACAAAAAACGTGCCCGCTAAAAACGCAAAGAGAAAACCAGCCAGCGAGCCTTCCCAAGTTTTCCCCTTGTTAAATGGCAGAGACGTTGAAATAAGACCGCCGAAAAGCGAAGCAACGCTGTCGCCCAAGCAGAACATTGCAATGGCGGCGTAGCTTGCAGGATGAGGAAACACGATTAAAGTGAACAAGATGCCGAAGGCAAAGTAAAGCGGCGCTGCCGCAAACCCGTTCAATTCTGACAGAGAAGCAGCATGACGCGTAACTGCGGAAATGAAAGATAATTGTTTTCCCTCTAAACGCCAAAACTCCGAAATGGTATATATCACTGCAATCGCGAAAATCAAAGCGCCAACTATGGGAACGCCTACTAAACTAGCTATAACCGGCATAAAAAATCCAGCAGCATGAATATCTTCCCGTACAAAATCGTTGGTTGACGGAAAAGAACGCTTATGAGGTTTCCCATCAATGATGGGCAAGATTGAAGAAAGCTTGCCGTTTACAACCCTGTCCGCTTCAACTCTTAAAACAAAATCTGGGTTAAAACCGATCTTCAACATCCCCGGCAAAAAAATGCAGCGGTTATTTCTGTCATCAGCAACAACGATGCAGTCGCTTAACCGTAAGCCTTCAGCAGTTAAAATCTGCGACAAAATCTTCAGCTTCCCATCGGGCTCAATAGCGTCACCGCCGATTTCCCCAGTCAACTTGCCATCTTTAGTTTCAACTTCAATGCCAAAGACGTAGTCTGCGCCTAATGCGTCAGCTAATTTTTTAACTACGACCGTTGGTAGTCCAGAGCTGATCAGTGCAATTTTGCAGTTTCTCTCTTTTATTTGAGAAAAAATGTTCTGCAAAAAAGGCGTTGAGGGAATTTTTTCAAAAATTGAAATTAAAGTTTCAAGCCTGACACCTTTTAATTCCATGAAGATGTGCCTTAACACTGATTGCAACTTTAAAATGCCTGCTTCGTAGAGAAAACCGAAAAAAAGAAGCTTAATCAGCTTGGTGAAGCCTAAAGTTCTTCCCAACTCGAAAATGAAGCGGTTTTTTGGAATAAGCACTCCTTCAACGTCGAAAACTACAAGCCTAGGTTTCTCCGAAGTCCCCATTTCGCTCTAACTCACAGGTTCAGCGTATTGCCTATTGGAAAAGGTAACTTGCTAAAGATAAATTATGCTGTTTCGCAACGATAGGTCCTCTTGGCTTTCCTTTTTTGATGGACTAATACTTGAAAGAGCAAGGTCAAAAAAAGTTGTTACAGCAAAAGCGCAAATTGATGTGTCTGCGTCTTTGAAAACTATGAAGATTTAAATTAATTTATATATGAATGGTACATAATCAAGATACCGAGGACAGCTTGGCATGGCTTGGTACGATGATCCCCTATTAGTCACTGCGGTAGCGGTAGTGATAATCGCCGCAGTCGGAGTCGTTGTTTATGCCATGCGAAAACTAGGAAAAAACCACCCTCAGAAGAAACCTGCAAAATCAGGTAGCGATCCGCTTCTTGAATATGCCGCTTCACCCTTCAGAATCTCCAAAAGCGTCCAAACAACAACAGCTTCCAACGCGAAAGATGAACTGCGAATGCTCGATTTAGAAAGAGAGATTTTAAGCGATGCCATACGCCGCCTATATGAAGCGCAGGCTGAAGGGAAAATTTCAGAGGCGGAAAGAGAAAAGCTTGCCGCAAGCTACAAGGCAAGAATGATGTCAATTAAAGAATCCATCTCAAAAGATGAAACAATCGTGGCACTGCACGATCTTGAAGGCATGCAGGAAGATTTAATGAAGCTTTTCAGTGAACGCTTCGGAGAATTAACCTCAAAAGTTGAAGAGCTTAGAACCAAAATTGATCTTAAACCAATAAGAGAAATTCCCGTAAAATTGCCCACGCAAATATCCCGCTTCGCAGATGGAGGAAATGGAAGAAGAGGAAGAACAAGAAGAGGAGGAAGCAGGTGAAGAAAAACAGAAAAAGAAGCGGAAACCTCCGGAAGAAAAGCCTGACGCTAAAACTGAAGCTGAGAAAAGGATTGAGTCGATTAGAAGTGAAGTTGAGAAGGTTTTAGATAAACTGGGGCAGATGGAAATTGAAAGTTAACCTTGACCCGATCCAAGAGGCAAAAAAGGAAGCCGCCTTAGAAGCGGTTAAACATGTTAGAGACGGCTTTATTGTTGGTTTAGGCAGCGGAAGCACAGCTGCTTTTGCCATAGAAGCATTAGGTGAAAGAATAAAAAGTGAAAAATTGCGTGTTATGGGTATCCCTACTTCTTATCAAGCTTTCCTGTTGGCGGTTGAATGCGGCATTCCGATTACAACGCTGGATGAACATCCGCTTATAAACGTGACTATCGATGGGGCAGACCAGGTAACTCCTGAGTTATTTTTAATCAAAGGCATGGGCGCGGCTTTGGCAAGAGAAAAAATTGTTGCCGCCGCCTCAAAACTTAACATCATCATTGCCGACGAAAAGAAAAAAGTGAAGGTGCTGGGTGAAAATAACCAGTCTGTGCCGATTGAAGTTTTGCCTTTTGCCATTTCGCTGGTAAAACGGAAAATCCTCAATATTGGTGGCATGCCTGTTTTGCGTGAAGGTAAAGGCAAGCTTGGTCCAGTCATAACTGATAACGGCAACGCCATTTTAGACTCTTATTTCGGCGAAATAGCTAAACCAGCCGAGTTAGAGGTCAGGGTGAAAATGATTCCAGGCGTCGTGGAAACTGGTTTTTTTGTCGGGCTTAACAGATATTGCTTACGTTGGAAGAAGCGGCGCTGTAGAAAAAATTGAGAAAATAAGGGTTTAAGCCCGTTAGATTTTTTGTCAAAACTCTATGCAGATAATTCTTGTAATAAAACAGTAGTTTAGGTACGCAGGATTCTTGCTGAAGAAGTGCTGCATCGGGATTTATTTTTGCTTCTTAATTGGATGTCTGATTTGTGTTATGTGGGAGTGAACGTAATCTTGTTCAGACAAGGCTTTGTTGATTAGGTCTTGGAGGGCAGCGTTCAAGTTGCCTTTGTAGTAGGGTCTCACTATTTTTTCTGTAAACTCTGCAATAAGCTGGGCTGGAACACCATGCATGGTCAAATCAACCAGTAAGTCTTCCTCTAAGGCTAAGACCGCTGTTTTCTTTTTCATATAAGTCACTTGGCTGCGTTTATGGTTTAGATGGTTTAAAAGATGCGTCAAGAAACTACTTTGGCGGGCAGTGGAGGGTTAACTGAAAATGAAATGGACCCCTTTCTTATCAAGAGAGGTTTAGTAAAATGCGTTTCTAATCATCAGAACATTGATAACTCCAGAAAAATGCGGCTTGCCAGTTTTACGGCGGCAGAACTGTCACGAATCCACCCATGAATCCAATTTGCCCAGGCTGCCCGTCGCTGCCAGTGGTCATTGTCCAACCCCCTGAATCAATGTCGCATAGTTCTGTGAACCACCAACGATAAACGCCAGCTTGTATTTCAGTAAAATTATGGGACTCACAACAGTATGGTTGACAATTTGGTTTGCGTAGACGGTGAAGTTGCAGGGGACAAAAGTGTCGTGCGTTTGGTTGTCGGGACCGAGAGTTAAGTCGCTTTGAACCATTAAGGTTACATCAGCATATTTTGCCGTGCCAGAGACTGCGGTTGAGGCAGGTTTCAAATCGTACCCTATTACATTCCCAGCACAACAGCCGCAAATACAACAACTATAAAAGCTGCCACTACCACTTTCGATAGGTCACTGCCCATTAATATCAACCAGCAAAACCGCGTTATAGGCTATGTTAAGACATTTCGATTTAAAATGCCCTGTGAATTTTCTCATTTTTTACGATGCTGTGAATTTTTTTTGTGGTTCAAATCAACATATTTAAATGGGTTAAAATCGAGACATTGTTTTGATGTCAAACAAGATAAATCGGAAATCGCGAACCAGCCGCAAATTGAATCATAAAATTTGTTCCTTTGAAGATGCTTTGCAGCATGCCAGTGAATTGAAACAAGAGGCTGAAGAGGCAATGAATTTTGAGGTTGCTGAGCAAAAGGTTACGGTATTCAAGGCGTTGGCTGACGAAATTAGGCTTAGAATCTTGAGTATTTTGCTGATTCGCGAGATGTGCGTTTGTGAAATTCTTATTGCGCTTGAATTAACGCAGCCTACAGCTTCGCATCATTTGGCTATTTTGGAGAATGCGGGTTTGGTCAAGAAGAGGAAAGAGGGCAAATGGGTTTTCTACCGAGTCAGCAGTCCCGAATTAGTGGCTCGTATTCGGAAGTTGGGTCTTCTGTGATGCGTTAGTGCAAAACCAAACAACATATTTAAATAAGTTAATGTGTTTTTGCCGAAAGAACACCTTGAATGCCAAACCAGAAAACTCAACTGATGATTCACAAACAAACTTGGCTAAGCCTTTGAGCGAGAAAACGAAGCCAAAAACCCGTCTTTCTTGGTTAAGTAAGTTTTTGACGCTGTGGATTTTCTTGGCAATGATTATCGGCGTTGCCTTAGGTTACGTTTACCCGCAGGTTTCAAGCGCAATTGGCTCCTTGAGCGTAGGCACAACATCGATTCCGATTGCTGTTGGCTTGATCTGGATGATGTATCCTCCGCTTGCGCGAGTCCGATATGAAGACTTAAAGAAAGTTGTGACTGCTCCCGGCTCAAAAACTATGCTTTCCGAGTCCTTGTCTTTAAACTGGATCGTTGGTCCCTTGTTGATGTTTGTTTTGGCATGGGTTTTTCTCGGAGCCTACCCTGACTTGCGAAACGGGCTGATTCTTATCGGTTTAGCCAGATGCATAGCCATGGTTATTGTGTGGAACAACCTTGCCGACGGCGACAACGAATGGACAGCCATACTTGTTGCGGTTAACTCCATTTTTCAAATACTGATGTACTCGGTTCTCGCCTTCTTTTACATTACAGTCGCAAGCTCTTGGATTTCTGGAACAGCCCAAGCAGTAAACATTTCGCTGGTACAGGTTGCCGAGTCAGTGGCAATCTACCTTGGGATACCCTTCTTTGCTGGAATAGTGACCAGATTTTGCTTCCTTAAAACGAAAGGCAGAGACTGGTATGAGCACAAATTAATGACTAAGCTTGGACATACCTCACTAATAGCCCTACTGTTCACAATCGTCATTATGTTTTCGCTTAAAGGACAGTTCATTTTAATTTTGCCCTTAGACGTTGCATTGGTCGCTGTCCCGCTCCTATTCTACTTCATCATCATGTTCTTCGGATCGTTCGCCCTTGGCCACTTCTCCAAACTCGGCTACAAGAGAACAACCTCGCTTTCTTTCACTGCAGCCAGCAACAACTTTGAATTAGCTATAGCTGTGGCAGTCGCTGTTTTCGGTTTAGCCTCTCAAGAAGCCTTCGCCGCCGTCATAGGCCCTTTAATAGAAGTGCCCGTCATGATAAGTTTAGTAAATGTTGCTTTCTGGCTGAGAAAAAAATATTTCAAAGAGATAAATGCAAAATGACGCGAACCCTCTACCCTTTTGTACATTTATTTTTCAGAATTTTTTATCACATACTTCCAATCTGTATGTTTCTCCCAAAAATCTTTGAATGATTTTCTGTATTTTGGTAACTTGGCTCTTCCTCTCCAAGTGCTCTTATCTGCAAACTTTTTTATGTCCGCAGATGGCTTGAAATAAGGAATTGCGTTTTTGACACTGAGAACAAATGGTGGATACCCATAGTACATGTTGATCCAACTGGAGATTAAGCTACCTGTCCTGTGATTGCCTTCAATAAATAATTGTGGGTAGCCAAGTATCGCGACGTAAACCTCTGCTGCAACTTTCAGAGGATGAGGTTCGTTCTTCATGTGATTTTGGTACCATTTTATTATCGGATCAATATTTCTACAATATTTTTTTGAATTAGCATCAATTGCCTTCACGTACTCTTGCCTTAATCGAAAATCTAATCCATAATGCACCAAATTATTTAGTTCACAAATATCTTCAAGACTATCAGCCGAGAATGGTTCAATGCCCCTGCAAAGTAAATTGTCCAGGAACCCATAGGCGCTCATCATTTTCGCCCTAACGTCGGCGTTGAATGATGTATCCTTTCTTCCGATCTTCCTTAAATCTAACTCATCATCAATCTTTTTCCAATTTTTCTCTACGCTAATTAGAGATTGATCAATCTCCACCAAATTTAATCTCAATATACCTTTTTCTTTACTCATTTAATCTACATGAAGTATCCTCATAACTAAAATAGATTCTCGAATCACTTGATGAGCGACAACCAAGTTAACACCGAAAGCTCTTTTATCGAAATCTCACACAAGTTAATTGACCTGAAATGAAGAAAGTCTTGTTTGTTTGTGTTGAAAACGCCGGCAGAAGCCAAATGGCTGAAGCTTTCGCCAACAAGTATGGCGAGGGAAAATTGGCTGCGCAGAGTGCAGGGATTAAGTTGGCTCCCGCAGTGAACCCCGTGGTTGTGGAAGTAATGAAGGAGAAGCGCATCGACATATCCAGCACCAAGCCTAAAATGCTTACTCAGGTCATGGCAAACCAAGCTGACTTGATTGTCACCATGGGCTGCGGCGGCTCTGACTTTTGCCCAGGCCCATTCTTTAAGGAAACTGTTGATTGGGCGCTTGAAGACCCTAAAGGCAAAACGGTGGAGAAGGTGCGGGAAATCAGAGATGAGATTGAGCGCAGGGTCAAAGAGTTAATTTTGGCTGAAAATAGTTTGTCTTGAATTTTGGGTGTGAGGATGTTAAGAACTGCGCAGGACAATCATTGTGTTGGTTTTCACGATGCCTTCAACCATGCGGATTTTTTCTATGCACTCGTTAACCTCCGTCATATTCATTCCGCTGATCACTGCGACGATGTCATATTCGCCGCTGACTTCATAGGTTGTTTCCACATTCGGGATTACTTGGATTTTTTTTGACACTTCCTGAGTTGGGTGGGCTGGGTTGGTTGCAAGCAGAGTTATGGCTTGAGCGCCTTCAGCAGCGCCAATTTTAACCGTGAATTTGCGTATGATTCCGTTGTCGATGAGTGTTTTGATTCTTTTTCGTACGGCTCCTTCGGATAAGCCTACTTTTGCACCTATTTCGCCGTAGCCTGCTCTTGAGTCATCTTTTAAGAGTTTGATTATCTGCTTATCTTTCTCATCCATTTCTTGTCGCCAAATGTTATTTGCTGGGGGAAAATTTAACGATTTCCCTTAATCAGCTTTTAAGCAAAATGCGGGTTTCGTTGTGATTGCTTGTTAATTGTGCTTTTTTCGATTTTTAACGCTTTTTTTTACGTAAGTAGTATTTGCATCAAATGGAACATTAACAATTCAAGTTGTAACAAATAAGTCACAATGTTTAAATGGAAAGTCGAATTAATGGAGAAGACATTTCCGAATAAAAAAAGTGACGAATAAAATGATTAAACCAATAAATGCAAGCCCTCAAGAGGTGAAGGCTATAAACAAAGCAAAGTGCCCAGACTGCGACGCAGACCTTGATGTTCCAGCAGACACAGAAAAAGGAGAAATCCTCAGTTGCCCCGGATGCGGACTTGAACTTGAAGTTAAACAAGTAAAAGGCGGATGCGTTGACCTTCAGGAATTAACCATTGAAGGAGAAGACTGGGGCGAATAAACAGTATCCCAAACAAGCCCTGGCTATTTAAATCAGTTTTTTGAATTAATTTTTTTGGTGGAAGCAGAAAAGCGATGAGCATAGCACTCTTATATGAGCGGTCAGAAAACGATGAAAACGGCATAAAACTAACCGCCCAACAGTTAGGCATTGATTTAACTTTTCTGCCATTCCGAAAAATCGCCCTGTCAATCTCCAAAGAAGGGTTTAACGCCAGAACCAAAGGCAAAGACTACACAAAAGCAATCGCGGATACGGCCGTCGTGCTTAACCGTGCACAAAGCAAAAACCGGCGTCTCCAAGCCTCATATTATATGGAAACGCTGGGCAAAAAAACACTGAACTCTTCTCAAATCGAGTTTGTCTGCTACAGCAAATTACGCACATTAATTAACCTGTGGAAAGAAGGCATTCCGATTCCCAAAACAGTTTATGTTCCATGCGATCCAACTGACACACTGAAAAATGGAAAAGAAATCCACAACGAAAAAGACATTGCAGACCTATTCCAGCAAGAAATCCCCCTTTCAGAGGGCATAGTGATTAAAGCTGACGCAGGAACCCACGGCAAAATGATAATGCTGGCGAAAAACAGTGAAGAACTGATCGCCAACATCCAGGAGACAAAGCCTTCGATAATCAACCCTGTCGGCGTAGTTGCGCAGGAACTGGTTGAAAAATGGTTTTACGATTTAAGAATAATCGTTCATAAAGAAAAAGGTAGACCGCCAGTTTGCTATCCCACTGCAATGGCAAGAGCTGGCTTTAAGGATTTTAGAACTAACACTTTTTTGGGTAACTTGGTTTTCGGTGCCAAGCTGCCTAAAAGTGTGCAGGAGTTGGCGGTGAAATGTGGCAGAACCCTTGGCAAAGGCGGCGAAGCGTGGATTTTCGCTTTAGACGCCATGGTGAATGTTAAAGAAAACAAGTCGGTTGACGATGTTTACCTTAAGGATGAGCTTGATAAGGCAGGGCGTGCGTTTTTGCCCGTTCAAAAACTTAAAGGAGATGAAACTCGCTTAACCGATTTCCAAGCGTGGAATGGTAAACTGGAAAAGGCGTTCCAAGGTTATGCGGATAGTATATATTACGAAAATGTTAAAAAGATAATTGAAGAAAGCGTAGAAAAAAATAAGGGTGCCTTGGTGTTTCATGAGTCGAATTCTTGCCCAGAGTTCTGGGAGAACACTCGGCTTGCGACAGGCCTCAATGTGGCGGTTCCACTCCTAAAAGGCGCCCAAAGCCTAATTGACCATTAATCGAAAATGACGAGGAAAGACGGAAATGTTGAGAATTGGAATAATTGGCGGTTCAGGATACGTTGGCAGCGAACTTTTGCGGCTGCTTCTTCTTCACCCGCAAGTGGAGGTAACTATGGTTACTTCGCGCCAAAGCGCAGGCGAATACGTCTTTAACGTGCACCCGAACCTGCGGGGTTTAACGCAGCTAAAATTTGTTCCCCTAGATGTGGCTGAGTTGCAGAAAAACTGCGACTTGATTTTTACAGCAACTCCGCATGGCGGCTCCGTTAACTTGGTTCCTAAACTTTTAGAGGCAGGCTTAAAAGTAATTGACATGAGCGCTGACTTTCGCCTCAAAAACCCAGCTGACTACGAAACCTACTATGGTTGGAAGCACGCCCATCCAGAAATGCTCAAGGAAGCAGCATACGGATTACCCGAGCTTCATCGGGAAGAAATAAAGAACGCGAAGCTCGTCGCTTGTCCAGGCTGCATGGCAACCTCTGCAATCCTTGGCTTAGCGCCTATTGTGAAAGCTGGGTTTGTTGAAAAAGACAAAATCGTAGTGGACCTGAAAGTTGGTTCTTCAGGCGGCGGCAGCAAACCAAACGCCTCTTCGCATCATCCTGAACGCTTCGGCGGAGTGCGGCCATACCAAGTTGTTGGGCACCGCCACATCGCTGAGGTTGAGCAAGAACTAAACGCGTTGACGGATGGGCAAGTAAAAATTTCGTTTACTCCGCATGCAGTGAACATGGTGCGGGGAATCCTTGCCACCATCCACACTTTTCCCAAACAAAAGTTGGAGAATAAGGATCTTTGGAGAGCATTTCGCGGGATGTATGGCAATGAGCCGTTCATACGTTTGGTGAAATACCAGAAGGGACCCTATCAGCTGCCTGACCCGAAAGTGACCTTGGGCACAAACTACTGTGACGTCGGCTTTGAGATAGACGGGCATGCCAATCGGCTTTTGCTTTTCTCAGCTCTCGACAACATGACCAAGGGTGCTTCAGGGCAAGGCGTCCAATGCATGAACATTCTCATGGGCTTTGACGAGACAACTGGGCTAAAGAGTACTGGTTTCCATCCGATGTGATAGCTATGCTGCTTGTAATAAAGATGGGCGGAAGCATACTCAAAGAAGGCGCATCCCAAGATTTAGTTGCCGACTTAAAAGACGTGGCAAAAAACAACAAAGTCATCCTTGTGCATGGTGGAGGCGTTGAAGTCACCGAAATCGCGTCTAAACTTGGCAAAGAACAGAAATTCATCATTTCGCCCGAAGGGTTCAGAAGCCGCTACACCGACAAAGAAACCATTGAAATTTACACTATGGTTATGGCGGGCAAAATTAACAAGCAGATCGTTTTAGCCCTGCAGGGTCAGAGCATCCAGGCTGTTGGTATAACTGGTTTAGATGCGGCAACTTTGAAGGCTGAACGAAAAACCAAACTCATCCACATCGACGAACGGGGCAGAAAAAAAGTAATCGACGGCGGGTACACGGGAAAAATAACCCAAGTCAACTCTGAACTGCTAAACCTTCTGCTTGAAAAAGGCTATGTGCCGATTGTGACGCCTATAGCGCTTAGCCAAGATTGCGAGCCGCTTAACGTGGACGGCGACCGAACAGCCGCCATCATCGCCGGCGCCCTCAAAGCAGACCGCTTAATCCTGCTAACTGACGTGCAAGGCTTAATGCTCAAAGGCGAATTTGTTCCAAAAATCAGCGCAACTGAAGTTAAAGAGGTCATGTCAAGCATTGGGCAAGGCATGAGCACCAAAGTCCACGCGGCGTTGGAAGCGTTAAATCAAGGTGTTAAGGAAGTTTTAGTTACCGCGGGCACAGGAAATCAGCCTATTAGTTTGGCTTTAGATCATAAAGTTGGTACAGTGATTACTGGTGAATGACAAAGACATAATTGACATCGAAGATCGCTACTTAGCGAATGTTTTCAGCAAAAAACCAGTCGTGCTAACAAGGGGTAAAGGTGCGTTGGTCTGGGACATAAACGGCAAAGAATATTTGGATTGCACAAGCAGCTACGGCGTAGCGTTGCTGGGGCATTGTCACCCAAAAGTGGTTGCGGCAGTTCAAGCTCAGGCAGAGAAGCTTATTTCATGCCACAGCGGCTTCTATAACGATAAACGCGCAGAATTCGTACAAAAACTAGTCAAAATAACGCCGAAAGGACTGGATAAAGCGTTTCTTTCAAACAGCGGCGCCGAATCCGTCGAGTGCGCCATAAAACTGGCCCGCAAATTCATGGACAAACCAGAAATAATCGCTTTAATGGGTGCTTTTCACGGCAAAACCATGGGTGCTCTATCGGCTACATGGGACAAAAAATATCGTGCGCCTTTCATGCCGCTGGTTCCCGAGTTCAAGCATGTTGCTCCAGACAACGCTGACAGAATCCGCGAAGCGATCACCGAGAAAACTGCGGCAGTTTTGATTGAGCCGATTCGCGGTGAAGGCGGCGTTCGTGTTCCACCTGACGGTTACCTGCCGGCAGTTCGGCAAATATGCGATGAAAAGAATGTCCTGTTAATCTTCGATGAGGTGCAAACAAGTTTTGGGCGCACTGGCAAGCTTTTCGGATGCCAAAACTGGGGCGTATCTCCAGATGTGATGTGTTTAGCGAAGCCGTTTGCAGGCGGCTTACCCATCGGAATAACAGTTGCTAAAGAGAACATTATGTCTGCGCTCAAAATCGGCGAGCACTCAACAACCTTCAGTGGAAGCCCGCTGGTTTGTGCCGCTGGCTGTGCCGCTTTAGATGCGCTTGTGGAGGAAAAATTGGCTGACCGCGCAGCGGAGATGGGCAAGTATTTCAAGGCTGGGCTGGAAGGCTTAATGGCTAAGCATAAAATTGTGAAGGAAGTTCGCGGATTAGGTTTGATGCTTGGCATGGAACTGCGCTTCGATGTTCACAACATTATTCTTAAGTCTGCAGCGAAAGGTCTTTTGGTGCTGGATGCTGGAAGAACTGTGGTTCGATTGTTGCCGCCCTTAGTGATTGAGGAGGAACAGATCGATCGGGCAATCTCGGTTTTGGATGAGGTTTTGGGGGAAGAGGAAAATGAGCGAGCAAGCAATACTGTTCCTAACTAATCTTCTGGGCATCTACAGTCCTTCAGGAAAAGAAGAAGATGCAGCCAACTACCTCGCCTATGAAATGAAAAAGATGGGTTTTGAGGTCGGCAAAGACTCTATCGGAAACGTCATAGGCGTTGTCGGTGAAGGTGAACCAGTTATCTTGCTGTGCGGTCACATGGATACGGTCGCTGGGCACTTGCCGCTTCGGATTGAAGAAGGCAAAATCTACGCTAGAGGCGCCGTGGATGCGAAGGGTCCGCTAGCCGCCATGATTATGGCTGCTGTCTCCGCTGTTAAGGAGCTGGGGTTTAAGGGTGAAATTTTGGTTGCCTGTGTTGTGGAGGAGGAAGCTACCAGTCGGGGTGTGAAGCAACTGATAACGCAGGGAATTAAGGCGGATTACGCTATTTTCGCTGAACCCAGCGGCGTCGAGAATATAACCATCGGCTACAAAGGTCAAATTCAAATGAAAATCGTTTGCAAAACTGAGACAGGGCATGCGTCTACGCCTTGGATGTACGATAATGCTTTGGAGAAGGCGTATGAGCTTTGGGAACAAATCAAAAATGCTTCTTCTTATCCGTCGCTGGACCCCTCGGCAAGCCCATACAATGCTGTCACGGCGTGTTTAGTTAAAGTTGTGGGCGGCAGAGCAACTTCTGTTGTTCCTTATGAGGTTGAGATGAACCTTGATGTCCGAGTGCCAATACAGTTTACGACGGCTCAGGTTTTTGAGCAGATAGAGAAGATAATTGCGAAGTATCAAGCTGCTAATCTGAAGGTTTCTGTGAAAGCAACCGTTCTTGATACTGTTGAGCCCTTTGAAATCAACAAGGCTTCACCGCTTGTTCATGTACTGTCTTCGTCTGTTAGAAAGGTGCTGAACAAGCCTGCGATGCTTTTGCATAAAACTGGTACGGGCGATATGAACATTCTTGGCAGAGCTATGAACCTGCCAATTGTTACTTACGGGCCAGGCGACTCACATCTTGACCATACTTTAGAGGAGCATATCGAGATAAGCGAGTATTTGGAGGCGATTGAGGTTTATAAGGAGACGCTTCTCAGATTGGTAGAACTTTATAATAGCAAAAGTGGTAGTCAACAGGGATAGTTAAGCTGCATCGGCATTTTGCCTCCGTATTGATGCACTTGAAGCATTTGTTTTCTTAATTTTGCCATTTCATTTAGAAATCGGCAGGTTGTTGTAATCAATTGCCTACCACACAGGTTTAAAAACAAAATAGCCTTAACTTGTTTTATGACACTTATGAAAGATGATTTAGAATGCCCTTGGTGTGGCTCTAATTTTGAAAACACCAAAGAACTGCATTTGCATGCACAAAAACACTATGAGCCTTCACTACATGCATAATTGCCAAGTTGCTAGGTTTCCTGCATGGTTCTTTGACTTGGGATTTTCCAGTTCTCAGATGTCGATAGCTAAAGGGTAATACCTCCGCGACCTATCGTCCTCCTTTTTTGATCTTTTGTATGATGCACCAATGACAAATTTTTTTAGCTCAGACTACATATTGGTATTCTTGAGGGTGTAATATGGCTACTATGGAATGCCCTTTCTGCTATGAAATTCTGGAGATTCAACCGCCTGACACACTGCACTCGGCATTTTCGTCAGTAAAGCCTATACTGAAAAGTTATCACGGACAAATCCTCAAGAGGAAACATGTGTGCCAAAATCCTAACTGCAAAAAATCAATTACAGTTTATTGGCATGCTCCGATAGAATACTTCAATAGAATATAAGTCTCCTCTGCACATGCAAAAGGCGACAAAACGCGTTTCCAAACTGCATCAAGCAGCCGTAAACTACAGCTTTTAACGTAAATTAAAGCGTAGCCTATAGCCTTCTTTTTTCTGCCTAATCCTAATAGTCCCGGATGACTTCACCGAAATAATCGATAACCTTGATCCAGAACACAACTCACTCGACCTTATATGGAAACAAAGCAACTACAAAATTCAACCTGAAAACTTCCACAGCACCTAACGATTCTCCACAAATAAGAAGTGCTTTTATAATCATTAAATAGACTTAAGCAAGACAAAAATTGCCAATCCAGTACATCTGCAGAAAATGCGGCAAAACCTATTCAAATCAGGAGTATGAACAGAGCAAATTCTGCGAATCATGCGGTTCTTTTCTGCTGAGAACTTTTAAGGATGACCGCTCGGCTTATTTGTTGTCTCAAAAAAGTTTTGGTAATCAAGCTTTATCTTCTGAGCCAAGAGTAACTGAATCTGATGGTTCTTTCAAAGAAAGACTCGCTCTGACCAGAGCAGCTGAAAGCCTTAAGCAGAGGATAGCTGGTTCAAAAGAGTATGAGATCTTTTCTGAAACAGCGAAGGATAAAGTGCCGCCGAAAGATTTGGGGGCTGAGAGCTGGATATGGAGCTTTGAGTATGAAGAGGCGTTGAAACTTCAAAGTGAACTTATCAAGCAATACAAAGACAAAAATCTTGAAGTAGCAATACCTGGAAAAGTTGTTTCAAACGACCAAGGCGAATGCTACGAAATCTCGTCTTCTTGCACTTCCAACTTTAAGAAGTCAACTTACGAAGAAAGCAGACGAATAATTATCTCCGACCTCAAAGTTCTGCCTGGAATAGGACCTGTACGGGAACAAAACCTAAAGCAACAAGGCTACACGACCATAGAGGAACTTGAAAATCATCCTCTCTGGAAAAAGCCAGCCCGCGACTTCATGAAACTGGTAAATAAAAAAGAAATCGGGCCAACCCAAAAATGGCTGTGGCAGAGACTCCCAAAATCCCACCCTATGCTTCATTACTTAGCGGGATTCTGCCAAGATCAAGAATTTGCAATAATAGACATCGAAACTCTGGGGCTGTCTCAGATCGGCCCATAATTCTGTTGGGCATAGCGAAACCATCCAAAGATCACGTTTGCACCAGCCAATTTTTGCTCAGAGACATCCAAGATGAACCCAGCGCCATCTGGGCTCTTGTATCACAGCTTGAACCCAACTTATCACTCATAACTTTTAACGGCAGAAGCTTTGACATTCCCTACATTAAGCAACGATTGGCTTATTATGGATTGGACGCTTCGCTGGACAATCCGCATTTCGACTTACTTCATTTTACCAGACGGGCTATGAGTCACAAACTAACTGACTGCAGGCTAGACACCGTTGAAAAATACATAGGCATCAAAAGAGAAATTAACATTCCAGGCTCATTAGTTCCCCAATTCTACGAAACCTACCTGAGAACCAAAAACGTAGGTCCCCTCGTTGCCATAGTTGAACACAACAAGCAAGATCTGTTAACTCTTGGAACACTATTTTCAAAGCTGTATGAGGAATGGACCCTTTGATAGACGACTTTATCCGAAGTATAAAACGAATGCAATCCTACAAAAAGCAAATTGTGCACATACAAGAAATTCCTACTCAAGAAGCCCGCTTTGGCGAACTGGAAAAACCGCTTCCTGAAAACATCCAAAACTGCTTGCTAACCCGAAAAATCAAACTCTATTCACATCAAGCAGAAGCCATAAACAAGGTCAGAGCGGGCAAAAACGTCATGCTGGTTACTCCGACTGCTTCAGGAAAAACCTTAGCCTTTAACATTCCTGTTCTTGAAGCTCTCACAAAAAACCACAAGGCAACGGCGTTATATCTTTATCCAACAAAAGCGTTGACAAATGATCAACTGAAAGTTCTAAGAGAACTTGAAAAAGAAACGGGACTTGAAGCGTACCCTAACGTTTACGACGGTGATACTCCTCCGTCTCAACGGGCAAGCATTCGAGAAAATTCTAAAATTATTTTAAGCAACCCGTATGGGCTTCACCAATATCTTCCATGGCATTATAAATGGCGAAGCTTTCTGGGAAACCTCAAATTCATAATAATTGATGAAGCACATGTTTACCGAGGAGTCTTCGGCTCCAACGTAGCCATGCTTCTAAGACGACTAATGCGAATATGCAACTACTACCACGCAGACCCGCAGATTATACTCTCATCAGCCACAATCGCAAACCCAGAAGAACACGCTAAGAAACTAACAGGAAAAGACTTCGAAATAATTTCAGATGACGGTGCCCCAAGAGGAAAAAAATCTTTCGTATTCTGGAACCCGCCATTCATAGACAACGCCAACACAATTCGCCGATCAACCCACCAAGAAACCAAAGATCTCCTGACACTTAACATTACAAGTAACTTGCAAACCCTCTGTTTTACAACATCTAGGCAAATGGCTGAACTTATTACAAGATGGACTAAAGAAGAACTCAAAAAAAGATCGCCGAAATTAGCTAATTCAGTTACGGCATATCGAGCAGGGTATCTGCCTAAGGAACGGCGAGAAATTGAGAATCGACTGAAAACCAAAAGCTTAATCGGAGTTGTCTCAACCAACGCGCTGGAACTAGGTATCGATATAGGCTCTTTGGACTCAGTGATAATTTCTGGTTACCCAGGAACCGTAATATCCACTTGGCAGCAGGCAGGGCGAGCAGGCAGAACCAGCGCAGATTCACTTGTAACCATGGTGGCTTTTCAAAATCCGCTTGACCAATACTTCATGAAGCACCCGCAAGATTTCTTCGGCAGACCACATGAACAAGCCATAATCGACCTGCATAACCGCTACATTTCTCTAGGGCACATTATGTGTGCAGCAAGCGAACTACCCCTAACAGAAGGCGACCAAAAATATTTTCCAGAACGCTTCTCTGAGAGCATTCAAGCACTTGAACAGCAAAATTTGGTTCGCAAAACGCCCAGAGGATATGTGTACTCTGGAACGGCAAGGCCTGTCGAAGTTGTAAGTTTGGAAAGCATCTCCGATAAAACCGTCACCGTTACCTGCAACGGAAACATACTCGAAACTCTCACGTTAAACAAAGCCTACGAAGAAGCACACGCAGGCGCAGTATTACTGCATCAAGGCGAAACATACATATCTGAAGAACTTGACCTCAACCAGTTGACAGCCAAAGTCAGACAAGAAAACGTAAACTACTATACTGAAGCCCTAAAAACCGTTGACGTCGCGATAAAGAAAACTCTTGAAGAGAAACAAATCGGAATACAAGTTGGAATAGGCGAATTGGCTATAACCGAATTTTATCAGAACTACGTCACTAAATCGTATGATGAAGTTCTTGAGAGAAAACCGCTTAATCTGCCCCCATTGTCCTTTTCAACTGTTGGATTGTGGTTTATTATTCCTGACGAAATCAAAAAAGAAATCGAAGATCAGCAACTCGATTTTGACGGGGGACTTCACGCCGTCGAACATGCAATGATTGCGATGTCGCCGATATTTGCGATGTGTGACAGATGGGACATTGGAGGGCTCTCCACGCCTCTGCATCCGGACACTGGGAATGCAACCATTTTCATTTACGATGGCTTCGAAGGCGGAATAGGAATATCAGAAACCCTTTACCAAAACATAAAACCGCTATGGGAAAAAACCCTGCAGCTGATTGATAACTGCGAGTGCAAAGACGGCTGCCCCTCATGCATATACTCGCCCAAATGCGGAAACGAAAACGCGCCGCTTGACAAGAAGGCAGCAAGCATCATCTTAAAGCGGCTCCTCACGATTTATAATGGTCAAGACAAAGAAGTGTGATTGAAAATTGGCGCTGGATTGTTTTCTCCCAGGCAAGATCATTCTTATAGACGCTTCAGGATGGGGTGATCTTTTACTAGGTGTGGTAGTGGGCGCACTTAAACCACCAGAACGCATGGTAATGGAACGTAGAATTCCCATCTCCTCGTTTCAGCCGCCAAACTTTAAAAACAAGAAATACTTAGATGACGCCCTGAAGATTGCAGATGAAATCATTGCAGTTATGAAGCCTGATAATGAAACCTGCTTTCATGTATGCTCAGAATATGTTCTATCCACCGTTATCGGCCACTTGCAAAAGGCGGGTTTTAAAGTTCAAAAAGTCGAATCTACAGGTGACCTTGGGCAATTGGTTGAAGATGCCTATATTCGGTGGTGCGTGGAAAAAGGGGTGCCGCGGGAACTGCTTAACGACAAGAGGCGCTTCTGGACTTTTCTAGACTGGGTCGCTCAAAGCCCTCATCTGAGGGAAAGTCTGGTTAAGACGGGCTGGGCTAGCTGGGAACAAAAATGGCGGGAAGAAATATTTAGGAAGCATTTGGGTCTATCAGCTAAATTGTAGACAACAAAAATGTCTTCACACTATTTAAAGAAATGTGCCTATTTTGACATATCGATGAGGTAGCCTGAGTTATAACAAAACAAACAATAATTTGTATCGGAGAGTCGTTATAGCTTTAATTTTTATGTTAGTAGCTCTTTGAATTAACATTATCAGGGTTTTATCTTGAACTTGGAAGAATCATATTCCGTTGAAATTGAACCTGTTCCTCCGTACAGTTTTGAGCTTACCATGCGTAAGCCTGCGGGTTGGTGGTGGTCCACCCCCGATGAGGAATTTACCAATGGCGCGTGCTGGAGTGCAACGCGATTCAACAACCAGCTCTTAGGCCTAAAACTGCGCTCTACAGGAACGACTCAGAAGCCCCAAATACACTGCACAATCTACTCCAAAACCAAAATGGATGCCTCTGAAAAACAGCTCGTAACACGCATGTTGAAGAGGGCTTTAAAGACCGAGGAAGACCTGACCGCTTTCTACAAGCTCAGCCAAAAAGACCACATCCTTCAAGGCGTAGTCAAGGACCTCTATGGCATGCACACTGTAGGTTGGCCCGAAATGTTTCCAGCGTTGATTTTAGCGGTTACCTTGCAGATGGCGCCTACGAAAAGAAGCAACCAAATGATGGATCTGCTGATGGCTAAATTTGGTGACCAAGCCAGCTTTGACGGAAAAACTATCCGTTACTGGCCTTCTGCCCAAACGATTGCTTCCAAATCAGAGGAAGAATTAAAATCAGAGGCTAAACTCGGTTACAGAGCCCAAAATCTCATAAGCATATCAACCGCGCCGAAACCGTTTCCGAAAAAACCAGTTTCAAAAAGCCGTTTGATTCCCAGCGGTGTTTAGTGGTGGCCGACGGGTTTTATGAATGGCAGTTGTCAGGCCGTGCCCGGACCCCGTTTCGGTTCACAATGAAGGACAAATCATTTTTCTGCATGGCCGGACTTTGGGACCGGTGGATCAAGCCGCCCGCTCACGGCGAATTCACTTTTGACAATGAAGGCGACACGCCGACGCCAAGCCGCGTTGTCGAGACATTTTCAATCATCACGACGGCGGCGAATCCGATGGTTGCGACCGTTCACGAACGGATGCCGGTCATTTTGGAGCACACGCACTGGCAATGGTGGATTGACGAGCGGCGCAACGGCGAAGCGGTAAAATTCATGTTGCGGCCATTCGAGGCCGGGGACATGGACTGCTACCGCGTTTCCAAGCTGGTGAACAGCGCCAGCAACGATTTCGCCGGCGTGTTTGAAGCCGCGTAATTTCAATTGCCGACGGGAGGCAGGCGCATAATCCGGTGCCGCTTGTTTTGACACATCGCGTCAGATTGTCTAGGTTCAACGCATGGTAAAAATGCTGCACGGAAAGAACCCGGTGTCGTTCTGAGCTTATGATTACCCTGCTGAAAGAGCACCGCGCCGT
>CAVXXA010000010.1:0-138777 GCA_963765605.1 Candidatus Bathyarchaeota archaeon | reverse complement strand
TGAAACAGACAGCAAACTGGAATTCTTCTCAAAAAAGACCAAGCAGGGAACTGTAAGACAAAAAAGAGAAGCCAACGAGTACTCAGTGAACGGTCTCTTCAGCACCTCGGAAGCTGCCTCCAAATTCGTGGGAAAACAAGTTGTTACTGCATCAGGAGTTGCGGGCGAAATCAGGGCTTCACTGTCACCAGGCGAAGTCTCAGTTAAGTTCAAAGAACCAGTGCCCGAAGGCGAAAAAGTATTTCTCTATCTCTATAAGAAGTTAAGAATCAAATAGAAAGTTTGCAACATATTTCCTGAATACATGAACTTAGGACCGATTAGTCCATACTGTGCAGTTTTTCCTTTGCTACCTGATGAAAACCTGTTAACCCCACTGCATCGCGGAAACCGAAGATGAAAGCACGCAACGACGCCCTTAAAAGTATGCTGACCAAGCTGGACATGAGCCCCAAGCGGTTCTGAGTCGAATACGTTTCAGCCGCCGAAGGGATACACTACGCCGAAGTCATCAAAGAAATAGACGCCAAATGAAAGCGCTGGGAAAAGAAAAAATCCAAGCAGAAAACGCAAAGCTAAAACCAATTCTAGAAAACATGCTGAAACGAAAGTAGCATCACTCCCTTTTTTAGAGCATAAAAAATTTAGAAGTTAGGATTTAGCTGTTTTTTTGAACCATGCAATGCCTATGACGGCTACGGTTAGGGCTGCTATGGCTGCTGCAGGGTTAATGGCTTGAAATGCTAAAGTTTCCGCTAGTAAGCTTACGAAAGTTATTATTGCAACTGCGATTACCGCGGTTATGGCGACGCTTTTGCCGCTCAAGTTTTAGCCGTTCCTTTGTTCACGGTAGAGTTAGCGGTTTTCTGATTTAATACTAATTGTTGGAACAGCCTGTTCACGTTTCTGTCTGTCGAGCGCGCACCGCAACGAAGTGAGGAGCACAGCGAGTGTTAAATTTGGTTGATAAGAGTGCTTGTGTGATTTAACGTTGCTCTACAATCCAAATGCATGAGTTTAGGTTTACTAACTGGTGTAAGTATTCTTGCTTTTGCATGTGGTGCGTCTTCAGCTCGATGAAATCTAAATTATTACTCTGATAGAACTCAATATGAAACGCAGTGTGAATATTACAATTACGATTAGCAGAAATAAATAGAACACTAACATAGTTTTCGAGAACATGTTTCGGATAAGGCTGGGAATTTGGCTCCCAAATCTTTTTTCCAATTTATTTTGATTCATCTCAAGAAGACAGTCATCGCATATTGGTCTATTTGTAATCAACCAATCGTACAAAGCTCCATAGAGTTTTTCCAATCGAAGAAAATATGCGTCAAGCACCCAAAATATAATCAAAGGGATGAACACAACAAGATAATTATTATTGTTATAAACGCCAATGAGCAAAAGGGACGCCACAACTAACGTTACCGACAAAGCTTTAATCACGAATGAATTGTTAGCCATCCGTGAAATAACACCTTGAACCATTTTGGCTTCTTCAAAAAGGCACTTTAGGCGGTCATCTTCATTCATGTGAATTTTCCTCAAAAAAGGGCAAAGGCATAGTTTTGTCGATATAATTTATTGTTGTTGCTACAGATATAACTTTCCTTGTTTTCTTCATCCCTGAAATTTTAAGGATGATAGTCTGGACTGCTATTGCCTAAAGTTTCGTAGTCGATTTTTCACACGCAAAGCATAACTGAAAACAAACAGAAAGCGAGGGGGTATTTCGCCTTTTTGTACATCTTTTAGCGTTGGAACGGCCTGTTCAGAGATTGGACAGCAAGCTATCGCTGTTGATTGGAAAGGAAAAATAAGAATTAACCAAGATTTAGGAAAAAAGAGACGTGCTAATCTTCTTCTTCAAGTTTTCTCTCTTTAATCTTAAGCGTCTCCCCATCTGGGCTTATTACTTTGTAAAGCTCTGAAAGTTCATGTTTGTGCAGGAACTTTTTCAAAGTCACGCGCACGTATTTTTTGCTTAGCCCTTCGCCTTCACCCTTCACAGTTAAGATTTTTGCGTCTGTCGCTACTTCTCCGCCTGTTTTCTCCTTGAGGAAATCCGCTAGCTTCTCGATCAATTTCGATTCGTCGCCTTTAAGCTCTGAAGTATCAACTTTCATTTCAACCATTTTCATGTTCACCTCGATTCATGTCGCGCCAATTTCTGATGTTTAGCTTTGTTCTTCACAGCTACATTATTGATTAAGTTTTCCGCTTAAACTTGTCAGATCGCCCGTCGAGTCCATCTCACTGCTTAAGCTCAGACTCTAGTGCTCATCATCCAATAGGCTAATCGGCAACAAAACTTAAGACTCTTATGCTAAAAGCGTTTACCTTAAAGAAACGGTTTTTATTATTGTCAACCCAATATTTAGCAGCGGGGTAGTCTAAAGTATGGACCTTCTGGAAATCATCAAGAATAGAAGAAGCATACGAACCTACAAAAAACAAGACCTTCCCCATGGCACCGTGGAGAAACTTCTTGAGGCTGCGCGGTGGGCGCCTTCCGCTGGAAACGTTCAGCCGTGGGCGTTTGTAGTTGCAAGCTCGCTTGAAATGAAGCAGCACCTTTCCACGGCGGCTTTTGGGCAAAAACATCTTGAAGAGGCATCAATCGTTATTGTGGTTTGCGCTGATGAAGGGCGGGCTGAACAGAGTTATGGTGTGCGCGGTAAATCGTTGTTTTGCCTTCAGGATACCGCGGCGGCGATTCAAAACATAATGTTAACCGCTTACTCGCTTGGTTTAGGTTCATGCTGGATTGGAGCATTCAAAGAAGGGGAGGTAAGGACGGTTATTAGTGCTCCTAAAGGAATGCGGCCTGTAGCCTTGATTCCAGTCGGATACCCAAACGAGGCGCCAGCAGCCAGACGCCGAAGACCTCTAAGCGAAATAATGCACAACGAAACCTTCTGATTCTACACATTTTTCGTGTTTTTTAGCTTAAAGTTAGCTTCGCTACTCTGCAGGCTTAAATATTAAAATACTGTTTCACTCAACAAAGTTTAAAAGCGCCTTTTGCACCTCTGCTTAGCTTTATCAGAGGCAAGAATACATGTGGGAACCAGTAGGATGCCAGTTCAGCCAACATTCGCCCAACTTGTCTCTGTGCGAATCATAATAACAAAAGGAGGAAAAGAAATGTTATCAAGAGATTGCGACGGATGCTCCCAGATGAAAGAGTGCAGTCGACGTTACTTCATCGTTGAGAAAGGCAACTGCGTCTTCTGCCCAGACGGAACAGCCCATCTAGTAGATGGACTATAAAACCAAGCGACAGAATAGTTTTTTTAAAAAGCTTTTGGATAATCTCCATTCTTTTTTCTTGTTTTTTCAGCTTTTATTATACCGATACTTAGCTAATGAGCTTCTCAAACTGTTGTTGATGGATGCATGTTAGCGACGTAAAACAATAGGCGGCTCAGTGGTTAATACTGCGTGGGAGCTTAACCGATTGTGTAAATCATTAAATGATTTTTTGCAATTTTGTATTTTTAATTTATGTCTTTTGACGTAATCTTCTAATTTATTGGGCAATGGTTTACCTGCTAGGGTTACATCCGTTAGAACTACATAGCCCTCAGTTTCAGTATCATTAATGCCCCACTCGAAGAACCCTTTGAACACTTTGGGGTGGCAGGCGGGAAACTTCTTTGAGAACTCTATTGCTTCAGCAAAATCCATCCAGACTAACCCGATTTAGATACTACTCTACTTGCGAAATTATTAAAAACTTGTGTGTAAAATAAGCTACAATTTTAGCTCAAAATTTACCGCTCCCTTGCTATGAACGGCGACATTTTGAACAATCGCCGCGTTTCAAAACTATCCCCATGACTTAAACCGCATATTAGTTGTTTTTGCGTCTTCGGTCAATCAAACGGAACGCTCCGTTGGCACCCACAAAAATCACCAATAAAATCAAGAGAAATTCCAAGTAACTAAAAATTCTTGCCAGCAAGAAAAATAAGTTAAACACTAGTACAACAGTGGCGATGATGAAGATTGCAACCTTCCCTTTAACAATAGTCTTGGGCGACATAGATTTCTCGGGCCACGATTAAACGCATCACTTGCCCTTACTAATCTCTTTCCCGTTAATTTTTGAAATCCTTCTACTCCAAAATCAAAAACAAATTGAAGCCCAAGAAAAAGCAAAATGAAACTGCGTCTAAGTTGCAAAAAAGTTTGAAAAAAGAAAATAGGTTAGGGGCTTTGGTTTCTACGCGTGCAGGATTTTTGTTTACTCTATTTCTAACCCTAACCCTTCAGCGACGCGGCGACCATATTCTGCATCCGCTTTGGCGAAGAGTTTCGTTTTTGTTCCGAGTGAGCTACTTATGCTGTATTGTTATCACTAGCTCTTGCTACGACCAGGCGAGGTCGAAGCGGTCAAGGGTCATTACCTTGTTCCACGCCGCAACGAAGTCATGCATGAATTTCTCTTGGGAGTCCTCACATCCGTAGACTTCCGCCAAGGCCCGGAGTTGGGAGTTCGAACCAAAGATGAGGTCAACACGGGTACCGGTCCACTTGGGTTTGCCCGTTGCGCGATCACGACCCTCGAACACGTCTTCGTCCTTTGAGGTTGCCTTCCATGTCGTGCTCATGTCGAGCAGACTCACGAAGAAGTCATTGGTGAGAGTCTCTGGCCGCTTGGTGAAGACACCGTGCTGGGACTGTCCGAAGTTGGCATTCAAGACGCGTATACCGCCAACGAGAACCGTCATCTCAGGAGCAGTCAGCGTCAACAGTTGCGCACGATCAACCAGCAGTTCCTCTGCCGATACGGCGTATCTGTTTTTGAGATAATTACGGAACCCGTCTGCAACTGGTTCGAGCACGCCGAATGACTCCACATCAGTTTGCTCCTGCGATGCATCCGTGCGTCCCGGCGTGAAGGGAACGGTTATATCGTAACCGGCATTCTTCGCAGCCTGTTCGACACCTGCGCATCCACCCAAAACAATCAAGTCAGCGAGCGAAACCATCTTCCCACCTGACTGCGCACTGTTGAACTCCTTTCGTTTTCCATCAAGGGTCTGCAGCACCTTTTCCAGTTGAGTCGGCTGGTTAACTTCCCAATCCTTTTGCGGCGCAAGACGGATACGAGCCCCGTTTGCACCACCGCGCCTGTCGGAGCCACGGAACGTAGACGCAGATGCCCATGCGGTTGAAACCAGTTCCGAGATCGACAGACCAGAGGCAAAGATTTTGCCCTTGAGGTCTGCGATGTCCTGCTCATCAATTAGCTTATAATCAACTGCTGGTATTGGGTCTTGCCAGATCAGTTCCTCCGCTGGGACCTCAGGGCCGAGATAGCGCGAGCGGGGACCCATATCGCGGTGGGTAAGCTTGAACCACGCTCGGGCGAAGGCATCTGCTAGCTGATCCGGATTCTCGTAGAAGCGCCTTGCAATCTTCTCGTAAACCGGGTCGAACCGCAGGGCGAGATCAGTGGTCAGCATTGATGGCGCGTGACGCTTTAACGGGTCGTGCGCATCCGGCACGGTATCGGCGCCTGCACTACCCTTCGGCTTCCACTGGTACGCACCGGCCGGACTCTTGGTCAGTTCCCATTCGTTGCCGAACAGGTTCCGTAAGAAGTTGTTGCTCCACTTAGTTGGCGTCTGGGTCCAGATAACTTCCAGGCCGCTGGTAATCGTGTCATCGCCTTTGCCCGTGCCAAATTTGTTCTTCCAGCCGAGTCCCTGTTCCTCGATGAGGGCGGCTTCAGGCTCGGGACCCACTAGTGACGCAACGCCAGCGCCGTGGGTTTTACCGAAGGTGTGGCCGCCCGCGATGAGGGCCACTGTCTCCTCGTCGTTCATCGCCATGCGCGCGAAGACCTCGCGGATATCCTTGGCCGCTGCAAGCGGATCTGGGTTGCCGTTCGGGCCTTCTGGATTGACGTAGATTAGCCCCATCTGCACAGCAGCGAGCGGATTTTCGAGGTCCCTCTCCCCTAAATAGCGTTTGTCACCTAGCCAGATGGTTTCGGAACCCCAGTAGACGTCCTCTTGCGGCTCCCAGATGTCCTCTCGTCCACCGCCGAAACCGAAGGTCTTAAATCCCATCGACTCAAGCGCGCAGTTGCCGGCGAGGATCATCAGGTCGGCCCAGGAGATTTTCTTGCCGTATTTCTGCTTGATCGGCCAAAGCAAACGGCGCGCCTTGTCGAGGTTGACATTGTCCGGCCAGCTGTTTAGAGGCGGGAAACGCTGCGAGCCCCTGGAGGCACCCCCACGGCCGTCACCCTTGCGGTAGGTGCCTGCGCTATGCCAAGCCATTCGGATGAAGAGCCCCCCGTAGTGACCGTAATCGGCCGGCCACCAATCCTTCGAGTCGGTCATCAGCGCATAGAGATCCTTTTTCACGGCTTCCAGGTCGAGTTTCTTGAATTCATCAGCGTAGTTGAACTCCTTGCCCATCGGATTGGACAAGGGGGAATGCTGGTGCAAAATATTCAGGTTCAACTGGTTCGGCCACCAGTCTTGGTTCGACGTGCCCCGCGCACCTGAAGTAATCATTGGTCTCTTTTTTTCAGTCATCTTAAAAATCACCTTAACTCAGACTACATGCACATTCGAAACCTCTTGACCGCAACTTCAGAGAGGAAATTTGCCTTCGTATACCTTGTTACATCCTTTGTAACTTCAAAATATCCGCCTGCGCCAGCTCCTTTGCCGTGAACAATCCGTTCAGGTATCCGCTCTCGGTTAAAATGCGCTAACTTTTCAATCAGATTAACGTCCTGCATCAAAACTGGGACGCGTGCACCTGCAGTAACGGAATTCAGGTTGTTGTCTATTCTTCTTCCAAAATCCGTTGTAAAATTCTTTTTAGTTTCACTCATAGAAAGCCTCATTACATCAATGAATGCGAATTTATTTAAGGATTAGCTTAATCGCCCCTTCAAGTTAGGAACCAATGTTTTCATTTACCAGAATTAAGCCTGTCCTAACAATAGAACAAATTGTTCTGTCATTAAAGCTATAAGGAGTAAACTACTAAAGACCAACGAGTAAAAAGCATGAAAAACATATCCTTGGGAACGGTGAACCGCTAATGAAGGGGCATGCTGTTTTAGCTCTGTTTTTGTTGATTGCTGTTGCGACCGCTTTAGTTGTTATTGAGCCTGTAAATGCTTCTGGAGATTATTGGGTGACAAGAGCGCCTATTCCAGTAGCCACGGATATTTATGGAGTAACCGCCTTGAATGGCCAAATTTACGTTTTTGGAGCAAACGCCAATGGAGAAGCTGTTACCTACGATTATAACCCAAACAATTATTCTTGGACTACAAAGGCGCCGATGCCAACCTCAAGAAGCGGCTACGCTGTAGTCGCTTACCAAAACAAAATCTACACTGTAGGTGGAGATGCTGGTGAAAACGAGGCATATGACCCAGGCACAAATACTTGGAGTTCCAAAGCGTTCATGCCGTTAAACGTCACTGAAATAAACGCTATTGCAGTTAACGGAAAAATATACGTAATTTCAGGATATATGGCGCCAAAGCGGGGTTTTCCAGAAGGCTTACTTTCAAGCGATATACAAATTTACGACCCTGCAACCGATAACTGGACTATTGCAGCAAGTCAAATACCCACTCCAGTCCGCGATTACGCTTCAGGAGTTATCAATGCCAAAATCTACGTTGCGGGAGGATCCTCAGGAACCGATGACGGCACCAACCAACTCCAAATCTATGACCCCAAAACCGACCTGTGGACCAGTGGTGCTTACTTACCCGAGAAAGTATCGCGTGCTAGCGGGGCTGCAACTCTGGGACTTTACAGCACCAAAAGTTTGTATGTTGTGGGCGGATGGAATGGAGGCCCAGCGTTAGGTTTTAACCAAATTTACAATGCACAAACACAAAACTGGACATTAGGCACACCCTTTCCAACTACCCACAACTACATCACACAAAGCATTACGGCAGCCAGCATCAACGACACAATATATGTTATAGGGGGGTTAGCCCATTCAAATGAAGGCTATTATGAAATAAATGAACAGTACATACCCATGGACTATAACGGAACAATAGCGCCATCCCCAACCTCACCTTCGCCAGCCGTTCCAGAATTTGGTATCGGTCTTGTGTCAGTTCTGCTCATTATAACCTTAGCTGCCATGGTAACTCTAATAAAGCGAAATGACTGCACTGTATGCGGGCACGCAAAATAGCGCTGCGTAAATCGCCTTAAGTTGCCCTCTTCACCACTCCACAATCAATTTTTGGTGAAGATCGCTGGAAAAAAAGGGGTTCTACATTTGTTTGCTGGTCTTCTGTTGCTGCTGCGGCTGCATTATCGGGATTATGGTTGCTTTTGAAAGGTTTTCTTGTTCGTTTAGGATCAGTGATATGGCTTTGCCTTCGGGAACTATTATCTTTGTGTTGTTCTGCAGCGACGCCACTATGGTGTCCAGTTGCTTGAAAACTACGGCGCTGTCTTTGAAGTACGTTGTCAAAGCTTCATTCCTCAGTTTGGTCGCTTGAGCGTCTCCTTCAGCTATGGTGACCGTGGCGGTTTTCTGTCCTTCAGCTTGAAGGATGGCTGCTTGCTTTTGTCCTTCTGCAACTTGAATCGCAGCGTTCTTCTGTCCGCTTGCCAAGGTAGCTTGAGCTATGGCGGTTTTCTCGGCTGCTTGCCTGTCATTGTCCGCTTTCAAGACGGATTCCATGGATATTATGAGTTCTCTGGGCGGCTCCAGGTCTTTGATTTCTGCCCTTACAATTTCAATCCCCCACTTCTCCGTCTGCTCATCTAGCGCCGTTTTGAGGCTGGCGTTGATTATGGGTCTGGATGTGTTTGCGATGGCCATGTCCATGCCGCCTATAATGTCCCTGAGCACTGTGCGTGCAAGCGTATCTATCTGCTGGGCAAAACTCGCCACATTGTACTGTGATGCTTTAACTGATATTTCGTCATGTTTGATTCGGTAGAATACTACGGCATCCACGCCCATGAAGACCTTATCCTTTGTGATTACATCCTGACGTTGAACGGGTGTCATGCGTTCCGTGACGTTAACTCTGATGATTTTGTCCACGAAGGGAACCAGAAAAGTAATGCCGCCTTCAACAAACCTGTGATATTTGCCAAACCGCTCCACTAAGCCTTTTTCTGTGGGTCTAACAATGCGAAGCGACAAAAGAATTGCCCAAACAATTACTATTAAAGGTATAACTATTGCTATAACTAAGACTGGGTCTACCACACAACCTCTCTCCTGATTGCCAATACCGTGCAGGACAGATTTAAGATTTGCTAAAACCGAAAGTTAGATATTCTGAACGCAACAAAAAAGACATAGGCGTCAACTATGAATTTGACAACTCACCTATTTTTTGGTTTAGCAGTCGGGTTCCTTTTCTTCGGGCAACCCGCACTCGCGCTTCTAGTTGCTCTTGGAGCTCTCTTGCCCGATTTAGATAGAGAATACTGGTTCATCCTGAAACCACAGCAGTATCGAGATGAACAACTTCATCGTTCCCTATTTCACAATTTCTTCGCGATGGCAGCTGTCTTCCTGTTTAACCCCCTTGTTTCGCTGGGTATGTTTCTTCACACACTTCAAGACGCCTTGACGACGGTGAAGGACAGGGGCTGCGAGTGGCTGTATCCCGTTACTCGGCTTGTGAAGCGCGGCATGTTAAATGGCGAAGGCAAAGATGAGCCTTTAGACCCAAAAGAGCACATTTATTTCTACCAAGAGGACTCAAACGGTTTGCTTGAAAACGCCGATCCAGACCTTCGCGAACCAGGAGACAAGCCCGTGCCTTGGCGCAGAACCTACGGGCCAGCCTTAAATGGGCAATTGCTCGATACAGGCTTTCTAATAGGCTCCATACTCTTGATAGTCACATGGTTGTTTATAGCTGGCACATCTCGCGCAGACAATTTATTGACCTTCTTCACCCAAAACTGGAGCATCTGCCTGGGTGGTTTCGGTTCAATTAGCCTTGTGTTTGCTTCAGGCGAACTGGATAGGCGACTCAGATCACAGACCTCGAGAAAAAGTTTAATCGACGTTTCCAAAGTGCTTCTTTTCCTTGCTGGAGTCGGCGTCGGCGTCTACGCGCTTTTCAATTCTCGGAACACAGTATACACCAACTTAATGGCTAATAATTGGCTCTTTATCGGCATTGGAGCACTTGTGGTCGCGGTCGTCGGAGTTGTTGTGATAAAGTTGCAGACGCGAGCTGGAAGAAACGCAACCGTTTAAGCCATGCACAGCCTTTTCTTAAATTTCTTTTCAGGTACGCTGATTTGTTAAATCTTGCTCAGTAATTGTTCCCTGAGGCGATGAATATTTGCCATCGGATAAAATTGTTGGTTTGCTATCGATTGGAATGCTTATGCAGCTTTCAAATATTACTCCTCTTTTAGTTTTGTTAAAGTAGCTGATTAACGCGAACTCGATAACTCCGCCATTCACGCTGACGACGATGTAGGACCATTCGCCTAAATAATTGAAGATAACTACGTAAATAACTATGTTTAGTAAGAAAACACTTAAGCCTATAATATTATATTTTATGTAACGCCAACCCCATTTTAACAGTTGTGCTTCAAGCTTATTCAATTCCCCTTCAACTCCCCTAAATCAAATTGATAAATATGAACTTCCCATTAATAATTGTTAAGCGTTTCTGAGCAGTATATTAAACGGCTCATCTCTAACCTGTGAAAAAATAGTAAACTTGAAAAGTTTCAGCCAAAAAAGTCAGAAAACTTGATAAAATACTGATCCTTTTAGAAAAGAAGCGGGCCCGGTGGGATGCGCTTAATTGTTTAAGCGAATCCCTAATTAAGTAAACATTTTTAGTTAATCAAAATCCGAAAAATCTTCGTTTTTCGCCTTCATTTAGCTAGCCATAAATATCTTCCCTGTACCAAAAACCAAACGTCTAGACTGCTCTTTCTCTGTGTGTTTATGCCAAAGACCTTTCAACATGTGAATTTAGCAGACCTTATTCCTCGCGGCGCCTATAACAAGAAATTGGTAAACTTTATTTATCCTACTATTGATGATAGTAGGCAAAGGGAGGAATCAAAAATAGGCATATTCACAAGAGCAATAAGAAACATTTCAAGGAGAAAAATGAAAGCATTATTAGTTATTTTTGCACTGGGCTTCGCACTTAGCCATGATGATATCTCTTCCGCCCGGTATTACATCCAATCAAACGGCAGCACAAAACGCTATCAACACAGTACAATCGGCATCCAACGCGGTCAATGCAACCCTTAGCAAAGCAGCAACCGAAATAGATTGTAGTCTTCCTCCAACTTTCACTACCCCGTCTTGGGCAGGCGGAGCCCCATCCTCAGGAGGAGGTTCGGGATATTTTCTTAGCGTTGGCGGACAAGTAACAGGAGATTATAGCGGCTTAACATATACAAATATGAATGAGAGCCATTATTCCGCTATCAATTCTATTTCAGGTGTAGCCGCCGTTATCCCAATTCTTCAAGTGAATGAGCTAGACGGTTCATTTGCCTACCAGATTCAAGGCATACCTACAGATGCTTCCTTGATAAACACGTATCCTATCGCGCCCTATTCCACCAATATGACCTCAGGAAGAACACTGCAGGCAGGCGAAGGTGGCGTTGTAGTCATTGGTCAAACTGATGCAGACCATTGGGGCGTTGATGTGGGCGGTACTATCAACATCTTAGGAAAGAGCTTTCAAGTAATAGGCATCCATGGCTATTCAGTCGCAACGGACGAATCAAATATTTACATGAGCCTCACGGATGCGCAAGCTATAACCAACAATGCAGGAAATGCAACAACCCTTAAAGTATTTTGCAACAGTTTAAACGATGTCAGTTCTGTGCAAGCTCAAATTCAGTCGGCGTACTCTGGGCTAAACGTTAACTCTGATACATCTCAACTAAGCCAAGTTACTGCCGAAGAAGCCCAAACCAATCAAGAGATACAGCAAGCACAAAATGTTATGAATCAAACACAAGGCACAGCAATAACGGAAATAGCGGTTGCCATCGTAGCAGCAAGCGCAATAGTGTTGTTCATCATGTTAAATATAGTCAGGGAAAGAACCAAAGAAATCGGTACACTAAAAGCAATGGGGGCCAGCACCCGAACTATTATGGGCCAGTTCATGATTGAAGGCATCTTGCTGAGCTTTATAGGCGGTGTGGTGGGCATAGCCATGGGTGTCTGTTGGCGCAACATCACTAGCTGGAGCATTGCTTCCACACGTAAATCAAGCGGCAGGATTCATTACCACTTCCGGAAGTACTAATTCTACAACTCTCTCTGGTGAGTGTAAGTCCTGAACTTATGCTTATCGGGTTAGGCGCAGCGGTACTTTTAGGGGCCTTAGGAACGCTATATCCTGCTTGGAGAGCATCGAAGATACAAGACCCGCGGAGGCTATGCGCTATGAGTGAGCCAGCACTGAAAATCGAGAACTTGACGAAGGCATATACACTTGGCAAGCGAGAAGTTCGTCCTCTTAACTAACCTTAACCTTGAGGTAAAAAAAGGCGAATTCATAGCAATCATGGGACCATCCGGTTCAGGCAAAACTACGCTCCTCAATATTATGGGCTGCATCGATAAGCCCACAAAAGGGAAAGTGCTTCATAGATAATGTTGACGTTACAAACTTGCCAGAAGCAGAACTCTGCAAAATTCGCAAAGACAAGATAGGCTTCGTTTTTCAAAACTTCAACCTGCTACCCTATTTGAACGCGAGGGAAAACGTTGAATTAGCCATGGAGCTCGCAGGCAAATTCAAAGGCGAAAGAAGCAGAAAGAGCAAACCGAGCTTCTTGCCACAGTTGGCTTATCGGGACGCGAGAACCCATAGGCCCAATCGGCTTAGCCAAGGAGAACAGCAACGAGTAGCCATAGCCCGAGCCTTGGCCAACGACCCACGCTTATGCTCTTGGCTGACGAGCCAACTGGAAATCTTGATCTTAAGAACAAACAGGAAATCGTCAAGGTACTAGCCAACCTAAACCTAAACCAAGGCACCACTATTATCGTGGTAACTCACGACGGGCAAGTAGGTGCACACACCGAACGCATGCTTCTCTTAAAGGAAGGGAAAATCGTTAAAGAAAAAAGAAGGACTCCACTTGGCAAAAAAGCTCATCTGCCCCTACTGCAAAAGCAAATTGCAACCTGAAAACGAAGTGTGCCCAAGCTGTGGAAAAACTCTCCAGTCGCGAAAGCTCCTACGTAGACTAACCCCAACCGATAGTAATTGACGTTATAGATTTAAAAACTCCAGCATGATAGCTCCTAAAAGTATTCGCAGCACGCGGCTCAGCAGAGCTTGAGCCACCAATCATTTTTCTAAACATTAAATTGGTCTTCAAGTAAATATGGATAATTTTTTAAGTGCAAGCCCTGACTTCCCGAGCTCCATTTAAAATAAATCAGTTTTTTTATAATTCACCTGGCCGTCCTACCTCTTTCTAAGCCTAACCAACTTTCCAAAAGTATTCGTTTAAATCATTAAGCGAATCCTATAACGGGCCCGGTGGGATTTGAACCCACGATCTCCGGCTCCGAAGGCCGACACCTTAATCCGTGCTAGGCTACGAGCCCCCTTCACAAACAATAATGGAGTTGCATTAAAAGATTTATGGCAATTCTTATAAACCAACATAATATTAAATTCAATGCCCTATAAGGTGGGCCGGTAGCTCAGCACGGCTGGAGCGTTCGACTGATAATCGAAAGGTCGGCAGTTCAAATCCGCCTCGGCCCACCATCTCAATCTTCTTCAACTTTTGCAGTCTTCAGGCAGATAGCTTGGGCTAAGTGAAAAATAACTTGATTAAAAAATGGTTTCTATTAGCCCAAAACTCAAAGAGTTAAAAGAGCATCACTGATAGAATCATTGGTAATTTCCCTAAAAAGTCCCTAAGAAAGCGATTTCAATGAGGCAGTAACATTTCGCGTTTTTTTCATTAACGCAATCTTCTTCTTTCGCCGTTTAATATTTGTCTTTGTTCGGAAAATGCATCCGTGAGTGTTTTGGTAAAACTTGTTTGCTTTATTTCTCAAGATATTTTCAACCCTTTAGTTTACTGATTGTGACTTGGTTTATTTGAGTATACCTATCTGTTTCTTCAGTTTCTTCATGAAACAACAATGATTAAGAGCTAAAAAATTATAGTGGGAGTTTCTCGGGTGGCTCTTTAGCTTACGGTTTTTCAACTGCTTTTTCAGTTTCAAAATCATCTCCTTTTGCTGCCTCCTCTACTATTTCTCCTGCTTCCTCCAAGCGCTTTAATATTTTTTCTGCGGTTGCAGGTAGATGCTCTTTTGATTGGTTCAGGGAGGTTGTCGCGTAAATCCTTGTGACTTCGGCGCCGAATAGCATAATTTGGTTTAAGATAAAAATCCACAGCAAAATAATTATCAGTGAACCTGCTGCTCCAACGATTGTGGTAACCGTGAAGGTTTCAATGTATGTGCCGATGATGTAGTTAGTTGCAGTGAATGCGACACCTGCTGTAGCTGCGCCCAAGATCACCTCTTTCCAGTGAACTTTTGCGTCAGGAATCAATTTGTAAGTTATCGCAAAAAGCAGAGTTGCTAAAGCAAACGATAGTAATATTTGGGCTATTGCGAGAGAAATTAAAGTCAGAGTTCCATTCACCGAGAAAAATCTTATTGCTCCAAAAAGAACAGTTCCAATTCCTGTCCAAGCTATCACAATTAATCCAAGAGCAGAGACAACGAGGAACGGTCCAATTCTTTGTCTAACCATTTTTGTGAAACTTCGCCGCTTTGACGATTTAACTTCCCAAATAGAATCCATCGTGTCACGCAAAACTGCGAAAGCTCCAATTGCTCCAGCCAAAGAAAAAGCCACTACTGTCAAGGCAGACCATGGAGATGCAAAGGGCGATGTTGCGTTTGCAAGCAGTTGTTTAAACAGCCCTGCAACAGATGGTCCGGCAAGTACGGTTATTTGCTGCATCAACTGTTTGGTCGCTTGAGTTTGACCGTAGAACAAGGCAAAAAAAGCCTCCACTATAAGCAAAAGGGAAGGCAGCGGTAGAATTATGAAGAACGTTAATGCCGCTCCCCTTATAGGCGCGTTGTTAGCTAGCCAGTTCTTGAATGAAGCTTTGAATAATTGAAAAAGCTCTTTTCTATTCATGATTTAACCTAAAACTTTGCTCACAAGGTTAACTCTACGATTTACAATATTTATAGTTTGTTTGTTTATCTTTATGTGGGCGTAAACTGGCAATCACGCATGTATCAGCGTTCAACTGATTAACTGACCATTCTTATTGAGAAAAATTAGTTTGCGCTAAACTATTAAGCAACGCAAAGACTTCTTAGCCTGAAAAACATGGCTCATCTCTCTCCAGAAACAGTTTGGAACTTAAACGAAACAGAACTCTTAACCTTGCTTGAATCAGGCGTCTTTACGCCAAAACCCAAAGAAATCCGCTTTTACACCCCAAGCTTCACCTACTACAAAACAAAATATTACTGCGCATCCCCAACAGCTTTCCCAACAATTTCCGTCACCGGCACAGCTTGCGCATTAAACTGCAGGCATTGCGGGGGCAAAGTGCTTGAAACCATGCGGTCAGCGCTTTCGCCCAAGGAACTGTTTGAGTTATGCACAAAGTTGAAACGGGACGGCGCTCAAGGATGCCTCATCAGCGGCGGATGCATGCCTGATGGCTCTGTGCCTCTCGATAGGTTCGTAGGTGCGATTGGGAGGATTAAGCGGGAGCTTGGCTTAACAGTTTTTGTTCATACAGGCGTAATAAACTTTGAAACTGCCCTCTCGCCTCAAGGACGCCCAAGTTGACGCGGCATTAATCGATGTTATTGGTTCAGAAGAAACGATAAAGAAAACCTACAACCTCAATGTAACTCCAGCAAGATTATGCGGATTCATTGAAGGCTTTGGATAAATCAGGCTTAAATTTTGTGCCCCATGTTATCGTCGGGTTAAATGACGGCAAATTAGACGGAGAACTAGAAGCACTCCAAATGATAAGCAGAGTTAAGCCTTCTGCCATAGTAATAATAGCGTTCATGCCTATTCATGGAACAGCCATGGCGAAAACACCGCCGCCCAAACCAGTCGAAATAGCCAAAGTTGCATCGGCGGCGAGGTTGATGTTTCCGCAGACTCCGCTGATTTTGGGTTGCATGAGACCTAAAGGCGCAGTACGCCGTGAAACAGACGTTTTAGCGTTGAAGGCAGGGGTGGATGCAGTTGCTTTTCCCAGTGAAGAAGCAGTTAAATACGCGGAAAGCAAAGGGTGCAAGACTTCTTTTTCTTCTTACTGTTGCGCTCAAATGTACATTGATAATGATGGAAAAATTAAACAATAGTCAACTTTTGTCTGATTTTAACATTTTACATAAAACCCAGACCAAATAAAAAAATGTTTTTTTTGGGGCTATTTCGGTTTAGCAGATTCAAGGGGGTTGGGGGTTGTCTTCGTTGGAGAAAAAGTGATTCTTCGTTTTCTAATATAAAGTAGCAATAAAATAATGATGGCCAACAAGAATGCAATTACTACAAGAGCTATAGTGGCTATTAGTAAAAGAGATGAGTTAGAAGCACTGTTAACAGGTGTTGGAGTTGGTGAAGAAGAGGAAGTTTCACCTATGATAATTGTTTGTGTGCCACTCCAACCGCTTTCTCCATCTGCAAGAATTCTAAATGCAGTCTGAGAAGGAGCAAAGGGGTCATGACTTGCAGGTTCTTGCGTAGAATAAGCTCCATATATTGCTTCTGCTTGAAAATCTACTTGAGTATTTTTCAGGTAACCAATTGCTGAATAAGACAATACAGTGTATTGAGAATTTGATTGAATGGGAATCGTGCCTTTTAAAGTTACAAGGTCTGGGGAATTGTAAGTGTATAGCTCAGTCCAATTGTCTTCGAGATGTCCTTTAACTCTGACATTATAATACAGCGATTCATTGTTCATAGTTAAAACTAGGGGTTGATTCTGAATTGTGATTTGAACCTCTGATGTGCCAATAAGCTTGAGAGTAAACTGCGGAACTGATGGCTTGTAAGAGATTCGGCAAATGCTGGTTTAGCCATTATTAGACTTGAGACGGCTAAGAGAACAATAACGAGTAATGAGAAACTCTTGCTGATGCTGTCCATACTTAGTCTTAGAGACGGTTTTCGATAAAAGAGTTCTTGTAAAGATTTCTTGACACAAAAAGCGCGCCTGCTATTACCGAGTCCATTCTAAGGTTTGTGTTCTTTTCTATGGTCTAATTAATATCAATACTGTTTATCTGGTCACTTTGAAGTGTTCGTCGGATTTGGGGTTCACGCTACCTTTTGTTTGTTTTTTTCTACATTTCTCAAAGTCAAAATGACAAAGCATAGGTATTACTATTTGTAACTTCTAGCCGAGGAAGGAAAGAAGGTTTATAACATTTTATAGCCCAATATGATGGTCCACGCTGATACAATAAGTCCCGACACGAATTCTGGAATAGCCACATTTGGAACATAGTGAAATGCAAACAATAGTATCCAAGGCAGAGCTGCAACAACCCCAGTTAACACCGTGAAAATGGCTATTTGTCCTCGGTGGGCAAGCGAAAAAGCGCAGGCTGTGATGAACATTGATATGGGCATCAACACAAAGAATGCAACGGAGACTGCGTAGTGTATCCCAGCATAGTTCTCGTTAAAAACGCCGATAGCAACAAGCGCTAAACTTGCTGCGGCAAAGACAGTTGCTCCAAATTCGCCAACCCAGGTTTTTCCAATGTAAACAAATAACCCGAGCAATGCGAAGCTTAAAGCTAAAAGTCCGGTTGCACATAGCCCGAAGTTGAACAGTAACCCAGTTATGCCTTTTATTACGCCTAAATCGCTTAAAGCGTTGCTTGTCCAACTGAACGCGGGGTACGATGCGATGGCTACCAGAATGCAAGTAAACCCAACTATAGGCGCAAGTATGCCCGTGGCGGCACCGAACTTTAGTTTTCTAACATTTCCAACGGGCAAATCTCCATTCCCCATAAACCTAAATGTGAATAACTTGCTTTAAGAATTTGCGTCTTTTGGAAACAGCGCTCCCACTCCTTGACGGAATAAAAATATGCACTGTTTTTTCAAGAAAGGCATATCTTGCCCAGAATTCTCGGTTTATTCACTAATCCCACAGGTAAAAAGCGAAAGGTTAATGAAGGAAAGTTGAGGTGTATTGCTGGGTTTGCCGGTCAAAGGGCACGGGTTCCACCTGATCCCATTCCGAACTCAGAAGTTAAACCGTGTTCCGTTTCCAGCTGTAGTGTGGTCTTAGGCCACGTGAACCTGGGAAAGCTGGCAGCCCATTTTATTAACAAAAAACATGGGTAGATTTGGCATAGCCTTATATCCAACCATTAATAGTTTTTTGGAAGTGGTGTAATCTTTGAGTCTTATTCCATCAGGAAACGATGCAATTCTTCAGGTATTAAGCCTGCTTTCATACGTGTTCTTCATAGTGTTAATTTTCTATGGTCAGAGAATCCAAATGTACGTTATGATCCGAGAGGTAGAGAACTCTCTTCATAAATTAAAGTTCATAAAAGAGGAAGGGCGAAAAAACGCCATAGACGCCATAAAAGAAATCGGCAAACCAACAGCTGACCCAACGGGCCGCGTAGACCGCTATTTAGATTATTTCACGATAGGGCCACAGAGCATGGATCCAGCAGGCATCGTTTACAAGCTTGATCATATCCTTGATGTCAGAGATTCAAGGATGAAAGATGAAGTTAAACTGATGGCGCCAGCATGCGACGACGTCCAAGTGAACAATTTAGAAAACACTTTGGAAGCCGCGATGGCGTTGAACTTCATCTACAAAGTAGTAAGGCACTACTACATCCAAGGTAAAAAGACCCTTAGCCTCTACGTAATAATGCAGATTCAAATGATACTGCCAATGGTTATGAAAGAAGCAGAAGCGTACGCCAGCGCCCTCAAAGCATTCGCCTATGGACAACCAATCGGTGATGGTGCAGGACCATTGGTCGCGGCAAAACTGATGCACGGCTACGAAATCCGTAAATTGCCAAAAGACTGCGTCATGGCTACAGTTCCAATTGAAGGACGCATCGGTTTAATCATAAAGGCTGAAGGTCCAGGCGGAAATGTTGGCAAACCAGGCGATGCAGTTGAAGCAGTCATTGAAGAAAATGAAGGCAAAATCGGGATGGTTATCATGATTGACGCTGGCTTGAAGCTTGAAGGCGAAACATTGGGCGAGGTTGCAGAGGGAATCGGTGCGGCAATCGGTGGACCTGGAGTAGACCAGTACAAGATTGAGGAAAAACTCACAAAATACCATATCCCAATAAACGCTGTAATAATCAAAGAGGACATCGGCGATGCAGTTTCACCACTGCGCAAAGAAATCAACGATGCCGTTGACAAAGTCATCGAACGAGTAAAATCCGTCATAGTAGAACGAACCAAAGAAGGCGACAAAGTTATAATCGTAGGCGTCGGCAACTCCATCGGAGTTGCACAGTAGGAGGATAAAAAACATGACTCAAAACCAAACATCAGCAGGAACCAAAAAAATCTCAACCTATATCACGATGATCGTCTTCATTGTTCTAGCGCTCTCCGTCGTTTCTCTAATACTTGCGGCTAACGCCTACTTAGCAGGAGAGACCTTAGCAGCCGGATTCCTTGCCATCGTAGGCTTAGTTGCTCTAACCATGTCAATATTCACATTATACCAGTCACGGAGGCAGGTATCAGAAATGAAAATTGAAGTCCCCAAAGTAATGACAACTATACAGTGCACCAACAAGAGCTGCGACGCCAAAACAATGCGGGAATTCCAACGCGGCGACTACGTCTACAAAGAACTTGATGCCCCATGCCAAAAATGCTCAGGCAGACAAATGATTACTGCAGTCTACAAAGAAGTTAAAGAGAAAGAAAAAACATACAACGTCTAAGTTAAAACTTCGCAGCCCTCACCTTTCAGCAGCACCGTATGCTCGGCTTGAGCAACGGGTTTTCTGCTTGCTTCAACGAATACTGAATAACTCATAATCGCTTTTGATGCAAGCAGCTCCTTGAATGCGTTTTTGTGCTGGTCTTTGGGAACAACATCAATTAGCCAACGTTCAGCAAACGGCAATGTCCTAAAATTAGCCTCAATGTATTTGAGCAGTTTCTTCGCGGTTTCCCCTTTAACCGACTTAGCCTTAAGCAAGCGAAAAATGGTTTTTTGGGGGCCATCATCGACACGGCCAACCGCTTCGGGCAAAGTAACGAACGGCTCTATCGCGTAGACTTCACCTGCTTTCAATTTAGTAAGAGACACTTGAGCTACGTTAGGTATGGATGTTCCTGCGTGGATCAGGTACCTTCCAACAGAGTGCCCTGTTAGGTTGCTGATGGGTTTGAAACCGCGGTTCTTTATGGTTGCCTCTATTAAACTGCCGATTTTGCCCAGCGCCATGTCCCCGTGAATGCTTTCTATCGCAGTTTTCAAAGCTTGCTCAGCGGTGCTTGCCATGCTTCTGCCTTCCGGGTTGAAAGAAACCGTGAACGCGGTGTCAGTGACGTAGCCGTCTACATGGACGCCTAAATCCACTTTAACGGTGGAGCCTTCCGGTATCCTTAGCGTATCGTCGGGGGGTGAAGTGTAATGCGCAGCTACCTCGTTAATGCTCACGTTGCATGGGAAGGCTGGTTTGCCGCCTTTTGCTCGGATTAATCCTTCAACTTTTTCGCAGATGTCAATGACCAGCATGTTTTCTTTGACAAGTGTCTTCATTTCTTCTCTTGTTTCACGCAGAATTCGTCCTGAAAGGCGGAATTTTTCAAGTTCTTCTTTGTCGTATGGCATAGCAAATCACTAGCTTTACGAAATTGGATAATACGCTGCACACTTAAATGCATAACCACAGCTGCTTTTCGTAGTTTTAGGGAAAAATTATTTAAAAAAAACCCCACAGCACATGCCCACTTGAGTTAAGCGACGGTACTTATTTTGCGGCGGCTACCCTACGCCACTTTAACACTGCAACTAAGATACCGACCAGAACAGCAATCACGGCAGCCATAACTATTAGAGCGATTACCTGCCAGTCAAACCCAAACCCAAACGGTGCGCCCCCAGATGCCCCCACTTGAATCGGGGTTGATGCTGGGTATTGATAGGGCGTTTGAGTGGGCAGGTTGGTTACTGTTGGGTTTTGATAGGGCGGATTGGTAGCGGTAGAATTGGGCAATATCGTTGGAGCTGGGGTTGGCGTTTGCGTTGGTGTAGTCGTGCCGGTTGTGACGGTTGAGTTGTCAATTGTTATGGTTTCTGTGTTACTCCAACCGCTATCCCCGACCGTAGTCTGGTATGCCTCGCCACAATAACCAGAATTATAGTAAGTATAGCCAGTAACTGCCTCAACTTGAAAATCGATTTGACCGCCCGGCGCAATATTCCAGTAGGCGATGTCAAAGGATACAACCGTATAAGTGGAAGTGGACGCCTGAAGGCCATTCATGCTGTGGCTGCTAGGGTCAGATATATTCCAATCTACAAAGTGTCCTTTGCAACGGATATTGTAGTATAGCTGGACAGTGTTGTTTTGCGAATCTAGGTATGGTGTGAACGGCTGATTTATAATCGTAACATCGATTGTTCGGTTATCCACATGGCTGCCATAGTTGGTCACAATCGTCTTTCCAGTGTAGGGGTCGATTCCATAAGTTGGCGGTATGTCATATGAGTGGTCAACGTACTGCAAAGTGAATTGTGGCACAGACGGGTTAGTAGCCGCGTAGGCCGGCTTAGTCATTAACATTGCAGAGGTGCCTAAGACAATAATTATCAGTAACGACCAAATCTTGTTGGATTTCATAATGTATCCTTGGAGGCAGTCTCGATAAAAAGGTTCCAGTAAAGAAATCTTGACTAAAAACTGGTCAAAGTTTCTTGACAAACAAGCTTTTATCCACACACGTATAATGAAAGCCTATGCAAGCCAAAGTTGCGTTAATCCTTATCTTCATAATATTAACAACGAGCCTGATTACAGTTAAACCTGCATTTACTCAAATCAGCCCGACTGTTCCACAATTCACTTTGAAAATTGAAGACAGATCTTACGACGTTGTGAATGCAACTGGAACTTATCATATAGAGAAAAAATTCATCGATGTAAATATCCAGAACGCATACCCTTATTCCTTTTACGCCGTCGTAAATGACAGCATCGTGAAACTGTACTATAACATCCGCTATAAGGCGTACTCTCAGGATTGGACAGACGCGAATGTTACTCCAAATCTTGCTCCACTAGACTCCAACTATACAACGGTGAAATTTGGAATCGGCAGCGTTAATCCAGACCCCGGCGGCTTCAGCATTTGGCTTGGGAACACCACTATTAGCGGTCAAGTAGATTTTCAAGTGCGAGGTGTCGACGGGTTTTATACGAAGCTGACTGCGGAAAACCCTCCATGCTGGAGAATCCCAACGTTAAGCGGTTTCAATGAAACTGGAGCAAGCGACTGGAGCGCCACCCAAACTATAACCCTCCCAGACGGTTCAACCTCTTAACCTGCAACTAAACTACGGCTGAAAACACTTTCAACTGATAGATGATTTGGCAGTTAGCATAGTTGCTATAATACTGGCAGTCTCTCAGCAAGCACTGTTATGCTTAAAAGACAGCGAAAACAAAAGCACTTCAGCTTCTCTTCTGAGCTGGAGGCATTCCTATGCCATGTGCTGATTCCGGGTTTAGGGTTTGAAGATTTTGGGGTCAAGGATTGCGAAGTTGTTGCCGCCTAGGTGGTAGAGCATCCGCGCCTTCTTCAGGTCGTAGCTTTCGGCGAAGACTCCTTGGTCAGCGTAGGCTTCAACTATTTTGCCAACATAAATTGTGTGGTCGCCCGTGGTGAATTTGCTCTCCACTGTGCATTCAAGGTGGGCTATGCACTCGCGTATCGCTGGCGACTTCACTTTTTTGCCGGGCATAGGTGTTAGGTTTGTTTTTTTGAATTTGTCAAAACTCCTGCCCGTCAAGGAGCCGCATGCGTAGACCGCTTGCAGTGTCTCCAATGTTGGAATGTTCACTATGAACTCGCCTGACTCCTCAATTAAGCTGTGGGAGTGGCGTGTCGGCGCAAGGCTGATGGCTACAAGCGGCGGGTTAATGGATGTTGGCATTGCCCAGGCAAGGGTTGTAATGTTGGGTTTGCCTGTTTTCCCAATGCAAGAAACCAAAACGGTGTGCATAGGATGCAGAAGCCTGTAGGCTGAGGCTATGTTTACTTGGGTTTTTGCAGACACATAAATCACCTTTCTTAGATGTGAATAGAGGGAATGTTGCGCTTTTATTTTTCCTTTTCGATTTCTCTAGATAGAATAATTTCTCCAAATCTCTAAAACCGTTAAATATTTGAAAATGATAGTCAGCCCATACTTATCGTCTTTAATGACCAGCCTTTTTAGTTGAGTCTTCTTTTAAATGCGAAACCATTTTATCTGGATTGCTTATTTAAAGCGAAGGAATAGTGAGATTGTGCGTCGCGTATTGCTTGGTGCTTTCGTCGGCTTCATTGTAACTTTGATTATAGGGTTGCCTCTTGGCTTTCTGCTGCCTTTTGTTGGAGTGCTGATTGGCATGCTGGCTGGCGGTTTCGTAGCTGGGCTCATAGCCAGGAGCATACTGAGAGGTGCATTGGCTGGATTACTGGCAGGGCTAATTGCGGCAGTAGCCATCGTAGTTCTCGCCGTCATAGCCGCGACACTGCTAGGCGGAATAGCCGGCTTAATTTTTGGGGGCGTTCTAGGCGCCAAAGTCGGATTAGCCATCGGCATCATAGGCGGCGCAGTTGCTGCTTTAGGAACAATTCTCTCTACGGTTGCTGGTTTCATTGGCGGGGCAATAACAAGCAAGCGGTCGACCACCTACTACACATGGTACCCATAAAAACAGAAACACTTCTCGATTGACTTGGCTGGTATACCAAAACATCGTCACGCAAAAAGGCTTTCAGAAGATGAGAATCCGCATCATTGATTGATTTAATGCTAAATGGCGTGTCTGTCAATAAAAAATAGCTTTAACGTTTTATGTGGTATTGGTCGATTATGTCTTTGGCTTTTTCCCGTCGTTCCCTATGTGCTTCGAGGAATTTGTTGAGTTTGTCTGCTATGTCTTTTTTGCATTCGCCGCATAGCATTTCGCCGCCACGGCATTTACGCTCCCTTTCCGCAAGCTTGCCGCTGTCCTCTTCGAACAGGAAGAAGTAGTATTGGAAAATGCTGCAGACTGTTGGGTCCGCGCCTGTTTTTCGCTGCTCCGTTGCCGTGCCTTTGCCGCCTGTGAAGGCGTTCCAAATCTTCTTTTTGACAACTTCAGGCGGGTCCATGGTGAATATGCTGGTTTCAGGCATTGACGCGCTCATTTTTCCGCCTGCGCCCAGCCCGGGTAGGAAGCGGCAGTGGATTTGTGCGGGTTTGTAGTAGCCGAGTTTTTGTGCTATGTCGCGGGTTACTCGCCAGTAGGGGTCTTGGTCGATGGCTGCTGGGATGAGTGCTGGCACGTTTTCGCCTGTGAGTTTTTTGTGGATGAAGCATGGTGCGGCTTGGATGGCTGGCCAAAAGACCCAGCCGATGTTGGTGCTGTCTTGGAAGCCGAAGCTGCTGCGCGCGGTGCTGTAGGTTATGCGTTTGGCTACTTCCAATGTTATATCGTAGAGCAGGTCGATGTCTTCTGTGTCGTAGATTATGAAGGTGTTTTCTGGTTTGAAGCCCAAGGCAATGAGGTCTAGGGCGTTTTCGTAGGCGTATTTGCGTGTTTCTTTTAGGTTGGCGTCGTCATCTATGAGGTATTTTTCGTCGTCGGTCAGCTGGAAGTACAATCGGGTGTTGAATTTTTGCTGGATATGAAGCGTGAAGATCCAAGGCACGAGATGCCCGATGTGGACTGGTCCGGATGGTCCTCTTCCTGTGTATAGAACAAATTTTATGCCTTTATCGTAGAGGTCCAGAACGGTATCTAAGTCTCGGTGGCTGAAAAATATTTTTCTTTCAAGTTGAACGTGAAGTTTGCCCGTGTGTTTTTCCATTTTCTCTAGAAGCTGAGAGGTTAATGGTTGGGTGCCGAACTCACGTATCAAACGTTCGTAGTCTACTTTGCCTTTTACTTCCCAAGGAGTAACTACCATTTCATTGTTGTTTTCTTCAGTGTTAGATGAAGCCGTACTATATCACCCGTGTCTTTAGTGAAAAGAAAACTCGTTTTGTCATATATGCTTTTTTCGGTGACGCAACTATTATGCTGTCGGCAACTACACAGTTTAGTTGTTTTATTCCGAAAACTCTATTTTTTCTGATAATTTATTTTTTATCCGGTGAATCAGAAAATGCATGAAAGTCGAGTAGGTTCAAAAGGAGAGCTATTTCCGCCCAAAAAAATGAGAGAGAAACTAGGGCTTAAGGCTTGTACTAAAGTGACATTCACAGTTGAATCTGGAAGACTTATTGTTGAGCCTGTTCCCACAGTCAAAGAACTTATTGAAGCTGGAACAACCATCGAAATAACTCTGGATGAATTTCACAAGGATCGAAAAGAGCTCTCTAGGCTGGCTGAGGCTTGAAAGTCTTACTCGATACAATATATCTTCTTCCAACAGTAGGTATTTCTATTAAAGAACTTTCGAAAGATGCCCTGGTTAAACTAAGCACACACGGGCATGAAATAGCCATTAGCCAATTAAGCATGTTTGAACTCTCGGCAAAAGGCGCTAAATTCGTTGTCAATAACGAGCTTTTACCTGAAAGAATAGCACTCGGCATACGAGCTTTACTCTATGATGATATTATTGAAAAAATCCCAACATATAGTAGCAACGTTATCTTAACCGCCTTCGCTCTACGGAGCTTAATGGTTGACTTTATTGACTGCCTAATCCTCTCCACGGCATTAAACTATTGCGATGCCTTAATCACCGAAGACCATGAAATTTTAAACTTGAAGAAAAACAAGTTCCTCGACCTATCGTCAATGACAAACCCAAACTTCAAAATCCAAACTTTAGCCCAAATTTGTGGCCAGCAATAACTTTGGTTAATTGAACAGTGCAATAGCTTTTTTAATCTTCACTTTTACCTTATTTCGCGGTGCATGCATACGGCAGAAGAAATTTGGGTTCCAATGGATGGGGACACCTTCGTAACTAAAGACGGCTTCATACTCAACACTTTCGGGTATGAACATCCAGACGACAGGGTATTCGCATTCCTCAAATATATCCCAGCCCAGTTCAAAGAGCTCTTTAACGTTGAAATGCTGGAGAGAACCTGGAAGTTCGGCGACAACCAGCTTTTCAGGGCAGAAAAACTCTACACAGCCAAAAACTACCAGACTTTCATCGAAGCCTTCCGCAAAAACTTCCCAGACTACCTATATTACTGCCCCTTCCGCAACAAGGAGCTAATAACTGCGTCGTTCGAGTTAATTCAGCAGGTTTTTGTTCCGAAAGACCGTTTGGTTTGGCTGATGAACCTGCCGAAACGTGATAAACTTCAACAAATGGCATTGGACCTGATCAGTTTGATGTCTAAGGAATCAAACGTTGCCTTAAGCGACTTCGGAGTCCATGGTTCAATAGCTTTGAATATGCATGCTCCTGAATCAGACATAGACTTCGTTATTTACGGCACAGAAAACTTCCGTCTAGTAGAAGAAGCCATAGCAAGCTTTGTCAACAATGGGAAATTAAGCTATATCATAGGCAACCGCATAGAAGCCGCAAGAAAATTTCAAGGCAGATACCAGGGAAAAATCTTCATGTACAATGCAACGAAAAAACCTGAGCAAATCAAGGAAAAATATGGCGCTTACCGCTACGTTCCGCTTGATTCTGTAAGATTCGAAGCTACCGTCAGTGACGACTCTGAAACTATGTACCGCCCCGCGGTGTATGGGATTTCGGGTTACAAGCCTTTGGATGACCAGTCTGAACTTGAATTGGACAAGATACCCCTTCAGGTTGTTTCAAACATTGGGCTTTACCGAAACGTTGCCAGATGCGGCAGCACAATCAGAGTGTCCGGCAAACTTGAACGGGTTGAATCCACCACGTCCAGCAAGGTCTTTTATCAGGTGGTTGTGGGAACAGCTACGTCAGAGGAAGAATACATTTGGCCAGTAACAACGTAGGGTTGCGGGACCGAGACGCCATCGAAACCGCTGAAGGCTTAATCTTCCGCGTCTTCGGCTACTCTCACCCGCAAGGCGCCTACATCTGCGACGCCGAGTATGCTTCATCAAAAATTTTTGACTCCAAAGACCCAAGAGCGCCGCGAACAGGCAAAGGGCAGCTTTACTTTAAATTCTACAACGACGAAGGCATGAAACTCATCGTGAAGAAGTACCCGCAGTACCAAGTTTTCCACGAGATGCTTGGGCTGAACCTTGTAGGTGTGAAAAACGGCGGCATCGCGGAGGCAAGAAAACCCGAGGTGCGGCTGCAACAGCTGCTTGAGGCGGGTCCAACCGATGAGTTGCTGGCAGCTATGGAAAGGGTTCTCATGATATCGCTTAATAGCTCTGGCTTAAAAACGGAGAATTTTGGTGTCTTTGGTTCCATGCTGCATGGGTTTCATCACCCTAAGTTCTCGGACATAGACCTGATAGTTTACGGCAAAAAAGAGAACGCCATCATGCGGAAAACGCTGCAAGCCCTGTATGCTGACAGCCAGTCTGGTTTTCATAACGAGTTCGAGTCTTACCATGTTATGGCGGGCAAGGATTGGCGTTTCAGAAACTTCACGGTTGAAGACTTCGTTTGGCATCAACGCAGGAAGCAGATTTACGGGTTATACGATGATGCAGGTAGCGGGCGAACTATTAAAGCTGAGTTTGAGCCCGTGAAGGCTTGGAGCGAAATCAAATCCGAATACGACCCGCAAACACGCATTAAGCAGAAAGGCTGGGTTAAACTCAAAGCAAGCATCACAGCCGACGACGAAGCGCCCTTCATCCCGTCAATCTACGGCATTGAACCCTTGGAAGTTTACCACGGCGCACCAGAAGCGCTTGAGGCTAAACGCGTTTTCTCGTTCATGGAAGAGTTCCGTCAGCAAGCGCAAAAGGGCGAAGAAGTAATTGTTGAGGGAAATCTGGAAGAGGTCGTGTTGCCAAAGGAAAGTTTTCATCAGGTTACATTGACTTATTGCCCGCGCTACTACGAGCAAGTCCTCAAAGTGGTTCACAGTTGATCAAAGTAAAACGTTAATTTTTTCTTCAGAAAACTGTAAGTAATTCAATTGATATTTCAAGTTGCCCGGTTTATATATCAAAAACATTGAGTCTGGAAAATGTGTTAGGACTCTACAAAACGGGGCAAGTTACAGGTTGGAAAGCCGCTAGACTTGCTGGCATATCGCTATGGAGTTTTTACAAAATCTTATCTGAAAAAGGCATACTTATTCAATACTCAGAACAAGACCTTGAGCAAGACCTAAAGCCCTAAAGCTCGGACAAACGTTATCTGACTCGTGATGCACTCAACGGCAATCCAGCTGTTAAACATGTGAAAGAACCATGTAATCCGACGGTTTATTGCCCAATATTAAGCGGTAATGTTCGCTTTCCGTTTTCTTGTTGGTGACCAACTCAACTTTTCCCTGAGCCTCAACCGCGTCGCCGTTTGCCGCTTGCTCACAGAACCTGCCGCGGAAAGAAACAACCTCGGCTATTGGCTGCAACTTGGGTCCTTCAACAACATGGACGTCTTCAAGCTTGTACGTGCAGGGGGTGAACAGCGCGTCTGTGCTGTCGGCTATTTTGGCTGTGATTTTTGCGTAGCCGCTGTTTTTGAAGCACACGTCACCATACTGCTCGTCTATTTCACTCCACTCCTTCACGAATCGGATGAAATAGTCGGTGCCCATGAACTTGCCCTGAAACGCCTTGCGGCTTTCGACCAAAACGAAGTCTTCGAAGCTCATCTGCGTATCTTTCGAACGGAAATCGAATAGCTCCCCCAGCTCCTCATGACTGTAGGGCTTGAAGCCAGATTGCTCATCTTTCAGCAGCTTTTGCAGGGTAGCGTAGGCTTTGCGGCAGTTCTTCGCCCCGTAAACCAGCGGGTCGATATCCGATTTTTCAGTGGTTAATCCAGCCATTATTGACCCTGAAACTCCTATGCTGCTCCAAGGAATACCTGCTTCTTTTTTCAAGGTTTCAGCCAGCCGCAAAGCCTTGCACTCAAGCACTGTAAGGTCCTTTGCCGTGCGTAGAGCCCAGAGTTTTTCTTCAGGCTTATAGTGCTCCGCTATCTGGGCAATTGGGACTTCGCACATTGTTTCGCCAAAGATGGGGTCAAAAACGATAAGGTCAGGATGGTTTTCCTGAAGGTACTTGAACCTGTCACTGAGGCGGTAGACTTTCCCGTAAGTAGCATCTTTGCCGCGTCTAGTGCCCTGCTGCGAAGGGATGAAGCGGGGAAACGCGACAATTTTGTCTGCGGGGTGAACTAAGCCCTTAACGTCAAAAACCACGTTGCTCTTCGCTTTAATTAAATCGCCTTCACGTGCCTTCATCTTTACTCTCTGCCTTAAGCATAAGACTACCTTGTACTTTTTAAATAACTTTATTAAACCTTTTTTACGCCACTTACACTTGATGTATCAATGGAAAACTACGAAAAAGCAAAGCATATTTCCAAATGTTTAGAGCTGGCGATACTTCTTGAAGTCAGCTCGGAAAAACCAGGCAACGTCAACTTAACAACGGGATTTGAGGGAACAATATGCCAGCATTTCTTGGCTTCAGCCGTTGCTGCTGGGTCATCTTTCGAAGAGGCAGCTTACCGCGGCGCAAAGGTGGCAGAAAATAGGCTTGGTGTTGGCGAGGTTGGCTTGGGGCAACTCATTAAGACCTGTGTCAGCGACGTTAACGCTTGGCAAAGGGGCGGAAACACGATTCTTGGAACCGTAATGCTGTTAATGCCGATTGCAGTCGCCGCAGGAATGACGCCGACCCACAGAAATTTCACCTTTGCCTTCTCAGAACTGCGCAAAAACATCGGCTTAGCGGTTAAATCAACCACCGCCCGGGATTCAGTACACCTCTACGAAGCGGTAGACATCGCCAACCCAAGCGGACTCAACGATGCTCCAGACCTGGACGTGACCGACCCCCGCTCCAAAGAACGCTTAATAAAGGAAAATGTTACGTTGTTTGAGGTTTTCAAAATCGCCTCTGCGTACGACGACATCTGCGCCGAATGGGTAAACAATTACCCAGTGACCTTCGATTTGGCTTACCCGTACTTGATGAAGCAGTTGGAAAGCAAGCCGTTAAACACTGCAGTTGTCCATACCTTCCTAAAAATCCTATCCGAGCAACCAGACACCTTCATAGCGCGGAAAGTTGGCAAAGAGAAAGCGGTGGAGATTTCATGTGACGCTAAAGCCGTTTTGGAGCTTGGGGGGTTAGAAACCGCGGCAGGCAAAAAGAGCCTCACAGCATTTGACAGGAAACTTCGGCAGTCCCAAAACAAGTGCAATCCAGGAACAACCGCGGATTTGACAGCCTCAGCCTTGGCGCTTTGTACACTGAGCGGTTACCGACCCTAAGATAGTTGCCATTTCCTCGCTTCTGAGTGTGTTTTTGGGGGGAGAGCTTTAAATTTTGTCAGGTTAGTTTAAAGCCTATGAACTGGAAAGCGTTTGCAAGCGTGTTTCGGTGCAGGAGGTTGTGGGTTTGGGAGATTGGAGGCGCCATCATCTACGCCATTCCAGCTGCGATTAGGATTGCGACGGGTAGCGTTGTTTTGCCACTGATTAGTTTGCTCAACACGCCGTGGATTGGCTATTATATCCCCGCTAACTTGGTTGAGAAAATTTTGGTTAACGCTTTCTTTCCTGGAGCTGCAGGCGCTGTTGCTGGCGAACTCTACTTTTCAATTTCCCGAGCCAAAGCTTTGGAAGGCAAAGAAAAGTATTATGCGCGTCTCACTGGGGCTTTGCTGCAGACGGCTGCTTGGTCGCTGATTCAGCTTTCAGGCGGACTCTTAAACATCGCGGGTTCATGGGGCGGCAACCTTTTCGAGTACCCCACGGTTTTTCCACTTAACTTCCTGTTGGCTTCGCTCTCGATTTTTACTCCCAGTGTCCTATATTTTCTTAAAAACAAGATCGCGTGGCTTAGTAAAGGCAAAAGTGTGGCAAATCGTTAAATTCAGAGCTTCCGTATTATATTTTCTGGAGTAAATGCAGAAAGAAACTTGGCTAGTTTATTTACCGATCTTTGGGCTCGTTGTGTTAGTGGTCATTTTGTACTTCCCGCAGTTAACAGGCTATTCAGGGCATATTTCAATTGTGTCAGACCTTACTTTCATGGATAAAACAACTCTGCTTCTAACTTTTGCCCTCGCAGCCTTCGCCGCCATTGAAGGTTTTTCAACGTTCAAACGTACTTCAACTGAGGCAACAAGACATCAAATCGAGGATGCCCGAAATGAGCTGGAAAAAGCCTACGGTCCACTGTTTACGATTTTGAACAAAACTGCTAAAAATGAAAACTCTGCTTTCTGGTTGGATTTTGATGAAAGAAATAAAATTAACGAAATTATCGCAACTTATCCATTCATGTTCCCATCTCAAATCGCAGATTTATGGCAGCAGAAGATTCGCACTCTGGCAACCGCGTTCGAGACTTCGGATATTAAATCTGCAAAATATGAAATCAACTTTGACGTTTACTTGGAACTTAGAAATTTAATCAATGAAGAGTATAATAAAAGAGTTAAAAACTATCGATACCTTTTGGAGAAATAAGTGAGGTCAAATCAGAACTATTTTTCTCTGTTAACAAAAATCGGTTGAATTTTCGCCCTATTACGGATTGTTTTTGCGGCTTAATTTGAATGTTTAGGGGAAAAGACTTATCCGTGGCTAAATTTACTTCCTTATTCCAGACCTGAGGACTCAGAGAGAATGCCGAAGATTACTCTAAACAAATCAGCATTAAATTTAGTCAATAAGCTTTGTGATGAAGCTGACAAATATGGTGTTAACGTTGAAAAATCCGAGTCTGGCGCAATCTTAATTGATGCTGGCATTGAAGCTGAGGGCGGTTTTCTTGCAGGCGAAATGGTTACGGAAATTTGCTTGGCAGGATACGGCACCGCTAATGTCATGGCTATTCAATATGGGAATGTTGTTTTGCCCTCGGTTTTCATAAAGACAGATTACCCTGCGTTGTCTCTATTGGCTTCCCAATTTGCGGGCTGGCAAGTTAAGGGTGACGGGTATTCAGCCATTGCATCTGGTCCAGCAAGAGCTTTGGCGCTTAAACCCAAAGACCTCTATGAAAAACTTCAATTTAAGGAAGAATCCGATATTGCAGTGCTTGTTCTAGAAACTCAAAAGAAGCCGTCAGAACAAATTATTCAATTGATAGCTGATAAATGTCGGGTTTCCATTAAAAACTTGTATATAGTGATGTTTTCCACCACAAGCGTGGCTGGTGCAACTCAAGTTTCTGGTCGAATAGTTGAAACTGGACTACATAAACTTGAAAGATGTGGTTTAGATCCGTTAGTTGTAAAGCATGCATGGGGGTATGCTCCGATTGTCCCGTTGCATCCTGATGCAGGCGAAGCCATGGGGAGGACAAATGATGCTATCCTCTACGGAGGAGTAACGAACTACATAGTAAATTACGACGATGAACAAAAACTGCAAAGCATAGTTCAGCAAGCTCCCTCGTCGGCTTCAGCAATGTTGCAAGAAGCAAAAAGACTCGCCCAAAAAAATCCACGGTTTCTAGACATCTACAAAGAAGCAGGCTTCGACTTCTACAAGATTGACACAAACATTTTTGCTCCCGCTGTCGTCTCCATCAACAATATGAAAACGGGCAAAACATTCACAGCAGGAAGCCTAGACGTAGACGTGATGAAAGGATCGTTGGGACTTTAAACAAAGTTAATTCACACCTGGAGAAAGCGACAGGGAAACTTGCCAATCTGACCATATCCCAATCAGGACTACCGAAAAAAAACTGCTAATGGCGTGGTAAAAAGTCTCAGGGTCAGGAAGCTTGCCGGTCAGCGGTACTCAGAAAAAGAACTTGTTCTAACAAAAGAAAAACTATTGTAAATAAACACTATCATAAAGAAACTGTTATTTGAAATGGAAGCGTTATTGTTGTTAAGAATTCCAATATTGCTTTTTTCGAGTTCTATGTCTATCTTCTAGCGTTTTATCTCCTACAAAAATTATAAATATACAGTAGAGTCTTTTAGCATGTTCGTAGGTGCATGAGATGTCAGACTTTGTGAAGACTGTTCCTACCGGAATTGAAGGTTTGAATGAATTAATTAGCGGCGGCTTCCCACAGAATAGAGTGATATTAGTTATTGGGGGACCGGGAGCTGGAAAAACGATTTTTGCTTCCCAATTCTTATACAAGGGCATTGCCGAATATGGTGAAAACGGTGTTTTCATCAGCTTAGACGAAGGCAAGAATCATTTCTTTGCTGAAATGGCGAAATTCGGTTGGGATTTCAATAAAGCTGAGCAAGAAGGAAAATTCGGTTTCCTCGACGCTACAAGGCTCTCTAGGGTTGCCATGCTTAAGGAAAAAATGATGAAAGAAGAATCAAGCAGTCTTAGAGGAAAAGAACTCCAAGTCGACAAGCTGGTAGAAGACATGCAGACAATTATAAAAAAAGTCAACGCTAAACGTGTGGTTTTAGATACGCTTGCTTCGCTTTTCTACAGGTTTTTAGATCCAATAGAGAGAAGAACCGCTAGCGTAGACCTTATTGAAGCGCTTTCTGATTGCGGTGCAACAGTTCTCGTTACTACAGAATTGACTAAACTTGGTCTTGAACGAAATATATCTGATGAAGAATTCTTGGTTCACGGTGTCATTATGATGCAGACCCTGTTTTCGGGGGGAACAACGACTAGAGGACTACAAGTGGAGAAAATGAGGGGCGTGAGCGTCAACACAAACCTTGTTCCCTACACGATCGACAAAACCGGAATAGAAATCTACCCAAATATGTCGCTATTCAGGGAAAAATAGCCCAAAAAATTTCTTGCAACGATCCTGTTTTTGATTAGGCTCAGTTGCTTTCCTATAGTTTTGCGCGTAGCGCTGCCTTTGTTTTAAGAACCGCACTTTTTAAGTCTATTCTCGCGGGGCAAACGAAGTTGCAATTTCCGCAGGAATCGCAGAGGTTTGGTTGCAGTTTCTTTGCGGCGTTGAGGTCGCCTTTATCCAATTGTTGCTTAATCAGTATTGGGCTTAACTGGTGGCAGCAGGAACGCATACATACGCCGCATCTGATGCATTCAGTGACTTTGACACTTCTGAATTCTTTGGCTTCGGGAAGTTTTATCTTAGTTTCCCTAGTTAGTGGATGCAATGTTCCTACCTTATCCAAAAAGGGTGAAGTAAAATTCATAATGACCAAAGATAGAATGGAGCCTCCAAAGAAGCCCGTGTATGTTTGAATAATCACAGTCAGTATGCCTAGTCCGACCCCAAATATCATTTGTCCCATGTATGTTAGCGGGGTGGTTGCTGAATCGGTTGCCATGAAAAACGCTAAGAATATTGAGCTGCCTATGAAGAGTTCAAATATAAGTCTAAGCGCTACGTCGCCACCGTAAATGGCACTCATCAGCAAAGACATTGCGATTATGGCTACAAAATAAGCACTTGTGATTCTCCATTTAACGTATTTACGGCAAAGTGTGAATAACGTTATCCCCACAACGATAACAGCGATGCTTGAAGCCCCGCCTACCCAATCATGAAATTTAAGCAGTACCATATTATAAAGCAGATTTTGAGCGTTGGTAATAACTAAGGGACCATTAGAAACGAATGCTTGCAGATAAGATCCGAAAGAAAGGGAACCCGAAAAACTAATAGGAGCAGTTAATGAGGGTGCTAAATGCTCTGAAGGCAAAAAAACCTGATACAGCAGTGGCAGGAAAACCAAAAGCTTTGTAGCAGCAACAGAGTTAACGTATTTCCTGCCACTCAAAGTCTGTAGTTTTTCAAAGAAAACCATACCCACAACAGAAATTAATACCACGTAAACATACGCCCAAGGTGCAGTTAATGGAAATACCTCGCGGAAAAGTGACGAGGGGGTCCCTAAGGAATATGAAAGAGCGACTATTAACCCAAAGACAGATGCAGAAATTGTGTTCGATGGTCCTTTGCCTTTCATTACGAGTGACAGCAAGTAATCAAGGGTCACAGCAGTCAAAACTGAAATTACGCAGAGTATTATGGATGTTATGCCCCACGAGAGAAACGAGATTGCCACAAGAACGCAGAGCGCAACGAGGATGTACTTCATCAAAACATCTTTTGTCATCCATGAATACGTTCTGGGTTCAGACATTGGGGATCTCCAAAGGCACTTAGTCAGTCATTGTTAGAGGAGTTTTAGTTCGCTTAAAAGCTGGCCCTTCTCTCGGCTATCCAGTGTTTCCATATTGATTGGAACCAGAAGAACTGCACCTGCCTCAAGGAACTCAATCTTTTTTTCCTGTAGGCACATGTACACAGTGTTGAAGCCGAAACGGCTTATGAGGTACTCAAGCCCGTCGAGAAGGACGACGCCACCATCAGCCTTGACAAATTTCATTATGGCAATCGAAATTTCCTGCAGGTTACTTATTGCCTTGAAACCTTGAATGGGTTTCGTCGATAGCAGAATAACATCATCGGGTTTGAGGTTACAGGTCTTGGTCAACAATGTTGGGTCTTCTCGAACGATGGCCAAGGCGGTGGCTCCCCGAGAGTGCAACTCACACAAAACTTTCGCGCAATGTTCCAAAGAATCACTCAAGTAGCATTCGCCGCGATTGACCCCACTAAGGTTGTAGATTGAATCAGTTTCCTTGCCTTCTTGAATCTTGAGTTTTACTTCAGTTTCTTTTCTTCTTCTGCTGATAATGATCGTAGATGCGGCGATTGGAGCAATGACTGCGGCTGCTACTACGGCATATATGACCTCAACAGGCATTTGATTAGTTTGTGCAGAAAAGAGGTTGGTTGCAGAAACACTCATATCAACATATGAGCGAGGGACAGTAACATTACTTGAAACAATCTGATCTTCATTTTCCAATAACATACCAGAGCTCTGATCATACACATAGGTCGATGTAGTATTACCAGGACCATTTGATGTAACAACTTGGGCTACCAGGGTGATAACGTTGATAGTTCTGCTGACATTCAAGTAAGTCCTTATCTCTGTAGAGTTGACTACAAATGTTGTGGACCCTACTATTAGTTTGTCGCCCGCGTTTAGATTTGCCGGTATTATTAGTCCTAAATCACTATGAGTAAAATTGGTCGCGCCAGTTTCAAAATTAATGAAGTATGTATCACCATTATCTGGAAAAGCACCACCATCTGCCATTTGACCAGTCATGCGCCAAGTAACTTCTTTCCCAGAAACTGAAACCACTTGTATTTTTTCCCAGTTTATAACATGAACTGAAGGTACATTGACAGCGTACCAGCCTAGTGTTACATAGCTATTCGCCGAGACACCAGGACTGGTGCTGACGGCTAAAACAGGAGCAACAAACGTCACTGAAAGAAAAGAAGCCAGTAAAATAACAGAAGCCAATACAACTCCAGTTTTTAGTTGGGTATGCGGAATTGTTAATTCCTCACTTGTTATAAGCTTATATGTGTGCATATCTATAATTTCCTTTTTAAGGTTTTCTAATGGGTCACCAAAACTTTACTGATATCTTAACTTACGTATAGAGCTAAGAGCATACCAAATGTAAACACGTTTACAGCAAGCTTGGTGAGCGCGCGTTGTAAGTTTACACAAAGGTTTGAAGTTGCCCGTCCCCATACCCGAAAGGGTTCAGAACCTTTAATGGGGCTGCCCGTCCCTAAACCCATTTTAGACTGTGTTAAAACTTGTGATTAGTACCCAAAGCGCCTATTCCGCCGCTTGGCACGGATTTCGAGGTGGCGATGGCACGCACAAACGACGCAATCCTTTACGTGGCACTGTCTACTGCACCGTTGACTATGAGGACGAGGCTGTACTGCAGAAAATCATGGAGCAGGCGCCGTCCATGGCTTCAAAAGATTACGGGAAACCGTTCCTGCAGATCTTCCGCGAAGCAGACCGCGACTTCTACAAGATTGACCACGGCTTGTTCGCGCCCGCAGTGCTTATGATAAATAACGCTAAAACAGGCAGAACATTTAAGGCAGGACAAATTAACTCTAAGGTGATAGGGGAATCCTTAGGATTACAGTTTCTCTATTTTTCGTTTTTTCGAGCAATGTTCTTTATTTGGGCAAATTTAATTTAAGGATTTTTTGTACCCTGTTGGCAATCAAATACCCTGTTGGAATTGTGTAGAGCGCCAATGTAGCGTTGAAGAAGGCTGCGAATGGAAGGTATCCTGGTGTAGCCGCAAGGGGGAAACTAAAGCCGATTGGCGATGGTTGAGGGAGAGCAAAATAAAGAACCAATGTCATGAAGGCTACTCTTGTTAGGATTCCTGTTGTTGTTGATAAGGCAGCCCATTAGCGCGCGCGTGGAGAAAATGAGAGGCGTCAGCATAAACACAAACCTTGTTCCCTACACAATCGACAAAACCGGAATAGAAATTTACCCAACAATGTCCCTATTCAGAGAAAAATAAAGCCAAAAAGTACTCGCTACACAAATTTCATTCTTTTATGTTGGGCGCTAGGAAGAAAGACTTATTAGTTATTCGTTGGCAGAACTAAGACGAGGAACGAGGCATTTTTTTTGAAAAACGCCCGACTTGAAGACTGGATAGGCAATATTGCTATTCTGATAATTCAACCTGAATCCTATGTCCACATATCCAATGAAATCCCAGTCGAATTAGTAAAGGAATGGGGCATGAAGGGAATAATTGTCTCTGCGAACAAACCTTTTATGACAGTGAAAGAACACTTACAGAAACTCAACGTTCTCAGTTCGCTTAAATATTTAGATTGCGCTTCCACAATTGCAGGGGCTAATCCTCAAAACGAGAATCTTTTTCTCATAAATAATCCAGCGGATCTAACTTCATTAGGCATATGTATCCACAAATGCGTTGCTAACGTCTCTGAAAGAGCGTGCGCTGAAAGGGAGTTTCTAATCTTCGATTCTCTAACAACTTTACTCATCTACAACAAGGAGAAGGACCTCACCGCGTTTGCTCACCAATTGGGTTTGACTTTAAAATCCATTAGAATAACCACGTTTTTTTTAATGGTTGAGATGGAGAGTACAAAGGAGATGTTGAAGTTCCTTTCAACTATCGCGGACAAGACTGCTCACTTGATTGTTAACAAGAAAGGAGAAGTTTTGGTTGCCTAATATACTGATTGGTTTGTTAGATTTTGGGCTCTACAATCTTTGGCTGTGGACTTTGGCTCTTAACTTTGGTTCATCTCTTATCTTGCTCAACAATTACCTTAAAAGCAAAGGAACTCCCATTGGTAGGTCTGCCTTCTATTTTTTCCTTAGCTCTTTTTTGTGGAGCATTGCAGTCACGGTTATTACAATTCCCATAATTGAAGAAAATGGCTTCTTTTTAAATTACTTCTATCTTTTCTTTGCATTCTTGGCTTCTCTCGCTTTGAGCCTGGGAACATATGAACGAACTCGGATTCAGATTCTCCTTACTCCTGGTATTAATAAGCAAACTCGAGACAATCGCCTCTGGTTCATTCTAAGCTTTTGCATTTTTGCTCTCGCTATAATTGGAGTTATATTGAGAGAAATAGGAGGCATGTCATGTTTAGGTTTCATCGTTATCGCTGGATTGCTTATTACCTTAACCCAGCCCAAATTCACCAAACTTGTCTATGTTGGATCAGCCATTCTATTAATATTCGGGTTAACCGTTATCAGTGGCACTTATCTGGAAATTCCAGCTTTGTATTCTCCGTTACCTGGAGGACCAACAACGTTAACCATAGCGATGGTTTTCATAATTGCTGGTTTGTGTATAGCGTTAGCGAAGCTATCTAGATTAAAGTGGCAGATTGTAAAGATAGATATGGCTATGGTTATTTTGTTCGTGGTTGTTACTCAGTTTGCTGCCTATTTCCTTCGTCATCCATCGCATCTATCTTATCCAGTATTGTTGTTGATTGTTTTGGTTGGTGGAGCATTATTATGGCGAAGTTGGAAAACGCCCAATAGATAGAAGTGGAGCGCTGCTCCGTTGTCTCAATATAAGTGTTGAAATAAAGCAAAAAGTCTTTTGTAGCTGTAAAAATCGCAGAAAATTCAAGGGCAGGACAAATTGACCCTAAGGTGCTAGCGGAATCCTTAGGATTCTAAAAATTTTGCTTTTTTATTATATTTTAAATTTGGAAGCGATTGCTGCTACAACCGCAATAGCAATAGGTATCGTGTAGAGTGCTACTGTAGCATTGAAGAATGCGATTAAAGGTAACAAAGCCAGAGATCCAGCTGCGTTAAGTCCGAAGCCGAATGGATAAGATAATTGTAAAGCGAAATAGTTTATGGGTGTTGTGACGATTACGCGGAGAACGATTCCTAAGACAGTTGCAGATATGCTGATTAATTTGACGTGTTGCTGCAGAAAACTGCTTAATTTTTCCGTTGGGCACTTGTAAGTTGCAACTTTGTATGGTATGTAAATTCCCACTAGCATTGATAGTACTGCGTCGAAGTTGTATATCGGTCCTACCGGTAGAGAGCCAGGGAAAACAGCTAGTAAAATGAGTGTGTTTATGACGGTTATCGTTACGCCTGCTTTAGGCCCCATGGCTAAGAAGGCCACAACTATTGGTATTTCCCACAGTTGATAGTAGAGGAATGGTGCGTATGGCGCTGGAATTTTTGGTCCGGCAATACTTAAAGATGTTGTTAATGCGATGAATATGATGATTAGTGTGAGTCGTTTAGTGTCCATTTATTTCCTCTCTTTTGCTTGTTCAATGCCGCCGTTAGCTATTTAAGAGTAGCTACTCAAAAAAGGGTAGTGAATTCAGCGTAAAATTTGGAAATAGTGATAAATAAGCCAACGTAAGATATGATACAGGGAAAACGCATTTGACGGAAACAGTACAGTTCACATCATCCGGCGAAGTTAAACATTGGCTTGAAGACAAAACCAACTCAATCCTCTCTCCCGTCCATGCCCAAGCCAAAAAATTAAGAGATGACATGAACATGGCACTCGAGAGCGTCGGCGACGTAAGCCAGCTGCTTTTGGATAATAGCACAAGGGAAATTGAAAGAAGAAACATGAAAGTTTACAATCGAGCCAGAGCCCTAAACAAGCTTTCTCATTTATTTCTTGACCGCCTCAAAAAAGTCAATCCGCCAGAAGAAATCTCTTACGATACCTTAAGCAGGTACGCTCAGGAAATTCAAAAAGTCTATATAGTAATCGACATAGACATCAAGAATTGGTTCCCGAGGATTTCTCCCTTCTTTATCATGGATCGAAGAAAATTCTTAACCATCTATGAAAGGTCTAAACAAACATACGCAACTCTAAACGACTTTGTTACAAAAGAGTACGTTAAAACAAAGACTTTGGAAGAAGCCTTCCAGCTTCTAAATGAGCTTCAAAACGTCCAGCAACAATTAGTCACAATTGGAGAAGAAAAAGAAAAAATAAAGGCTGAACGGACCCCGATCGAAAAAGAAATCGCCGAATTGGAACAAAAAATATCTGAACTGAAAAACGGCGGACCGATTGATAATCTAAACATGGTAAATACTGAGATCGACGTGTTAAGCAGTGAATTGAAAAATACCATTCGGCATCTGCAAAAGCCTTTCATAAAAATGCAGGCATTAGCTACCTCGGGCGGTGGAGGCGGCGTGACTCCTGATGAGCTAACCAAGGTGAACCAGTATTTGGAGAATCCTTTCGAAGCGTTAATAGCTGAAGAGATTGGTTATCCGATGCTTAGAGAAATTTTGCAGAAGCTTCAGAGTTTAATGGCTGAGGACAAGCTTAAATTAAAAGCTGACAAAGCAAGGAAAGCCGAGCAGTCAATGAATGAGATACTTAAGAATGACTCGCTCGCCAAGCTTCAAATCAGATGCGTCAAAATGGCAACAACAAAAAAACAGCTGCTGGCTTCTCCGATGATGGATGAGGTTACTCACAATTTATCCGTGTTTCAGGCGCAGGTTGATCAGCTGAAAGCCAGAAAAGCCATCATAGAGACGCATGAAGCAGTCAAAGAGAACTCTTACAACGAGACTGCTGATGAAATCAACAATCTCAAGCGGACAATTGAAAAAGACATTTACAGTGCAATTGAAATGAAAGTTCAAGTTCCATAGTTGCCGTGTTCGCTTTGGATTTATCTTTACTTGTTGAAGAAACTTCAAACATTCAAAGCCTCGACTTCATCGAAACCATGGACAAAGCCGTATCTTTACTGCATAATGAAAATGGGCAAGTTGGCGATTTAACCATTGAAAATCGTTTAGTTAAACTTGAACCCGCAGGCGAAGCATTAGTAGTCGGCGACTTGCATGGAGACTTCGAAAGCCTCATGGTTATCCTGCAACAAAGCCGATTTATCGAAAAAATGGAAAAAACCAAAGATGCAACGCTTATTTTTTTGGGCGATTACGGTGACAGGGGAGAAAAATCCGCAGAAGTCTACTACTCAGTTTTGAAGCTTAAACTTGCTTTTCCAAGCCAAGTTGTTCTGCTAAGGGGAAACCACGAAGCGCCAAAAGACCTGATGGCTTCTCCACACGATTTGCCCTTCCAATTCCAAAGCAGGTTTGGAGAAGAATGGAAAACGGTTTATGAGAAGACGCGGGTTTTATTTGCTTGCCTGTCCAATGCCGTGTTTGTGAAAGACCGTTATTTGATGGTTCACGGCGGCGTATCCCCCCAAATCAGTAGCCTCCAAGACATCGCTGAAGCCCAAGAAAACCACAGAGAAGATTTGCTGGAAGATTTGCTCTGGAGCGACCCAGACGAAGATGTGCAAGGCGTTTCTTTTTCGCCGAGGGGTGCTGGGAAGCTTTTTGGCAAAAAAGTAACGGAGAAAGTTCTGCGACTGTTAAACGCTAAAATATTGATACGGGGTCATGAACCAAACAGCACAGGCTTCAAAATCAATCATGACGGCAAAGTTTTAACTTTGTTCTCAAGAAAGGGCTCACCATACTTTAACCAGTACGGCGCCTATTTGCAGTTGCCGCTATCAGAAAAATTCGCAAATGCTCAGCAGCTTACCCCGTGGATTCACCAATTTTAACATCCACGATATACAGAAAAAAATATTTTTTGCATTTTTGCCCGCTCAATGGGTCTTAAGAAATCGGCTGTGCCATGTCGAAATGCTTAATTGCCTGCTGGCAGTAACTAAAAATAATATTGATTGTTTTTGTTAATCAATAGATTACAGAACTATGAGGTTAACTGGTTGCAGGACGAAAACGCCATTCAAACGATTAACTTGACGAAAACGTTTAAGTCAAAGGTTCCAAATCCAGAACCTGGCTTTTTTAAAAGCAAAACAATTTCTGTAAACGCTGTTGACCACCTCAACCTCGAAGTCAAGAGGGGAGAACTTTTTGGTCTTCTGGGTCCTAACGGAGCAGGAAAAACAACGCTGATCAAAATGCTGTGTACTCTTCTTCCACCCGACAGTGGGACTGCATTAATCAACGGTTATGACATAGTGAAACAACAGATGCAAGTTAAACGGTCGCTTGGCACACTTTTCAGTGTTGGGGAGCGCGGTTTCTTTTGGCGGCTCAACGGCTACAGAAACCTTGAGTTTTTCGCGTCGATTTACAATGTGCCCAGGCAGAAGCGGCATGAACGAATTTTGGAAGTTTTAAAGCTGGTGGGTTTAGAAAACAACACTTTTCAGCTTTTCCAGAAGTATTCGGGCGGCATGAAGAGAAAACTGGCGCTTGCAAGAACGCTGCTTCCTGACCCGCCTGTAATTCTTCTTGATGAGCCCACGACTGGTTTAGACGTGATTTCTTCTCGAAACGTTCGGGACTTCGTTAAAAGTACCGTTCAGGAATCAGGCAAAACAGTGCTCTACACGACACATTATATTGAGGAGGCCGCGCAGATCTGCACTAAAATCGGCATCCTCAAGCAAGGCAAAATAGTTGCTTTGGGCACTCCAGATGCCTTGCGGGATAAAATTAAGAATGAAGAGTCAATTTACCTAGTACTTGAAGATATAACGCAGACTCAAATTGACAAAATCAGTACCTTGCAAGGCGTAATTGGCATAGCTGAAAGAACCGACCAGGACTTAATGCCTAACCAGAAAGGTCTGTGCGTTGAGCTGAAAAGCGTTGATCAGTTGCCGTCAATTTTTGACTTCCTTTTTGAACAAAAAATTAAACTTGTCAATTTTAAACGTGAAGAGCCAACCTTGGAAGACGCGTTTATCGAGCTGACTAAGAGGGCATAAATGCATGACTTTTTCGGAAGAGCTTGAGAAAATCTGGTATTTCATGAAGAGGGACATGATAAGCTTCTCCACTTACAAAACTAACATTGCCATACTTATTGTAACGGCACTTTTTGGCGCGCTTTCATTTGCTTATCTTGGGTCAAGTGCAACTGCGCAAACTGTGCTTCAATTGTACGGGGAGAATTTTACAACGTACTTACTTATCGGTTTAGCCTTCAGCACTTATCTAACTCAAAGCCTAACATTAGTTCAGAAAACGATTAATCCGTGGGCGCTGGAAGAGGTCCTGGTTTCGCCAACAGGCTTAACAACTTTCATTGTTGGCAGTTCTCTCTGGAGCTTCATCTGGAGCACGGGAGTAGTTGCTATTTACCTTGCTGTGGGCGTGTTTATTTTTGGTGTATCTTTAAGCGTTAACGTTTTAGGAACGGTTGTCGTTGTAGCCTTAGGAATAAGCGCCTTCATCGGTTTCAGTATGATTGGCTCCGGAATCCTGATATTAACCAAGCAGGGAGACCCCGTTTCTGCGCTCATAACCATTGCGACAAGCTTGTTTGGCAACGTGCTTTTTCCGCCGCAAATCCTGCCGCCGGTACTGCAAGCTATTTCTTACGTGTTGCCTCAATACTACTTTTTCAAATGCATTAGGCTCATGCTTACAGGTTCAACAATCCAAATAATCCTGCCAGACTTGGCGATTCTAACCTTAATGTGCGCAATAATTGTCCCATTAGGATACGCCATTTACGCTTGGTGCCTAAAAACCGCAAGAAAAAACGGAACACTGTCATGGTTCTAAATTTTTTTGCTTGCGACTTTTGAGCGACAATGAGTTAGCACTTTTTTCGCCCAAAGCTTTTGAGTATTATGCTGCAGAGTCACTGAGTCTACGTTTACGTCTTTGAGTAGCCCTTCGATGGCTTTCACGGGGTCACCTTCAAAGTTACTGGGCTCTTTTTCGGTTGTTGAAAGCCATTTAAGGATAGCCTCCTCAGCTGCCACGCTTAGAGCATCTTTTCCACAGCCGAAACGTTTCATGGCTGCTTCCCTGAACCTCTCTTCAACTTTAGGATTTATTTTGACTCTAAGAGACATACTATGTTGCCCTATTTCCATATGGAGTGAATTAACGTTTATATTTTGTTCTGGTTTCGATTCTCTTTCAAAGAGAACCTTGTGATCACTTAGATTTCTAAAAAAATGTGCGGCTAAGTAATTTTTTGATGGTAACCAAAAAATATAATTCATTCACCAAACATATTTTTGGTAGGCGATATGTCATGGAGTTTGTCAAGTTAGCTTCAATAAATGAGGTTAAACCAAACAGTATGATCGGCGTAACGGTTAACGACCAAAAAATATTGCTTGCCAACGTAAACGGAAACTACTATGCCATCGGCGATAAGTGCATGCACAGAGGCTGCCAAATATCTAAGGGGAAACTTTTAGGCGAAACAGTTGTTTGCCCCTGCCACGGATCCACCTATGACCTTAAAACAGGCAATTTCACTAAAGGACCAACAAAAAAGCCTGAACCTGCATACGAATTAAAAATCGAAAGCAACGATATTCTGGTTAACCTGTAGCTTACCTTTCGATTAACTCAATAAGCGTTCCATCCGGGTCCTCGACGAATGCGATTGTGGGTCCGTTTGTTCCGAGTTTGAAGGGTTCATCGCTGATTGTCACGTTTTCCTTGCGCATGGCTGTAATGGTTTTGCCCAAATCTGCCACTTCGAAACCTAAGTGGTCGAACAAGCGGTCTTCGTACTGTGGCTGGCTGAAGTTTTTTTGGTTGCGGTAGAAGGTTAATTCCAGCGTGCAGCCTTTGCCCTCTGCGTCTTGAAGGAAAGCGATTTCAGCGTTAGTCTGCTTGATTTCTCTGCGGCTCAGGAGTTTTAAGCTTAGAAATCTGCTGTAAAAGTCGATTGACCTTGCCATGTTGCTTGTACGTATGCTTGCGTGAACAAACAATTTCTTCACCTTCATCTTTGCTGATGGCTAGGAATGCAGGGTTTGTTATAACCGTTTAGCTGAGCCATTTTTGGCTTGTTCATCTAAAGTTTTATTGACAAGTGCATCTGCCTGTTGGATGTAAGGGTTACTTCTTGGGACGTTAACAAAGCTTATTTTTTTAAAGCCATCCTTCAATTCTACGGCTTTTCGCCACAGTTTCTGCAGTTCTGGATTTTTTACGGTGTATTCGCCTTTAAGTTGCTTTCCAACGAGTTCGCTGTCAAGGTGGCAGGTGACTTCTTGAGCTTTGAAGGCTTTAGCAAACTCTAATGCCGCTATCAACGCGTTATATTCCGCCTGGTTATTGGTTGCTTCACCGATGAAGCGTGAATCCGCCTTAATGACTTGCCCTGCCTCCGTTACTGCAAGATACGCGATGGCGGCAGGTCCAGGGTTTCCTCTTGCTCCTCCATCAGAGTAAAGTGTTAAACGCTCAAGCATGCCCTTCCGCCTCTATCCAAGCTAACAATGATTCATTATTTAAAACGTTAACCCCATATTTTTCAGCCAAGTCACCCAGAAAGTCTCGACTTTCGCCAACCAAAAGTCTCAACTTAAAAATTGCGCAACCACGCAAAACCAACCTTCCCAAAGCACAAATCCAAAACCTAAAAACCTAAAACAAACCCGCCAAATCCCACCGCGCCCAAAGCCGACAATAACGTCAATATGGAGTCAACATTGAAAGTCGCATCCCGCCAAAGCGAAAGTCGCATCCAGCAAATACCTTCAAATCCCAAACCAGAAAAGCAACCCAAAACGCAAAGGCTCAGGGCGGAAAGTCGCAACTTACGCCAGCCGCAAAGTCGCAACTTAAAAATATTCAAAAAGCATCGCTGACAAAGTCAAGCGGCAATTTGACTGGTTGTTATTGTTGATGCACAATCACATTTGTTTAAGTGCTAAAAACCCCTTAAATCAAGTTAGTAGAGGGAGAAGGCTTTTTGACAAGCAGTTTATTTGGAGCCGCGAAATTGAATTCACAGGAACTCCAGTTTGCTCTTCTAAGGCATGAAAAAGAATTAAGCGCTGCAAAGAACTCAAGACGGGGAAAAATGGATATTATAGCGGAGATTCTTCTTTTTTGTGAGCAACAGAAAACCAAAACAAGCATAATGTACAATGCAAACCTGAATTACTCCCAGCTTAAAAGCCAAATGAACGCCCTAGTTTCTCAGGGCTTGCTTGAGAAAAAACTAAACAAATACGTTACAACCAAAAAGGGCTACCGTTTTCTCGAATTATTCGCTCAACTCAACGATTTACTAGACGAATTAAAAAACATCAAATGACTTTTTTAAATTGCACGTTTCCTGCTCCTATTTAACTCAACAGTGTAGCCGAATTTCGAAATAAATGTTTTAAGCTCAGCGTTTTAGGGGAAATTATGATAGGCTTAATTAATATTGACGTAGCTATTGCGGATGCCTCCTTCTTTGCAGGAATGATCCTTTTTGTCTACTGTTTCGGCGAAGTTTATGACTGGTGGTACGCCCGAAAGAAGCAGCCAACAATTTGAGTTCTACTTACTTCAGCGACTCTTTTAAAGCTGAAAAATAAGATAGAACCTGCCCAATTTGCTCTTCAGACATAGATAGGATGGTTTTGACCGCCGTTTTCTGCTTTGGTGACGAAGAAACAGCAATTGTCGCTAACGCATAATCTAAGCTGGTGAACAGGGGCTCCCATGGAATGCTAACTCGTTTACCTTTCAGGTTGTATAAGGCAAGGACAAATGCGCTGGCTCGGCTCAGGCTTTCTTTGAAAGATTGAATTGATCCGCCAATAGCTAAGGCATCATAATCCTTTCCTGAAAGAAAACTCTCGATTACCTCGTAGTTTTGTTCTAAATTTTGGATTTCAGCAATCAGATCTTGCTTAATTCTTGACTCTGTATTGTCTTGCATGATTATCGCCCTTCTGTATGTTAAAATCAAGTAGATAAGACTTTTTCGCCTTTTTCTAAGTTCCTCACTATTTCTGCTTGCTTTATGCATCTCTTTTTAACTAGGAAAAATAGGTTAAAAAAAACGTCATCCCCTATTTGCTGCTCAAAAAACTCAAACAGAACTGCACCTATTTCTCTGAAACAAGCCCTCGCATGCCAACATTAAAAAAACTGTCAAAACAAAAAGCAAAACTCTTAATAGCCAATAACTTAATCACAAGTTTCATGAGCCAAACCAAGCAAATCGAGCAGAAATGGCAAGCCAAATGGGAAAACGCCCATATTTTCGAGGCTGACCCAGACCCGAAAAGAAAGAAAATAATGGTGACTTTTCCATATCCGTACATGAACGGCCCATTGCATGTTGGACACACGTTCACGGCTTCGCGAGTTGATGCTTACGCTCGATTCAAGCGTATGCAGGGTTACAATGTGCTTTGGCCTTGGGGTTGGCATTGGACGGGGCAGCCACTTCTGGGAGCCAGCCAACGCGTGGCACGAGGCGACGAAGCCTTCATTAGGGTTCTCCGCGAAGTTGACGGCGTTCCAGAATCAGAGCTAAAAAAGTTCGTTGACCCCTTGTACATGGCTCAATATTACACTAATGAAGGGCGATTAGCTGCTAAAAGCATAGGTTTCTCTGTTGATTGGCGACGCGAATTCACTACTGTAATGCCGACTTACCAGAAATTTATTGAGTGGCAATACAAAAACCTCAAAGAAAAAGGCTACGTGACAAGGGGAACGCATCCAGTGGTTTGGTGCCCAAAAGACCAGAGCCCAACAGGAGACCACGACCGCCAAGTAGGCGAAGGCGTCACCCCAGAAGAATACACACTGATAAAGTACAAACTTGACGAGAACACGTTTTTGCCCGCGGCAACTTTCCGCCCAGAAACAATCTACGGCATAACAAACATGTGGATAAACCCCGACGCAACATATGTTGAAGCCTCCGTCAACGGGGAAAACTGGATAATTAGTCAAGAAGCCGCTGAAAAACTCAAAGAACAAGAAAAGAAAGTACAGGTAAAACGCTCGTTTAAAGGAAGAGAACTTATCGGCAAAATCTTCGAAAACCCCATAACGAAAGGCAAGTTCCCGATTTTGCCCGGCTGGTTTGTTGACCCAAAAACGGCCACAGGCGTCGTTTACAGCGTACCCGCTCACGCGCCTTACGATTGGTTGGCACTTGAAGGATTTGCAGGAAAAACCTGAGGTTCTGAATGAATTCGGCGTTGACCCCGAGGTCGTCAAGCGGATTAAGCCTATTTCAATAATTAAGGTCGAGGGTTTCGGCGAGTATCCAGCAGTTGAAATAGTTCAAAAAATGGGCGTTAAAGACCAGAATGACCCCAAAGCCGACGAAGCTACAAAAGAATTATACAAAAAAGAATTCCACAGCGGCGTCTTAAAGCAGAAGTGCGGACCTTACGCTGGAAAAAGCGTCCGGGAAGTAAAAGAAACGCTTATTGCTGATTTCCGTAAGCTCGGAGTAGCCGACGTCATGTACGATTTGCCAGAGCAAGTGGTTTGCCGATGCATGACCCAGTGCATAGTAAAGATACTTTCCGACCAGTGGTTCCTAAACTACTCTGACCAGCACTGGAAGGCGAAAGCCAAAGAAGCAGTGGCTCAAATGACAATTTACCCAGACTCAGCCAAACAATCATTCAACACCGTAATCGATTGGCTGAGAGAATGGGCTTGCGCCAGAACCACAGGCTTCGGAACACCACTACCGTGGGGAAAAGGCTGGATAATCGAGACGCTCAGTGACTCCACAATTTACATGGCGTTCTACACTGTAAACAAGCACATAAAACAAAACAACATTAAGCCTGAAGCGTTAACGCCTGAAGTCTTCGACTACATTTTCTACGGCAAAGGCAACTGCACTGAACTCCAAAAAACAACTGGAATAAGTACTGCTTTGCTTGAAGCGATGCGAAATGAATTTTTGTATTGGTACCCCTTTGACCTCAGAAACTCAGCTAAAGAACTCGTACCAAACCATCTGACTTTCTGCATCTTCCACCATGCAGCCCTGTTTCCGCCTGAACACTGGCCAAAAGCAATAGCAGTAAACGGCATGCTTATGGTTGAAGGCAAACAAATGCACAAGAGCAAAGGCAATTTCGTAACGATGAAAGGCGCCGTCGAAAAATACGGTGCCGACGCAACCCGCAGCGCACTTTTGCTGGGTGCAGAGGGGATGGATGACCCTGACTGGCGGGCGGAAAACGTAAGCGACGTCAAAAGCAAGTTTGAAGCGCTATACAGTTTGGCAACTACGGTAATTGCTTCCGCCAAAAAAGACGAAGACACGAGACTGGAACGATGGCTGCAAAGCAAACTTCAGCACAGAATAAAAGAAGTCACAGTTAACCTTGACGAGCTTAAAACCCGAACAGCCCTGCAGATTGCCTTGTTTGAAGTATGGAATGACCTGCGCTGGTACATCCAGCGAAAAGGCAACACTGACGCTAAAGCACTGGGCGAAGTCGTGAAAATTTGGCTTAAAATGCTTGCACCTTTCGCGCCTTTCATCTGTGAGGAACTTTGGAGCCAAACAGGCGACGCAGGCTTCATCAGCGTAGCAAAATGGCCAATTTTTGATGAGTCAAAAGTTGACGTTACTGCCGAAGAACAAGAAAACATGATAATTGATGCAATATCAGACACTTCCAACATCCTGAAAGCTATGAAAATTACTCCTAAACGCGTATGCTTCTACACAGCTGCACCTTGGAAACGGCAAATTTACCTAAAAGTCTTAGACAAAGACTTAGCCGGCGAGGCAAAGATTAACGAGTTAATGAAAGAATTCGCCGCTGACAAGGACCTCAAACCGCACATGAAGGAGATTGCAGCCATGGTTCCAAGATTGATGAAGGCTTTAACTAAACTGCCGAATGAAAGGAAAGCGAACTTGCTAAAAATTAAATCTCTGGACGAGAAAGCAATCTTGGAAGGCGCACTTGTCTTTTTGAGGGAACGCTTTAAAGCTGAAATATGCGTGTTCAGTGAAGAAGACCAGAAACGTTATGACCCTAAAAATCGGGCGGCTATGGCTTTGCCTTACCAGCCAGCAATATACGTCGAATAAACTCTTCTTTTGCTCTGGCTTAAGGGTTTAATGGGTTGCTTCTGCTGGTTTTTCTTTGTTTTTCAGTTTCTCTTCAAGAAGCATCAGCAGTTCCTGAGGTTTCACAGGTTTAACCAAGTAAGCATCTGCGCCTTCATCAAGCGCTTTAACGCCTGTTTCAAGGGATGGAAAACCAGTAATCATTATTTTCACTGTATGCTGTAATTGCTTTTTGAGTTTAGCAAGCAAATCTGTGCCATCCATATCTGGAAGCCTGATATCAACTAACGCTAAATCGAAATGGCGATTGTCCGTTTTCTCCATAGCTTCTTTTCCAGTTTCTGCAACCTCAATTTCATAACCGCTTTTTTGAAGAATACGTGTGAACGTTCGAAGTATCGATTTGTCATCATCAACAACAAGTATTGTTTTTTTATTTCCAGCCACTTGAACAATCCTCCATCAATTTGACTCGAAGCTTTCTTTAACCCTCACTTAAGGTGAATTATAAACTATCTAAGTCACCGTAACACCCAGTCAAGCGCATGCTTGATTAGATGAAACAAGGACTTCTACCCTACCCTTTGGGTAGGATAAAAGATGTTTTTCGAGACTAATAAACGCTATCCCATTTTGCAATTTTTCCGAACAAAAGGAAAAAAAAATACTGACAAAACTTAAATAAAAGGCGTTAAAAAATGCTTCTGATAATCATTAAACCTAAAGTTCTGCAAGAAATTTCCGATTTATCTCACTACTACTTTACTTTATAATTTTTTAAACGAACATTAAGATTTACTCAAACGGAAAAGTGCCGCATGACCCGCAATTAATGGTTTGTTTAAATTTCCAGTTGATTTTCACCTGATTTCTTTAAACAATATAAAGGTAAAGTGCATTTAATACCCTGAGAGGAATGCTGGGGGTTCACCAATAAATAAGCATATCCAAATTCTAATAGCCATGCTTATTGTTTTAACAATAGTTTTGCCAATGTGCATTTTCCCCATAATCAAAGCTCAACCGACTCAAGCATCTTCATGGTCTAACTGTCGCCAATGCCGACGGCTCGAAGTGGACTCGCCGTTGCTGCTGTAAATGGTAAAATCTATGCTATCGGCGGAACAAGTGGCGGTTCTCCAGTTAACGTTAATGAAGAGTATACTTCTGGCTTAGACATTTGGACAAGTAAAGCACCTATGCCGACGGCTCGAAGTGGTTGCGCCGTCGCAGTTTATGAAAATAAAATATATGTTATAGGAGGAGAAGTCGGAAATGGGTACGTTGGAAACAACGAAGTGTATGATCCTGCAACTAATACTTGGAGTACAAAGGCTTCAATGCCTGTTCCTAGGGCTGACTTTAGCGCAAGCGTAGTTGATGGTAAAATCTATTTGATCGGCGGAAAAGTGTATTCAAGCATAAGTCCTTATTTTCATGAAACTAGCGTGAACGAAATTTATGATCCAGCTACCGACACATGGACTACCGCGGCATCAATGCCAACGGCTGTTTACGATTACGTGTCAACAGTGATAGATGGCAAAATTCATGTGATTGGTGGTTCACAGACTTTAAGCTCGCAAGGCGGAGAAATTTTAGTTAATTCTCACCAAATTTATGATCCTCAAACTGATACGTGGAGTTTAGGTGCAAATTTGCCCTCTGCCGTTGCTGGCGCGGGCGTTGGGGCAACTGAAGGCTTCATGGCGCCTTCATTATTGTATGTTATAGGTGGTTTTTTTTTGAGTTCTTATAGCGGAGGAGTTCAAGTTTATAGTCCAGGCAACAACTCTTGGAGTAATGGTCCTTCGATGCCTACAACTCGGGCTTATCTGGGCGTTGCCGTCGTTAACGATGTCTTATACGCGATTGGCGGATTTGATGGTCAAAACTGGCTAAGCACGGTTGAGGCGTTCACGCCTATCGGCTATGGAACAGCTCCACCGATAATTCAAATTACCTCTCCTGAAAACAACAAAACTTACAATAAAGTAGCATTAAATTTTACCGTTGACAGAGACACTGAATGGGTGGGTTACAGTTTAGATAACCAAGCAAACGTAACTATAGCTGGAGCAACCGACTTGCTTAACTTATCTCAAGGGTTGCACAGCATAACGCTTTATGCCAATGACAGCCTTGGCAACATGGGTTCTTCTAACGAAGTTTTCTTTTCTGTGGATTCGCTTGCTCCGGTCATCGTGATTATGGTTCCGCAAAACCAGTCTTATGGCTCCACAGACATCGGATTAACTTTCACCGTGAATAAGGCAACCACGGCGTTAGCGTACAGTCTAGATGGACAAAAAAATGTTACAATAGTCGGAAACGTAACTTTACCAGCGTTATCTGACGGGTCACACCGCTTAACCGTTTACGCTACGGATGAAATAGGTAATTCGGGTTCAAAAACAGTTTACTTTAACATTGCACCGTTTCCCACAATCACGGTTGTCGGAGTTGCAGCCTCAATAACGATTGTTTTGGCGGCAGGATACCTGCTTTTTGAACGCAGAAAACCAAGCGGCAAAAATGATAAAGTGGATAATCCTCCTAAAGGCTAGATTTATTTTGCAAAAGAAAGATTTCAGGCAGAAAATTTAAGTACGCAGAACATGCTTTTCACAGATGGTCTTTAGACATGGGCTATGAAGTTGACTACACGGCTGCTGAAAAAGCGGGCTGTTCTTCGAAACTGGTGATTTCAGATCGAATCTTCTATGTCAAACGTTTCGCCGCTGGTCCTTCAAGATTTTTCTCTGGAGACCAAAAAGGCATAATCCAAAAAGAAATCTCGAAAGCCGAATTCGAATTGTGGCTAAACATCTTGGCAGATAGTGAAGGTGAAGCTAAAGAGATTCAAAAGAAGCTCAGTTTAGGAAAAAAATACTGAGCCATAAATTGTTTTTTTGGGTTGGTTTCGCTGAATTTTTAAGTTGCGACTTTGCGGCTGGCGTAAGTTGCGACTTTTGCGGTTTGTTGTGTTGTGTTTTGCGGTGGGTTTGTTTGTGGTTGTTTAAGGGCTTTTATGATGTGAAAGCACTTTTCTACAGGGGCGTTTATGTTTATATTCTGCCTCTCATGGGAATTACTTAAAGAATAAACAGCCCCTAGTTTTTGACACATACCACCCCCTTTTTCCATGAACTTTGAAAGAGAGCGTATCTAAAAGGGCAAATTATAAAAACAAAACTGAGCAAACAAGCCCCTTATAATTGAAGGGTTTCAGGTTTGGGAACAGAAAACCGAATTGATGAATGTCCAGAGTGCATTGTTAGAGACAGGGATTATTCAAAAAAGTCGGTTTTCCATTGTGAATTTTGCGATAAATGGCTATGTGAAAAACACAAGGAACCCAAGTTATCATTTATACCTAATTTTAATCCAAATGGCTATCCATCTGACCTCAAAGAACTATATTATGAAGAGTATAAACGCAAAGATGGGCATCCCGATTTTGGTTATAGCCGAAATAAGTTTGAACAACTTGACGTTGAAAGGAATGTTAGAACGCAATTAATAAAACAGGCACTTGATGGAATGAATTCGAATTATTCAAGCAGTAGAAATGTAAGAATAGAAGATTCCGACCTACCATTAGTTTCAGGGGTTGGTTATAATTCTAGTAATTATAGTCCTTACCATGAACCTAAAAGACCCCCAAGACCTGAACATAAAAGACCATATAGACCTTCTAAACCTAACTTGTCATTGCATATTAATTGGAAAACCAAAAGGCTTCTTAAATCGCTGATGTTTTGGCTACCAGTTTTTTGGATTACTGTAGGTATCTTATTTCTTATTGAGGGAAATAACCCAACTTCATTTTATAATAATGTCCCAGATGCCATAAAATATGTCTTCTACATTTTTGCTACTGGACTTAGTGCTTGGATTGGCTATAGAATATTTGAAAAAGTTGATTCGAGCCCGACTTCTGATAGAGGCGTTTACGGCTTAAAACTTCTTTCAGGTGGGTTCTTAATAACAGGTGTTTTCATGTTAGTATTTGGGTTATTTTATGATTATGGCTTTTTTACCGACTCAATACTTAATCCCACTTTAAGTTTAGCAAGAGCAACCGTTTCGGTATTCGTAGTTGTCCTTGGATTAGCTTTCATTCTCATAAGTGCTTATCTAATTTTTAAATTCGAAAGAAGGTCAGGAATAATAGTTTACAGGAGATAACATGACTACGGCAGTTCATAGAAGACTAATCTGGTACCGTTTTTCATTTAGAAGATATTTTGGTGATGTTGAAAGCTACCGTATTCCTATTTTCTGCTTTAAGAAAGGAGACAGGTTTTTTTATATTTGTAGCTCAAAGCGATGTAGGAAAGTGTACAAATCTTTTTCTTTAGCCTATGTCAAAAAATAAATATTTGCTGATATAAGAGAACAAAGTGGAGATTAGTAAGTAAAATCTTAAATCGGCATAGCGTAGAAATAGCCTAAGCATTGCAAAAGATAAACTTAGTAAGAAAGAAATTGGAAACATAGCGGTAGCGTCTATTTTTATTTCGCTTGGAATAGGGTTTACTTCGATTATTGCCTTAAGTTTTCAAGGTATATTCAATGGCATCTTCATTTTCCCAATCATGTTTATCATTACAACCTTAGTTTGGGCAGGAATTATTTTTCTATTGGTTATTTATTCCCCCTTATTTAGAAAGTTTTTCTTAAAATGGTTCGCTATCAGCGATGATGACGCGCAAACTAAATTATTAAAAGAAATAACATTAAAAATAGAAAGGACTAATGAATCCATAATAAGTTTAAGTAACGAGTTGAAAAACAAAGAAGAGCAGAAAAAACAAGCAAGTTAGCGATACAAAAACTTAACTGCCTTGCATAGAAATAGAACTGGGTCGAAATGAACAAAGCAACAATACTTGTCACTGTTGGAATATTACTGCTGATTTTGGGTTTAGTTACGGCGTTTTTTGCGGCGACTGGATTAACCACACATATAACTGCATCAAATACGTTTTCGCACATCTACACATACCTGATTGACGCTGGAATCGCAATCGCTTTTTTGGTTGTTGGCGGTCTCCTGGTGATTTTTGGAATTAAAAAGTCTTAAATTGGAAGGCGTAGAAATAGCCTAACATGGCTGAAAATACAGACTCCGATAAAGAAACCGTTAAATTGCTAAAGGAAATATCGTCAAAACTCAGCGACCTTAATGATAAAAATGATGACAGGCTTTTTCAGCTTAAAATGTTGGATTTACAGGTTAGGCAAACCAATGTAGTTTTTCTTTTAACGGTGGTCGTAAGCGTAGGGATATCTTTCGTCGTTGCTTACCTAAGTGTGACATTAAGCGGAGCTATTCCTTCAAGCGAGGACAATTTTCTCGCTAATGCTATGGAAGCAATGTATGTCATATTTTTTGTCGCATTCATCATGATTTGGTATTCAATCCACTTTGCAACGGTCAAAAGAATTAATCGACTTAGAGAGCAATTAAAGAGTCAGCAACATAGCGATGACAAAGCTTAAAATTGTCCATATAACGAATAGAATAATAAGAATTTGAGGGGAAAAGCTAAGTTGCAAGTAAAGGGACTTGTGGCATTGGTGGGTTGCTGGGTTCCTTCTTTTATCGGTAGTTTCTTAATTACTAACGTGCTGGAACAAGTCTTAGCCATGGTAATAATAACCGCCATCTTATTTGTGGTGGGCGGAATTCTGAATTATCAACGAAAACCGTTTACGATGGTTCCACATGAACAATCCCCAAAAGAGACTTTTCGGCACAGGTTATTTTTATCAATAATCACAGCCATCGAAGCCTTTGATGCTTTCGTGGCATTTTCAATAGGTATTCTATACTTGCAACTTGTTGCTATAGATAAAGTAATAGTGGGAATTGCCTTCACTTATGGGAACATACTTTTCGGCGCTCTTATGGTAGTCGGTATTTTATTTGCAATCGATGTAGTTAGGCGATTTAGGCAATTTCCGAGAAGAAATAAAAATTAAATTTGGTTAATCTTATAAGCCCACCTGTTTACCAAACGTAAAAGAGCGATGTTAAGGGTAACCTTACAACGATTCTCAGGGGAGCAAGGCAGACAGGCAATTGTCATTCTGTGTTGACTGGCTGAACACGGGTATAGGAGAAAAACACTGGGTTCCTAAACGTCTTTCCATCTGGTCTTCTTTACTGCAATAAACAGGATAACCGCGCTAACCCCCACAAGAATCACCCAGTCAAAGACCAGCAGGTTAGTTGGGATTTTCAGGTAGCCTGTGGCTGAGTGCATGATTTCTGCTGCGTAAGTCGTCGGGGAGAGGTAAGCAAGGTACCTGTACGGTGATGGAATGTAGGTTATCGGGTAATACACGGGTGGCAGCGTGGAAAATAGCAGTGATAGCAGCCTGGAGAACGCGTAACTTTGGACGACGTCGGCTGAGAAGGTTGACAGCATGAAGCCTAAGGCTACTGAAATGGCAAACATTACCAGAAGCACAATGGACATGACGGCAATTTGAATAAGCGAAGGATGCAGGTAGACTCCGGCAAGAACAATTAGAATAACTAAGCTTGGAATTGAATAGACAATTTCTGCAAGCGCCATACCGCCCATGTATAAGCGTGCACTTGTCGGGGAACTGACAACCATATCTTGAAGTTTAAAGTCGTTTTTGAGGTGCGAGAGGTCAGATTGAAGGGCAATGCCGCTTGAGAAAAAAGTCATTATTAACCCGCCTTCAATGGCGGTTCCAAACAGGTTGCCGTTACTTACGAAGGTGACGACGGCGAGGAGGGAAAGTGGGGAGATAACGCTGCTTACGAGAACGATAGGGTAATTCTTCATTTCATACAATGCGTTTACAAGGACGCCGGCAAAGATCTGGCTGAGTTTGCTGTGTTTCAATTATTCATCCCTCGCTTTCTGCCCAACAAGATGGAAGAAAATGTCATCTAGCGTGACTGGGTTGATAGAGAATTTGGTTCCCTGCTCAGACAGCAACCGGGCTAGACGGAAAGCTTCTTCTTCATCGGTCATTATCTGGGCGTGCCCACGCGCATCAGTGGTTACTTCTCCGTTTTTCAAGGTTGGAACAGGCACCTTGGCGGGCAATTTGATGCTATATTGGTACTTTGAACTCTTTCTCAGGTCTGATAATGTGCCGATTGAAACTAGTTGACCATCCTTCAGAATGCCTATCTTGTCCGCAAGCTCCTCCGCTTCTTCCAAGTAATGGGTCGTAAGAAAAATGAATCGTTCCTCGCCAAGCACTCTGAGAATTTCCCATAGTTCCCGCCTTGAAATTGGGTCCAAGCCAGTTGTGGGTTCATCAAGAAAAATAACGTCTGCTTCCGAGGCGGTGACTGTTGCGATCAGAACTTTCCGTTTTGTGCCGCCTGAGAGGCGACTGGTTAACACGTTAGCGTACTCTTGCAAGCCAAGCTTCGCAAGAGACTCGTCAGCCAGCCTCTTTGCTTCGCCATATCCGTACCCTCGCCAGAGAAGATAGGAGGAAACGGTTTGTTTAGGTGTCATCCACCTTATCGTCCTGGCTTCCTGAGGGGCAATCGCAATTTTCTCCCTTAACTTTTTTTCCTGCGTCAGTACGTTAAAACCGTTGATGCTTGCGCTTCCGCTGGTAGGTTGAAGCTCAGTGGCGAGGATTCTGATGAGGGTTGTTTTTCCAGCGCCGTTTCTGCCGATTAAACCGAAAATGCCGTTGGTTTCCACTGTAAAGGTGACGTTTTCAAGAGCTTTGCGGTGGTCCTCGTAAACCTTCGTCAACCCGTTACATTCAAGCGTGCCCATGAACTATTACTACCTGAAAAGATGACAATATTACTTATGTATATTTTAATTTGCTTCTGTAATTTGTAGTTTTAAAATTTATTCTGCTTTATGGTATTCAAAATGGATCTATAAATTTGGATATTTTTTTAATCGTAAACCTCGATTGAATCAAAAATTTGAAACAACCAAAAATCGTTTATGTATAAAAGTCCAATAACTAATAGTCAGGAAATTGAGAAATAAGAAGGCAATGTGTTGAGCGAAAGAAAAGAATTATTAAACATGCTTAGGGCAATGTGGCGCCAAGGAGACTTGTCACTTCGCCGAATATATCCTTCTTTGGAAGAACTAGAGTCAAACGTTGACATAACAGTCGATAAGAAAAAAACAAGGGAAAAATACTCGATTCAGCCTTGCCCTAACTGCGGCTTAAAACAGAAGATTACAAAACCAGAATCCCTCTTTCCATATCATAGTTGTCGATCATGTACGCGTCCTTTTTATGTGAACTATGATTTGACGGTGAGAAAACTAACGGAAGAGGAAAAGGAAAACATGCCTGAAGACTGGGTTCGAATTTTGGAAGATTTGAATAAGAAGAAGTTGGCGATAGTTTTCAAATTAGAATAAGAACCAGAGCCATGATTTTTTTTAGCTGATGTGAATGTACTTTTTGTGAAGAAAAAATAGCACAAAAAGCGAGCACATATCAATGTCTAAAAAGCACCATCCTAATACAAACAAAACCCTCAAGTACTTGAAAATGAAGAGGAAATATCCATGACAGTTCATTTAATCCCTTGGGATACAAGCCGCAACCTAATGGTGGAGGCAAATCGCCTCTATAACGCAGCAGGAACTTTCAACTGCATCCAAAAGGGTGACCTCGTAGCCGTCAAGTTGCATGTAGGCGAATTAGGAAACCCCCACTATGTGCAGCCAGTTTTCGTTCATGACATAATTCGCAGGGTTAAGGAGGCAGGCGGCAAACCATTCCTAACCGACTCAAACACTTACTACCACGCACACCGCAGTAACGCCTACGACCACATGGTTAACGCGTTGATGAACGGATTTAACATGGCGCCGTTTATTGTCGCAGACGGGCTTAAAAGCGAAAACTACCGAACAGTCCCCACCAAAGGCATATTGAAAGAAATCGAAGTTTCAGGTGCCATCGCGGAAGCTGACGCCATGATTGTTGTCTCTCATGATAAGGGTCATGAACTCAGCGGGTTCGGCGGTGCCATCAAAAACCTCGGCATGGGCTGCACGCCAAGAGCGGGAAAGCTTCGCCAGCACAGAACTGTAGGCTTAGAAATAGACCAATCCAAATGCATCGGCTGTGGAAAATGCATAGAAAACTGCGAAATGAACCTGCCTGAAATCATTGAGGGAAAAGCAAGAAACGCCTCAGCTCTCTGCATGCGTTGCCCAATGTGCAAGCATGGTTGCCCCATGGAAGCCATAAGTTTTACTCATCAGGAAAATATCTGCAGGGCACTAGCTTCAGCCGCCTATGGGGTGCTCTCAACTTTTAACCCGAATAAAGTATCATACGTGAGCTTTGCCAAGGATATCACTCCAAACTGCGACTGCCTGCCTAATCCAGGCGAAGTCATAATGAAGGACGTGGGCATCTTTGCGTCTGACTCTCCAGTTTCAATTGATGCAGCATTCTTAGAAATGGTTGACTACAAAGTCTTCAACGAGGCATCGCACGTCGATTGCATGCTGCAAGTTCAAGAAGCTAAAGACATCGGCATTGAAGGCGAAGTGAAACCGCAGATTACAAAGTTACTCTAAGCGATCTTTTTATCGATTTTTAGTTTCCGCTTTTTCTTTTGTCTTCGTCTAAACAGGTAAACACCGACAATTATCAAGATAGATGCTACCGCAGCTATGATTAAGTAGCGGGAAATGCCAGCCACCTCGGTCCAGTTTTTCCCCAAAAACCAGCCCAGATAAATCAAAATTGCATTCCAAAGCAAGCAGCCTGCCGTCGTGAAACCGACGAATTTTTTCAGGGGCATTTTTGCTGCTCCTGCAGGGAAAGAAAATGTTGTTCTGAAGCCGGGGATGAGGCGGCTTACGAAAACCATGAAGTTGCCATGTTTGAGAAACCATTTTTCTGCAATTTCAAGCTGTGCTGTTGACAAGAGAACTTTACCTAAAATCTTGTGCCGCATTAGAGATTGAACGCCTTTTAACCCGATGTAGTAGTCAACAAGTGCGCCAGCAATCCCAGCGATAGTTGCAAGCGTTAAGGTTATCCAAGCGTTAAGCTGCCCCGTAGAGACTAAGTAACCTGCAAAAGGAAGAACTACCTCGCTTGGGATAGGCAGAGAGCTTGATTCAAGAAGCATCAGCACAAAAATGCCGGAGTACCCGAAAGCCTGCACTGTTGAGGTGACGCTGTGGGTTATGGAGAGAATGACACTTATGATTGGCTCACTTGTTACTGGGGCACCGCCGATAACTACATCTTCAAAGAAATCAAACAAAATGTAAACGACTGCTGCGATGGCTATTGCTATAAAGATTAGCTGCGGCGCTTTCTTACGTAACTGCCCAAATTTTTGATTTGACCCCAAGTATACCCGCTTGAACTTAACTTTTAACTTTATTATATTTTAGCCTATTCCTTACTTGTAGTTTTTGACGCAAAACTATGCGAGTTTCGCCTTTTTGAACCAAAATTTGCCCATCAGCAATCACGACACCAGAAAGCCGAAAGATAACTGCGGTCTTTGGCACAATATCAAATAAGAAAAAAACGAAAAAAGCGGCTGGTGGGAATTCATATTGACGAATCCCCATTGGTGTTTACTAGTTGAATTCTTTTCTTTCGAACAGTAACAAGCCTAGGATTGCTGTGACGGCGAAGTATATGCCCATGATTGCGAGTCCTTCTGGTATCGAAGCGGAGAATGTGGTTGTGGTAGTAGGCTGGCCTCTGAAGCCGATGCCTGTAGTCGTAGCTTTGTGCGGTGGGTAGGGCGACATTAGGACGTTTCCTATTATTTGTGCGCCGTAGTTAATGAGGAACCATGGTTCGATTTTTACTAGGGCAACGATTAGTTCGTTGAGCAATGTAAAGACAAACAGGAAAAGGATAGCGGTAACGAGGATTGACATTGAACTGCTTTTGAACAGTGAGCTGAAGAAGAATGTAAATCCGAGAACTGCAATCAGATAGAACAGCGCAAACAGGAATGACTCACCGAATTGATATGGAATACTTGAGAAGTAGTACAGACCGTTTCCTAATGTGACCGCAGTGAAAATGCCCAGCATGACGGCAGATGCGATGAAAGCTGCTAACCATTTTCCAACGTATATGGATGAACGTCTAATTGGGTTTGGCACACCGAAGTACCCTGTTTTATTTTGGAATTCGCCTGATATTGCATCGCCGCCGAAGAAAATTGCTGAAAGCACAACCACAAAAGTTACTGTGGTTCCCCACCAACTGTTGTAGAAGGATAGGTTGGACAATAGAAAGCCTTCCGGACGGTAGTAGCCTACAAGGACAGTAAGAAGTACGCTTATCAATGCCGTTATAATCAGCATAATAAAGAACCTGCGGGACCTTAGGTAGTCGAGAAGAGTGTACTTCATGATTGTGCCCACTTGGGTCATACTTGTCGGTACTGCATTTTTTGATTCAAAATTTGTTTGTGTCATGTTTATCACAACGTAGCTGTTATGAGTTTTAGGTATGCTTCTTCAAGTTCAGATGACGCAGCTTTGTAGCTGATCACTCCAATATTCATTTTAACTATGTCGTTAAGCAGGCGTTCTTGCACGTCTAAACCTCCGTCGAAAGTAATCTTGAGGTTTTTGTCGTCTACTTTTTCTGCTGTAACTACATTTGGCAAAGCAGCAATCGTTTTGGCTATGATTTTGCCGTCGACTGCACGCACAAAACCAACTTCCACAACATTGTTTCCGCCCGAAAACTTTGCGGTGACGTTAGGAAGTGTGTCGTAAACGATTAGTTTGCCGTGGTCTATCATGGCGACTTCATCGCAGACATCGGAAACTTCGCCTAGAAGATGGGAACTCATGAAGATGAGCCTGTTTTTGCCCTTGAGCGATTTAATTATGTCTCTTACTTCACTCATGCCTCTGGGGTCAAGTCCCGTCGTGGGTTCATCCAAGAGTATAATTGTTGGGTTGCCAAGCAACGCGGATGAAACACATATTCTTTGTTTCATGCCTTTGGAAAATCTGCCTATGCGCTTGTCAATCCATTCTTCCATATGTACTTCGGCAACGACCTCTTCTACCTGTTTTTTTCTCTCCTCAGCGGGTACCCCTCGAATTTCAGCAATCATTGTTAAAGCTTCTCTGGGTGTGAGCGAGGCGTAAATTTCGGGGGTTTCAATAAGTGTGCCCACGGATTCCAATGCTTTTTTCTTTTCGGTATGCACATTGACTCCGTTTATTAGGGCTTGACCTTTGGATGGCCTGATTAGGTCTGTGAACATTTTCAGCGTGGTGGTTTTTCCTGAGCCGTTAGGGCCGAGGAAACCGACGCATTTTGCCCCTTCAATCTTCAGATTTAGGTCTGAGAGGGCTGTGAATGCACCATACTGTTTTGTTAAATTAATCGCTTCGATTGATGGCATCAATATTCCTTTCGGAAAAGCGTAATGTGGGCGATGCTTAAAAGGAGTACTCATTGGGAGGGAGTTTTCTAATGAGTTATGTTCGTAGACGTAGCCTTGGAAACTTTAGTTGCCCCACATACTTCATTATCCACTGCACCAAGTCGTCATATGCCTCTGACCCTGTCTTGGTTAAAACGACTGCGCCGTTGTCGTCAACTTCGACGAAGCCTTTCTCGGACATCCAAGCCAAATACTTAACTAACTTATCATAAGCCAATCCTGTGGATGTGGCAAGCGCCGTTTTGTTCATTTTGTTTTTCTCTTTCAACGCCTTGATTATGCGGGCGATGACGTAGAGGTCAGGCTTGGAACTCGGCTCTCCGTAACTCAAGGCTAAACCACCGCAGCTCCCAAAGGAGTTTGTCTAATGCTCGAATTTCGTTATAACGTCTTGAAAGATCATTTTTCAAGATTAAATAAACTATCAAAAGCGAAAGCAGACCCCAAATGAAGCCGCCGAATAAGCCTGCTTTGTGCAGAATGATAAAAGTAAGAAGATTCCCTAGAAGCCCCACTGCAAAGACTGTTATGATCCAGTAAGCAGCTGTTTTTAGCAGTCCATACAAGGCATAGCTGACTCGTCCTGATGAAATTTCATCAAACGTTTCATCCCAATCCATCTCCAACAAAATTTTTAAAGCGGAAGGAAACCCATGTGAAAGCTCGTCTTTCCATAAGCCTGTCTTGATTGCGTTTATTCTTCTTCTAATGAAAAGGACACCTGCTGTAACTCCAGTAATGGGAACAAGCAGCAAAAGAACCGATGCCAGAAAAATTTGAGGTCTATCAAGTGCTACCACCAGATTTAAGAAACCCAATGATGCGCCAAGTGCAAGGAAAACTGCAATGGAGCCAAGAACGATTAAGGCAAATTTCTTAAAAGACCTAGCTAAAGCGTTATACTTCTTGACGTGATCAAGAGTTTCCATTAGCTCAGCGACTTTTGCAACTACGTTTTCCTCCGTCATTATCGAATTATTAACGCTTTTTTCTGACATAAACGCGCCCGTCTGCAGTCCTTAATGAAACCTCAAGATGCCAAAACAATAAGGTTCCTCTGAAGGCAAATATAAACTGAACTCCCTCCGAATGAGCAAGAAATACCTACAGGTTCCCTACATAATAAATTGAGATAATAGGAGAGATAGTTTTTGGAATCAGGCTACATGAAAATTGCTAAAAAATCAGAGATCCCAATTGGAAAAATGAAAAAAGTGGTATCCCAAGGCAAAGAAATTTTGATAGCAAACGTAAACGGAAACTTCTATGCAATAAGCAATAAATGCACTCATGCAGGCGGAGACCTTTCACAAGGCACATTGGAAGGCAACATTGTCACTTGCCCAAAGCACAAATCAAAATTCGATGTCACCACAGGCAAAGTTGTTTCTCCCCCGAAAATGGGGCTATTCCACCCTAAGATAAAAGACGCACAATCTTACGTTGTGAAAATCGAAAATGAGGACATATTAATCAAAATATAATGAAGCAAAAATATGGTGGGGCCGTGTAGCTTTAGACTTACGTTTAAAACTTACACTCAAAGTTTTCCGAGGTTACTTCAATAGCCTATTTTGGGTTCAAATCAATAAAGATCTAATCCCGCCCGTGCAAGTCCCTTCTAGTCGTTGTTCGCGCTAAACTAACTATACGACTTCCAAGCGAGAGCAAGAAAAATCCGAGGAAGGCAAACTCAACAAAACTAAATATTGCTTTTACCGGAAAAATTAACGTTAAGACTATACCTATGTAGAGGGCGCTTCCAGCGTATTTTCCTACGGGATCGTATAGTTTTTTGGCGTAGAGGCTTGTTACTAAGAATTGAATAAACAATGCACTTATGAGGATTAATAGCCAAATTGGATAGTATCTTTTGACGCTGAAAATTGTAAATATGCCAAACACAAGAATAAAGTCTGTTGTGGCATCATAGTAGCCGCCAAGTCTTGAGGTTACCTTTAATCTTCTTGCAAAGTAACCGTCAAAAAAGTCTGTCGCAGCTGAAAAAGTGAGTAAAATTAAGCATAAGGTAACGTTTCCGGTCATAAACAAATAAAAGAATAAAGGGAAAACTACGATCCGCAACGAACTTATGAGATTTGGAATTAGGATTAGTTTTCGCATGGTCTATCCCTTTATCGAGATTATGCATTCGCCACCTTCATCTTGGTGAGCCCTAGCCAATATTCGGCAAATTTTTTATAATGAAAAATAGGTGAAATTAGGGTAATTTGAATAGACGGTGAATTATTGCTTTAGAAGAAAAAGGCATATCATAGTTACTATTGCAAATAACACTGTTAATAAACCGAAGGCTTCGTGAACAGTATGATTCGTAGTTCCGCTGACACCCGCAGTAATTACCCCTAAGATCACTGTCAGAATAGAAAGTATACGCACGGTTTTTAGTTTCGTTTGATTCACCTTTTTTGTGACTGCGTGTTTTTATGATGATGTGTCGGTTTATTGTCTAAGAAAGGGTTTTGGCTAATTTCTCTCCTAGTTGTTTTGCTATTTGTTTGTCTGTTTCTGAAATTTTGCTGTCTACGGCGAGCCCGGGCAGAATCAGCTTAGGGTTGAACGCTTTGAGTATGCTTTCGATGTTTGCAGTGGTCTTCGTTTGGCTGCCGCCACCAGTGGCGAATGCAACCATAGGTTTACCAGCTAATTTTTCGCGTACAAAATAAAAGTCTGTCAGTAAAGTCAATAACGGGCCTGACATCATACTAAAGTATGCTGGCGACCCAAATGCGAATCCATCAGCTTCAACCGCTTCTTTTGCATTGATATCTGCAACATTTTTTATTTCAACGTCAACTCCCTCGACGCTTTTTGCGCCCTCTGCTATAGCATCGGCAACTTGTTTGGTGTTTCCAGTTTTAGAATAATACGCAACTAACACTTTTGGCACTTAAATTCCTCCATTTTATAAACAACTGGAGACAAATAGTTTTATATAGTTTTGGGTAATTATAATGTACTAAAACTCAGTGCTTAAAATGACCAAACAAAACCAACAAACAGACCAAGAAGCAGTAACTAATGCTCTTCGCGAACTTAACACAAGAAGTCGGCAGCCTAAAAGCCGAATTAGGCAGGATAGAAAGCGTAATTCTAAAAGATCGGCTAAACGCCGTGGAAGAAGCCCTCTCTCAAAACCGTTTAATGGAAGTACGCCGACCTCCTAAATGAAGAAGCCAATGAAGATATCGGCAAACTGCTAAATGCTGACTGCGAAAAAAGGACAAAATGCCATGAACACTTTAAAGAACAGTTGGCTGAAAACCTGTTGTTAGTTAAGTCACACGGATCCAAAGAAGCTTTGGCCGATCTGGATGCAAAAATAAACCAAATAGGAAATCAGGCGGAAAAAGCTAAAGGCACGCAATGCGAGAGTTGTCAAACAAAATTTCAGAAGAAACTAAAAAGAGAAAAAAGAGCGTTCCAAACAATAGTTCTTGTCGAAAAAACCAATGATGACAATTGCAATCAAGAGGCGATAGATGTTCCTTTTATCGTGGAAAATTTGCTTGAGCCACTAGTTAGCCCTGTCCGGCTTAAGCTTCTTATTGGTTTGTATGAAGGAAAAAAGAATTTCTCTAAATTGTCCCAAATAATGGAGCTGAAAGGTGGTCACCTTATTTTTCATATTAAAAAGCTTCTTGATTCGCAGCTGATAGCTCAAGAGGACAACAAAGGTGACTATATCATAACCCCTAAAGGGGTAGATGCAATAAAAAAGATCTCATTTCTGCAAACAACAGAAAAGCAGTTATAGCGTAATTATCGCTTTCAGTCAACCTTTTTGGTATCAAATACTACTGGATCTGATTTGATCCATTGGATTAAAAAATGCAATCTCATTTTTTTTCTCAAACAGGTTCCGCCCCCTTTTTTGCAGTCAAATCCCACCGGACCCGACATTGGATTCGCTGAACGCATTAAAGAATCCTTTTTAAAAATTGCTTGGAACAGTAAAAGCATCTGTTGAAAAATGTGCTAGCTTGTGGTTTCTTTCTCTATTTTTTCGAATAATTCAATAAACGTTTGTTCTTGTTGCGCACCTATTATTGTGTATTTATCATTTATGATAAATGTGGGTACACCCGTAACATTGTGTTTTCTGGCGTCAAGGCAGTTATTTGTGAATTTCTTTTGGCACAAAGGGTCTTCCAATGCACTTTGAATGTCGCGTTTTGTCAAACCAATATTTTTAGCTACTTTGATGATGACCTCTTCTTTTCCAATGTCGAGGCAGTCTTCAAAGTAGGCTTTGAATATTTCATGCGTAAATTCCTCATTCTTGCCCATTTTTCTTGAATATTCACCCACTATCAGAGATTTTCTTGAATTAGGTAGTATCTTAACATCGCAAAAGTTCAGACCATACTCTTTGCCTCTACTTCTCAAATGTTCATACATTTCATCTGTTTCAGAAATCCATTTTCTTAAATCGACTCCGCTTATGGGAGTTTCTGGATGAATTTCAATTCCGACGTGTTCAATTTCAATGTCGAATCGATTCTTAAGTTCATCAATTATTGCTTTGCCAAGATAACAAAAGGGGCAAATATAATCTGAAAACACCTTAATTCTTATTTTCATAAATTCACCTTAGTGAATATCTAGTTACACACTTCCATAATAATGGTCAGCGTTGCGATTTTAGAAAGTTATTATCTTTTTTCCCGTCTTAATGTAATCTGTTAATGGTTGACCCATGTACTTAACTTCTATGCCTAACTGTTCAAGATGCTGCGAAACTCCATATTTGTCTGCACATGCTTTACAGGCTTCCAAGATAACTCCTGCATTTTTCATTTTTTGTATCTCATCCTGAAGATCCTTATCTTCACTTAGTAACTTTGAAGAAGGACCCCAAATAATCAGACGAACCTCACTCCACCAGTTTCTTAGTTTTGAGTTTAGCGTATACATGAAAACCATATTTAGAGCGACTTCTCTATCTCCACTTGACCATAACACTACCAGGCTATCTTCATTTCTTTGCATGATGATTCCTCCTGTTTATTCTCTCATTGATCGGGATAAGGTTTTTTCTAGCTTTCAAGATTTCATTAAGGATTCGCTTAAATATTTAAGCGCATCCCACCTGAACCCGCCTTTGATAAAGCCTTTCTCTGTGTTTTTTTGTATCTGTAAGATTTAAACGCTCTCCGGAAATGCATGAACCAGAAAATCTATTTATATACAAAATACGCTAAAATTAAGCTGCTCATCGCTAATGCACTCCATATCTATTAGACTGTTTTGTGTTAATTTGGTGGGGCCGGCCGGATTTGAACCGACGACCTTTACCCAAGAACCGCGCAAGGCAGTTCTTTACGGGTTTCTCTAGACACGCTCCAGAACTTCGTCATTCCTCTGGGCGAGGTCAGCAAACCCGTTGCTTGCTTCTGGAGCCCGTCGTCATACCTGTCTAGACTACGACCCCACCGACAGGCTCGGCAATTAAGTAAACCTGCAACAATAAAAATTATTCGTTTTTCAGAAAATCTCGCTTAAGAATTGGCGTTCTCGGGAACGAGTTGCCTTAGCCTTTGCAGTGAACGCAGTTTTTCTTTGTCGCCGATTTTAGCTTCCTGCACTGATTGTTTTAGGATTTGGATTGATTCGTCCATTGCTTTGCGGTTCACGGGGTAGGGGACACCGTCTTTGCCGCCGTATGCGAAACTGAATTTCACGGGGTCTTCCCAGCTGGGTTTCTCGCCGTAAACAAGTTCTGCAACAAGTGCTAAACCGCGGACAGTGGCGGGTCCAACACCTTTAACGTTTAAAAGCTCCTCGTAGTTGCTGGGCTGGAACTCGTAGAGTCTGCACAGCGTATCCCAATTTATGTTGCGGGGCATGTTGAGGCTGTTGAGCGTTTGCCGCCACGGGTCATCTGTCTTCGGCAGCCAATCCTGCAATGAGCTTTGGTTAAGCGGTTTCGCAGTTGATTGGATCAGGTTCATGAGTTTGCGGGTGGGTTCCTTTGCCAAATCAACTGAAGCCTTCCGCGCGGCTTCGCTCTCTTTTGCCACCATGTTAAGGGCTGATTCGCGTTTTAGGTTGCCGACTATGGCGTTTTCTGGTTCAACAACAAAGTTCATGACGTTATCTGATAGCCAATGGTAACGTCTTGCCGTGCGGTCTTGGGCGCTCATGCCCTGCTGGATCACCGCCCACTTCTCATCCCGAGTGACAAGGAACGTGTGATGGTACAACTGGTACCCCGCTTGGATGGCAGTGTTGTCAACTTTCGCCGCCATCTTGCTGTTGTAAGTAAGTGTTTCAATGGTTTCTTCGGAAAAACCGAATTTTTCGCCTGCAGCAGCGATGTCGCTTGGTGTTTTCTTTGAGGTTTTGCCTTTCCCTCCGCAAACAGCGATGCCGTGCTCTTCCGGCGAGAGGGCGCCCTTGAGGATGCCTGTGACGACTGTGGTTACGCCGCTGCTGTGCCAGTCGTAGGCTAAGACGCAGCCGAAAGCTTGGAACCAGTACGGGTCAGATAAGCGCTCGATAAACTTGGCTGTGCCTTGCTCCTCAATCATGATGTCCGCTATTTCTTTGGCTAACTTTCGCATACGTACAGTGAGCCATGCGGGTGCTTTGCCGCCGTGAAGCGGCAGGTTAGCTACGCCTGTTCTATACATTAGTTCACTTGTGATAATGAATTAAAGACGGGATATATCGTTTTTCGCTCCTTTCAACGCAAATTGCGCAACGCTTTGTCTTTGACGCTGTGGATGGCCTATTTGGACCTAATAGGAGCCTCTTTGGATCATATAAAAAACCGGGAGGTAGGCTGAGTGAGAGACAAAGCCTGCCACGGCAAAAGAATTGGTTTTTTGAACTTGAATGTTATTGAAGCTCCAGGGTTCCTGCGACTCGGAGCTTTGCGCCTTCTAAATACATCAGCACTGCTTTATCGTTTGGGCGGTAGATAAGCGGTTTATCAAGTGACAAAGTTAAACTGGGCTTTTTAGGGTCACCAACATCAGAGACAGCTTCAACCTTCGCCGTTATGAACTGTGCCCAGTGGCCAATATGCATAACCATGCCCTCCTTTATCGGCGTCTGCCAATACTTAACCAGAGAAGCATGCGTTTCCAGATTGGATGAGGTTTTAATTGATGGATCATTTGTTAAAACGGCGCCGCGGTCCAAGTCTTCAACTTCAACGTTTTTTAACGCAAGCCCAACTCGGTCACCTTCACCTGCCAAATCAAATTCGTCATCGTGTTTTTGGATGGAACGGACCTGAGCTGATTTCCCGCCTGGAAGAACATTTAGCATCGCGTGCTTCTGAACGATTCCGCTTGTAACCACGCCTAATATGACGACGCCTACGCCTTTAACGTTAAAGGCATGATCCACCGGAACTGTTCCGACGGGCTGCTGACCAACTGGAATTTCAGCGTGTTTTTGCTTCGCTGCTTCTGCCAAAAGCTGTTCTCGCAGAAAAGCTGGGTCATCTGCTGCGAATTCAAATTTTTCAAGGGTTGTTCCCTTTAGAAGTGGCTCGATTTTTTCTTTGGGAATATAGTTTCTTAGGATTATGTAGCCGCTTTTTATGTCTGAGCATTGGAGCATCACCAGGCTTTCTCCGAAGGTAGCGTCTATTTGGTCGACGACAACTATTGCTTTTTTTGCCAATGAAACAGCATAAAACAAGGGCGCCAATCTTTCAGGGTACCTTGTCGGTTCAATGAGGGTTACCGTGTCTTCGCCTTTTTTTATGTTGTAGAAGGTAATGTCTGTAGATGTGCCTTTTTTGCCGAGGCTACTGCCGTACCCTAAAGCGCCGAGGATGGCGGCTGTGATATTTCCCATAGTATCATTAACCTGTAAATCACCGTATTGTGCCTATTCTTGAAGATAAGCATTATGAAAACACTACAGTTTAGAAATTGCAGAAACCAAAAGTTGTAGCTGCCTACCATAAGTGCATGTGCGAAAAGTTCTTAAGTACTTGGGCATTCTTCTAAACGGCAAGAAATGGCGGAACCAACTGCCAATTCAAGGTAACGACTGAGCTTCATTGAACGAGGCTGGTCTGACCGACTAAAAAGATTAAAATAGTTCGATGAAGAGGTGAAAAGGTATGGAAAATATTTACGCAGCGATGCTCCTTCACAAGGCAGGAAAAGAAATAGACGAAGATTCAGTAACAGCCGTTCTCAAAGCAGCAGGCGTCACAGTTGACCCCATCCAAGTAAAAGCACTCGTGGCATCCCTCAGCGAAGTAAACATTGATGAAGCAATCAAAGCCGCACCAACAATGATGGCAGCCACTCCAGTAGCAGCTCCAGCAGGCGGTGCAGAAGCAAAACCAGCAGCGCCAGTAGAAGACAAAAAGAAGAAAGCTGAAGAAGAAAAAGCCAAAGAAGAAGCAGCGTTAGAAGGATTAGGCGCCCTATTCGGGTAATCAGCCTCTCTTTTATTTTTAACCAATTTTTCCCAAAAAAACACTTTATTTAATTAAGTCGTTACTTGCAGCCACGCTTTCTTTGCTTGGTTGCTCCGCGGCTGCGTGCTGAGTTACTTTTTGTTTCTTTCGCTAAGTATTTTCCAAACAACGACAGGTGCCCAACCAGTAATGATAAACATGGTTGCGGGTAAGCCTCCTATGTTTCGCCCAACGATCGGGATAAACCAGTTTATTATATCTGTTAAGAATGCATCCCAAATACCAAATACAACAGTTATTGATATAATTGCGATAACAGCAGTTCTTTGGCCGAATCTTTTGAATGTTTGAATAACCAGGACACCTGCGAAGAAAAAGTCGCCTAAACCGAGTCCCCTGAACACTACGTAGGATGTGCCGCTTGTAAGATGGCCTATTATAATCGGAATATTCGGTAAATAAACCAGCACTGGAAGCCCAAGTCCAGTAAACGTCTGTGCAGCTGTAAGCATTATTGGGGTTCCTATTACCGAGAAGATGTCCCATGCCGTCAAGAGAACTGCGAAGAGCCCCACTACCTTCCAGCTGAACAAGGAAGATAAGTACAGTATTATCAATACTGCGAAGGTTAACGCGAAAACATCCAGCAGATAAGGTGCCCAAATTGCAGCCGTAACCGGATTGTTGATGAAATTAAAGAACACAAATAATAGGACAAAGGTTGCCGGCGGTTGAGCAGCGACATACCAGCGTTCCTTGGAAACTGGCTTTATGCGCTCGTAAACTGCGACGCCAAAGCAGAAGACGGCTAAACCAAAAAACGCTGCCCCTCTAAATATTGTAAAGCCATCTTGAAGCTGACTTAAAAGACAGGCGGATCCAACAACGGCGCTTGCTACGCCAAAACCAACTGATAGAATTTGTGCTCTTATAGTTGGCAGGTTTGAGAACACGTATGAAAACGTGAAAAGCAGCAGAGTATACGAGGATAGAAAAAATAGTAGCAGGATGTTTTCGAAAACGGCGCCTGGATTAACCGTGGCAGTATAGGCAATTGCAGAAACGATGATAACCATGAATATAATAAGAAGAATTATATCTCTTGTCTTGAACTCTTTCTCTTCAATCGTTGACGTTAACTTGTTTTCAGTGCGCTTATTTAACAACAATGCAACAGTAACCACAATCAAAAGCGCAATCGGCATTGCAACGTCAAGAGTCGGCATAGAGAGCACATTAATCAACGATAAATTTATCCCTTTAGTTAATAAACAAAGAAAACATTGGCAATACCGTGGTCTTTTACACGGTTACGCAGATTGCCAAAAGAGTACCAAATTGGACATTGGCCGAAATTAATAATTAAATTGCATGTTGAGAATGGCTAATGAAGCCAAAAGCGCTTCTTCAGTCCTAACCGTCGCTGTTCCTTGCTCAGGAATCATATTTACTACAAAATCAACAATTGCCTCAAGCTTTGCGCCTTCTTCTTTGGCGATTTCATGCAAGCCGCGCGAAGGCGGACCAAACGCCACTAAAACATTCTGGGCAGCGCTCCATTTTTTTCCAATTGCGCCTGCAGCAGCCATGAATTTATCGCCGAGCTTTGCGGTTGCAATAGTCAAATCATATTTTCCGTCGTTTACCAGTTGCACGAAGGGTCGTTGCTCCAAATAAATTCTGTAACCCCAATACATGGGAACATCGTCTCGATTTACCGCTTGCACTTCAATTCGCCCGCCGACGTTAACAACTTGCAGTGTTAAGCGGTCGCCGACAGCAAACTGAGTTTCCCTCAAAACAGCAGGTTGCTCGACACCTATGTCCACGAGCAACCCTTCTTTAGCCTTAGATAAAACTAAGCCTTCGCGGTATTCGCCAGCCTTCAAATCCCGAGTTTTGCCGCTCAAAGGATGATGAGGCGTGCGCAGCGGAGGCAAAATCCCAGCGAACTGCAGGTCTGGATCAAGTTTGAAGAGCCTTTTGCGTAGATACTGCGGCGTCTCCAAGTAATTCAGCAGCAACGCGATAAACTCTAGGTCTCTTATCTGGTTGGCTTTAGGATTATCCAGGTAAACGATGATTTCGTCGACCCTGAAAATGGCGGCTGCCCTTCCAATTAACCCGATTTTAGAGGTTTTCTCCCGAAGATGCGGCGTGTCAGAAATAACAGATGCTGGAATGGCTACTGCAAGTTTCTTCTTACCCATCATGCTTTTGCTTCCACTGCTTGGTTAATTATTCGTGTCCGTTGAGCTTAAAAGGCGAAGATGAGATATAAAACTGCGTGTTGTGAGGACTGAACATGAACCCAACCTTTTTAGATGATGCCGAAAAAATTAAAGCTGTTGATAAAAGCAACATGATTAATTATTGCGTGGATTCAGCTAAGCTTTACGGCGAAGCAGCTAAATTAGCCGAAAAAATCCAAGTGAACTTTCCCAAACCCGACAACATTATAGTTGCGGGCATGGGGGGCTCAGGAATCGGCGGCGACCTGCTGAAAGATTGGGCACGAAGCAAAACAACAGTGCCGATTGAAGTTAACCGTGAGTATCAACTGCCAGCCTACGCCGGCAAGAGAACCCTCGTTTTGGTAACCAGCTACTCAGGGGACACAGAAGAATCCCTGGGCGCTTTTCTCGACGCCCTAAAACGGAAATGCATGATTTTCTGCGTAAGCAGCGGCGGTGCCCTGCTGGAGAACGCTGAAAGGCTTAAAGTGCCGTACCTTCGCGTTCCAGGCGGTATGCCTCCACGTGCAGCGTTGCCCTACCTGTTCGTTCCCTCGTTAATGTACATGAAAAAGACGGGGTTGGTTTCAGGCGCCCCTGGGGAGCTCTCAGAAGCCCTGCAGCTTCTCGAAAAAATCAGCAGGGATAACTCGCCTGAGAAGCCCGCTAAAGACAACTTTTCCAAAACCTTAGCCCTGAACATCGGGCAAACTGTCCCAGTGGTTTATGGTTTTGGTTTTTACCGCAGCGTAGCCCAGCGTTTTAAGCAACAATTCAACGAGAACAGCAAAGTCCCAGCGAAATGGGAGGTTTTTTCAGAGTTAAACCATAACGAGATTGTAGGCTGGGAGCAGGCGGGTGAACTTGGCAAATGCTTCTCTGCAATCTTCATCCGAGACAAAGCTGAACCCGCAGAAATTCATGGTAGAATAGAAATCACGAAAGAGCTCGTGAGCAAAGCTGGTTTGGGATTATTTGAAGTGACCGCTCAAGGCAAAACGCCGTTGGCAAAGATGCTATCAACCATCTGCGTCGGCGACTTCACAAGCATTTACTTGGCACTCCTACACAGTGTAGACCCGACGCCCGTTAAAACAATAAACTACCTGAAAGATACATTAAAAGAAAATGGCGTTAAAGAAAAGATAATAAGAGAATTAGCGAAGCTCTAGCGAACTTAAATGTTTTAAGCTATGAACTTTGCGAATTCTTTGTCTGCAACGTCAAGCGGAACGATTTGTGGCGGACGTTTAAACCCGTAAGCGCTCACAGGTTCTATTGCACCCTTTAATTTCTTGTTCAAGGCAAGTTTCATTGCACGAACGACATCGAAGAGTACGCTGCCAGCATTTGGCGCGTCAACCGTTTGAAACTTGAGGTCAATCTTCATAGGCGCATTGCAGAAGTAGACGCCGCTTATCCAGAAGTAACTGTCACGCTTATTCTGCAGGAAATCCACGTAATCGGTTGAGCCAGCCACCACTTCAGCCTTGTAGGGTAGTGAGGCAGCAACGGTTTCGGTTTTAATGTGGCGTTTAGCATCCCGTGTGCGGTCCATAGTGTCAACAGACTCTGTTCCGCCGCCGACGTCCAGCTGGTAAGTCTCATCTATCTTTACGCCGTTGTCGGAGAGAAGTTTAAGGAGCGTCTTGTGTAGAGCTGTTGACCCAACTTGGTCAACGAGGTCATCGCCTACGAGTGGCAGTTTTGCGTCAGCGAACCTCTTAGCCCAAGCAGCATCACTGGCAATGAAGTTAGGCGTTGCATTGACAAAAGCGCAACCTGCTGCCAAGGCTTCTTCAGCGTACCATTGTGAAGCTTTTGCGGCTCCGCTTGGAAGCAAATTCACCATCACTTCAGCGCCCGCATCCTTGAGGAGCTTAGCGACATTCGAGTCGGGCGCACTGCTGACTTGAACAATGGCTTTAGTTGATTCTCCTACCCCGTCAAGCAATGGTCCCTTATTGACTAAAACGCCTGTTGAAGGCACATCACAAACTTTGGGCGCGTTATTTGGATTAACAAAAATGGCTTCTGAGAGGTCTTTGCCGACCTTTCGTTCATCTACATCAAAGGCTGCGACCACTTGGATGTCTTTTGGGCTTAAACCCGCTAAAACTGGGTTGCGGAGTCCAATGCAATCTTCCGCTTTCTCAAGTTTCCCATAGTATTGTATGCCTTGTATGAAGGCTGAGGCGCAGTTTCCAACGCCGATTAATGCGACTTTCACTTTGGGCATTCTATTTGCACCTTGTTTGGCTTTTCTATTTGCATTTGCCTTATAAAAAGCTACGCTGAGTTTCTTAAAGTAGAACAGTTCTTTGCGATGATTGTGACGGTTTTTAAATTAAACTTGTTTGTTCGTAATGACTTTTGATGGAGCGGTTCTTTTTCTATCAACTTTGTTCGAAAAGTTATCAGAGAATCGTCTCAGTACGATGAGTTTTAATCTTAGCGTTGGAGGGCTGGTCTTGTGTGTTGGCTACCCAATAGCCATCCGTCATCGAGGAGAAAGGAGAAGGCTTCGAAAACGGAAAAACTCTTTTGCTTTGAGTTGAGCCTTCAACCTTGACTAGCCCTCCGATCACTAACAAGACTCCAGATACTGCTAAAATGCTTAAATGATTTATGAAAGAAAAATAAGGATTAAAGATACTGAATTAGCTTACCGTTAAAGTGCCTTCCATAATATTTGTCTCAGGCACATCCAGTTGCTTAGACAACGACGCCTTCAGCAGGTAGGCAAACTTTGGAAGTGGTCCGCTATAAGTGATAATTTGGTTCCCTTTAAGTGCATCAGCTTGGAAAACTTTTTCATCTTCCTTATAGCTAAAAGACAACGTTTGAGCATGAAAAGCTAAAGTTTGGAAATCTTCCCACTGCTTGCACCGCAAAATCACGGAAGGTCTGCCCTGAGTTGCTTCAACGGGTGCGGGCTGGTTTGTTTGCTCTTTAACTGCCAAAGGAAGTGCTTCTTTGGGTGCACTGCCTGATACGTAACCAATCAAGTTTGTTACTTCTTTCTGCAGGGTGTTTATTTTTTCTTCAACTTTTTCTACTTTGCCGTTTATTTCGCCTGTTTCTCCAAGTTGCTCGGTAACCGTTGCCAACTCATTGATTAATTTGTCTAAATCTCTCTCGTGCTCTTTGAGAACGTTCACTATGAAGTCTAAAGCCTCCAGTGAATCGTCCTTAGACTGCGGATTCTTTGTCAATCTTCTGTCCCCCATTACCTGAGAACTCATTATGATGAAACTGTAAATAAAGATAGCGAATTCTCAAGCAATATCACAGCAACGGCATACCTATACTTATTAACAATTACTCTTTCTAATATATGATGATTTACGATACTAAGACAGCTTTCCCGCGTTTGCCTCTGTAAATAAGGTAGCCTGCCGCCGCTAAAGCTATGGTTATTCCAATTGCAATGCCGTAGGCGACCACAAATGGAGAGCTTAAGATTAAGCTTTGGGGGCTGGAGCTTTGAAGCGGAGTTGATTTAGGTGCGGCTTGAGTAACGTTTGCTGGAGCTGTTATTGGTTTAGTGCTGGTTTCGCTTTTAGGGGTAGCGGTGGGCTGCGGCTGAGGGGTTCCTTGCTGCTGAGTGGTAGCTTGTCCAGTTGAGAAGGTTGGTGGGGTTCCGACTATTCCGCCGCCAGCTGCATATGGGATTATGGTACTGCTCATAATTATTGAAGTAATCATATCTATCCAGACGTTACCGTTTTCTCCAGGAAGCACTAGACGTAGTGTTTCAGGCAGAGATTCGCCATCTAGCTGGTAAGCGATGATTACATTCGGTTGCATGGCCTCCAATAATGGGATGTTGGTTATGTATCCGTCAGAAGCTTGAAAATCAACTGAAGCGACTGCTGGGTCCACTCCTAGTTGCTGAAGCAAATAGCTAAGGCTTACTCCTTCCCAGTCGCCACTGGCTACCAGAGAGCCGTCACAGCTAAGGTCAGCGGTTACAGTAGTTTCAGGCATTGCCAAAAGTTGATTGTAAGTATAGGTAACAGTATTGGTGCCTGCTAAATTGGTTACCTGTAAATTCCACTCTGTGTTTTGGGCTCTTCCTATTGGCGTTATGAGTATCAATCCGAATAGGGTTAGGAGAAGGCAGGCTTGCATAAGTTTAGCTTTCATCGAATCCCATAGGTCGTTTGATGCTCTATATATGACACGTGTCAATCTTTTAAGGTTTGGCCAACCAAACGACAAAAACAATCCTGCCGCCTTCAAAACAAGCTTAAGCTTTAAAGGCAAAAAAGCGGCGCATGATAATTTACGAAAGTTCGCCAGCGAATGTTGGACGTCTGAATTTTGCGAAATGGACTTTATTGCTTATTTGAGGAAAACTTCTTCTTCAGCCTCCGATTCTTGAGCCTCCGGACTAGTAGCTGGAGACTTAGATGCTTCGGGTTCAGGTTGAGCAACTTCTTCTGCTGGAGCTGCAGCTTGTTCAGTTTTAGTCGTTGGTTCAATGTTTGTCTCATTTTTAGGCTCTTCTTGAGTGATTGTCTCGTTTTTAGGCAGGCTCTCGGTTACTGCTGGGGCCTCAATATTGGGTTTTAAGAGCTGTTTTATTTGTTCTTTGAAGATTTTTCTTGTGCCTTCAATAGTTTTTTCTTTGTCGCTGTCAAGAGTCATTTTATCTATGTTGCCCTTAAGCTCCTCAACGTTCACTTTAAAGTTAGTCACGGTAGCCAAACTCTGCAATTCACCCTGAAGCGAACTGACCTCTGCGCCGTTTTCTTTGTCCCCAACAACCTTGCCGAGGAAAACGTCATTTAACTTAAAGTACGCCGAAATCAGCGCTTTTGCATTCTCAACGTCCGGATGGGCCTCTTTTTGATCCTCACCAAGGTTTAAGCCGTTGAAATACGCATAAACTCCCTCTAATACGCTGAAAGCCTCGTTTGAAGTTTCTTTGGGAGTCTGGCTTTTTACGGCGGAGGAGATTTTTGCAAAATCCAAATTCATTGGAGGTATGGTTTGGGCTGTGAAGTTTAGGTTCTCCCGGAGACTGTTGGAGTAGCCTTCTAGTCGCTGCCAATTTATCCGTTTCTCCTGTAAGCCAATCAGCACATTAAACGCTGAGTCAACTATGCCTACTGAAGCGTTGATTACCCCTAACAGCTCGTTTTGTCTTATAGCTGTTTTGTCCTCTTTCTCCTCATCCTCTGTGGTTTTCTGTTTATCCTCAAGAGTTGCCTCAAGAATTGCGTTAACTTGACCGACCAATGTACTGAATAAATCAATCTTTTCTTTGGTGAAAAACGTGTAAGTGACATCCTTCCCTGTTACGCTTAATTGATTCTCAGAGTTCTCAATGTGGGTTATCTCAGAAACGGGAATTTCCTTAACATTAACCCACTGTTTTTTACCGCGCCCTTTTGCAACAAAAAGCTTTAACGTATTATCAACGATTTCGGCTTTGTCTACTTTAACAGCGACATTGGCGGGTTGCTCCTTCTTTCTGCTAATTTTGCGCGCCCGTCTGCGCCACATAAACAGGATTATTATTAGGACCACCACTATTACGACGATGACGATCACCAGGTCAATTAGCCAAGGGGGTAGCACACCACCCGCATTAACACTTACTGATGTGGCAGTTGAATTCACGGCTGCACCCGTGCTGTCCGTTACCTGAAGTGTGAAGCTCCAGCTGCCAGAACTGTTGGAGACTGAAGTGACAAAGTAGTAAGTTGCAGAGTTTGTACCCACTGTAGTGTAGATTCCGTTTGGAGCCTTTGCGAACCACTGGTACATATAACCGCCAGAGCCCGTGGTCATTGCAGAAGAAGACAAAACTGAAGTCTGGCCCTGATTAACCTTAACTGGAGCAGGCGTTACTGTCGGGGCAACAAGAGCAGAATCCACTGTAACCAAAGCCTCGGTAGAATTCATTGTTGCACCTGTGCTGTCAGTCACCTGAAGCATGAAGCTCCAGCTACCAGCAGCCGTAGAACTCGAAGTTAAGAAGCTGTAGCTAGATGAAGTCGCACCGCTAATCAGCGAATAAGATGAGGCGCTGGGTTCCTTCTGGAACCACTGGTACGTGTAGGGCGAAGGACCCGTGGTCACCGCCGTTGAAGTCAAACTTGAACTCTGACCCTGATCCACCGTACCGAGAGAAACAGAAACCGTCGGAGCGACCAAAGCAGAGTCCACCGTAACGGAAGCCGCCGTAGAATTCACCGTTGTAGCCGTGCTGTCAGTCACTTGAAGTATGAAGTTCCAGCTGCCAGTAGCCGTAGAAGTTGAAGTTACAAAGTTATAGCTTGCAATGTTTGTACCCACAGTAGCGTAGCTTCCGTTTGGAGCCTTTGCAAACCACTGGTACGCGTAGCTGCCTGAGCCGGTGGTCACTGATGAAGAAGTCAAAACGGAAGTCTGGCCTTGTTCAACCGTAACGGGAGTAGGAGTCACCGTTGGGGCGACAAGAGTAGGATCCAATGTGACAGAAGCCGCCGTGGAATTAACTCCTGCTGCCGTGCTGTCAGTCACTTGAAGTATAAAGCTCCAGCTGCCAGTAGCGTTGGAGACTGAAGTTGCAAATTTGTAGCTCGCAGAGCTCGTACCTACCTTAGCGTAGCTTCCGCTTGGAGCCTTCGCAAACCACTGATAGGTGTACGGAGAAGTCCCTGACGTCACCGCAGTAGAGGTTAAACTGCTATTCTGACCTTGATCAACTGTGCTAGGTGAAGCAGACACGGTCGGAGCAACCAAGCTTTGAGCTTTGCCAAAGGGTGCAGTGCAAAACAAAACCAACGAACTAACTATTAAGGCTATTAAGACTATGCTTAAACGTGTTTTATTCATTCGCTCAGCTTCCATTAAATCTTATTATCGCTTATTCCTTTCGTTTTCTTCTTTTATCCGGGGTCTTATGTTTTATCAATTTTCAAGTTTATAAATTAATGCATTAAAACGCTGCCAAGCAAGCCGCAACTGGAACCCATAATGGCGCTTCCCTGGCTTTTTACCTTGGCGATTTGTGTGTGCTCAAGTTGCCTCTCCGGTCTCCTAGTCCTAATAGGCGCCAAATATGATTCAACGTAGTTCAACATACCACTCAATGCCCGCACTTTCAACATAAAACAATGCTTTTTCTACATGCGAGAGTCAAGTTATGATGGTAAGACAAGGTTTTTGAGCTTTACGCAGCTGATATTGTGAAGGCTCGAAGAGGCTTAGAAAAGCAGACTATCAGGTTTAGAGATTATATAAGTTGTTATGCGGAAACAGCACTGTTAATTGATAAACTTTTTATGGCACATTACACACACCAAGTAAAATTCTAGTGAAAAGTCTTGGTTGAGTACAAGTGGGTTGCGCTTTCGAATACGACGCTTGGAACATTGATGGCTTCAATTGACAGTACAATTGTTTTGATTGCGCTGCCCGCTATCTTCCGCGGCATCAACATTAATCCTTTTACGTCTTTTCAGTACATGCTGTGGATACTTTTTGGGTACAGTATAGTTACCGCCACGCTGCTTGTCACTTTCGGAAGACTTTCCGACATGTTTGGGCGCGTAAAACTCTACAACCTTGGATTCCTCATCTTCACTGTCGGGTCAATCCTGCTTTCGATAACCCCCAATCAGGGCGATGCGGGCGCAATCGAGCTTATAGTTTTCAGGATAGTTCAGGGAATCGGCGGCGCATTTCTGTTTGCAAATAGCGCTGCCATAATAACTGATGCGTTTCCAAGCAATGAACGGGGAAAAGCACTTGGAATAAACCAGATATCTTTCCTTGCTGGTTCTTTAATAGGTCTAGTTCTCGGGGGGATTTTAGCGATTTATGACTGGAGACTGGTGTTTCTGGTAAGTGTACCAGTTGGGGTTGTAGGTACCGTTTGGTCGTATTTGAAGCTGAAAGAACAGCATGCAGTCCGGAAAAACCAAAAACTGGATATATGGGGAAACATCGCCTTTGGCGGGGGCTTAACATTAATTTTGGCAGGAGTCATCTACGGTTTAATACCGTATGGAAGCTCGGCTATGGGCTGGGGTAACCCATGGGTCGTTGCCTCTCTTGTTGCTGGGGCGGCTCTTCTGGTTGCTTTTCCATTTATCGAGCGCCGTGTAGCTGAGCCAATGTTTAGGCTCGAGCTGTTCAAGATTAGAGCCTTCAGTGCAGGTAACCTTGCTTCGTTTTTCAGTTCCATGTCAAGGGGCGGGGTGATGATAATGCTTATCATTTTGCTGCAGGGAATTTGGCTTCCCCTTCACGGATACAGCTTTTCTTCAACGCCTTTTTGGGCTGGAATACTGATGATTCCTATGTCAATCGGCTTTGTCTTGACTGGACCAATCAGCGGCTGGCTATCCGATAAGCATGGTGCAAGACTGCTTGCAACGTTGGGTATGGTGATTTCCGCCGCCGCTTTTGCAGGGTTCGTGTTGCTTCCAGCCAATTTCATCTACATAGCCTTCGCGGCTATTCTTTTCGTGATGGGAATTGGCGGTGGTGTTTTTGCTTCCCCCAACATGGCATCTATAATGAACTCGGTGCCTGCGGAGGTTAGAGGTGCAGCGTCTGGAATGCGTGCAACCATTCAGAATAGTGCAATGACGATAAGCCAAGCTGTGTTTTTCACCATCATCATAGTGTCGCTCACCGGGAGTCTTCCGGGCGCACTTTCCGCTGCAGTTACGAGTGCTGGTGCTCCTTCGCAGCTTGCGCAGGTCTTCAGTTCTACTCCGGCGTCAGGCGCCTTATTCGGGGCGTTTCTAGGCTACAATCCGGTCGGAACGATACTTCAGAGCCTTCCTGCATCGTTAGTGAGCTCGATACCGAAGGCAACGATTGATTATCTCACGGGATCAACCTTCTTCCCTAATGCAATTTCTTCTCCGTTCATGACTGCGCTGAGAGAAGCGTTCATCATCGGCGCGGTAATGTGCATTATAGCTGCAGTTTGCTCTGCACTAAGGGGTGGAAAATACGTGCATGAAGCGCCAAAACCTGCGGAGAAGGCGTAGCTGCTTGCTTTTGAAGCTGTAATGTTTGACCTGCAAATCTTTTTTAGGTCGGTTTTTCTTATGAGAACTTATGCCTTCGGTAAAGGATATCATGACGAAAGATGTCGTTTCTATCGGTGTTAATAACAGCGTTTTTGAAGCAGCACAGCTTATGAGTTCCAGCCAATTAGGCTGCCTGGTGATCATGGACGGCGAAGTGCCCGCTGGGATAGTTACTGAAAGAGATATAGTCAGAAGGGTCGTGGCGAAGAAACTGCCGCTGGACACCAAGATCTCGGAGATCATGTCCAATTCCCTCATCACCGTTGATTCCGATGCTTCGCTTAAGGAGGCCGCACGACTAATGTCAACCAACAAAATTCGAAGGCTCCCCGTAATGAAGCAAGGCAGGCTGGTTGGGATAGTTGTTGCTTCTGATTTTGTGCGGAATCTTGGAAAAAAATCGGCCTCTGAAGAAATACTCGAAGCTGTTGGCCGCTACTCTTCTCCTTCCTTTCCAGTGTAATGCTTTGCCTCCATTTTTGTGGCGGTTTTTTGTTGTAAATATTAGGGTAGGTCTATAGGTAGGCGGGCTTTGCGTCAGGGCTTGTTTTGGGTTGCTTTTTTGGTTCAGGGTTTGACAGGGTATTCATTTAACTTTTGGTTTAAATTAATTACATGTGTAATGTTCAAACTTAACGCGGGTTTGAAAGCAGCATTTTTCAAGGTTGAATTTGCATTTTTAATTTAAAGAGCAACTCTCATATCGCTATCTTTGTTTTCTTTTGTCTCCCTCACTTCTTGATCCTTTTTCTTTTCTTTTTCTTCAACGGGCTGTTTTCTTTCATTTCTAGCTTTGGCATTTCCGTTGGTATTTCAGCGCTCGCGTCCCATGAAGCCACATGTTTCAATTCGTGTTCCAAGGCATTAACAAGAGGAACTGTCTGTTTAACAAAGATTATTAAGTGTCCCTTGAACTCAAACGTACAAGCCTCAATAAACTGGTTAGGAACTTTTAGTCCATACTCGCTAACTCTTGTATCTATAATCCTCTTGTTCTTCTGCAGCAGTTCCAAGTTTGATAAAAACTCTTTTTCTTCTAAAGTGTAGGCATAAACATCTGGAAAGGGCTTGTCTGAAATCCTCTTCCAAACACTTCTAAGGCACTTTGTTGAAACAGCCTTAACTGAGGGAATTTGAGGTATCTTCAATTCATAATCGCTTAAACAGAATTAAATTATCTATAACTTTAAAGCTTTTGTAGAAGAAGCTTCAGGATAATTTGAATAATTTAAACAGAGATCTGCCTTATACTCAGGAAGCTATTCATCGCCTCCTAATTAACTACTTAGATTTCTGAAACTGGGGGCGGGCTCAGAGCTGTGCGGAACATGCAAAATGTGATGGCGAACCATCAAATGCATTTCCCTCTGAACCCAATTCAACAAAAACACGATTTACTTCTAAAGCTTTATGAATACAGAATTCATAAAACAGAATTCCTCAAGCTATTTGAATCAGTCCTTGAATTTCTAAATTTAAACCAAATTCTTGCATGCAAGCAAGACCCTGGTTCAAGGCAAGGTTTTAGAGCCATCCCCCGCTAAGTAGCCTAGGGCTGATTCCATGAGCAGAACTGGTTTTGTCTTCAGCATAAAAGAGGGCGAACTGGGCGAAGGCAAAATGAAACCCGTCCGCATCAAAGGCAAACCCATCCTGCTGGCACGAGTAGGCGGCGAAGTCTACGCAGTATCAAACCTCTGCCCGCACGCAGGCTGCACATTCGAAGGCGGCATCCTCACAGGCTACACCGTCATGTGCCCATGCCACGGCTGGAAATTCGACGTACGAAACGGACAATACCAAGAAATCCCCCAAGTAAAACTGGAAAGCTACCGATGCAAAATCGAAAACGGAAAAATACATGTAGGAATCAATAACAACAAAAAGTAACCATTGATCTATGACAGATTTCACTGTTGAATTTGGAATTTCTTTTTAGTTATAGGGTCAACCGGCTTACCTCAGGCATGTTCAACGCGATTTCTACTATTTGGACAAAAATCTTGAAATATAGAAAGTGTTTTACGGTAGTCGCGTTTACTTATTTTGGGGAAAAGGGACCAAATGAATGAAAATGAACGGTTAAGAACTAATATCCATGACCCTAAAAGGCGGGAAAACCTTAATACTATTTGGGCTTTAGCTGAAACCGAGCTTCACCCTTTTCAGAAAGGAGTCACTGCTCAAGATTCTAACCATTGCCTTAGAGTCGAAGCCAACATATGGTCCCTAGCTTTTCCGCACATAGACAAGTTTAGCGATGAAGACCTTTTTCTGTTGTCTGTTTCCTCAGCTCTTCATGATATAGGCAAAATAAGTGAAGATGGTGGCAAGGGTCACAAAGATCATGGCGAAATTGCTGCAGAATGGTTACTATCCGAGGGAAATTGGCGAAAATGTCACATAGAGAGCAAAGTTGAGGCTGAATCAATCGCTCATATTATTAGAGTTCATGCAAGTGGAAAAATTGACCAAATTCCTGAACAGTTTGTGATCGGAAATCCACCGGGAGTAAATCTTAGAAGTCTTGCTGCTCTTTTTAGGCTTGCAGACATGTTGGATTCCGATTTTCGACGATGCCCCGATATAGCTAGGTCACTAAAACCTCTTAAACTCTCTAAAGAAATAGAGGCTACATGGGTTGCTCGAAGCACATTTGAGGGTTGGGATAAATCCACCGATGGTAAGACGGTTTTATTGATAGCTTCTCCCGAAAATGAGGAACAAAGAATAGCAGCTTTAGGTTGCATAGACTTTCTAAATAAAAGCTTAACTGATAGTCATAAGGCCAATCTAGCGAATTTTCGGGCAAACTACTGGGCAGAAAACCAGCTCAGAGAAGCTATTTTACATTTTCCAACTCAATTTTCAATGGTGGAACATAATGGCCCTAATCTCGTGGAAAAAGGTGGGCTTGCCAAGTTTTACGCAGAAGTTGCTGAGAAATATAGAAAAAAGCTTAGCGATGATTTTGCCAATGTTCGTCTAAGAGGCATTGGGGATTTTACTGAAAGAAAAACCGTAAATCTTTCGAAGGTTTTTATTGACGTTCCGGCAACTTTGGCTTCCGGCTGGGCTCCAAAAACCTATCGAGAATTCGATGATGCAGTTGTGAACTGGATTCAGTCTTCTTTAGTTACTAATCGTGTCCCAATTATGGATGCTTTCAAAATACGTAAATTGCGCAGAATTGTGCTGCTAGGCGAACCTGGATCAGGAAAATCAACAATCACTCAATTTATTCTTTTGAACTCTCCCTCTCCCGAGTATACATGTATTCCTTTCTTAATCGCTGTAAGGGATTTTGTTTCAAATAAAGAAACCCAAACCACAATAATGGACCACTTGTCCAATCAGGTCTCAGAGATATTAGGCGAACCTGTACCCCCAAGTTTTGTAAGTTATTGGCTGTCAAAAGAAGAGGCATTTGTAATTTTTGATGGACTTGACGAGGTCAGCAGTCCTAAAGAAAGAGAAGAGACGCGTAACCTAATTGCAGGGTTCATATCTGAATTCAAATCCCCCATGTATTTAATAACTTCGAGAATTGTAGGTTATGAGGAGGGATCATTCGATCCTGATAAATTCCTTCATTTGCTTTTACTCGATTTAGAAAAAGAGGATGTTGAAAAATTTATCAGAAATTGGTACACTGAAAGAGAATCTAATCATCTTGATCGAGATGCTTCGATAAAAGGCTTTGTCGAGGCTCTGAAAGATGAACACGTCGCAGAATTAGCGCGTAACCCTTTGTTGTTAACAATTATGGCTCTTGTTAATCGAGGAGAGGCAGACTTACCAAAACAAAGAGCAATGCTTTATGATAAATGCGTTGAAGCTTTTATGATTAGCAGAAATCGTGCTAAAGACCTGCTAACTTATGATGAAAACGAAATAAGGACATGTCACGAGTTTCTCGGATATTGGATGCATACACGAGCTGAAGAAACAGGAGGAAGCTTCGCGGGAGTTTATTTATCGGAACTTAAAGAAGCCCTTTTGAAAGATATGATAACTCGTCGTCCAGAATTGAAACCTATAGCTGAAGAAAAAGTGCAAGAATTTATTGATGCTGCACGAAAACGTGTGGGTTTGTTAGTCGAACGAAGCAATACCATATGGGCTTTTGGTCACAGATCGTTCCAGGAGTACTTTGCAGCCCGGTACATTTCCCAAAACACCTGCGGTATTGAACAAATTTGGGCGGAAATTGGAAGTAAGATCGAGAGAACCCATTGGGTTGAGCCATTGAAACTTTTAGCCGGCATTTTTGGTTTTACAAGCAGGAAAACGCTTCAAGAATTTGTTTGCAGAATAATGGAAGAGCATAACAAAGAGGATGTTTCAAAAAAGAAACTCTTTTTAGCAGGCGAAGTGGCAGGTGAGGTTTCTTTAAGTTTTCCACTTATGCAGCAAATATCCAGTGAAACGATCGAATTGCTTTTAGATACAAGGGACACCAACGTGTTTAATAACTGCAAACGGATTTTGGATCATTTCTACACCAACTCTGATTTGTGGGTTTTCATCAGGAATAGACTTAAAGAGAGAACAAAAGCTTTTTCCATAAACCAGTCTGTTTATTTGGGCACAGCATTCTATCGTTTCTATTCAATGAGACAATTAGGGGATACACGAATAGATAGAATTCTTGCTATTCTCACCTAAAGTGGTGATATCAGATAATACTTTTCAACTTCCCTGAATGTGTGAGCTGATTATTATAGCTCTTCTATAGGGAAACCTTTTGGGATTTATCGCTATTGCATATTCGACAAACGGCAACATAGGTTAGCGTTAACATGGCTGCAAACGGCTGTTTTTGTGAAAAGTCTTTTTAGGTTCTTCTGTACAATAGGGTTTTATGCCGTCTTTAAAAAAGAAGAATGCTACGAAAAAAGCAAAGCATGAAGCAAAAACGGGCAAATAGATTAAGCAACCCATTTTTACTTTTTCTGCCGTTCGGGTGCATCAGTTGAGGCGTGCAACGAAAAATCTCAAAACACCCAAGCAACTGACATTGGACAGCCTGCCGAATGCTCCCACAAAAGAACTCAGCAAATTAACTAAACCAATTCACGAAAAACAAATTATCATAACCGAAATTGGCGCGATCACGCGAGAGGATGAGTTAGCGCTTAAAGTTGGGTTCAAGCTGGTTCCGTCAAAAGCTGCCTTTTCCAAGGTGAAGTCGGATCTATGGTTTGGCAACCAGCAGATCAGTTCCGTTTTAATCAGGATTCCTCAGGGTCCTTTGGCGGGAGATGAATTCGAGTTAACGCCCGTGCTTGACATGAAGGGAATAGCCGCTGGATCTTATACGATAAGGGTCGAAATGTATGAGCTATGGTCTGATGGAGAAAAACTTTCTTTTGCCTCCAAAGAAGTTACAGTGCAATATGTTCCAAAGACCCGAGAGTCCCGGCTGATAAAAATTCCCATTGTGAAAAGCTTCGGAGGCGCAGATTTAGCCGTGGTTTCTGAATCTGACAAAAACATTTACCGCGAAATTGAAGCAACAATGAAAAAGGACTCAGTCACCAAACGAGACGAATGGTAGCACTTTTCGCAATATTTTTTTCGCTAAAAAAAAGTCTATAGACCTTGCGGCTTTTCTTTTGAATATGTTTAGGTATTTATCCTTAAAGAATAGTCTTCAATGCCTCGATTTATCGCCAGAATCGCGGTAGTTAAATGGAAAATAACAATAATAACAAAAATAACAAACAAATCTTTTCTCGCGGCAATCTCCAGCCAACCGTTATGTTTTCCTGACAGGGCAAAGTAACTCTGTTACTTCAAGGAAGACGCAATTCTGTGGAACTGAAAGTTTATCTCGCTTTTTCCATGATAACTTTTTTGTCATATTCCTGAAATGAAATCTTGAAAAGTTTGAAGAAATCGTATCTTCCCAACACATAAGGCACCTGATTTATCAAAGCCACAGCAATCTTGACTTTAACTTCATGGTTTTCAAGTCTAAAGGTCACATCTTGCAGCGACAAAGGAACTATTGCTTCTCCGATGCCTCTGATTTGACCCAAGTTCCTGGATAGATCTAACCCTAAGAGTGCCCCGAAATTCCTTGGAACATAGCGTTATGTCTGCTCCAGAATCAATGTACATGATCACTGGAAACCAATCGCTCTTTTCAGTTCGGACTTCCAATTGAGCAACGGGCCTCAATATATCGCCTAAAAACCCTGATTTCTCTTTTCTGTAAACAAATTCAACCAATTGAGAGCACCAAAGTATCTTCTTTCGGTACAAAAGCTAAAACAGGCTGTTTATTTGGACACTTCTTTTTGGCTTTCTTCCAGACCTCTTTTGGGTCGTTTCCGCTTGCAACAACTTTATCATCAACTATTGCTATGTGTTTTCCACGATATTTTCTGTTTATTTCGTCTGCATCCGTAATGTAGAATGTCAGTTCCTTCATAACACAATATTAGAATTAAGATGTATAAATACTCAGACCTAATCGGTGCATTTTGCATAGGCTTAAAACCCCAAACCATTCTATCAGCTTGTCATTTGCTCCCTGTTTGTGTGGTGCTGGTGCTTTTGCTGATGGTTTTGCGATGTCGGGTGAGGCTCCGAACAGGGTGACAGCTATGTCTTGAAGTTTATGCATAGCGTGCTCAGCAAACATCCCTAACAACCTAGAGACAGAAACAACCTGGCGTTGCATCGGTAGAATTGTCGGCAAAGAGACTTGCTTTTCAGGGATGCGACGTACCTTTGCTCTCTCTCAAGTTATCGGCAACAGCAATTGTCTGCGCCATCATCTTGCCTAAGTGCCTTGCAGTATCCATGCCTTCTTGGTCTTTCACAACTTCTCCTTTATCCCGCCCAATAGCGAACACTCTTCCGCCGCTCGGAATAATCATGCCGACGGCAGTCATGAAAGTGATCATCTGGTTGCAAGTGCTCGAAACCCCCGAACGCCGAGCAACACCGATAACTCCGCCGACCTTCCCCGCAAAATCTTTTCTTCCCCTCGCCAGCGCCAGAAAACCCACCCTGTCAATAAATGTCTTCATTTGAGCGGTGACTCCTTGAAAATAGGAGGGGCTGCCCATTATAACTCCGTCAGCCGCCGAAATCTGCTGGTAGAGTTTTTCGCCGTCGTCTTCGTTAACGCATTTCTTGGTGCTAAAGCAGCTCATACAGCCGTTGCATGGCAGAAGATGGTAATCACAGATTCGGATTAAATTCACGTCTGCACCCTCCGTTTTTGCAGAGGCTAACGCCTCCTGAAGGATCAAATCTGTGTTGCCGCCGACTCTGGGACTGCCGCTTAAACCGATAATCTGCATATTTTCGGGCCTCAAACTTATTCTCTAAACCCATCTAATTAGCTGCACGGTCTATTTGCTATTTGGCTTCCATGTGCATTTGACTGCTTTGCCTCTGCAGGCTAGCACGCATGGGGCGCTGTTGGCTTCGGGTTTGCAGGATGAGCAGGTGTACTTGATTTTTTTGCGGTGCTCTTCAGTTACCGCAGCCACGGTTTTGTCTTCCATGTCTATGAACATTGTTTCAAGCTGGAGCGCCGATTGGGGGCACGTTTTGACGCATTTGCCGCAGCCGCTGCATTTGTCCGAGTCGATGACTATGTAGTATTCGCCTGAACCGTCGCTGTAGCCATAATGCATGATAATAGCCCTTGCCTCCCGCCTAAGCTTTCTGCGCTTTCTCATACAGCGCCTTGCCGAAAAGCGCCGCGCCAAACGCGCCTGCAGCCATCGGGTCCAACCCGTTCTCGCGCCAGTCAGGCATCGGCAAACACTTCACGCCTAACACAACCTCTATCCTGCTGACTATGCCGATGTTTTTTGATTGCCCGCCTGTTATGACGAGTTCTTTTTCTAAGCCTACCCTGTTAATCAGGTTAGCCATGCGAACTGCCATAGCCCGCGTGTAGGCAGCTAACACTTTTTCTTTAGTCCAGCCCTTGCGCAGGAGCCCCATGGCTTCGGTTTTGGCGAAAGCCACGCATGTGCAGCTTACCGGAGGCGGCTCCTCGTCAACTTCAAGGGAGATTGCACCGATTTCTTCTATGGGTATCTTTAGCAGGTCGGCGAAAACCTCCATGCCTCTGCCTGTTCCAGCCGCGCACTTGTCATTCATCAGGAAAGAGACTACTCTGCCTGTTTCGTCGCTGCGGATGGCTTTGATGTCTTGTCCTCCGACATCCAGGACGGTTCGGACGCTTGATCCCCAAATGTAGTTGGCGCCTTTAGCGTGGCATGCAATTTCAGTTATGGCTTTGTTCGCCATCGGCACGTTAACTCGCCCGTAGCCAGTGCCAACAACGTATTTGAGGTCGCTTGCCTTCAAACCAGTTCCCTGCAGCGCTAAGTTCAACGCTTTTGTCGCGCTTTCAGGGCTGTTAGAGCCAGTCCGCGCTATGCTCCAAGAGTAAACTTCGCCGTTAACCATTATGGCGGCTTTGGAGCCTACTGAACCAACATCAACGCCTGCAGTGATCAGGTCTTTGCTTGTCCATGTTTTGCCTGGCACAATCCGTTGGTACTCCTGCCAACGCCAAAACTCAGTTTCCTCTTTAACGATGCTTGGCTCCTTCATTTTTGACCATCCTTAGCTCGCGCAGACGCCGTAAGAGCCGCACCTAAAGCACCAGCATAATCAGGAAAATCAGGAATCAACACGTCAACCCCCAGCTTCCTTTTGAGAGATGCAACAAAACCAACGTCCTTAGCTACGCCGCCTACCAAAACAACGTCGGGGCTTACGCCTAAACGGTGAACCATCGAGCTTATGCGGTCTGCCATTGCTTCGTAAACGGCTCGGGCAATTTCAGGTTTAGATTCCTGTCGGTGAATAAGCGAGACCACGTCAGATTCGCCGAAGATGACGCATGACGCGTTAATTGGGCTTGCACGTTCTGCGTTCAGTGACAGCGGACCCATCTCCTCCAACTTCACCTCTATGCCCGCGCCATCGCCTCAATGAATGCGCCTGCACCAGCAGCACAGCGTTCGTTAACGATGAAGTCAACCATAACTGATTTCTCGTCGCATTTAACGGCTCTTGCTTCTTCAGCTCCGATATCAATTATCGTTCGGGCACTCGGAAAAAGGTAAACTCCCGCTTTCGCGTCAGCCCCCATCATGCTTACGGTGCCGTCTGCGTAGGGCGCCATCTCCATAGCTGAGCCAGTGGCGACAAAATAGGCTACATCAGAAATCGCGAGGTTTGCCCCTTTTAGCGCTTCATCTACGGCTTCTCTTGCGGCTTTGGCTGGATCGAACCCTGAGAAGGCTTGCCCCATCGAAATAACCGCGTCGTCCTTAAGCACTACTGCTTTTACTCTTTGAGTGCCTAAATCCATTCCGACCGTAATCATGAAGTCACCTTAAAAATCCGCTCTTGCCGTTAACATCTCCAGGAACGCTTCAACCCGCGTCTTCATTTGCCCAACGTCTTCCCTTGTGTATTCAGTGTCAAGATAGTACGTGGGGATATTTATTTTGTCAAGGGCTTTCTTGATTCGGGTGTATTCCATTGCGTAGAGCATGCAGCCGCGCACCACATAGTAAATGACGCCTTGAACGTTCCATTCTTTAACTTTGTTTAGCAGCCAGTTGATTCGCTCTTCGTTTCCGTCGCTGGAGGTGAAGCAGGGGCAAGTGGAGGACATAAGGTACCGTTCTCCGATGGCGGTAAGCATATCATCCATGGTCCATTCGTCGACGCTGACGGGGTCGTTTAGGATTCTTTCGCCTGAACAGAGCTCGTCTGCAACAATGATACCTTTAGGATTAGCCTCTTCAACCAGAGTAGGAAGCTTCCAGTTGTCAGGCCAAAACATCGGCGTACCCGTTACCAGAACCCGCGGAGTATCAGGCGGGCAAACCCAATCTTTCCTTTCCGCTCTCTTCTCCAGTTCATCACATAACGCTTCAGTTTTCTCCGTCCAACGAACTTTATCATCCCAAAGGTACGCTTGATTAACCAGCATCGCATCTCTGCCCATAATGACCGGTGGACCCTTACGCAAATTCTGCAAGCGCCTGAAAGCTTTTGTTGCCCTCTGCGTCTGCTCAATAGCCTCTTTCAAGTTTTTCCTTGTAATCTTGTTGCCCGTAAACGACTCAATTTGCGTTTTCATCTGTTTTATTTCATCATTCCAAAAACGAAGTGAATGCGCGGCATCTTTAACCCTTGGAACATTCATCTCCCAAACTGTTTTGTAATCACTTAAAATTTCGCTCAGCTTAGTCATCCCGTCACACGTTAAAACGCTGATCAAAACGTCGCTTAACTCGAGAAAAGGCGACAGCTCAACCATTTTTGCGCCTATAGTTGAACGGATAACTGGACAGACCTCAACTGGCACAACCCTGTCGCCGATTTTTGCGGCATCATACCAGCCTGAATTAACCCTAACTGGGATAGCGCCGGCTGCTAAGATTAGCTCTGTGGGCGCAAACAAGCAGGTGTAACCAATAACTTTCTTTCCCTTCTGCTTCTCAGCTGCAATCTCATTTTGCCGCTGGCCAAACAAGTTTGCGATGTCATCAAAATACTTCATGGCTTGGGGTCTGTGTGGGTCAGTTTTTTTCATGTGCTCAATATTCTCAGCCATTACCTTCTGAGATGACGTTTTAATAGCGTTTCTTAGTTCCTCTATTTCTTTTTGGGGGATTTCAGACGTGTATTTTTTTTCGATTTTTTCGCTTTTCATTGTTTCTTTCACTCACTTGTTGATGGTTCCAGCCAGTTTCTTGACTTGAACACCGTTTTATTTCCAAGCTTGACTTTTAAAGCATCTTCATACGGGCACATTTCGGTGCACCGCAAGCATAGCATGCACATTGAAGTGTTTATTTTTCCTCCTTTCTGCTCATATACTTCGGTAACTTGCGATTGACAAACTCTCTTGCAAACGCCGCACTTTGTGCATTTCTCCTCGTCTTTTTCAATATGAAGTAAAGGTGCCCACTCCAAACCCTTAAACCTATTCACAACCGCCAGTGATGCGCCAGTTGGGCAGAAACGACACCAAACCCGCCTAATAAAGAATGAACCTGCCAGCGTCACGCCGACAAAAGCAAAAGCGATTATTTGTCCGATGTTTTGGCCAGCATAAGTGATGAAGTCTTGAACATAGGGATAGGTAAAGTTAACGTGAAACGCGGCTACTGCGCTGTTAGTCCATGGAACAACTATGGGTATTAACGGGTCAAGAAGAATACTGTATGGTCGGAAAGGACCGGCCAAAAGTTGCGCCATAACAACAGCAAAGTTGAAGTTTGGAGGAGGCTGAATCAGCCATAAAGCAGCGGGCAAAGCCAAGAAAAATAAAAGTATGATGTATCTTGATTGATGGAGGATTTTGTTTAGTTTTTCAGGAAGGTTTCGGTAGCGGACGCCAAATGCTTTTCTCACCATAATTGCTAAATCCATGATGAGACCAAACGGGCAAAGCCACCCGCAATACAGCCTTCCTAAGACGATGGTCATTGGAAAAATAATAATCAATACGTAAAGAAGCGGGATAGTAAAAGTGAACACGTAAAACAAGGCTGCAAAAGCAACTGCTTGAATGACCAGCCTCATGTAAGTGATTCTGCTCGCCAAGTTCTTCTTCCAGATCAAAATGGCGAGTACCCCTGCTACCCCAAGTCCCGCAAGCACTGTAATTTTCAGCATCTCGCCTACGATTTCCCAATCCATTTTTTTTCGCCAATTCGATTAATACTATGCATCGATTGTGAGTTTGGCAGTTTTAATCCGATATTCTTCATCTGCCGCTTAACTTGACGAAAGCAGTAGCAACGCTTTTCGCCAAAGCGGCGACAGATGAAAGGCAACTTGCGACGTAAACAGCCCGATAGCAGTGCACGAATCTAAACCAAACACGAGCAAACGCTCTACGATGCAGATTAAAGGATTCTGATAGGGACAACATGCAGAGTTCTCAATGAATTTTTTAGTAATAAGTATGAAGAGCGCCTTTTAAGTTTTGCATCACCTTGTTGCCTTCTCGAATCATTTCATTTTTGGCACGGAACGCTATGTCATGCTGGAGGTATCACTCTTGTATTGTACTCTTTCAGATATGCCAAGTGCGCTGCATCGTAGGGGTAGCTTTCAGCCGTCGTATATGGGAACCCGCTCATGCCTATAAAAGGCAAAGGATCCACGGTGAAACTGAATCCGTAGCCCCATCCTCCGGGCGGATCTTTAAACCAGCAAGCTACAAAAAAGAAGTAATCTCTCACCATGCCTTTGGCGGGCGCCGTGAGGTTTCCGATTGGAAAGTCCATGGTGATTTGGTCTCCTTGTCGTCCTATCACGTACATGTTGTCTGCATTTTGAAGTAGCGCTGTTACGTCACCGTACCTTGTGAAGTTCCCTGAGGAATTTGAATTGCTGGTCCATACTTGGGTTAGAGTTGCGGTTGGGCTGACTTTTTGAATTGTCAGGTTCTGCTGCGTGGTAACGTCAATTCCAACGTAGTCGTAGGTTACATTCCAGAAATTGGTAATTCTAATCTGATAATCCTTGACGCCTGCGGGAAATAGTCCTGTTAAGTCTACCACGAAAGTTCTCGGGTTAGAATCCGAAGGTATTGGCATCTGCCTATCCTTTGGGGCACGAATCCAAGTGCCATTTGCAGCTTTAACCTCAATGTACGCGGGCGGATAAATTTGCGTGCCATTTGCTACAAGCCCTTGAGATGCCGCCGCTTTAAAGCTGTTTACCCAATTGTAATAAGCGTCAGGTGATCCCCAGTCAACCATTCCGTTGATTATGAGCTTGATCTGTTTTGCAGAAGACAGGTTGCCTAAATCTAGTGTTAACTGGTTTAACGTGATGTTGTTCCATGATGGACTAAGTGTTCCTAAACTTCCCGGTGTGAAAACTCCGTCAAGTTTTGAGATGTCAGGCAAGACATTTTGTCCTTTTTCATTGGTTGCGCTAACGGGTAATATTATGCTGGTTTTGTTCACGGTGTAGATTTGATCGTTTAAACCTTGGTTGAGATAGTTGGTTACGCTTGAGTAAACGTCTGTGCCTGCTGGGTGGTCAACAACAAGCATGTAGGCTGCGTCTACGTAGAAGAGTTCATCTGCTTGTTGGAAAAGAGTCATGTCATAGTAATTGTTGCCGTTGATGTTTTTTGTTGCTAACAAGTTTTTGTCAAGTTTTACGTTGTCCCATGGGTTTCCACCGTTATACACGATGATGCCGTTGCTCGTCATGTAGCCCATGTAACCTAGCCAACCAGAGTTTGAAACGTCAGTGACGTAGGAGTAGCCTGTTCCATTCCAAGTGTAAAGTGACGGGCAAGATGCGTATCCGCTGACTAAGGTGTAGGTTGCGACCATTATTAGCCATTTATCTAACGTGAAAGTTCTTTCTGCACTGGTTGACCCATCATTCCAGCGGGTAAATGCTAAAACTCCAGTCCCGACGTTAAAGGGACTTGGGCAAGATACAGTGTATTCGCCAACCGGCAGTAACGCAATATATGGCGTATTATGACTTTCTCCGTTGAGCGTAAAAGTCAAGGGTGTGGAGCCGCCGCCGGATCTGGCAATTTCAAGCGTGTGGTAGCCCGTCCTTACAACTGAGAATGCCTCGATTAAAGTATTTAGTTTGGCGGTGTGCTGTCCTTCTGTTGCCGGGGCGTTTACCGTGAATTGTACCGTTTGGGTTGAGGATGCATTCACTGCCACAACTTGGGTTTGAACCACTTCATCATCAAGAGCTACTTTTACCGTGATCTTGTCTGCCGATGTCGTGGGGTTTTTTGCGGTGGCAGTTAAAGTAACAGTTTGATTAGCCCAAACCTCTAACGGATCGACTTCTATGTTAGATAAGACTATTTTGCTTGCTTCTGGCGGAGCGGGGTTAACTGTGAAGTTTCCAATCAAATGGCCGACTTGAACGGTGTAGCTGCCCACTTCGGTTTCAACATCGGTGTACTGGACAATTTCAGATGAGTTGCCTGCAAGCGTCACGTTTTCTACGTCTTTCGGCGCATTGTTGATTTCGAAGCTTACAGTTTGGTTGCCTTCTAAATCGCCGACATTTGTCAGGTTAACAGATATTTGTACGGCGTCGCCGGCGTTTACTTGTTGTGGATCAACAGTTAGGCTTGTTAGGGTAAACTTGGCAGGCTTCGTTGCAACTGCCACCATGCCTTCATTCTGGAGGTAAAAGAAGACTCCGGCGGCAGAACCTACGATGATAAGGTCAATAACGAAGATTGCTTTCAGTTTTACTATTGCTGATCGCGATAGCATCTGAGATCTACATTCTCCCAACTTTTCCGCTGTGGCACTGGAATATATTAATAATGAGTATAAATGTTTAAGCGAAGTTTTTTTTGAAATAAACGTGTCTTTTCTTTATCGAATGTTATCTGTTATGTCATGGAAAATTTCAACCTTTCAACCGCTAACTTGTTGTTGTATAGATACAGTCACATAGTTAAATATAGAATTTGCAATTAATTGCAAGCAAGCACACTTAAGGAGAAAACAAAAATTGTTAAAATTTGCTAAATACGTTCAAGTTTTTACTTTGATTTTGCTGTTGTCAGTGTTATTAGTTGGCGCAACCGTGAAAGCACAAGCACAAGCAACCGTCGAAGTCATGGCAGCGGTAGGCGGAACAACAGACCCAACAGGAACCACAACTTATGCAGACGGCACAGCAGTTACGTTAACAGCAACCGCTGGCGATGGCTTTGTTTTTGCTAATTGGGTCATTGTAACCAGCGCAGGCGGATATGAGGACCTTAATAACCCAACCACACTCACAGTCAACGCAACTATCGGCACCTATGTCGTTCAGGCAATATTCCAGCCAGTACAATCAGGTCCCACTCTCTTGGGAGCGGGAGCGACCGCCGTAACAAATTATGCTAGCGCCGCGATTGTTGTGGTCTTAGCTTCAGTTGGCGGAACCACATCCCCCGTACCTGGAACATATGCTTTAACTAATGCGGAATCCTTTAATTTGCAAGCAACAGCAGACAGCGGATGGACGTTTGACCACTGGGTTATCGGCGGCGGTCCACTTACCCATGGCGCATATTCATTTACAGACACTCCTACAAACAATCCGTACAACGTGAATCACGGTTACGGAAACACCTACACCTATCTGCCAGTGTTTAAACCGACAAGCACATCGACATCTTCTTCGCCAACGGTGCCTGAATTTTCAAGTGCAGCCGCAGTCGTCATAGCTTTAGCATTGGTAGCGGTTGCATTCGGAACATACGCGTACAGACGAAAAACCAAATAAAAATTCCCTTTTTTTATTTTCAATCATGTACCACGCTATTTTTGTAAAATTTTAAGTCGTTTTCTTTGAAATTAAACGTGTGTTTTTTCTGCGGTTTTATGGGTATTCTGGTTCTATGTGAACAGTTACAACTGCGTTTGCGAAGCGCTCCTTAGTTTCTTTCTCAACTTGAGAGGCGATTTCATGGGCTTCTTTTATCTGAATTTGCTGGGTAAAGCAGCAGTCTATGTTGATGTAACGTTTTCCTTCGGCGGTGTAGGTTACTATGCGTTTTATGCGTAGATGTGCGGCGATGGTTTGGGTGACTTCGTTGACGACTCTGCTGAGCTGTGCCTCATTTACCTCTAAGGCTGGCACTGCTATGCCTGAAGGCTCAACGTGGACAGTTACGTTTTCAAGAGGCTTAATTTCCGCCTTCAATCTTCGCTCTATATTTTCAGCTATTTTATGTGCTTCTTCAACTGAAATTTCAGGGTTAACACAGGCGTGCAGAGTAACGTAGAATTTACCGCCTGTGTAAATTGTGGAGATTTCATGCACTTCCTTCACGCCATCCACCATTGCAAGTTTCTCTACCAATTGGTCCATCTGCGTTTCTTTATCGGATGGTTCAATATGGATGGTAGCATCGACGTTGCCGAGAGCCTGCTTCAAGTCGGCCTCAATCTTACTTACTAAAGAATGGGCTTCTTCCAGGGACATATGGCTTGGAACCTGCACCGTTGCGTCAATGAAAATTTTGGAGCTTACCTTGCGAACTTTGAGGTTTTTGCTTGTTACGATGCCGTCATGTGAAATGATTAATTTTCTTGTTTTCTGAACAAGCTCCTTTGAGGCCGTATCACTTAGTTCCATGACGCTTGACCTCACAAGTCTAACGCTCAAATAACTAAGCATAACTCCGAGGAAAATTGATGCCAAAGAATCCCCGTAAAAAAAGCCCAAAGTAGCTAAACCAAAGCCCACTAAGGCTAGCAAGGTTGAGCCTAAATCTGAAATAGCGTCGTAAAGACCCACCTTCATTGAGGGGCTTTCAATATGCTCGGTTTTCCTGAAGATGGTAACTCGCAGGGAAGCAATGAAAATTGCGTAGCCGACCGCGATGAAACCAGCAAACTCTATGCCTGAATTGATCTGTGCGTTCTGTAATCCTGTTAATCTTAAAGCGGCTTCATAAAAAATTAGGAATGCCACTGCAATCAAAACTATTCCGCCTATGAGTCCGCCTATGGTTTCGAATTTTTCATGTCCGTACGTGTGTTCTTCATCCGGAGGCTTGATTGAAGCTCGAACCGCAAAAAACAGCATTACAGTGGATACTACATCAAGCAGTGCGTGTAAACCGTCGCTGAGGATTGCTAAACTGTTAACGATTAACCCAATTGAAACTTCAACTAAAACAACACTGAAAATGGCAATCGCTGTAATCTTTAAAGCCTTAAGTTTGTAATTTCCATTTTGAGAGCCTTGCATTTCCGTTTGTCAAAATATGCTCATTGCGAGGGTGATTTAAGAATTGCGATTGCGCAATCAGTAATTAATTTTTAAACACACAGCTTCACTCAAAACAATCTTTATTTAAATATGGTTTAGTTCATTTCTTGAGCATTATGAAGCTGTCAGCGCTTTTCCGCGGAGACTCAGCCGTTCTAAGAGGCAACTTTCTAATCATAACCGTAAGTTGGATTATCATGTTTTTTGCGCAGCCCATACCCGACACATACGCTAGCCTCTTTTACCTGCACCTTGGCGCCAACGTATTTTTAATCTCAATTATGGGTTTCGCGGGGTCAATTGCCGTTGCACTGGTGCAGTTTCCTGGCGGCTACTTGGCTGATAAGCATGGCAGAAGATGGCTAATCATCTCTATGACCTTCGGCTTAGGCGTCGGAACTATGTTTTTTATTTTTGCGCCTTCTTGGCCTTTCCTTCTGCTGGGGTTGCTGATACAAAACTTATGCTCCATTTACGGTCCCGCATTGATGGCTATGGATATGGATTCTTTGGCGCCCGAAAACAGGGGCTCAGGCTACAGTTTTCAAACCGTGGTTTCAACAATTGTTCTTCTTCCTGCTCCACTTATCGCACAGTACTTGGTGGTTACGTTTAATTTTGATTTGGGCATGCGCATCGCTTACACGTTTGTGGCGCTAACGTACTTTGCCATTGCAGTGCTAAGGCTTAGGCTGAAAGAGACGCTGCCCAATATAGGTGCAAGAGAGCGTCCGAGCTTCGTCAGCGCTCTGAAGGATTATCCTAAAGCGGTGAGGGAAGGTCTCTCTGTTTGGCGGAAGGTTCCTAAATCAGCCTTTAACCTGTTCTTAGCAATCATAGTTGTGAACGGGTTAGTTGTCAGCTGCCAGACGTACTTTGTTGTTTACGCCACTGCCGTCCTTAAAATGACGCTTACACAGTGGGCTATCGTGGTGGCTTTCAGGTACCTGACCATCGCCGTCCCAGCTATCATTGCGGGGTTCAGCATGGACGTCTTGGGCAGAAAACGCTTCCTCATACTTGGCTACCTGCTTTACGTTCCAGGCATGCTTCTGTTCGTAAACGCCAACTTCGACACGCTGCTGCTTGCCTTTTTCTTCTTCGGGCTGGGTAACCTGCTCCAGCTAAACAGTTACCAGGTTCTGATGGGCGACTTAATCCCCAGAAACCTAAGAGGCACCGCTACAGGCTGCCTCCAATTCTTCATGTTCATCATGCAAGCAATCTTCCAAGTCGCAATCGGCTTCCTCTACGCGTTCGTGTCGCCGCAACTGCCCTTCCTCCTGCTGGCGGCATCCGCCATACCTCTGTCCGTTTTCGTTTTTTGGAAGGTTTACGAGCCCAGCATCAAGGAAGCTTAAAATCGCTTAGCGCAATCCTTATCATTATTTTTTGGTGTGGACGCATTTTTTGAAGTACAAAATTAAACCTGCGCCTATGATAATGGCTGACACAGCAAGAACCACCGCCGTCGTTTCTAGTGGAATTTCACCTGCATACGCCGCTGGCAGCGGTGTCGGAGTAGGTAGCACTGCAGCAGAAATATTAACCTGCTTCATGAGCGGGTACTGGTCAGTGTTTTTTTCGTCTATGACGTAGGGTTTATCTCCTATGCCATCGTGGTTTGCGTCCGTGCCGTTGTAGTCGCTCCAGAAGTTGCCTAACCGTCCGTCATGCCAATTAGCTATTGACCATCCCCAATTAGGTTCATTTTTGCATGTTGCTTGTGAAGTGTTGTTGATGAAGTTGTTTCCGTAAACAGTGTTATCGGAGCTTTCAGTTAATTGAACGCCGTTGCCATTGCTAGATAACGTGTTGCCATAAATCAGCATACCCTCCGCGAGGAAACTGCCTACGCCTGTCTGGTTGTTGTTTGATATTGTATTCCTAGGTAACAGTGATGTTGCGCGTAATGTAACAGAAAACACCCACGTTGTTGTTTATGATGTTATTTTCTAAGAGCACATTGTCTCTGCAATCATCGTTCCATCCATAATAGTAAGAGTAAACAACGCCGTCACCAAAGTTGGCAATTGTCAAGTTCATAACAGTCACCATTTTTCTTCCTTCCAGGAAAATCCCGTCTGGGTAGCCGTTTCCCTGAAGCGTGTAGCCTTCTCCGTTGATTGTTATGCCGTCGCATGAAACTACGATGCTTCCAGAAATGTTTCCCCTGAAAGTGTAGACTGTTCCGTTGCGTAGAATCATGTCTGTTCCCGTCACGTTTCCGTCAGCGGTAATTTCAATGTTATGAATAGGCGTAAGAAATGGCAGAAAATTGGCTTGAGCTGAATCCATCAACACATTTCCGCACGCCATTAAAGAGCCGACCAAGACCAGAACCAACAGCAGCACCACTGACCTGCGCATTCTAACCCCACGTCGCAATAAGCAGTTTGCCAATTAAAGTGTTATTGTAAACGTTTCTTGACTAAACCCGCATTTTATTAGTCAACATTTCTTGACTAAACAAAAGTTTGGATTGCCTCTTTTTTCATCAGGACATATGCAAGTGCGTTGTTAAATTCCTCGAAGCTCCTTGCGAACCTTGTGCCAGTCGGAAAGGTCCGCTTTTAAATCCACGTTCACTGTGTCAAAATACTCTGTCAAGTCAGCCTTTTTGAATGGTCTTATCTCAATTACGTCCACTTTTAACGAAACTATCACCTTTTCCCCTTAAGGTACATGTCTCGCCAGGTCTTAGGCAGAACAATTCTTCCTTGGTTATCGACAGTTTTTATCTCAGCTTCCAATTTCGTCGTCTGCTTGTAAGATTATGTGGTAGGATAATATATAGAATTTATAGTGAGCCTTCTTTTTTGAGAAAAAATATTCTGGTTGGGCAGGTATAATTTCGAAAAACCTAAATCGATAGGCATTTAGGTTTGAAATTAGGTATTAATGGAAACGGTTGATGCTCTATGGCTTTAGCTAAAATAGGCAAAATATTGGACGGGTGCTGTCCAGACCAGAAAGTAGTGGTGCGCGGCTGGGTTTACCGTAAACGTGAAGGAAAAGAACTGATTTTCCTGGTTCTCCGCGATTCAACGGACGTTATCCAGTGCACAGTTAAAAAAGCGAGCCCCGCTTGGACGGAAGCACAGCGCTTAACAATCGAATCCTCATTAACGCTTGAAGGCACCGCTAGACAGGACAAGCGTGCCCCAGGCGGATACGAAATCAGCGCGGAAAACATCACGGTTATCGGCTTAGCAGAAACCTTCCCGATAGCGAAAGACAAAAGTGAAGAATTCATCCGCGACATGCGGCACCTTTGGCTTCGTAGCAGAAAAATGAATTTGATGATGAAGGTCCGTGCGGACGTGTTAGAGGCTGCACGCGAATACTTCAAAAGCCAAGATTACACTGAAGTTTCGCCGCCGATGTTTATTTCCGCGGCTGTTGAAGGCGGCTCAACGCTTTTCGGTTTAAAGTACTTCGACCAAGACCTCTACCTCACCCAGAGCAGCCAGCTTTACCTTGAAATCCTCATTTACTCGCTGGAAAACGTCTACTGCATCGCCCCGTCGTTCCGAGCTGAAAAAAGCCGAACAATCAGGCACTTAACTGAGTACTGGCACATGGAGGCGGAGTGGCCGTTTGCCGACATGAATGACCTCATGAAGTTTGAGGAAGAATTAACGACCCATGTCTGCAGAACCATCGGCGACACCTGCCAAAAAGAATTCGCTGAACTAGGCGCTGACGTAAACAAGCTTAAATCGGTGCAGACTCCGTTTCCCTGCATAACCTACGCTGAAGCCATCAACAGGCTAAAAGTCAAAAATCCAGCATTAACCTGGGGAGCCGACTTAGGCTACGAGGATGAGAAAGTTTTAGCTGAAGACTTCGGCAAGCCATTCTTTGTCTACGATTACCCCACGGCGATTAAGGCGTTTTACTGTAAAACCTACCAGGACCACCCCGAAGTGGCTATGTCCGTTGACATGATGGTGCCGCGGATAGGCGAAATCAGCACGGGCGGCGCAAGAGAAGAAAACAAAGACCTGCTCATCCAGCGCATGAGGGAGCAAGGCTTGAAACCTGAAGACTACGAATGGTACCTTGACCTAAGACGCTACGGCACCGTGCCCCATGTCGGCTTCGGCATGGGAGTTGAGCGGCTGCTGACATGGATGCTTGACTTAGACAACATAATTGACGCTATCCCGTTCCCGAGGACAACCCGCAGATTCTACCCCTAAACACCCTTTTCCTTTACGGGTAGCCTGTGAAATACTCCAGTTTCAACTGCGTCTTTTCTAAGCCGATGCCTTCAATTAGTTTTTGTATGGCTGTAACCATCGGCGGCGGTCCGCAGACATAAAATATGTTTTCTTTGTAATCAGACATTTCCTTCACAATAACGTCGGCGGTGACAACGCCCGTTGCACCCTTCCAATCAGGGGGCGGCTGGTTTAGAATAAAAACAAGTTTCAGGTTCTTGTTTATTTCTGCCATTTCCTCAAGTTCCTGTTTGAATGCGATGTCTTTTTCGGTTCGGCAACCGTAGAAAAGCGTAATTTTACTTTTTAACTGTTTGTCTGTGGCATATTTGCAGATGCTTACAAACGGGGTTATGCCTATGCCGCCTGCAAGCAACGCGATTTTTGGGTACTCACCCGCAAAAGTAAATTGACCATAAGGCGCATCTATTCGTGCCCAGTCCCCTACTTTAGCCTCTTTCAGCGCCAGTGAATATTCATGGTCAGTCAGTTTTTTTGTGAATTCGAAGTGTTCTTTTTCTGTTGGGCTGCTGCTGAAACTGAAATGGTGAGTTAACTCTTTGTCGCCTTGTTTTATTGTTATGAAGAAGTATTGTCCAGGTTTGTAAGTTAATTCTGGCGGTCTGGAAAACCTGTAACTGGATACATCAGGAGTTCTGGGTATAATTTCTTTGACACTCGTCTCGAATTTCATAAAAATCAAGCCATTTAGTAAAATATGTAGATTCTAGTATAATTTATGCATTTCAATAAACTTTGCGGCTATCTCGCCTTGCAAGGGCAGAGGCATCTCTAAGAAAATTGGCAAATATGTGATTTAAGAAAGATTAGAAGCGTCCGAAAAGCTTTAAAACAAAACCGCAGCATTCAAGGGTTAATACAGCAACTTTGGGGAAACACCGAACAATGAGTGATAATCTGATAACAAAATTGGCGAATCCAGCGCCGCTTGGACTTCTAGGTTTTGGCATAACAACTGTTCTTCTCAATTTGGTTAATGCAGGCGCTTTTCCGCTGGACACCGTGATTTTAGCTATGGGCATTGCTTACGGAGGATTGGCGCAGATAATTGTTGGCATAATGGAATTCAGGAAAGGCAACACTTTCGGCACCGTAGCTTTCTCATCCTACGGCTTGTTCTGGCTGAGTTTTGTCCTGCTTCTGGTTTTACCGAAGTTCACTGGGTTCAGTAGTCCTTCTGCGTCTTCGTTGGCGGCGTATTTCATAATGTGGGGGCTCTTTACCTTCGGCATGTTCTTTGGCACACTTAAGGCTAATCGCGCTTTGCAGTTCGTGTTCGGGAGCTTGGCAATACTATTCTTCATGCTGGCAATTGGGCAATTCGCAGGAAACGCAACCTTTACAACAATCACTGGCATCGAAGGCGTCATATGCGGCTTAAGCGCGGTGTATCTTGGAATCGCTGAAGTGCTAAATGAATCGCACCAAAAAACTGTCTTGCCGATTTACCCAACAAGCTAAAAATACCCAGATTCTTTTTTATTTTCCTAATAAAACAACTAAAAACTTTATATTCCTTAGAGTTGCAATTCCCAGCAATTCAGGTTGAACGAAATGTCCGAAGCAAGTTTACCATTTGATGAAAAGTTTTGTCCAAGTATCGCAAAGTTTTCTTCTGGAGAAAAACGAAAAAAGGAATGGGAAAAATCAATAAATAATCCGCAGGAATTCTGGGCGGAAAAAGCAAAAGCCATCGACTGGTTTAAGCCATTCAGCAAGGTCCTTGATGATTCGAACCCTCCGTTTTACAATTGGTTCCCTGACGGCGAACTGAACATCTGCTATAACGCCCTAGATAGACATGTGAAAAGTAACCGTAAAAACAAGCTTGCCTACATTTGGGAAGGCGAAATGGGCGAAGTAAAAACTTACTCTTACTATCAGCTTTATCGAGAAGTAAACAAACTTGCAAAAGTTCTAAAAGACTTAGGTGTCAAAAAAGGCGACCGCATCGCAGTTTTCCTCCCCGTTATTCCCGAGTTGCCAATAACTTTGCTTGCAACAGCGAGGGTAGGCGGAGTTCACACCGTTGTGTTTTCAGGGTTCAGCGCTGAAGCGTTAGCTGACAGAGTAAATGATTGTGAAGCAAAAATTCTGGTCACGGCAGACGGCTCCTTCCGAAGAGGAAAACCAGTCGGCATAAAAGACAACGCAGACCGCGCATTGATAAACCTGCCAAATATCGAAAAAGTTATTGTTGTTAAACGTACAGGTCAACCTGTTCAGATGAAAGAAGGTAGAGATGTGTGGTATCATGATGCTCTTGTAAACGCAGGCGCAAACGCCTATGTAGAACCAGAAAGCATGAAATCCACCGATCCACTATTCATCCTTTACACCTCAGGAACCACGGGCAAACCAAAAGGCGTTCAACACGGCATAGGCGGCTACCTTGTTTGGGCTTACTGGACTCTAAAATGGGCTTTTAACCCTACTGACGAGGACATCTTCTGGTGCGTCGCGGACATCGGCTGGATCACTGGACACACCTACAATGTTTACGCGCCCCTAAGCATGGGAGTCACCGCGTTCCTGTTTGAAGGTACCCCTGATTATCCAGGTCAAGACCGATGGTGGGATATGATTGAAAGACACGGCATAACAATCCTCTATGGTACACCAACCGCCGTCAGAATGTTCATGAAATTCGGTGAACAACTTGTAACAAAACATGACCTGAGCAGCCTGCGAATTCTACGGTTCAGTAGGCGAACCCATAAACCCTGAAGCGTGGAAATGGTACTACCGAGTCATCGGCAAAGAAAAACTCCCAATAATTGACACTTGGTGGCAAACAGAAACGGGCGGATTCATGATTTCCCCAACCGCGGGAATCGAACTTACTCCCCTGAAACCTGGCAGCGCCACCTTGCCGATGCCGTCAGTTAACGCTGACATCTTCGATGAGAAGGGACAGCCAGTAGAAGCAGGCGCTAAAGGTGTGCTTGTGCTCAAGTCACCGTGGCCTGGAATGTTGCAGACAATTTGGAAAAACGCTGACCGCTTCAAGCAAACTTACTTTGGCAGGTGGCCAGGCATATACTACTCTGGCGACTACGCAATCAGAGACCCTGACGGGTACTTCTGGCTTCTTGGCAGAGCCGACGAGGTTCTCAAAGTTGCCGGACACCGAATAGGAACAGTTGAGCTTGAAAGCGCATTGGTTGCGCACCCAGCGGTTTCTGAAGCAGCTGTAATGGGCAAAGAAGATGCGGTGAAAGGCGAAGTTCCAGTGGCATTCGTTGTTCTAAGAAGCGGCTTCACGCCGTCAGACGAGCTTCGTGCAGAGCTCATCAAGCAGGTTAGAACAATGATTGGTCCAATTGCCACTCCAGACGCCATCGTTATGGTTAACAAGCTGCCCAAGACGCGAAGCGGCAAAATCATGCGCAGACTACTCAAAGCAGTGCTTTCAGGAGCGCCACTTGGCGACACATCAACAATTGAAGACGAAGGCTCAATAGAAGACATAAAGGCAACATACAACGAACTGCGAAAGCAACTAAGCAAATAGTTGCTCTTCACCATTTTCTTCACGGTTTTTTAGCTTCAATTTTTCATTTTAAAAGGTACAGAATTGTAGATTTATTCGCATAGGTTTTAGGCTTATTGTTCAGGTAGCCCTGAAAATTTTTTACCAAGGAGCAGTTCTGAAATCTTTCAACTTTCGTCCTTTAGGTACTCCAAATCCAAATCCAACTTATTGCCACACCAAAAGCAATAGGTATCTATGCTAACTATGATGCCTTTGCACCATGGGCATGTTTTAACTGGTGAATACTTTTTAATAGCCGTTAAACTCGACGTTTTATCCAATTAGCATCCTCCCATAATGTAGTGGACGTATCTTTTAAAATATTTGGTGTTTCACGCATTTTTCCGCATATGCGAAAAGGGACGAGAAATCAAGAAAATTGGGAATTTTGGGTTAAATCAAAAGTGGAATTTGTGGCTTTTCACATCTGTATTGAACTCTTTTGCTAATTGCTCAAGCAGCACCTTTTGTTGATACGTTAGTTTTTCGGGGACGGCAATTCCAATGCGTATCAGCAGGTCACCTTTGCCGTAGGCTCTGAAACGAGGCATGCCTTTTCCCCTCAAGGTTATAACTTCGCCAACTTGTGTCCCCGGGTGGATCCTGATGGTTGTTGGTCCTTCAAGGGTTGGAATGGTTATTTCTGCGCCTAATGCTGCTTGCGGGTAAGATATCATGGCTATGTACCATATGTCGTCTCCTTCCCGCATGAATTGCGGGTGAGGCTTAACATGGATGACTACGTAGAGGTCGCCTGCTTCGCCGCCGTTAGCCGCCATTTCGCCTTCACCTCTGAGTCTAAGCTGGTTGCCTTCATCTATGCCTGCTGGAATATGAACGCTGATTTTGCGGCGTTTCCTAACCAATCCTGAACCGTGACAGTTACTGCACGGCGTCTCAATCAATCTGCCCTTTCCCCTGCATGTTGGGCAAGCCGTAACCTGCACGTACATGGCGAAGCCGCTTTTACGCATGTTCTGCACTTGACCTGACCCGCCGCATCTTGGGCAAACCTTCGCTGAAGTGCCTGGAGCTGCGCCTGAGCCGCCGCACACATCGCACCTTTCAGTTCGCGGGATTTCAATTTCTTTTTCGGCGCCTTTTGCCACTTCCTCCAGACTTATTTCAAGGTCATAGGCTAAGTCTTGGCCTGTGTTGCTTCTTTCAACACTTCCGAATCCTCCGCCGCCGAAGAAAGTTCGGAAAATGTCGCCGAAACCCATGTCCCTGAAGATTGAGTCGAAGTCGGCGCCTCGGAAAATGTCTTCTTGCTTGTATCTTTGGTCAAATCCTGAGTGGCCCAAGGTGTCGTATTGCTGCCGTTTTTGGTCGTCGCTGAGGACAGCGTAGGCTTCGCTGATTTCTTTGAATTTTTCTTCTGCACCCGGCTCCTTGTTCCTATCTGGGTGAAATTGCATCGCCAGTTTTCGGTAAGCGTCCTTGATTTCGTCTTTTGACGCTCCTCGTTGAACTCCTAGAACCTCGTAGTAGTCTCTTTTTTCAGCCATCAGTACTTTACCGCTAAATTAGCATTTTTATTTAACTTAAAATATGCTGTCAGGACTGGAATTTATACCATTTCCCGTCGTTAATGCTGTTTTTGGGTTGCAGTCGCTCTTAAAAAATCAAAAAAGGGAAAAGACTACTTTACTTTGTAGTCTTCTGAATCAACAACTTTCTCTTCGCCTGGGCCTTCTGGACCTGGACCTTCAGGACCATAGCCCGGGGGCATTTGAGGTCCCGCTCCCGCCTGTGGCCCTTGACCTGACTGCTGTCCCTGTTGTTTTGCGTATTCTTGGGCTGCTTGCTGGTAAACCTTTGTTCCGACTTCCTGCAGAACCTTCTGGAGTGCATCGGATTTTGCTTTCACCTGTGCCATGTCGTTGCTTGCCAACGCGTTTTTGAGTTCCGTTACCGCCGCGTCGATTTTGCCTACCTCTTCCTGAGTTATTTTGCCTGCAAGATCTGTCTTTGTTCGCTCCGCAGTGTAGACTAAGCTGTCAGCGTTGTTGCGCGTTTCAGCTTCTTCTCTTTTCTTCTTGTCCTGCTCTGCAAATTGGTCAGCGTCTCTGATTAAACGCTCCTTTTCTTCTTTGGACAGCTTGGTAGATGCGGTGATTCGTATTTTTGATTCTTTTCCAGTGCCTAAGTCCTTGGCTGTCACGTTCATTATGCCGTTGGCGTCGATGTCGAAGGTTACCTCGATCTGGGGGACGCCTCGGGGTGCAGGCGGCAAATCTACGAGGTTAAACATGCCGAGTGACACGTTGTCTCCTGCCATTGCGCGTTCGCCCTGTAGGACGTGGATGGTGACTGCTGTTTGGAAGTCTGCTGCTGTGGTGAAGATTTGGCTTCTCTTAGTGGGGATAGTTGTGTTTTTATCCATTACTTTAGTGAAGACACCGCCCATAGTTTCGACGCCCAGCGACAATGGTGTAACGTCAAGTAAGAGCAGGTCTGTGACTTCACCCGTGATAACTGCCGCTTGGATAGCTGCTCCTATGGCAACGCATTCCATCGGGTCAAGTCCGCGTTCAGGCGATTTGCCCAGGATTTGCTCAACAAACCTCTGCACAAGGGGCATTCTGGTCATTCCGCCGATTAAGATGATTTTGTCAATTCCCTGCGGCGTCAGTTTTGCGTCTTCAAGAGCTTTCAGAAGGGTCGGCTGCGTTCGCTGCACAATTGGCTGTGCTAAAGACTCAAGTTTCGTGCGGGTTAACGTTAAATGCAGGTGTTTTGGTCCTGAAGCGTCTGCCGTCAGAAATGGCAAGTCGATGTCCGTGCTCATCAGCGTGGAAAGCTCAATTTTGGCTTTTTCAGCTGCATCCTTAAGTCTGGGCATGGCCATTCTGTCGCTTGAAACATCTATGCCTGTTTGGCGTTTGAACTCACCAAGAATGTAGTCCATGACTGCTTTGTCAACATCTGTTCCGCCGAGCTGGGTGTCGCCGCTTGTGCTGAGCACTTGAAAGACTCCTTTCCCGAAGTCCATGACGGTGACGTCGTGAGTGCCGCCGCCAAAGCTGAAGACAAGGATTTTCATTTCCTGCTGGACCTTATCTATGCCGTATGCAAGGCATGCAGCGGTGGGTTCATTTATTATTCGCATTACTTGGAACCCTGCGATTTCTCCTGCATCTTTGGTGGCTTGGCGTTGGTTGTCGTTAAAGTGGGCTGGAACAGTGATGACTGCTTTCCGCATGGTTCCGCCAAGATAGGTTTCGGCGTCTTTCTTTATTTTTTGCAGTATGAACGCTGAGATCTGCTGTGGACTGTATTCTTTGCCGTAAACGTTGACTTTGTAGTCTGTGCCCATTTTCCGTTTTATCTCAAAAATTGTTCCTTCTGGGTTGGTGGCTGCTTGGCGTTTCGCTGGTTCACCCACCAAGAGTTGTCCATCTTTTGTGAAGGCTACGACTGATGGGAACATTTTTCCCGCCATTGTGGGGCCTTCCGCGCTGGGAATAACCGTGGCATGTCCGCCTTCATAAATGGCGGCTGCTGAATTGGTTGTTCCCAAATCTATTCCTAATACTTTTTCGTTTGTTTTTGGATTTTGATTACTCATTTACATTTTTTCCTCCGTTTGATTACCTTGATTTTTTGGTTTAACTGCTACTTTGACGATGGTGGGGCGGATCACTTTGCCCTTCATCATGTAGCCTTTTCTTATTTCCTCAATTACTGTGCCTTCCGGGACATCGTCTTGCTCGACCACGGCAATAGCGTTATGTCGTGTCGGGTCAAAAGTTTTGCCCTCTGGGCTTTCTATTGGAGAGACTCCTTCTTGCTCAAGAACCTTTCTGAGCTTTTTAAGCGTCATTTCCACTCCTTCTATCAGGGAATCTGGCGATGTTGAGATTTCCCCATTTTTAACCGCTAACTCCAACTCATCCACAACTTCCAAGCAGTTGGATTACTAAGCGTTCAGTGCACCAGTTCTTTACTTGCTCCGCTTCCCTATCGGACCGTTTCTTAAAGTTCTCAAGGTCAGCCTGCAAGTACCTTAGCCTAGTCAAATAATCTTCTGAACGCTTCCGCTCGCAATCCAGAAGCTGCTCCAAGTCGTCTACAGACTTGTTCTTCTTGCTCATCAACCATTTTGACCTCTTCCCTCATTGTGTTTACTCTATGCGATGTATTTTTCCTTTTTTGTGTCCTTAGACCTTGGCTGTTCAGCAGGCAACTCAGGGGTTTGGCTTTTTCTAATTTGGTTGTCTGCTATATTGGATTGTTCAACGAGTTTTCTAAATATGATTTCGGCCACTTGGTCTCCAACTGATTCTTCCTTAAGTTCGGCATCAAAGAAGTGTTTTTTGAAAGATTCTATAATCTCGTTTTTGTCAATGATAACATTGGGGTTACGCTGTCGTTCCATGCTGAAGCCATTAATTTGTGGCCTAGTTCTATGAATATGTTAACGAGGGTTGTGTAGTCTATGTCGAAGGGGGCGTCTCCTGTAAGGAATCGTCCTTTTGTGAGTAGGATTTTTTTGTCGTTTTCAGGGGTTATTGTCAAGCTTCTACGCATACACTTCACTAGTCCTTAAGCGATCTTGCACCGCTTCACCTCATGCACGGAGGTGCTTATACGCTTATAAATTTTGTGCTCAAAAAAATCCCAAAACCAACATCTCGCATATGGTTGACGATGCCCGAGTCATTTAGCAAAAAACCGAAAAAAATGCCCAAGTTGTTTTTTGGCTGCTCTTCTTGCTCATCAAACATAACTCGCTATGCGCCTAGGACTTGAAACCAATGCTTCACTCTTACAACAAAATTTTTTCAGGATAAAGCGCTTTTATTTTTTTAGAGCACTAGCTTTTACCTGTTTCTTTATTGTTTCTTCAGCCGCTTCAACTGCTTCATTTAGTTTGTCTGGTTTCGTTCCGCCGCCCTGTGCAAAATTTGGTCTTCCGCCGCCTCCGCCGCCGAAAATCGGAGCAACCTCTTGGATTATCATGTTTGCTTTTACGCCTTTTTGCACGGCTGCTTCTCCAGCCATAACCATGAGCCTGCAGTTTTTTCCGTCAGAACCATAAAACAGCGCCACGGCTGTTTCATTGCGCTTTATCATTTCATTGGCAGTTTGTACCATGCGGTTAACGTCGATTACTTCGCCGAAGTCGCGTTTGATGATGGCTATGCCGTCCACTTCAACTGTTGCCTCACATGCCGTGGCTTGCCCAACCGCGTTTTCCTTCTCTGCAAGTTCCTTGACAAGCTTGCGTTTCTCAACATTGGCTTCTTTTAGTTCTTTTACGATTTTCTCAGCCGTCTTATCCAACTTATCCATAGGTGCCGTCAAAACTTCTGAGAGTTTCAAGAGCAAGCTTTCCTGTTTCTGCACAGCTTTTAGCGCTTCAAGACCGACTGCGTAGCCTAAGCGTTCCACGCCGTCTTGTATGTGTTCCGTGTAAACGATTTTTACAAAGCCAACTTCGAGTGTGCTTGCCAGATGGGTTCCAGCGCAGGCTTCCACGTCCCAATCGCCCGTCTTCACAACGCGGATGTCTTTGCCTGGAACTGCGCCGCCTTGGTACAGCCTGGAGCCGTATCGTGCTTCCGCCTCGTTCCGCGGCAACCATGTAGTTTCCACTTTCATGTTAGCGGCAATCGCACCGTTCGCCAACGCCTCAATCTTATGAACTTCTTCCAAACTCAATCTTTTGTTATGCGAAATATCAAGCCTTGAAGTCTCCAACGCCTTCTGTGTTCCCGACTGCCGAACATGCTCGCCCAACACTCGCCTTGCTGCTCCATTAACCAAATGGGTCACCGTATGTGCTTTCATCAGCGCGTAGCGCCTATCCCAGTCCAGCACGCCGTGGACAATGCTGCCTTCCTTGAACGTTGGGGAAGCGCCAAGTTTATGCACTATGACTTTGCCAATCTTTTGGGCATCAACCACGTCAAACTTTGCGGCGCCGACGGTTAGCCATCCATGGTCTGCTGGTTGCCCGCCGCCTTCAGGGTAAAAGCATGTCCTATCCAACACAACGTACTTGTCGTCGATTATTTTCTGGACTTTAGCGTCGAACTCACGCATGTACGTGTCGGCATAATAAAGTTGCTCAGTTGCCGGCAGATGCTCAGCCGCCTTCTCAAGCGTTTTTTCAGCTTTGGTTTCTTCATCTTCATCCATAACGAGGCCTCATTTAATCCGCGTTTTCTTCGCTTTGAAATTGGTTTATGGGTTTCAGTGATTTAAATTATTTTAGTAGAATTAGTTGCATCTACCAAACTCATGAAAGGTATTTATGATGTAGTTTTAGAACAAAAGCCAAGCTAAGAAAAATCCACTCATTAATTAACTGCACATGTGGCGCACACTGCTTTTCCAAATCGTACCCCTGAGCGGTTTGGTAAGATGCCTCTGTGACCTTGTCGATGCCACGTACAATCCAGCCTTATGCGCTCTAGGCGCAATCGGCTCTTTTTTCTTCAAATCACCAACAAATTTCTTGCCGCATTTTTTGCAGTGTAGGATTTTATGTGCGCGGAGCGGAAAATTAGATTGGGAACAAAGTTGGGCATAATTTTGAAAAACCGTTTAATAAGCGTGTGTTTTACAGTTTGCGCTGGTGATGGGAAAAGGAGGATTTTCGCTTTAGCCATGGTAGTTGCACTATCTAACAATTAACCAGTAGCTAAAATAGCCTCTTTTCAAAAAAAATCTGCTCTGAAGAACTGTAATTACATGTAACTATTTCTCGTCACCGAAAAGGGTAAAAGCCACATGAAAACTCAAGACGTACTGGTAACACCCAGAAGCGTGGAAAAAAACCGTGATTTTCCAGCCGTGCTTAGAATCTTGGACGAGGAATGCCGGAAGTGCACCCCGCTTACTCCGCTTGAATGTATCTCACGTTGCAAAGTTTGGAAGTTGAAGAACGAACTTAGAAGACTACACGAGACCCTGACAAATCCAGCCTTCATGAAAGACCTGATGAACGTATTGAAAAGCGACACACGGTTGCGCATCCTTATGACGATTGCTAAAAGCCATTATTCAGTGCCTAGGCTTCAACAAGAACTCAGAAAGGCGGGTCACACATACAGTCAAAACACCATAGTAAAAGAATACCTGCATCCACTAGTGAAAGTCGGGCTTGCCGTTGAAGCCCAAGATGGGTACTACGCGACAACGTTCGGTGGCAGACTCGCAGAATTGATTGAAGGTTCGGCTCACGTAATCAACTTTCTGCCGACTAACTCCGAGTGCCACGAAGAAACTTTACTCAAAGCCTTGCTCAGCGGACCCAAAACCTTCGAAGACATAAACGGGGTTATCTCCCGAAAGTTGGTCTCGCGAATCCTGAGAAGACTAAAAACGGTGGACATGATAGAAACGCCCAGAGAAAGAGATTACATATTCTTCTTCAAATCAAAACGTGACCCTGCAAAGGAAACGCTTTCCTCCACTGAAATTAAGATTTACCACTATGTGCCTGATAAGGGAATTTCCGCCCAGAAACTTGCCGAGAAAACAGGACTTACCAAGAGGTCAACCTACAAGTACCTGAAAGGACTGAAGGGAAAAAAGCTACTGTTCATAAGAAAAACGCCTAAAACCTACAGCTTAACTGCTAAAGGCGAAAAATTAGCTTTGTTTCTGGTTAAACTCTACACTCTGGTCGAGGAAACTCTGTTCTTTTCTGAACAACTCTTCAAAGGCAACGAAGGCTGAATGCGTGCTGAATTAGAGAAAAGCTGTTTTTGAGATTAACAAAAAAAGCAAGTATGCATTTACAGGTTCAAGATGTAATTTGGCTAGTATTAGCTAATATTTTAAAGTCCGAATTGCAGCCGAGACAACAAGTGATTCTTGGCTTTTTTCACCTGCATTCCTATAATTTTTTGAGCTTTTTCAAATTAGCAAGGAATGCCAACCTTAATCATTGGTTTTAGCTCGCAATATGTTTTTCTAAGCCGTATCGCCTAAGCGGCTTAGTGAGATGCCTCTGTGACCTTGTGGAAGTCACATACAACCCCGCCTTAAGAGTTCTTGGCACAACCGATTCTTTCTTTTTTAAGTCCGCTAAACTTTTCGCCGCATTTTTCGCATCGGAACCCTTGGTTTTTGCCCATGGATTTCAACCGTTTGCTGCAGTTGGGGCAAAGGGGATTTTCCATTGCAGTTTTTGGTGCGAGGTTTAGGATGTTGATTTTTTCAAGGTTAATCGTTAACGGCTTGCTCTCTGTGGCTTTGTGGGCTGCGCCAAACACTTCTACGCTGTCGCCAACGATTAGTTCTCTTGCGATTTTGCGCAGGTCGCCCGTTGGTTCGTAGGCGGCGCAATCCACCTCTGCCGAATCATCTTTAATGGAAAAGATAACGTGGCGCAAAGGAACAATCCGCGGATTCTGCGAAACAACGCCTTTGACAATTACTGAGCTGTAAGGTTCAATTTGAGCTAAATGTTTCAGCATGGTCTCAGGTGGGCATCTGTGCCTTGGTTGCTTCGGAAAATTACCCAGCGCTCCACGGGTTCAAGCGGCTTAACCAGCCCAAACGCCTTCTTCACTACTTCTGCCGACTCGCCTCTGATTCCGAAGAAAATCGGGTCTGGACCCCGCGGAGTAATAATTACTCTGCCCGTCTCCACATCCACATTGTTAAAAGTGAAGCGGCTGCAAGTTGTTTGTCCATTTCAAAAATTGACGCTTCATCGACCTTCCTCTTTGAACCCCAATTTTGCCGGGTTCCGATAAGCGATGAGCTCGTAGGTGTAGTCGCAGTCTGAGGGTTTCGCCGATGGCTGCCAAAGCGCCGATGATGCCTCTGCAAGAGTTAAAGCCGCACGCTTCCGCCCCAAACTTCTTGATTAGCGCCAATGCTTCTCTGAGTGTCACGATGCTGGTTTCTGTTTTTTTCGCAAAAACCCAAAGTTCCTCAGGAATCTGTGGGCTGTTCAAAAAATACTATGCCGGGGTCTGTGCCTTTCTCTTTGATTGCGGAGTTTGCTTCCCACAACTCAGGGCTATATCTTTTATTTCCTCTTCGAACTCGGCTTCGTGCCGAATCTTAGGCATAGGGCACCGTTGCCTCTGGTTTTCCACGGCACGTTGGGGTTAAGCCTGATCAAGCCTGGATAATCGGTGAATTCAACGTGGAACTTCCCAAGTTCTTCAACAAGCAACGCGGCAAGATAAGTAGTGCAGCCGCCCTTCGTTGAGTCTGTATCGTCCAGCCCAATATGCATTACATGTTGCCTGTTCAAAGCTGCTATTCTCCAAATTAAATTAGAGAATGAAGCCGCGAAGGTAAAAAATATTGTTAGCTAAAAGGCCAAGGTTAATCTATTATTTATTGAAAAATGGGGTTGTGCTCAAAAATTACTTGTTCTTCAAGGCGTCATGGGATCTTTTTCGCTTATAATCATGGTTAACTTTGAGTTTATTCTGCCGATTTTCTCAATTCTTTTTGTAATGATGTATTTAAGTTTCTCCATGTTGTCTGCTTTAACGTTGGCGATTATGTCGTAGACGCCCCAAAGATGATGCGCCTCTTCGACGCCTTCAATTTTTTTCAACGCTTTCAGTACGTGATTTTCTGCTCCTATTTCGGTATTTAAAAGAATATAAGCTGTTGGCATTTTTTCTCTAAACTCCTTTCATTTTTTTGGGGGATGGGCGGTTGGATTCAGCAGTTCGGAGGATCTTTCTTGTTCAAGTGGGAACAAAAAAAGGCTCGTTAAGTTGTCCAAACCGCTTCATCCAACCTATAAAAAATTCAGTGCATCTGTTCACAGGAAGATTTCTTATTTTGGTGTGGCTACTTCCTGATTTATTACGGTGGATTTGATTTTTGGTTTATTTTTTCTCACTGCTCCAGACGCACTGGATTGTTAAGATAAGTTGGACAAATTTAAAATTATGTGACTAGCTTGATACAGTCACAACTCATTATTCATACGGAAAGCCTGATGTTTTTTGTTAAATGATTTTACCGTTTTCCCGCCATGTGGCGTCTAATTCTTGTCGGTCTTGGCTGTCGTTTCCCTAACGAGGAGTTAATTTCCGCGTAATTTGCCGGTTCTTGTTTGTTTCTGTCTAAATATGGCATTTATCTAAAAACAGTAATCGGAAGTTGTTTGACGGATTCGTAGAGAAAAAAAAGTTTAAATGGTTTTATTTTTCTTCAACGACAATCATTGTTAGCGTTGACCGCACTTTGTCAAGTCTTCGAATTCGCCAAGTTACTATTTCTTTTAATTTATCCATCGTGTCTGCTTTAACTCTTGCTACTATGTCGTAGACTCCGTAAACGGCTGATGCTTCTTCAACACCCTCGACCTTCTTGAGCTCTTTCAGCACGTCAGATTCCGAGCCTATCTCGGTGTTTATTAGAACAAAGGCTGTGGGCATATCAATCCAATCCTACAATTATTGATTAGTTAAGTGTACATTAAAATGTTTCCTAGGAAGCTCTCAAGTTACCGTTTGATTGCCACCCTCGAAGGCGAAATTAGGAAAATTAACGCCTATTTCTTTCGTATAATTTTTATGCCTGCCCACTGCAGCGCTCCGTAAGACACGACAAGTCGGAACCACAAGCTCACAACCCTTGCAAGCAAAGTAACCGAAACGCTCAGCGCCGCGGGGATTCCAAGCGCAGTGAATGAAACGCTCATGATTAATTCAGGAAACCCGAAAAATGTTACGCCAACAGTTTGAAGTGTCCCAGTTAAAGTGTATACGATAAGCACTTTATCAACGGGCACAGGTTGACCTAATGCTATAAAAGTCAATAATACAACAGAGACCTCAAAAACAAAGCTTGTGACGGCGTATGCGATGGGTTTAACCAGCGATTTAGGATTAGCCTTCAATTGCTCCATGCCCGAATGAAAAGTATCCAACAGCCCTTCGGCTTTAAGCCTGAAATTTTTCGGATTCCAGTTTTTTCTAAAAAAAGATGCTATCCGTACAGCCCAGTTTAGCAAAGTTTTGGTTGCTTTTGGCTTAAGGCTTACATAGTAAATAAGCAGTACGGACAAAATTGAGAGAGCTAAGACGAAGGCAATTAAGAAGGTAACGATGAACGGCAGCGGATAGCTAATAAGTACCAATCCTAAGCCAAGACTTAACGCGACCACAGTGATTGTAATGGTAAAAATTTTTTGTCCAACGACAGAAGCCACAATTTTCCCTGAATCTTCATTTGAATCCTTCGTTAAAAAATACGTTTTAGAAATTTCGCCAGACCATCCAAGCTGAGGAACCGTTGCTTCAAAAAATAGTCCAACCCACGTTAACAACAAAGCTTTTCGTTTGCTGATTTTTACCGCTAAACTATTCAGCAGGCTGCGCCAAACCAGCGAGGAGAAAAATGCAAACATGAAATATGCTGCGAAGGCAAATGCGTAGATGGCAAGGTTAGTCTTTGAAAGTATGCCTAAAACTTGCGATGGGTTGATGAAGAAGTAGAGGTAAAGTATGAAGGCTATTAACCCTAATATTAAAACTGTAAGAATCCCTTTTAGAGCGTAACGGTCTTTTCGCGGTTTCCATTTAGGTTTTCAAACCCTTTGGTTAAACACTCAACACGCCTAATCTATTAAGCGTACCCAACCAGTTAAACCACATTTTTAGCTTAATTGCTAAACTTAATCACGTTACAAATTGGAAAAAAATAAGAGATTGTTTGCCCGCATTATTCTTCCATCATGATAAGCGTCAAAGTGGATCTGACTCTGCCTATGGTTCTTATTTTCCCTGTTACTTTTTCCCGAAGTTGCTCCATCGATTCCGCCGCTACTTTAGCAATAATATCGTACACGCCGTAAGAATAGTATGCTTCTTCTACGCCCTCAATTTTTTTAATTTGCTCCAGAATCTCTTCTTCCGAACCCGATTCGACATTTATCAATACAAAGGCCTTCGGCATATAATACCCCACTCATACTTGGTAAACACTTGATAAAAATATTTTGCAACAAAAGACAAATTTTCAAATAAAACTCTATTCTTCCATGTCCCTTGCCAAGCTCTCAGCTTAAAAACCCGCGTTTTAAGGGCATACTTCGTTTTTTATTCAGAAATAGTCTTAAAGTTGAGAAGCCGATAGTATCTGCGAAGTTTACATGCCGACTAATCTGCCGCCTGAAGCATTGGATAAATGGGAGGAAGTTGAAGCTGCTCATACGCCCAGAGAAAAAATGGATGCCATGATTGAGTTCCTAAAGTATGTTCCACATCACAAAGGCACCATGAAACTGCGCGGCGAAATGAATAGGAAAATTTCTCTTATCCGCGCTGATTTGGACAAGAAGAAACGAATGGGCACAGGCAAAAGCAGCGGTGGACCAAAGCTTTTCGTTGAAAAGGAAGGTTCAGCTCAGATAGCATTAATCGGCGTAACCAACGTAGGTAAAAGCTGCCTAATGAGCGCCACAACAAATTCAAAAGTGGTAGTTACCCCTACCCCCTACAGTACCCATGAACCAGTGCCGGGCATAATGAATTATTTGGATGTGCAATTCCAGATTGTAGAAGCCCCAGCAGTAATGGAAGGTAGCGCAGGTGGTCGCGCAGCAGGTCATGTTACGCTCGGTTTAGCTCGGAACGCTGACGGCGTCATTTTAATGGTTGATTTATCCCGCGATCCCATTGCGCAGTTGGAGCTGGTTTTGGCTGAGTTAGAGAAAAGCCGAGTTCTCGTTAACAAGCCAAGTGGGCGCGTGGAGATTGACCGCCGCCATGCTGGTGCGGCGTTGCGCATTATTCTGGTGGGCAAGCTTTTGGATTGTTCAATGCAGGATGTTGAGGACCTGCTGCGTAGCTACAAAATAACCGACGCTATAGTAAGAATCAGCGGTGACGTACGGCTGGATGATGTGGAAGACGCCATTTTTGAGACCACCACGTATAAGCCAGCGGTGATTGTGGCAAATAAGTTGGATTTGCCGGGGGCAGCGGCGAATCTGCGGCATTTAAAACAGTATGTGAATGGAAAATTGCCCATAGTCGCCATGTCATGTGAACAAAAAACGGGCATTAACGAGTTGGGGCATGCGCTTTTAGAAAGTTTACAAGTTATTCGTGTTTACACCAAGGAGCCTGGCTCTCATAGGGATACTGGTCACCCGTTTGTTCTTAAATATGGAGCCACAATCAACGATTTGGCGAAGAACATTCACAAGGAGATGCTGCAGAACTTCCAGTTTGCAATGGTGTGGGCTAAGCGTTTGCCGTTTAGTCCTAAAAAGGTTGGTTTAGGGTTCATGTTGGATGATGGAGATATAGTGGAGATTCACACAAGAATATAGCACTCCGAACAAAGGACCTTAAATAAAGTTGAAAAAGCTTCGCTACAGCTTACAACCCGAAAAAAATTATGGTGGCGGCGGTGGGGGCGGCGGAGGCGGCGGTGGCTCAAATTCAACGTTTTTGTGTCGCTTGTTAAGCAGCAATAAGGCGGTTACGACAACTGCAACTGCCACTATCACGCCTGCTGCGATGTATATGATTCCTACAGGAACCTGACTTGGAGACTGTGTAGGCTGCGTTGCGGGAGTGGGTGTAGAATTAGGCGGTGCCGAAGGTGAGGCGGTTGGTGCTGGTGTAGAAGTCGCCACTGGCGAGGATTGGACTAAGAAAGTATAGTTTGTTATTTCGTTTGATAGCTGCGTTGTGTCATCTGTAGGCGTTAAAGTGAACGGCGCAGATGCAGAAGGCCCAAGTGTATTGCCTAGGTAACTCGATATACCCAAACCTATAGCTGACCCGGAAGAATTATAGAACGTTGCAACAACGAAAACGTAGCCGGCTGTCTGGTCACCAGTGTTTTTAACGTTTCCTGTTACAGTTAACGTGCCAGTGCTGTCAACGGAAGAAGTCGTTCCCTGTGTCGTGAGACCTGAATACGGCGTTTCGGTGGTGTCATTAACATAATATACGTCGACAGTAACGTTGGTGACTGATAGAACCCAGCTTTGATCTTGGGTCACGCTATTTTCAGGCATGAAATCAAGGTAGAAAGGCGCTTTCTGGCCAGGAAGCAAATCGTTTCCAAATGCCGTGGCAGTTGATGAATCCACAAAGTCTCCTGTGGAGTTGTAAGCTGCGCCCGTAATGGTTACAAAACCTAAGGTGTTTGAACCGACATTCTGTACCTCGCCGACGGCGATCAAATCGCCCGCGTACTCTGCTATAGTAGTGTCAGCGGGAGCAACGTACCAGGTGTAGCTGAGAATTTTGGCTTCTGAAGTATCTGCTTTCACAGTCGGCGGCGGTGCCGTAAACATAATGCACGCAGCTAAAATTAAAGCTAAAAGAATTATGGCAGTGAGTACCTTTTTCAAATTATTCTCCCTTCAACCTCGGCTCTTTAATGGAGAGCGTTTTGGTGTTGCAGAGTTATTAAAGTTTGTTCAAATTTGTTCCCAAATGTCCGTTTTGTTCATTTACGGAGAACGCATTCTTTCCAACGGGCGAATGTTTTGCCGCTGTGGTCGGCTGGGTTGCGTTGCGTGCCTTGGAAGTGGGTATGTTTTCTGCTACGCACAAATCGTTAATACCGATTTTGGTTTTACCTTTAAGAAGGGTTAAAAATGGCATCTAAACTTGAAATGTACGTAGATATTCTGAACGTTTTAGAGCAAAAAGGTCCGCTGAAAGCATCGTATATTTTACATGAGGCAAACATCAACCGCAATGCTCTTAATGGAAGCTTGGGGTTTCTAATCAAACAAGGACTAATTGAAGAACGCTCAACAGGAGAAACCAGCGTGGTTTACGCAAACACTGCACGCGGAAAAGCCGTCATAAAATTCTTCACGAATCTCGACAAAGCGCTTCCCGTTAAAGAAGAAGACAACGGAATCCCGCCAGTTCGCTATTGACGCGGCTATTTGACGGTTTCTTGGTTTGTTGGCTGTTTGCATGAAGGGTGCTGGGTGTTTCTAAGTGGTGTTTAGTCAATTCGGGTTATTTTAGTTCCGCCAAATATTGAATCGTCGTCTCCGTTGTCTTCGCCTGATCTGAAATATTCGATTACTTTTTGTCCTTTTGACGTAATGGAATATACTTTTTTGTTTCCAAGCTTTTTCTCTGCAACCAGGTCTAAGTTGACTAGAAAGTTGAAGAATTCTTTGGGCGAATCTAAATCGAGATTGGCTTTGCTCATTATTTGTTTTTGCGTGATTGAATCCGAGTTTTCTAAGACCTTGATGACGGCGAGGTACTTCTGCATTCGTGAGAGCGGCAATGCGTTCGCCCTTTAACAAAAATCGGGCTTCAATTATTAAGGCTTTCCACTTAAGACTGCCTTTATGAGAAAAACGTTTCAGCTGCAAACTTGTGATTTAAAACTAAAAACGCCCATTACAACCCTAAAACCATGTTGTTTCGCCAAGTAATCGGTAATTTTCAGGGTGCCCAGCGTCCTGGGCAGCCGAAAAGGTAGCTTGACATCTAAGAAAAACCTCTTGGAATGCCAGAAAATTAGCGAAGATGTTTGTTTATCTGCTTGATTGTGCGACGCGTTCGATTTCGTTGCGTTTGGCGATGGCTGCGCTTTTGATGTCTTTGTTTGCCGCCAAGACCAGTTCGTCTGCTAAGGTTTCCTGGATGCTGCGTGGGTTGTTTATGCTTGCGGCTCGTGCGCCTTCGCTTATGTGGCGTATGGCAAGGTCAATTCTGCGTTGCGGTGCAACGTCGACGGATAGGTGGTAGACGACTCCTCCGTAGCTGACGCGCGTGGTGTCTTCGCATGGAGAAGCGTTTTCGACCGCTTTAACAAGGACCTCTATGGGGTTTTTGCCCGTGCGTAAATTGATTATTTCGAATGTTTCTTTAACGATGTTGGTTGCTTTAGCTTTTTTGCCGCTGTTTTTGCCCGACCGCATAAGGCTGTTGATTAAGCGTTCAACTACGTTGAGTTTGGCTTTGCGGAAACGCTGGTGCTCGTGGCGTCCCATGCTGTGGGGGGCAACCATCGGGGTTAAGTTGAGGTAACGCTGCAACCCGATGTCTACCACTGCGATGTCTTTGAATGTCCATTTTTGGAAAAGTTTGATGTCTTGCGGTTGGGCTACTGTTTGTGTGCTCATGACTATTACCTTGCTGGTTTCTGTTTCCGTCCGTAGACGAGTTCATTTAGAGATACACCGTTAATCATGACCACTTTCCAGCGCACGCCAGGGATGTCTCCCATTGCGCCGCCTCTAGTTCCGCCGATGCCTTCAACCACGACTTCGTCGTGTTCGTCAACAACGTTTAATGCGCCGTCGCCGGGCAGAAACGCGGTGATGACTCTGCCATTCTTAATAAGCTGCGTGCGGACGCATTTGCGGATGGCGCTGTTTGGCTGTTTTGATTCAACGCCTACTTTTTCTAGAACGATGCCCCGCGATTGGGGTGCACCCTGCATCGGGTCAACTTTTTCGTCTAACCTAAGCATGCGCCTGTTAAAGTAACGGTCAGACCAGCGGAAATTCTTCCGTTTCTTTTTCAGTTGCCTTGCGGCGAATTCGCCTCTTGGTGACTTGGAACCCATACTTTAGATATTCCTTCTTTTTGCACATCCATAGTCAAAGAACCAATATATAAACAAAACGAACAAAATTACGCCTGACTGAGATAATTACCTCATGGAGTCAAAGGGTATTTTATGAGTTTCACTTTTGAGCACATTAAGTTTGTTTGCAACCATGTTGTAGATTTTTTAATAACCCTTCGATGTCAAGTTCGTTAGCCTTAAGTTTCTGAGCAATTATTTCAGCAGTAAGGTTATCAAATGGGATTTCGCCAAGGGCGTTATAGAACTTGGTGATATTGTCGCTTAACCGCTTTAATCCTTCAGGAGTTAAAACCCAAAATGGTCCGTCTATGAAAGCGTTATTGTCTAGTTCATGAGCTGGGTGAACTAAAATTGCAATGTTCTCCTCATTTTCGTACTTTTCTTTAAACCAAACTATGGAAGTATTTAATTGTCCTCCTTCCACTTTAGAGATCGTTGGTCTATCAAGCTTAACTCTGTTCTTGCACTCGATTAACCAATACATTTTGCCTTGTATATGCCATAAATTATCTGGACCTTTACCCGTTTTTTTCTCAGGTCTTTCGGAAACTAGACCCAAAAGTGTTCCTGTTTCTTTAATCGCTTCTTCGAAAGACTCTGAAGGAATGCCCCACGATAGGTTTTGCGTGATTCTTTTTACTTCAAGGTTAACAGCAGTTGGAGAATCATGCTCCTTAAGCCATGTTATTATGCGATTGGCTCTTGTACCACCAATCTTTACTTTAGAATAATTAATTCCTGTCGGGGGTCGAAACAGACTAGGGTTCTCTTGATGCGCTTTCAATTGTTTATCCATAGATTCCTCGACATTAATTGGATAGAGATAAGTCGCAACCAATTGAAGTACATAGGCCCGATCATTCGTTTCTAATTTTCCAACAATCGAATAAAGAGTATCGGCTGCTTTTCTAAATTGGCCTTGGCGATAAAGCAACTCGGCTTCTCGTTCAGTCTTAGCTCGTTCCAAATGTTCCGACCTTAGTGTTCCAGGTTTAAGCTCACTCATCTGTTCTCTGTAATACGCTTTCCATTCTTCATCTCTGACAAGTGACTGATTAACAAGTGTGTCGATGGCACCCATTTTCCCTCCTTCAGCTTTCAATTTTGGGATTAGCTCATTCGCAATAGCAATTTGTAGTTGTGCTTCAGGTGAGAGAAAACTTAATTTTGATTTTTCCGACAGAAAATTGGTAATATCGTCACCAACCACAACGACAACACACCAATCGCTTGATCCTCTTATCGCACGTCCCATTCCTTGTTCAACCCTTTGAGCAAGTTGACGGCGGATATTTCCTGAAAATGGGTCCATTTGTTGCAAATAATCGTCCACAAGATTAGTATATGAAGGAAGAGAATCTAAAATTAGAATTCTACAGGTATCTCCCGGCAAGTCGACACCATCATACTCGTTAAGCAAAACCAACACTGAGCTAGCTTTATGGTCTTTTATCTTTAGTTTGAGACTCTCTATCTTTTCATACAAATTGTTTACATTAGTTAGCTCGGCTCCGTTATCCTTCCAATCATTTGCTTTTCTACTTGAAGGTACAATTGCAACCATACCGAAAGAGCCATTTTTGGCAGCTTTCCTTTGAGCCCATGAGATTATTGCACCCCTTTGAAGGCTTGGATCCACTAATGAAGGCAGAATAATTAACCTTTCACCACTATAGTTAACATCGTTTTGTGAAAGTGGACTTAACACACTTTCAGAGGAGATTCCCATATCTTTAACCAAGAAAGAGTCCTCGTTTAGTGTGGCTGAAAGGAAAATTCGCCTCTCAGCTTCAGTAAATGAAGGGATCGCATCAATGGGCAGGAGGCGAGGACTGATTTCCAAGTCATCACCTGAAAATATGCAGATGCACCCATCTAAGTGGTCCTTTAATAAGTCCCATGAAAATTTGATGTCATTATTAATTTCTTTATAAGTAAAAAGAATCTGAAGAACATCTTGCACTTTTTCATGCCACGTCCAAAATGGAACAGCTATCAAGCAATGCGACCCGTTAACTATATCCGTACAAGTTCCTGCGGCTTGGGTTCTTAAGGAGTCTTCAAACAGATTCCAAAGTTCATCATAGATCGGGTTTGTTCCTAGTTCATTCGAGCGTTTAACAGAAATAGAGAAGGAATGTCTAATGATATCAAGGCATTTATGGGCATCATCAACGACGATAGCTCCAATTTGAACAATTTCTCTATCTAAATTACCTCTAACGCCGAAAACAGATTTGCCATTAAATAGTTTATTACAATTAGTTACCAAAATAGCTTCAGAATTCGAAAAAGATTGAGGAATTGGCCCTCCGTTAAATTTAGTTGTTTTTATACTATAGGAGCGGGCTTCCTTGATAATTTGATCAACTAGATAATTGTTAGGGCAAATGTACAATGCTGGACCTTTGTTTTCATTTAATATTGACTGGAGCATAAGTAATCCAATCATAGTCTTGCCCTGCCCTGTGTGAAGTTTGACTATTACATCCTTTTTATCACGGTGTTTTTCGTTCCAAGCCTTAAGAACTCCTTCTTGAGGCGGCCAAAGATATTCCTTTTCAATCGGTTTATCCAAATTCTTAAAAATCTCTAGTGGGTCCGTAGATTTTATTATTTTTTTATTGCCACGTAACTCCTTAAAATCAACCATAAGACTCATTATTCTTGCATTTGCGTTAAAAGACTTTTGGAACATTCTATATAATGGGGCTATATTAACAAGCAGAGAAGAAAATTATAAAGAAACTGAAATTTTCTGTTATCCAAAAATAACACAGGGGAAAAGCTTTTAGTCTGTTTTAGAGCATTATTGGTAAAAGTGCGAGGTGTTGTTTAAGTATGGATAAGAAGTGTCCTGTTTGTAAGAGGACGTATACTACGTTTAATGCTAAGTCGAAGTATTGTAGTGATGCTTGCGCTAAGAAGGCTGGCAAGGCAAAGTAGAGCCATCAGCTGAAAAAAAAGCCAACCCCAGTGTTTCTTGTGCCTGCATTTGGTAAATTGGTAAATTCGGGCTTTAGCTTAAAGTCGCGAAAAAGGTCAGCAGAACAATCGCGGAACAGATTACGCTGGGATAACCTCGATTTTCACCAGAAGGTACGCCCACCAATAGCCGTTTGTGAACAAGCCTTGAGGTCCCACAACCGCTACGGTTAGGGGTCCTTTGCCTATAGCTATGTTTGTGCCGTTGCTGTAGTAGGCTACGATCACTGTTAACGGCTGTGTGGGTTGCACTGGGGCTCCTGTCGCCGGGTCGAAAGTGTTTAGTCCTTGACCCTGCACCTGTTGACTAGTATATGTGATCTGGTAGCCATCTGAGCCAGTGAAAGTGACATTGTCGCCGCTTGTGACTCCTCCGACTAAGTTCAAGAGAGTTAAAATTGGCACTCCCGTGAAGTTCCCGCTGTAAATTGTTCCAGTGTCCGTGTCGTTGTATCCTCCAGTCGCCGTGATGGATTTTAAGGCGGCAAGTTGGCTTGAGTTCAGAATGGTTTGCTGTCCGTTTGCCCCTATAAGGGTTAAGCTCAGATTTGGAAGAGCAACCTTAGATTTTGCGTTGGATGACCGCCCATAAATCTGCCAAGAAACCACAGCGGCTGCCACAACGATAACGATCACAGCAATTGCTAACAGTTTCTTGTTGAATTTGTTTTTTGCTCCCGAATCCGCGTTCATTTGCTTGTTCATCCTTCCTTCTTATTTGGTGACCGCTCATTATAAGATTGCATTACGGGCATTGCCCGTAGCTTGAGGTTGGAGCGCTGCGTTATTCGCTTTTGTTCTCGGGCGCCTTATAATGATGGCAACCGCGGTCACAGCTACAATCACAATGGCCAAAATGACCACTGTTGCGAAGGGGAACCCTCCGTTAGACGCCGCTTCTAAGCTTCCTTGAACGGGCTTGTTAACGGAGTAATCTAACGTCACATTTTTGCCGCCCTCGCAGGAACAGAATGAATTGTCAAAACTCAACTTGTATGTTCCAGCAGTCGAAGCTGAAAACGAGAAGGCCTTGGAGGCGGTGTAGTTATAACTCAATAATTCTTTGCCGTTTGGATCAGTTACCTTAAAATCGATGCCTGTTCCCGTGCCGCCTGAAGCAGAAAACGTGCCGTTAACGGAATCGCCCTGATTCAAATCCACTTTTACGGTTTGTCCACTGAGAGGCGGAACCGTAAATGTGGTCTGTTGAGCATGGACAATAGCCGTTAAGGAACCCAGAAGCACCAAGAAAAAAATCAATACCAGAATATGTCTATTCACGATGGTACCAGCTTTAACTTTTGACCAAATTTATTATTAAGCCTTTTGGCTTCAGCAGCGTCTCCTAATAAAAACAGCGCATCACCAGAAAAGGGCTCGCATTCGCATCAAAACGCTTTCGTGGCCTCGGGAAGAGCGGAAAAAAGAGTTAAATGCCCGACTTGACTTGGCGCGACATAGATAAATACACTAAACATCACTGTATTATTTGTACAATCAGGCTGTATAATGCAGGTTATTAAACGGCACAAAATGATAATTTTGGTAGCAGTTTTGTTAGTGGTTATACTGATTGTATCTTTCTTCGTCGTTCACAGCGCTTCTAAACCTTCGACGTCAGCCACGCCTTCTCCGCCCCCAAGTCAAACCCCCACGTCGACAGGAACCACATCGCCTACGCCTTCACATATTCCAACACCTACCCCGGTAGGGCAAACGCCTCCACCCACAACTCCGACATCCACACCCTCCCTTTACCCAGGAGAAGTTACCCAATATCAGGGTCAAACCCTAACGCCCATAAGCGATTTCCTCTATGATCTCGTTCTACATCCCGATGTGGCCATCTATGGACCCCAGTACCTAAACCAGACAACTTACAGACTCACCGTCGATGGACTAGTAAACAACACCTTGGTGTATACGTACAACGACGTGATCAATAACTTCAAGTCGTACCAGCAAGTGGGTACGCTTCTCTGCGTAGAAGACTGGAGTGTCACTATGCTGTGGCAAGGCGTCCTTGTGAGCGACCTCATCAACGAAGCAGGCGTCAGCCCGCAGGCGACGGTTGTCATCTTCCACTGCGCCGACGGCTACACTACCGCTCTTCCATTGACCTACATTGAGCAAAACAACATAATGATAGCCTACGAAATGAATAACGTAACTCTCCCCGCTCAGTTGGGATGGCCCTTCACGGTTGTAGCCCAAAACCAGTACGGGTATAAATGGGCAAATTGGGTAACTGAAATTGAAGTTTCAAGCGACACAGGCTACCTTGGATACTGGGAAAGCAACGGCTGGCCCAACGACGCGACAGTACCGTAGCTGAGCCATTCAAATCAGCTAGAAGCTATAAGCAATTAACAACGATGTAAGCAAGCATTAAATTGATACAAATCTCCTCAGTGCTCCAGCCGAATTGAAAATCCTGCGCGGGACAATTACGCAAATTACAAATATTCGTAGCGCTATAATATTATAGGCGATTTAGATGGATGAGTATGTGAAGGGACCTGAGCCTGACAGATGGCACTGGATCAAAAGCTGCAAGCAGTATCCCATTGTCGTCGTTCAAAGACGCTCTTGGAGACCGAGTTCTGATCTGTGTGATGAATGCTTAGACATAGAAAGCATTGCGTTGCGTAAAGTAGCGGCAACACAGTGATTTAATAACCGAAATCGAGACTTCGAGTTGTAAAACAGCCAACTCTCTGTGCCCTTCAATATTAGAAAGTATCTTTCTGCATAAAACAATCAAAACAAAGCATTCTGCACGCAAAAAGCACCGTTTCATGTTGAAAGTGCGTGGCGTTGCATCTATGTTGACCCATGTTGATTCATGTTTGGCGTCAATTAGGATCATCTAGCAGACCCGGAGGGTACGCGGGGTCCTCACGCATTTCGAAGGCCAAAACTGAATTCATACAAGTTATTTTTGTAAACCGTACCAGCCCTAGGCGATAAGCTAATCAGCATGCTTTTATTTGTGACACAAGAACTATCCCTTAACAAAAAATCTAACTCACATAACGAAGGCAAGCCCATGGTTGAGCTCAGAGTTCAAGAACAACAATTACTCTCCGCCTTAGAGTCGCTTGGCGGGAAAGCCTCAGTAGAACAGTTAATTGACGCCTGCGGATTCCCAGATACGGCAGTTATGCGCACCGCCTTGGCTCTTCAAGAAAAAAACCTAGTCACCATAAACGCGGAGTTTCAAAGCGCCATCAAATTAACAGCCGAAGGAGAGAAATACGCCAAAAAAGGCTTGCCCGAGCGAAACCTGATTTTAACGGTGGCGCAGCTTGGCGGCTCAGCAGACCTGAAAGCGGCAGCCAAACAAGCAGGAATCGAACCGCAATTCATCCAAATCGCGCTCGGCTGGGCTATCCGAAAAAAATGGGCACTCTACACTTCAAGCGACAACACGATACGCGTGGCTGAGCCGCTGCTGCATCTCGCGTTCATTGAGGAAGGCTGCGACGAAACCCTGCTTAAATACCTAAACGACAAACACCAGCACCAAGTAGCGGTCGAAGACCTAACCCCCGAGCTGAAAGCGGCAGCCGAGCAGCTGAAGAAACGCACGCTCTTAACCATCGAACCAAAAACCACACGCACCCTCCACATCACCCCGCAAGGCAAAAAAGCAGCCGCCGAAGCCAAGACAGCCCCGCAGGAAATAACCCAGCTTACACCCGAACTTATAATCACGGGCAAATGGCACACCTCAAAACTGCAAAAATACAACATTGAAGCGCCAGTAGCCAAAACTTGGCCAGGCAAAAAACACCCCTACCTGCAGTTCCTCGACGAAGTCCGCGCAAAACTCGTGCAGCTTGGCTTCCAAGAAATGACGGGCACAGCCGTGGAAACAAGCTTCTTCAACTTTGATGCCCTCTACGTGCCTCAGGACCACCCTGCAAGAGAAGAAAGCGACATCTACTACCTCAAAGACCCAAAATACGGCGACGTAAACCAGCATGGCGAAACAGTTGCACACGTGGAAGAGACGCATGAGAACGGCTGGACAACAGGCTCAACAGGCTGGGAATACAAATACTCGCTTCTAGCAGCCCAGCGATTGATTCTGCGTGGACACGGCACATGCCTCAGCGCAAGAACATTGGAGCGCAAAAACTACGAGATCCCAAGCAGACACTTCTCAATCGCACGAGTTTACCGCCCCGAAATAACCGACAAAACCCACCTCTCAGAATTCAACCAAGTCGAAGGCATAATCATCGATGAAAACCTAACCCTGAAAGACCTTCTGGGCGTACTTGGCAAATTCGCCGTGGAAATCGCTGGAGCAGACAAAGTCCGCTTCAAACCAGACTACTTCCCATTCACCGAACCCAGCGTGGAACTCAGCGCCTACAAGGAAGGCTACGGTTGGGTAGAATTCGGAGGCTCAGGCATATTCCGCCCAGAAGTCACCTTGCCGCTCGGCGTAGAAGAACCAGTCATCGCTTGGGGACTCGGCGTCGACCGCCTCTTCATGATGCGCGCGGGCATTGAGGATATTCGGATGATTTTCAGCCAAGACCTTGATTGGCTAAGAAAGAAAGAGGTGACGTAAAATGCCGACAATCGACATTGACTACCTGGAACTTGAGGAACTTATCGATAGACCCACGTGTCGCAATTTATTTGGAAATCCGCAGAGCATGAAGATCGAGGCACTTGATGAACAATTGTCTTTAGTTAAGGCTGAAGTCAAGGCATACAGCCAAGCTGAAATGACACTTAGCATCGAAATGAAGGATACCAACCGTGCTGACCTTTGGAGTGCTGAAGGTTTAGCGAGAGGACTGCGCTGTTACCTTGGTTTAGAAAAGGGTCCAAGGAGCTACGCCGCTGGCAAGCCAATTGTTGAAGTAAACGTTAATTCTCAGCTGTGGAATATCCGACCTTTCATTTGCTGTTCAGTCATAAAAGACATCCATTTAACGGACAACTCGATTCGCGGAGTCATGCATCTTCAGGACAAGCTGGACCAAACGTTTGGTCGAAGCCGACAGAGAACCTCCATCGGCATCTACAATTTTGACTTAATCAAGCCGCCAATAGAGTACACTGCCGTCAAGCCAGAAGCAGTCAGTTTTGTTCCCTTGGGCTTTGCGGAAAAAATGAGTTTAGACGAGATTCTTGAGAAACACCCCAAAGGCATTGAATATGGCAACATAGTTAAGAAGAACCCTCTTTACCCGATGCTGTTTGATTCCGAAGGCAAAGTTCTGTCTTTCCCGCCAATCATCAACTCAAACGATTTAGGCAAAATCACTGAGGAATCAAGAAACCTGCTGGTTGAAGTCACAGGAACCGCCACAAAACCGTCCTGAACACGCTTAATCTGGTAACTGCGGCGCTGATTGACCACGGCGGCAAAGCATACGGAGCCACAATCAACTACCCCGAAGCTCCGACTACTCCCAGAAAGAGGCGGTGACACCAGATTTCAGCAGCAGATGTATGCCTTTGAGCGTCGAGTACACGAACAAGCTGCTGGGCTGAAGCTTTCAGCCACAGCACATTTCTGAGCTTCTGTTGACGGCGGGTTTAGGCATCGATAAAACGCCGGCTGACAGCTGTGGAGGTGCTTGTTCCATTCTACCGCGTTGATGTGATGCATCAAGTTGACTTAATTGAGGACGTCGCAGTCGCATACGGCTACAACAAAATTGAGCCGCTTTGGCGAGAGCTGCCCACAACTGGGCGAGCAAAACCCGATCAACGGCTAATCGACATTGCACGGGAACTCATGGTTGGCTCAGGCTACCAAGAAATTTTAACCTACACTCTGACCAACCCAGAAAACCTCTTCGACAAAATGAACACTGGCAAAACCAAGATTGTCGAGCTTGCCAACCCCAAAGTCGCCACCATGACGTGCCTGCGCAACTGGCTGCTGCCCAGCATCATGGAGTTCCTCAGCAACAACCAATCCATCGAGTTTCCACAGAAAATATTCGAGCTGGCAAAGTCACCCTGCCTGACGAAGCCAAAGAAACTAAGACACGAGATGAAGAATGGCTCTGTGCCGCAACAGCCCATCCGAACTCCAATTTCAGCGAAATAAAATCAGCTCTAGACGCGTTTATGAGCAATTTTGGGGTGGATTGGCAAATAAAAGAAACCGCTCACCCAAGCTTCATCGAAGGCAGAGTCGGCAGAGTAATGGTCGGCGGAGTCGATGTTGGCGTTGTCGGCGAAATCAATCCGCTGGTGCTTGAGGCGTGGAAGCTGGAGAACCCTGTGGCTGCTTTCGAAGTTAATCTTCAAAGAATCATAGAGAGCAAGCAAAACAAAAGCCAGACATAAAGTTAATTAAAACTGGACTTTAAACTTAACAGTCATTCCTGAGGCTGCTCTAATTTTTGAAAATCATTTTTTTTATTTCTTAGCCTCAAGAAAACTTGACTAAAAAACATAAACACTTCACAAAAGTTTTTACTTGAAGCCCAATTGCAGGAAGAAAAAATATCCAAATAAAAAGGGAGAAAGCGGTCTTTTCAGCTATACCTCTTTAAGTTGCAGCTAATCCTGCAGCAGAGCCAGGAACCGAGCTAACTGAAGTTATTTGCCATAAGCTTCCATCATTGTAGACCTTGAACCCTGTAATGCTACCGCCGTTGAGTACGTACAAGAATTGACTATGGCTGCTGAAAGCTAAGTCGAGGGCGGGGATATTAGTTTTTGCTGCTATCGAGCTTAGCAGGTTTAATCCACCGTCTTGCGAGATTGAGAATATAGATAAGGTTCCGCCATGTGCGTTCGATGTGTAGGCAAACGTACCTTTATCGTTAATTGCAACCCAGCATGGGGCGTTCCCAAAGGTCGGCATAGCGCCGCTGATAGTTCTCAAGTTACCTTGATCAGAAACTTCGTATGAGGATAGTGTATTGGTTGCGGCTTCGCTGATGACCAGTTTGTCGTTATCAGTAAAGGCAAATCCATATGGTGCACTGCCGACAGAAGTATGGGTTGTCGGAGACTCTGCTATTCCGCCTGATCCTACAGTATAAGTGTCAATGATGTTTGTGCCTTTTTCCGTTACCACTAATACGTTTCCGTCAGGGTTGAATCCTATTTGCTCGGGTGAAGGATTAGCCATGCCGCTCAGAGGCTGATTCGATCCAGTTAAGAAAGTTAATGTTCCAGTATTGCTCATCATAAATCCAGCTATGTTTCCAGACCCGCCAGCATCTAGCACGTAGACCCAGTTCTTGAAGATAGTTAAACTAATAGGCGTAGACCCCATGGAACTGGTCTTGCTTAAATAAGTTAACCATCCGTTGTTTTGGACGCTGAAAACAGAAATTTCATTGCTTTGAGCGTTAACGGCTAGTAAAAAGCGTCCGTCTTGACTTAGTGCCACTGCGCCTTGACTTGCGAGCGCTGCTCCTGTCCCTGCGCCGTTAGTGGAGAAAGAATTGACAAATGTTATCGAACCGTCTGCAGCTCTGCTGTAATATAGAACGTGATTTGTGGAGGCGTTATCAATAGTGTACACGGCTCCAGAATTTCCTAAACCGGCGTTCACAGCGGTTGCCGCTGCAATCGTCGCTAAAACAGCAACTACTATACTAAGGATTGCTAAAATTTTTCTTTTCAAAATGTTACACCTCCTAACTTATGGTTTTTTTGATTAGAAGCTGTTTTAATATAACTTAGCGCTCAATAAATGAATTGTGGTTGTGGCTAAACAACCACAAACATGAATTACAACCAAGCAAGTGAGTTGATTATTTTCAAAATCAATTTCTTTTGAAATGGAATTGCGAGTGCGTTTTGTTATACAAGGTTTTCAGGATCTTTACGAGCACTATGGTCTCCTTTCCAAGATGCCATAAACGCTTTCGCCGCTGTTTTGGGCGGAGCATTGAAAACCGGTAACTGCTGTTTCTGAAGCACTCGGCTTGCTTTGGAACACCGTATTCAAGCAACTCGTCGAGTTCTTGTCAGCGGTCTTTGTCGGTTACTTGAAGACATTGAAGCTTGAGTGAGATGCGGTTTCGGCAGGCGTCATGCTCAGTGCAAGAAATCTTTCACGAGAACATTTTTATCGTGGCCAAATGTGAGAGTACTTTATGAAGCAGTCAGCAATAGCTACTTTGCTTCTGATCCTTCTATTTTCAGTTTTCTTAGTGCCCTTATCGTTTAGTCCCGCTAAAGCTGCAATTGCTACAGTGTACATTCAAGCAGACGGAACAATCCAAGGAACAAGCAGCATCCAGCGCAATGGCGACCTCTTCACGCTTACAGGAAACATAACTGGTCCGCTTTACGTCCAAAAAGACAACATTGTCATCGACGGCGCAGGATACACGTTGACAGGCGCCAACGGCAGAGGAATAGTCCTTGCACAAAGAAGCGGCGTGACCTTGAAGGATACCCGGGTAACGCTTGATGGCGGATATAGCATCGACGTAGAAAATGCCAAAGACTGCACGCTTGTTTCTAACATTCTTGTTGGAACCCTACAGGCAACAGTTGGTGCGCCTGGCGGTCAATCGCTAGGACCGATTGCCATCAACTTTCTCTATTCCCAAAACATAACAGTCAAAGACAACACTATAACAAATTTCTATATCGGGCTATCCCTTGAATCGTCAAACGATAACACCATCACTGGAAATACTCTAACCAACGGCATCACAGGCATAGACGTATCGGACACTTCAGGCTGCGTTTTCAGAAATAACACAATGACCAACTGCAGCTTCTCTTTACGCGCGTACGAGGGATATCAGTTTGATAACGATTTAGACTCTTCAAACACGGTAAATGGGAAGCCGATTTATTACTGGGTCAACTTCAAAGATGAAACAGTGCCTTCAGATGCAGCCTACATTGTACTCGTGAAATGCACAAATATCAAAGTGGAAAACTGTGCTCCTCAAGGCATATGCTTCATTTCGACAACGAACAGCGAAATTACCAATGTTCAGATGACAGGACAGGGAGACGGCATCACTCTGCTGGATAGCACAAGCGTAAACGTCGCTAACAACATTCTGCATGACCAAGCAATTGCCCTAGAAATCAACCACTCCTCAAACAGCGTCATAAGCGGCAACGACATCTCCAATCACATGAGCCGCGGAATAGCCCTCAACGACGCAACCAACAATCTTATTTCAGGCAACACTTTAACCAACAACAGCTATGCCGCCGTCCAAGATTCACTTTCCACCGGCAACACTATATCTTCAAACAACTTTACAGCAAACGAATACACAATAACTCTTCAAGGAAGCATAAAAATCGAAAACAACATCTTCAAAGACAACCAAAATGGAATTCTCTTCCAAACCGCCTCAGGCAGTACCATCACCCAAAACACCTTCACAAATAATATGGTTGCGCTGTACTTTAGCAACTCTTCTGACAACAGCATTTACCTGAACAATTTTTTGGAAAACGCCCGTCAAGTATCTGACTCTGGCGTCAACAGTACGTTAGCGCAACCAGTGAAAGCAGGCTCAAGCTCCATTGATTCTATCCAGCTGGTAGCTGCTCACGCCAACGGAGTTAACTTCATTCCGCCTCCACCGCCTTCCATCAACCGCTGGGACAACGGTTCCCAAGGCAACTACTGGATAGGCTACACTGGCTCAGATAAGGACGGAGACGGCATAGGCGACACCCCATATTATATTTACCAAAACAACCAAGACAATTATCCGCTCATGAACCCCATCCCAGTTTCAGGAGCGTCGGCATCTGTCCCAGCATCATCATCGCCAACACCGCCGCCGGAGAACAAAACGCAAGGAGCAGCATGTCTAGAAATCTCAATAATAATTATCGTAATAGTAATGGTCATAGCGCTTGGAATACTGGCGGCATGGAGATACTCTTGCTCCCGAAAACAAAAAGGGAAACCGCCTCAAATTAAGACCAGCCAGATTTTTGCACCGTAAATCTGAAGGCTTGGAGTTAAAATAAATAAATCAGCCAGCACTTCATTAAAGCAGCGATTATCCTCAAGTTAGCCCTAATTTTGCCGCCAATCCTTGGTTTACTGCGTCTGGGAGGAGCCACATACTTTACTTCGCCAATCTTGAAACCATGCTTTTCAGCAATAACCAGTAATTCTCCGCCGAAGGTTTCCCCGCCTCGCAACTTAAACGCGGCAACTGTTTCTTTTTTGTATGCCCTGAAATTTGAGAAAAAATCTGATACCCCCAGCATTTTGCCTATGGTTTTGGCAGCCAGTTTCTCTGAAAGCCTGGGGAGGGCAGTTCTTGATGCTACGACTAAATCAAACTTGTCAAGTCTGTTGACTAGGCTTGGGATAACCTCCGGGGTATTTTCTAGGTCAGAATCAATCGTTACTATTACAGGGAACTTGGCTAGTTTCATTCCATACAGTAACCCTTTAGTTTGCCCTTCTCGAACTTTAGAAACCGCCGCGTCAGCAAAACGCTTCGCCGCCTCAAAAGTCCCATCCGAAGAACTATCATCAACAACTATTATTTCATGGGGCACACTCTTCAGCGCGGACCTAACCCTCAAGATTACCTCCTCAATGTTCTCTTTTTCATTCCAGGTGGTAGTAACCACAGACACACCCTGAACCATGCCGCCCCTCGTACTCATAAATAAGCCATAGCCAACCCACAGCTAATAAGCCATCCCACTAAAAGTAGCAGAGAAAAAACAATCAAAGGGCTGGCAGCTAAGCTTGATTCTTTTATTGATGGTGAGCGGTGGGACTTGAACTCACGAAGGCCTAGAGCTAAAAAGTGGGTTTGACCTTTCGCGGGGTTGTGTATATGCTCCCTTCAGCAAAGTATCTGATAAATCTTATATCCATTCTATTTGTATAAGCTGTATAAGCTGCAAAATGGTGATTGCAATGAGTTCCTTCTCCGAAAGAAAAGGGCTGAAAAGAATGAGGACACAGATTCAAGTCGAGTCTATTGACGGAATATTAAGGAATCGTTTATGGAACCTGACCGATATCTATTATTGGAGTACCGAGCAATTGCAGCGAGGTATTGTGACTATGCCATCGGCTCGAATGGCATCATTCTTGGCAATATTGTGGAATGATTTCTTCAAGGAACCCATGATTCATGATTGGTGGTCAGAGACTTTTGAGACTTTGAGGAAAAAATACTTGCAACTTGGCTGGTTTGGCATCTACGATTTCATAGAGTTTATGGCTAACGACTTTCCCGTCGAAGAGACCAACGAGAAATTCATGCAAGCCTGCAATTCTGTTCTAGAAGCTGAATTATCCGCTTATCGGTTTGTTGGTGGAGAGATAACTGAGGTAACATCAAAGGAGGAGATTTCGGCAATCGAAGAAGCAATAAACTCTCCAATAGCCGTTGTCAACACGCACCTTCAAAACGCCCTATCATTGTTCTCTGATAGGCAATCGCCTGATTACAGGAATTCCATAAAAGAATCGATATCTGCTGTTGAAGCAATTTGCAAGCAAATTGCTAATAACCAAGATACTACTCTGGGGCAAGCCCTAAACACAATTGAGCGAGAAGGTAGAATAAGCTTGCACCCTAAGTTGAAAGAAGCATTTTCTAATCTTTATCATTACACTTCGGACGCAGATGGAATTAGGCACTCATTGAAAGATGAAAAAATAAATGTTGCTTCTGAAGAAGCCAAGTTTATGTTAGTAGCTTGTTCAGCATTTGTTAATTATTTAGTTTCGAAAATGGCGAAGGCACCAGGTATCACTCAGTGATGCAGGTCATGGGTGGTGACGGGGGTGGGACTTGAACCTACGAAGGCCTGCGCCAGAGGACCTTAAGTCCTCCTCCATATCTTAGGCAATCAAATTTGTCAGGTTACCTTATTTGTACTTGGCTCGGGTACCCTCGTGTCAGGCACCCGTTTGACCTGCCCGTTCAAAACCGCCCATCCCAAAAGTCGCAACCCGCAAACGCCTTCAAACCCCAAACCGAAAAAGCAACCCAAAACGCAAAAAGCCAAGCTTGAAAGTCGCAACTTTCACCAA
>CAVXXA010000009.1:0-99684 GCA_963765605.1 Candidatus Bathyarchaeota archaeon | reverse complement strand
GCGTCCGTCCAAATAAACAATGCAGCAACCTACACCACTTCCACTTCTGTAACACTGAGTGTAACAGCAACCGATGCAACTTCAGGAGTTCACCAAATTAGATACAGTAATGATGGCACCTCATGGAGTGCCTGGGAGAGTTTCTCTTCTACAAAAACTGGGCCTTGCCCCAGGGGACGGAACAAAAAGGGTCTATTGCGAGATCAATGATAATGCTGGAAACATTGCGCTTACATCAACTACCATAATCCTGGATACGACTCCTCCAACGGGCGCAATAAGCATTAACAACGGCGCCACATATACGGCAACTTCTTCAGTAATGCTATCATTATCCTACAATGACGCTAACGGTGTTAGCGGTGTTCACTACAGCAACGATGGTGTCAATTGGGGAAGCTGGGAATCAGCCGCTCAAACAAAAGCTTGGACCCTGACCTTGGGCGACGGAACAAAAGTCGTCTATTATCAAGTCAAAGATAACGCTGGCTTAGTTTCAACGATTTATTCAGCTTCAATAATCTTAGACACTGTTCCTCCGCAGGGTTCTATTCAAATTAACAACGGAGCAATCTACACAACATCAGGCTCAGTTACACTGAAGCTGACAGCGACCGACGAAACATCGGGAGTTTACCAAGTTAGGTATAGCAATGATGGCATATCGTGGAGCGGTTGGGAGAGCTTTTCCCCCTCAAGGGCTTGGGTACTCAGCGCAGGGGATGGCACCAAAACAGTTTATTATCAGATTAAAGATAACGTAGGTCTACCTTCAATATACTCAGCCATTATAACTTTAGACACTACTCCGCCTCAAGGTTCAATAAAGATTAACAACGGAGCAGCGTACACAAACTCCACAACCGTCCAATTCACTTTGTCAGCCACCGATATGCTTTCAGGTATGGGTCAGATGCGCTTCTCCAATGACAACAGTACATGGTCAGGCTGGGAAAATTATAGTTCTTCAAAGTCTTACAATCTGCAGAGTGGCGACGGAGCAAAAACAATCTATGTCCAGTACAAAGATAACGCAGGTCTAAGTCCCGTCGTACAGCGCTTCAATAACTCTAGACACAACCCCGCCAATACCAAGTGCGGGTCAAAGCCAAACAGTAACGCTAGGCAACAGCGTAACTTTGGATGCAAGCCAAAGCACTGACAACACAGGCATAGTTGCCTATAGTTGGGATTTCGGAGACAACTCACAGGGCTCAGGAGTAACGGCAACTCACACTTATGCTAATGCGGGAACCTACACTGCGAAACTAACCGTTCAAGATGCCGCTGGAAACACTGCGACAATTACAGTTATAATCGTTGTCCAAGCATCAAAGCCCGTTGCAACACCCACGCCTACACCAGCGCCGACACCTACGCCGACTCCCAAATCCAACCCAACCCCTAATCCCACGCCCACACTCACTCCCAGTCCAATGCCTAACTCAACAACCGTACAAGCAATAGAAGATAATGCGTCATTAGTCGATCTTTTAATTGCCGGCAACATAACGAGCCAACAAATTTCAAGCATAACCATGACAACCAACCATTCAGCCAGAACAACAACAATATTCTTCAACGTAACAGGCGAAAGTGGCACAACAGGATTTTGCAACATAACAATTCCAAAAAGCTCTGTGCCCTACGGAACAACGCCGACAATTTACGTCGACAACCAAATCTGCCAAAACCAGAGCTACACGGAGGACGCCAACAACTATTACTTATGGTATGCAACTCATTTCAGCACCCATCAGATATCAATCGTCTTCAACGGAAAGCCTTCACCCTCAGGCACTTCGCTATCAATGTGGTTGTGGCCAGTCTTAGCGCTCTTCATAATTGCCATGATAGCAGGCGTTCTAATGCAAAGAAGGAAAGGAAAAGTAACAAACGAAAGCAAATTGCGATAACCCAAACATCGATTTAACTTCCACAACAAATTCTAAATGTTTTGGAAAAGGAATTGACTGAAAGTTGCGGAGGAGGACTTAAGATCCTCTGGCGCAGGCCTTCGTGGGTTCAAGTCCCACCCCCGGCACCACTATAAGCTCAAAAAGAAAAATGCTAACTACTAGGCATGTCTTGGTTTTCAAAGCAGTTTATTGAATTCTTCAACTGAAAGGTCAGCTTCCGTGATAATGGTGCGCAACATTCCCTTCCCAAGCGGTTTGTGTGCGGGAACAACTATCATGTTCTCATTTTTCCTACAACCAAATAATGAGATGTATTTTTCTTTGTTTGAAAGTCGCAGAACTATGTGGCTGCCCTTCTGATTATTAACTGTGTAGCCGATGCATACGAGAGCCTTGACTACTTTATCATAATTAATAGGCATTAATTTAGACAATAATTTGCACCGTTTCAATAGGGACTGGCTCGCCATGCTGCTTTAGCGCTTCAAGGTATGCCTGTATTGCTTCCCTAACATTTTTCATGAGTTCCTGCTTTGTTTTCCCTTCGGTAGCGCATCCGGGAAGGTCAGGAACTTTAGCGATAAGAACGCCATCTTCATCCTTTTCGATTATAACCCTATATCTGAGCATACGTTTGCATATGAGCTTGGAAAGTCTTAAGCTTTCCCTTTCCCTAATAACCTTCCAACATTTTGATAGAGGAGGACTTAAGATCCTCTGGCGCAGGCCTTCGTGGGTTCAAGTCCCACCCCCAGCACCACTTTTACTTTTAACGAGTTAATGCGGCTGTGCTGCTTTTCTCTGCAAAAATGAGTTCACTGCGTCAATGAGGGCTTCACAAGCAAACCATCGCTCTTCCAAAGAGCCATCATCCTCCAAATCCCTCATTCTTTTCTGGAATGATTTTATCTTCTCCAACACTGGCTCCCTTTTTATGTCATGCTCGTCCTGAAGCTGTTTTTGCGCAACATTGAACCCCAAAATAACCAATTCAAGCTCTCTTTGCTTGTCGTTTAATTTCTGCTCTATTTCAATTTCTTTCTGTTCTTTCGTCTTCTTGGATATGCCTCGGAAAAAGCCTGTTTTCATTCGAACTACATTTTCTTGCTCTTTTTTCAGGCTATCTATGGCGTTGTAGAGACGTCTAAGTTGACCTCTTTTTCTATTTTTAATTTGGCTTATCAATATGGCATATTCTATGTTTATTTGCTTTAGACGGTTTCTGAAGTCTGATAGATTTTTTATTGCTTGATCAACTGCGGCTTCTTTGCGGCGTCTATCTTCAAGTTGAAGCTTAACAGTAGCTCGCGCCTGCGAGCATTCAGCTACAAATTGGTCATCCACGCCTATGGCAGGGTGTGATTTAAACTCGCTCAGAACAGCCTCTACGTTCATCAACCAACGGTCAAAATGATCGCTAAACGGGGAAGAACCAAACCTCTGACTGCCCAGTGTATGCAGTTGCTTGAGTGTTAATTCTGAAATCTCTCTTTCCGTTGTAGTATGCTTTTCTTTCTGGGGTAATCTGCCGTTACGTCTATGAATGCGTTTTCTATCCTTGCGTTTTTCATGAAGAGACCTCTTGTACTCATGAGTTGCACCTTTAGGCGACCTTATCTTAGACTGGTACCCCATAAACAAAACATTCATACTTGAAGTATTTAGATTATGCCTTGTTACCTCTAAATCAGATCTCTTGCATGATACAGGAATTTTTTTGACTTAAGTTTTTTGGCGCGAGCCTTCGTGGGATAGATTCCGCAGCCGCATCACTTTGGATCTTCGAACTGCTGGTGGTTCGTCATGCAATTTGTTCTCTGGTGCTTTTCTGCGTTTTGCTCCATAAGCTTTCGAAGTAATCTTGGAGTTCTGCTGTGATCTGGGGGTTGTCTGTCCATAAACTGGAAACCTCACATGAAGCGCTCGTCATTTCAGATGTGACAATAAACATTCGTTTGCTGTCGCTTATCCATGTTGAAGTGGGGATTTCGCGGTGGGAGGGTAGATGTTTGATCTCAAAAAGTGGATGTCGCAAAGCCTTCAAACTCTTGGTTGTTAAATTTACGTTTTCATTGTGTTCTGTAATAATTCGGAATTTCACGCCTCTCTCTAAGGCTCTCTTGAATTCTTCGCTAAAAAGGGTAATAATGAACCGAAGCCTCTTTGATGTTATAGCCATGTCGATGTTTTTGTGTGTGTTCTCAATCAGTTCTTTTGCGCTTCTGCAAAATAATTCTGTGTTTTTGGGAACCAAAGTGAATTTTGACTCTCTTTCAATAAGTCCATTTTCAGAGTTTTCATTGAGTTTTCTGAGCGTATTGGCTGCGACTCTTTCGTTTTCAGAAAGCATATTTTTTATATGTTCAACCAAAATGGGCACGCACCATTCTATCGGGACAGCTTTAAACTCAGCTGGAGTGGCTACCACTTTTTCGACCAAACCTTTCTCCTGCAGCCCAGCAAGTATTCGATAGATGTCCTGTCGGGCTACTGTTGCGGACTTGTAGATTGCTTTTGCATCGGCTTTTCTTAGTTTGGTAAGAGCAAGGTACACTCTGGCTTCAGAAGACGTGAGTCCTAATGTCGTTAACGCTCGAGATGCCGCTTCTGTTTCCGTTTTGATTCACTGGCTTCTAGATAGGGGTGGTTTTTGATTTAAATTTTGCGTACTGTCAGCGGAGCGACATACGGCTAGACGTTAAAAGGAAACCCTCGTGATACCGTAGGGCTAATCCAAAAATAAAGGAGAAACAAGAAAAATGCAAAAAACAAAAAACGAAACCGTGAAATTCTCAAGAAATAAAATAACATCTGTTGCAATCGCTTTACTAATGATATTCAGTATGACTGCTTCGCTTATGTTTGTGCCATCTGTTAATGCGCATACTCCTCCACTTAATATTCCTACATGGACCTTCGTAAGTACCGCGCCGCAAACAGTCGGCGTCAACCAAGAAGTAATGATTGTCATGTGGCAGAATATTTTACCCCCGACGGCAAATGGCCAATACGGTGATAGATGGACCTTTATGGTTAACGTGATGAAGCCAGACGGCACCAACGACACATTGGGACCTTTCACGTCTGACCCTACTGGATCAACATACACTGAATACATACCTACTGAAACAGGCAACTACACTGTCCAAGCCACCACTCTAGGGCACACATTATCCAACCAGCCTAACGGCGTAAACCCCATCGTCGGTACAACTACAAGCAGCAGCTTCAATAATATTAATGGAAACATCACCGCCTATCTCGGCGATTACTTCGAACCCAGCACGAGCATACCAGTGACATTAGTCGTAGAGCAAACGCCAATACCTTATTATCAAGAAACGCCCCTTCCAGCAGCCTATTGGACACGCCCAATATACGGCACTAATCACAACTGGTACGAAATGGCTGGACAATGGCTAGGCGGCGGTGACTCAACTCCTTCAGGCTCTCGCGCCAACTTATACACGGAAGGACCAACTAGCGCTCACATAGACTGGGCAGTTCCGTTTGGAACCGGAGGCTTAACGGGAGGCGGTTCGAGTTACACCTTTTACGCTGCTAATGAATACTCAGGCCAATCTTACGAAACAATTACTGGACCCTCCATCATAGAAGATGGATTACTTTACTACACTGTCAGCTCACCCCCGAGAGAAGGCTGGTACGCCTTAAACCTCTACACAGGTCAGGTAGCATACTTTGAAAACACCACAGGAGCTGTAACATGGGCTCCCAGTAGCCATGACACAGGAAGTATCCCCTACGGAGCACCCGCATTTGGTCAAGTGCTTGACTATGAAAGCCCTAACCAACACGGAACTTTCGACTACATTTGGGTGACCAACACTGGAGTCTCTGGCAAATGGAACATGCTTGACGCCTACACTGGAAACTACATCTGCAGCATAGCCAACGTGACGCAATCAGCTAAAACAGCCGCTAAAACTACAGTAACTACTGGAGCAACAGGCACATCGAAAACTGACAGTATTGGAAGTATATGCTACTATAACATCGTTAATCTTGGAAACACCACGACCCCCGCCTACTATTTGCAGGTTTGGAATACAACCCAAGCTATCATGGCTCTAGCGGTTAGTCTAACAAGCCAAAACTCTAACGCTTACTGGGAGTACAAACCAGTTCTAAACTACACGTTTGACGGCTCTCAAGGATTCTCGGTAAACGCATCAATACCGGCTGTCCAGGGCAGCATATTCCAAGTCGTGACGGATCAGTACATAATCGGTGGGACATCTGGAAACATTACTGCAAATCCAGGTCAGAATACCAGCGGCAACTTGTGGGCTTTGAATCTAAATCCAGCTCAAGGAGCAATTGGCAGTCTGTTGTGGAACATTACATTTGTGCCCCCCGCAGGATACCCAGACTCTTCAATTATGAAAATAGTCAACACTGGCGATGACCATGACCCCGCTTTTGGAGGATTAGATGCACAAGCGGGCATATTCTATTTCACCAACACTATAGCAAACACTTACTCTGTATACAGCCTTGCAACGGGGAACCTATTATGGACAAGCGCCCCTCTGCCACAATGGGCTTACTACGGCATGAGCACCAGCATCTTCGGCGGCGTACTATACAGCTACGGCTACGACGGGGTATTAATTGCCTTTAATGCAACGACAGGAAACATCTTGTGGGAGTGGGCTGCTCCAAACGTAGGGTTAGGTGAAACTCCCTATCCAAATACTCCGCTCTCATGGGGTTGCGCAACTAACGGAACAGGTCAAACGCTAATTTACATGTACTCCAATGAACACTCGGTAAATGCACCAATAAGACGGGACGCATGCATATGGTGTATAAACGCAACGGACGGAACTATGATATGGCAATTGAATGGTTGGCCTTGCACCTCGCCGATCGTCGCAGATGGCCGCCTCGTATATGCTAATTGCCAAGACATGCAGATATACTGCTTTGGCCCTGGACTAAGCAAAACTACAGTTTCCGCACCTCAGAACGGCGTATCAGCTGGATCTATTGTCATGATCACAGGCACGGTCACTGACGACACTCCTTCTGGCAAGGATCAAGGCACACCCGCCATAAGCGATGCAAGCATGACTCAGTGGATGGGATACCTGTATCAGCAACAGCCATTCCCCACCAATGCAACTGGAGTGCCAGTATCATTAGACGCTATTGACCCAAACAATAACTACATCCACATCGGCGACGTCACAAGCGACGCCACCGGCGCCTATGGCTGCGAGTTTACTCCGCAGGTTCCAGGCACCTATCATGTCATCGCCACCTTCGCAGGATCCAACTCCTACGGCAGCTCAATCGCAGAAACCTACATGGCGGCCGGTCCAGCGGCGGCAACACCCGCTCCGACACAGGCACCACTGAACGCTTCAGCCATTGAATCATCACTCATGTCCTACGTGATCGTAGCAGCCATCGCCATAATCATCGCCATCGCCATAGCAACAATACTAATGCTCAGAAAACACGCATAAAAAACAACCAAAATACAACATTTCCCTTTTCTTTTTTTGTTTTTGCGCGCACTCTAATGGCTGTTAATTTTATTTATCGTGAAGTAAACATAGCTTTTGCATACACTAAGAAGAAGCAGAACAAAGTGTTGGCAATAGTGCTAGATTAATATTTTCAGTTTTCTAAGAGTATCGGGTTAACATCTTTGATTGGGGCAGCTAAGTGAGGAAACCAGCTCACATTGAAAATTATGATGGTGAACTTAAGCAATATTATTAGCTTTAATTTGTAAACCGAAAAGTGAGGATTCATACATGATCATCTCGCGCGCACTTTGCCGTTTTTCTTTTTTAATTTTTTCGGAGCTATTAAAAAATCGTTTGACTTACTGTTCGGAGGAAAATTCTCTAAGTGACGATGTCTCACGCGACTTTTTCCTCCTTTTTAAGAATGAAAACTCTCTTTTCCATGATAATATCGTATTGCTAAATAAGAGACGATCCCACATCCGTCTGTGCTTCAAAGCAGGATAAAGCGTACAGAAAATTAATAACTTTTCTATCTGCTAATCTTTCTCCAGCTTTATACCTGACGTCATTCGATTCTAACGTTTTTAACCTTTTCTTTGTGCGCCCAATTTTTGCATACTGCCAGCGGAGCGGCATACGGCTAGAGGTTAAAAAGAAATCGGCTTAACAACGTAGGTTAATCCAATTTTAAAGGAGAAAACGAGAAAAATGCAAAAAACAAAAAGTAAAACTGCGAATTTCTCAAGAAATAATAAAACATCTATCGCGATTGCTTTGTTTCTGATATTTACTATGACTGCTTCACTCATGTTTTTGCCATCCGCAAATGCGCACACTCCGGCATAGGCTTATAATACGTACTGTTACGTAGCTCCCACACCACCCGTTATAGGCGTAGGTCAGGCAATGCTGATTGTCTGGTGGCTTAACGCGATACCGCCGACGGCTGCAGGAGCTACTGGAGACAGGTGGCACGCTACCGTTAACGTTGTAAAGCCCGACGGAACAAACGACACGTTAGGTCCAGAAACGTCTGATCCAGTGGGAGGCAGCTACTTTACTTATGTACCTTCTGAAGTGGGCACTTATACCATACAGGCTTTCTTCCCTGGACAAACCATAACAGGCATCCCAGGTGAAACACAAAATGTAGCTGTCAACGATACTTATGGTCCCAGCGTAAGCCTGCCAGAAACCTTCACCGTCCAGCAGACTCCAATTCCATCATACCAAGAGACACCGCTTCCGACAGGCTACTGGACTCGCCCAATATACGACGCTAACAGAGGCTGGGGCAACGCTGTCATGGGCCAATGGCTTGGTCAAGCTGATTATAATCTTCAAACGACTGTACCTGGTCTGAGAAATACAGGAATCCCAAATCAGGAGGCTCCGCTGAGTCCCCACATACTTTGGACGCGACCAGATTGGAGTGGAGGCATCATGGGAGGCTATGAAGACGCATCATTTTACAACGGCATAGCCTACGAAGGCTTCTCAAGTCCGCTGGTCTGTGTTGACGGCATGGGCTACTATGCAGTGGATAACGCTCCAAATCAAGGATGGTTCTGCATCAATCTCTACAATGGCCAAACTGAATACTTCCAAAATAACACTGATGGAACGCATACTCTACCGGCCATGGGTCAGATTCTTAACTATGAGAGTCCTAACCAAGGCGGAGGCTTCTCGTACTTATGGCAAACCTCCGGAGTAACTTTACCAACTGGTACACAAGCTCAGGCACAACGTTTGGGCGATGACTGACGCATCTGCAGAACAATGCCAATGGCAACATAAATAACGGTGGAGTAGGAAATATTATATGCAAAATAGCTAACGTGTCTACTGCAGGCACAGAATTTACTGATTCAATCGGAAGCATATGTTATCTTAACTTTGTGAACCTCGGAAACGCTACGAACCCTAACTACTACATGCAGATTTGGAATACAACTCAAGCTATCATGTGGCAACCTTATTTCGGAATTGCCCCGCCCGCTACGCTCTACAACGGTACAACTAATACGCCGCTTAACTGACACAAGCAATGACTACTGGATGTGGAGACCTCATGAGGCTACCAGTGTATGATGGCCATAATGGCTACTCAATGAACGTGTCAGTAGCGAGCATATTCGGTCCACGGAATGCAGTTGTCAATCAAACAGCCACAATTCAACAAATTATTCCTGATCAGATGGTAATTGTCGGATGCTGCCGGGCAAAACGACGCGAGAGGAGATATTCAAGGCTTCTTAAGGGCTTACAGTCTCGCATCACCCACTTGGGGCCAAACACTATGGACCGACACCTTTAACCCGCCACCAGCAACAGACGCTTACCCCAACGACACCTATCTAGGCGGACTATCATTTGGCCGGGTGGACTATAAATCGGGAGTCTTCGCGCTTATGGGAAGGCGTAACGGGGAAAGTGTGGGTTTATAGTATCGCAACAGGGCAACAATTATGGTATAAAGATTTCACTGAACCATGGAATTACTATGAGTGGAGAGCATCGACTTTAGCCGCTTCCGTTGCACTGAATTTCCATGATGGATTTGCCTATACAATTGGCACCGACGGAATACTAAACTGCTTTAACGCTACGACAGGCGAATTTTTATGGAACTGGACAGCTCCGACCATCGGCTACCTTGAAGTGCAGGGCACAACATACACGACGCTTGTTCTGTGTTTCTTCATTGACGACCCGGTAACGGGACACACGTATCTATACCTCGACGGATCGCATGGATGGGCTGGTCAAACTGTCCCAGTTCAGCGTGATGGCGCAATCTTCTGCATAGACTGCAGCACGGGCCAGATGGTCTGGCGACTGGAGGCATACCCAAGTATCGCGAATAACGCGGCATCACAAGTTGTAATCTCTGACGGCCACATCATTTACCTCGACAACCGCGACAACAACATCTACTGCTTAGGCAAAGGACCAAGCGCCACCACGGTTTCCGCGCCACAATCCGCTGCATCGGTAGGATCCGCCTTAGAGATTACAGGCACAGTAACTGATCAAACTCCATCTGGCAGAATCAACTCGGCAGGCAGCACAGACTTCACTCTCAAAGGCACCCCTGCTATAGGCGACGCAAGCATGGAAGCTTGGATGGAGTACATGTTCCAGCAAAGACCAATCCCCACAAACGCAACAGGAGTCCCAGTTTCGTTAGATGCTATTGATCCGAACGGCAATTACATCCACATAGGCAACGTCACAAGCGACATTTACGGCAATTACGGTATCGACTTCACTCCGCAAATCCCAGGCCAATACCAGATTCTCGCTACCTTCGCAGGGTCCAACTCCTACGGATCCTCATTCGACTCAACTTACATGGTTGTAAATCAAGCTCCAGCAACACCAGCTCCAACAGCAGTTCCATTAAGTGCATCCGCGATTGAATCATCACTCATGTCCTACGTAGTCGTCGCTGTGATCGCCATAATCATCGCCATCGCCATAGCAACAATACTAATGCTCAGAAAACACGCATAAAAAACCAAACAAAAACATCACTTCCCTTTTTTTATTTTTTTAAGCACAAAAATAGTTGGCAAGGAGCCAATAGTCTCATTTATATCTCCAGTAATACTGGGGGCATCGTTGATGTTTAGCTTCCCTTCGACCAAACTGACGGTGGACGTCAAAATTCCTGATATGCCAATTGACCTGGACTCTTAACAGGGAATATTGGAAAATTATAGGCAGAAAATTAATATCTTGCCTTTACGCATGGGTTTAGGAAACGTTGGTGAGTAAATGAGTTTTGGAACAAAAGTCTTTAGCGGCGTTCAAGAGGTCCTCTTTTTAGCTTTAATGCTTGCTGCCGCGTTTGCGATTTTCTACGTTAACATGAGCATTACGTACAAAGTTGGCATCGCAGCAATAGTGTTCTCGGTAATCTTCCTAATGACGCTGGCAACTCAAATTCTAAGACAACAAAAAGAAACCAAGCAAACTGCCTAAACCTGCGCTTTCACTTTCACTCCACCCTCTCCTGTTCCGCAATGTCGCTTCTGCGATGCTTTAAAAAGAGTTAACAGCGCACTTGCCCTTCGTCCATGAAACAGGAGCGCAAATAGAATGACTCAAAACTTAATTGTCAAACCTACAATGGCTCAAACACTATTTTCTTTAAACATGCCAGGGGTAGACGAGCTTTTTCCAGGATTTGCACCAGGCGACTTCGCCGTTCTTTATGGGTCGCCGTCAGTGATTTCATTAACTTCGCTACTATGCATAAGAGCGCAGTTGCCCGTGCAGCTTGGCGGCTTAGGAAGCAACGTTGTCTTTATCGACGGCGGAAACACGTTTAGGCTCTACAAAATCGCCCGTTTAGCCCAGCTTCACCAGCTTAACCCAAGGCAAGTTCTTGAACGCATCTTTATTTCAAGAGCATTCACAGCTTACCAGTTAACTTCCCTTATACTTGATAAACTGGAAGAAACCATCAAAACCTGCGGCGCCAAACTGGTAGTAGTTTCAGACATAGCAGGATTCTTCTTAGACACCGACATCTCCCACGAGGAGGCGCAGAGAGTTTACAGCCAAATCATCAGTTACCTTTCAAGCTTCGCAAAAAAACACCAAATAATCCTAATCGCAACTTGCCTTCCCTACTCTGACAGCCGAAGAAACAGTGTACTTCAAGAAATAACCTGCTCAAAAGCAAACACGGTGCTCTCCTTCAGCAAAACTGCCTACACACGAGAAGTAACCTTAGAGAAGCATCCATTTTTCGTTTTAGGCACCGCTGAACTCCCATCCGAAAACCTCACATTAACCGACTTCATGGGCGCTTAACGTGGGAAAAACAGTTGAATCATACCGCATGGCAATTGAAGACGAAATACGCCGCTGGAACGGTTACGCAAAAGCTCTGCGCAAAGAAGACAGAGAAGCCTTCGACATACTGATGGACGCATGCAGAAGCTACGCGTCGGCAGGAAGCAACGCCACACAGCCACTGCCTATTGAACCAATGATAATTTCAATGCTGGTCTCACAGCAAATCCATTTGCAACGGCTGCAGAAGGAATTAGATGCCCTCAAGCAAAAGCAGCACAGCGGCTAGCTGCGTTAAAGGATGGCTACTTGATGTTTACCCCTCTGAACCCGGCAAAGTTGCGGTTTGGGTGATAACTGAGAAAGGCGAAAGACTCAGGTTCACTGACACATTTCAACCCTGCATTTACGTCTCAGGCAAACAAGACGACCTTGAACGCTTAATCAGCCGATTCTTCAGCAGCCAAAAAATCGCTTCATTAAGATTCGTGCAAAAATACGTTCAAGCCACTGATATTGAAAAGTCAAGAGTGCTGGAAATAACTGTTAAGGACTGCAGGCAAATTCCTTCTTTAACGCTGGAAATTCTAAGAATCGGCGATTTCCTGCGCTACGAAATCCACAACTGCGACGTGCAGAATGACCGCTCATACCTTTTTAGCCGTGACTTGTTTCCGCTTGCATTTTTGGAGCTTAAAGTTACAAAGTCAGGGTTGGATTACACGCTTTTGGATTCGGTTGAAAGCACCGACTACGCTGTTCCTGAACTGCGGGTGGTAAGGCTTGAAGTGCAGGTTGCCCAAAGCGGGATTGTCGCCAATTTTGAGGATGCCATCGACAAAATATGGTTAAAGCAAGAGGGCAAAGAGGAGATTGCCATTGATTACGGTGACGAAGCCACAAAGCTGCTGCAGCTTGTTTACGCAGTAAACGAGTTAGACCCAGATGTAATCTTAACAACCGCGGGCGACTCGTACCTTTTTCCCTACTTAATCCACAGAGCAACCGTAAACAACGTTTTAGACAGCTTCATCTTGAGCAGAGACAGCAAGCCGTTTACCAGTAAAACTTCAGCGGGCAACACCTACTTCTCCTATGGACGCACGTTTTACCGGGCAGGCACAGTGCGCCTATACGGTAGAATACACGTTGACGAAAACAACACATTCATCATAAGAGAAGCAGATTTTGAAGGCTTCATTGAGATAGCGCGAACCTGCAGAGTTCCCCTGCACACTGCCGCCAGGTTCTCAATTGGCTCAAGCATGTCTTCAATGCAGATTTACCAAGCCATAAAAGACGACATCCTCGTACCCCGAAACAAAAAGATTCCTGAAGCATTCAAATCAGCCTTTGACCTGCTGGTCGGCGACCGCGGAGGCTTAGTTTTTGAGCCACGCCTAGGAGTGCACGATTCAGTCGGGGAACTGGATTTTTCTTCTATGTATCCAGCTTTAATGTTTAAATACAATATTTCAGCTGAAACAGTGCTTTGCAAATGCTGCCCCGATTCACCTGTGCGCATGCCAGAACTGAACTATCACATCTGCACAAAACGCTCTGGAATAGTGCCTAAAACCATCAATTTAGCCTTAACCAAACGCTTACATTACAAACGGTTAAGAGATGAAACAAGCGACAAACAGCTAAAGCAAGCTTACGACATGCGTCAGACAGCGTTAAAATGGATACTGGTCACATGCTTCGGCTACTTAGGCTTTAAAAACTCAAAATTCGGCACCGTTGACGGACACATCGGCGTTTGCGCCTATGGCAGAGACGCTTTTCTTAAGGCAGCGCATATTGCTGAGGACCAAGGTTTCGAGGTTGTGCACGGCATTGTGGATTCACTGTGGCTTAAAAAGAAAGACGCAACCATAGAAGAGTACAGTGACCTGTGCCGAGTAATCACTAAGGAGATAGGTGTCCCCATAAACTTTGAGGGACGCTACAAATGGGTGGCTTTTCTGCCTTCCAAACTGCATCCGCGAGTAAGCGTTTTAAACCGTTATTTCGGAGTCATGGAGAACGGCAAAGTGAAGATTAGAGGCTTAGAAGTGCGGCGCAGAGATACCCCAGGATTTATTTTTGACGCCCAAACCGAAATGATAAACACGTTAGCATCAGCAGACAATTCAGCGGAGCTTTACAGGAAAATTCCTGAGGCATTAGAAGTTCTGAAAGCTTACAGGCAACGGTTACTCAACGGCGAAGTCCCCATATCCGATTTGATAGTTACAAAGCACATGTCTAAACAGCCGAAAAACTATAAACAGCATGTTAGCCAAGTCATCGTAGCCCAGCAACTAAGCAAGCAAGGCGTGGAAGTTCATGCGGGCAACAGCGTGAAATTCCTTTTCACTCACGCTGAAGATAAGCGGTATGAACGCAGAGTAAAAGCTATGCAGCTTATCGAGAAAGGCGTAACCCCAGACGCGAAAAAGTACCTGCTGCTGCTTTATGCTTCAACCGCTAACCTGCTCAGCTTCTCAGGATACACACCGAAAAAAGTATACGACGCCGTCAAGGGGCAACACCAAAAAACCCTTCTATAAAGCAAACAGCCAATTAAATTGAGCGGTGCAAGTAGGCAACCATAGAACATTCATGCTTACAGCTGAGCAGCCTGAACTATGAAAATGAGTGAATTAAATAGCTTTTTTTTTTCAATCAGCCAAGTAATTGTGGTTAGCTGATATTGTAAGCAATGGACCGCTACGTTTATTGCATTTTCTAGTTTTAGTGATGATCGGGGCTTCCTGCGGATACAGCATTGTTCTAAGGTTAATCCATGTGCCAATAAATTTTTGTCCTTCCTTGGTTGTTAAATACTTTTTCACGCCAGTTTGCATTTCAAGCAGATTTGAAGTTTGAAGCTGCATCAAATACGTCTCAAGCAACTTAAAACTCGTGTTCGTATTGCGCAAAATGTAAGTTTTCGCCTGAGGTGTCCTACATAGTTCAAGAATGTCCGACAAAACCTGCAGATGGTTTCTTCTATTCTCAAAAATTAAAACTCGTTTCAAGCGCTACACCGCTTGGAGAATACCTATACGGTAATATGCTTAAAGTTGTTCTTAAACTTTCTGTGTTACGCTCATTTGCGTTTACGTGATTTCCAAGCAAGGAACATGACTGCAGAGATTAGAAATGCTGAGTCCAGCATGTTCGGGAATGACGGGAAATAAACCCATTGGTTGAAAAATGTTATGAACTTTAACGCCACAGCAATCGTTCCGCACACAAAAATTATCGTCACGCAATCACTGAACAGCTCAGTCCAGCTGTTATGAATTGCCCTCATTGAATTGTCCCCCATCCCACGCCGAGGGAACTATGTATTGTTTTGTCTAATAAAATTTTTTAATAAAATATTGATTCTGCTAATGTTTTTAAGCATCTTGAATTTTGCGATTTAAGACCAAGCTTGTTATGTTATTCTGGTTGCTGTTTCGATGAGAAACCCTCTTTTGCCGATTGAATACGGCAGACATCGTGAAGGAATAAACGCCCCTTTCATCTTCTTGACCATTATATCTCGATGCGTCGCATCTGATGTCCATGTCGTGTTGAATAATATTACGCCGTCGGCGAAGTGTTGCATTGCAGTTTCAGCTTTTTGGTCCTGCATTCCTTCAGTCAACAAAAGCAGGTGGTATTCTTCGCTGTCCTTGTTTTGACGGGACATAGCGGTGAGCAGGTTGATTGCTTCCTCAGATTTTTCGGGTTAAAAGCACTTCAGAAAGTGAATCTATAATGATTGTTCGATGCTCTCTCATTTCTCCAATCACAGTTTCCACCATGTTGTCAGCTTTTGTTAAGGTTTTGAACTCCCAGTTTCCAGAAGCTTCTAACGGAGCAACATCCCAGTTGTAGGCAGCCATATCTTCTTTCACGTTGTCGGCGGTTACATTTACAGTAAAATATGTCACTCCACTCATCTTTGCTCGCGAATAGGCAATTTGCCTGGCAAAAACTTCATTTCCTGAGCCTGGTAACCCGGTTAGAAGTAAAATTTTAGGAGGCAGACCTCCAGTTAAGAATTCGTCTAGACCTGCTATTCCTGTTTTAACAAGTTTCATGCTTAGCTTCCTTTTTTATCTTTAAACTGATTTTTATTAGAACAATTTTTTAAATTGGCAATCACAAGAAGCAATGATAAAAACCTTTTTTGGCGGTTAAAGTTAGCGTTGACTCTTCTAAGATAGTTTCGTTGTTAGTCTTATAAAAATTCAGGTGGAAGATTGTTGCATACCGCTTTTTAAGCAAGCGCCCGAAAGTTTCCTTAAGAAAGGAGTGCTTTCTTAACATGATTTTTCGGAAAATTCGTAAAAATATAAAGGCCATTTCACCTGTGATTTCAGTGCTCCTTGATGATTGCTGTCGCAGTCGTAGCTTCACTTGTCGTTTACGCTTGGGTCATGGGATACGTAGGATTCCAGACCAATAAGACAGGCGAATCAGTGCAAATTCAAAGCGTCGCTTTCTCCGGCACCCCGGGCAACTTCCGGAAAAGTCGCTACAGTATATCTGCAAAATGTAGGCAGTACTACGCTCACTATTGCCCCCAGCCAATGTCTTACGTCAACGGTCTGCTCGATACAACTGCCACATTCTCGCCAGCCACCAATTCTTTAGCTTCGGGAAACACTGGAACAATTACAGCGTCGGCAACTCAGCCTGTGTTCACCTCTGGAACAATGGTTACAGTTAAAGTAACCACATCTGGCGGAACATACAGCCAAATAACCATACAAGTTCCTTAAAGGATATAGCCGAACTTTTTTCTATTTTGCCCTTTTTTCTTTTTTTAGTTAACACTTTAAATGAAGATGATTATTATGGTATTTAACAAACAGATCGGAAAGCTGTTTAATCGAAAAAAATCTGTCTACTCCTACGCGGAATGTGACTATCGAAGATAGTGTTGCAGAAACTTCTTTTTCTTCTAATTTAAATGATCAAGCCGTCGAACTTGCTGAGGCACAAGCTCCTGACAAAGACATTACTGTACTGGAAAGTTATATGCTTAACGCGCCTTATGCTTCTGTCCAAGTTACACGGGACATGGTCAGAGGCAACGTTAACTATGTTGTGGAAGAACCAAAGCTCAACAAAGCTGACCTAGCAAATCTTGAACGTTTGAAAGGGATTCTAAATGAAGTGCTTGGAGTTCAAACCAGCGGAACTGCAATCGAAAAAGGCCGCTGGAGAATACCTGGTAAAAAAGAGCAATGAAGTATTTGACAACTACAATTTCAAGTTTGACCCAGACACCCGCAAAAAACTCCTCTATTACGTCGTCAGGGATAATCTTGGTTTCGGAAAAATAGATTCCCTCATGCATGACCCCTTGATTGAGGATATTTCCTGCGATGGAGTCAACGTTCCCCTCTACATTTGGCATAGAAAATTTGAATCTATCCCGACAAACCTTCGTTTTGAAACCGCTGATGAACTTGACACTTTTGCTCTGAGGCTTGCTTATCTTTGCGGAAGCCACGTTTCAATAGCGCAGCCGATGCTTGATGCAAGCTTGCCTGACGGCAGCCGAATTAACTTAACCTATGGAAGCGAAGTTACCCGTAAAGGCTCCACTTTCACTATCAGAAAATTCAAGCTGGACCCCTTCACAGTCACAGACCTTGTTACTTTCAACACTCTTTCGCCTGAGATGGCTGCTTTCTTCTGGTACGCGGTAGAGAACCGGGTTTCGATTTTGGTTGCCGGAGGAATAGCGGCGGGCAAAACTACCCTGCTGAACTGTTTGAGCATGTTCATTAAGCCAGATTTGAAAGTTGTCTCAATCGAAGATACTCCTGAACTGAATCTTCCGCATCAAAACTGGATTCCAGCCGCCACACGTACTCATTTTGGGCTTTCAACAGAAAACGCTGATGTTACCCTTTTCGATTTGCTTAAAGCCTCGCTGAGGCAAAGACCTGACTACATAATTGTGGGTGAAATCAGAGGCGCCGAAGCTTACACGCTTTTCCAAGCCGTAAGTACGGGTCACCTTGGAATGTCAACGGTTCATGCTGAATCAGTGGAGTCAGCGGTTTACCGATTAGAATCAGCGCCAATGAATATTCCCAGAACACTTATCGCTGGAATAGACATAATCCTTGTTCAAAAAAGAGTCGAATTAAACGGCAAACCCGTGAGAAAAACAGTTTCAACCTCAGAAATAGTTGGGTTAGATCCGCGTTCTGGAGAAATTCTGACAAATGAAGTTTACAGATGGAACCCTGCCAAAGATACTTTTGATTTTACAGGCAGAAGCTACATCTTAGAGAAGATAGCTGAGAAAACAGGCGTAACACCTGAAGAAGCAAGCGAAGAAATCCAACGCAGAGCTCAAGTGATCCGTTGGCTGGTTAAGAATAACACTCGGAACTACAAAGAGGTTTCAAACATCGTTCGAAGCTACCTTGAAAACCCTGAGCCTATATTGAAGGAGGCTCTGGAAAACGAATAAAACGTTGCTTACACTGTCTCTGCGAATATTCAATGTAGTTCCAAAGAGCATCTGTCCAAGTTTGGCGGACTACAAGCAAACTTGGCTAAAGCAAGCTTAAAAATTACTTTCCAAGCCTACGTAGGATTAACTGTGTTCACTTCAATTGTTTCAGGAATCTGCCGCCTTCGCTTTAACGCTGCTGATTTCAACATCCATCATCTTCTCCCTATTATTTGGTCTCGTCGTGCTGTTTTCAGCATTTGGGATTTGCTACGCTTACCCAACGCTTGGTATTTCTTCAAAAGCGAGGAAAATAGACGCAAACCTTCCGCTCACAGCAAACTTCATGGCGGTTCTTGCCAGTGCTGGTATGCCGCCTGAGAGAATTTTTCGTTCATTAGCCAACGTTGGAGACGAATTTGCTTTAGGCGAAGAACTTCGCAGAATTATCGGTGACATTGAAGTGTTAGGTTTAGACCTTAACGAAGCTTTAAAGAATGGTGCTTTGCGGTCAGCCTCACGAAAGTTCGGGGCAATGCTTGACGGCGTTGTAACCACAGCTCATGTCGGCGGAGACTTAGCTGCCTATTTGCGGGAAGAATCTGAGAAGTACAAAAAAACAAGAGTTTCAGCTATGAAGGGCTACATAGAGAGTTTGGCGGGCATGGCTGAAGTGTATGTTAGCTTCATGATTGCTTTGCCTCTCGCACTTGTTGTTATGCTTACGATAATGTCCTTTTTGGGGGGCGGCGCATCAATGATTGGAAACATTAACCCGCAGGTGTTGCTTACTCTCTTGGTTTTCGTAATAACGCCTGCAGGTGTAGGCATTCTTCTATTGGTTGTGGATTCGATGACACCTCCAAGGTGAACAAAAAATGCATCGTGTATCAAAGAAAACAAGACAGATAACCGTGGCTTTTTCCGCCGCTTTAACGATCGCCACAGTTGCTGCAATAGCTGTAACAAACTTCCATGTCCTTACCGCTTACGCTAACGAAATTTTTCTGTCAGCCCTCTTCGTCACTATAGTTCCAGCCGCCGTACTTGACTACGAGAATCAACGATGGATTTCAGCAATTGAGGACCAGATGCCATTTCTAGTACGCGGAGTTTCGGAATCCCAAGAAACAGGATTAACCTTAGTTAAGTCGCTGGAAAAAATCGTTGACAACAAGATGATTGGGCATCCATTATCTGACGAAGTCAAGAAGCTGACCGTTCAAATGGCTTGGGGTACATCGTTTGAACAAGCATTAACCAACTTCAAAGAACGAATCAACTCGCCGATAGTTAATCGGTTCTGCGCCTTAGTGCTTGAGGCAAGCCGCTCTGGAGGCACCATAAAAAAAGTCTTCACGGCGACATCTGGCTTCATGGAAGAGATGAAAGACATTGACAAAGAAACAAGCGCCCAAATGAAACCCTACATAATTATCATTTACGCAGCCTTCGCAATCTTCATAGTTACAGCAGTGCTTCTGGTAAGGTCCTTTTTTGCTCCAATGCAAGGTGCCCCGCAAATCATGGGTCAAACTTCAATCGGCGGCATAAGCGGACTGAAAGAGTTCTTCTACCAAGACATGATTGTGTCCGCAATTACAGGCGGTTTGATGGCTGGCAAACTTGGAGAACGAAGAATAGCAGGCGGCTTAAAACACGCAATAATCCTAAGTATCGTCGGGTACGCGATTTTTTTCTTAGCTATTCCGCCGAGTTGGATGTGAAAAAATGAAAATGAAAAAGCTCTACAGAAACAAGAGGGGTCTTTCAACAGTTATTTCAACAATTTTAATGATAATGGTTGTCATGGTAGGTATGAGCGTCGCATTCGCCAGCGTTGTTGAGTACGCTAACAGTTACAGGGCTGGTGTAGGCAGCTCAGTATTAGAATCGTTAACCGTCGAGGATACTTGGCTTCACAACAACACTGAAGGTGTTAATGTCGTGGATCTTTGGATTTACAATGTCGGGAGCATCCCAGTGAATGTTAAAGCAATCTACGTTAATAATGTCCCGCTTAACGTTACTGGTTTCGTTAGTTATCCTGTTTCTGGACCTGAAGCAGATAAAGAAATTTCGAGCGAAGATGTACTCAACATAAACGGGCCAATAGGTACCGATGGGCATGCCCACGTCACCGCCATGTTTGATTGGCAAAGCGTCGGCAATGGCCATATTGACTTTAAGATAGCCACTGAAAGAGGATCGGTCTTTGATCAACAATACCAGTAGGGTGAAAAAATGAAGCGCAAAAACTTTTTATGCAGCAGAAAGGGAACCGCTGAAGTCATCGGAACAATAATGTTTGTTATGATACTGCTATTTTTCTTCACGGAAGTATACGTTTGGCACGACTCAAACGTGAAGGAGATGAATGATCTATACGTAAAAAAGATGAACGCGGGAATGCAAATAAATTATTTTTCTCAGAATAATTCTGCAACAGTTACAGCAACGGGATCAGATGTGACACTATCCAGATTGTGGATAGATACAAACAGTTCTCATGTCTACGCTAACTTAGAGCCATTTAACATACATCCTGAAGCTGGAGACAGCCACGCCGTTACAATCACTTTCATCAATGATGGAAATCCCATTCCCGATGGCGCGGGTGGCTTTTACGTTAATTCCGACTATGATCAACCAAGCAACACCATAACAATTCATTACCTGCCCCAGGACCCGACAGTCACAATTGTAAATACTTTAGGCATCGCCACCTCATCCTAACTTGGAGAAAGATCACATTCAGGTGCTCTGGCTCGGGAAATTTTAAATAGATTTAGAGAATTAGCAGCTCAAGCGGTTTTAGCTTGCCCATCACTGGATCAACTTGAAGTCCAAGCAGTTCCAGAGTTGTCACTCCTAAAATTATTGGAACATTCTCGTCTGAACAAACAGCTACCAAAGTCGTGACGCCATCACCATTAACAGTTAAATAGGCTTCAGCGACAGGCAACTGAACTATTCCGCTTCCAGTTCTAAACTTTCTTTCGCCTAGTTCCTTCAACTTTACCTTATCAGCTATCCATTTCGGAATAACACTATAGATAGCGCCTGTATCAACAATAAACTCAACTTCTTCTTTTAACTCATGGTTCAAAGAATTAGCAATAGTCCACGAACACCAACATATCCCAAAGTGTAACCTTCGGAATATTGAGCTCATTAACCTTGAATAAATAATTTGCAATGAATTGCATAAGTTCAAAAGGGTTTATTTTTGAACTATGTTTTGCTCAAAAAGAAATATTGGACCCAGCATTTTTACCTCTTTTTGCTTTCACGCGAACTGCTTATTTGGGCATATTTGAAGGTCTAACAATTAACATGGACTTGACTGTGCCAAAAGGTACATTGAAAAAGCACCGTTCTACATAGAAAAGTGCACGAGTTGCTTCTATGTTGAAATATGGTGAATCATGTTTGGCTTCTATTAGGATCATCTAGCAGACCAGAGGGTAGACTGTAGCACACACTTAAAGCCTTATCCTGAAAGCGAAAAAAATCATTTCGACTGTCCGCAAGGTAAAAGCAAAAATAACCTGCCGCATCTTTCTCTCCCGAGAGAACCCTATGATTAATGACTTTAACCTTTTAGCCACAACTTCCCGTGGAAACGAGCGGCCAATGTGTAACGAACTGCATTACCTGCTTGCGGAGCAGTTAGGTGATGCGGGAGCGCAAGTTAGCAAGACCAAAGTCAGAGGCTTAATCGTCGGCAAAACAACGCTGGATCCATGCGTGGCTATAGAGAAACTCCGCGCCATCCTCAAAGAGCGCCCATACGAGTTCCGCTACGCCCTACGCATCTTGCCTATTGAACGAGTTGTGCCAACCGATTTAAAAGAAATTAAACGCGTAACTGCTGAGCTGGCAGCCAGAATCGGCGAGGACGAGACCTTCAGAGTTACGGTTGAAAAACGTTTCACTTCACTGCACTCAAAAGACCTAATCGAGGCAGCAGCAACGGACATCAAACGGAAAGCAAACCTTGAAAACCCGACCGCATACTGCTCATTGAAGTTCTCGGCGGCTTAACGGGCGTTTCACTGCTTAAACCCAGCGATATCTTAGCGGTTGTTAAAGAGAAAATGCTTTAACTCAGAGTTGAGTTGCCAGCAAAGCTACCCGCTCGATAACCAAATCAACCACTGCACTCAGCGCGGTCTCCATTTTTCATGACCGCTTTGAGCTCTTCTTCTGTGATCTGGAAGGTTTCGATGATTTTCTGTTCCTTAAATTTTGAGATTTCCAGAACTTTCTCGTCGGGTTCTATGCCAACCTGCGCCGTGACTGCATCTCGCATGGTTTTGATTTTGGTTGGGTGTACGCCGATTATTATAACTGCCATGGCTGTGGTTTGAGGTTTGATGCCGCAGCGTTGGACGGCTTTTTGTATTTGCCGTTGCGCGGAAGCATAAAGCATTGTTTCCATGGCTAGGCTTTTAGAAATGTTTGTTTTGTTTCTGAAAGCCTGCAGGGCATTTAGGGCGGCAAAATACAGGTGTTGTTGTGTAGCGATTAGCTGGGCATCGAAGAACTGCAAATCAACGTTTTCTTGGGTTTCTCTGCGGTTTGCTTTCAGGAACTCTTCTGCCGCCGCGAATTTTATATTTCTGTAACCTGTTATCTCCGCGTATTTACTGTATTCCTTTAGATGGTACAGCATTATTGGCTCTCGCCGCAATCTTTCAGCAATTTTTCAGCCAACTGACGTGGCAAACCCGCCCGTACAAGATTTGCTATTTCCTTGTTCAGGGCACGTTTGCCTTCCGTTTTCTGCATTATTTTCGCCATCGTTTCTTTGGCTTCCCATGGAAAAACTATCCAGTGACTTGTTTCTTTTTCAAAATAATCTGGCGTAGTTATGGTTCCGGGTTTACAGTACACGGTAGCTATTCGGATTTCCGCTGCGCCCTGTTCCTGCAAGTGTTTTTTCGCAAGCTGCAAGCTCCTGCCGCCGTCAGAAACATCATCTATCAGCAGAACTTTTTTGTCAGGCATCTGAGTGTGAAGACATTGCTTTAAAATGGGCTCTTTGCTTGTCTGGCCGATGCCAACGTAGTATTCTATGGTGATTATTGCGAAGTCCCGGGTTTCTAAGAGGTCTGCCAGTATCCGTGAGGGCACCAGTCCGCCCCGCGCGATGCCGACGATGATGTCGGGTTTGTAGCCGTCGTTCTGGATTTTTTGTGCTTGGGCAAGCAGCATGTCGTATATCTGGTTCCATGTTGGGACTTCATATTGGGTGTTGGCAGCCACTTTTTTTCCTCTGCAGACTTGTGTTCGTTAGGTTATTAGTTGAGTTTAGGTTTGTTAAGTCTTTTGTTTCGGCAACATAGCAACGGCTTAATGGATCTGGCGGAAAACCCCTTCTTATTTCACTTGATTTCAGTCGTTTAAGTTTAAAAATTTTACAGCTTTAATGATTTCAATACCATTTTTAAGGCAGAATATTTCACTGTACCAACATTTTTTTTGCTTGCTTGATATTATTTATAAAGGAGTTGTGAATATATTAGATTTCTGGAGATAGGCGTCTGCAGATATGTTTCACGATTCGCAATATGGTTTAAATGCTTAAGACGCTAATTTTGGTTTAACAAAAAATGAAAGGTGGAAAATATGGCAAAGAATAACGAAGAGAAGATTAAACATGTGCTCACTGACCCAAAGTTATCCGCCATCAAAGCAATGCTCGAGAAAGACCACGCTATTGACTGCTTGTTGCTGCTCTACGCTGGACGCGGCAAATGGAAGGATGCAAAAGATTTTATGCGTAAAAACAAGCTTACGCTAAGCGACGGCACCTTCAGGGCTAGAATGATTGAAATCGAGTCCTTAGGTCTGGCAAGAAGCGAACGCATAGACCCACTCAAAAAATACTACCTCAAAACTGACTTTGGCGAAAAAATAGCAAAGCTTCTTCTCGCGCTTTTCGATGAGCTTGAAGCTCAATAAGCGCGTTTCCGACAGTTTTTTATTTTTAATTTCTCTATCTTTAGATTTATACGAATCAGTACTCGTTTTGCTATTAGTTGAATTTTCGGCTGGCGCTTTGTGTAGTTCTGTTGGACAGACATGTAATATTGTGTAGTAAGTCACAATATTTATTAAGTCAAAAATGGGAAATACATTCAGCAAACCAAAATGGAGTGTAAAAAAATAAATGAACATTAGAAAATTCAAGAAAAATGCAAAAGCCCTAAGCCCCGTAGTCGCCTCAATCATATTGATCGCAGTCACCGTCGCAGTTAGCGTTGTCGTAGCCGCTTGGATGGGTGGAATGACCATTGGATTGATGGGAAACGCAGAGCAAGCAGCAATAAATAACGTCGTATTAACTAACAATGGCAGTGACCTCGGCGGCACAGCTGTCTGTACCGTTCAAAACACAGGTTCCGCTACAGTGTCCATATCATCAGCAACTATAGATGGAAACGGCTGGGTTGTCTCAAATGCACCAGTAACGATCACCAAAGGTACTTCAGGAAACGTTACTCTTACTCTTGCCACTGGAACGCCCTTTACTGATAGTGCGCAATACTCAATAAAACTAATGACCGCAAAAGGCAACTCAATCGTATACTCAGCAACATACAGCGGGTCATAAACTCAGATACGCAATCTTTAAACTTTGAATTCGGGGGTAAGGCGAAAACGAAACAACCAATTTCCCTTTCTCTTATTTTCTATTTTGGAGGTAAAAAATCATGGTAATCCAAATAAAAGAATACACATCGGCGCAGGCAATAGCCGACGGCTCTAGACAAGGATTTGTCCGAAACCAAAAGCTTACTGGGCGAATACCTGCGTCGTTTAGACGAAATACGCACTTTAGCCGAAAAATCAAAAAAAGTCCGCGAAGTAATCATGAAGCTTGCAGGCAAAAAAACCAACCCAACAGACAACCCAGGCGAAGTAACAGTGGGCACGCTAAACATAGTCTTAGATGCTAACGCGTTCCACGAGTTAACAGCTATAGAATCCGTAGTGCGGAGCCATCAAGAACGGCTGCTGGTTTTGCAGAAAGTGCGTGATGCATTAAAATGGCTCGACCAACTCGGCGACACCGAAGGTCTCAAGTACCTGGTTCTGGAAGACGAGGGCGTTCCAGAGCGCATCCTATTCAAAATATCCTAACCGCCGAGATGGACATGAGCAAAAGTGACTGAAGAATCTTCAACGGCACTGCAACTAATCATAGATGAATTCAAAAACGTAAGCCCAGAAATAACTACCACTTTCATTTTTAACAAGGACGGCGAAACCGTAGCCAGCGACAAAGCCACCTACGAAGACCAAATCAAAAAATTGATTTCCGCTTTCAACGACGTAGCTGCCCGAGCTGAAAACATCGGCGCAGTAGAATCCTTAACCATTCAGGGCGCAAACAGTCAACTAAGCATCACAGGCATGAACAATCGTTTCTTAGTAAATGTTTCTTCCAATGCGGCAGATGAAAAAATCGTTAAAACTTTAACCCAAATCATCGTTCCAACTGTTGTGAAGCTTGTAGACCAAATTTCTCAATTATCAGGCAGTGAATTACTCCAAGCCGAGAAGCGTGAAGTTCCGATTGAAGAAATCAATGATCAATCCCGATGCCCTTTAGATAAGCCTGAGCTTCCGGAGCCGCCTGTGAACCAGTTCATGATTGAAAAAATCGAAGGGTTTCTGGTTCCTGGTGACATCGTGCGGATAGATAGTGAAGTTATAGCTAAATGGCATGATATCTACGGTGACATAGAAATCAAGCAGGTGCATATCGAAACCTTAGAGGGCAAAGCAATCCTATGCAGATTCAGACCTATCAAGGAAACCAGCCACAATGGCAGAGGCATAATACAATTTCCAGAAAATGTAATGCAAGTCCTGCAAACAAGCAAAGGCAAACTCGTAATAGTTAAACCAGAAATTACGCGCCAAGGAGAAAAAACTGTTGAAGGAAAAAGCAAACGCCGCCCCATCTGAATCAGCGTTAACGAACCATGTGGCCCTGTTAACTGATGGTGGCGAAAACGCTGGTTTTGCCAGGTTGAGCGCAAGTCTTGCAGAAATACGTAAGCTAAAAGGAGTCTTAGGTTACATTCTTAGAAGCAGCACCTCATCCATAATTGACTTAAATGAAGGCGACAAAATTCATGAAAAGGCTATTCTGTCGTCTCAAATCCTTGATTCTTGCCGAAAAATCGAAAAGGAATTCAATCTTGGCGGAATGGAAAGCGTTCTTGTTGAAGGCGAAAAAGTTAAGGTACTTTGCATGAGCGTAGACGAAAACGAGATAAGCGTATTCATGGAGAAAACTGTCTCTCCCTCGGGGATAATTAAAAGAATTTTAATTTAAAAAAAAATAAGCTTAAGCTTGGTAAGTTTTCAAGCAACCTGTTTTCTACTTGTCCCTCACTCGTAATAGTGAACATATAAAAATACATTCTAACATGTTGTTTATGTAATGAAGCTGCAATGAACCTTACGGAAACTTGCAAAAGATCGTTCTAAGAAAAGAAGAATTCTAATTAAGTTGCTTTCGTGGCGTTGCAGCTAAAAACGGTTTCTCAAAAGAAAGGAGATAAACTAGTTTTGCAGAGTCTACAACCCCTTCCAAGTTTGTTTCTAATCTTTATGGGCTCAATGGATTGTTTAACCACGGTTATAGGAAGCCTTTACTTTGGCACACGGGAACTCAACCCCATTTTAGCAGGCCTAGTCAGCTCAAATCTTCCAGCTTTTGTAGTCTTAAAATTAACTGTAACTGTTTTCGTTGGCTTGACTTTTATTTTGGCGCAAAAAGTGCTTATGAAATCGGCGGACAAAAATTCGGCTTCGTTCAAAACTGCTTCCCGAATGCTGAGGGCTGCTTATTTTGGCATAGTGATGTTTCTTGCTATAGTTGTCGTAAACAACCTGTTAGTTTTATTCAGCATTCTTTTGTAACAAAACTATCGCTTAAACGCTGTTAGCTGGAAAGTACTTTAAGGCAAGCTTGCATAGCACTAAACCGTGTGATCGCCTTTGCCTAGGGAATTTATCTTGTTCTCTCGTTTGGGAACAACCAACTCAGCATTCGGCAACCTGCATGATGCAGGAAGATTAGACATTGTGTACGAATGCGTAGTTGCCAGCCTTTTCCTTTCGCATGGCATACGCCGAGACGTAACTTTTCACGCCGTACTATATGGCCCGCCAAATCCGCCCCTGCACATCCAAATCGACGGTGGCACCCTGTATGACGTGCGGACGGATGTGGACACTTGGCAGCAAATTCTGAAGAAAGTAATCGCGGGTAAATCCCACCCCGGCATCAGGGTGGACAGAATGGGTTTTGAAGCGTTGCTTAAGAAAGAATCTCAAAGCCGCAGCGTCTACGTTTTGGAGGAAGGCGGGAAAAACGTGGCTGAAACGGAGCTTGCGGAGGATGCTGTCTTTGTGCTCGGTGACCATGTGGGTTTGCCTAAAAAGGCAGAAACGTTCGCGCGAAGGTTTGGCGAAAAAATCAGTTTAGGCAAACAACCCTACTTGGCGGCTTCGTGTATAACAGTAATCAATTACCTGCTGGATTGTCAGGGCTAAATCTTGCTCTTAAAGTGCTCCCAGCCACGGGCTTCAACTGCACGTTTCTGCCCGTTAATGTCTAGGTTCATCTGCGTGTCCTTTGTGACTTTGCCGATTGGCAAAAGGCATCCGCCGACCGCTTCAACTGCGGCTTCAGCGACAACCCACCTTTTAGGCTTAATTGTTGTTACAAGCTCGTATTCTTCTCCGCCGTAAAGTGCCAGCTCCAGAGGGTCAAGATGGTTAAACTCGGCAAATCGCCTGACTTCCTCGGCAACGGGGACACTGTTAACTAAGAAGCCTACGCCGCTCATTTTTCCTATTTCATGCAGGCTCCAAGCTAACCCGTCGCTGGAATCAATAGAAGCTGACACGGCGCCTGAGCGGCTGAGTGCTAAGCCTTCTTTTAGCTTGGCTTTAGGCATGCAGACTGCACTCAACAGGACGTCACGCAGGTTCGCTGAGGCAGAATAGTTATCTAGAAGCAGGCGTAAGCCAGCGGCTGATTTGCCGAAGAACCCTGTGACAGCCAGGATGTCACCTGGCTTGGCTCCGCTGCGCAACATTAGCGCTTTTTTTTCGGCTTTTCCGTAAAGCGAAACTGAAATGATGAGTTCTGAGGCTTCGCCTGTGTCGCCTCCGATAACGTAAGCGCCGTATTCCCGTGCTCCCGCGTTTAGTCCACGCGCGATTTCTTCGATGTCTTTTCGCATGAGACCTCTTGGTAACCCAAGCGCGACAAGGGCTGCCGTGGGCTGGACGCCTTTGGCTGCGAAGTCGCTGACGTTCATCACTAACGCTTTTCGCGCGGCTTGCCAGAGGCTCATGTTGGGTGGGACGTCTGTTTTGCCTGAAAGCATATCAGTTTTCAGTACGGCAACCTGTTTTTGGCCGATGTCAACGGCGGAAACGTCGTCTCCGAACGGCACGGGCGATTTGGGCATGGCTTCAAGGCGGCTGGCGATGATTTCGATTATTTTTCGTTCACCCATGTCCGTGCCAGGCGTATTCGGCTTGATGTTTCCAGTTTTATCATTACCCATGCGTCCACTCTTCTATTGAAAATCTCAGCATCAACACATAGGTTGCCTAAGCCTTTTAAAATTGACGCTTACGAGGCTCAGACAGGGTTGGAGTCACATTTAAAAACGTGGGTTTCACTGATTAGCGAATGGATGCCCCGATGGCTCAGCCTGGTAGAGCGGCTGCCTCGTAAGCAGCAGGCCGCGGGATCAAAGCCCGCTCGAGGCTCCACTCTTTTAATCAACCAAGCTACAAGTGTTCGATATCTTTTATGTGAATGGCGCACTTGCATTTCTTAAGCAGATCCAAATCTTCAGTAACCAGTTTCATATTCTCCTTTTCGGCAAGGAATGCGTATGAGGCATCGTAGAAAGTAAGGTTTCTCTCCATAGCGATTGCCAAGACGTTAACAATAGAGTCAATGATGATTTTTTGAAGTTAGCTATGCTTTCGCTGAAAATTTCTGCTATCCGTTTCGGGTCGTCCAGTTTCTTTTTCTTGTTTTCTTTCCAGAGAATGTTTCCAATTTCGTATTCCGTTAAAGATGAAACTGCGTATTCTTCAAGGTTGAAAGGATTTCCTGAAATAAGCATTGGGTACAATGCGGATGCGTCTATGAGATATTTACATTTCGTGCCTTGTCTCTTTGACATCCTGTATCCACTCTTCCACGCTGACATGCATTAGCTTTCGGAGTTCTTCTGCGCGTTGCTTGCGCTTTTGCTTTCTTCTCGGCCACGATATCCTCAAGAAGCCCTTCAACAGCAGCTTTAAAGTCGACGCCCATCTTTTCAGCTTCATCTTTCAAGCTTTTTTTAACCCGTATCGACAAAACTTCTGTTTCCACACGAACCGCCTGTATACAATTATCAAAATATGTATACGAGGGATATAAGTATATCTGCATCCCCCTAAAAATGCAATTTACCCAACTGCGTCAGGAAGTTTGAGGGAGCCTTTCAGACAGTTATTTCCACCAGTTGTCTTTTTCGTTTAAGCTGGTCAAGTTCTTCTGGGAACGCTTCCAAGTAGCCTTTGATGGCTTCTTTTATGTTGGCAAGGGCTTCTTTACGGTTTTCTCCTTCAGTGATTGCTCCGGGAAGCTCTATACGTTGCGCAGAGGACCCGCCTTCTGGTTCATCCCTGAGAATTACCTTGAATTTTTTGCCCTTGATTTCCGCCGCAGGTTCCACTCAGCATGAAGTCTTGTCTAAACGATTTAAGCTTTAATTAAGAAACGGATATCACTCGCACGGCACATCGCTGGTTGATAAAAAATTGTGGTTCGAGTGGTGTCGCTGTTTGTTTTTTTCGGCTGATTTTATAAATGGCAAAACTTGCTGTGCACGCGAACAGTGACAGCAGGGCGCCCAAGGTGTATTCTGGCATTGTGAATGGGGAACCTTGAAAGACGGTGATGGGCGTTCCTGTCAGCGCTGATGCTGGTATGTTGCCTGATATGGTGTGGGGGGCTGTGAAGGTTGTGGCGACTGGAATCCAGCTGGTTCCGTCCCAATATGCCATAGTGCTTGCGCCCGTGAATGTGGGGTCAGTTAGATAAACTGTGACTGTCACGTCTGAGCCCAGCGGGCCGCCTGTGTCTTGGGTGACCTTTACGTCGTAGTACACCGCGCCTGCGCCGGCTGACAGGATGGGGTTTGCTCCTAAGGTTGGAGGTGTGGTTCCGAAGTTAACGGTTGTGGCTGTGACTGTTTCTCCTTGCAGGGAGAGACCTTGAAGTGTCAGGTCGACGCCTGTTGTTTGGGCTTGGTATATGCTGACGGTTTGGCCGTTAACTGGCTGTGTTGTGGTTGCGTATGGGTCTATTATGGGGTAGTGGTCGATGTCTCCTGTTGCCAAGTTAACTGTGTAGGGTGTGTCGCCTATGCCGTCGCTTCCCGGCGTATTTTGGGCTGGTCCGCTGTATTGGTCTACTCCGTTGTAGTCGCTCCAGTAGTTTCCGCCAGTTGGGTACCCGTTGTCCCAGGTGTTGCCTGTGCTGGCTGGGTTTACTTCTGCTTGAATCGGGTTTGCTGTGAAGTGGTTGTTGTAGATTTGGCAGTTTGTGCCTGCCAGGTAGATGCCTTCGTTGTTGTTTGCGATTTGGTTTTGGTGTATTTCCATGTTGGATGAATCATCGATGTTGATGCCTATGCCCGGGCTGTCTGTGATGTCGTTGTTTAGAATGTCAAGTTTGGCTGATTGAGATATGTGTATGCCGTTGCTGTTTGATGTGATTGTGTTTGCGTAGATGTCGGCTGAGTCGGAGGAGTTGACGTAGACCCCGTCGCTGTTGTTTTTTATTGTGTTGTCGCCTACTGATGCTTCGGAAGCGTTTGCCACAACTCCTGGTCCAGTGTTGTCCGCTATCAAGTTGCCTAGTATAAAGCACATTGATGAGGAGTCTAGTTCGATGCCGGCGTTATGATTTTCCGTTATCGTGTTTTGTCCTATCCAAAGTGGGGAGGCAGAGTTGAAGAGCATGCCGGAGTTGCCGCTGTCTGTTATCACGTTTGCTATGATAGTGTCGTTTTCGCATGTGTTGGCGTCTACTGGGGAGCCAAATATGTTGGAGCCTTGATTATCTGCGATGGTGTTGCTGGCTATTTCGTCGTCGGATGCTCCTGCTAGGCAGATGCCTGCGCCTGCATTGTTTATGATGGTGTTGTTTGCAATGAGATTATTGCCGCTTGCTTCGCAGAGGGTTACGCCTGCGCCATCGGCAGCGGGGTTCTGCTTGATAACGTTGTTGTATACCAGTGCTTGGCTAACTGTGGAATCCAGATAGATGCCTGAATCGTTGCCCAGCGAGCCACTGTTTATTACAGTGAAACCTGTGACCGTAACGCCGCCAGCTACTATGGTTATTGTGTTGCCGACGCCGTTTCCGTCGATTACGGCGCTTTGATCAGTTTGACCTGAGAGTGTTAGCCACTTGTCTATGGTGATGTTTTCAAGGTAGGTTCCTGACGCCACTTCTACGGTGTCTCCGGGGTTTGCGGAGTCAATCGCTGCTTGTATGGTTGAGTATGTGCCGCCGTCTCCCACTGTAAGAGTGGATCCGTAGGCGTGAACTTGGGCGGCGAAAATTGGCAAAAAAAGAAGACCGATTACTATTATTGCCGCTGATATATGCTTGTTCAATGTTTTTCTCTCCTTTCTTAAGTCACACTAAGCATTAATCCGCAATATGGAGAGAATGGCTAATAGAGTTTTGCTAAGTTAAACAATGTTTTTCGAGTTGAGGTCCAGATGAAACATGTTTTTGGTTAAAAAAAAGAGGGGGGATGAAGAGTCTTTTGAAAAGACTGCGGTTTGCCTTGACAGGGTTGCTAAAGCCGTTTTTTGTTTGGTCACTCCCGTTGTTTGGTTTAGACTGGTTAGGCTGCGTTTTCTTTGATGAATTTTCGGTATTTCGTATTATAGTAAACAAACGCTGCCGTCAACGAGCTTGTGCACAGCACAAAGAGGGGTATCTCCGTTTCTGCAATCATTTTTGGTCACCTATACATGCGGAAAGTACAGGATTTCTCCTTTTGGAGCCGTTTTCTTGGGGGAATTTTTTTCCATTTTTCCACCATTCTTTTTGGGTATTAATGGGGCATGAACCGATATAAGGGTGTTTGAGATTTGTTCATAATTATTATGAAAAGCTGGATAGGTAACATGTTTTAAGCTGTTTGACTGTAATAAGTTTGCATAATTATTTGTTTGGGTTTGCATTTGTGGAATTGAAGCTTGAGGGTGAAGAGTTGTTGTCACGGGAGCCTTAATGCTTCGCCGCAGCCGAAACAGCTGCCCATGACGTCAAGCATAATTGTTGACCCTGAAGGGAATTCACTGCAGGACAACGTGAGGCTGATTTGGAGGCTGTCGCCGCTTTTCAGGCTGCAGGTAACTGGGTCCTGCTGGTTCACGGCTGTTCCGTTCAGGTAGAAGGTTGCGTCTGTCACGGTTTTGCTGCTTTGCGGGTTGATCAGGATGTTGTCCAGTGTTTCGTTGTCAGTCACGTTGGCGAATGCCAGTGAGATGTTGTAGTAGTCGTTGTTTTTTGTGGCGCCCCCAAGGACGGGAAAGTCTCGGGAAACAGGAATGGGAACTCCGCTGGTTTGCGTGCGGTTCAGGTATGCCGCTGTGAGGGAAGATGAGGCAAGGGCGGCTGCTACGCACATGATGCATATTAAGGCTATGCGGGTGGGCTTGTTCATTGCTTGCACTTCTTGCTTGCCTTTTAACTGAACGCTGTCTTGGTTTTATGGGCGCGTGTGTCTTCTGTGTTGACAGACTGTTGGCGGGAAATGGCTGTGCGGTGTGTTTGTTGTATTTGTGTTGTGCTCTTGAGCCAAATGGAGGGGCAATCAGTAATGTTTATTAAATATTGCTATACTCGATGTTAAACGAAGCCAGGAGGCGATTGACATGCAGTTTTTCCACGGACATGAGGAAAAACTCAAATGCCCCTACAAGGGATGCGAAAAAAAATTCGACAAACCAACAGTGCTAACAGACACCACAGTGATACCCAGGCAAACCCACTACGCCTGCCCCTACTGCATGTCCAAACTAGAAATCACCACCCAGAACGAAAAAATAATCAGCGTCAAACCAACCGAATACCCCATAGTCTTTGACTCGCCAGCCAAATGCGCCGTTTTCGGCGGATTACTCCAATCCGGACAACAAATCCTCACAATGGACGAATGCCTAATCTGCCCAAAAGTACTTCAATGCAACATACGCAAAAAATAATTTGCTTTATCAATGATTCCAATCATTCAAAAATTTTTTGGGCTCTGGGATTTGACAAAGATTATTTATCCAACTAATGCTTAAGGAGAGATTGGATGAATAACTGTGAGCACTGCAATTGAAAAGAGCATTACCGATTTCATAATAAACGCTAAGAATTCAAATTCTCATCCTGCTAAGTTATATGTATTCTCAAATATGTTAAATGAAGTTTTTGGAGTTAAAATAGAAGATATCATTCCAGGTATCGAAAAAAAACTCGGCAGTAAGCTTTTAGGCTTGCGTGGCAGCATAGACCTTGTTTTTTCAGGGGTAATTTTAGAATTAAAAATTGACCTGGAAAAAGAGTGGGCAGCTGCTAGAGTGGAACTTATAAAGTACTTTCTATGTTTACGCGAGGAAAAACCACAGGATAAGTATGTAGCGATTGCTACTGACCTAGTTAATTATCGTGCATTTCTCCCGAAGATTGATAATGACGTTGTAGTCGATTTGAATGAAATTGGAGCAATTAACGCTAATACGTCGAGTGCTGCAGAGCTGTTAGTATGGCTTGATTCATTTATTTTCTCATCACGCAATCAGCCGCCAACAGCAGAAGACCTCAAGATCCGTTTTGGCGCTGGTTCTCCTACTTATGCACTTGCAACAGAACAACTTAAAGAAATGTGGAAAATTGTTGGGAATAGCCCGGAAGCAGCCCTAAAAATGACCTTGTGGAAAAGAAATATGCAAATTGTTTATGGTCGGGAACCGCAGCAAGACATTTTTGTAGATCATACGTACGTTGTTACTCTTGTCAAACTAATTGTCTATCTTCGGTTAAGTGGTGCTAAGGTTGTTTTAGATGATGATCTTAAAAAAGCCCTCAGTGGCGATTATTTCCTTCAGTTTGGAATCCCCAATTTAATTGAGGAAGATTTCTTCACATGGATTCTAGATGACAAAATATCAAAAGAAACAATCAGTCTAGGTAAAAAGATTACTGAAGGACTACTAAAGTATGATCTAAGTCAAGTTAATGAAGACTTATTCAAGGAAATATACCAACAAATAGTTCGACAAGGCGAGAGGCACAGAGTCGGAGAGTATTACACACCAGAATGGCTTTGTCAACTTACAACTAACCATGTTCTCACAAAATGGTCTAGTAACCATTCAGGGATTCCCTACATTCTGGATCCCGCTTGCGGATCGGGAACATTCATAACAAATTGCGTTCACTATATACGTAAAAATATGATTTTGAATACCAGCAACGAAAAAGAAATGTTAGACACCATACTCAGCCATGTTATGGGCATGGATATTAATCCACTGGCTGTTACAATCGCACGTGCAAATTACATCCTTGCGCTTGGCAAACTGATACAATATTCGCAAAATACCCAAATTCCAATTTTTAATTCAGATTCAATTCGGATTCCTAAAGCCGTTCTTACAATGTTTGGAAAAAAACCAGTTTATGATTTGGAAATAGATGGTCATCACATCCAACTGCCTATTGATATTTCAACAGACAGAACGAAGTTAGGTATAGTGGTCACAGGTTTTAGAGAAGCGCTCATAGCTTATCGTTTACATCACGATAAGATTGAGTCTGTCAACGTTTTTTTCAGAATAGCATCTTCGGCTATTGCTCAAAACGATTCAAAAATACTTTCGTCAACGCTTAAGACATTAATAAAACTTGAAGACGCACATCAGATTCTATTTGGCTATTTGTAATCAATAACTTTTATGCACCTCTTTTATGAAAGAAAACCAATTCGACATACTTATTTCAAACCCTCCTTGGATAGTAATGAGATCAATAGACAGTAAAAGCTATCAAGAATTCTTGAAAAAACAAGTTTTTAAGTATAAATTGTTGAAATCAAGAGAAATAAAACTATTCACACAAATGGAGATGGCTACGCTTTTCTTCTGCCGAACTAGCGACTTATATCTAAAAGAAGGCGGAGAAATTGCTTTTTTAATGCCTATTAGCGTAATTACTGCCGCGGAGCAACACGTTCAGTTTAAATTATTTAAAAAACCTGCAATAACGCTAAATAATATCTTAAATTTTTCTAAGGTTTCAGAGATATTCAGCCTCCCTGTTTGTGTGATAATAGGGTGGAAAGGTGGGAAGACTAATTGGCCCATACCCATGGAAGAATATGAAGGGAAAATTAACAAACATAATCGAAACGCAACCTTGGACAAGGTTCAATTATCAGTCGCGATGAAAACATATACCCCACCTTCCGCACCAAAGAAGAGTATGTTCAGTGATTATTATGATGATGTAAAAGTAGGTGCTTCAATCTTTCCAAGAAACTTTTGGTTTATTGAATTCGTTGTTCATCCTACGTTGAGAACTATTGACTCAGCGAAACCTCTAGACGAAAACTTCAGAAAAAAATGCTGAAGTAAGCAAAAAGGAGTGGAAAGATATTCGACTGAAGGGTAACATCGAAACAGAGTTTGTATTCGCAACGCTCTTAGGTAAAGACACCATCCCATTTGGGCATTTAAATTTTAGACCAATTGCACTTCCAGCAAAATTCATGTCGAGTGAAATAAAAGTTCTCTCGAGACCGATTGTACAGATAAGTGGTGCAACTCATTTTGCGTCATGGTACAATCAAGCTCAAGAAATATGGGTTAGCCGGCGAACGGAAAAATCTGTAGATAGTTTCCCAAACGTCGAGGACCGATTGGACTATCAAAAGTTATTGTCTAGTCAAGATCCATCAAAAAAATTCGTTGTTCTTTATAATGCAAGAGGCGCAGATTCTATAACATCTGTTATTGATCGCAAAAATATCCCAAACTTTGAAATCGATCATTCAAGTATCAAACCCACTGGTTTTGTTGCGGATTACACAACATACATTTATGAAACAAACGACGAGGATGAGGCGCATTACCTTTGCGCTTTCTTAAATTCGAAAGTCGTCCACAAGAACGTAAAAAGCTTTCAACCCCAAGGTAAATATGGCAAAAGGGATATCGGCAGAAGACCATTCCAATTATCAATTCCAAGGTTCTCGAGAAATGAAACAAATCATCTCAAGCTTGCTGAATTAAGTAAGCAATGCCATGAAAAAGTAAAGAACCATACATTCACGAAGAAAGGTTTTCGTGGAATGCGGGGGGAAGCCGCTACGCTCTTAACGAACGAGATTGAGGAAATTAATTCTATCGTAGTAGCAATTCTTTGAGTAAAAAATGACACAAATCAAATTCTCTTTCAATTTCCAAGGTCTATGGGCTATATATTAATGTTCATTGAGCCTGAGTGAGATTGCCTTTCTGTCACTTCTACGTGTTCTATTGCAATTACTGCTCCGATGACTACTTGGTGGTAGATGTTTCGTGTTCTTGAGTCCGATGGGTCCGAATCAGCTCTTTCTGGTTTGTTCTAGAACCTGGCGTTTATGCTCCATGAGCTGTTTGAAGATTGTTTCTCGGTCACTTCTACGTGTTCTATCACAATAACCGCTCCTATGATTATTCGATGGTCGACTTCTCCTGTTATTGATACTCCCATTTGGTCTCTTAGGGTTACCCATTTCTTGTGGACCGAAGCAACTGCAGCCCCAGCGACTTCAAACTGGTATTCGTGTTCGGTGAAGTCTCCGTAGATGCGCATGAACTCCTGCCCGTTTTTTTCCACCCAGAACTCTTCGCCGACCAGCTTGGCTATTTTGCGTTTTATTGTGCCGAGCTCTTCGCCGCCTGAGCCGTGAAAAGTAAATTCATGGCGTATCGAGAACACTTTGCCCTGCAGCTGCATGAACTCTAAGCCGTGGGCGTCTTTGACTTCGAATTTGGGGGGGATTTGGATGAGGTTGGCGTCGGCTTCGCCCAGGTTGTTGCCTTTCAGGTCTTGGAAGTCGTAGTGTTCGTGGAGGGAGAGGATTTTCTTTTGCATGATGAAGTCGTTGGCTTCAAGCAGACTCATAAGTGTCACTGATGCTTAATGGGGCGGTTTATGCTAAAAAGCCTTCGCTGCCGCTAAAAGGCGACTTTCCGACTTTTAGGCTTGTCCGAAATGCTTAAAGGTAATACATGATTAGAAGTAATACGGTGCTAAAAGATGGAAACTAAAACCGTGGAAACCAATGTTGAGGAATCCGAAGCAGTGAAGGCTGAACCTACTGAAACTGAAGCCGCGGAAACCTTGGTTGTGGTAACTAAAAAAGGCCAGACCACCATCCCTGTAAAGCTTCGCAAAAAATACAAAATAGAAGAGGGCACCAAACTCGCAGTAATCGACACAAAAGACGGCATACTCTTCAAACCTAAAAAATCATTCTGGGACATGTTAGGCGCATATTCAGACCCTGTCAAAAAAGAAAAAATCGATAAGCTACTTTACGAGATTAGGCATGAAAAAGATGAAGATGAATAAAGCAGCGGTTTATGACACCAGATTTTTAACGGAATCATACGGTTCCAAAGATGAAGTGATACTTGCAAAAGTAAGAAATGAAAAGAGAAGAAGAGAAAGATACGTTTCAGCAGTTGTTATCCATGAGCTGTACAGTACTTCTCTCGCTGTTGACGGGCGTGAAACTGCAAAAAATAAAGTAGCTCATGTTAAACAAGAGTTTGAAATAATTCCGGTTGACGCGAAGATCGCTGAAATTTCCGCCGAACTTAAACACAAATACCACTTATCAATGGGCGACAGCATGATTGCAGCCACAGCGCTTATATTAAAGGCGGTCTGCATCACAGACGACCCACACTTTAAACAAATCAAAGAAATCGAGACAACATGGATCTAACGGTTTAGTGATTTTCGATGAAAAAAAGTCATGTCGTAGTGGCGAAGAAGGGGCGGCTTACCATTCCCGTTTGGCTTCGCAAAAAGTACAAAATCAAAGACCAGACTTGTTTTCGTGTTATCGAAAAGAAAGACGGCATTCTGCTGAAGCCCTTGAACTCGTTTTGGGATATGGCAGGTGCATTTTCAGATGATGCCACCGTCGAAGAAGTGAAAGCAGAACTTGACAAAATGAGACATGAAGTAGACCCAGATGACGAACAAAGCGGTCTTTGACACTAGGTTCTTCGTAGATTATTACTACTCGGAAAACAAGTCGCTGCTAAACAAAATGAGAGCACAAAATATCCGAAAAGGTAGATACATATCAGCCGTTGTAATTCACGAATTCTACAACTACGCACTTTCAAGAAAAAGTAGAGAAACGGTAAAAACTCAAATTGCTGATATCCTTGGAGAATTTGAGGTGGTTCTTGTTGACGAACAGAGTGCTCAGATTTCGGGGGAGCTAAGACACAAATACCGTCTGTCTATGGGTGACAGCATGATCGCGCCACAGCACTTATGCTCAAGGCAGTATGCATCACAGACGACCCACTTCAAGCAAATTCAAGAAATCCAAACGGCATGGATCTGAAAAAACAGCCAAGCCAGTATAATTTGAATTTGTATAATTGAAAATATACAGGTGAACGGAACGAGAAAAAACAGGATAATCGCGGTGAAGAGGGGTCGCGTTACGATTCCTCTTTGGCTGCGCAGAAAGTACAAGATAGAAGAGAATTCGGGCTTTGTTGTTGAGGAGCAGGGTTTGCTGCTTAAGCCTATAAAGTCATTTTGGGATATGGTGGGTTCAGGGTCAGACGCTGCAAGCGCAGATAAGATAGATAAGCTGCTTTACAAGCTCAGGCATGAAGAAGAAGACGAATAAAGCAGGGTTAAGCTTCCATGAGGTTTTCAATGTCTTTTAAGTCAAACAACTGCACATTTTCTTCTTCCAAGTTCTTCTCTTTAAACGACTTCGCATAAATGGCGTACTTCTCTTTTCTGTCCTCGTTATTCCATCTTACGTATCCTGATTTCTTCTTTAACTCGGCAAGAACCTGATGTGGAGAAATGTTGTCCTGCCACTTGCATTCAACAAACAGAATCTCTTTTTTCTCAGCGTTCAATGCTACCAAATCAATCTCAGCGTCTTTGTACCACCATTTACCAACTTTATCGAAACTCATGTTTCCACGCCTAATTAACTCCACAAGAACCTGCTTGCAAATTTTCTCAAAAACGTAGCCCATGTACTGCGAATAATCCTTCTTCACACTGCCAGTCGAATAAACGCCCTCTTCAATGCCGCTTAAATTTGGGTAGACATACCTAAACCAGAAAGCGACGAATTGGTCGGCTATGAAGTATCTGCCCATTTTTGAGGTAACAGGTTCAGTCAACGGCAGTTCCCTTATCACAAAACCAGTGTTGATGAGCTTGCTCAGATAAGAGCTGATGTCTGTTCTCTGCAGCCTGGCATAATCCTTTATTTCAGAAACTTTCGTTTTACCCATAGATACAGCTTCAAGTATTGTCTTGTATGTGCCAAGATCCTCAAACTCGTACCTGAGCATAAAATCAAGTTCGTCCCTTACAAATGTCGGGTTACGCAGCTCACCTTCAAGCCAACTCCAGAAGGGTAAACTGATTTTTTCAAGGTAATAGGGGATGCCGTCGGCGAACCCGTAAATTTCAGCAAGCTCCAAACAGGATGCCTGGGAAAAAAACCCGTTTATGCCAAGAAAACTCATTGCGCCGACTTTTCTAGTGTATGTTCTCCTGCCATAGAGGGGACTTCGATATTGCAGCACTTCAGATGTAATCATAGACACCGATGAGCCCAAGGCAATCAGCTTGAGCTCGCTGCCTTTCAAATCTTTGTCTACTGCACGCTGGAGAAGCGAAAGAACGGTTTTGTCTTCCTTCACCAGATTCTGGAATTCATCGATCACGAGCACATCAACCTTGTCTTTAAGGAAGCCAAGGAGCACCTCCCAGTCTTCTTTGAGATTTTTTACTTCGGGAAAACGCTGGGCTGCCGCCGCCGAGAAATACCTCAAGTTGTTGTTCTCGACGGCTAGGTAGTAAATGTGGTTTCTTTCCTTGAGACTTTCAAGTAGAAGCCGCGTTTTTCCAACCCGCCGTCTTCCGTACAGGACTGCGAAGGCGAAGCCTTTGGCGTCGAGAACTTTTTTGAGTTCTTCGCATTCTTTTTTTCTGTTGACGAACAAGCCGCTGCACCACCTGTATATTTTAAAACTGTATAATTCAAAATATACAAATAAACATTTCTGCCCTCCCCCAGACACCAGTACAAAAAAACACCAAACCCCAAAGATTCCCACACCACCCACAACAAGTTCAAGCCCTAAACCAGAAAAGCAACCCAAAACAAGCCCTAACCAAAACTGCCTACCTATAGACCTACCCTAATATTTACAACAAAAAACCGCCACAAAAATGGCGCATGCATTAGCCACAAGAGCCTCCCCTCCCGCTATTTACACCTGTTTTCCATCAATAAAAAGCGGCAAGAAGCCAAACACAAACCCTCAGCAACCCCTCAACGAAAGCAAAACAACCCCAAAACTAAGCTAAAAGTTTATATTTCCGTGCGTTTTTTGCTTATTTCCGAATTAAACAAAAGTTCTATTAAAGTAGGTAATACAATATGGCGTATTTAACAACAACAGGTTCAGGACAACCGGTGTTGATTCTTAAAGAAGGAACAACCCGGAGCAGGGGCAAAGAAGCCCAAAGAAACAACATAATGGCCGCACGAGTAATCGGCGAAGTACTCAAAACAACCCTAGGCCCAAGAGGCATGGACAAAATGCTCATCGACAGCCTAGGCGACATAACAATAACCAACGACGGCGCAGCCATCCTGAAAGAAATCGACGTAGAACACCCAGCAGCCAAAATGATGGTAGAAATCGCCAAAACCCAAGACGACATGGTAGGCGACGGAACCACAACCGCAGTCGTCCTCGCAAGCGAACTCCTCAAAAAAGCAGAAGAACTCCTCGACCAAAACATACACCCCATAATTCTAGTCAGCGGCTACCGAAAAGCATCACAGAAAGCCATCGAAGTCATGAACAAAATAGCTGTGCCGCTGGACGTAAACGACCGCAAAACACTCCTCAAAGTCGCATTAACCTCAATGAGCAGCAAATCACTAGGCTCAGCCAAAGAGCACCTGGCAGAAATATCCATAGACGCAGTCAAACAGATCGCTGAGCAACGCGGCGACAAAACCATAGCAGACATAGACAACATCCAACTCATCAAAAAAACAGGCAAAAGCCTCCTTGAAACCGAACTTATCAGAGGAATAATCATCGACAAAGAAGTCGTCAACCCAGGAATGCCCAAGAAAAAAGAAAACGCAAAGATCGCCCTCCTAGACTCAGCGTTGGAGATAGAGAAAACAGAGATGACCGCTGAAATCCGCATCAAAGACCCCTCACAGATGAAAGCGTTCCTCGACCAGGAAAACGACATGATGGAGAAGATGGTTACAATAGTCAAAGCCTCAGGCGCAGACGTAGTTTTCTGCCAAAAAGGCATCGACGACATGGTCCAGCACTTCCTAGCAAAAGCAGGCATAATGGCGGCAAGACGCGTCAAAGAGTCCGACATGGAGAAACTTGCAAAAGCAACAGGCGCAAAAATAAGCAGCGACCTAGACGACCTCAAAGCAGCAGACCTCGGGTTGGCAGGCTTAGTGGAAGAACGCAAAATCGGCGACGACAAAATGATATTCGTCGAAAAATGCAAAGACCCACACAGCGTAGCCATACTCATCCGCGCAGGCTTAGAACGCATGGTTGACGAAGCAGAAAGAGCCATGGTTGACTCGCTATCAGTGGTTTCAGACGTAATTGAGAACAACAAAATCGTTGCAGGCGGCGGCGCAGTAGAAATCGAAGTCGCCAGAGAACTACGCAAGTACGCAACAAAAGTCGGCGGACGAGAGCAATTAGCCGTTGAAGCATTCGCAGACGCAGTTGAAGTCATCCCGAGAGCGCTCGCAGAAAACGGAGGCCTCGAACCAATAGACATCCTTGTCGAACTACGGTCAAAACATGACACAGCCGAAGGCAAAAACATAGGAATCAACGTCTTCACAGGCAAACTACAAAACAGCATCGAAGAAGGAGTCATAGAGCCACTTGTAGTCAAGGAACAAGCCATCAAATCTGCAGCTGAATCAGCAGCCATGATACTGCGCATCGACGACGTAATAACAGCCAAATCACCGAAAGGCGGTCCAGGCGGCGGAATGCCACCAGGCGGCCCTGAAGGCGAATAAAACCTAAACTTTCTTAATTTTTCTTTTTTAATTCTCAATTGATTTACAGTTTACTTAATGAACAGAATGCTCCAAAGCCAGGGCGGTTGCAGAAACACAAATAGTCGGAGCTACTGCTTTGGTTTCTTTCTGTACCGCACAGCTTCGATTAGAAATATCGAGGCAGAAACAATGGTAGTTATTATTAAAAACCAAAATGACTCCTGAATGGAGGCGCCTACGAGGAGATGAGGAATCAGAATGCCGATCTCGGTGATTAAAACGCCGATGAAGATGAAGCCGAAGATGGCGAAACTCGGCATGAGGGTTTTTCCAATCCAAACGTACCCCTTCAGGCTTACTTTTTCCTTAACCACGTAGTTGCTGTAGGGGTCTTTTACTACCAAGCCTAAATCTACAAGTTTCTGCAGGTTTCTGTATGCGACGCTGGGACTGCTAAGGTTAGCTCCACGCATCACATCTCGGGGGCCAACAGGCTTCCCAACCTTAACAAGATAAATGTACGTTTGAAACGTCGTTGCGTTAAGTTCTTCCTCAGCCGCCATTCAGGCTCCCTTCCATCAATTACCGTGTTCTGCCTAAAAAACCAAGCACTGAAACCCAATAAACCCTCTTATTTTCTAAACGAGCAAAAGATATTATTCCACGAAACGAATCCTCTAGAATGGTGCTTAACCAATTTTTGGTGGGCAGAACATGGCTGAACAAATTGATGTGTTAATTATCGGAGGTGGGCCAGCTGGTTTAACCGCGGCTATTTACACGTCGTGGCTTGGTTTAAAAACCGTGATTTTGGAAACTGGGGTTGTTGGTGGCAGAGCAGGGTTAGCTCCGCAAATAGAGAATTTCCCAGGGTTTGAGTTGGGCATTAAGGGTAGTGAGCTGGTTGAGAAGATGCGTTTGCAAGTCTTACGTTTTCATGGGGGAATTAGGGATAACGAGGAGGTTATCGGTTTGGAGTTGAAGGGCGAGGTTAAACGGGTTGTTTCGCGAAAGCAAACTTATGAAGCCCGCGCGGTGATTATTGCAACTGGAACGCAGAGAAGAAAACTGCTGGTTCCTGGAGAAACCGACTTTTTAGGGCGCGGAGTCAGCTACTGTGTCACTTGCGATGGCCCCTTTTTCAAGCGTGCAAAGGTGGCGGTTGTCGGCAACGGGGAAGAAGCAGCGGCGGACGTTTTGTTTCTGTCTGATATAGCCAGCAACGTCATGATCGTCACCAATGAACCTGACATGGATATTTCTGGCATGTTGATGGACAGGCTTCGAAATAAACCCAACGTGGAAATCGTCAGAGGCAAGATAACAGGGATTGTCGGCGACCAAATGGTTAAGGCAACAAAAATAATTGATTTTGGTACTCAGCTTGAGGGGGAGCGGGAGGTTAAGGGGGTTTTTGTTTCTTTAGGAGGCGTGCCTTTGACTGCCATAGTGAAAAACGCTGGAGTAGCCACTGACCGAAGCGGCTGCTTAACGGTTGACCGCCAGCAAAAAACAAGCATTGAAGGCGTCTATGCGGCAGGAGACTGCACTTGTGGCGGAATGCAGGCGATCACGGCGGCTGGAGAAGGGGCGATGGCTGCAATGCGTGCTTCCGCGTATCTTAGAAAAGTAAATGCGTAGTTAATGCAACTTTTACTTGACTTTGAATTTTACCTGTTGCGGGCGTATGGGTTTGCGCTTTGCATTTTTGTGGCTGGAAATTGGCACAAATATTAGGGTAGGTCTATAGGTAGATGGCTTTGCGTCAGGGCTTGTTTCAGGTTCATTTTCTGGTTTAGGGCTTAAATCGGGCTTAGGCGGCGGCAGTTTACGCAAAATCCTGCATGAGCCGACGGCGAAAAACCATGCTGACTTTTTTCAATCTGAAGCATCGATTGGGTCAGTGTGCCTGCACAGAAGGCCAAGCGTGAACTTTCCATAACTGCTGGGTCAAATAATTTAACAGCCCGAGTCCCTGAAAACTTTATTAAAAACTCAATGTATCTCTCTGACACTGAACAGGCAAAAAGCTGTCAAGTACGCCAAAACAAAGAATGCGACCCAAGAAACCCCAAAAACTGCCCTGTCCAAGAAAACACAAGGGGCTGTCGGCTAGCTTGGTCTAGGCTTGTAGACTTGGGCTCTATAGACTCCGGTTCAAATCCGGGCAGCCCCACCATTGGTCCATCCTTATTTTGCAAAAATAAACTATTTTTGAGCGTATTTTCTTGTTTTCTGTTGTTTTCAACAATCTTACGGGTTTCCTTAATCTTACTAAATTCAATAAGACCAGATCGCTGCAGTAGCTCAAGCTCACCATTCAACGTCTTGACTTTAGTTTTTATTTTATGTTTTAAAACGTAAGAGTAATCTGCGCTAAAACTCTCATGATAACGCAATTATTCAGTCTCTTTTTGGTTAAGCAACTGAATTCAGGCTCAGTTAGTATAAGCAACGGCAATTTAGGCTTAAAAGTTTTTTTCTAAGTACTCTGTAATTCAGCTTTAATGAATAATTAATGGCTAAACATGCAAATTAATGGCTTAATAGGAAAATTTATATATTAATTTAATGAATTAGCTTTTGGTGTAGAGTTGAAATACATCATCGACATCCCGCCAGAATTAGCAAAAAAAGTAGACGGTTTGGTTAGTCAAGGCAAATATCAATCCATATCACAGTTCGCAAACACCGCCTTTCAAAATCAAATTTTGCTTGAAGAGAGTTCAAACGAGGTTTTAGATAACTTAATTCAAACGCCCGCCTCTGAGTCAGGACTTGCTAAACCACAACCCTCAGTTTCCAATTTAACGATAAACTTTACCGCTGATTCAATTAAGACCCTGTCTCCCCCAGATAACGCTAAAATACCAAATGATTGTTTATGGGGTCAATACAATAGGCTCTTTCCAGTAAAAATAACACTTAGAGTTCTTGCCAACATTCTGAACGACAATGAGTCAATTGAATTAAGTTTGTTGCATACACAAGCAGTTGAAGCTGCGAGGGAAGTGGGTCTAATGTTAAAAAAAGAGGACAAAAAGAGCGGAAGAAAATATGGCGATATGCTTTCTTCAGCATTACCGACTGGAAGAAATATAGCAAAACAGAAAAACGTTTTATCAACCATTTTGTCGGCTACTATACAAGAGCTGGAAGAATAGAAGGAGCTCCCGGCAGCATTAAAACTTTTAAACATCTTTGAGAATGAAGAAAACGAGCATTGTGTCGGGATTACCGAAGCAGGTCTCAAATTTGCAGTAATGAAAAATCCAATTTTAGACGAATTAAATTTTAAGAAAACCTTGAGTGAAGAAGAGAGTTCATTTTACATCAAACATGCTTTTCAGAATCTTCAGCGAGAAAAAGAGCTCAATATCTTAATTTTAAAAGCAATGAGTAAAGGAAAGCCTTCTCCTTCTGAGCTAAATCAAGAAATTCTCCTCTTTCAAGAGGTTGGTCTGAAGCAATGCTTAGCACAATAAGGGCTGGTGCGATTAGTAGGCTAAACGAACTTGGGTTAATTATACGTCTAAGGAAGGGTGTCGATGTTACCTATTCGTTAACCCAATACGGAAAGGAAATTCTAAACACCTATATACAAAAACAAGGAGAATCATGAAAATGTCAACTGAGTCTTATTCAACTTCCATTAAAGCAGGAGCAGAATTGATTCAAACATTAAGCTCAAGTCTATACAAGAATGCCTACTATGTTCTTGATGAGTTAATATCCAATTCTTACGATGCTGATGCGACAAAAGTTGAAATTCAAATCTCTCAAGACCGACTCGCAATCCAGGATAATGGAGTAGGCATGGACAGAAAAGGGCTGGAAAACTACTTGTGGTTAGGTTACAGTGATAAACGAGATGATAGGAGAACAGGTAAGCTACGCAGGTATACAATCGGAAAGTTCGGTATAGGAAAACTCTCAATGCATGTAATATGCAATAAATGTAAAATCATAACGAGAAAAAATGGTGTTCAGAGAATTCTTATTTTAGATTTTGAAAAAATTCTTGCACATAAGTCACTCGGCGACGAGCCGATAAATGTGACGTGAATGTCAAACCACATATTCGTGACGGAACAATAATAGAACTCTTAGGATTAAAAAAGACATTAGATAAAGAAAAAGCAATAAGAAGAATAGCGAGAAACATGCCTTTGAGTCCTGAGTTTCAAGTTATTGTAAATGGACAAATACTCAGACCTGAGGACATCGTGAAGGGAAAAGAATTCCCAATAAACCTCGACCTAAAACAAGCGGGAAAAGTTACAGGAAAATTAGTTCATTCGGATGCCCCATTGGGAGAATTCGCCGGTGTGTACATTAAAGTCTATGGTCGAACAGTAAATGCAGATGACCCCAACATTTTTGACCTGGCTCGAGTAATTACAAGCCCCGGAACTTTTCTTGCTCGACTCTATTGTGTACTTTATGCTGATGGATTAGATGATACAGTTCTCGCTACCCGAAACGGTTTCTTTGAAGAATCACCTAAGTTTGTTGAATTCAAGGATGCGATTCTGAGAAAAATTAAAGAAATGACAAAAGATATCCAGAGCTCCCAATCAAAAGAGGAACTTAGTTACGAAAAGAGGCTCTTGGAAGACGTTATCAGACATCAAGTTGAAAATATGCTAAAAGGAGCAGAACTACCTGAAGATTTCCTAGGTAAAATATTCTCGAAGAAATGATGCAAAGGAAGTTATGAGCACTATAAAAAACATCGAGGAGCATAAGCAAGAGCGAGAGAAAAAAGAAACCGAACACAAAAAACCTGAAGAGAAAGAAGCCCAACCCCGACTAATTAAAATTGGCAACAAGAGGTACAAGTTCGAGCTTGAGCCTATGGGAAAACAAGCATACGAATGCGTTCTCGATGCAGGAAAAGCGATTTTCTACATTAACATTGACCATCCACAATATCTTTATTCAAGAAGAGAAGGCTCATTAGCGCACCATTTTAGAAGGGTTATAATATTTGAGATAGCAAGAGCGATTTCAGGAGATTCTCTAACAGAGTTTGTAAACCAATATTCAAGCATGATGTTACAAGAAATCACTATTGAAGATAATCATCCAGTCGAGGATCCACAGACTTAACCTGAGGTTCAATCCTACGCCATTCCATCTTCTCTTCGAAAACTACGTAAGCATTATGAGGTAAAATTCGTTTGAGGTGATGAGTAACTGAACATTGAAAATGTGAGTCTTCAATATTATCATGCGGAATACTCTGAATAACAAGATCTACCAATTGTTCAGGGTTATCAAATCTGAAAAAGTATGTTTTGCATGCAATGTTTCCAAATAATTGACTTGAGGCATATTTTTTTCCTCCTTTGTTGCCAGCTGCAAATTTAACCTTAACGACTAATTTTGCAGAAACAAGCTCTTTAAGAAGCCTTTCTGTAGCGGATGAACCTACATTTGTAGGAAACAGGGTAATTATCTCATTTTTTGTCATTGGTTTTATCAATGCTGAAAAAATAATTTCTTGTTTTTCATCTGAAGACCTTGGCTGATTCAAATGGGCTTCAGCCATTTTTTCTTGACCTTTAAGATAGTAGACTTTGCTTCTTTTGGGCCCAATCGACCTGATTTCTTTATTTTGGTGTATCGCAGCAAGTATTTTCAAGGACAAATCAGTATTAGAATAGTTAATTTTGCAATTTTCGTTTTTGCAGAATTCTTTGCGTAACTCAACCATGTTCATAGGATTATTATTAAGCAAAGCACATATCCTACCGCCTGTAGTCTGTTTTCTGTGCCATGACTTATACGTCTGCAATCCAGCAATTCTTAGAGCATGGGTCCATGAGCCAAATTCATATTTGGCAGAGTTAACCAAACTTTCTAGACCGGTTCATCTACTCGTGGAGGCCGTCCAGAGTCCTGTGCAAAAGCCTGAATTAATCTCAAAATTTCTTCTCTGCCGCTATAGGTCTTAAGAGGACTCATGATTGTTACTATTTGGGATTGATTTGGTTTTAAAGCTTGTTACGGTTTCTTATGTATATAATTTTAAGTGTCTAGATTGTAAATTATGTTTCAGCAGAATCAGCGAGCTCTATAGACTCCGGTTCAAATCCGGGCAGCCTCACCAAAATAACAAAAATACACTTTTTGAAATCAATTTGTTATTTACATGAGAATTTAGTAAACGTAAAAATACTTATAGCAAGTCTATTATTTATTTAAAATAATACCACTGATGTTAGAAATGACGTCAAAAATTAATTCGGTCACATACCTTTTCCCAAATCCTCTTCCGTTATTACAAATTCAAACAAAAATTGGCGGCAAGATTCAAGATCAGAGGTTATTTACAGAATTTCTTATTATCGACGAGCTTGGAAAGATTAATTGTTCAGCCTCAAGCAAGAGGAAATCTGTGGAAGCTTTGAGAAGTGCAATTAACGAAATAAAAAGTGTTTGCAATGTTGATGTGCTTGCGATTGGCGAAATTGATGATGAAGGAAAAATTTCAGTTTTTGTCCCGTCAGTCAGCAACATTTCCAAAACCTTGGGAATCGAATTGGAATTGCTTATCCGGGACTTAGGTCTTTATTCGGAAAAAACTCATGAACTAGGCACGATAATCTCCAATGAAATGATTGCAAATATTGCCATCAGAAACAATCTTAACACTGGATCGACTGTTCTTAAAGAAGCTCGAGCATTTTCAGGATTGATAGAAATAGATGAAAAACTTAAACAGGAACTTATTAAAAGGTACTCAAAGAAAGTACAAGAATATATTGCTAATGTTTCTCTTTGCAAATCTTCTTTCTTTATAAAACGACTAAGAAAATTTATTGGGGATAACCAAAATGGCTTCTTAACTTCAGTCGCCACAGGCCTAATTGCTGAAGCAACGGTTAGAGTAATTATTTACATCTCATCTATAGCACATTCTGAAAGGGGTGAAATTAACATAAAATATCTTAAAGGCATTCCCCCAATGCTAAATTTAAAAATTAGTTCTCAGAAAACTTTTTCAGCTTATGACATTGCTTCCTCGTTAAATTCGGATACGGCAACTGTCGTCTGTTTATTAAACATGTTAAAAGAATTGAAAATAGTTCAGTCCATTAACGAAGAAGATGGAATTTACAAAGGGACTGGCTTAGTTGAATGCCCGGCAGTTATAGGAGCAACCGAGTTTGTTAAGAATATTGGTATCTCGGCGTCAACCGTCTTTCACGAATCAACTTCATTAATATTTAATGATAAGGAAGATGAAATACTGAATTCCTTTAAATTGGATGATAGAAAGCCGAATTTGAACTTGACTATGGTAAGAGCAATCTATAAATATGTTTTAGCACCAAGTGCCCGAGAAGAGCATACAATTGCTTTTAGGGAATTTGATATACAGCCAACTAATCTGAGGTTTTATTTGTTGGGCATCAGAAATGTTGATGAAGAAAATGTGGCGATAAAATTTAATTGACTTTTTTTATTCTCAATATGAATTCAGGCGGCCCTACCTTTTTCTGCTTTACATCGACTTTCGAACATTAGTTATTATTTCAATTGTTTTTCCTCTTGCAGTGGTAAGGTTTATACCTTCATTCTTCATTTTACATGTTTGATGTAACATGCGAGTCGTTCAAACAACCCTAACCGAAGCCGAGCACAAGCTACTTGAAGAGTACGCCAAGAAAAACTCCAAAACAATCAAAGAGGTCGTGCGGCAAGCAATCAGAAACACCGTTGAAGGCTGCATAGACCCGCATGACCCCATATTCGCCCAGCCGCCGAGCTCAAAACGAACAGGAAAACAAGACAGCACTTCAATAGACCACGACAAATACCTGTATAGTGAAACTTCATGATTTTCGTTGATACAAGTGCATGGTACGCCTCAGAAGTCGAAGACGACATAAACCATGAAAAAGCCAGAAAATTCCTTTCTGAAATCGCTTCGGGGTAAACACGGCATTGCAGTGACAACTGACTACGTACTTGATGAGACCTTGACGCTTCTACAATCCAAAAAAGGGCTTCCTATTGCCCTAACATTTATCGAGAAGATAAGAAAAAGCAAAAGCATACGCGTTTTCTGGGTAAGCGAAAGCATATTTGAAAAAGCACTAGGCATATTTAGGAAAGCAAGCGATTCGCCGTGGAGTTTTACAGACTGCACAAGTTTCGCCTTAATGAAAGACCTTTCGATAACTGAAGCATTTACATTTGATAATCACTTTAAGCAAGTTGGCTTTCAAAAACTGCCTTGACTGGCTGTCGGCTAGCTTGGTCTAGGCTTGTAGACTTGGGCTCTATAAACTCCGGTTCAAATCCGGGCAGCCCCACCAAATATTCATTCTTCTTTTGAGAAAAGGAGCTATTTTCGAGCTTTTCCTTGTTTTTAGGAATCTTATTAAAATCCCTAAGGCGCTTAGAGGTTTCACTAAGATTATTCAAGAATCCTGCATTACTCAGAAGCACGGGTTCATCTGACAAAGCTTTTTAACACCAAATTCAAGTACATGGTATGTCTGTGAACAAAAAGAAGATAATTTTGAACTGGAAAGGGAATTTTCGTTTCGAAGCAAAAAACGAGGAAGGGCTTTCAATAAACTTTGATGCACCGGCAAAATACGGCGGAGAAGAAACTGCGCCGACACCTATGGAAACGGTTTTGGCATGTTTAGCAGGATGCACCAGTTTTGACGTCGTCACCATTTTGAAAAAGAAAAGGCAAAACATCTCAGCTTACAGCGTTGAAACCGAAGCTGAAAGACGCGAAGAGCCGCCAGAGGTTTTCACCAAAATCCACATCAAGTACATCATCAAAGGAAAAAACGTCAGCAAAGAAGCTGTTGAAAGAGCAATTCAACTCTCATACGACAAATACTGCTCAGTTGGAGCGATGCTTAAAAAAACAGCAGAAATCACAACCTCCTACGAAATAATACAAGAATAATGCCATTCTGCTAAGTCCTTTGCGCGCTTCGCTGTTGAGTCTTCAGGAAGCTGTAAACCGCCTCATGTGTGGCTTTTTATGGAACGTTTTCTTCTGTTCTTCAGGTCCCTTGTTAGCTTTGTTTTCTGCGGAAAAGTGATTCCGTTCAATCGTCAAATGAGCTAGAGACAATTTCACCCTTAATCGGCGAATACATTTTCTTTAGATCATTCTCGCCGTTTCGTGTAACCGTTATGTTCTTGAAGTAGCATTTGATGCCTGTTCCATCCTGAATAATTGGAGTGTTCTGTAAATGGAAGTGCAGATGAGGCTCGGAGGTGTTTCCTGAGTTTCCGCATAACCCTATAACTTGACCTGGTTCAATCTTGTCGCCGACCTTTACTTTTGTCTCATTCGGTTTTAAGTGGGCAAGAATTGAGAATTCAAGCTTGCGATGCTGAATAAATACTGCGTTTCCTAAGGCGGAGTATTTGTTTTTGCTCCCCGGCCTGTTGTCCCGTACTTCCTGTATTACGTCGGTTACCAAACCAGATCCGGGTGAGAGTATTTCTTTGCCGTAGGCATAATAATCTTCATTCTTTGTTCCATCGTTTTTGTGCCTTAAGCCTGATTCGTCGACAACTACAAAATCAAAGGCAAACCTTTGGTTAAGAGTGTCATGATGGCGATTTAGAAGTTCGGTGTCGCCTCCCCAGAAAACTAGCCATTTTCCTTTAAAAGGCAAATTCAACTCCGCTTTATGTCTGTTGGGTACGGGTATATCCTCATGAGACATGAAATTCAGCGTTGAAATCTTGTTTTCATTATCAAAACCAATCTTGATATCTATAACTCCGCACTCAAAATACGCTGGGAAAACAGCTTCGAATATTTGTCTGCTTGGCGGAGTGATAATTGGAGAACCAATCTTTCGTATCACACCGCATTTCTCCGAAAGATTGTCGATAAAGCGGAAGAACTTCTCTTTCGGGAGCAAATCAGCCATTTCACTGTTGAAATACCGGCTTATATTATCGTATTTTCTTAGATTGATTGCATCAATAAGCCTATTTGCTATTTTAGAGAATTGCTCAACTGGGGTTTCCGTGTTTTTTTGCGTGACCAGTGATTTACTTGGATCAGGCATCAATTAGTCCCTTGAGTATTGAATGCTAGTTCATTATTCAACATGATTTATTGTCAATCCAAAGTCAAGATAAAACTGGTGGACCAGCCGTTATTTTATCTGCCTCTTTTCCTAAAACGTAACTTCTTAATTGTTCGGTGGTGCGTGCGCGATGCCCAATTGGAAGCGTCAGCAGAAGAACACCCTCCTTAATCAAGATATTAGAATTTATTAATTCATCAATAACCGAATCGAAAGTCCCGTCTTCAATTTGTTTTTTGTACAGTTTATTTAAGTCTCGAGCTAACGTTTCGCGCGTTTGAATCTCGTCACATAAGAGCACAATGTCCTGGTAAATATCGGATAAGTTGAAAATCTTGCCCCGCCCTTCCCGAGAATCTGTGATACGGAGGAAGCCAGGGTTGATTCTGTAATCGTAGACTGGAGGGTATTTCTTCATATGCAGGGCTCGCCAATCCCGTATAACTGTTTCAATCTTCATCCCGTATTCTCTGTTCGGGCAAATTCGAGAGCTTTGAAAAGTGAAAAAGTACGCAATTTCCATTGGGTCAACAAAGCCCTTGGGGAAATTCAAGTAGTAATCAGGTCTCAAATCGCAAGAATCTACATCATAACGTTCCCGCTGATCGAAAAGCGGAGAGAAACGATGCATCTCAATTTTCTGAACATGGGCATTTGGCGGCTGGAGGAACTGTAGCTGAATCATAAGGTTTGCCATGTCAATGTACCAGCTTTCCTGGTCGCCGGGTAATCCAGTGAGTATGTTATAGTGCGCGCCGACACCTGCTTCTTTGCACCATCTCAGAAACTGTATATTACCAAGAGCTGTAGTGCCTTTCCGCATTATTTTGAGTATAGGCGTGGAGAATGATTCGATTCCGGGCTGAATATGCACGATTCCTGCTTGTTTCATCTGTATAATTTGGCTCTTTCTCATGATGGGCCTAGTCTCGTAAAAGAGCTCTATATCCATGTCAAGTTCTTTAAGGCGCCTAAAGAGTTCGTCACAGTCTTTTTGGGAAAGAATCCAGTCGGTGGCAGCAAGATGGTCTGCCTTGTAGCGGGCAGACAAGGTTATGATGTCGTCAATGACCCTGTCTACATTTTTTGAACGGTACTCAATTAAATCTTCGTTGTTGCCGCAGAATAGACAATGACTCTTTTGCCCCCACCAACAACCCCGTGAACTTTCAAAATAAACGTATTTAGTAGGAAGAACTTTTCCGTTTTCCTTCTGGATACGGTCCTTTTCCAGGAAGAAATCATCATAATCTGGCCTCGGGCTTTGGTCAAGATTTACATTTGAACAACTTTCGCCGACTGTTACCTGTGTCCCGTCGTAGTTTGTGACGTTCGGAATGTTGACATTGGTCTCGCCCTTCTGTAAGCTAGACAGGTATTCTCTGAAAGCGTCTTCAGCTTCCCCTACAAACACGTGGTCAATTATTTTGTTAAAAGCCATGTGATAATGCTGGCCCATTGTACCATGAAAAGATGCGCCCCCGACTATTGTCTGGACGTCGGGTCTCGCGTATTTTATGCGGTTAGAGAGCGCGATACTTGACATTACTTGATTGAATGTTGCGGTAAACCCGACTACTGTAGGCGACTCCGCCAAAACCCTCTTCAAAATTGACTCAAGGAAACTTGGAATCACTTCATCGCGGACTTTTGCAAGATAATTCTTATCGGTAAACTGAGTGGAAAAAGACTTTATGCCTTCGTCTTTCTGCATTAAACCAGTTAAAATGTCAAGATACTTATCGCTGTTTAGATTGTCCTTGCCAAAGATGTCAGCAGCGAACAGGTGCTCTGATAACCCGTAGAGGGGTCGATCATTGGCGAAGTGATAGCACGCATCTGAACCCAGCAGCACTTCCATATCAAAATTTGGGTAGAAGGTCTTTACCGCGATTGATTTTTCATTGCAAAGTTCTGCAAGAATGCCCAAAGCAATTGATGGCGTGGTGCTTGTGAACCACGGCATACAAACGAGGGCAACTTTAACTTCCTTAGTGCTTGACAACTGGTTTAGTCTCCTGTAAATGGTTGGTTGAAAAAGATGAAGAACGAAGGGTCAAAGTTTTTTGACTAGTTTTTTAAGATACGCAGTGGCGTCAGCAAAATCTTTGTCTTCAGCGCCTTGCTTTTCCATTTCAATCAAAGTTCGATTGAGCATCGTATTATCGCCTAGAACTTGGTTTGTTAGAACAGCGATTCTTAGTTTATTCTTCATCTGGGCTGCGCGGCGGGCTAAGTAATTGGACAACTTGGTATTGGTGAATATTTCAAAACAAAGATCGCAAACATCAGTGGGCAACGGATGTTTCACCTCTCCTTCTAATCCTTCTTCCTCAAGCCACTGCATTAATTCGGAAAAACCAATTACTCTCATCATCTGCAATAACGGATGACATTTAAAATCCTCAACAATATCAACTAAAGGACGGGTTCGCGCGTCTCCAAACTGAAACGGATGTTGACGTTCTTCAACCAGATTTTGGCAGCAACACCCAACTGAACCATCATAACGAATAACGGGACCCTTCGTTAAACAGGGTTTGGTGAACAGAAATTTTTTGAATTCGGGATTCTCTCTTACTTCAATATTTTTTCCTCTGCCTACCTGGCGAAGATATTGAAGGTATAGGTCTGATTGGTCAGCTTTATCTCTGAAAAAGCCAAGAATCTTTTGGTCTTCTTCAGGCAGGGGATCCTGGATAGTAAACCGAAGACACACTCCTTTTTCAAGTCGTTTAAGCACTCGGTAAGCTAGATGGACCTTATCTAAGCTTACAAATTCCTCATGAAATGAATCAACCGAAATATCCCAAACATTAATGCCTGGCAACGATTTGACAATGGTTTCTGCTTTTTCTTCCGATGTTGCCCAATACGCTGAAGTGACAACTCCACACTTAATTCCTGCATCTGACGCCCCTTTAGAGATTACCTGTAGTTGTTTGCTTGCAAGCAAGGGCTCACCACCGGTGAAGCTTATTGCGCGTATTCCTATTTTGAACAAAGAAGGCATTTGTTCAGCGTAGCGTTCGGCTTCGCTTATTGAAATGACTGCATTTTTCTTTTCTGACCCGGCATTCACTAGGCAGTGCCTGCATTTGTTTGGACACTCAAGAGTTAGACTAAAAGTAACCAACTTGTTGCCAAGCGCGGTTAACCGATTTAGTTCATCCAAACTAATTCTCGCCAAGGCAAGGGTCTCCAAGATTCAGTTTTTTTGGTTATCCAGAAAATCCTGTTTCATGTAACGTTCCCCGAATAATGCTTCGTTGAGATCTGCAGTTTTTTTTCTTATTTCAGGAAGTTCTGCGCGCCTGCGAAGTTCTTCTCTTAAGCAGGGATCTTTCCAGAGTTCAATACAAAGGTCGCAGGGATGGCTAAATGATTTTGTGAGAATCTCGTTATCTTTGTGAGCATCCGCCAGCCACTGCAATAAAGGAGTTAAGCCTGCGCCGCGCATAAGTTGGAGAAGCGGATCAGTGCACCATAAGTTGTGTGCCTTTGCAAGCCCAATATCGTTAGCGTTGCCGTATTGAAAAGGATGTTCAGTTTGTTTGACGAATAGACGGCAACAGCAAGGAGAGATTGTTCCATCATAGTGTATGGCCATGCCGGTTGGAATACAGTATGAATAAGGCATTTCCGTTTGAACATCTTTGGAATTTAGCGAAATTCCGCGTCCCATTCTAATAATGTGCTGAATCAGTATGGGTACAGAGCCTGGGAGGCGGGTTTTTAGATCGTTGTAAATAGATAATTGTTTTTCTGTAAAAGAATCTGATACCGCCATTCTTAAAGTAACAGTCCGCTCCATGGACAGTATCACTTTAGCTGCTTGTAAAACATTCTCGAGGGGAACAAATTCTTGATGAAAGACGTCGGTCGACAAGCCCCAATGTGAAACAGAAGGAAATGATTTTACTACCCGTTCGATTGCTTCCTTTGAGGTTGCCCAATCGCATGATGTTACAATTCCGCACTGCATCCCCGTGAGAAAAGCAGCTTTAGAAAGCAAAGAGAGCTGTTCAGGTGCCATTAATGGCTCTCCTCCAGTAAAACCTACAAATTTCACGCCTTGCCGCCATAATTGGGGCAGCTGTTTAGCATAATTTTGTGCATCGCTCATCGGCAATGTTCGTTCTTTAGATGCAACAGGGGCACTTGAAATAACGCAATGTTTACACTTTAAATTACAGGTTTCAGTCAAACTAAATGTGACGTGCTTTGCAGAAAGAGAACGAAATACTATTAACTCTTTTGCAGAGCACGTCATCCCGTGGGGAGGCATCATCTCGGATGCCCCTAAGGTATTTAATGGCAGTCATTTTCACCGTAAAGATACTTGACAGATTTTTATGGCGCAGCTGCTGCTTGTGATGCCGCTTGAACCAATGTTTTGCTTTGAGCAGGCAAGTTTGCGAGGGTCATGTTCAATTGCGCTGTCTTTATCGCTTGAAGAGCTGCGGCGTCTCCTAATTCTCTCAAAATGCTAGATCCGCTAACGCTGATGTCTGAAGTAAATCCTTCGACAGTATAGCTGTCGTCTTCGCTTTCGCCAGGATTTCTGACCTGCATGTTAACAAGCTCGGCAATAGTCATCTCTTCAAATGGTTTAGTTGCGCCTGGAATTTGGACTTGTTTCAAATCAGCTACTGTTCTACCGACAACAAATGTTGAAGAAGGTTTTAGGGCTACTGGAGCAACTTTTACGGCTGTTGGAGCAATTTTAACGGCTGTTGATGAAGGTTTTTGTGTCACACAATTCACCATGTAAGAAGTAATAACTAACAGCAGTTAATAAACCGTGTGTTACCGTAATTTTGTAGTCATAAAGCATTGCACGCACCCTTAATTAGTGAAAAGCGAGCTTTTTCAATTTTTTTAGCTGAAAACGTAGTGTTTGGCTCTGATTGAAAAGGTTGGGTTAAAAAAAGCAAGACTAAAAATCATGCAACCGACAGAAAAATAAGGTATTCGAATCCAACACTCTGTGTCACCATTTGTTTTTCGAATTGCTATGAATGTTTGCTTGTCGATTGGGGATACGCTTAATATTTTAAGCAAATCCCATCGAAACCGCTTTTGGAGGATAATTATGAACATTTTTATTAACAAGGTTGCCCGCCTCTTTTCACCCTCCGATTTGGTTCAAATAAGATCTCCTTTCTTGTATGAACAAGGTTTTGAACCCAAACGGACTCGGGGCGGGCAGCCCTCCAATTCTTGCAAATTGGGTCGTCTATGTTGCTGGAAGAGCCAAAGTGGGCTTCCAAGCTCCCAAAATTGGGAGGTTGAGCATCCCAAATTTCTTCCGACCGCAAATCTTAAAACTAAATCAGGTTCACTGTTGATTGAGGAATCCTAATGGTTTATTGCAGCAAATGTGGCACTCAAAACCCCGACACCAACACCGTATGCTCAAACTGCGGCGCACCCCTATACACGGTCGGCCAACGTTACCCTGGAAGCGACCGAGAACATTACCGTCGAATGGAAGGTGAATGCTTCGGCTTGCCAAACGGCGGCATGATTGTGGGTATCATTATAGGTGTCATCATAATTCTTGCCGGGTTAGGCTTGTACTTGCAAGCTGCCTACGGTATATCGATAGACGTCTGGCCATTGATAGTAATTATTTTCGGTGTAATCATCGTGATAGGTGCGCTCTATGGCCGCAGACGATACAGCGAACGCTCCTCTAACCCCACCTAAATGCAGCGCCCACACGCCACACAGATTCTCTTATTGTTCCATTCTGAAAGCACAATCCTAAACCACAACATAAAGACGATTAGTCCAAGTACATACGCATCAACCAACAAGCTCTGCCCAGCCAAATCCGCCACAATCAGACTAATACACGACCCCACCACAAACAGGACATTCACCGCCATTTTGACGTAACCGCCCATCTTTATTTGAGCCAACCCCAGAAACATCAAAGCTTCTCCAACCGCCAGAACCCAAAGGCTTCCAGTTCCCAAATCAAAAAAACCTAAAGAAAACAAAACCATCCCCACCAAAGAGGCTGTTGCCCCTATCAACAAGCCACCACATGCAGCACAAAATGCAGAGCCCCTGATTATGATCCGATTAGCCGAGAACTCTTCGCAGTCTGGATGGTGCCCTCTAAACTTTACAGCGGAAGATGGCGTCTCAGAGTCGGGGGAAACGTTTGGTTTTTGGAATGTCATGCGGCATTTGCCCGGATAAAACACTGCAACTATGCCTGCAATGCAGACTACGCTGTATATGGCGCTTACGAGTGGGCGTCGAAAAGTTAACTGGTCTGCTTGCAGGTTAGGCTGAAGCAATAGAAGCGGGACAAGCGCCAAACCAAAAACTGAAACAGCCACCAGAAACAGCAAGAAAAACTTGGAAGGCTCAGATCGCGGCAAAGTTTTCGCCCACTACAATTTTTTGACTTTGCCCAGCACGCCCCGCTTTAACATGTGCCTGAATGTGCGTCGTTTCATCGGATTGCTCGCGAAAAGCCCGCGGAATCGCCTGCTCCAAGAGCCGTAGAAGTCGCGGTAGCAGCCATAGAGCTCCTCCTGAACTTGCCGGGTGGAAAGAGTTTCGGTCGGCATGACGGCGTGAATCATGTCATAGTGGCTCCAGTTGTGGTCCTCGATCCATCCGTTGCGTTCTGCTTCCGCGTAGACTTCTGTGCCGGGAAAAGGCGTCAGGATGCCGAACATGATGAAGTCAGGGTCTAAGTCGTTGGCGAATTCTCGAAGTTGGAAGATAGACTTGCTGGGTTTCTTTGCGGTTACCAATGATGACCATGGCGTGGGAGAAGATACCGTTGTCACGAAGCAACTGCACTGCCGTCTTTGCATCATGAGGCGTAATGCCTTTCTTGAAATAGTCCAGCGTGGCAGGATTCGAATTCTCCACCCCAAGCAACACCCAGCTTAACCCTGATTTAGCCAAACTCGGAAGAATGTCCTTGTTGCGGATGATGTCGTCGCATCGAGCCTGAACAAACCAAGACACATCATGCAACTGTTTGGCGATGATTTCTTCGGCGATTTCCTTGGGGCGCTGTCCAGTTCCAAAATTGTCGTCGGTTAGCCAGATCATCTCACTTCCAAACTCCCGATTAACATACGCCATTTCGTCTGCAATACGCTTCGCTGGTTTGAGACGCCAGCAGGCTTGCCAGTGGCGCCATTGGGTGCAGAAGGTGCATTGGTGGTTGCATCCGCGTGCTCCTTCAATCAGAGCGTATGGCGCTCTTTTGCCCGCCATGACGGAGAAATGGTATTTGGGCATGTTGTTTTTGACAAGGTGGTAGCCGGGAAAAGGTAAATCCTCCAAGTTTGCAATCAAAGGCCTCGAAGGGTTATGTACGACCTTTCCGCTGTTCCTGAAGGAGATGCCTTGAATGTTTTGGAAACCTACTCCGCGTTTGTGCGCCTTCACCAATTCAGCTAAAGTCTGTTCCCCCTCATTGCGGATGATGACGTCGATTTCTGGGTAAAGTTGGAGGCTGTCTTGGGCTGTTGCGGTGAAGTGTTGTCCGCCTGTTACGGTAAGGACTTTTGGTGCCATGCGTTTAGCGGTTTCAAGAGTTTTCACGACAGCATAAGTGTTGCATGTAGCCAGAGAAGCGGAAGCCACCACATCTGGGTTCGAAACGGCAATCCGCTCCTCCATTGCCTTCCAATCAACTTTCTCCGCGTTGCAATCCAGAATCTCGATTTGGATGTTTTTGACTTCTCTTTCCAAGTAGGCGGCAAGTTGGATGATGCCATAGGGCGGCGGCAGGTATTCGCCCATGACAAACCATATATCTTTAGGCGGCTCAATAAACAAGACTTTCAAATGCGCGTCTCCTAAATCACTGATTGGTTCATTGTGCTTATTAGACTGCCGTTGATTTTCAAAGAACTTTGAATTCTCGATTCAAATCTGGGCATCCTCGCCATAAAACCATTCTTCTTTTGAGAGAATAAGCTATTTTCAAGCTTTCCGTCGCTTGAGTACACCTTACTAAATTTCGCGGTCTTGCAGAATATCCGAACGAGTTAGCAGGTGAAAGTAAGTTTAGGCTTTGCTTTCTCGTAGTTTCCCAAACTCTAAGGCGCTCTTGATTAGTCGCTCCATTGTTTCAAAATCTGAGTGTTGTATTGTTGTTTGCTCTGAGCTGACGTATTTGTTGTTTTTTGCTTGTCTGACTAATCTTTCGAATTCGTTCTCTAAAATATCCCTGGTCATTATGGGTTTCCCGTCAAGTAATCTTAAGCTGCAGCCGAGGCAGTATTCGAAATCGAACTCTAAGACACGATCTTTGGAGTTGCCTTCGCCAAAGTACTTGCTATCTTTGACTAATTTAGTGAAGTTGACATCGTCAAATTCAACGAATGAAACGTGGGTTTTCTTTATGTCGTGTTTATGGTTCGGGTCAGCAGACTTCTTGGCGGGCGCTGTATCTGTCATAGTGACTTAACTCTTATTGAGGAATTAATATAAGCTTAGCTTGAAATTAGGGAAGACAGCAGCCCATGATTTTTTCATCATAGCGCTATGAAGCAACACGCCTTTCTTAGATGGGCGTTTGCCCTATTCTTGCCCTGAAGTTTGGTAAACGTCACCTTGCGGCTTGCACTATTGTAATCGACATCACGCTTTAGAACTCTTTTGGGTTCAGAGACGAGCAGCCCTGTCCATCCGTTCTGAAACTGTTAGACTATGGAAAATAGCGTTCATTCCTGCCTTTCTGAAGCCGCAAAGGTATGAAAATCGTTCTGCAAATGGACAGGCAAAGTTTTTGCTTTGCAGTCTTGGAACTAAAAAAAGATGTCACGGCAGAAGTTGCCGCGAGTTTCTTCAAGCTATTTCGGAACGTCGATTGAAGGCTTCGTTCGTGATTTCAGGATTATCTTACCAATTAGATCAGCAATGCGGTCAAGCTCGACCTTGAGTTGTTTCATGTCGTCTTCTACGAGCTCTCTGTTTTCCAGCTTGCTGTAGACAATGAGATGTATTAGTTCGACTGGGGCATGAAAGTCAACTGAATCGGTCTTCTTGCTGTATATCAGAGACCTCAATAACTGTTGTCTCCTTACGTCTTCTTCGAGCGTCAGCTTAGGCTTGACGGTTTTCTCTGTTCCTTCAGTTTTCTCCTCTCTCTCGTCTTCGTCGGTTCTCTCTGTTCTGCTCATTATACTGCCACCTCTATTTCTGGGATTTTCATTCCGCAAAGATTCAGTCCCTTGATTTTAATTCCTTTGAGGACAAGGTTCAGATTAAGTTTTTCCCCTATGGCGGAAGCTGTTGTAACCGCACCCTTAATGTTTGTAAACTCCAACCCATCGTAGATATTCATTTTCACGTTAGTTATGAAAAGGTCTATGTTTACGGTAATCTCCGCTTTGTCCCCGTCGCCATAACGGTGCACGCCGGGTGTACTGCCGTCTACTCGTTTGGAAGTTGAAATTACGGGAAAAGTCTGCGAAGATTGAACTACAAAGCCCTGGGTGGTCACAGAGGGCATGGTAATGTTTGCGGCGGTTATGTTTTTCATGCTGGCTTGCGGGCTATATATTTTAGTTGAGTCCATTTCGTCGATACTTGTTTGATCCGTTGCAATGTTGTTGGGACCCATAGGATTCGGTATGGGAAGGCAGAGTCCAAGATTAATTCCCAATGGATTATCAATTGGAACACTCGTGCATTTCATTTGGATATTGTCAGCGGTAACTTCGCCGATTGTCGTTTCTCTTATTGGGTCAGTTGTCATCGAAAATGGACCGATACTAGTTGAGGGTGATTTCATTGAAAATCCACCGGCGTCAAATACTACGTCACCTAGAGAGTGTTTCTCGATATAAGAATCAAAATTCACTCCGCCGCTTACACCATAAGTGCCCAAGCATCCAAGGTCTATGTCTCCATTAAAAGATGTATTGACCACTAGGGTAATTTCTATCTCAACGTTTTTTGCCTTACATGAATCGTACGTGAAATTTCCCGCAAAGTCCTTCAGATCAACATTCGGTATTGAAATATCCCCAATTTCGATTTCGTCAATGGAGAGCGGCCCGCCGATGCTGAAATCAATTGATGATTTTGGAAAGATCGCACGGGTTGTAACCTTTTGGTCTTCACGACAGCGCATTTCAGGCGGGGGACAATCGCAACCTTTTGACGGTATTTTGGGCAGATCAAAACAGACTTTTTCTGTTTCTATGTCTATTTTAGGTAAGTTTAAACAGACTTTTTGAGTTTCTATGTTAGGCAAGGGGATACAGATTTTCTGGTTTTCTGATGCCTCCAGAGGAGGCGCGTCCTTAGAAATATTCACACTTGAAATCTTCCTTTTTCGAGAACTTTTGCTCAATTGTTTGACCCCAATCTTATTTAGTGCCTATTATTATTTATCGTTTTTGTATAGTTAATTGGACTGCGGAGTTAAGTGAAAATTTTATATGCGTTTTAAGGCTGTTTGACTTGCCACGCTTAAGCGGCGGCTTAGGTCTACGTTAGTCATCGGACAGCAAATATTAAAATCGTTAATTCTTTAAGCACGGAAAATTTCTTCGCAACCAGATTTTATGTTCGTTCAGCGCAGTCTATAGGTTAAGAAGTAGAAGCGAGGCGATAATCTTGACAGTAATAGAATCTGCTCCCAAATTTTGTAGCATGTCAGGATTGTGGCGGGTTCTCCGAAGGCTTCAACCTTCTTTGATTGAAGCGCTTTGTCAAGAGTTATTCTGCCTTCGAGAAGATCAAATAAGCAGTTTCTTGACAGGATTATTCGGACATCAATTTTTTTTGGCGTGGTTTTTTCTTCGATGACAACGTCGTCGGTTGTGACGTGGATTACCGCATTTTCGTTATCAAGGGTTTGAAGCCACGTTATTCCCTGAGTATCCATAATCATTTTTTGTAAATGCTGCGGGTAATCTTGTTTCATTATGCCTATTAGTTCTCTGAGAAACACTTCAAGCTTCAATCGCATAGCTGACTACCCTCTTTCGTGGTCTAACCGATTCAAACCAGCAGGGAAGGACACAACTGTAGGTGTTGCCTCCAATTTGGCCGCTGAGGTTTGCTTCGCAGAACATTTCGTTGAAAACAACTTCTGAAGGGCTGATGAGGCTAGCGTTGACTATGCTGCACACAGCCTTAGGTGTAAAGGTAATTTCAATGTTATCTGAACCCTTGGCGCCAGTAAACGTCCTGGTCTTCGGTATTGCTGGATGATAATCTGGATAAAGCAACTGCGTAATTGCGGGCATAATGCTCAGGTTGCCGCTGTACTTCCCTTTTGCGGTTATCTTCATGTTCCTGTTATCGAAGAATTGTTTTTTCCCGTTTTTGGTTTCAAAAAAGACCCCGCCGTAAGAAAGGTCGTTTGTCGGACCGTAGCGGTAAATTAGAAAGTCCGCTCTTTCAGGCTCGTCAAGGACTGAGGGATCGCAAAGGATGACGCCGGTGTCCCAGCCCCAGATTGTTCCCATGTCGAAACAGCCACCTTCATGGTCCTGATACCCTAAGCTAGTTCTGATTGGATATGTTTTCTTGTTAATTTTCAATTTTCCGTTAACCAGCAGTCTGGGCAACTCCACCCAGTTTTCCCATTGGCGATTCATTTCTTGGGCAGCGAGAACCATTTTTGCGTTAGGACTTTGCTCTTCGAGGACATCAAGAAAGATATCTTTGCTCGTTACAGGGGGGAGGGCAACGCGAAAGTCAAGGTCAAATGAAACTTCATCCATTTCTCCTGTAACATCAAAAGAGTTGTCTTTCAAGAAAACCACAGAGAAATCATCGCCGATGAAGTTTGGGTTGTAAGATGAAATCTCTAGTTGACTCATTGGTATGAGTTTTAATCCTGAAAATATTTTTCCAGCAGGGTCCACAACGTATGAAAGCACGGAGCCCCATCCTCGTTTCGAATCGTATGGGTTGCCATGAACTCCAAAGTTTAAGAGACCAAAGATGCCTGTTTTTCGGTCAAAGAATACGAAGTCATGCCATTCCTGGTACAACCACGCCTTTACGTCGAAGATTGAGGGTAGGGTAAAAGCATCCACGCTGGCCGTGTCGTCTACACGGTATAAAGTCATTTGGACGTCGGCTCGGCCTGAGTCTCTTCAGCACTTGGGGCGGCTTTTTCTATAATATCAACTGCTCTGTTGGATACTTTTTGCACGAGAGTTAACAGCTCTGTATTGAACTGGATGTAGAGGCGCATCATGTCGCCGACCGAGTTGCTTACAAGCGCGGTCATTTCTTCGTTGTCTAGTTTGCTCATGCGGGCAGTCACCTTGCCTAGTCTTTGGGCTGTCTGAACGGTGTTGTTAACTGAAGCCTGAGTTAACTTGGTTAGTTGTTCCTTGTACTCAGGATTATTAAGTGTGGAAACGATCTGGTCAATAGCTTTCTGGACTGTTTGCGGGTTAGGCATTACTGTTTTGGATTTTGCCTCTGAGGCATGTTTGCTCCTTGGATTTGGTTTCCTGCTAGATTGATTGCTCAATTTAATCTCCACCTCCCTTTTCCTTTAAGTAGTATTTAGTTTTTTCGCTGAACCAGATAGTTGGTCTGTTCAAGGAAGAAATTTTTCCATCTTTTTTCTGTCATCCAGTCGCACTCATTTAGTAATATGTTCCTTGCTCTGGTAGCGAATTGTTTAGCTGTTTTTCGGGCGTACTCTATGCCTTCGTATTTTTGGATGAGGTCTTTAACGTAAATTACGTCTGCTTCTGTCTTGTCTTCCCGAGGTGTTTCCAGTATTTTTCGGATTCGTTCCTTCTCTTCGGGACTGCAAGAGTTAAGAGTATGTATAAGCACAAGGGTTCGTTTTCCCTCTAAAATATCGCCATCGATCTCTTTGCCGTAAAGGGCTTGTGACGCAGTAAGGTTCAACGTATCATCGGTTATCTGAAACGCAATTCCTGTGTTCAGAGCATACCTTGTGATGACATCCAGTTGCTTAGGGCTTGCTTCATCTAGACCTATAATTATTCCCGTTCTGCACGGCGAAATTATTGTATACCAGCAAGTTTTGTTCTCGCATATATTAAAGTAATTTTCAGGCTTCAAGTCAACTCGGTTCTCTTTAACAAAAGTCAACTCAGTTATCTGCCCCTCAACGCTTCGCTGCGCCATCTCCTGAATTTCCAAGATGATTTGCAAAGATTTCCGAACGCCTATTGAAGCCAAGTTGTCTATAAGCGGGGACATCGCAAGGATTTTCACGGCGTCCCCTGCATTTGCCGCCAAAGCGAGGCCATACTTCCTGTTCAGCGTAAGGTCTCCTCGTCGGTAAATGGACTGATCGACGATGTCGTCTTTTATGAGAAACGAATTGTGAAGGAGTTCAATTGCTGTCGCTGTGTCCACCGCATTGTTGTAGTCGCCGCCTACTGATGCCGCCGCTGCAAGACACAGCAGTGGGCGAATTCCTTTTCCTGGTCTGGTTGGGTAGTCAGCTAAGAGTTGGTAGGCTAACGTTTTTGGTCCAAAGTTACGTCTAAGATAATACTGCATTCGAACGGCGACTTTTTTCTTCATTGCTAACAGGGTTGATTCGCTCAAGCAGTTACCAGCCTATTATTATTATTCTGATTTTATAGATAACCTTTGTCTAGTTTAGCCTGGGTAAATTAGGCAAGCTTGATTAATTTATTAGCGAAGCACGATGCGAAATGAAGATGCGGTTCTCTTTCATTCTTCGTTAAGACTGAATTGTTGAGTAATTTTAGTTCGCTTGCGGGGTGTCGGTTTTTGGGTGCTTTCTGAAAACTGTGAAGATGCCGCGATAGCGAGGTTTATTGCGCTTGCCGTGGAATTGATAGCCCAGTTGATAAAGGCAGATGGATTCTGCGTTATTTGGCTAGTCATTTCGAAGCCTGTTTGCAGTGCTTCTATTGTGGCTTTTGCAATGGTGCTGGGATCCTGAATTGTTTCAAGCAGATTTGTCAGCCCCGCTGATAACGTGGCTTGCTCAATTGTTCCTCGGACGACTTCCAGGTTGGTTGCTTCGCTTTGGGGCACGGTTCCCATCAGGATGCCGCCAACGATGTCAGCATCAGCTAGAGTCCACTTGTGAGCGGGAAGCGATGAGTTCCATGGAACGAAGCCAAAATGGGTTGAAGCTTCGATTTCGAATTAATTGAACGATGAGAGCCGCGATTGACATGCCATAGCGAAGTTCCTTCTCAACAAGCTGCGGGTATGCCGACAAGGCTTCTTTGGAAAAATCGTCTGCGGTTAGGCAAGAGATTGCAACTTCGGAAGCCCATCTACCACTAAGAAGTGCATATTGAATCCCTTCGCCGTTTAGAGGATTCACCAAACCAGCCGCGTCGCCTACAAGCATAACATTGTTGTCAACCAAGGGCTGGTCTGGATTATAGGTTGTTAACGGCCAGCCTCCTATTTGGCCAACCAATTTAGCGTGACTTAGGCGTTTATGCAATGCTAAATCGTTTTTTATAAGGTGGTTTAGAAGCTCTTTCAGACGATTGCCAGTAGGAATCGTGTCGAGGACGACGCCGACTCCTACGTTAGCTTGGTTGTTGCCGGTTGGGAAAAGCCAGCAGTAGCCGGGGAAACTCTCTTTGTTGAAGTGCAGGTCAGCTTGATTTGGGGGCCCTTCGACGTCTTCGAAATATCCGCGTATGGCAATTATTCTATCTGCACTCGAAGGTCCGTGACCTCTGACGAGCCTGGCAATGGTTGAGTTGCTTCCGTCTGCGCCGATTAAAAGACGAGCTTTTAAGATTCTTTTGCCCGATGGACCCTCCACTTTTAACTCGACGCCTTTTCTTTTTGTTCGCATAGCTGCGGCTTTGAATCCCTCCAAGAAAACAGCCCCTTCTTTGCAAGCTGCGTCTAAAATCAGTTTATCCAAAATAATACGGGGTACCACGCGACCGTATCTAGGAAGACCTTCAACCCTTGGGACAGCTCTGGAAATTAGTTTGTTGCCATCCAGATAAACTGAAGCCGCTGCTTATCGCGTTTGACCTCTGGAATTCGGGCAAATCTGTAATTCCAATCTTGCTTAGTTCATTTTGCGCCACAGGACTAACAAAGTCGCCGCAAACCTTGTCGCGGGGAAACTTCTGCTTATCAACTAGAATTACATCGTAACCTGCAGATGCAAAGTAGTACGCGGCAGAGGAACCTGCTGGCCCAGCGCCCACCACTATTACATCGCTGTCAAATTCCTTTTTATTATCCAATGGGATGTTTATCACTCCTAATGAGAGGAAAGGAAATCGGTTCCACTGACTTGACGATTTGGCAGTGGGGATGAGTCAAGCAAAGCAATTGCACTCAGGTTTCCTTTCCCAACTTGTTATCTTAGGCTTCTTAGAGTTAATTAACTTTGCTTTAGGTTAAAACACACATGTCGGTTTCCACATTCGTAACAGGTTGAGCCTGGACCTCTTTCTTAAATTAGGCGCCAATTAATTATGTTAGAAAATAAGGGTTTTGAACCCTTTTGGGTTTAGGAACGGGCAGCCCCACCATAAAGCCTGAGTTCTAATTAGTTGCAACTACTTTTTTATTGTTTGTTCAATTAAACTTGGCAGCCATCAATAGGATTTCGCAGTTTTTAGCTTTCCCATATGGATTGGGCGGATGGGGTTAACGCATTAGTGGAAATGAAGTAGCGCTCGCTGTCCAACAGCAAACTTAGTTTATGTTGATTCACAAAATCTGTTATAAATGAAAGCTCGTCGCTGCTGACCAAACTTTCATCGATGCTTAAGACGATGCCGTCTGTTATGGTGTCAAGCATCTTTACGGTTAAACTGCAGCTTGTTGCAATTGCTCTTTTAAAGACCATAGCCTCAAATATTTTCAACTTTGATGCCCACCTGCCAAAATTTAGCGTTCACAGTAGCCAAAAATATCTGGACAGGTGACTCCAAACTTGGTTAATACTCTAATGCCACGAGCACTCTTAAGGGTTCGTGTAGGAAAAACGAAAAACAACGCATGGAATTGAGAAAATGGTGACTGCAAGAAATGAATAGAAGTTGGGTCAATCGCCACCTTGAGTTTGCCGTCAAAGGCAGATGATAAATGCCTTAAAGATTTTCCGTAATCTGCTCTTTCGGTTTGGGCATTATCTTAGTTGCCCATTCAATTTTAGTGCGGTAAATTTCGCGTAGTTTTGGACTGTTATGGGTTTCTTTAGTTTTTGCAATCATTCGGGTTTTGGATCGAGTAACCGAGGTATTCCGTTTTGGCTGCCCTTTCCTTTTCGATTTATAACTTTCACGGTTCATAATCAATCTCTTCTAGTTCAAAGCTTCATACCTAACATATAGAAGTTTGCCCCATTTTTTTTATTATTATAGGCTTGCCACTTTGTTTCTCATGCCAAATTCATGCGCTTTGGGAAAACAGGTCAAAAAGCAAAACAAGCCCAACAAATCAACGCCTGTACCAACATGGAAGACGCGATAGGGGCGTTGGCTTGGTTCTAATGATTATCGGTGTTCTCCTGATACTTCTCAGCTTTGTGGCTTCAGTTATGTAACAGATATCGAATTTGGACACCTTGCGATTGCCCAAATTCGTGAAGGAAAAATGAGTTAAAAAAATGAAAGCTTTCTCCGCCACTGTTTACCCTACATCGAACTTATTTTTGGCGGAATCAGACTTTTTAAGCGCGTAAGCTATTTTGCTTACATGAACTACAGTCTATCTTGGGAAAGAAGAGTCCTCTCCAACGGTTTAATCGTACTGCTTTATCCGCGTTCGTCGAGGATGACGGCGCAGTTGTCGGTTGCGATTAAGTATGGGTCAAACGATGATGCCGATGAAAAATCGGGCAATGCTCATTTTCTTGAGCACATGTTGGTAGGTGGCTCCCAGAAGAGAATTAAGCTTCATCATGAAATAGAAAATTTGGGGGGATGCTCATATTTTGAGACCTCTGATGAATTCACTTTTAGTTCGATGGATGTTTTATCTGACAGAATTGCTGAGGCTTCAAAGGTTCTTTCAGGGCTTCTTTTTGATTGCACGTTTGAAAAAGACAAATTTGAGCTGGAACGCAAGGTGATATTAAATGAGATTGCTGAAGCCCGTGATAATCCTCAAGACCTAAATGGAGAAACCCTAATCAAGTGCCTCTTCAAAAATCACCCGATAAGAAACCCGGTTCTAGGTTTAAAAAACACCGTAAATCAGTTCACAATCGACAGCATAGAGAAAGCGCATCAAAATTATTTTGTGCCTAAAAACATGATATTGATGCTGACGGGAAACTTTTCAGATAAAGATATTGAAACCGTTCTCCAAGACTTTCAAGATAGAGAAAGCAAGGGTCCAATCTCAAGAAGAAACCATAAGCCTGAAGAAAGTGAACCCAAAAAGGAGGCAGTGATCAAGAAATCTGGTTTAACTCAAGCCTACCTGAGTTTTGGTTTTAGAACAGCGCCAACCAGCCATTGCGATACGCCGTCACTGGATTTGATTGAAGCGATTTTGGGAATGGGTGAAAGCTCCAGATTGTTTGTGGAATTACGCGAGAAAAGAGCTTTAACATACGACTTTGACGCAGCGAATGTTACGGGTTTGGATTATGGCTATTTCTATGTGAACTGCCCAGTTAGAACCAAGTCAATTAAGGTTACACAAACGCTTATTCGGGGCGAGCTGCAAAAAATCAGAAACCAGCCGCCTACAAAAAAAGAATTAGATAAAAGTAAAAGTCTGCTGCTTGGAAACGTATTTCGGACAATTGATAGTTCTCATGAATTACCCCGACTTCTCGCTTACGAAGAAATCCACTTGGAAAACCAGAACTCCCTAATAGACTACATTAACAAAATAAATTCGTTAACGGAGCATGATGTAACAGAAATAGCAAACAAATATTTTGAGGACAAAAACTACTCAACCGCAATTCTGACACCCAAGAATTAGCGCATAAAGAAAAATAGACGTCATCTCGAAAAAGTTCCAAGAAGCCCTGAGCAGGTGTCGTGAAATGAAAAGCGAGGCTTGGTTAAGCGGTCTGTTGTTACGTGTTGAACAGGGGACTGGAAATTATCATGTCCGCTGTTGCTCTGTTGCAGGCAGTCGGAATGTTGTACAGTACTGCCAGTCTAAGAACAGCTTTGACATCAACGTCATGAGGCTGAGACTCTAAAGGATCCCAAAAGAATACCAAGACATCCAGTTTTTCATTGGCAATCAAGGCTCCAAGCTCCATATCGCCGCCGTAAGGTCCGCTTTTGAGCAGATTTATCTGCAAACCTGTTTTGTCAATTATCCGTTTACCCGTGGTTCCAGTTGCGTACAGGTAATATTGTGATAGTGTTCCTTTGTTGAAGTCGCACCGCTCAACTATATCCTTTTTCTTGTTGTCATGTGCTACAAGAGCAATAGTTTTCATGTCGTTCCATCCCAGTTTATGTTAAGTTTAAATGGCATCAAATAAAAACATGCAGTGAATTTGTCGGTTAATTTGTTGAAGCCCCGCCCATTCATGTTTGTCGAGTGAAAAAAGAAGATACAGCCGTCTTTTACTTTTCACCTGAGCAAGCCATTTCTAACCCAAGTCCAGCCGCGTTTCGTAGGCGTCTAAAACGGAAACGGCATGGGAAAAACAGGCTTTCCTGGGTGACTAGCCTATATAGCCATCTGCGCATTCTGTATGATTGTCGGGATTATTTAAGAAAGAGTAAAACCTGCTCCGAGAAATTACTTTTTCAAAAATTTCTGGCAAACATTATGAGGGGAAAAATTGAATCGAAAAAAAGCACCGATAATGGAGTATCTTGCGTTTCTTTCCGTAAAACAAGGGGTATTACCTTTCAGAACTTTACCAAGCTATGGTTGTAGCCAGAGAAAAAGGAAAAACCACCTGCCAAAATCTAGTCCTTGAATATCGTGGGACAGTAAAAGACGAAGCCATCTTTCTAATCACCAAAGACTCCAGCGTAGTTGTGCAATTTCGAGTTGCTGAAGACCTTCTCCTAAGAAAAGACATCTGCTTCGAAAACTGGATGAACACCGACAAAATACGCAGACAAATGAATAGACAAAATACATCATCCAAATCGTCCATTCTTGTCCAAGACCTGCGCCACGGAATGAAAAAAGTCAACGTAGAAGCTAAAGTTCTCGAGACTCCATTGCCCTCAACAGTTCAAACCCGCTACGGAAACAGCGCCAGAGTAACCAATGCTTGGATAGCTGACGAAACAGGAAAAATCAAGCTTTGCCTCTGGAACGAACAGGTAGACTTTGTTACTGTCGGCGACACCGTGCAGATCAAGAACGCTTCAGTCGCCACGTTTAAAGGTGAAAGGCAACTGCGTCTTGGAAAAACCGGAACAGTCAGCGTACTGCAAAATCAAGCGAATAGAATTAGGTAAAACCGAAAGCTGACTCGAAAAATAGGATCAACAATTAAGCTGCCAGCTTCAGACTAAAAAGCCTCTAACTGTAAACTTCAGCCATCGGCAAGGTTACGCGGGTATGTTTTCGTTTTTCTCTCGTATCCAGTAACGATGCTGGGCAATTACCATTGTGAATACTGTGTTGAATGCACCTGCCGCTTCTTGTGAGTTAAATATGCCTTTTCCTGAAGACCTCTAACTCTAAAAAACTACAGAATTTTAACTGCAAATAACGAATCTATGTTTATGAGGCTAATGCTGTTTGGAATTTTTATTCTTGTGTGATTAGTGAGCCATTACAACAAAATGTTAACCTGCAAAAAGAAAAAACGCGACCAATTAAATTAATTGATTTCCATGTTTTCTTTCCAACACTCTGCTGCCCTGAGTGCCACGCTCCATTAAGTAAAACGTCAAAATCATGAATACTAACCCAAAAATGCTAAGCAGTAGTGAGGAGCCTGAGGGCTCAACTGGATACCGAGGAAACAAGTAATTGTTTGCTATTAGCCAAACATTTGGAGCAAAAAACAGAGCTGCAAAAAACAAAAAGCCCGCTAACCCTAACCAGAAAATAGCAGTTTTTTTGCCTTTAAGTCTTGCAACCACTTGTTGACGCTTCAAGAATAACAGCAATGAACATGCGGCTATGGCGAAAACCAAAATTGTCGTGAACACTATCCAAGAGGTGGAATAGACAGTGCTGAAATACACTACCGCCAAAGTAGAGGTGTAAGCTTGGATCCCAGTCTGATAGAAGGTTCCCGTGCCGTAAATTGCTAAAGAGTGAGACCCGGAAGATAAACCTGTTAAAATTGTGGTGCCATTGGTAGGTTTTGCTGCTTGCCCGTCAAGACTGTATGAAAACGAGGTGATATTCGCGCCTGACTTAAGGAAAGTAAAATTAATTTCAACTGTGTTTGAGGCGTAGATTTTGTTGTTCTGGGGAGAATTAAGCTGGATAAGCGGCGCCGGAATAGGGTCAGCTGACGCTACGCTGAGAAGAGTGGCTGCGAAAGTTGTCGATAACAGGAGCATTAAGATAACAGTTGCCGCTAGAGCTGATTTTTTGGTCATCACTGCCAACCCAAATTACACTCTATGAAAGATTTAGTCAGTAAGTGCTTATTAGCCCTCCTTATCGCTGTGACATTTATCTAAGATACAATTGGCAGGAACAGACATCTTGAGGCAAATGGGCTTCCTGCCCCTAACCTTCTTTGGTAAGCTGGCGACTTGGGATTTTAGGGCACTGCTGATGGCTGGCTAATTTTCTTTCTTGGCGGATTAAATGACTACTCTTGGGTAGAGGTTGACTCCGATTAGTACCAGTGCCACCGTGACTGCGAAGAGCACAAGCAAATCCAAGCCGATCTAATAACCAGTTTTTTCAGTGCATATATAATTCTTCAGTTAAGCCTAAGGAAAATCGGCGTTTGGCTGTTTGATCCAAACCTTGACACTGCTTTGCACTCTTATTCTGCCCTCTGTCTGCATTAGCCGAACCTGCGTCTGGATGGATCGGTCGTCTTGAATGTTGAATTCTTTCCTTATGGCGTCTTCAAGTTTTGGCAAGTTAATGTGTTCAACAGAGCCAACTTGGTTCCAAAACTTAACCTGTATTTTCTGCCTTTTCTTTTGGGCTTCCTTTTCTGAGGCTTTAACCATTGCGGTTACCTTGCGCAAAAAGGCATTTCATTCTTCGCTTTATGGTGGTCCACGCATTCTTGGCAGTTGCTGTGGCGTGGGCAATCTTTTTTGGGACACGGGCAATTAGGAGCAGACATAATGCAGGTAGTCTCAAACATTCCATATATTTGTTGCCAATGTTAAAAGAACAAGAAAATAGTGTTTGCTGACGTCGCAAAGTGTTTTTTTGCTAAACGAAAACTTAATTATCGACGAAACAGGCACTCCTTCAGAGTGAGCGTTTCTTATGTCTATTGTTAAGGATCCCGTTTGTGGAATGCCTTTAGATCCGTCTAAAACTCAGTTTGCCACGAATTTTTTGTCGAGGCAATATTATTTTGACAGCGAATACTGCATGAACAACTTCGTTGAAGGCGCCAAAATTGCTTACTTCTCCATGGAAATCGGCGTAAACTCAAACGTGCCCACCTACAGCGGGGGACTGGGAGTTCTTGCAGGCGATGTGATTAGGTCAAGCGCCGACTTGAGAATACCATTAGTCGCGTTAACTCTAATCAGCAAGAAAGGTTATCTTAAACAGAAAATAACCCCAGACGGCTGGCAAATTGAATACCCCGAAGAATGGGACCCATCGAATTTCATGAAACTGTTGCCAGAAACCGCAACCGTAAGAATCTCTGGGCGAAATGTCAGAATCGGCGTTTGGGTCTACGAACAGGAAAGTCAAACAGGTGGAACCATACCTGTATTGTTCCTTACAACAGATCTCGAGGGGAACACTCAGGAAGATAGGGAAATTACTTCTTTTCTTTATGGCGGCGACGAAAATTACAGATTAAAGCAAGAAATTGTTTTGGGAATAGGCGGGTTACGCATCCTTGAGGCATTAAAAATTAATGTCAAGAAATATCACATGAACGAGGGCCATTCTAGCCTGCTTACCCTTGAATTGTTAAGGAACAACGATTTGAACGCCGACAAAGTAAAAAACCTATGCGTTTTCACCACTCATACTCCTGTAGCCGCCGCATTTGACAAATTCTCCTACGATATGATTTCGGAAGTTCTTGAAACCGGAGTGCCTGAAGAAACCTTGAAAGAATACGGTGGATATGACAGGTTAAACATAACGCTTCTGGCTCTAAACCTGAGCAAGTACACTAACGGTGTGACAGAGGCGCATATGGAATACTCTAGAAAGCTGTTTCCAGGATACCACATACAAGAAATAACCAACGGTGTCCACTCATACACTTGGACTTGCCCCTACTTCAGAGCACTGTTCGATAAGTATATTCACAGATGGGCAAATGAACCTGAACTGCTTGTAAGAGTCGATACCATTCCTGATGAAGAGCTGTGGGAAGCTCACATGAAAGCAAAACAAGACTTACTTAATTTAGTAAAAGAAAAAACAGCAACTCAAATGGAAACCGACACACTCACTATAGCCTTTGCAAGAAGAGCTACAGAGTACAAGAGAGCCATGATGATTTTTTCAGACCTTGAGAAACTACGTGAAATTCAAAAACAAGGGCGAATTCAATTAATTTTTGCTGGAAAAGCACATCCGAAAGATGAAATGGGTAAGAGATTAATCAAAGACATACACGATTGTATGGGTCAGCTAAAAAATGAAATTGATGTAGTTTATCTTGAAAATTACTCAATGGAGATGGCGGGGAAACTAGTTTCAGGCGCAGACATTTGGCTGAACACTCCCTTGCCTCCTTTTGAAGCGTCGGGAACAAGCGGTATGAAAGCAGCACATAATGGTGTCGTAAATTTCAGTGTTTTAGATGGATGGTGGATAGAGGGCTGTGTTGAAGGTTTAACAGGTTGGGCTATCGGTCCACATCCAGATCAAACATCGGGTGAAGATGAAAGAAGGAAAAGAGAACTGGCTGACCTCTACAACAAGCTGGAGTACCTTGTAATCCCAAAATTCTACGAGCAACGTGACGATTGGATAGACATGATGAAAAACTCTATAGGCAAAATAGCTTACTACTTTAACAGTCATCGAATGATGCGAAGATACGCCACCGAAGCCTACCTCTAGCCAAAGCTAAAAAAAGATCAAAGTAAGTAAGGCAAAATAAGTTTTGGACCAAAATTTTCTCACAATAGAAGAAGCAAAGAAGATCAGCGTTGACACTGTTAAAGAAGCTTTCAGCGAGCCCAAATGGTCTCACTTATTCAGATATAAAAGGCGCGCACAAAAAATTGCTTAATCATCTAAAAATTAACAGAACACCCTTTTCCTCGCCCGGTCTTTCTAATTAGGATGCAAGCAAGAGAACTATTATCGATTGGGAAAACTATAGAAATATGCTTGTAAACTATGGATAGCAAGGATTAAAATGGCACGCGTTATTCCGTCGTTGCAGAGACTTGTCTTTTACTTGTTAATTACTTTAGTTTTGACTATAGGAATCCTTTACGTTTTTCACCAGTTCATAGCTGAACCCATAAGCCTATCCAAGCTGATTGAGCAATCCGTAAACATAATAATTGGCTTAGCGGCTTGGTTAGCGGCTTTAGCAATTATACGGCATTTTAAACCGCTTATGGCTCAGCGATTAGGAGACCAAGCTGCAACAATAGTGCAGTATGTCATTCTTGCAATAGCAACTTTGATCTTTACATTCGGAGTCCTAAACACCCTGCAAGTTTCGGCAACGGACCTTTTAACAGGCGCAGGAATAATCTCAATCACCGCTGGCCTAGTCATATCCACGTTTGTTGGCAGCGTCTTATCAGGTTTCCTTGTTTTCACCAATTACCAGTTCAGGGTTGGCGACGAAGTCATGATCAACAGCATCCCTGGAAAAGTCACAGAAATGACAGCGTTGATTATGAGGATACAAACCGATGTAGGCCAAATTACCATTCCAAACAGCGCAATCGCTTCAGGCGGAGTAATCATAACCGTAATCCGCAAATATGAGGCGTTGAAAGAGGGCAGAATGCATTACGCAGTAGGTGACCGAGTAATAACTTCGTACATGAACGAGCAGGGCACAGTCAAAGAAATAACACCGTTAAACACAACTGTACAATTAGATTCTGGAAAAGAAATAACCTTCCTAAACAACGGCGTCTTATCAGGCGCTGTAGCTATTGCAAAAATAACTCAGCCGCCAACACAAACGGAAAAGAAAGCGGAGTAGTCTTAATTAGCAAGCATCATGATAAGACTTCTAAAAACGGGTGTTAACCATGACCGTTGCTCCACTTTCAAGCACAATCGTCGCAGTTGCCTTAATTCCAGTAGCTTTCCTGTTTTGCCACGCCTTCTTAAGCGGCAGACGAAAAAACCGTTTCCACCCAGTCTCAGGTGCCGCCGCAATCACATGGGATCTGACGGTATCAATTGGCTACATGATGTACAGAACTTTTGGGGGAGCAGTAAATGGAGAGACCCTTCAGATGACTCCGCTTTTGAACGCGTACTTTATGATAGTTCACGTGCCCGTTGCAGTTATTGTGATGTCTTTGGAGCTTGTGGTTCTTGCTCTCGGCTTATTGCAGCTGCATAAAAAAGCGCCGAACAAGTGGCATGGAAAACTAGCCAAGATTCTGTTTGTTATCTGGTGGTTTGCCTTCCTTTCAGGAGAAATACTTTACATAATACTTGTACATGATATAATTGGAGCGGCATAGTGAATCATGCAACCGTGAACCTTCACTTGCTTCCAGTAACGGCTAAATACTGCTAAGCCTAATTTCGTTGATGATTTAACCGTAGGGAAGAACACAAAAATGGAAAACTTCTCAAACCTTGTTGTGGACCTAATTGAAGCGACCCGCAAACATGAGCAGTACAGAGACAAAGAATGCATAAACATGATTGCAAGTGAGGGGCTGAAATCGCCAGCAGTCAATCAAATGCTCTGTTTCGCTCATGACCTGGCAGCAAGATATGCTGAAGGCGAAAACGACCTTGAGGGGCATGTTAAGAAACGGTATTATCAAGGACAAAAATACATGTCCCAAATCGAAGACTACACAACAGACTTAATGAAAAGCCTGTTCAAGTCTGACTGGGCAGATGTCCGCTTAGTTTCAGGAACCCACGCGAACCTGGCGACCTTCAAAGGTTTATCGTTAGCTTCGAAAAACAACAAAATGGTTGTCACCCCGCTGAGCTGCGGCGCCCACATCAGCCACGACTACACAGGCTTAGCAGGCAACATCCTGGGTTTAGATAACATAAATCACGTATACAACATTGACGAGCTCAACATCGACGCGGAGAAATCCGCTTACGTTATCCGAGCAGCAAAGCCAGGCATAGTCACGTTCGGCGGCAGCCTCTTCCTGTTTCCACACCCAATCAAAGAACTCCGAGAGGTCTGCGAAGAAGTCGGCGCATACATAGCCTACGACGCATCCCACGTTTTGGGTTTAATTGCAGGCGGCGAATTCCAAGACCCACTCCGCGAAGGCGCAGACTTCATAACCTCATCAACCCACAAAACCTTCCCAGGACCACAAGGAGGCGTCATCATGGGAAACACAAACAGCCCCGCGCTGGAAAAAGCCGTGAAAAAAATCCAGTTCGCCATTTTCCCACTCAGCGCCTCAAGCACTCATCTGGGCAGGTTGCCCGCGCTTGGCATAGCTGCGTTGGAGATGAAGCTTTTCGGCGCTGAACTCGCAAGACAAACGGTAAAGAACGCGCAGACAGCCGGACAATACCTATGTGAGAATGGTGTTAAAGTTCTGGCGGAGAAAAAAGGCTTCACTAAATCTCACCAAATCGCCGTGGACATCCGCAGCTTCGGCGGCGGCAAAAAAATCGCCCAAGACCTCGAAGACGCCAACATAATCGTCAACAAGAACCTCTTGCCCTACGACGACCAAAGCAGCAAAGACGATCCTTCAGGCTTGAGAATCGGCTTCCAAGATGTAACGAGACGAGGCTTCCGCGAGGGCGACATCAAACACCTCTGCGAACTCATGCTTGACGTAATCAAGAGCAAACGCAAGCCCGCCGAGGTTAAGCAGGATGTTTTGGCGTTTAAGAAAGAGTTTAGTGGCGTAAAGTACGGCTTCCAAAGCATTGAGGATGCGTTAAGCTACATCATAAAGGCTTAGAGCCACTTAAGGACGATTTAAAAAGTTTCAGTCTAGCCTCATTTTTGTTAATCATATTAAGCAATATTATAAGTTATTGCTCAACATGATGAGCAAAACCTGAATTTAGAAAATCTGCCCTAAATGTTAATAAGTCAACATTCTTCTTTGAAAGCTGAAAATCATGGTAGACCTTCTAATAATCTACGTTGTCGTCACAGCCGCAGTGTTCATAGCTGTTTTCATGTTGCTTCCAAGGTATGGGCCACACGCCGTATCAAGACTAACCTGCCCTAAATGCAAAAAGCAATTCAACTACCATTGGGTTCCAGGAGCCAGCTTCACATCCCTCTACCGAGGAAACACACGGCGCCTGCGTTGCCCCTACTGTCATGAAGTATCTACTTTTGAGATAGCATCAACTCGAATGAGCAAAGAACAGCTTCGACTCTTGAAAATCAAAACTTAACGCCGTGCAACGGCGCGGTTACGTATTTCGGGTACGTTTAAGTTTCGGTGTACGCCAATCAACTTTAAATGTCAAGGTTGATAACCAATAAGGAGTGGCTAAAATGAAAGTGCTACTAAACGATGGCTTAGAAAAAGAAGGCTTAAAACTCCTCCAAGACGCTGGCATAGAGACAGACACGCAGAAAAGAGACCAAACCAAGCTAATCGCCGATATAGGGCAGTTTGACGCTTTAATTGTGCGAAGCGCCACCAAAGTCACCAAAGAGGTCATTGAAGCTGGTGCTAGGGGAAAACTCAAAATCATCGGGAGAGCAGGAGTAGGCTACGACAACATAGATGTTGAAGCCGCCTCAGAAAACGGCGTAGTCGTAAAATCTGCCCCCTACGGCAGCACCAATGCCGTGGCAGAACTCACCATCGGTTTAATGCTTGCAATCTCAAGAAACACCCCTCATGCTCACCAGTCGCTTAAAGGCGGCGTTTGGAAAAAAGAGAAGCTTAAAGGAACCGAGTTATCCTACAAGACCCTGGGTATTTTGGGCTGCGGAAGAATAGGGCAGAGACTGGCAGAAATCGCGCGCCGCGGCTTTGACATGGAAATTATCGGTTACGACATTAAGCCTTGTCTTGAATCGGGCATAAAATTCATGACGAAAGAGCAGGTTTTAGCGAAAGCCGATTACGTAAGCATTCACACAGGCGGAAAAGACCAAGTTGTCGGCGAAAGAGAACTGTCGTTGATGAAGAAAACCGCTTATTTAATCAACACTTCAAGAGGCAGCAACATAGACGAGCAGGCACTGTACAAATCGTTAAAAGAAGGCAAAATCGCCGGCGCCGCGCTGGACGTCTACGTTGATGAACCTAAAAGTGAAGGCTCAGAATTCTTGTGCAAACTCAAAGAGTTAGATAACGCCGTTTTAAGCAGCCACCTAGGCGCATCAACAATCGAAGCTCAAAGAGAAACATCAACTGAAATAGCCCATGTTGTTTCAGGTTACCTTTTAGGCGGAGACTTCGCAAACGCGGTGAACGCGGGTGAAAACATTGAGCTGGAGGAAATTCCAGTTTATACCTTGTTTATTCACCACCGTGACGTGCCAGGGGTTTTCGCTAATATTGACAAGGTCTTAGCTGATAGCGACATAAACATCCGAGCAAACTATTCAAGGCAAATCGGGTGCAGCGGCTACGCCATCTCGGTGTATGTGCTTCACAAAAAAGTTAACCAAGAAATAATAAAGAAGCTAAAAGCCGTCCCGAACGTTTGCAACGTGAAAGCCTAAACGCCAGTTCAAACAGGCATATAAACCAGTTTCCTTTTTTAAGGTAGCCATGCGACTTGGAGTCCTGTTTTCAGGCGGCAAAGACTCGACCCTTGCCCTTCACTACGCGGCGGAGAAAGAGGAAGTCGTATGCCTCATCACTATACTTTCCAAAAATAAGGAAAGCTTCATGTTCCACACTCCGAACATCGAGGTTTCAACGCTTCAAGCAGAAGCCCTAGGACTGCCCCAGATAACAAAGACAACCATGGGCGAAAAGGAGAAAGAACTCTTGGATTTGGAAGACGCCATCGCCGAGACCGCAAGGAAATTTCACATCGAGGGCGTGGTAACGGGCGCAATAGAATCAGTCTACCAAGCAGAAAGGGTCCAGCGCATATGTCATCGGCTTGGACTTTGGTGTTTCAACCCGCTCTGGAAACACGATCAGAAAGCGCTTTTGGAAGAACTTCTTGAAAAACAGTTTAAAGTGATTATTTCGGGAGTTTTCGCTTACCCGCTTGACGAGAAATGGCTGGGAAAACAAATCGACCCCGAACTGATAGAGAGGCTAGTTGATCTTCAGCAAAAGTACGGTTTGAGCCCGTCAGGGGAAGGCGGCGAAATTGAAACAACGGTTCTGGATGCACCGCTGTTCAAAAAGAAAATCGAAGTTCTCGATTTCAGCACTGAATCAAAAGGGAATTCTGGAGTATTCATAATTAAGCAGGCACGGCTGGTTCCAAAATGATTCTTGTTGTAGACATGAACTGGAAGAAGGATTCACTTGGCTTCTACGAGTTCGTATTGCCGATAGTCACAATTGCCAAAATGCAACGCGAATGCACCGTAAAACATTTTCTTGAAGTAACCCCCCAAGACCTAAGCCAATGTGACCGTGTCATTCTTTCAGGCACAGCACTTAAGGATACTGCAACGTTAAGTCAACCAGAAAAGTTCATTTGGCTCAAGGAAACAGAAAAGCCAGTTCTGGGCATCTGTGCAGGCATGGAAACCATCGGCGTTGTTTTCGGTTTGTCCTTGATAAGAAGTTTGGAAATAGGCATGACGCAGATTAACGTGCTGAAAGAGAACCCGCTTTTCACTGGAGACTTTAGGGCTTATTCACTTCACAGCGTCGCCGTGGGGAATTCAGGTGATTTTGAGGTTTGGGCGGAATCCACAAAGTGCATACAAGCCATCAAGCATAAAGTTAAGCCTATCTGCGGCGTTCTTTTCCACCCTGAGGTCAGAAACCCCCAATTAATCAAACGTTTCCTCGAACTAGAAAGTTAGCGCCATAGGGAAGTTGACGGCGAATCGGCAACAGAAACTTAATTACAGACCAAATCCAACCTAGTTTAGAACGGATTTTACAGGTTAAATGAAGTGATTTTGCCATGATAAACAAGTTGCCGGTAGAAAAGCTCAGAAACGTGTGTGCCCCTGACCTTTTGCATTGTGAATCAACCAAGAATCTTGTACCTTTAAGCGAAATTATCGGGCAAGAAAGAGCAGTGCGGGCGTTAAAATTTGGGCTCGGGATAAAAGACCACGGTTTCAACATGTATGTTGCAGGCTACCCTGGAACAGGCAGAAAAACCGCGGTTAAAAACTTCGTAGAAGCGCAAGCTAAAGTCCAGCCCGTCCCGCCCGACTGGTGCTACGTCAATAATTTTGCTAACCAATATGAGCCAAAAGCCATCGGGTTACCCGCAGGAAAAGGAAAAGAATTCCAAGCAGACATGAAAAACTTCATTGACAACGTAAGGAACGCGCTGCCTAAAGCCTTTGAAAGCGAAGATTACGCGGCCCGAAGAGAAGCAACCATCCGAGGCTTAGAAAACCAAAGAAAACAGTTAATTGAAGAGTTAAATGGGAAAGCACAGCGGGAAGGCTTTGTAATCCAAACAACTCCGATTGGACTGCTGCTTATTCCAGTGTTAGATGGCAAACCGCTCAGCGAAGAAGAAATGCTAGCGTTGCCTCAAAAAACGAAAGATAAATTCCAAGAAAAAAGGGAAAAGTTAGAGGCGGAATTCCGAAACACGATGAGGCAGCTAATTGACATGGAAAGACAGATTCATGAGGCATTAAAAAAACTAAACAAGGAAGTTGCACTCTACGCAATCGGCAGCCAAATGGAGAGGTTAATTGAAAAATATAAAGCCACTTCAGAAGTGACTGATTACCTTAAAGCTGTAGAGAACGATATTTTGGATAATCTGGAGCAGTTCGTGAGAAGAGGCGCGGGTGAACCGCAAGAGCAGCTGCCGTTCCAGCTGCCCTGGATGAGAGAGGACCCCTACAAAAAATACGCAGTTAACGTAATCATCGACAACTCGGAAACCAAAGGTGCGCCAGTAATCATGGAAAGCAACCCGACATACCAGAACCTTCTGGGAAGAACAGAGAAAGAAGCCCAGTTTGGCGCTTTAACCACCGACTTCAGCATGATCCGTGCTGGATCCGTGCACAAAGCCAACGGTGGATACTTGATCATCCCGGTTGAAGATTTACTTCGAAACCCCTTCTCCTATGATGGACTAAAGAAAGACATCAAAGATGAAAAAATCGTTATAGAGGAACCAGAAGAACGCTACGGTTTCATCAGCGTTAAAACCCTCAAACCTCAACCCATCCCTTTAACAATTAAAGTAATCTTAATCGGTGACCCCTACGTTTACCAGCTGCTATTCCAATTGGACGCGGATTTTAGAGAGCTTTTCAAGATTAAAGCCGAATTTGATTCAGTTATGGATAGAACTGACGAAAAAGTAATGCAGTATGCCGCTTGGGTATGCACGCTTTGTGAAAAAGAAAACCTCAAGCACCTCGACGGCACAGGATTAGCGAAAACTAGTCGAGTACAGCTCAAGAATTGCAGACGACCAATACAAGCTATCCACGCAATTTGCCCATGTTGCAGACGTAATTAGAGAATCCAACTTTTATGCAACGGAAGAAAACGCAGAGTTCATAACCGCAAAATACGTCAAGAAAGCCATAGAAGAAAAAGTTTACCGTTCAAAACTCATCCAAGAAAAAATTCAAGAAATGATAAACCGCGGGTTCTTCCTAATAGACACTGCTGACCAAAGAGTTGGGCAAGTGAACGGTTTATCTGTGATGGGAATGGGCGACTTTGCCTTCGGCACCCCCTCGCGCGTCACAGCAAGCATTGGCCTAGGCAGGGAAGGGGTAATCGACATTGAAAGAGAAGCTAAAATGGGCGGTCCAATCCACACAAAAGGCGTCTTAATCCTCAGCGGCTACCTGAATGACAAATACGCCAGAGAAAAACTGCTAAGTCTTTCCGCGAGACTTGTGTTTGAACAGAGTTACGGAGGAGTTGAAGGTGACAGCGCTTCAAGCACTGAATTATACTCGATTTTATCAGCGCTTTCTGGATTACCGATTAAGCAGAATATTGCGGTAACTGGCTCAGTTAACCAGAAAGGTGAAGTTCAAGCTATAGGCGGAGTGAACGAGAAAATTGAAGGCTTCTTTGAAATCTGCAAGCTTAAGGGCTTCACTGGAGAGCAAGGGGTAATGATACCCGAAAGCAACGTGCAAAACCTGATGCTGAAAGAAGAAGTCGTGGATGCGGTGAAGGCAGGACAATTCAGCATTTACTCAGTTAAAACAATTGATGAAGGCATAGAAGTTCTGACGGGGACAAAAGCGGGGCTGAGAGGTGCGGATGGAACTTTTGAGGAAGGAACAGTCAATTACCGTGTAGACAAGCAGCTTAGTGACATGGCAGATAAACTCAAAGAATATCCGCTTGTACCGATGCAGGAGAAAAAGGCTGAAGGTTAATCTGAATCTGCTCTAAGCCATTTTTGGCAGCTCTTTTTGTTTATTTCAATCTTGATTTAAATTATTGATTTTATATCTTTATTCTGAATTATCAAAGCTTATTTTGCCATTTAGCAAGCGTTAATCAGGTGTAAACTTGGCAACCTCAAAAGGCAAACGTAAACGCAGTAAAATAACGATAATTATGCTTTTTCCAACGCTCTTCTTCATTGCAATTTTGGGATGGTGCCTCTACTGGATAGGCGAGCAAAAAAGAGCAGACAAGAAACCGCGTAAATCACCCAAAAAAGATTATCTGGCCTTTTTGCCCATAATTGACGAAGAAAAACAAGAGGTATTAACGAATAGCTCAAAACCAACCGCTTCTTTTAATCATTTGCAATATTAAAACTTGATTTTTGTAGAGAAGCTTGCATGATTGTGGTTGCGATTGTACAATCACAACTCCATTTATACTCGGCGCAGTCTTGTTAATTTGCGAGAAATAGCCATCCAAGAGGTACACCCACGTTTGGCGGGTCAGCTATCAAGCGAGGCGCGGATTGCCTCACCCTGACAATACAGGGCTCTTTTTGATTCGCGTCTTGTGTTGACCAAGGCGATCCGCCAAACCTACTTTTAGTTACTGAATTACTTATGGTTCAACCGTTTTTTTGTATAGAATTTATTAAGGGTTAGATGCAATGCTACTTCTCGTGAACCAGAATTGAGCTATAAAGCAAACATGCATCCCAAAGTCAGCCAAGCAGAAATGGCGGTTTTCCACGAGTTAAGCAAGGCAGGGTTAACCAGCGGCATGGTCACACAGAAAACAATCATACTGAAATCCACCATTCCTGACTTCTGCTGGATGAACAAGCGAAAAATCGTTTACTTAGATGGCACACCAGTGCATTCCACTGATAAACAGCAAGAGCACGATAACCAAATCGATGAACTTTTGACAGCTCAAGGCTGGGAAGTACTCAGAATCCCATATCAACCACCCATAACAGAGAAGGGACTCGCTGAAATAATGGCAGCCATAAAACGGTTCCTAAACGTAGACGAGGAAACATGATGAGTTCAAAAGAAAACTTCAGCTTTTCCTTTTTAATTTTCTTTTAACATTCTGTTGATCTGAGGTTGAATTTTTGGCAACAAATATTTTGCGTTTTTCCACACGATTTCTGGGTCTCGGCTAAAATACTCATGTGAAAGAGTATGCCGCAAGCTGGCTATGTCCTGCCAAGGAATATGATAATGGTAAAATTGTGATCTTATCTTTAGATTTTTTGATAAGACGTTCATAGCTTCACCGATGTTCCGCAGATTAGCGTCAACGGCATCTATAGTTTTCCTGTCATGAATAAATTGGTCAAGCGTTATTCCTTTTGTGTACTCTTCGATTATCTGTATGTGTAAAACGATTTCTTGAAGATACAGCTTGTAATCAGAGGAATCGCGAGATTTCTTCATACAGGTACTGCTTCTTTTATTACTCTATCTTTGATGATTGGATTTAGATATTTCTTTGAAACAAGGTCCACTTTTACCCCGAGTTTTCTCCTAAGAAACCTTTTGATTTTGTTAAGACCAACAACATCGGGAGCCTCTGAGTATGTGACAAGAAGGTCTATATCGCTTTGCGGCGTTTGCTGGCAGGTGGCGTATGAACCGAAAATTTCTATAGTATCAACATTATATTTTTCTTTAAGTAAAGGTTTAAGCTCTTGCAATTGCCGTTTTGTTTCGTCAAGCGTCATCAAATGACTTCCAGCCACCTACACCAGATTAGCTCTAATAATGTATAAGTGTTTTACTTTAATTCGCTTTCTTGTCTTAAATGCATAAAAAGATATTTATCTGTTAGAGCTAACCTTTTTGCGAATGCTCCGGTAGTATAGTCCGGTCAAACCTTACTAAGACTTCTTATTAAGGGACTAAGTATAGCGGCCTCTCGAGTCGCGGACCCGGGTCCAAATCCCGGCCGGAGCACCACTTCTTCTTAGACAAGAGCTGAGTATAGGAGTTGAACTCATGGAAATGTGGCGATTCTCTTTTTTCTGCTGATTTCGGTTTTTGATCTACACTATTTCCAAATTGTTCAAGTTTTATAAGTGTCAAACTATGCTGTAGTATGGTTAAGTGAGGGGAACTTGTCAGATAATTTAAAGAAAGAGCCGTCGCTGGCGTTTGGTGGACAAGCATTAATCGAAGGCGTAATGATACGCTCCCGAAAACATCTGGTATCATGCGTAAGAAATCCCAGAAAAGAAATCGTAGTAGACATAAAACCGATAACGCCCTATTCTGAAAAACACAAAATTTTAGGCTGGCCTTTTTTCAGAGGCATAGTGAACATGGTTGAAAGCCTTTACCTCGGCATGCAAGCAATGATTTCGTCTGCAACTACGGCGTTTGAAATTGAAGGTGCTGAAGGTGAAAAGCCAGAAAAGATAGAGTTTGGCTACGCAGAAATCGGTTTGCTTGCCGCTGCCGTCGCGGGCATAATGGCTGTCTTCTTTTTGGTGCCCTTCCTCTTATCCACTTGGTTAAACCTGAAGGGCTTTGTCTTCAACCTAGTTGAGGCTGCCATACGTCTGGGCATGTTTTTGGCTTATCTATCTGCTATCTCAATGTGGGGTCAATACAAACGTGTGCTTATGTATCATGGGGCAGAGCATAAAGCTATTCATGCTCATGAAGCAGGAGCGCCCATGGACGTTGATCACGTTAAGGTTTTTTCGCGGCTACACCCGCGTTGTGGAACGAGCTTTCTCTTCATAGTACTAATAATCAGCATTGTCCTGTTCACCGTAATGCCGAACTTCGGCTTTGCAATAAACTTAGCTTACCGCCTGCTCCTAATTCCAGTCATCGCAGGAATCTCCTACGAACTGCTAAGATTAAGCGCAAAATACAAAGACTCTCCCATCACAAAAGTTCTAATAGCACCGGGACTCGCATTCCAACACTTAACAACAAAAGAACCCACCGACGACATGCTAGAAGTATCCATAAAAGCAGTCACAGAAGTAAATAGGCTAATCTGCTCCACGTTACAGGATAAAACATAAAAATTAATGATTCCAGTTCCAAGACGATGATTTATCCATTGAAATTGCACAATAGCTTAACCATATTTGTTTTTGAAGAAAATTTTTCGATTACTTCTTTACGTGCTTTTGAGAATAGAGAAAGGCTTCTTCGGTTTTTCCTTAGCGAAGTCTTGTCATTGCAACTTGAAGCATATCTTGAAGTATGTTTTCGATTTTTTATTTTGACATGAATTCTGCGATCCATTTCTCCGTGCGCAACTTTAAGGATTCAGGTCCTTCTACTGATCCATCTTCAGTGATGTAGATTTCCTGTGATCCCAATTTCATAACGCCGCTTATTGGGTCGAAGGCTTTTATTCCGCGTTTCGCTAAAAAAGCTGCAAAATCTCTGATATTGAACACTTTAGAAGGCGCTCCCAAAGTCACTGTAACCACTAAAAGTGTTTCATTCTTGATATATTTCTGATTGCTCATCCTCTTGATCTTAAGGAATCTTTCAAGGCCTTTCTGCGTTTGTCTGTCGCAAATGTCGATCTCTCCTTCGAAAAGTCCGAGAATAGCGTGAAGTTCTTCTGAGGGATGCATTTGAGGATCTATCACTGCAAGCGTTGTAAAATTCGTTGATTTCAATTGAGCGATGAGCTCAGTCAGCCACTTTCTTGTCTGAACCGAATGATGCTGCAGCAAAACGTCTGAGACTATGTCTATGCAAATTCTTCTATTTCCCTTCAGCAAGGGGTCCAGTTTACGGATGGCTGAAGTCAAAGCGATGTTTATACTCGTAAGGTTTTCTACGCCGTTTACCTTGAATATGTTAGGTAAGGAGGTCTTAACTAGAGCATCCGCTTGAGAATTGCACACGAACAGATAGAAACTTGAAGGAGATTTTCCGGTTAGATCTCTAACCAACCTTGGATCAATAGTTACGTAGAATGTGACGTCGCCGTCTTTTTCTCCAGTTTCAAGAAAGCTCTTGATCAGCAGGTCTCTCTCATCGCAAGAGGGCGAAGTCAAAACTACAGCAAAATTTGGAGGTAATCCCCCACAGAGCATCTCATCGAGATTGTCATACCCAGTGGCAACACGATCAGCAGCTTTAAGGTCTGACACTACTTGGCGTTCAACTTTTACCTGCACCTTTGATATTTCATCGGTATCATTCATGTTTTGCAACTCCGAGAGTACAGTCAAAATCTTTAGTAGTCAACAGCCTTTATGCCTTTGCCTTCCTACGTTTTCTGTAGAGATTTTACGGCATGAAAAAAGACGTTGGCTACGTGTTTAAAGTGTTTCTCCGCCAATGGATCTTCTGAGAGCTGTTTCCCAATCTTGAGAGCTGCAGACTTCAAACATCGGGCTTTCCATGCCTTCAGGGGTCTCCAATCCTACAATGATAATTTGGTATTGTTCCTTGCTAAAAGCTGAGGCGGGCTGGCTCATTGTACCTTTTTTCCTAGTTCTAGTCTCGATCTGGCAACCAATGATTTTGTCAAGCGGAATGTTGATGGGCATGGCAGTTGTATGAATTTCAGCTGTCTTACCGAATCCAATGAATCCTCCTTGCTGAACCTTATGTTGCTGTGCAAAGACGAACCGTTTGTTTGTTAATATGAGCTTCCCGTACATAGGAGAACCATATCTGGACATTCCGCAATGGTAATAAACATCTGACTGCTCGCGCACTACTTTTTCGTCTCGCCCTAAAAAGAAAGTGCTTATTCTCCTCTTCCTCCCTTCGAGTAAGCTAGTAATGCGGTGCTTTCGCCTTTTAAAGCTTTCTTCATGCTGAAGAGCTCGATCTGTGAATGTAAATGTGCTGAAACCATTCCATATTGAGTTTGGCTCCACCAAAAATTTTTTTCAGCAAGAATTTTGTATGTGCAAAAAAAGGCATAGTTTTATTAGCTGCTGCAAAGAGAATTATAATCCAAAACTATCAATTTGAAAATCTTTCAGTTAAAAGGAGAGGAGATCCAAAAAATGGAGATTGGAAAAAAAATGGCTCTTTGTGTTTTGGCAATGCTTTGCTTTTCGTTCGGTTTAATGATGTTGCAGTCTTCTTTTGCTCAACAAGGACAACAGTATCCTTTAACTATCACGATCAAAGACGGAGTCACTGGCAAAGAGGCCCAAGGCGTAACCACAATAATTGACACGCCATCAGGCTCTCTAGTTCAAGACCTAGGCACAGTCGCTGAGAATACCACGATCAATCTTCCAGCGGGAACCTACGTCATCAAAACGCAACTAACCATTTTGGGCTTTCCAATAACCATCCAATCTTACACCGTTAACCTTGACCAACCCGTATACGCGTATTTGACAGTATCCGCCTTAATCATTCCAATCCAATATGCATCACTCATAATCTACGTAATCGTCATAATCATAATAATAGCAATACTATACGGAATAATTAGGTGGATCTTCAAACGTGCAACATATAAGGACCCAAGACAGAGAAAACCCACTTGATTCACCGTAAAGAAATATTCGTCAAGCCCCTTTAACTCAAGCAGCCTTTTAGAAGCGTCAATTACGAATCCTCAGCGATCAGCTAAAGCAATTAATCTCCTTCAACAGCCATTTTCCCACCGATATTTATTCCCACTGTGGAAACATACATCTTGCGGTGACGCAACAATATTTTGAGAAATTACTCAAAAATGAGAATTTAGCTTAACCGACGCCATCCCGGCCACCATGTTTTTCAGCCTATTTTGTGGCTAAGGATGAGCATTGCTCTTCTACCGTTCGGTTAAGCGTAAGTTCTGCCATGTTTCTGCTGTAATCCATTATGCGTCTTGAACTGTCAAAAATCAAGCGCAGCACCGAAGCTATGTTTGGGTCGAGTTTTTTGCTTGACATCAGCATGATTAGTTCGTTTTCGAGGGGAGTCAGAGATTCACGTTTTGAGATCAGCTTTTCAGCGTCTTTGTATTCTCTTTTGAACAGTGCTTTTATTGCGTCATCGTATAGTTGGTGTGCTTGCGAGCTGAAATTTACTAGCTGGTTGTATATTTCTTCGTCAACAGGGTCTTTTATGAAGAGCGTTTCTTCATCGATTAATTTTTGCAGTGAACCCAGATAATTTATGATGTTCAAAGCGTTTTGGGCGATGCTTTCGATGTCGTTTACTGCTATGCGGTAGAGAAGGAATTCTTTAGGGGTTCTGAAGCCCAGTTCGCGATATAGGTTTCGTTCTATGCCGTATTTTAGTTGGCGAACAATATACAGTCCCAGACGGTTTACGTCGCTGTGAGCGCTGATTACGCCTTCAAACAGCGTGGTGCTTCTGTCTTTTAGCGCGGCGATGGCTTCTCTGTTTGCGGACAGTGCCACGATAGCCATTCTTCTAACAGCTTTTTCTATAGGGAATTCTGAGTGTTTTATGAGAATTTGCAGGGTAATTTCGTCTGATGTTTCATCAATTATTTCTGAGCCAAGAAAGCTATCTCGGGATAGATTTTTTATTTCGTTTTTGTATTTTGCTGCGTCTTGAGTGGTTCTGAAGTGGACTCTTATGATGTCTGCGCCTATTGCGTATAACGCGCGGATCATGCGCAGGGTTGAGTGGATGTTTTCTTTGGGGTCAATGCTGATGTAGTATTCTTTGGGTTTAGCTGCGTTGCCTCTGCCTTCTTTTTCCTGGATTTTCCTTGGAACCAAAGTTAATGTGGAGTCTGGCTGGACGTTGAATGCTATTTCGCTTCCTCGTTTTAACTCAAGGTCTTGGACCCATTCTTTGGGGAGGGATATTATGTATGAGCCTCTTCCTGTGCATTGTACTCGTCTATAACCGAGGTCTTTTTCTGCCAAATCGGTCACCTGATATATGTTTCGTTTAGATAACATATTTCGTGAACTTGCATTTAAATGATTATCAACAAAGTTATATAGAATACATGCTATGTATGTGGGCTAACTCTAATTAAAACGTGGTAAAAATGGCAGTAAACACCCGCAAAGTAATCTTGACTTGTGGTAACCGATCAGCCACAACTAAGAGTGTTTTATGCACAAGCGACGTTGAACTGCATATTCTCATGCTCACTTGTCCACGCTAAAAACAAAAATTTGTGAGGTTCAGTTACGGTGAAAAGAATAATTGCAAGACAAGAAAAATGCATGGGCTGCGGACTGTGCGAAGTCTACTGTACAGTTCAACATTCAAAATCAAAAGACATAGTCAAAGCCTACAACAGCGAACGCCCAAAACCGATAAGCAGAGTAACGGTAGAACGGAACAAGCCTGTGTCCTTCGCCATTCAATGCCGACACTGCGAAGACGCACCATGCGTTACCGCTTGCTTATCAGGAGCAATGCAGAAAGACGAAAAAACAGGTTTAGTGACACATGACAAAGAGAAATGCATGGGCTGCTGGACTTGCATCATGGTTTGCCCATACGGCGCCATAAAAATGGACAAGGAAGGCCACGTAGTTGCCAAATGTGATTTGTGCCAAGGCTTCGATGAGCCAGCATGCGTTGCCAACTGCCCCAACGAAGCATTGGTTTTCAGAGAGGTGAAACATTAGATGGCAAAATACGTGATTGTGGGCGCTTCAGCAGCAGGCTTAGGCGCGGTGGAAGCCATAAGAGAGGTTGATCCAGTTGGAACCATAACGGTAATTACTGAAGAGAACTGCTCTCACTACAGCCGCCCAATGATCAGCGACTTTGTAAGCGGCAAAGCAGATTTCAAAAAAATCGACTGCCGAACCGAGGATTTCTGGAGAGAAAATAATGTAGAAGCAATCATCGGGAAAAAAGCCACAGCCATAAACCTTAACGAGAAAACCGTGCAGCTTGAAAACGGCGAAAAGATTGCTTACGAAAAGCTGCTGCTTGCAACAGGCGGCAAACCCTTCGTTCCGAAGACTGAAGGCTTAGACAAGGACGGCGTATTCACCTTCACCACCATCGACGACGCGCAGCGTGTTGCAGCTAAAATCGACGCCATAAATGCTAAGGCTGCAGTGGTCATAGGCGGAGGGCTTATCGGCATAAGCATAACCGAAGCACTGCTTAAGCGTGGCTTAAAGGTTACAATGGTTGAGTTGCAGGATAAAATTCTCAGCTTGCTCTTGGACGCTAAAGGCTCAGATATCATGGAAGCTGTCATCAGAAAAGCAGGCGTCGACATCATCACTGGCCAATCAGTGCAGAAGATCATAGGCAAACTAGGCAACGACGACATAGTCGGCGGAGTGCTCTTAACCAAAGGCGGCCAAGTTGCCTGCGACCTTGTCATCATGGCTATCGGTGTCGTTCCACGCATTGAACTGGTCACTGGGTCAGCGGTGAAAACTAACAGAGGAATCGTTGTCGATAACATGATGCAGACAAGCATGCAGGACGTTTACGCAGGCGGCGACGTCGCTGAGGCTTATGACTTCATTTTGAACCAGAACCGCCTCTTGCCCCTCTGGCCTCTTGCTGTGCTGGAAGGTCAAGTTGCAGGCTACAATATGGCAGGCAAACCAGCCGTATATGCAGGAGGCACCAACATGAGCAGCCTCAAGTACTTCGGCGTACCCGTTGTCTCCGTTGGCTTAGCTAACCCTAAAGAAGACCCGACATTGGAAGTGCTTGTTAAACTCGACCTTGAACACAATGTATACAAAAAGCTGGTTCTCAAAAATAACATTATCTTGGGCATAACGCTTGTGAACTCCATTGAACGAGCAGGCATACTGTACTACTTAATGAAAAACGCGGTAAACGTGAAAAGATTCAAGCAGCAGCTCCTCGAAGACGACTTCAGCTGGGCAACGTTGCCGCTTGGTCTTCAGAGAAAAATGAGTGTGGTGCAATAATGAACTGGCAAGATAGAAAAATAATCAGTCCCTTCGGCGACGACAAGGATTTCTCAGGCTGCGCCATTTTCGGCATGATGAATACGGAAGGCAAACGGTTCAGCTCAAAGAATCCAGTCCGCGCTGTAACGAATATGCATGACCGCGGTAACGGTTTAGGCGGCGGCTTTGCAGTTTACGGCATCTACCCACAGTTCAAAGATTACTACGCCTTCCACATAATGTACCTGAGCAAAGACGCAAAAGAAAAAACCGACCGCATACTCGCTTCAAGATTCGACCTAATCTACGATGAAGAAATGCAGACAAAACCAGCCAACGTGCATAATCCACCCCTGGCTTGGCGGTACTTTGTTCAACCTAAAAAAAACCGACCTGAAGGCCAAACAGAAGAAGACTACGTCATAGAAGCCGTCATGCACATTAACACTGAAACAGGAAAGGCATTTGTTTTCTCAAGCGGCAAAGACATGGGCGTATTCAAGGGCGTAGGTTTCCCAGAAGACGTTGCAGACTTCTTCTGCCTTGAGGATTATGAGGGGTACCTTTGGACGTGTCACAGCAGGTTCCCAACGAACACTCCTGGCTGGTGGGGCGGAGCACACCCGTTCAACATTCTGGACTGGACCGTGATTCATAACGGTGAACTCTCATCCTACGGCATAAACCGCCGTTACCTGGAGATGTACGGTTACAAATGCACGATGCAGACTGATACTGAAGTCTTGGCTTACACGGTTGATTTGCTCATGCGAAGACAGAAACTGCCGATCGAGCTTGTAGCTCAAGTCCTTGCCGCGCCACTGTGGAGCGAAATAGACAGCATGGAACCAAAAAAAGCGCATCTGCTGACAGTGCTGCGTCAGACCTATGGCAGCCTACTGATGAATGGACCATTCAGCATCGTCGTCGCTCATCACGGCGAAATGATAGGGTTAACTGACCGAATAAAGCTGCGCCCGCTGGTGGCTGGCATAAACGGCGACTTCACTTACTTGTCGTCGGAAGAGTCTGCCATGAGGTTGGTTTCGCCTCAGCTTGACAAGTTCTGGGCGCCAAGAGGCGGAGAACCCGTTGTTTGCAGACTAAAAAGTAAGCCTCAAACAGTCGAGGTTTTAGCAGGGGGACAAACTCAATGAAAACCTACCTGATTCCTGAGTACCTGGTTGAACGCGACCAAAACCGATGCATACGCTGCAAGGTATGCGTTAACCAATGCACTTACGATACGCATTACTACGATGAAGAAACCGACACCGTCTGCAGCAAAGAAGAGAACTGCGTCAACTGCCAACGGTGCGTAACCTTCTGCCCCACGCATGCAATTACGGTAAGAAGGAACCCTAATGTTAACCGCGAGAACGCTAACTGGACGCTTGAAGCCATTCGGGACGTGAAAAAGCAGGCTGAAAACGGCGCGGTGATCCTGACGGGTATGGGTTGTGACAAGCCATACTACACTTATTGGGATCGGCTGCTCCTAAACGCTAGCCAAGTTACGAATCCGTCAATCGACCCGCTGCGGGAACCCATGGAAATCAGAACTTACCTGGGCGCAAAACCAGACAAGCTGGAGTTGGAAACGGAAAACGGCGAAGTGGTCCTGAAGACGCAGCTTACCCCGCAGCTTTGCCTTGACACTCCAATAATGTTCTCCGCCATGTCCTACGGCGCCATCAGCCTAAATGTGCATGAATCCCTGGCGCGGGCGGCAACGGAGTGCGGCACCTACTTTAACACTGGAGAAGGCGGCTTAGACCAAAGCCTCTACAAGTACGGCGCCCACACCATCGTTCAAGTTGCATCTGGACGCTTCGGCGTGCACCCCAAATACTTGGATGTCGCGGCAGCTGTTGAAATCAAAATTGGGCAAGGCGCGAAACCAGGCATAGGTGGACACCTGCCAGGCGAAAAAGTCACTAAAAACGTGGCTAAGACACGTATGATCCCTGAAGGCACAGATGCACTCTCACCTTACCCACAGCACGACATTTACTCAATCGAAGACCTTCGACAACTCATTTACGCGCTAAAAGAAGCAACAAACTACACCAAGCCAATTTCCGTGAAAATCGCGGCGGTTCATAACGCGGCGGCAATTGCAAGCGGCATGGTTCGGGCAGGCGCAGACATCATTGCTTTGGATGGCGTTCGAGGCGCAACAGGCGCGGCGCCTAAAACGATTCGAGACAACGTTGGCATACCCATCGAGTTGGCTACTGCACAGGTGGACCAGCGCCTCCGGGAAGAAGGCATACGCAATCAGGCTTCCGTGGTTATCGCAGGCGGCATAAGAAGCAGCGCAGACGTTTTCAAAGCAGTCGCGTTGGGCGCTGACGCGGTGTACATCGGCACCGCTGCTTTGATAGCTATGGGCTGCACTGTTTGCCAAAAATGCTACACTGGCAAATGCCCGTGGGGTATCGCGACAAGTGACCCGTGGATTAGCAAACGCATCAACCCAGACATCGCTTCCAAACGGCTTGTTAACCTGCTCAACAGCTGGAGCCTGGAGATCAAGGACATGATGGGCGGCATGGGCATAAACGCCATTGAAAGCCTACGTGGCAACCGATTAGCGCTAAGAGGCGTCGGCTTAACGAGAGCTGAATCAAAAATCTTAGGCGTAAAACTGGCAGGAGAGTAAAGGCATGCTTGAACAAAAACTGAAACTGGAAATCGACGCAAAATACCTCCCAATTCTACAAAAAGAAGGCAACGTGCTGAAAATCAACGCTGAAGGAGTCTACTACAAAGAATTAAACTGCCTTCTACGACAAGCAATATGCGCCAACGGCCTTGAAAGAATAGAAATACACAACGTCTGCGGACAACGATACCTCGGCACCGACTTAGAAACAAACATCCAAATTGACGTTTATGGAACGCCGGGAAACGACCTGGGCGCCTTCCTTAACGGACCCAAACTGGTGGTTCATGGCAACGGGCAAGACGGCTCAGGCAACACAATGAACGAGGGACAAATAATCATTCACGGGCATGCCGGTGACGTCACAGGCAACTCGATGAGGGGCGGAAAAATCTTCGTCCGCGACTACGTCGGCTACAGGGTCGGCATACACATGAAGGAGTACCAGCGCAAAATTCCCCAGATAGTCATCGGGCACACGGCAGGTGACTTCTTAGCTGAGTACATGGCAGGCGGCATAATGGTCATCTTAGGCTTGAACCTGAAGGAAGGCGAAAAATGCAACGCGCGATTTGTCGGCACAGGAATGCACGGCGGAGTAATCTACGAGCGCGGAGAAATACTGGAGCCTGTAAACGGAACAAAAATAATGAACGTCGGCAAACGAGATTTGGCGAAGATTGAAGGCTTAGTCAACGAGTACTGCAGCCACTTCGGCGCTGACCCAAAAGAAATCCTAAACGGCAAATTCAAGAAAATACTGCCAATGTCAAAAAGACCCTACGAAAAACTTTATTCCCACTGATTTTTCATTTTTTGTTAATAGCCAAATAACTCTGTTGCTCTGGTTAGGCTGACGGCTGCTTTTCTCGAAGATTTTGAAAAATAAAGAGAACGCTAACTTACATGACGAGATGTGCTTTAATCGTCGGCTAGTCTATCCAGATGGTTTCGGGCAGTTTTTAAAATGTTCGTCTCCAGTGATGATTTTGCATTGATTTATTCTAGCTGTGGCATAGCACAATAGCATCGAATAAGCTGGGGGTGTTTTGCTTGGAGATTTTTGCTTTTTTGGTGAGTTCTAGTTGGCATTTTGCTGCTTCTAAAGCTGTTGCTGAATCGATTTGAGTTATTACTGAGGCAGATGTGATTATTTCAAGCCACGTATTGATGGTTTTTTCGTCGGTGCCTTCTCTGAGAAATTTTCTTGCAGTTTCGGCTAAAACTGTGCTTGGAGTATATACTTCTTCAGCGTTTTCCATTAGTTCTTTTACTTTTTTGCCTTTTTCGCTGCCTATTAACAGTTCAATCCATGCGTAGGTATCAATTACGATCTTCACCGCGATCTTCCTCGGTAAATGGTTTTATTCGGTTTCTGGCGATGCCAAATCCTTTGTCTAAGACCGCTTTGCGCTGTTTTTTAACTAGTAATTGTATTGTTTCATCAAGATTTTCCGCGTTTAGCTTTTCGCGCAGATGTTCAAGCGTTTGAGCAGTTTTCTTTGAAACCCGAATGGTTGTTGTCTCGTTCATTAATAACCACTAACTAGTTTCTTGTATACAAGTAGATAAATATACTGGTAAATATGCAGCCACTTCGGCGGAACCCAAAGAAATCCTCGCCCGCAAATTCTACAAAATACTAGTCGGCATCTGCATACGACGAAACTATTCTCCCACTAAAATTTTTCTTTTTTTTTCGTTTTTATTTCTTATTAACTTAAAAGGTTCTGTTTTGTAAGATTACTTTATGGTCAAACATTTTGAAGGCGAAATTCCAATGATAAAATCGCCAAGAAATTAAAGGCCAGCGGCGTTGACACCTCAAAAATTGACATGAATAAAGCTCGCCAAATACTATACAGACAGTAAGACGCTTGAATCGAAGAGAATGAAAGATAATCAAGCGGCAACTAATTGAGTAGAAAATAAATTAGAGGAAGTTTAGTAGAGGTTGCGTGCTTCTTTTCTTTTTTCTGCTTCTTCGTAGAACCGCAAAACTTCATCGATTATTTCGACGTTCGAGAGCAGCATTCGTCTGCAGCAGTACCGTTTCAAGCCAAGGCTATCTAGGATGTCGCTTGCGTTCTCGCCTGTCTTGATGCGGCGTGTGAACTCGTCCCATTGGTCGCCGACCAGTTTGCCGCATGTGAAGCATCTTACGGGAATAATCATTTTTTTCTCCTCCTTACCTGTAACTTTTCTGTTCTTTTGCTCTTGCGCCTGCTCCGCCGACCTTTTTGGTTTCTTTCGTTCGGGAGTCTCCGGCAATCATTGTTCGGTCATATTCGTTAAATACTGTGCGTAGATGAGTGCTTTTTGTCCATTTGACCAGTGCGTTCGCAACTGCCATTCGCGCGGCTTCTGCCTGTCCCATGTAGCCTCCGCCGCTGGTTTTAACGTCCATGTCTAGTTGCTGCCAGACGTCGCCGCCTGCCTGCAGTAGGGGCTCCATTATTTTTGCGCGGGCTATGTCTGGTTCGTAAATTTCAACTGGAGTCATGTTTATTCGTACTTTGCCATTGCCTTGTTTAACTACGGCGCGGGCGACTGCGGTTTTTCTTTTTCCACTAACGACTAAAACTTTTTTTGGTGCCATAATTATTTCATCCTGTCATTCCATCCGATTTCTTTCGCCATTTCTCCAAGGGTGAAATGTGGCCCTTTAAGATTGGCAGATGAAGCTTCTGTGAAAGTGATCATTTGTTGGTCTTTGAACTCTAAGGGTATGCCCATGAAAACTTTGAGCCGTTTAAAGGCGTTTTTGCCTTTAGGCTGCTTATACGGAACCATTCCTCTTACAGCTTTTCGCAGGAAACTTGTCGGGTCTTCGATAATGGAATGGACCACGCCGTGGAGCTCCAACTTCAAGGAATATGTGCGCTTCTAACACTTTGCTTTTCTTTTTGCCTGAAAACACGGCTTTTTCAGCGTTAAGAATGATAACTTCTTCGCCGTTCAGTAATCGTTTGGCAACTTTACTGCACAGTCTACCAACGATTAATCCTTCAGCGTTCACAAGTGTGACAGACGGTTTTGTTGTTTGCATTTTTTTCACCGAATAATCCTTATGTTTGCGCCAGTTGGATTTTTCTCCAATAGCTCAGGGATTGAAAGATACTTCGCTTTGGCAGCAACAAGTTTCGCCTTCGCTTTCTCAGAAGCACCAAATGACGCCACTGTGACCGCATGGTTTATGCTGCCTGACCCCAAGAGTTTGCCTGGAACAACCACGGATGTCGCTTCTTTTG